>NZ_CBDQZH010000048.1:0-54811 GCF_965341775.1 Streptomyces sp. bgisy159 | reverse complement strand
TGCAGGCGGACGGCGTGACGAGCGGGGAGCCGTCGATCTCGGTCGCGGGCTGACCAAGCCCAGGCGCAGCGCCCCGTGAGGGGCGCGGGGACTGCGCGAGCACCCCCCGAATCGCACGGGCACGCACACAGCCCCCCGAGCGGTCGGGCGCAGGGCGGCGTACCTCAGCTCCCGCAGGTACAGTGCGGAAACCAGCAGTTCCCCGGAGGACCCCCGTGTTGACCCAGACCACCTCCCGGGTCCTCGAACCGAGCGACCTGGACGCCGCCCTCGCCGTCCTCGACCGCGAGCCCGTCGCGAACGCCTTCGTGACGTCCCGCGTGCAGGCCGCCGGCCTCGACCCCTGGCGCCTGGGCGGCGAGATGTGGGGCTGGTACGAGGACGGAATGCTCACGTCCCTCTGCTACGCCGGCGCCAACCTCGTCCCCATCTGCGCCACCCCCCGCGCCGTCCGCGCCTTCGCCGACCGCGCCCGCCGCGCCGGCCGCCGCTGCTCCTCCATCGTCGGACCGGCCCGGACCACCGACGACCTGTGGCGCCTGCTGGAACCCAACTGGGGCCCCGCCCGCGACGTCCGCCGCCACCAGCCCCTCATGGTCACGGACCGCGTGCCGGCCGACATCACCCCCGACCCGTACGTCCGCCGCGTCCGCAAGGACGAGATGGAACGGATCATGCCGGCCTGCATCGCGATGTTCACCGAGGAGGTCGGCGTCTCCCCGATGGCCGGCGACGGCGGCCTCCTCTACCAGGCCCGGGTCGCCGAACTCGTCGGCGCCGGCCGCTCCTTCGCCCGCTTCGACGAGCACGGCAAGGTCGTCTTCAAGGCCGAGATCGGCGCCGCCACCGCCCAGGCCTGCCAGGTCCAGGGCGTCTGGGTGGCCCCCGAACACCGGGGCCGGGGCATCGCGGCCCCCGCCATGGCGGCCATCCTGCGCCACGCCCTCGCGGACGTCGCCCCGGTCGTCAGCCTGTACGTCAACGACTTCAACACCGCGGCGAGAAGGACGTACAGCCGGGTCGGGTTCCGGGAGGTCGGCGCCTTCATGAGCGTGCTGTTCTGAAGCGTCTCCTTCTCGGCCCCGGCACCCCCCGCACCCCCTGTACGCTCCCCGCATGGACCTCGTCATCGGCCCCCTGGACCTCTCCGCGCACGTGGACGAGGCGCTGGCGGTCCAGGCAGTCGCCTTCGGCCTGGGCCCCGACGAGGTGGCGGTACGCCGCCAGATCGTCCTCAGACACATGACCTCCCCGGGCGCCCGCGCCCTCGGCGCCACCACGCCCGACGGCCGGCTCGCCGGCTTCGTCTACGGCATGCCCAACGACCGCGCCCACTGGTGGTCCACCGTCGTCGAGCCCTACCTGCGCGCCCGGGGCAACGACCACTGGCTCGACGACTCCTTCGTCATCACCGAACTCCACGTCCACCCGGCCTACCAGAACCGCGGCGCGGGCCGCGCCCTGATCACCACGATCACCGACAGCGCCACCGAGCCCCGCTCGATCCTCTCCGCCATCGACACCGAGAGCCCCGCCCGCGCCCTGTACCGCTCCCTCGGCTACCACGACCTCGCCCGCCAGGTCCTCTTCCCCAGCGCCCCCCGCCCGTACGCCGTGATGGGCGCCGTGCTGCCCCTGCTGCGCCGTTAAGGATTTCCGGCCGGGCCGCCCGCCCGGCTAACCTCCTGCCATCACCCTCACGCAGCAGGAGTACGAGAACCATGGCCAACGCACCGGTCCAGCGCATGTCGAACTTGATGGCGAAGACGCTGCGCGACGACCCGGCGGACGCCGAGGTCCTCAGCCACAAGCTTCTCGTCCGGGCCGGCTACGTCCGCCGCACCGCCGCCGGCATCTGGAGCTGGCTGCCCCTCGGCAAGAAGGTCCTCGCCAACGTCGAGCGCGTCGTCCGCGAGGAGATGGACGCCATCGGTGCCCAGGAGGTGCTGCTCCCCGCCCTGCTGCCCCGTGAGCCGTACGACGCGACCGGCCGCTGGGACGAGTACGGCGCCGAGCTGTTCCGCCTGCAGGACCGCAAGGGCGGCGACTACCTCCTCGGCCCGACCCACGAGGAGATCTTCACCCTCCTGGTGAAGGACCAGGCGTCCTCCTACAAGGACCTGCCGGTCATCCTGTACCAGATCCAGCACAAGTACCGCGACGAGGCCCGCCCCCGGGCCGGCATCCTGCGCGGCCGCGAGTTCCTGATGAAGGACTCCTACTCCTTCGACCTCGACGACGACGGCCTCGCCCGGTCGTACGCCCTGCACCGCCAGGCCTACCAGCGCATCTTCGAGCGTCTCGGCCTCGACTACCGCATCTGCGCCGCCACCGCCGGTGCGATGGGCGGCTCGAAGTCCGAGGAGTTCCTCGCCCCGGCCGGCGCCGGCGAGGACACCTTCGCCGACTGCCCGAACTGCGACTTCGCGGCCAACACCGAGGCGATCAGCTACCAGCTGAAGCCGGTGGACGGCTCCGCCGTGCCCGCCGCGGAGGAGATCCCCACCCCCGACACCCCGACCATCGAGACCCTCGCCGCCTCCCTCGGCGTCCCGGCCTCCGCCACGCTGAAGAACCTGCTGGTGAAGGTCGACGGCGAGATCGTCGCCGTGGGCGTGCCCGGCGACCGCGAGGTCGACATGGGCAAGGTGGAGGCGCACTTCGCCCCGGCAGCGGTGGAGATGGTCACCGAGGCGGACTTCGCCGAGCGCACCGACCTGGTGCGCGGCTACGTCGGCCCGCAAGGCCTGGAGAAGGTCACGTACCTCGCCGACCCGCGCGTGGCGCCCGGCACCGCCTGGATCACCGGCGCCAACAAGCCCGACCTGCATGCGAAGAACGTCGTCGCCGGCCGGGACTTCCAGGTCGACGAGTACGTCGACGTCGTGGTCGTCCAGGAGGGCGACCCCTGCCCGAAGTGCGGCACCGGCCTGAAGCTGGACCGCGCCATCGAGATCGGCCACATCTTCCAGCTGGGCCGCAAGTACGCCGACGCCCTCAAGCTCGACGTCCTCGGCCAGAACGGCAAGCCGGTCCGCGTCACCATGGGCTCCTACGGCGTCGGTGTCTCCCGCGCGGTCGCGGCGCTCGCCGAGCAGACCGCCGACGACAAGGGCCTGTGCTGGCCCGCCGAGGTGGCCCCGGCCGACGTCCACGTGGTCGCCGCCGGCAAGGCCCTGCAGACCGAGCTGGCTCTCGACGTCTCCGAGCGGCTCGCGGCGGCCGGCCTGCGGGTCCTCGTCGACGACCGGGCGGGCGTCTCCCCGGGCGTGAAGTTCACCGACTCCGAGCTGATCGGCGTACCGCGGATCCTCGTGGCGGGCCGGCGCGCCGGCGAGGGTGTCGTCGAGCTCAAGGACCGCCGCACGGGCGAGCGCGAGGAGCTGACGGTCGAGGAGGCGGTCGCCCGCCTCACCGCCTGACGCGCGCGCCGGACGCGGTGTCGCTCCAGGTCACGCGAGGTGGTGCCGGCGGTGCCGGGGGAAGCACCCCGGCACCGCCGGCGACTGTTACCGGGCGCCCCGGGTACTCGTCGTGCGGCGACCGTGCTCCCACGACGCGTCTCATGTGCGGTCGCCACCAGCCGGGCGCCGCGGGGGTCACGTCCTCGGAGCCGGGTCCCCTCTCAGAGCCAGCTCGCGAACTCCAGCAGCAGCTCGGCGTCCCGCCGGCGCCCCACCCGGCGGGCCCGCACCCCCGACTCCACCGCCCGGAACAGCGTCCAGCCGCGCAGCCGCTCCTGGTCGACCTCCAGGGACTCCGCGAGCCGCTTCACCCGGCGCCGGGTGGTCGTCGCCCCCGACGGTGAGGCGATCAGGTCCTCCACGCGGTCGCGCACCAGCCGCGCCAGGTCGAACGCGCCCTCCCCGACCACCGGGTCGGGCCCCACGGCCAACCACGGCACCCGGTCCCCGGAGAGCACCTTGCTCTGCCGGAACGTACCGTGCAGCAGCAGCTCCTGCGCCGGGCCGGCCAGCAGCTCCTCGCGGGCCGCGAGCGCCGCCTCCACCAGCGGCGCCACCTCCGGGTCACGCCCGGCGCTCGCCCGCATCGCCGCCGCCTGCCGTCCGGTGCGCCCGGCCACCGTCTCGAACCCGTGCCCGGCCGACGGCGTCACCCACAGGCGGCGCAGCGTCCCCGCCGCCTCCAGCAGCGCCTTCGCCTCCGGCAGCGACCGCAGCGAGACGTCGGGGTGCAGCCGCTCCAGCAGCAGTGCCCCGTCGGGCGAGGTGTCCTCCAGCAGTCGTACGGCGCCCAGCCCGGCCCACCGCGCGAGCGCCGCACGCTCCGCCTCCGGCCGGAACCGGGGCGGGGCCAGCTTCAGCACGGCCGGAGTGCCGTCCGCCCGCCGCACCAGCAGCACCAGGCTGCTGCGGCCGCCGGGCACCTGAACCCGCTCCGCGGTCGAATCGCGCAGCGCGACGGCCCTGTCCACCGCCTCCGGCAGCCTTTCCAGCCAGTCGTCACCGTCGGGTGCCGTCTCACCGAGCGCCCTGGCCAGACGCTGCGGCGGTTCGAAAACCATGCGCGAGTCGTTCCCTTCCTGCCCCCGGTCGCACCGACGGCCCCACGTCCCATCACCCCGACGGCCCGCCCACGTCATCCCGACGGCCCGCCCCGCCCTTCCGGGCACCACCGCGCCCGACGGCCCACCCACTGCCGTCGCGCCGGAGGTCCTGCTGCGGCGTCGGCTCCGGCGATCCGGTGGTTCCGGCCTCGGCCGGCTTCCACTGCCGGAGGCCGCTCAGGCCGCTCGCCGACGGAACCGGCAGCCCCGCAGCCCCGGGCCCCGGCCGCGTGGCCCCCGGCACTCAGGCGCCTCATGTCCGGCCCGCGGCCCGTGCCCCGCCCGCTCGGACGCCGTGCCTCGGGCCCGAGGGCCGTGCCTCCGCTCGTTCCCACACCCGCCGCCGTGCGGTCCCGGGGGCCGCGCCGGGCTTTCCGGTGCCGACCTCCGAGGCCCGCGGTCCTGACCCGGGTCATTGTGCTGGGTGCCCCGGGTGACGCTGGGACGCGCCCCGGCGATCCGGGCGCCTGCCCACGACGACCCGGGCCAAACACACTCTCTCAGCCCGGCACCGGCCGCCGACCACGCCCCGGTGTGCCCGGACGTGCCCCGACCGGTCCGGTGTCCGCCCGCGGCGCCTCGGCGGTCCGGCCACCGCCCTGGCGCCTTGCCCGCCGGGCCCCTCCCCGCGGCCGTTCACCCCGACCGCCGATCACCTCGACGACGCCGGACCGGCGCATCCGGGGTGCCGGCGGCCCACCGCGGCTCGTCCGGTGTGCCCGGCGCCGCGTCACCTCGACGGGGTCGACGAAGAGCGGACCCGCTCCGGCGACGGCCCCGGAGCCGGGGAGTGGCCCGATCGGCCCGGGGCGCCGGCGGCGGCCGTCTCGGTGCGCTCGGCGCGCTCGGCGAGCCCCGGGAAGGCCACGCCGCCGCCGCGCCAGCGCACCGCCCGCACCGCCGCCTCCCGCAGTGCCACGGCCGCCTCCCGCCGCCGCGCCCCCGCCGTCGCCCGCACCAGGTCGGAGTACACCCCGGACACCCGGTCCTCCAGCTCGGCCGCGAGCCGTACCGCGGCGACCGAGTCGGCCACCGGGAACGGCAGGGCGTACCCCGCGCTCGCCGCGACCGGCGTCGCGCCCCGGTCGTGCACCTCGCGCATCAGCGCGTCGCGCCGCGCCCGGTGCGCGTCGTACCCGGACCGTGCCTCCGTGCGCCGCTCCTCGCGGATCCGCCCGCCGACGACCCCGTAGCCGTACACGGCCGCGTGCTCGGCCGCCAGCGCGGCCTGCAGCGCCCGCAGCTCGTCCGCCGCGCTCATCGGGCCTCCTCGGTGAGCAGGTACGCGTGCGCCGCTCCGGCCGCCGCCACCGACGCCAGCAGCCGCGCGGACTCACCCGGCAGGTCGAGCAGCGCGGTGATCCGGGCGTCCGAGAGCGCCCGCTCGGCTTCGGCCAGACCGGCCAGGGCAGCCTTCGGATCCACCGGCACGGAAGCACTGGACCCGGACCCACGGGACCGGGAGGCACCGGGCGCCGGAGCGCTCGCCCCGGAAGGCGCCGGCGCCGATCCGCTCGGCCCCGCACCAGCCGGAGCGGACGCGGCCGGAGCCGACGCCGACCGGGACGGCGACGGGGACGACGGCGACAACGGCGCCCGTGGCGCCTTCACCTCGCCCCCGAACGCCTCCACGTGCCGTACGACCTCCGCCCTGAGCGGCGCCAGCCGCCCCGTCAGCGCCGGATGCGCGGCGAGCACCGCGTCGTACCGCTCCACCAGCCCGGCGCTGTCCCGCGCCGCACGCGCGCGTGCCTGGTCCGCCGCGGAGGGACGGGTGGGGCTCTCGCCCGAGGCGGAGCCGTCGGACCCGGGAGAGCAGCCGGCGAGCAGCGCGGCCCCGGCGGCCGAGGCGAGCAGGGATCTTCTGCGCGGTCCCGACGGGGAGCGCGGCGGCGGAGCGTAGGGCACTGCGGACGTCCTCGGGGAGCTCGTGCGGCGGAAAGCGGGAGAAGGCGGGCCCCGGGCCCGTGATCACCGTATCGTGCACTCTCCGTACCCAGGTGGACGGCAACACCCTCCGCGACCGGATACCCTTTGACCTGACACGCGACCCATCCCACAACAGCACACGCGGCCGAGGAGTCACCCGGATGAGCACCACCCCCAGCGAGAGGCTGCGAGAACTGCTCGAACCGCTCGTCACGGCACAGGGCCTCGATCTCGAAGAGCTCGCCGTGGACTCCGTAGGGCGAAAGCGGGTGCTGCGCGTCGTCGTCGACTCCGACACCGGAGCCGACCTGGACAGAATCGCCGATGTGAGCCGCGCGCTCTCGGCGAAGCTCGACGAGACGGACGCGATGGGCGCGGGCGCCTACGACCTGGAAGTCGGCACGCCGGGCGCGGAACGCCCCCTCACCGAACACCGCCACTACGTCCGGGCCGTCGGCCGGCTGGTGAAGTTCCAGCTCGCCGAGGGCGGCGACCTGGTGGCCAGGATCCTGAAGGTCGACGACGAGGGCGTCGACCTGGAGGTGCCCGGGGTCAAGGGCCGCAAGGCCACCGCACGCAGACTCGCCTTCGCCGAGGTCGCCAAGGCGCGCGTGCAGGTCGAGTTCAACCGCAAGGACACGCACGAAGAGGAAGCAGAGGAGGCGTAGCCGTGGACATCGACATGAGCGCCCTGCGGGGCTTGGTCCGGGAGAAGGAGATCTCCTTCGACCTGCTGGTCGAGGCGATCGAGTCGGCCCTCCTCATCGCCTACCACCGCACCGAGGGAAGCCGCCGACACGCGCGCGTGGAGCTCAACCGGGAGACCGGGCATGTGACCGTGTGGGCGAAGGAGGACCCCGAGGACCTGGCGGAGGGGCAGGAACCCCGCGAGTTCGACGACACGCCGTCCGGCTTCGGCCGGATCGCCGCGACCACCGCCAAGCAGGTGATCCTGCAGCGTCTGCGCGACGCCGAGGACGACGCCACGCTCGGCGAGTACGCGGGCCGCGAGGGCGACATCGTCACCGGTGTGGTCCAGCAGGGCCGCGACCCGAAGAACGTGCTCGTCGACATCGGCAGGCTGGAGGCCATCCTGCCGGTGCAGGAGCAGGTCCCCGGCGAGACGTACCCGCACGGCATGCGCCTGCGCTCGTACGTCGTCCGGGTCGCCAAGGGCGTGCGCGGACCGTCGGTCACACTCTCACGCACCCACCCCAACCTGGTGAAGAAGCTCTTCGCGCTGGAGGTTCCGGAGATCGCCGACGGGTCGGTGGAGATCGCCGCCATCGCGCGTGAGGCCGGTCACCGCACCAAGATCGCCGTCCGTTCCACCCGCTCCGGCCTGAACGCCAAGGGCGCCTGCATCGGCCCCATGGGCGGCCGGGTGCGCAACGTCATGGGCGAGCTGAACGGCGAGAAGATCGATATCGTCGACTGGTCGGACGACCCCGCCGAGATGGTGGCGAACGCGCTGTCACCCGCGCGGGTGTCCAAGGTCGAGGTGGTGGACATGGCCGCCCGGTCCGCCCGGGTGACCGTCCCCGACTACCAGCTGTCGCTGGCGATCGGCAAGGAGGGTCAGAACGCGCGCCTCGCCGCCCGGCTGACCGGCTGGAGGATCGACATCCGGCCGGACACCGAGCAGCCCGGGGAATAGATCCCGGACGCGCGGCGCTCACTTCACGACAGATTACCGGCGGCAAGTGTTCGATTCCTGCCCCCAAAGGGTGAGGCCGGTGCGGGGAGGTAGACTTAGCTGTGTCTGGCCGGACGCACGTCGGCTCATGCCCTGAACGCACCTGTGTCGGGTGCCGGGAGCGAGCGGCCAAGAATGATCTGCTGCGGATCGTGGCGGTCGAGGACGCATGCGTCCCCGATCCTCGCGGTACGCTGCCCGGCCGGGGTGCGTACGTGCACCCCGCCGCGGCCTGTCTCGACCAGGCGGTGCGCCGCCGGGCGTTCACGCGGGCACTCCGTGCCCCGGGCACGCTCGACACAAAGGCGTTGCGCCGGTACGTCGAGCAGACAACAGTTGCCGATCGGGCAACACCGTAAGACGAGCCGTACGGAACAACCCGTGCGGCCTGGTACCTCGCGAGTCGAAAGCAGGTCGAGATTGCGATGAGCACTCGATGAGTACGCGATGAGTACGCCCATGAACTAGCGACGGTCCGGACGCAACCCGGACCTCAAAGGAGCGAAGTGGCTAAGGTCCGGGTCTACGAACTCGCCAAGGAGTTCGGTGTGGAGAGCAAGGTCGTCATGGCCAAGCTCCAGGAACTCGGTGAATTCGTCCGTTCGGCGTCTTCGACCATCGAAGCGCCCGTTGTACGCAAGCTGACCGACGCCTTCCAGGGCGGTGGCAACGGCAAGTCCGCCAAGCCCGCCCCGCGCAAGGCGTCTCCCAAGCCTTCCCCCGCGCCGTCCCCGGCGCAGGCGGCCCGTCCGGCCGCGCCGAAGCCGGGCGGCCCCAAGCCTCCCGCGGCGCAGCCGCCCGCGTCCGCGCCGGCCCCGGGCCCGCGTCCGGTGCCGGGCCCCAAGCCCGCGCCGCGTCCCGCCCCGGCCGCGCCGGAGTTCACCGCTCCGCCGGCGGCCCCGGCCGCGCCCCAGGCGCCCGCCGCCCAGGGCCCGCGTCCCGGTGCCCGCCCCGGCCCCAAGCCCGGCGGTGCCCGTCCCGGCGCGCCCGGCCAGGACCGTCAGGGCGGACAGGGACAGCGTCCCGCCGCCCAGGGCCCGCGCCAGGGTGGCGCCGGCGCGCCGCGTCCGGGCGCCCGTCCGTCCGGTCCGCGTCCGGGCAACAACCCCTTCACCTCCGGCGGCAACGCCGGAATGGCCCGCCCGCAGGCGCCCCGCCCGCAGGGCGGTCCGCGTCCCGGCCCCGGCGGTGCCCCCGGTGGCGGTCCCCGTCCCCAGGCGCCCGGCGCCCAGGGCGGCGGCCCCCGTCCGCAGGGTCCCGGCGGCTCCCGGCCGTCCCCGGCGGGCATGCCCCGTCCGCAGGGCGGTCCGCGTCCCGGCCCGGCCGGTCCGCGTCCGAACCCCGGCATGATGCCGCAGCGTCCCGCTGCCGGCCCGCGTCCCGGCCCCGGCGGCCGTGGTCCGGGCGGCGGTGCGGGCCGTCCCGGCGGCGCCGGTCGTCCCGGCGGCGGCGGCTTCGCCCGTCCCGGTGGCGGCGGTGCCCGTCCGGGCGGTGGCGGCGGCTTCGCCGGTCGTCCCGGTGGGGGCGGCGGCGGTGGCGGCTTCGGTGGCGGCGGTGGCCGTCCCGGCTTCGGCGGCCGTCCCGGCGGTCCCGGTGGCCGCGGTGGCACGCAGGGCGCCTTCGGCCGTCCCGGCGGTCCCGCGCGTCGCGGCCGCAAGTCGAAGCGGCAGAGGCGCCAGGAGTACGAGGCCATGCAGGCCCCGAGCGTCGGCGGCGTGATGCTGCCGCGCGGCAACGGCGAGACCATCCGTCTCTCCCGCGGCGCGTCGCTCACCGACTTCGCGGAGAAGATCAACGCCAACCCGGCGTCGCTCGTCGCCGTGATGATGAACCTCGGCGAGATGGTCACCGCCACGCAGTCCGTCTCCGACGAGACGCTCCAGCTCCTCGCGGACGAGATGAACTACAACGTTCAGGTCGTCAGCCCGGAGGAGGAGGACCGCGAGCTGCTCGAGTCCTTCGACATCGAGTTCGGCGAGGACGAGGGCGACGAGGAGGACCTGGTGGTCCGCCCGCCGGTCGTCACCGTCATGGGTCACGTCGACCACGGCAAGACCCGCCTCCTCGACGCCATCCGCAAGACGAACGTCATCGCGGGCGAGGCCGGCGGCATCACCCAGCACATCGGTGCCTACCAGGTCGCCACCGAGGTCAACGACGAAGAGCGCAAGATCACGTTCATCGACACCCCGGGTCACGAGGCGTTCACCGCCATGCGTGCCCGTGGTGCGCGGTCGACGGACATCGCGATCCTCGTCGTCGCGGCCAACGACGGCGTCATGCCGCAGACGGTCGAGGCGCTCAACCACGCCAAGGCCGCCGAGGTCCCGATCGTCGTCGCGGTCAACAAGATCGACGTCGAGGGCGCCGACCCGACCAAGGTGCGCGGTCAGCTGACCGAGTACGGCCTGGTGGCCGAGGAGTACGGCGGCGACACCATGTTCGTCGACATCTCCGCCAAGCAGGGCCTGCACATCGACAGCCTGCTGGAGGCCGTGATCCTCACGGCCGACGCCTCGCTCGACCTGCGGGCCAACCCCAGCCAGGACGCGCAGGGCATCGCGATCGAGTCCCGTCTCGACCGCGGCCGCGGCGCCGTGTCGACGGTCCTCGTCCAGCGCGGCACGCTCCGGGTCGGCGACACCATGGTGGTCGGCGACGCGTACGGCCGGGTCCGGGCGATGCACGACGACAACGGCAACAGCGTGGCCGAGGCCGGCCCGTCGACGCCGGTCCAGGTCCTCGGCCTGACCAACGTCCCGGGCGCCGGCGACAACTTCCTGGTGGTCGACGAGGACCGTACGGCCCGTCAGATCGCCGAGAAGCGTGCCGCCCGCGAGCGCAACGCGGCCTTCGCCAAGCGCACGCGCCGTGTCTCGCTGGAGGACCTGGACAAGGTGCTCAAGGCCGGCGAGGTCCAGCAGCTGAACCTGATCATCAAGGGTGACGCGTCTGGTTCCGTCGAGGCCCTGGAGTCCTCCCTGCTCCAGCTGGACGTCGGCGAAGAGGTCGACATCCGCGTCCTGCACCGCGGCGTCGGTGCGGTCACGGAGTCCGACATCGACCTGGCCATGGGCTCCGACGCCATCGTCATCGGCTTCAACGTCCGGGCAGCCGGCCGTGCGCAGCAGATGGCGGAGCGCGAGGGCGTGGACGTCCGGTACTACTCGGTCATCTACCAGGCGATCGAGGAGATCGAGGCGGCCCTGAAGGGCATGCTCAAGCCGGAGTACGAAGAGGTCGAGCTCGGCACGGCGGAGATCCGCGAGGTCTTCAAGTCGTCCAAGCTGGGCAACATCGCCGGTGTCCTCATCCGCTCGGGCGAGGTCCGCCGCAACACCAAGGCACGCCTCATCCGCGACGGCAAGGTGGTCGCGGAGAACCTCAACATCGAGGGCCTGCGTCGCTTCAAGGACGACGTCACCGAGATCCGCGAAGGGTTCGAGGGCGGTATCAACCTCGGCAACTTCAACGACATCAAGGTCGACGACGTCATCGCGACGTACGAGATGCGCGAGAAGCCGCGCGCGTGACCTGACACGCGACCGGGGCCGGTCGGCGGAAGTTATTTCCGTCGATCGGCCCCGGCCGTTGCGTGTACGGTTCCCGTATCGGCGCCGCACCTGAGCGCGGCGCCCGTACCCCGAACCGGCGGGACATCCGGACACACACATGTACGTGGGGACTCTGTCCTTCGATCTGCTCCTCGGCGACGTCCACTCGCTCAAGGAGAAGCGCTCCCTGGTCCGCCCGATCGTCGCCGAACTCCAGCGCAGGTACGGGGTGAGCGCGGCGGAGACGGACCACCAGGACCTCCACCGCAGGGCCGGGATCGGGCTCGCCCTCGTCTCGGGGGACACCGGGCACCTCAGCGACGTACTGGACCGCTGCGAGCGGCTGGTCGCCGCGCGGCCCGAGGTGGAGCTGCTCTCCGTTCGACGCAGACTCCACAGCGACGAAGACTGAAGCAAGAAGCAAGAAACGTTAAGGAGACGGACCAGTGGCCGACAACGCGCGGGCCAAGAGGCTGGCGGACCTCATCCGGGAAGTAGTGGCCCAGAAGCTGCAGCGCGGGATCAAGGACCCGCGGCTGGGCTCGCACGTCACCATCACGGACACCCGGGTCACGGGTGACCTCAGGGAGGCGACCGTCTTCTACACGGTGTACGGCGACGAGGAGGAGCGCGCGGCCGCCGCCGCGGGCCTGGAGAGCGCCAAGGGCATCCTGCGCTCCGAGGTCGGCCGCGCGGCCGGCGTGAAGTTCACGCCGACCCTCACGTTCGTCGCCGACGCCCTCCCGGACAACGCCCGCACCATCGAGGACCTCCTCGACAAGGCGCGCGCGTCCGACGCCAAGGTGCGCGAGGCCTCCGCGGGCGCCGACTTCGCGGGCGGGGCCGACCCGTACCGCAAGCCGGGTGACGACGAGACGGACGACACCGCCGAATGAACCGCAAGACCACCGCGCCCGACGGCCTTGTCATCGTCGACAAGCCGTCGGGCTTCACTTCGCACGACGTCGTGGCCAAGATGCGCGGCATCGCCAGGACCCGCCGCGTCGGCCACGCCGGCACCCTCGACCCGATGGCGACGGGCGTCCTCGTCCTCGGCCTGGAGAAGGCGACCAAACTCCTCGGGCACCTCGCCCTCACGGAGAAGGAGTACCTGGGCACGATCCGCCTCGGCCAGACCACCCTGACCGACGACGCCGAGGGCGACATCACCGCCTCCGCCGACGCCTCGCAGGTCACCCGCGACGCCGTCGACGCCGGGATCGCCAAGCTCACCGGCGACATCATGCAGGTGCCGTCCAAGGTCAGCGCCATCAAGATCAACGGCGTGCGGTCGTACAAGAGGGCCCGCGAGGGCGAGGAGTTCGAGATCCCCGCCCGGCCGGTGACCGTCTCCTCCTTCACGGTGTACGACGTGCGGGACGCCGTGGCCGAGGACGGCACTCCCGTGCTCGACCTGATCGTCTCCGTGGTCTGCTCCTCCGGCACGTACATCCGCGCCCTCGCCCGCGACCTGGGTGCGGGCCTCGGCGTCGGCGGCCACCTCACGGCCCTGCGCCGCACCCGCGTCGGCCCCTACAAGCTGGACTCCGCCCGCACCCTCGACCAGCTCCAGCAGGAACTGACCGTCATGCCGATCGCCGACGCGGCGGCGGCCGCCTTCCCCCGCTGGGACGTCGACGCCCGGCGCGCCCGGCTGCTCACCAACGGCGTCCGCCTGGACATGCCCGAGGAGTACGCGGGCGCCGGCCCCGTCGCGGTGTTCGACCCCGACGGCCGCTTCCTGGCCCTGGTGGAGGACCAGAAGGGCAAGGCGAAGAGCCTGGCCGTGCTGGCCTGAGCCGCCCGCTCGCCGTAGTAGCCCGTGGAGCGGCGGACACGGGGCACGCCCCCGCCGCTCCACGGTCCCCCCTCGGTTCCCCCACCCAAGGGTGTATCCAACGACCCCCCTCGGTTCACCCGTCCGGACGGGCGCTCGGAGTGAACCGAGGGAGCGTGAGGGGGCGCGTTCGTCCGGCGATCTGTCCCGCTGATCACCGCCCGCCTACCGTCGAACCGAGGCAGGGCACGCGGCGGGAGGTACGACGATGGCGGAGACGGTGCCACCCCGGGCGGCGGCCGCACACGGCTCGCCGCCGGTGACCGCCGTCGCCCCCGGCACGGCCCTGATCCGCGTCCGCGACGTCGCCGGCCGGCCACGCGGCACCGGCTTCCTCGCCGACCACCGGGGCACGGTGGTCACCAGTCACGAGGCGGTCGACGGCCTGCCCCGCCTGGTCCTGCACGGCCCCGGGGACCGCGCCTGCGTCGTCACGGCTGACGAGGTCACCCCGCTGCCCGAGCGGGACCTCGCCCTGATCCGCACCGACGGCCTGGGCGCCACCCCCCTGCCGATCACCGCGCGGGACCGCGTCGACACCGGCACCTACGTACGGATCGCCGCCGGCCGCTGGCGCGAGGCGCGGGTGCTGACCGCCGGCCCCGTCACCTACCCGGCCACCGACCGCCACCATTTCATCGACGACGCACTCGAACTGGCCATCGGCACCGACGGCCGGGATGCCCTGCGGCTCGGCGGGCCCGCCTGCGGGGGGCCGGTCCTGGACGGGACGACCGGCGCCGTGCTGGCGGTGCTGGGCACGGCCCTGCGCTCCGCCCACAACGACACCGGCTTCGCGGTCCCGCTGCGCACGCCGAACCCGCCCGACGGTCCGCTCGCCGACCTCCTCGCCCGCAATGCGGTGACGGTCCCCGCCTACGGAGCCGACCTCAACCTCGCGGGTGTCCTCGAACTCACCGCCACCTCGGTCGGCTCCGACGGCCCCGCGGGCCCGCTGTCCGGCCGGGACGGGACGGCGGTGGAGCCGGTCGAGCGGACGTGGGTGACTCGGGAGACGGCTGCGTTCGCCTGGGGGAGTGGTGGGGGTTCTGAGAGTCGCTGCGGTGGGCGGCTGGCGGGAGCTTCGGGTGGGGAGTTGGCGGGGGCCTGTGGTGGGGCTTCGGGGGGTGTCTGCGGCGGGGCTTCGGGGGGTGCCTGCGGCGGGCGGGGGACGAGGGTTGCGGGCGAGGGGCCGGGAGGCGCCTGCGGTGAGGGGCCGACGGGGCATTCGGCCGGCGAGGCATCGAGGGCTTGGGGAGGGGGCTCGGCCGAGGTCTGCGGCGGGAGTTCCGGCGGGGCCTTCGGCGGGCGTTCGGCGAGGGGTGCCGTCGGTCATGACGTGGCCGCTTGCGGCGACGGGCCCGCAGTGGCCGCCGGGAGGTCCGGCGGGGTCCTCGCCGGTGGCCCCACGACGCACGCTTTCGGCGGGAGCCCGGCCGGGTCCTTCGGCCGGAGCCCCGCCGCCGACGGCACGGGGAGGCCCAACGCCGACGGCACGGGGAGGCCCACCGGGGCCTCCGGTGGAAACGCCGCAGGGGGTGCCGCACGGGCCGGCGCCGGGGACGGCGTGGCGGCTTCCGGTGGGAGTGCTGCCGGGGCGGCTCCCGCCGGTGCACCCGCCGCCTGCGGTGGCAGCCCCGCCGGGACCGTCGCCGGGGCCGCCCCCGGCGGCAGCCCTGGCGTGCCTTGCGGCGAACGAGCCGTCGAGGTGCGCGGGGAGCGCTGCGACGGGGCTTTCGCCCCAGGGGACGGCCTCGGCGCGCCCTGCGGCGAACGCCCCGACGGTGCCCACGGAGGGCGCCCCACCGCCGTACTGGCCCTCGTCGGCGCTCCCGGCAGCGGCCGTACCACCGAACTGGCGGCCCTCGCGGCCCGCCGCGCACGGGGCCGGCGTCCGGCGCCGACGCTGTGGCTGCGCGGAGCGGACCTCGGCGAGGACGACACCTCGATCGCGGACGCGGCCCACCGGGCACTCGCCCGGGCGGCACGCATCGTCGCGGCCTCCCGTCCCGACGCCGCGGCGGACCTGGGCGACATCACCCCCGACCGCCTGGCCCACCTCGCGTCCGCGGCCGGCCGGCCCCTGATGCTGCTCCTCGACGGCCCCGAGGAGATGCCACCCGTCCTGGCCCACCGCCTCCCCGCGTGGACCCGGGGCACGGCGGCCTGGCTGCGGGACACCGGTGCGCGACTGGTCGTGTCGTGCCGGCCGGAGTACTGGGAGGGCGCCGGCGCCGAGTTCCCGCAGGAGATGCTGTACCGGCCGTCCTCGGCGTCCCCCGACGACGAACACCCGGCGGCCGGGGACGGAAGGGACGGAAAGGGCGGGCCCGGCGCCGACGAGACCCTCCCGCCCTGCCTCCGCCTCACCGATCTCACCCCCGTCGAGGCCGCGGAGGCCCGCCGCCGCTACGTCATCCCCGCCGGAGCCCTCACCGAACCCGCCGCTCGCCACCCCCTCACCCTCCGCCTCCTGTCCGAGGTCCGCGCCGCCTGCCCGGCCCTGGACGACCGGCCCGACATCGACCGTGACGCCGTCTTCACCGCCCACCTCGACCTGATGTGCCTGCGCGTCGCCGTCCGCCTCGCCGCCGAGAACGGTCTGCGCGGCACCGCCGTACGCCGGCTCGCCGCCAAGGTGTCCGGTCAGGTGCACGCGGCCGCGCGACGCAGCCTGGGCCCGGGCCAGGGCGAACTGGACCGCGAGTCGTTCGAGGCGGTCTTCCCCTGGGGCCCGGCCCCCGCCCGTCTCGGCGGCGGCACCGGCTGGGCGTCCGCCGTGCTCACCGAGGGCCTCCTGGTCCCGGCCGGCGGCGGCTACCGCTTCGCCCACGAGGAGCTCGCCGACTGGATCCAGGGCATGCACCTGGACCTCGACGAGGCACTGCGCACCCTGGTCCACCGCCCGCGTACGCCGGCCGACCGGCACCCGCTGCCCGTACCGCACCACCGCATCGGCCCGGTCGTCGAGTCCCTGCTGCACCTGGCCCGCCAGCAGGGGCCGGACGAACTCGCCGCCCGGCTGCGCGACTTGGTCGCCGCCTGGGAAGCGGCCCCGGACAGCTGGTGGGCCGCCCGGCTGCTCACCGAGACGGCGCGGCGGGTCCCGGACGCCACGCCGTACCTTCCCGTCCTGCGACTCCTCGCGGACCGCGTCGTGGCCCACCGGCGGAGGCCGGAGGGGACGCCAGGGACGCCACCCGCTCCCGACGGAACCGGACCGGCCGCACCTCCCGCGCTGCCCCGGGAGTTCGCCCCCGACTTCTGGACGTCCCTCACCCTGCCCGCCGACATCCGCCTCGACCTCCTGCGCCGCCTGGTCCTCGCCGACCCCGCCCCCCAGGACACCGGCACCCCCCGCTACCTCGACGCCGTCGCCCGGCTGCTCGCCGCCGACCCCACCGCCGTACAGCCGCGGCTCACCCGCTGGTTCGACGACGAGCGGCCGCTGCCCGCGACCCCGCACGCGACCGTGGCCACGGCCGCACAGGCCCTGTTGCACACTCACCGCCACGGCGCGCTGGACCACCTCACCGAGGTGCTGGCCGACTGCGCCCACCGGCGCGCCGACCAGCTGCTGGCGGTGCTGGCCGAGGACGAACCGTCGGCCCTGTGCCGCGCGGTGGACCGCTGGGCGCACGACGAACGGCCGGACCGCCGGGTCGCGGCGGTGGCGTACGGGCTGCGTGCCGTCCCCCACGTCCACACCGACGCCGACCGCCGCCTGCTGCGCCACGCGGCGCTCGCCCTGCTCGCCCGCCCCGCCGACGTCACGCTGCACAGCGGCGCCCTCGCCCTCCTCGTACGCGATCCGGAAACCCGCGCCGCCCACCTCCCGCAGGCACTGGAGCGCTTCGCCGCCGGGGACCCCGGCCTGGAACCGGACTCACTGCTCGCCGCGCTGGACACCCACCCGGAGCCGGTCCTGGACGCCTTCCGCGCCCGGCTGAACAGGCCCGGCGCGGACACCGGCCGGACCCTGCGCGCACTCGCCGACGTCACCACACCCGCACTGGCCGGCCGCGTCGCGGTGCTGGTACGGGAGGCGCTGGCGCACCGGCCCGACACGGCCGCCGGTGTCGCCGCGTACGTCGACCGCCGGCTGGACCAGGGGCCCGCCGCGCGAGCGGTGCTGGTGCCACTGGTCACCGTGGTGCTGACCGGCGGCCCCGAGCGGGTACGGGCCGCCCTGGCCGCCGTGCTGGCCGCGCCCGGCGCTCCCGCGTCCCGGCCGCTGCGCCAGGAGCTGCGCGAGTTCCAGCTGGCTCACGAACGGGAGCCGTCCGTCCTGGCGGCCGTGCTGCACGCCGTCGCGCCGTACGCGGTCCCGCCGTACCCGCTCCAGCGGTATGAGGGGGAGGAGGCACGCGCACTGGTGCGCCGCGTAGGGCTTCTGATGGTCCGCACCCCTGAGGGCGCCGCCCTGTTCGACCGCGGCCTGGTCGATCTGGGCCGTCATGTGCCCGGCTTCGCGGCCCGGGTGGCGGGCTGGCTCATCGAGGCGCCGGGGGAGTGGGCGGCGGTGGTCGGCCCCAGCGCCCGCCGCATGATCGAGAATCAGGCCGGGGTGCGGGTGCCGGCGTGACGCCGCCCGCCGGGCGCCCGCGGATTCCGCGCGTTCCCCCGCGACACGTGCGCCGGGTCACAGCCCCGATGCCGATGCGGGCGGCGAGCGCCCGGCATGGCACCCTTAGTACCTGCGTAAGCGGTCAAGGACAGATACGGACACGGGTTCGAGGAGCGGTCACAGTGCAGCGCTGGCGTGGCTTGGAGGACATCCCCCAGGACTGGGGGCGCAGCGTCGTCACCATCGGC
This sequence comes from Streptomyces sp. bgisy159, assembly GCF_965341775.1. Taxonomy (GTDB): domain Bacteria; phylum Actinomycetota; class Actinomycetes; order Streptomycetales; family Streptomycetaceae; genus Streptomyces. The sequence continues at coordinate 36,413 of NZ_CBDQZH010000048.1, read as the reverse complement.
TCGTACGACGGCGTCCACCGCGGGCACCAGCTGATCCTCCGGCACGCGGTGGACCGCGCCCGTCAGCTGGGCGTGCCGTCGGTGGTCGTCACCTTCGACCCGCACCCCAGCGAGGTCGTCCGCCCCGGCAGCCACCCGCCGCTGCTGGCCCCGCACCACCGCAGGGCCGAGCTGATGGCCGAGCTCGGCGTGGACGCGGTGCTGATCCTGCCGTTCACCACCGAGTTCTCGAAGCTGTCGCCGGCCGACTTCGTGGTGAAGGTCCTGGTCGACAAGTTGCACGCCAAGGCGGTCGTCGAGGGCCCCAACTTCCGCTTCGGCCACAAGGCCGCGGGTGACGTGGAGTTCCTGACCGAGCAGGGCAAGGTGTACGACTTCGAGGTGGAGGTCGTCGACCTGTACGTCACCGGGGACGCGGGCGGCGGACAGCCCTTCTCCTCCACGCTGACCCGGCGTCTGGTCGGCGAAGGCGACGTCACCGGCGCCGCCGAGATCCTCGGCCGGCCGCACCGCGTGGAGGGCGTGGTGGTGCGCGGCGCCCAGCGCGGCCGCGAACTCGGCTTCCCCACCGCCAACGTGGAGACACTCCCGCACACCGCGATCCCCGCCGACGGCGTCTACGCCGGCTGGCTGCACGTGGGTGGCGAGGCGATGCCGGCCGCGATCTCCGTGGGCACCAACCCGCAGTTCGACGGCACCGAGCGCACGGTGGAGGCGTACGCCATCGACCGGATCGGGCTCGATCTGTACGGGCTTCACGTCGCCGTCGACTTCCTGGCGTTCGTGCGCGGCCAGGCGAAGTTCGAGTCGCTGGAGGCACTGCTGGAGCAGATGGCCGACGACGTGCGGCGGTGCAAGGAGATGATCGCGGAGGCGGAGGCGTAGTGCCTCATCGCTGAGCGTGGGTACGCCGAGGGCGGCCGGTGTCTTTCGGACACCGGCCGCCCTCGTTCGTGTTCACGGCGTACCGCCGCGTCGCGGGTTACTGCTGCTGCGGCGGCGGGGGAGGAGCCTGGCCGGGAGCGCCCTGGGGGTAGCCGGGGTGACCCTGCCGCTCGGGGTGGCCGGGCTGACCGGGGTGGTCAGGCTGGCCGGGGTGGCTGGGGTGCCCGGGCTGACCGGGGTGGCTCGGCTGGGGTGCCGCGGGGTAGCCGGGCTGGGGGGTGGGCTGGGCCGACGGGTGCGGGGGGCCAGAGTGGCCGGGGTGGCCCGGCTGCTGCGGTGGGTGGGGCTGACCGTACGGCTGACCGGGCTGGGGCGCCGCCGGATAGCCGCCCGGCTGCTGCGGGTATCCCTGACCGGGATGCATGGGCTGTCCCGGGATCGGCTGGCCGGGCATGGGCTGTCCCGGGGCGGGCTGTCCCGGCATCGGCTGGCCGGGCATGGGCTGTCCCGGCATGGGCGGGGCGGCGACCGGGGGCGGATTGCCGTCGCTGGTCCACAAACCGTGCATCTGCTGGTGACGTACGAAGTCCTCGGCGACCATCGCCGCGAGGTTGAAGTACGCCTCCCGCACCTTGGGCCGCATCATGTCGAGGTCGACCTCGGCGCCGGCGGCGAGATGTTCGTCGAAGGGGACCACCACGACCCCGCGGCATCGGGTCTCGAAGTGCGCCACGATGTCCTCGACCTTGATCATCTTTCCGGTCTCGCGGACACCCGAGATGACGGTGAGGGAGCGGGCCACGAGATCGGCGTACCCGTGCGCCGACAGCCAGTCCAGCGTCGTACTGGCGCTGCTCGCGCCGTCCACGGACGGCGTGGAGATGATGATGAGCTGGTCGGCGAGGTCGAGCACACCGCGCATGGCGCTGTACAGGAGACCGGTGCCCGAGTCGGTGAGGATGATCGGGTACTGGTTGCCCAGCACGTCGATGGCGCGCCGGTAGTCCTCGTCGTTGAAGGTCGTGGACACCGCCGGGTCGACGTCGTTGGCGATGATCTCCAGGCCGGACGGGGCCTGGGAGGTGAACCGCCGGATGTCCATGTAGGAGTTGAGGTAGGGGATCGCCTGCACGAGGTCACGGATGGTGGCCCCGGTCTCCCGGCGCACGCGTCGCCCGAGCGTACCGGCGTCCGGGTTGGCGTCGATGGCGAGGATCTTGTCCTGCCGCTCGGTGGCGAGCGTGGAGCCGAGGGCGGTGGTGGTCGTGGTCTTGCCGACGCCGCCCTTGAGGCTGATGACGGCGATGCGGTAGCAGGACAGCACCGGCGTGCGGATCAGGTCCAGCTTCCGCTGCCGCTCGGCCTCCTCCTTCTTCCCGCCGATCTTGAACCGTCCGCCGCCGGCGGCAGGCCGGCTGCTCTTGGTCTTCTGCTTCTTGTTGTTCAGCAGCCGGTCGGAGGACAGTTCCACGGCCGCGGTGTAACCGAGCGGCGCGGCCCCAGGGTTGACCGGCTGCCGCTGGTCGTGCTGGACCGGCTGCGGCCAGGCGGCACCGGCCCGGGGGTCGACGGCACCGGCGGCGGGGCCGGGCGGCGACTGCTGACCGGGCGGCTGTCCCGGCGGGAAGCCGTAACCGGCGGGCGGGGGAGGGGTATTGGGGTCTCCCGTGGGAACCTGCGGGGGCTGCTGGCCGGGCTGCTGTCCCGGCGGGAAGCCGTAACCGCCGGGCTGGGCCGGAGGGTTCGGGTGGGCGCCACCGACGGGAGCGTGCGGGGGCTGCTGGCCGGGCTGCTGTCCTGGCGGGAAGCCGTAGCCGCCGGGCTGGGCCGGAGGGTTCGGCGCGCCCGGGGGCACCGGGGCGCCGGGGTTGGGCGCCGGGGGCTGCGGGGCTCCGTACCCCGGCTGGGCGTTGGGCGCGACGGGGGCGTGCGGCTGGTGCTGCTGGGGGTGGGGCTGCGGGTGGCCTGCCGGAGCGGCCGGGTCGGGCCCCGGCTGACCGGCGTTGGGGGCACCCGGCTGCGGGAAGCCGTATCCACCCGGTCCCGCCTGGGGCGCGGCACCTGGGGCGGGCGGCTGCTGGGGGAAGCCGTAACCGCCGGGCTGCACCGGGGGAGTGGGTGTACCGGGCTGCGCCGGGGGAGTGGGCGTAGCGGGCTGCGCCGAGCCGCCCGGGTGCGCGGCAGGGGGCTGCGGGAAGCCGTAACCGGGCTGAGCGTGGTGACCGGGCTGAGGGGACCCGGGCCCACCCGGTGCGCCCGGGGCTCCCCAGGCGGCCGGCGCGGGCACGGGGGGCTGCGGCCGGCCCGGCACCTCGGGCTGGACGGGCGGCTGCGGCTGCGCGCCTGCCGCCGAGCCCTGCGCGGCGCCCGGGGCACCGGCCTGCGGCTGCGCGGGCCACTGGGCGGCGGGCGCGGGCGCGGCAGGCTGGTACGACGGCGGCAGCGGCGGTACGTCACCCTGCGGAGCCGGCGGCGGAGCCCAAGGATTCGGCGTACCGCCGCCCGCTTCGGGGGCCTCCTGAGAGGCAGAAGAAGGAGCAGGGGCAGAGACAGAGGCACCGGCATCGGCGGGCTCGGGTGCCTGCGGCTCGGGAGAGTCGGAGGGCTCCGAAGACTGGGTGCCGCCCAGGCCGTCAGGGGACGAAGTCGGCGAACCGGAAGGCGCCGAAGCGGCGTCACCAGCCGCGGACGCTACAGCAGCCGAAGGCTTCGCGATCTCCTCGGCCCCCGCGATCTCCTCGCCTCCTCCGCTCTCCTCGCCTCCTCGGGCTTCCTCGACCCCACCGGCCTCCGCGGCCTCTGCGGCCTCCTCGACGTGCGAGATCCCTCGCGCCTCCCCGGGTCCCTCGGCTTCCTCCCCCTCCGTCGCACCTCGACCGGCGCCGTCACCCACACCGTCACCGTCGGCGACCTGCGCAGACCCTGAAACTTCCTCACCCTCGGAAGCCCCACCGGCGGCCTTCACGTCCTCCACGGAGAAGACGGGAAACGTGGGGAAGCCGTCATCGGCCCCACCAGGAGCACCGGCGGCCTCGACATCCCCGCTGTCCACGGCCTCGTCGCCGTCCGCCTGCCCGGAACCGGACCCTTCCCCGCCCTTGCCCAGCGCGTCGCCGGAAGCCTCCCCCGAGACCTGCTGCTCGGAGAACTCCCTCTTCAACGCGGCCGGCGAGAACTTCATCGTGGCCCCGCTCTCCAGGTCCCCGAGCCCAGCAGCCTGCTCAGGCTCGGACACCGGTGCGGCGGGCACCTGCGGCGGCTGTGGCGGCCGCAGTTCGAACGCACCGTCCGGGGATGCTCCGGGCATCCCCACGGCGGCACCCTCCCCGGCCGGCGGACCGGCGGCCGGCCCGGGCGGAGTCAACGGCGCCGCGGGTGCAGGAGCGTGCGCGGGCACGGCAGGATCGGGTACCGCAGGACCGTGACCGGCCGCCCCAGGCGCGGCAAACGGCGCGGGCGCGGCCGGCGGACCACCGAAGGGCATCCCGGGCGCCGGAGGAACAGGCCCCGGAGGAACGGGACCAGGGGCAACGGGCCCCGGCGCGGCCGACGGGGCATAGGCGGGCGGAGCCGCGCCCTCAGGCCCCCTCGGCGGAGCCACTCCACCGGTCATTCCCCCGGTCATCCCACCGGCGCTCCCACCGGCCATTCCTTCGCCGGCGCCGGCTCCCTCGTCGGCCGGAGCCTCCTGGGCGCCGCCTCCTGGACCTCCGGACGTGTTCTGCGTGTACCAGGCGGGCGGCGCGTAGTCGATGGTGAACTCGCCCGTCATCTCGATGTCGGACTCCGCGTCGGGCTGGTCATCGCCGGGTGTCGCCCAGCCCCCGCGGATCCCGTCCCGATCGCTGCTCACAATTCCTCCTGGTGCGGTCGACCACCCTCATGCCGTGCCGGGGCGACCATGTGTCGTTCGTGTCGTCCGAAGTCGTGCCAAAACGGGGCGGTCCGGACGGAGTGCACGGCGCCGCCACCCCGGGTCTTCCCCTTGGGCCGCCGATACCGTGTCCACGGGTTCCGTCATCGCGCCCGGACCCAGCCTAATCATCAGACGGCTCACCCGGGCAGGCCTGTCCACCTCCCGACGCCTGCCCGTTCTGCGACTGCTCACCCAGAAGCGCCTGTCGAAAAAGCCAGGAACTCGGCAAGTGGTCACACGGGGAGGGAACGTCCCGCAACGCCCCACATGTCCGGCTCAGTCGATTCTTCGCGGCATGCCCAACAGGCCGACCTCGACATCAGTCGGCTGGGTCATCACATACTGCCGGTCCCGATCCGCGCACCAGAGCGTGAAGCCGTCGGCGAGCGTGGGCAACGCTGCCATCGTGCCGCGCGAGAGCCCCATTGCACGGCCCAGCCCCGCCGCTTCGTCCGGAGAGATCCGTTGTACACCTACCAGTCGGGCCTGCCGCACCAGCCGCGGGGTCACAGGACTGACGTAGGGGAGCAGGGTCAGTACCGACTGCCACGGCCCGGAGACCACCCGCCCGCGCGGCGGCCGCATCCCACAGTCACGGATCACCAGCACAGGAGTCCCCGCCGACGTTCCCTGCGGCGGCACTCGGCCGACCTCGTGCACCGCGAGCCCGTTCTGCCCGCCCCCCATGGCATGCACCATCTGCATCCACGCCTGCGGCCGCCCCGTCTCCACAGCCACCCGCGCTCCGGTCGCCGCCGCCCGAAGAGCGATGACCTGGGCGGTCCACAGACCACCGATCAGCACAACGTCGTACGCGGTGGGCCGGTTGAGTCCCATGACCGCCGGCCGGCCCTCGGCATCCACACCGATGACGACCCCGTCGTCCCCGATGGGCAGAGCGAGCGAGTCCAACTGCTCCACGGAGACCGAGTGCCGCGCGTGCCGAGGGCCGATGAGCCCGAAACCGACGCTGGGGGCGGGCTCGCGCCTGCGGTGTCCGGTGCCCGGCTCGGGCTGCTGCGGAGTGGTGGTGGTCCGGGCAGGGGTCGTCACTCTCGATGTCACCAGGCACCTCCAAGGGGCAGAGTGGCCAGTACGCCGGGCACCTGCTCCCGGTCCAGCCGGGTGAGTCCCGCGCCCGCGTGCCGGGCAGCGTCCTGCAGCGCACGCCGTGCTGCCACGAGTTCGTCGTCGCTACGACCCGTGACCCGGACGTGGCCCGCCAGCGACAGTTCCTGCCGGTCCCCGCGCCCGAGGGTGAGACTGAAGGTTGTGGCGAGGGCGGGTATCGCGGTGAGCAGGGCGATGAACTGCGGCAAGGACGGACCGGGACCCCCGCCCACCGGCGGCCATCGCCGCACCCAGTACGTAGTGTGCCGGCGGTTGTCGCAGCGCCAACTCCGGCTGGACTCCTCGGTGCGTCGCTCAAGAGTCCCTGCTCGGCCGGCCTCCGCCGTCACCAGAGGATTGGCACACGCCGAGGTGGCGAGAGCGGTGGTCAGCTCCTCCTCGTCCAGGACGGTCACGCGGAATCCGGCGCCCGTCAACCGGCTCCGGAGATGGTCCGCCACACGGATGACACACTTCTGGGCCCCCACGAGACCGCCCCCGCGGGCCGCCACCGCCTCGGCGCACCGTTCGGGGTCGAGCTTCAAGGCGATCCATGTGATGCGCACCGCCGGGGCGCCGGTCTGCTCCTGGAGCGGCAGGTAGTTGGAAACCGCAACGGACTGCGGAGGCAGGTGCAGGGCGGGCGCCGGCTGAGTGTGCAGTACGACCTGAGCCGACTCCAGGCGAATCCCGTCCACGTCCAAGGCGTCGCGCACCAGACCCAGCGGCAGGGGATGCCGGCCGCGTTCCGCCCGCATCGCCGTTGAGTCCGCCTCCACTTGGAGTACCGCGGTGACGAACGTACCGTCCCCGACGATCCCGACCGGCTTGCGATCGTGACCGCCGTACGCATAGGTCCGCAGGCTCGGGTCGCATTCCACTGCGGGAGCCAGTCCAGGTTCCGTCCCCGGTGGCAGTGTCAGCCTCGCGGCGGCTTTCCGGCGCGCCTTCAAGCCCCTTGCGGTAGCCAGCCATTCGGGCAAGGTGCGGCCCCGGCGCCTGGCGAAGGCGACGCCCAACAGTCCGGCGCCGACCATGCCCGCGGGAACCAGGGCCCAGGGGGCGATGACCCAAGCGGTCAGCAACAACGCCGCAGTGATCTCCACCAGGAGCAGTTGCTGCAGACGCACCGCTCCGGATCGGCCCGACCGGGCCTCGAGTCGAAGCGTGACAGCGGGCCTGGCAGCGGGAGTCACGGTGGTCGGCGACGACACCGCGGCCGTCCGCCCCCGCGACCGCGCCCGGCTTGCGGAAGCCATCACTGCAAACCCCCCGTACTCACCTGAAAAACCTCGTCGGGCGATGGCCCGGATGCGCACAGCACCCTACCCCGCCCCACTTGCACCACTCGTCAACAGGCATAGTAGGGGCCCGGTCTGACAATGACGGGCGGGGGACTGCGACCCCCGGCACGGCACGGGGAGAGACAGACAGTCATGGCATCACGGCGGGACGAGCTCAACGCCTACACGTTCGCGAAGCGACGTACCTTGGCGGCCTTTCTGCAGCCCTCGCCCTCGGGATCGGAGGAAGGCGCCCCGAAACCACTGCGCGCGGTGGTACCGAGTCTGATCGCGGGCGCCCTGGCTCTCGCCGTCTTCGGAGCCTGGGGCATGTTCCAGCCGACCGCGCCGACGGGCTGGGACACACCCGGCACCCGCGTCATCGTGGGCAAGCAGTCGACGACGCGCTACGTCGTTCTCAAGACCGGGAAGAACACCCGACTGCATCCGGTGCTGAACCTGGCTTCGGCACGCTTGCTGATGAACGACGCCTCGTACAAGGTCATCCAAGTCAGTGACGACATCCTGGACTCAGGCCGTCCTCCGCGCGGCCCCATCCTGGGCATTCCCTACGCCCCCGACCGCCTGCCGTCTCCGGGGGAGGCGGGAAAGGCCAAACGCTGGGCCGTCTGTGAACAGCCGGGCGGCAAGGGCGGCACCGTCCAAGAGGCCACATTCGTCCTCGCCGACCGCGACGAGAAGCGTACGGAGGGCTCCCGGCGGCTCTCCGGCGGTGATGTGCTCTACGTCAAGACCCGCACGGGCGAGCGGTATCTCGTCGACTCCCAGGGCACCTCGTACGCCGTCACCGGCACCACTTCGGACGCGCTCACCGTCGCCCTCGTGGGCTCTCAGCAGCCCCAGTCGGTCACCAAGGAGTGGCTGGCCACCCTCCACCAGGGCGCACCCCTCCGCTTCCCCCGGCTCCCCGCCGGCGTCGGATCCCCCGCGAGGGTCCCCGGCAACCTCTCGGCGGAGGAGAACAAGGTCGGTATGGTCCTGAAGACCGAGACCGGCGAGGGCACGCAGTACTACGTCGTGCTGCCCGGCTCGGTGCGGCCGGTCAGCGAATTCACCGCCTGGCTCCTGATCAGCTCGCCGCAGACGGCGCAGCTGAACATGAACGGGCAGGCCCGCGCTGTGGGCTTGCAGGACTTCACGGCAGATCCCGAGCCTTTCGAGGGTCAACCCGCCGACTGGCCGCAGCACCGTGCCCGCCAGGTGAACTCCGCGGCTCCCGGCTCCGGCCGCGACACCGTGTGCAGCGTGCTGCGCTCCGTGGGGGACGACAACCGGACGACTCTGAGCACGTGGGCCGGCACCGACTACCCCGTTGAGATCACGGCCGACGGCACCGGCACGTACGTCACGCCTGGCACCGGACTGCTGTACACCCAGCTCCAGGGCAAGGAGACGGCCGCGGGATCCCTCTTCCTCGTCACCGACACCGGGCTGCGGTACGCCGTGCAGGCCAACGGCGACAGCGACAGCGCCAAGTCCGACATCGGCACGGGCGACCGGGAGAAGTCCTCCGACGGCAGCCCTGAACCCAGTGAGGCCCAGGTCAAGCTGGGCTACCAGAACGTGCGGCCGGTCAAGGTGCCGCTCGTCTGGTCGGAGTTCCTGGCCAGGGGCCCGCGCCTCGACACCAACAGCGCACGCCAGCCTCAGGGTTCGTGACCCTGCCGGACCGAGACACTCACGGACGAGGACAGGAGCACCCAACGGTGTCGCCGACTAGGACAACCCTGCTGGTAACGGCCGCTCTTGTGACAGCGCTCGGTGCCTGGCCGTCCGCGCCCGCTCCGGCGCCCGGACCACGGGCGTCCGCGGAGCTGGACGGCAGCGGCGCGTGCACCTTTCCCGCCCCTCAGATCAAAGGGCGCCCCTGGTCGTTGCAGCGCGTCCTGCTGGACCAGCTGTGGCAGGGCACCAACAGGGGCAAGGGCGTCAGGGTGGCGGTCATCGACACAGGTGTGGATGACAAGAACCCGCAACTGGCCGCCGCGGTCGACAAGGCGGCCGGCCGCGACTACCTCACCAAGGGCAAGGGCGGCGATCCCACCAACGACGAGGTGGGACACGGCACGAAGGTCGCCGGCATCATCGCGGCCCGGCAACACAGCGATACCGGTTTCGTAGGACTGGCTCCGAATGCCACGATCATTCCGATCCGCCAGAACGACGCCGACAACAGCGGGGACTCCGACACGATGGCCGACGCCATCACCTACGCGGTGAGCAAGGGCGCCGATGTCATCAACATTTCCCAGGACACCACGAAACCTCTGTCGGCCACCTCCGCTCTGGCCGAAGCGGTACGCAAGGCCATCGCCGCCAAAGTCGTCGTGGTCGCCTCCGCGGGCAATGACGGCCTCGACGGCAAGACCAAGAAGACCTACCCGGCGGCCTTCCCCGGTGTGCTCGCAGTCGCCTCCTCCGACCGCAACAACGAACGGGCCGGCTTCTCGCAGGCAGGCTCCTTCGTCGGGGTCGCCGCCCCCGGTGTGGACATCGTCTCGACGGTCCCGGGAGGGGGCCAGTGCACGGACAACGGCACCAGCTTCTCCGCGCCGTTCGTGGCCGGCGTCGCTGCCCTGCTGAAGGAGAAGCACCCCGACTGGAGCACCGCCCAGATCGTCACCCAGATCGAACAGACTGCGGAACGCTCGATCAACGGCCACGACAATTATGTCGGCTGGGGTGTCGTCGACCCGGTTCGTGCCGTACAGGAGTCGGACATCGACGACCCTCCGTCCGTACCGGTTCCCGATCCCGGCCCGGCACGGGCGGCAGCGCCTGACGTGGCCCCCTTCTCGCTCGCTGAGACAGCCCAGGAACGCGATGAGCGTTATGCCACCTACGGCCTGGGCATCGCCCTGGTGGTGGTAGTGATCATCACCGGCATCACGGTCGTCGCCCGTGATCTGCGCCGCAATCGAAAGGATCTGCAGCCGTGAGCTTCGGCCCACCGCCATCGGTCTACACCGAGTCCGCGCTGGCCTCGGACAAGAAGCGCAGGAGCCACCGCCGCCGCCTGGCCGCGGTGGCCGGAGGTACCGCCCTCGCCCTGGTGTGTGTGGGCGGCTGGTTCTTGTGGGACGGGGCGAGCGGGCAGGCGAAGGGCCACGGGAGCCCTGCGGCGGCCCGAGCGGCGGCGGACGACATCAGGGAGACGGTCGAGAGGCCCCCGGTCTCACCAGAGGGCGTGCTCGTCACCGAGCGGGATGAGGAAGGCCTGACCAAAGCCAGCCAGGACCGTCCCCGCTACGCGCCTGGTACCTGGGTCACCGACAAGATCGTGGCGAAGGGCGTTGCCAACCGGATCGAAGGCTATCGCTTCGACTGGAAGGACAAGCCGGCCTGGAGACTCGATCTCGATGGCCATATCTGTGCCGTCAGCCGCCATGTCACCGTGGACGGCCGTACCGCCGTCGCCGTCCAACCCCACAAGAGGAAGAACGGGACCCCGAACGACAAGGGTGTCTGCGACGAAGTGGTGTTCTTCGAGTTGAACACCGGCAAGAAACTGTGGCAGAAGACGATGCCTGCGGCCGAGTTCGCCTATGCGACCAACACCAACCTCACCCTGACCAAAGGGGTGGTTGCGGTGGCATGGGGCCATGGCTCGGTGGCGTACGACATGAAGAGCGGCGGGCAACTCTGGAACAGCACCACCACCTCCAAATGTGAGGACCGCGGCTTCGCCGGTGGCAGGGCACTGCTGGCGCTGCTCAGTTGCGGTGCGGCGCCCAACCGGACCTTCCAGGTACAGAGACTTGATCCGCGTACCGGAAAGGAGCGGTGGACGTACCGGATCGCCGACGGCGTCTCCACCGCCTACCTGCCCTCGTCCGACCCACCGGTGATCGCCGTCGCCGCCGGGGACACCATGGTCACGGATTTGATCTCCCTTGACGACAAGGGCAGGCACATGGCCACCATCTCCTTGGACGGCTATGAGGCCGACTGCGACACGCGGTCCTACGTGGACCCGCTCTTCGGGGTGGTGGAGGTCTGCGACGGAGTGGTCGTCGGCCGCGACCACGTGTTCGTCACGAGCAAGGAGAACACGTCCATCGACCAACCTCGGAACTGGATCGTGGCCTTTGACCTCAAGACGGGCCACTCGGCGGGGAAGTTCGAGGGCCGTCCGTTCAGGGGGGTCCATCCCTTGCGGATGAGTGGCGACGATCTGTTGATCTTCAGGCAGAGCGCCGGCGTAGGCACTGATTTCGCGGCGGTGGTGGCCTGGAACCCACAGACGGACAAGGAGACCCCGCTGCTCTTCCTCCTCCTCCCGGAGGATGACGGGGCGAAGCTGGGTGATCCTCTGCAGTCGGACATCGTCGTGGAACATGGCAGGGTCGTCTTCTCGAGACGAGAACTCGTGCTGGACGACGAGAAGTCGAAGGACCCAGTGCTGATGCTGCTGGCTTACGGAACCGAGGGGCTGAAGCACTGACGCCGACGAGCCTGAAGGGGGGCGCCACGGGCTCGCCCCCCAACTGGCCAAGCTCACTCGGCGGCGGCCAGGCCCCCGTTGTGTTCCGCCGGCTCAAGGTCGAACTCCCCGTCCCTGGCACCCAGGACGAAGGCCCGCCACTCGGCCTCCGTGTACCGCAGTACGGTGTCCGGGTCGAGGGACGACCTCATGGCCACCGCTCCGCCGGGCAGATAGGCGATCTCCACCCGCTCCTCGTGCTCCTCGGTCCCCGGCGCGCAGTGCCACTCGACGCCCGAGATGTCGAGCGCGTACAACTCATCGCGCTCCCTCTCCTTGCGTGCCTTGAGTTCCTCCGGCGCTTCAGCCATCGTCGGGCGGTCCTTTCACGACGTACGAACGTTCCTTGGTCACAGTACTGCCCCGGGTAGGGCCCGACTCGGTACTTGCACAATGCGCTTGTCCGGCTTTGCAGTTGGAAGCGTCATGCCAAGTGACTAGAGTGGCTTCCGGTGTCACGTGAGTGATACGGCACGGGGGCGGCGCGACGCTGCGACTGCGCCTAGCGCGAGGAGTCGGAGCAGAACTTGCCCGCCAGGAGAGCTTGGACATCAACCAGGCGGACCCGTCGCGGTGGTGAAGGTCACCACAGCCTCAACAGGAGGGCAAGAGGAATATGAGTATTGACCTCAGTGCGGAGTCCCTGACAGGGCTCGCCAACGACATCCGTTCGTTTCACCACGAGGTGAGCGACCGGGTCGCCTCACTCAACCGCGTGGTGGACATGATCCAGGCCGGGTGGCAGGGCGCGGCGGGCAAGGAGTTCGACACGGTCCAGCAGGGAGTGAACCAGAACCTCAAGAAGCTCCAGGACGACCTCGTCGACCTGGAGGAGGCGATGCGTGCGAGCGTCGGCGGCTTCACCGACCAGGAGCAGGAACGCATCGCCGACATTCGCAAGGTGGACAACTCCTACCAGGTCACCAGCCGCATCACGGATCTCGCCTGAGCCCAGCGCCGCATTCCACCAAGGGGAAGAACGCATCATGAGTGTCAACAACGCCGATCGCACAGCCGTCAACTACGACACCGTCACGCAGGCCGCCAACGACGTCCGCGCGACGGCGAAGAACCTCTCCGAGCAGCTCGAAACCCTCATGCGCCGCGTCAAGGCAGTGGCCGAGACCTGGGAGGGCGAGGCGAAGACCGCCTACACCGAGATCCAGCGCAGCAGCAGCAGCGAGATGGACCAGATGTGCCAGAAGCTGGCCCGCATCGCCCGGCTCCTCGACGACTCGGTCGTCGGCTACAGCGACATGGACAAGGGCAACGCGGCGCGATTCCGCATGCTGATGGGCTGACGCGTCCGGCTGCAGCAGCGTGAGATGCCGAGGGGGAGGTGGCGAAAGATCGCCACCTCCCCCTCGGCCCTTCATGCCTTGCTTGGCATTTCGAATGCTCCTGAAAGGCCAGCGTTGTTCTCGCACCGCAGCGCCTTGGCCATAGCAAAACTTACGGAATGTGCGACGGTAAGATTCCGCTTCTGAACGGCAACATCGTTGCCGTCCGGCTCGTATCGATTCCGTGTCTCGCCTCTGATGAGGAATGATTCTTTGCTGCCGTCCGGATCGAACTCGCTGCTTGTGCACCTCATGTAGAGGGCCGCGGACTGGTTCCCGGCCAATGCAAGTGCACCCATTTTGTACGGAGTGAAGACCGAAGCTGTTTTCTTGGCGTCCGGAATTTGCGTCGCGAAAGAGAAAGAAACAGTGATGTCGCTCAGGTCCTTACTGGATCGGTAGATCCAGCAGACTCCGATTTTGCTGCCTTCGGAAATACCATTCTTCCGATACTCGGACACCAGCGCTTTGGCCGCGCCCGTCATTCCGCCGGAAGCCGTCGACGTGCGCACCCTTGTCGCGTCGATCAGGGCTGCCGCAGCAGCGACGGCATTCTCGTCGAGAGCTCCGGCGCAGTTGCCGTCCACTGTTTCGGTGGAGGGCGCCGCCTGGGTGTTGTCGTCGGAAGACTGGCATGCGGTCACTCCTGCGCACAGGAGCAGGCTCAGCGCCAGCGAGGCCGCACGTCCACGGATAACCATCTGTCAGGCCCTCACTTGCTTCACGTCTGCGGGGTGACGCCCTGCTGCTGTTCCCGATCAGTTCCCTTGCCGTAGCCGGCGTTCAGATCTGTCTCCAGCGACTGGGCGAAGTTGCTCTCATCGGCGGTGATATTATGCTCCGCCAGGAAATGCTTCAAAGGATATCCGGCGTTGAACTCGCCAACCTGGAAAATCTTGGCCCGCTGTTTCTGGATGTCGTCGCCGCTGTCCTTTTGGTCGGACTGGGCCCAGTCCCCGATGCCGTCACCGACGAGCTTACCGATGAGTGCCGTGCCCTGGTCTGTAGCGAGTGGAATGAGTGTTCCTGCCACGCCTGCTGCGGCCACCGGAGGCAGGAACGCAGCACCAGCGGCGATGCCCACGCCAGCTCCGAATTGCACCCAGCCTGAACGCTCTTCAAGTGCCTTGTTATACTCCTCGTCGCGCTTTAGGCCTTCTGCCTTAACCTGGTCCGCCCGTGCCTGATCAAGCATTCCTTGAACCTCGGCACCGGTACGCAGCGCCTCTCGCACACGAGGTTCGTGAATATTACCGTTGGTATCGACCTGTGCCTCCATCGCGCTGGTCGTGTAGAGCCTCTCGGCGTATGCAACCTCGGTGTAGGCGTCTGGGTGCTGGCCAAGGGAACTCAGGAACTTCCGGGCGCCATCCATGCCGATCTCGACATGACCGTGCTCTCCCGCCCTCGGGGCGAACATACTGTCAGGCGCGTTCTCATTGAGCGCCCAGTTGATGTCGTCCACGTAGCCCGCCGCCATGCGCCCGAGGCTGCCGGACAAGGCTTCCTGTTTTTTCAACAATGCAGGGTCGCTATACGTCTCCACCACCTTCTCCATGACCTTTGCGGTGTCGTCGTTGCGAGAGAGCTGAGGCGACGGGTCGTCGTAGGCATGGCCAGTGGCGGCCGATTCCAGGGCATGCCCGAGACTTTCGTACCCATAGTTGCTGTCGGTACCTCCATCGTGAATGTCCTCAGGCCACTGGCGGTCCTTCGTGAAATACTTGAAGGCATCGACCGTCTTGTTGTCGTTGTGATTCTCTGGCGTCAGGTCGATTTTACTGTTGAAAAAATCGGTCGAAGCTCGCGCGTTGTGACCGAGTGCCTCCATGAAGCCCGACATCGGGTCCTTGCCAAGACCTTTGCCGTCCCAGCTCAGGTGTGGCGGGGCGCCCATGCCGACTGCCCATGCCTGATTGGGTTTGATGGCTCCGTCGCGAGTCAGCTTGTTCTCGCCCACAACCACGGCATCGCCGTAGTCGTGGAGGAACTTCGTGTCGTAATTTCCGTATCGCATGAGGCTGCTCATGACCTGGAAACCATAGGCTGAAGTTCCGTGACTCTGAATCACAGTGGTGCCGGACTTGATGACATCGGCCTTCCATTGCTCCATGGCGGGGCTGGTGGAATGTGTGGCGGTGGCCAACGTCATGCTCCAGTTCTTCTGAAGCTCCTTCATGCGCTCTGGATTGTCGATGGCCAGGCGTGATCCATCACTGGGATCGCCGAGGTCCATCCAGTAGTCGAAGTTCCCCTTGACTCCCACTTCCAAAGCAAAACGTTCGGCGAAATACGGGTCGCCGTCATTGTCCTGAAGGTACTTGTTCAGGCGATCGATCTCCTGAACAGTGGCATCATCCCCCTTCGCCACGATCTGCGCCGCTGCCTTGGCGTCCTCGGCGTCCTGGGCTCTTCCGGCCTGCTCGAGAGAGCCGTACTCGGTGCCGGAGAAGTTGTTCTTGTCGGTGCCGACGAGCGTACCCAGTGCACGGGCGGCTATGTCGTCCGCGTCATTAGCCCTGTCCAGACAAGCCAAAATATCAGCACGGACCTTCTCGAAATCGGCTGCCTGGGGCTCCGGGCCGTCGTAGTCCTTGCTCCGGCGATCGGGGTGCACCAGATAGCTGACTGCTCCGTTCGAGTCAATCCTGATTCCCTTGCCGGGTGCATCTTCGACTACCTTAGTAAGGGCCGCTTTCGCAAATTTGAACTCGGCCAGTGCATCCCGCAAAATGTTTCGGATACTCGTCGCCTCTTTGACGGCGTCTGTGAACTCCTTGGCGGTCTTCTTCACGAATGGAAGTGTCACCCCGGCGTTCTCACCCGCCCAGTCGGCTTTCTCGGCCTTCTTGAGCATGCCGTCCTGCGCGCTCGTCTCGAGCGTCGTCAGTTTCGTGATGGTCTCGGTCCAGTCATCGACGGAATTCTGGAGGCTGCCCAGGCGTGCGTGGTACAGCTGATCAAAGGTCACCATGGTCATTGCCTCACTTGAAGTGCTGCGTGAGCTGCTTGAGGGTGTGGTTGGTGGCAAGAAGCTCTTCGTGCTTGGTGTGCGTGACGACCGTGTCCTCGAGGTGGTTGTGGATGTGCGCGCAGGCGCTGAGCAGTGCCTCTGCCTGAGAGCGCCAGGTGTCCCAGGCCGTCCACAGGGCCGAACCCGTGGCGAAGCCGTCCTCGTTGAGCTGGTTGGCCGCGGTGTCGGTCTGGGCACCGGCGTGGAAGGCGTCCGTCTCGAGGTGGTGGAAGAGCTCTTGGGCGTCATTCCCGACGGCCTTGAGCTCGGAAGACGTCACGGCGTAGTCCTGGCCGGCGACTCCCCCGCCTCCGTCGGCGGGCAACTGATTGAGCCGCATGCTGCTGTGCTGACGAGCCGCGGCACTACTCCGGGCTTGGCCCCACATCTCGTCGAACGACACATTGGTCCCTTCTCGCCGTCATCGGACGACTGATCTGATCGATGTGCTCACCGGTTCAGGCGTGCCGGCCCGGACCAGGAGTCCCCTCGGAGGATGTGCCAGTGACATCGCCCTGGGGCGGACCGAAGGGCGGAGACTGCTGCGGGGAGCCCTGGGGCGCGTACATGGGTGGGTACGGTGCACCTGTCGGCTGCTGTGTGGCGCGTCGGCGCCTGGTACGGACGGCGAAGATGGCCGAAGCGGCCCCGAGGAGCACAACCGCCGCGATACCGAGTGAAGTCCACAGCGGCACAGGGGTGTCGTCCGCTGCTGAAGCGGGCGCCCGCGTCGCTGCCTTCCGATCAGCCTCGCCGTCGTCACCCGCAGGCGATGACGCCTTGGCGGACGGAGAGGAAGAGGACGCCGCGGCCAGATCCGGCAGGGGGTACTCATCCGCCGGACCGGGATCGCCCGGGTTCTGCAAGGCGACTCGAGGCCGGACGATGCCGTAGCCGAAGTCATCGTTGCGCGTCCTGCTCTGCTCGTTCCCCTTCATGGTGTTGAGCAGCACGCGGAGGACCTGGTTGTTCGTCCAGGTCGGGTGCTTGGACCAGACCAGGGCCGCGGATGCCGAGGCGATGGCCGTGGCGTCACTGGTACCACTGGACTTGCACACTCCGGTCCCACCGGGACACGCGTGATACATGTCTTCACCGGGCGCGGTGACGTCGATCTCGGGGCCATGCTCCGAGAAGGCGCTTCGCCTCACCTTCTCGTTGATCGAGCCCACCGCGACCACCCCGGGCACCGACGCGGGATAGCCCGGCCGGTTCGCTCTGTCGCCTTCGTTCCCGGCAGCCGCGAAGATCAGCTTTCCCTTGCCGAGGGCGTATCTGACGGCGGAGGCGAGGGCCGGGGTGTCGGCCTCCTCCTTGAAGGTGCCTCCGGAGATGTTGATGATCTGGGCCTCGGAGTCCGCTGCGAAACGGATCGCGGAACTCATCTCCGCCGCATAGGCCGCCGTCGACTGCGAGTTGCCGAACAGGTTGCCGCTGGGCTCCAGCCGGATGGGAAGGATCTTGGCCCCCGGCGCAAGGCCGTACGAGCCGTTGAGGGATCCTCGCTTCCCTGTGGCGGCGATGAGCGCGGCGATCCCGGTGCCGTGTCCGTCAGGGTCGGTGTGCTCATCGCCGCTCAGGTCGGAGTAGTCCTTGCCCGCCAGCACCTGGCCTTCGAGGTCGGCGAGGGAGTCATCCACTCCGGTATCGATGACCGCGACCGTGATCCCGCGCCCGGTGCTTACCTTCCACATCTCCTCGGCGTGCATGGCATCGAGGTGCCACTGACGCGAGCGAACCGACTCGGCGTGGGCAGCAGGAGCGGACAAGCCCACCAGCAGAAGGCCGAGAGCGGTCGACATCGCCGAGATGTGCCTGAAGGTTCGCAGGCTGCTGGTACGCATATGCCTTCCAGGAGGGACGGGCGCCGGGTTCAGCCGACGACTGGCGGGACGTTACGCCGGTTGTTGGGCGTCCAGGTCTCTTCCTCTTCGGTGAGGTAGTCCGGGCGCCGGGTGTCTCGCTCGTCCCGTCGGGCGGTGGACGAGCGGGCGGGGTGGGTTCCGGTGGGTCGACCAGTTGTCGCGCCATGCGTGGCATCGGCGGCACCGGCCGGTCGTACCAGGCCTGACCCGCCTTGGGTGAAAGGACGTGGCAAGCGTCCCGGCTGGGCTGGGCGGCCGCCCACGACACGACCGGTCTCCGAGGCGAGACGGCGGCCACCGGTCACTCCGCTCTGTCCTGCACCCGCGCTGCCCGGCGTGCCTGGGGCGAAGCCGCGTCCCATGGGTGCGCGGCCGGGCGACCCGCTGTCACCGATGACGGTCCCGCGGGGAATGCTGCCCGGCCGACCGGAAGTCGGAGAGATCGGGCGGCCCCCCATGATGCCGGTCTCGCGCGACATCCGGGCCGTGCCTCCGCTCGTAGTGCTCTGCCCCAGGCCGGCAGGAGGACGCGGGGTGGAGGGAGCACGCGGAGGGACGCCCGTGACCTGTCCGGTGTAGGCGGGCGGGACGACACCTGGCTGAAGCGTGGACGCGTCGGGACGAGGGACACCGGGCTGCGGGCCCGGGAGCGCAGTGGTGACCGGGCGCGATACGTCCGGCAGGATCCCCGTGCTGTTGATTTCCACGGCCGCGGGCCGGGACCGATCGATGTGTTCGCTCCCCGCAACGGGTGTCACGTGGCTGCCAGTTGCGGGGGAGACCGGTTGAACGGGGGCGGCATGTGTTCCACCGCTGCTACCACTGGCCGAATAGGACGAGCCGGCAGCAGCGCCCGAAGCGCCCGTGGCCCCGACGGCTACGTACTCGTTATCGCTGTGCCACTGCTTGCTGTCCATGTGCGCCGACGGTGGTGAGAACGTGGGCGGCGTCACGCTGTTCACCTGCTGTGCCGAGTATTCGTACGTCTGAGCCAGCTTGCGCATCTGCTGGACAGCCTCAGCCCGAGCGGCCTCGATTCGCTGTTGGGCCGCCGCAGCCTGGGACTCCGCCGTTTGCGCGAGCTTTCGCGCCTCGGGGTCGTTGCGCGCCCCGGGTTCCTTGGACGCGGAGATCGTCGAGTTGGCTGCCGCGAGGTCGGCCTGGGCCTGGGTGGTCTCCGAGCGGGCGGGCATGGCGGCCTTGGCTTCGGCGACCGCCTGCGACACGGTCTCCATCCACCGCCCCGCGGCTTCGGCGTACTGGCCGAGGCGCAGGGCCGAGCTGCTGGTCTGACCGCCCCACTCGCGGAAGGTGTCCCCGTCCTCACCCTGCCACTCGAGACCCTTGACGTGGGTCATGAGGTCGTCGCCGATGCTGGTGATGGTCGCGGCCGCCTTCGTTAGCTTGCCGGCGAGGTGCGAGGCGCCTTCCGAACTCGCGGACGCCAGAATCGCCACGAGCTGCTCATGGGTCATCGACTCGAAGTCGGTGCGAGCGAGCTTCGGCTCGGGCCGCTTGGCCGCGTCAGCCATTACAGCCCCTCCTCGCTGTTCTGGGCGGGCGTGGGTGCCGTCGACGTGCGCTGCGGTTGGGCGTACGGATCGCGGTCGACGACGTAGTACTTCTCCGCCTCGGCGTTGATCTGCTTCATCCGCGCTCGAAGGTCCGCGTCGAGGTTCTCGTAGCCCACTCGTGACGCGTGCACCGCCAGTCCCATGGCTTCGATCTGGGCGCCGAGGGCCTTGGAAAGGTTCTCCAACTCGTCGTGGACGATGGTGTACGAGTCGTAGAGGAACTGGGCTTCCTTGAAGTCGGACGAGCCCAATTCGACGCGCGGCAGACGGTCCTGACCCACCTTGCCGGGCGCCGCTTCCGACCTGTCGAGTTCGATGAGCAACTCGTCGACGCGCTTCTTGAAGCTCGTCAGTGAGCTGTGCTGGATGTTCAGCGCCATCTGCGGGTTCACGCCGGCCAGCGTGTCGAACGCCTTCCCCGTGTCCGGTACGCCGTCGCCCGCAACGTTGCCCCCGTTCGCAGTCACCTCGGTCGTCCTCCCGTTGTCCCCGTCGAAGCGGTCTCTTCACGACCAGATCCATCACCTTAGTGGCGTTGCGGAAGCAAGCCCACCTGGATAAGGGGCGTCCCTCGCTTGCGCGAGACGAAGACACCGCGGCCGGGCGGCATGGGACGGGCTCGGACGTTACCGAGGATGTCCCCCTCGGTCGGATCGCCGGACAGGACCACGCCCTGGGCGCCGAGCTCCTTCACTCGCTGCATGAACGACTCGTACATGGCACGGGAGGCCCCGGCGGCGCTGCGGGCGATGATGAACTTGACACCCACGTCACGCGCGAACGGCAGGTTCTCCACCAACTGCGACAGTGGGTTGCCGGAGTTGGTGGCGACCAGTTCGTAGTCGTCGACGATGACGAACAGTTGCGGGCCGCTCCACCAACTGCGATCGCGAAGCTGCTGCGGAGTGATGTCGGGTTTCGGGGCGCGCATCTCCATGAACTGTCGGATCGCGTCCATATGGACCTGCATGGCCGAGGCCATGGGCGCGTACTCCAGCAGGTGTTCCTCGGAGACGGCCTCCAGCATCGTGCGCCGGTAGTCGCCGACCACGATGCGGGCCTCGGCCGGGGTGTAGCGCTCCGCGATCTGTTTCGCGATCAGCCGCAACAGATTGGTCTTGCCGGACTCGCTCTCGCCGAAGACCAGGAAGAACGGGTCCGTGTCGAAGTCCACGAACACGGGTTCCAGGTTCGACTCGTCGATGCCGATCGCGATGCCGTGCTGCGGGAACTCGAAGCCCTTGGGCAACTGGTCGGCCGGCAGCTTCCGCGGGAGGAGCCGCACGGTCGGCGCCGCCGGGCCGTGCCAGTTGCCCTTCACGGCATCGACGAGCTGAGCCGTGGCGTCCGAGAGGTCATCGGCCGCCGAGGAGGCGTCGATACGCGGCAACGCCGTCATGAAGTGGAGCTTGTCGGGTACCTGACCGCGGCCGGGCACCCCCGCCGGGACGTTCGCGGCGACCTTGCGGTCGAATTCGGAATCCATGGCGTCACCGAGCCGCAGTTCCAGACGGCCGAGGATCTGGTCCTTGAGCGCCGCCCGCACCTCCATGTACCGCGACGCGGACAGCACGACATGGATGCCGTAGCCCAGACCACGGCCCGCGATGTCGTTGACGACTGAGTCCAAGCCCTCGTAGTCGGTGCGGAAGTTGCCCCAGCCGTCGATGACCAGGAACACATCTCCCCAGGCTTCCCCGGGCAACTCGCCCGCCGCGCGACGGCGGCGGTAGGTGGCGATGGAGTCGATTCCGTTGCTGCGGAAGAACTGCTCACGTCGGTTGAGGATGCCTGCGACCTCCGCGACCGTGCGCCGGACGCGTTCGGGATCCAGCCGCGACGCCACACCGCCCACATGGGGAAGGTCAGCGACGGCCGTGAGACCGCCGCCGCCGAAGTCCAGGCAGTAGAACTGCACTTCGTGTGGCGTATGGGTGAGGGCGAAGGACGCGACGAGGGTGCGCAGCAGTGTCGATTTGCCGGATTGCGGACCGCCCACCACCATCATGTGACCGGCTGCGGCCGAGAAGTCCTGGTACAGCAGTTCCCGTTTCTGTTCGAAGGGCTTGTCGACCAGCCCCAGTGGAACCGTCAGGCCACCGAGGCGTGTGTACTCCGAGGCCTGCACACCACGCTCCGCGGAGACCGACAGGGCCGGCAGCAACTGGTCCAATGCCGGCGCCTGATCCAGCGGAGGCAGCCACACCTGGTGGGCGGGCATGCCTTGGCCCTCCAGCCGCTGCACGATGACGTCCAGCACCGTATCCGCCAGTGCGTCGTCGTCCGGTCGCTGTCCGGACGTCTGGGCCTGCGCCGGGTCCGGCACCGCGTGGACCGCGGGTACCGGCGCCGCCGTGAACAAGGCGGGCCGGTACTCGATGGACATCCGGCTCTGACCGCTGTCCGGACCGCCCGCGCGATACGTTCCCGACACGTAGGCCGCCTTGAAGCGCACCATCTCGTCTGTGCCGAACTTCAGGTACCCCGAGCCGGGCACGGACGGCAGGTGATAGGCGTCCGGTACGCCCAGCGCCGCCCGGGACTCGGCGGCGGAGAACGTCCGCAGACCGATGCGGTACGACAGATAGGTGTCCAGGCCCCGCAGCCGCCCCTCTTCCAGACGCTGCGAGGCGAGCAGCAGATGGACTCCCAGGGAACGCCCGATGCGTCCGATCTGGATGAACATGTCGATGAAGTCGGGCTTGGCGGTGAGGAGTTCGCTGAACTCGTCGATCACGAGGACGAGCGAGGCAAGCGGCTCCAACGCGGCGCCGGCCGCCCGTGCCTTCTCGTAGTCGTGGATGTTGGCGTAGTTACCGGCCGAACGCAGCAGTTCCTGGCGGCGCTGCAGCTCCCCGCGGATCGCGTCACCCATGCGGTCGACCAGGGTGAGATCGTCCGACAGGTTGGTGATCACGGCGGCCACGTGCGGCATCTGTGACATGCCCGCGAAGGTGGCGCCACCCTTGAAGTCGGCGAGCACGAAGTTGAGCGTCTCCGAGGAGTGGGTGACCGCAAGGCCCAGGACCAGCGTCCGCAGGAGCTCCGACTTTCCGGACCCGGTCGCTCCCACACACAGGCCGTGCGGGCCCATACCGTCCTGCGCGGCCTCCTTCAGGTCCAGCATGACGGGCTGCCCGTCCTCACCGAGACCGATCGGCACCCGCAGCCGCTCCGGCGTGGAGCGGGGCCGCCACGTGCGCGTGACGTCCACCGACGCGGCGTCACCCAAGCCCAGCAGGTCGGTGAAGTCCAGGTTCGCCAGCAAGGGCTCGTCGTCGTCCCCACCGCCCGTGCGCAGCGGTGCCAGCTGCCGCGCGAGCGCCTCGGCGGCCGGCAGGGACATGGCGTCGGGCATCCCCTCGTAGACGAACCCGTCGCCGGAGTCGAGCCACAGCCGTTCCGGTCGTACGACGATCGACAGGTCTCCGCGCGGCTGGTCGAGCTCGCCGGAGACGACCTCGATGATCGTCACTCCTTGGAGCCCCTCCGCCGCGGCGAAGGCCGATGTGGGCGGCACCATGCCACCGTCGAGGACCACCAGGATGTGCGGCTGGTCCAGCAGGGGCTGGCCGTCACGACTGAAGCGCGGACGGCCGTCCAGCCGGGAGGCGAGCAGTTGCTCCAGTTCGCCGAGGTCGTCCCCGAACAGGCGTCGGGTGCCGCATCCGTCGAGCTGGCCCGGAATCTGGCAGTGCGGGAGCCACTTCGTCCAGTCCCAGCGGCTCACCCCGCCCGGGGCCGTCACGACGACCACCACCAGGTCGTCGGGGGAGTGCGAGGTGGTGGCTTGGGCGACCAGTGCGCGGGCCGTGGCATGAGCGCTCTCGGGCTCCCCGGAGACCGTCAGATGGTAGAAGGCGCGCAACGACACCGCCACCGGCAGGCCGTCCAACTGTCCGTGCACGGCCAGGAACCGCTGCATGGCCCCGGCGCACAGCGGCTCCAACTCGTCCACGGGGGCTGTGTGCGGGGCGATCAGGGGGGTGGCCAACTGCTGAGGGCCCAGACCGATGCGCACCTGGCCGAAGTCGGCGTCCGCCACTCGGCGCTCCCAGACCCGGCCGCCCTCTGCGACGACAGCCCACAACTGCTCCGGGGCCGGGTGCAGGTAGAACTGGGCGTCGCGCTGACGCAGAGCGGTCTTGCGTACGGTGCGGCGTGTCTGGGCGAGGTAGCGCAGGTAGTCCCGGCGTACGTCGGCCATTTGCCCTTGCGTACCCCGGCGGTAGCGGACGATCTGCGACACCACCATCGCGGCCGTCGACATGAGCATGACGACGCCCATGATCCGCATGAAGGGGTGCGCGTTCGGGGACGCGAAGTAGAACACCACCGACGAGCCCATGCCGAGTGTCGGCAGGACCTGCATCAGCATGCCTTCCTGCTGCCCGCGCGGCAGTTCGGGCGGAGCTTCCAGTTGCAGCTCTTCCGAGGGCACTTCGGGCGGCAGGGAACGCGGCGGGCGCTTGATGACGATCTGGCTCACCGGAGCCTCAATCCCCCTATACGGACGATCGGTTGCACACCGGCACCCCCGTGGTGACGGTCGTCCTCCGCTGTGAGGGAATCCTACTTGCCGCCTCCGACAGCGGATGTGGGTAGGGTTGCGCACCGCAGCGTGCGCATCCGCGAATCAGGGGGTCAGTGAAGGTGAGTACGACCGCGGCTACCGGATTCTGCCGAGTGACCGTCGTGGCGCCTGACGGCCGCGTCGACGTGGCACTCCCGGTGGACATCCCCGTGGCTGACGTCTATCCGGAGATTCTGCGGCTGACGGGACAGACTCAGGCCGCCGGGACCCCCACGGGATACCACCTGGTGCGCAGGGACGGCCGGGTTCTCGATGGCGCACGCACCCTCGCCGACGAACAGGTCCTCGACGGTGAGGTGCTCGGCCTGCGGCCGTTCGCCGAGTCACTGCCGCCCGCGGTCTACGACGACGTTTCGGACGCCGTCGCCTCGGCCGTCGTCCGCGACCGGCACCTGTGGAGCGACGAGCTTCTGCGCGTCGCGGGACTGATCGGCGGCGCCCTCCTCCTGCTGCTGACCGCCTTCGTCCTCTGGTTCGCTGATCCAGTCCGGCACGATATGCACGCTCTGCCCGGTGTCATCGCCGGAGGGCTCGGTCTGCTGCTGACCGCCTTCTCCGGGGTACGCGCGCGTGTCTACGCCGACCGTGCCTCTGCCGTCGCCCTGGGGCTCGGGGCGCTGCCACTGCTGATGATCGCCGGCTCAGGGATCGTCGCGCCGGGGGACGGTCAGGGCCCGGGCAAGCTGCAGTTCATGCTGGGCTGCGCGACCGTCCTGGTCGCCTCGGTCACCCTCGTGGCGCTCGCACCCGGTTCGGACGCTCCGTTCGTCGCCGCCACCCTGCTGGCCGCGGTCGGCTCCCTGGCCACCTTCATGGCCATCGTCGCCGGCGCCTCGGCGACCGCCACCGCCGCGGTCTGCGCTCCGTGCTCGATCGGCCTGGTCGCCTTTCTCCCCGGTATGTCCGCGCGCTTCGCGCGGCTGCCGATCGGCTACGCCTCCCCGCACTCGGCCGGCCAAGGCGATTTCGACCTGGACCCCGCGCAGGGTCCGGACGCGGAGCCGCTCGACGCCGAGCGTGTCGCGGCCCAGGCGCGGCGTGGCCACGAGATGCTGCTGGGCCTGGTCGGCGGCGCGTCGGCAGTCGTCGTGGCCTCCGCCGCTGTGCTCGGCTTCTCGGACAACCTGTGGGGCCGCTTCCTCGCTCTGGCGGCCGGGCTGTCCATGCTGATCCGCGCCCGGCTGTTCCGCTACACGTCGCAGGTCACCTGTGCCCTCGTCGCGGGCATCGCAGCCGTGGCGCTCCTGGTCGTCGGGCTCGCGTTGAACCCGCCGACCGAGGCCCTGACGGAGTTCGTCCTGCACGGCGACCGGGGTGCGCTGGACCTGCGGACGACCTGGCTGACGGCGGCGAGCGCGACCGGCGCCGCGGTGATCGTCGCGATCGGCCTGATCGTCCCGCGCAAGGGTCTGTCCCCCTTCTGGGGCCGTTTCCTCGACCTGGCGGAAGCCACCGTTCTCCTCACACTGGTGCCGCTCTGCCTCGCGGCTGTGGGCGTCCTCACCACCGTTCGCTCCCTGACGGGGTGAGTCCGGCCACGGACAGACGTATCCCTCCAGCCTGGTACCCTGTGTGACGGCCGTTCGTGTACGCACCCCCGGAGCCCCGAAGCACTGGAGGCCGCGCTCAGCGGATCCCCGCCTTCCGAGTCATGGAAGCTCCCCCGAGAAGCAGACCGGGGGCACTCGGTGGCCACACACAGACCATGAGGAGTACGCGTGTCGCTCGACGCCGCTACGAAGAAGCAGATCATGTCCGAGTTCGGTACCAAGGAGGGTGACACCGGCTCCCCCGAGGTCCAGGTCGCCCTCCTGTCGCGTCGGATCTCCGACCTGACCGAGCACCTCAAGACCCACAAGCACGACCACCACAGCCGTCGTGGCCTGCTGATCCTGGTCGGTCAGCGCCGTCGCCTGCTGCAGTACCTGGCGAAGAAGGACATCCAGCGCTTCCGTGCGCTGGTGGACCGCCTCGGCATCCGCCGCGGTGCGGCGGGCGCCAAGTAAGACGCCCTGGAGGGAGCGGTTCCCGGAACCATCGGGAGCCGCTCCCTTTGCTGTACGTACGGACCTGACGTGCTCCATGTACGGACCGAACGCACGGAAACATGCGGAGTGTCACTCACGCTTTGTAGTGTGGTAGCACAACGCACACGCAATACGGACGACACAGCACCACAAAGAAGAGGAGAAGCGCGCCTCGCCGCCGCCGGTCCTCGGTAGTGGCCCCCGGGGGGAAGGAAGCCCCGGGTGCTTCGATCGAAGACCGGCCCGCACCAGAAGGAGCGCTTCTCCGTGACCGTCCCCCTGCCACACGGGCAGCCGCGGGACAAAAGACGACACGCAGACAAGTAACGGAGAAAACGCTAGTGGAGAACGAGACCCACTACGCCGAGGCCGTCATCGACAACGGCGCCTTCGGTACCCGCACCATCCGCTTCGAGACGGGCCGCCTGGCCAAGCAGGCCGCCGGCTCCGCCGTGGCGTACCTGGACGACGACACCATGGTGCTGTCGGCCACCACCGCCTCCAAGCAGCCCAAGGACCAGCTCGACTTCTTCCCCCTGACGGTGGACGTCGAGGAGCGGATGTACGCCGCCGGCAAGATCCCCGGCAGCTTCTTCCGCCGCGAGGGCCGGCCGTCCGAGGACGCCATCCTCACCTGCCGCCTCATCGACCGCCCGCTGCGCCCGTCCTTCAAGAAGGGCCTGCGCAACGAGATCCAGGTCGTCGCCACGATCATGGCGCTCAACCCCGACCACCTGTACGACGTTGTGGCGATCAACGCCGCCTCCGCGTCCACGCAGCTGGCCGGTCTGCCCTTCTCCGGCCCGATCGGCGGCGTCCGCGTCGCGCTGATCCGCGGCCAGTGGGTGGCCTTCCCCACGCACACCGAGCTCGAGGACGCCGTCTTCGACATGGTCGTCGCGGGCCGCGCCCTGGAGGACGGCGACGTCGCGATCATGATGGTCGAGGCCGAGGCGACCGAGAAGACCATCAAGCTGGTCGAGGGCGGCGCCGAGGCGCCGACCGAGGAGGTCGTCGCCGCCGGTCTGGACGCCGCGAAGCCCTTCATCAAGGTCCTGTGCAAGGCGCAGGCCGACCTCGCCGCGAAGGCCGCCAAGCCGACCGCCGAGTTCCCGATCTTCCTGGACTACCAGGACGACGTGCTGGAGGCACTGACCGCCGCCGTCAAGCCCGAGCTCGCCCAGGCGCTCACCATCGCCGGCAAGCAGGAGCGCGAGGCCGAACTGGACCGCGTCAAGGCGCTCGCCGCCGAGAAGCTCCTGCCGGAGTTCGAGGGCCGCGAGAAGGAGATCTCCGCCGCGTACCGCTCGCTCACCAAGCAGCTGGTCCGCGAGCGCGTGATCAAGGAGAAGAAGCGCATCGACGGCCGCGGGCTGACGGACATCCGCACCCTCGCCGCCGAGGTCGAGGCCATCCCGCGGGTCCACGGCTCCGCCGTGTTCGAGCGTGGCGAGACCCAGATCCTGGGCGTCACCACCCTCAACATGCTCCGCATGGAGCAGCAGCTGGACACCCTCTCCCCGGTGACCCGCAAGCGCTACATGCACAACTACAACTTCCCGCCGTACTCCACCGGCGAGACCGGCCGTGTCGGCTCCCCGAAGCGCCGCGAGATCGGCCACGGCGCCCTCGCCGAGCGTGCCCTGGTACCGGTCCTGCCGACGCGCGAGGAGTTCCCGTACGCGATCCGCCAGGTCTCCGAGGCGCTCAGCTCCAACGGCTCCACGTCCATGGGCTCGGTCTGCGCCTCCACCATGTCGCTGCTGAACGCCGGTGTGCCGCTGAAGGCCCCGGTCGCCGGTATCGCCATGGGCCTGATCTCCCAGGAGATCGAGGGCGAGACGCACTACGTCACCCTCACCGACATCCTCGGTGCGGAGGACGCCTTCGGCGACATGGACTTCAAGGTCGCCGGCACCAAGGAGTTTGTGACCGCCCTCCAGCTCGACACCAAGCTGGACGGCATCCCGGCCTCCGTCCTGGCCGCCGCGCTCAAGCAGGCCCGCGACGCCCGTCTCCACATCCTCGACGTGATGATGGAGGCCATCGACCGGCCCGACGAGATGTCCCCGAACGCGCCGCGGATCATCACCGTGAAGATCCCGGTCGACAAGATCGGTGAGGTCATCGGCCCCAAGGGCAAGATGATCAACCAGATCCAGGAGGACACCGGCGCCGAGATCACCATCGAGGACGACGGCACCATCTACATCGGTGCCGCCGACGGCCCGGCCGCAGAGGCCGCCCGCGCCACGATCAACGGCATCGCCAACCCGACGATGCCCGAGGTCGGCGAGCGTTACCTGGGCACGGTCGTGAAGACGACCACCTTCGGCGCCTTCGTCTCCCTGCTCCCCGGCAAGGACGGTCTGCTGCACATCTCGCAGATCCGCAAGCTGGCCGGCGGCAAGCGCGTGGAGAACGTCGAGGACGTCCTCGGCGTGGGCCAGAAGGTCCAGGTCGAGATCGCCGAGATCGACTCCCGTGGCAAGCTCTCCCTCATCCCGGTGATCGAGGGCGAGGAAGCCGACACCGCCGACAAGAAGGACGACGCCGACAAGTGACGTCCCGTAGCTCCAAGGCGACGGCCCGCACCTCCTCCGAGGCGCGGGCCGTCGCCCGTACCCAAACCCTCATCCCGGGCTCCGCGGGCATCGGCACCGTCCGCAAGACCACCCTCCCGGGCGGTCTGCGCATCGTCACCGAGACCCTGCCCTCCGTGCGCTCCGCCACCTTCGGCATCTGGGCGCACGTCGGCTCCCGCGACGAGACCCCGTCCCTGAACGGCGCCACCCACTACCTGGAGCACCTGCTCTTCAAGGGCACCCGGAAGCGGAGCGCCCTGGACATCTCCTCCGCGATCGACGCGGTCGGCGGCGAGATGAACGCGTTCACGGCCAAGGAGTACACGTGCTACTACGCGCGTGTGCTCGACACCGACCTGCCGCTCGCCATCGACGTCGTCTGCGACATGCTGACCGGGTCCCTGATCCGCGAGGAGGACGTCGACGTCGAGCGCGGCGCGATTCTCGAAGAGATCGCGATGACCGAGGACGACCCCGGCGACTGCGTGCACGACCTCTTCGCGCACACGATGTTCGGCGACAACGCCCTGGGCCGCCCGGTCCTGGGGACCGTCGACACAGTCAACGCGCTCACCGCCGACCGCATCCGCCGCTTCTACAAGAAGCACTACGACCCCACCCACCTGGTCGTGGCGGCCGCCGGCAACATCGATCACGGCAAGGTCGTACGGCAGGTGCGCGCCGCCTTCGAGAAGGCGGGCGCCCTGACGAACACCGACGCCGTGCCCATCGCCCCGCGCCACGGCAGCCGCGCCCTGCGCACCGCGGGCCGGGTCGAGCTGATCGGCCGCAAGACCGAGCAGGCACACGTCGTCCTCGGCATGCCCGGCCTGTCCCGCACCGACGAGCGCCGCTGGGCACTGGGCGTGCTCAACACCGCCCTGGGCGGCGGCATGTCCTCCCGCCTGTTCCAGGAGGTCCGCGAGAAGCGCGGCCTGGCCTACAGCGTGTACTCGTACACCTCGGGCTTCGCCGACTGCGGCCTGTTCGGCGTCTACGCCGGCTGCCGCCCGAGCCAGGTCCACGATGTGCTGAAGATCTGCCGCGACGAACTCGACCAGGTCGCCCGGCAGGGGCTGTCCGACGACGAGATCGACCGCGCCATCGGTCAGCTCAAGGGCTCCACCGTGCTCGGTCTGGAGGACACGGGCGCCCTCATGAACCGCATCGGCAAGAGCGAGCTGTGCTGGGGCGAGCAGATGTCGGTGGACGACATGCTGGCCCGGATAGCGGCGGTCACCCCGGACGACGTCCGTTCGGTCGCCCGCGAGATCCTGGGCAGGCGTCCCTCGCTGTCCGTCATCGGACCGCTGAAGGACAAGCAGGCCGCGCGTCTGCACGACGCCGTGGCCTGACCCTCCAGGCCGCGTAAGTCCCTCTCGAAGGAAGCAGGAAGATGAGCAAGCTGCGCGTGGCGGTCCTCGGCGCCAAGGGCCGGATCGGCTCCGAGGCCGTACGGGCGGTCGAGGCCGCCGAGGACATGGAGCTGGTCGCCGCTCTCGGCCGCGGCGACACGCTGGAGACGCTGTCCGGATCCGGTGCGCAGGTGGCCGTGGAGCTGACCACGCCCGCCTCGGTGATGGACAACCTCGACTACTGCGTCCGCCACGGCATCCACGCCGTGGTCGGTACGACGGGCTGGACGGACGAGCGCCTCGCGCGGCTCAAGGGGTGGCTGGCCGAATCCCCGGAGACCGGCGTGCTCATCGCGCCCAACTTCTCCATCGGGGCCGTCCTCACGATGAAGTTCGCGCAGATCGCCGCGCCGTACTTCGAGTCGGTCGAGGTCGTGGAGCTGCACCACCCGAACAAGGTGGACGCCCCGTCGGGCACCGCCACCCGCACCGCGCAGCTCATCGCCGAGGCCCGCCGCGCCGCCGGGACCGCCCCCGCGCCCGACGCCACGGCCACGGCCCTGGACGGCGCGCGGGGCGCCAGCGTCGACGGCGTCCCGGTGCACGCGGTCCGGCTGCGGGGCCTGCTGGCCCACCAGGAGGTCCTGCTCGGCGGCGAGGGGGAGACGCTCACCATCCGGCACGACTCCCTCCACCACAGCAGCTTCATGCCGGGCATCCTGCTGGGCGCCCGCCGGGTGGTGACGACCCCGGGTCTCACCATCGGCCTGGAGCACTTCCTGGACCTGAGCTGATCCGGAGCCTCAGATGCGCGCGAAGATCTCCTACGTCATCACGGCCGCCGTCCTGGTGTTCTACTTCGTCCTGGTCGGCAGCCGCGGCGTCATGCTCATACAGGCCGGCACGATCATCACCGTCACGTTCGGCGTGGCGGTACTGGTCCTGCCGGTCATCGGCCTGTGGTTCCTGTGGAAGAACACGCAGTTCGTCCGCCGGGCCAACGCCCTCGCCGCCGAACTCGACGCCGAGGGCGGTCTGCCCACCGACGAACTCAAGCGGCTGCCCAGCGGCCGTATCGACCGCGACTCCGCCGACGAGGTCTTCGCCCGGCGCAAGGCCGAGACGGAGGCCTCCCCGGACGACTGGCGCACCTGGTTCCGCCTCGCCGTCGCCTACCACGACGCCCGCGACACCCCACGCGCCCGCAAAGCGATGCAGCGCGCGATTGCCCTGCACGACGGCAGAACCGTCGAAGCCTGACCGCCGCACCGCACCCCGGCCGCGCCGCGTCGGACTCGCCCCTGCCGCGATCCCGAGCCGCACGCCCGATCCCGAGCCGCACCCCGAAGGGGCCGTCCCGCCATCACTGCGGACCGGCCCCTTCACACCTCCCGGACCCCGTACTCCGACAGGACCCCACGCGTCGACAGGACCCACGCGTCGACAGGACCCCACGCGTCGACGAGACCACGTGAGCCGAGGTCGGCGTGAGCCGACGAGCACGCAAGCCGCTGACCAGTGCGACACCGCGACCGGCAGCGCCGAGCGACTCAGCCCCGCCTCTGCTCCGCGGCCCACGCCTCGACGGTGTCCGCCGCCCGGTCGAACGCCTCCGGCCGGGCCAGGAAGTCGGCGTTGTGCGTGGTCAGCAGCGGGGCCGTGTCCTTCGGAGCACGCCCCCGCCGAACGAGGGTCAACGCCTGTCCCTGCACGGTCCGCGGAAGCCCCAGCCAGCGCACCGGCTGCTGTACCGTCCGCACGTCGACGACCTGGTCCCACGGCACCGTCCGCGTCACGAGGAACGCCACGTGGCGCAGCCCGCGCGCGCTCACCCACACACCGACCCGCAGCAGCCGCAGCGCGCCGGCGATGACCGCCAGGGAGAGTACGAGGACCGTGCCGGCGTCGGCCACCGTGCCGGTCAACGCGATGACGACCGCCGCGAACAGCACGAACGAGGCGAGCAGTAGGCACACCGCGGCGGCCCCCACCCGCCACGGCCCCGGCCGGTAGGGGCGCCGCCAGCGGTCCTGGTCCTCGTAGGGCAGTGCGACGTCGTCCGTGGCCTCGGCGGTGCGATCGGCCGTCAGGAAGGGCAGGGGCACGGCTGGTCCTCACTCGATCATGCGTGGGCTGTGACCGGTGAGGCTATCCGTCCGGATGCCTGCTCACCACCATCGGGGCCGGATGGCGTCAACGTCCCTGGGTCGCCTGCGACTGCGGGGTCTCGGCGGAGTGGTCGAGCGTCAGCGCCGGCATGCCGAGGACCAGCGATCCCACCAGGGCGGCCACGATCGTGAGACCCAGCAGCCAGCGCCCGGCTATCCGGCCGGCGGACGCCCGCTCACGCGGTGGCGGCGTGACATTGCTCTGGAACATCTGTGGTGCAGCTCCCTTCGATCGAGGACAGAGCCGGACATTGCCACCTGTAAGACGAACGAACCGGCGCAAAGGTGCCCGCCCCAGCTGGGTAAAGTGGCGATCCCCAGCCGCGAGACGGGAAAGGCCCCCTGCACCGTGATCCCCGATGAAGACGACTTCCAGCTCGATTTCCGCAGCGATGTGACGGTGGAGCTGGTGAAGCACAGCGCGGCCGACTCGGACGTCCTGTTCGCCGCCCGTGTGTCCACGCTCGGGGAGCAGTCCCTGGACGAGCTGCAGAAGGACCCGGAGCGCTCGAAGGGGCTCATCAACTACCTGATGCGGGACCGGCACGGCAGCCCGTTCGAGCACAACTCCATGACCTTCTTCATCAGCGCGCCGATCTTCGTGTTCCGCGAGTTCATGCGGCACCGCGTGGGGTGGTCGTACAACGAGGAGTCGGGGCGTTACCGGGAGCTGCAGCCCGTCTTCTACGTCCCCGACACCTCCCGCAAGCTGGTCCAGGAGGGCCGGCCGGGCAAGTACCGGTTCGTCGAGGGCAGCCCCGAGCAGCACAAACTCGCTCGCGAGGCCATGGAGGACTCCTACCGCCGGGCCTACGGCACGTACCGCGAGATGCTGGCCGCCGGCGTCGCACGCGAGGTCGCCCGCTCGGTGCTCCCGGTGGGCTTGTTCTCCTCCATGTACGCCACCTGCAACGCCCGTTCCCTGATGCACTTCCTCGGCCTGCGCACCCAGCACGAGCTGGCCAAGGTGCCGTCCTTCCCGCAGCGGGAGATCGAGATGGTCGGCGAGAAGATGGAGGAGGAGTGGGCGCGTCTGATGCCCCTCACCTACGCCGCCTTCAACGCCAACGGCCGCGTGGCCCCGTAACGGCGTCCGGTCCACCGGGCGGCGGCACACATGTACGGGTCACCTGCCCGAAGTGTCCGTATTGCGGCATTTAGAGAAGTTCATCTAGCCTGATCAAACGGACCCGGCACTGCCTGAACCCCCGAGCAGGCAGTGCCGGGCTCCACCTTTGTCCCGACTTCTCCCGACCACCCGAGGGCAGACCGCGCGGTCAGCAACGAGTAGCGTGTAACCATGGCTCCGACCTCCACTCCGCAGACCCCCTTCGGGCGGGTCCTCACCGCCATGGTCACGCCTTTCACGGCGGACGGCGCACTCGACCTCGACGGCGCACAGCGGCTCGCCACCCATCTGGTGGACGCAGGCAACGACGGCCTGATCATCAACGGCACCACCGGCGAGTCGCCCACCACCACCGACGCGGAGAAAACGGACCTGGTACGAGCCGTACTGGAGGCGGTCGGCGACCGCGCCCACATCGTGGCGGGCGTCGGAACCAACGACACCCACCACAGTGTCGAGCTGGCCCGTGAGGCCGAGCGGGTCGGCGCCCACGGGCTGCTCGTCGTCACCCCGTACTACAACAAGCCCCCGCAAGAGGGGCTGTACCGCCACTTCACGACCGTCGCCGACGCCACCGGGCTGCCGGTGATGCTCTACGACATTCCCGGCCGCAGTGGCGTCCCCATCAACACCGAGACACTCGTCCGGCTCGCCGAGCACCCGCGCATCATCGCCAACAAGGACGCCAAGGGCGATCTCGGCCGCGCGAGCTGGGCCATCGTCCGGTCCGGTCTCGCCTGGTACTCCGGCGACGACATGCTCAACCTGCCGCTGCTCTCCGTGGGCGCGGTCGGCTTCGTCTCCGTCGTCGGCCACGTGGTCACGCCCGACCTGCGCGCGCTCGTCGACGCCTTCGTCTCGGGTGACGTCCAGAAGGCCACGGAGATCCACCAGAAGCTGCTCCCCGTCTACACGGGCATGTTCCGTACCCAGGGCGTCATGACGACCAAGGCCGCGCTCGCCCTCCAGGGACTGCCCGCCGGGCCGCTGCGCTCGCCCATGGTCGAGTGCACCGCGGAAGAGATCGGCCAGCTCAAGATCGATCTTGCCGCCGGCGGGGTACAGCTCTGACATCAGACTTCGCGCGCCCGGGCGCGCACCTGTACTTCACAACTGAATAGGCGGGCCACCGGTGCCCGCACCCCACAACGACAACTGCTTCTGCACGAACGTCACGCGCGCCACGTGCCCGATCGGTACGTGGCGCGCGTGGTGAGGAGAGTCTTTTGAGTCATCCGCATCCTGAACTGGGCTCGCCCCCGCCGCTCCCCGAGGGCGGCCTGCGGGTCACCCCGCTCGGCGGTCTCGGCGAGATCGGCCGGAACATGACCGTCTTCGAGTACGGCGGCCGCCTCCTGATCGTCGACTGCGGCGTGCTCTTCCCGGAGGAGGAGCAGCCCGGCATCGATCTGATCCTGCCGGACTTCTCGTCCATCAGGGACCGCCTCGACGACATCGAGGGGATCGTCCTCACCCACGGCCACGAGGACCACATCGGCGGGGTGCCGTACCTGCTCCGCGAGAAGGCGGACATCCCGCTGATCGGCTCCAAGCTGACCCTCGCCCTCATCGAGGCCAAGCTCCAGGAGCACCGCATCCGCCCGTACACGCTTGAGGTGGCCGAGGGGCGGCGCGAGCGCGTCGGCCCCTTCGACTGCGAGTTCGTCGCGGTCAACCACTCCATTCCCGACGCGCTGGCCGTTGCCATCCGCACCCCCGCCGGCATGGTCGTCCACACCGGTGACTTCAAGATGGACCAGCTGCCGCTGGACAACCGGCTGACCGACCTCCACGCCTTCGCGCGGCTGAGCGAGGAAGGCATCGACCTCCTCCTCTCCGACTCCACGAACGCCGAGGTCCCCGGCTTCACCCCGCACGAGCGGGACATCTCCAACGTCCTGCGGCAGGTCTTCGCCGGCGCCCGCAAGCGGGTCATCGTGGCGAGCTTCGCCAGCCATGTCCACCGCATCCAGCAGATCCTGGACGCGGCGCACGAGTACGGCCGCCGGGTGGCGTTCGTCGGCCGCTCGATGGTCCGCAACATGGGCATCGCGCGCGACCTCGGCTATCTGAAGGTGCCACCGGGCCTGGTCGTCGACGTCAGGACGCTGGACGACCTCCCGGACGACGAGGTCGTGCTGGTCTGCACCGGCTCGCAGGGCGAGCCCATGGCCGCGCTGTCCCGTATGGCGAACCGCGACCACCAGATCCGCATCGTCGACGGCGACACGGTGATCCTCGCGTCGTCGCTGATCCCGGGCAACGAGAACGCGGTCTACCGCGTGATCAACGGCCTGACGCGCTGGGGCGCGAACGTCGTCCACAAGGGCAATGCCAAGGTCCACGTATCGGGTCACGCCTCGGCCGGCGAGCTGCTGTACTTCTACAACATCTGCCGTCCGAGGAACCTGATGCCGGTCCACGGCGAATGGCGCCACCTGAGGGCCAACGCCGAACTCGGCGCGCTCACCGGCGTTCCGCACGACAGGATCGTCATCGCGGAGGACGGCGTCGCCGTCGACCTCGTCGAGGGCAAGGCGCGGATCTCCGGGAAGGTCCAGGCGGGATACGTCTACGTCGACGGCCTCTCCGTCGGCGACGTCGGCGAGCCGGCCCTGAAGGACCGCAAGATCCTCGGGGACGAGGGCATCATCTCCGTCTTCGTGGTGATGGACTCCTCGACGGGCAAGATCACCGGCGGCCCGCACGTCCAGGCCCGCGGGTCCGGCATCGAGGACTCCGCCTTCACGGACGTCATCCCGAAGATCACGGAGACGCTGGAGCGCTCGGCTCAGGACGGCGTGGTCGAGCCCCACCAGCTGCAACAGCTGGTCCGTCGGACGCTGGGCAAGTGGGTCTCCGACACCTATCGCCGCAGGCCGATGATCCTCCCGGTGGTGGTCGAAGTCTGACGCGTCTGGAGCGGGGCACCTCGATTTGCATCGGGGCGCCCCGCTCCAGTACGTTTACGGCTCCGCCCAGGGGGGAACCCGGTTGCTTCGTGCGCCGGGGGAGTCTCCGGAGGGCCGGAAAAACCGACTGAGAAGTTCTGATAAAGTCGGAAG
>NZ_CBDQZH010000047.1:0-58060 GCF_965341775.1 Streptomyces sp. bgisy159 | reverse complement strand
TAGGCTCTGGGTATGCGCTACGAACTCGTCATCTTCGACAACGACGGTGTGCTCGTCGACAGCGAGCCCATATCCAACCGTCTCCTGGCCGGCTACCTGACCGAGCTGGGGCATCCGACGACGTACGAGGAGTCGATCCGGGACTACATGGGGTCCGCGATGCACCGGATCCATGAACTGGTTCTGGAACGCAGCGGACAGCGCCTGCCGCAGGATTTCGACGATGTCTTCCACACGCGGGTCTTCGCCGCGTTCGAGCAGGAACTGAAGCCGGTCGCCGGCACCACCGAGGTGCTGGAACGGCTCACGGACGAGGGCGTGCCGTACTGCGTGGCGTCGTCCGGGAGTCACGAGCGGATCCGGGTGGGGCACCGGACCACGGGGCTCGACCGGTGGTTCGACGAGGAGCGGATCTTCAGTTCGCAGGATGTGGGGCGGGGGAAGCCCGAGCCGGATCTGTTCCTGCACGCGGCGCGGACGATGGGCGTCGCCCCGGAGCGGTGCGTGGTCGTCGAGGACTCGCCGCTGGGCGTGCAGGCGGCCGTGGCGGCCGGGATGGACGTGGTCGGCTTCACCGCGATGACGCCGGCGGAGAAGCTGACGGGGGCCACCCGACTCTTCCGGGACATGGGGGAGTTGCCCGACCTGCTGCTCTGACCGATGGCGGCGGGCGTCGTGGCTGACATTTGTCACGCCGACCTCCGGACGATCGTTTCTACTGGGGGACCCCTGGGTGCCACGAGGCTGAGGGCATGACGACGAAGACGAACACGACGCGCGCCCACCTCGCCCCCCTGATCGTGGATGTCGCGGTTCCCCTCGGGTCGTTCTACCTGCTCAAGGACGGCTTCGGGACGAGCACCCTCGCCGCGCTCGCCTGGAGCAGCGTGGGGCCGGCGCTGCGGACCGCGTGGAGCGTGGTGAGGGAGCGCACGGCCAACGGGCTCGCGCTGCTGATCCTCGTGGTCAACGTCGTCGGCCTGGTGCTGAGCTTCGTCTCCGGTGACCCGCGGCTGATGCTGGCGAAGGACGGCGCCGTCAGCAGCACCGTCGGGATCGGGATCCTGGTGTCCGTGGCGCTCGGGAGGCCGATGATGACGGCGGCAGTGCGGCCGCTGATGGTGCGGGGCGACGCGGCCCGGGACGCCGCCTGGGAGCGGCTGGTGTCGGGGACCCGCACCGGTTCGGCGGTCTTCCGCCGCAAGGAGAGGCTCTTCTCGGTGGTGTGGGGCGTGGTGCTGCTCGCCGAGTGTGTGGCGCGGGTGGTGGGCGCGTACACGCTGCCCGTGGACACCATGGTCTGGCTGGGCGGGGTCTTCGTCGCCGTCGCCATGACGATCGGTTTCACGGTGAGCGGCGGCCTGGCGGTGGAGACGATGAAGCGGCTGCTCGCGGACGAGGTGAAGTCAGCCGAGGAGGCCGTCCCGGCTCCCGCGCGCGCCCTCGCCCTCGCGGGCCAGGGAAGTTGAGCGTAATTCATCTTTGGCTGGATCTACCCAGCGGTAGCCCGGGGCCCTACGCTCGCCGCCATGACAGAAGTCCTGCGGCGCGGCCGGGCCTCGTTGGCGTTCAGCTTCTTCGCCCAGGGGGCCGCCTTCGCGCTGCTCGTGACCCGGATCCCGGCGATCCAGGACCGGTACGGGGTCTCCGACGCGCTGCTGCCGGCCTTCCTGGCGGCGGTGCCGGTCCTCGCCGGGGCCGGCAGCGTGGCGACCGAGCGGCTGGTGCGGCGGTTCCGGCCCAGCGGGGTGCTGCGCTGGTCCCAGCCGTTGGTGCTGCTGGCGCTGGTCGGGGTCGGCGCGGGCGACGGGATGGCCGTGCTGGGGCTGTCGCTGGCGGTCTTCGGGCTGGCCGTGGGCGCGTTGGACGCCTCGATGAACATGCTCGGGGTGAGTCTGCAGCGGGCGTACGGGCGCAGCATCATGCTGAGCTTCCACGCCTCCTACAGCCTGGGCGGGATCGTGGGGGCCTCGCTGGCGTGGGCGGGGGCGCACTGGGAGCTGGCGCTGTGGGTGTCGTACCTGCCGGTGGTGGCGGTGCTGGTACCGGCGGTGCTGGTGGGGAGCCGGTGGTACGTCGACGGGGTCGGCGCGGACAGTGCGCACAGTGGTGGGCCGCGGGAGGCGGGGGACGCGGGCCGGGGGGACGGGGCCGGTGTCGTCTTCAAGCTGCTGCTGCCGCTGTGCCTGGTGATGGCCTTCGCCTACATCGGCGACTCGACCGTCTCCAACTGGAGCGCGAAGTACCTCCAGGACGTGCTGGGCAGTTCGGAGCAGCTGGCGACCGTGCCGTACAACGTGTACATGGTGACCACGTTGGTGGGGCGGGCCATCGGAGACTTCGGGGTGCGGCGGTTCGGGGCGGTGGCGGTGGTGCGGGGCGGCACGGTGGTGGCCGCGGCGGGTTTCGCGGTGGTGGCGGGGGCGCCCGGGGCGTGGGTGGGGATGCTCGGGTTCACCTGTGTGGGGCTGGGGTTGTGCGTGCTGGTGCCGCAGACCTTCGCGGCGGCCGGGCGGCTGTTCCCCGGGGCGTCCGACGCGGCGGTCGCGCGGCTGAACATCTTCAACTACGTCGGCTTCCTGGTCGGTTCGCCGCTGGTGGGGTCGCTCGGCGACGTGTGGAGCTACCGGGGGGCGATGCTGGTGCCGATGGTGTTGGTGCTGGTGACGTTGGTGTACGCCCGGTCGTTCGCGGCTCAACCGGACCGATACGGTGGCGCGTATGAGCGGCCGCGCACAGCTGATGTGGGACGAGGCAGTAACGGGCTATGACTTCGGGTCCGAGCATCCGATGGATCCGGTTCGGCTGAGGCTGACCCGGAGTCTGGTGGAGGCGTTGGGGCTCGACCGCGAGGTGGAGGTCGTCTCGGCGAAGCCGGCCGGGGACTCCACGCTGCGGCTGGTGCACCGGGAGGACTACATCGCGGCGGTGAAGGCGGCCTCCGTGGATCCGGGCTCGGCCGACACGGCGTACGGGCTGGGCACGGTGGACGATCCGGCCTTCGCCGGGATGCACGAGGTCTCGGCGTTGATCGCCGGGCAGTCGGTGGGGGCGGCGGAGGCGGTCTGGCGGGGCGACGCGCTGCACGCGGTGAACTTCGCGGGTGGCCTGCACCACGCCATGCCCGGGGGCGCGTCGGGGTTCTGCGTCTACAACGACGCGGCCCTCGCGATCGCGCGGCTGCTGGAGCTGGGGGCCGAGCGGGTGGCCTACGTGGACGTCGACGTGCACCACGGGGACGGGGTGCAGGCGGCGTTCTGGGAGGACCCCCGGGTGCTGACGGTCTCGCTGCACGAGCACCCTCGGACGCTGTTCCCGCAGACGGGGTGGCCGGAGGAGACCGGGGCGGAGGGCGCCGCGGAGGGGTCGGCGGTGAACGTGGCGCTGCCGGCCGGGACCGGGGACGCGGGGTGGCTGCGGGCCTTCCACTCGGTGGTGCCGGAGCTGATCGCCGACTTCCGGCCGGACGTGCTGGTGACGCAGCACGGCGCCGACACGCACTTCGAGGATCCGCTGGCGCATCTCGCGGTGTCGCTGGACGCCCAGCGGGCCGTGCAGGTGGCGTGTCATGAGCTGGCGCACGCCTGGGCCGGGGGCCGGTGGGTGGCGCTGGGCGGCGGCGGGTACGCGGTGGTGGACGTGGTGCCGCGGTCGTGGGCGCATCTGGTGGGAGTGGCCGCGGGGAAGCCGGTGGAGCCGGAGACGGTGATCCCGGAGAGCTGGCGGGCGGAGGTCTTCGCGCGGACCCGGCAGCTGGGGCCGGTGCGGATGACCGATGGCCGGTGGCCCGTGGGGTGGGCGGAGTGGGAGGCGGGATACGACCCCGCCGACCGGTTGGACCAGGCCGTGCTGGCGACCCGGCGGGCGGTGTTCCCGTTGCGCGGGTTGCTGGCGTGAGGAGCGCCCCCGAGGGCGAGGGTGTTCCGGTGGGGTCGGCGGTCTTGCGGTGGTTCCCCGAGGGTGAGGGTGTTCCGGTGGGGTCGGCGGTCTTGCGGTGGTTCCCCGAGGGTGAGGGTGTTCCGGTGGGGCCCGCGGCCTCGCGGCGTTCCCCCGACGGTGGGGTGTCGGGGGCATTCGCCGGTGGCGGGAGGCGGGGCGGGAGGAGTATCGGGGGGTGGTCAGTGGGTGCGGGTTGCGGCGGCACTTGGTGGGGGCCCGGCTGGCCGGGGTGGTGGGGACGCCGCGGGAGGTGAGCCTGCGCAGATACCGGGCGTTCGCCGCGGGGGACCCCCGGGTGGTGCTGGGGGTGGGGCCGCTGGGCCGGTGGGGGACGGCGGAGGTGCTGCGGCTGATGGGGGAGCGGTGCGGGAGGGGGCCCGAGGTGGCGACGGGGGACGAGTACATCGATCCCGGGCTCACCATCAGCGGGTTGGACGCCTTCGCCGAACGGGTGGGAGACGTCGCCGGGCGCCGGGGTGCCGTGCTGATCGGGACCGGGCACCCGGGGCGGCTGCTCGGGTTCTACGCCGGGCTCGCGTACGCGCTGTCGGCGGCGGGATGTACCGTCCTCACCCCCGCGTATGGTCGCTGTGTCGACATAACGACCCGGTTCGGTCTACGTACGCACCGTCTTGTGTACGCACGGGGAGTCGGGTTCCTGCGGGAAACCGGTGGCGGTCGCGCCGGTCGTGCGACCGGCGCGCACACCCACTCACCCCTGCCGGTCCGAGTCGCGCTCGGAGCCCTCGCGGAGGCCGGCGGACCGCTGCCTCAGCTGGTGATCGGAGACCACGGATGGCTCTGTGGGGCAGGTCAGCTGGGGTTCGAGGCCATCGGGCTCGCCGACGTCGACGACCCGGCGCCGTTCGTGGGGGAGGCCGAGGGGGTCGTGTCGGTGGTCGTTCCGCTTGATGACGCTGTGCGGTCTGTTTACTACCGGCCGCTTACCCGCTACGTACTCAATCGGGCGTGTCTGTCACAGTAGGCCGTTGATGGGTGCACCTCTTCCCCACTCGCATCACCCGCCCCTAGTCTGGGGAGTGAGCACGCAGCGACGAAGAGTCACCGGAAGGGGAAGCCGGTGGCCGTCGAGTCGAGTGCGGAAGGTTCAGGTGTGTCATGGCTGCTGGCGAGAGGCCTCTGAGCGAGGTTCAGTTCCTTACCGTGGCGGAAGTCGCCGCGGTGATGCGAGTGTCCAAGATGACCGTGTACCGGCTGGTGCACAGCGGTCATCTGCCCGCGATCCGGGTGGGGCGGTCCTTCCGCGTCCCGGAGGACGCGGTTCACGAGTACCTCCGCGATAGCTATGTGGGGGTGGAAACCGCCTAGCTCCACACCGGGGAGGTTCGTGTACCCCGTGTCCCGGACCTCCCCGGAAACCCTCGATTAACGACCTCGGCGCTCGGGCGGGTAGGCTAGCCCCTCGTAGGTCGTGTGGGCCCATGGCGCCCAAACACCGAGTGATGAGAAGTGAGCGAGGGTAGTCGTGGGCTCTGTTATCAAGAAGCGGCGCAAGCGGATGGCCAAGAAGAAGCACCGCAAGCTGCTCAAGCGCACGCGCGTTCAGCGTCGCAACAAGAAGTAAGGCGACGCGCCGAGCGTTACGAGCGCGGTTCGACCCCCCACCTGATAACGGTGGGGGGTCGTTCTTCTGTCCGGACCGGCGGTCATCACAGGGCAACATCGAACCGCTAGGTTGGCTCCACGGGGGAACGCGGTGGACGATGCGGAGTACCAGGTCCTGGAAGAAAGGCGCTGATCTTGGGCAAGGTCGTGCTCGTGACCGGAGTGGCCCGCCAACTGGGAGGCCGGTTCGTACGACGGATCCAGCGTGACCCGGGCGTCGACAGGGTGATCGCCGTGGACGTGGTGCGGCCCGAGCACCGGCTCGGTGCGGCCGAGTTCGTCCAGGCCGACATCCGGCAGCCAGGGATCGCCCGGGTGCTCGCCGAGAGCGGCGCCGACACCGTCGTCCACCTCGACGTGACGGCCACCGCGCTGGGCAGCGGCAGCCGGGCCACCGTCAAGGAGACCAACGTCATCGGCACCATGCAGCTCCTCGGTGCCTGTCAGAAGTCGCCCGGTGTGCGCCGGCTCGTCGTCAAGAGCAGTACGAACGTGTACGGCTCCGCGTCGCGGGACCCGGCCGTGTTCACCGAGACCACGGCGGCCAAGTCGCTGCCCAGCGGTGGGTTCGCCAAGGACACCGTCGAGGTCGAGGGGTACGTGCG
This sequence comes from Streptomyces sp. bgisy159, assembly GCF_965341775.1. Lineage (GTDB taxonomy): Bacteria > Actinomycetota > Actinomycetes > Streptomycetales > Streptomycetaceae > Streptomyces. Next base: position 51,890 of record NZ_CBDQZH010000047.1, on the reverse strand, counting down.
CGGCTTCGCGCGGCGGCGGCCCGACGTCGCGGTGTGTGTGCTGCGCTTCGCCAACATCCTCGGCCCCACCGCGGAGACCCCCCTGGCCTCCTATTTCTCGCTGCCGGTGCTGCCGACGGTGTTCGGCTACGACCCCCGGCTGCAGTTCGTGCACGAGGACGACGCGATCGAGGTGCTGCGGATCGCCTCGCACGAGCCGATGCGGGGCACCCTCAACAGCGGCACCTTCAACATCGCCGGTGACGGCGTGCTGACGCTGTCGCAGTGCTCGCGGCGGCTCGGGCGGCCCACCGTGCCGCTGCTGCTGCCCGCCGTGACCTGGGCCGGGTCGCTGGTGCGTACGCTGGGAATGACGGACTTCTCACCCGAGCAGATCCGGCTGCTCACCCACGGCCGGGTCGTGGCGACGGACCAGATGCGCGAGACGCTGGGGTTCGCGCCGAAATACACCACCGCCGAGACCTTCGCGGACTTCGCGCGCAGCCGGGGACCCGGACTGCTGCCCCCCGAGGCCCTTGCGGGGGCCGTCGACCGGATCGCCGCCCTGTCCGTCCCGGGCGGCGGTCACCCCCCGATGCAGAGCGCCGACTGACGCGCGGTGCCAACCGAGGAGCGCATCAACGATGGCGGACGCCAAGGTCATTCCGTTCGACGACGACCGGTCTCGCGGGGGCGCCGGACAGCGGCCGGCCCGGCGCAGGGGCGGGGGCGGGGGGAGCCGACGCACGGCCGGCGGCGAGCAGACCGTGCCGGTACGGGAAGTGAGCGAGTTGCGCGGGGTACCGGAGGCCGGCGCGGTCCCGGCCCTGCCCAGCGGGTCCGTGGCGCAGGAGGACGGCCGTGTGACGGATGAACGGGAGCCGGAGCGGACCGAGGCCGCCTCGGCGCTGGAACGCCGTCTGGCGAGCGGCCTGTCCTTCCTGCGCCGGCGCCTGACCGGGGACTACGAGGTCGACGACTTCGGCTACGACGAGGAGCTGACCGACCAGGTCCTGATGTCCCTGCTGCGGCCGGTGTACGAGAAGTACTTCCGGGTCGAGGTGAAGGGCATCGAGAACATCCCCGCCGAGGGCGGAGCGTTGATCGTCGCCAACCACTCCGGCACGCTGCCGCTGGACGGGCTGATGATGCAGGTCGCCGTGCACGACCGGCATCCGGCCGGGCGGCATCTGCGGCTGCTCGCCGCGGACCTGGTGTTCGTGCTGCCCGTCGTCAACGAGCTCGCCCGCAAGCTGGGCCACACCCTGGCCTGCGCCGAGGACGCGGAGCGGCTGCTCGGGCAGGGGGAGCTGGTCGGGGTGATGCCGGAGGGCTTCAAGGGCATCGGCAAGCCCTTCGGGGAGCGGTACAAGCTGCAGCGGTTCGGGCGGGGCGGCTTCGTCTCCACGGCCCTGCGCCGGGGTGTTCCGATCATCCCGTGCTCGATCGTCGGGGCGGAGGAGATCTACCCGATGATCGGCAACGCCAAGACGCTGGCGCGGGTCCTGGGCTTCCCGTACTTCCCGCTCACGCCGACGTTCCCGTGGCTCGGGCCGCTGGGGGCGATCCCGCTTCCGACGAAGTGGACGATCCAGTTCGGCGAGCCGATCGCCACGGACGGCTATCCGCCGGAGGCAGCCGAGGACCCGATGCTGATGTTCAACCTGACCGACCAGGTCCGCGAGCAGATCCAGCACACGCTCTACAAGCTGCTGGTGCAGCGGAGGTCGGTGTTCTTCTGACGGTGAGCACGCGGTGGGGACCCTGCCCGGAGAAGGGCCCCCACCGCGTGCTCACCGTCGGCCCGGCCTAGCCGGCGTCCTCGCTGTCGATACCGAGGCCCGGGAGGAGGCCCGGCAGGAGGGGCCGGATGGTGACTTCCGGCTCGGGGGCGGGGGAGGGGCTGGTCGGGGCGGTGGTCGAGGTGTCCTCCAGCGGGTCCAGGAGACCACCGGTGCTGCCGCCCAGGAGGCCGTCGTCCTCGGACGTGGAGTCGGCCGGCTTGCTCGGGCCGCTGCCGGTTTCGCCGGCACCGGGAGCCTCGGTGCCACCGGTGCGGGGCGTGCTGGAGCCGCCGGTGCCGGAGGTGCCGGTGGACGACGGGCCGGTGCCCTGCCGCTGATCCGTGCCGCCGCCGCCCTGGGTGGGGGGCTGCGGGAGGATGGACTGCAGCGGGGCGACTTCCTGCTCTATGGCGTCCAGGACCGACGAGACCTCCTCGCTGACGTCGCCGAGCTGGACCGGCAGCCGCTGGCGCAGGGCGCTCCACGCCTCGCGGTGGGAGCGGGAGAACGCGTCCAGGGCCTGCATGGGGCCGAGCGAGTCCGGGTCGCGCTCGTAGGCCTCGTGGAGCAGGCGGTGGCCCTCGGAGGCGTCGTGACGCATGCCGGACAGCGTGCGGCGGATCTCGCCGAGGGACTCGTGGTCGAGATGGCCGCTGCGGCCGCGCTCCATGAGGCGGCGGGCCTCGCCGAGACGGGTCGAGGCCTGGTCGAGATAGGCCTCGCCGCGTTCGCTGTCGTCGTCGCTGAGGTAGTTGAGCTTGAAGTCCTCGATGCCTCGCTTCAGGCCGTAGAGGGAGTCACCGGGGAGGGCGTCGGAGCTGGCGGCGGCGACGCCGCCGAAGGCCCCCGCGGCGACGCCGACGCTGAGGCCGCCGGCGGTGAGTCCCTTGGCGAGCCGGGAGCGCGGCCGCAATCTGCCCAGCGCGGTCGCCCGGTGTGCTCCCCTGCTGCGGCTTCGCTGTTCGGGTACCGAAGGGTCAGCGGCTTCGCCTCCGAGCGTGCCCTCCTGCAGCATGGCCTCCATCGCGGCGACCAACTGCGCCCGCTGGACGACCTTGACCTCCGGGTCGAGCTCCGGTCTGGGCAGCTCGGCGAGACCCGTGGCCAGGGCCAGGAGGTGGCCCTGCTCGGTCTGGTCGGCGGCCGGTGCCGGTGGCGATCCCTCGGACTGCTCGGCCGCCGTGCCCCGCTCGGACTGCTCCTCCAGGGCCTGGGCGAAGGCGTTCGCCCGCCGGTGCGCCGATACGTTCGCGATCACTGGCGGCACCTCCTCTCGTCATCACGGTCGACTCCCCGGGGATTCTCGGGGTTGCACGCACGCGGCCGGGTGGTCCCGATCGGGTGATCGGGGCCGGTCGGTACGTGACCACAGGGAGCCTGCATCCCGCACAACGAGTGGCGCGGCACTTGGGTTACGGACTGCGGATGATCGGATCGGGAAGTCAACGGACTGTCACTGACCGTGAGTTGGAAATCGCGGAGTGTGAGGGAGTGGCTGTGTGGGGTCGGCTCAGCGGGCGTCGTCCGGCAGGAGGCGGGCGAGGGTCCGGACGGCGCGGTACTGGAGGGTCTTGATGGCGCCCTCGTTCTTGCCCATCACCCGGGCGGTCTCGGCGACGGACAGACCCTGCAGGAAGCGCAGGGTGACGCACTCCTGCTGCTGGGGGTTGAGCCGGCGCACGGCGTCCAGGAGGGCGGCGTTGGAGAGGGACTCCAGGACGGAGTCCTCGGGCGAGCGCTCGACCTCGTTGGCGTCGAGCATCTCGCCGGTGGTGATCTCCAGCCGGAAGCGGCTGGACTTGAAGTGGTCGGCGACCAGGTTGCGGGCGATGGTGACGAGCCAGGCGCCGAAGTCGCGGCCCTGCCAGGTGAAGGTCCCGATGCGGCGCAGGGCGCGCAGGAACGTCTCACTGGTGAGGTCCTCGGCGGTCGCCTTCCCGCCGACGCGGTAGTAGATGTAGCGGTAGACGGTGTCGCTGTACTGGTCGTAGAGGCGGCCGAAGGCGTCGGCTTCGCCGGCCTGGGCGCGCTCCACGAGGTCCATCATCCGGGCGCTGTCGCTGTCGGCGGCGGGCCGCCGGGCGGTGGTGGCGGCGCCGGCGGCCGTGCGCCCGCGTCTGCCCACCGCGGCGCTGCCGTCGGCCAGTGCGTAGCACGGGCCGACGGGGGCGGCGGCGAAGGCGGGGACGGCGTACGCGGTGGGGACGAGATCGCGCAGCGTCTCCTTGACCGTTGCGACGGTCGCGCGCAGCGTAGCCAGGCCCGAGGCGTCAACCCCGACGTGTGGGTACACGGGACTCCCAGAGGCAGAGCTTCCATCACGTGCAGTACGGAACCTTTCACCCGTCGTAGCGACGGAGGGGTTACCGGATTGCGTCTGAGGAGAATAACGCTTCGTGCAGGGCCTGCTACACCCAGTTGCTCAAATCATCGATTACGTCGCTTCCGTAACCGATTGACGCCCGACCAAGTGCCGCAGAGTGACCGCTTGTTGATCGAAATTCTTCGGATTTCCGGTCGGTCCGGGGCGTGTTGTGGCTGTGCGCGGACAACAGGGCTGGAGGGGGCGGAAACGGGGTACGACCGTCGGATTGGCCGGCTCCCGGGCCTGGCGTGACTGATGTGACCGGGTGTGCGCGTTCCAGCCGCTATCCGGCCGGGATCCAGCGCGACCGGCCGGGATCCAGCGCGACCGGCCGGGTGTCAGCGGCGGCGGCGGTGCAGCGCGATGGCCGCCGCGGTGCCGCCGGCCACCGCGCCGACGCCGGCCGCGGCCGGGATGCCGACCTTGGCGGCCTTGCGGCCGGTGCGGTAGTCGCGCAGGCGCCAGTCCAGGTCGCGGGCGTGCCGGCGCAGCTTGGCGTCCGGATTGATCGCGTAGGGGTGGCCGACCAGGGACAGCATCGGGATGTCGTTGTGGCTGTCGCTGTAGGCGGCACAGCGGGAGAGGTCGAGGGCCTCGGCCGCGGCGAGGGCGCGGACCGCCTCCGCCTTGGCGGGGCCGTGCAGCGGCTCACCCACCAGCTTGCCGGTGTAGACGCCGTCCACCGACTCCGCGACCGTGCCGAGCGCGCCGGTCAGGCCGAGGCGGCGGGCGATCACCTGGGCGATCTCCACGGGGGCCGCGGTGACCAGCCACACCTTCTGGCCCGCGTCCAGGTGGGCCTGAGCGAGCGCCCGGGTGCCGGGCCAGATGCGCTCGGCCATGTACTCGTCGTAGATCTCCTCGCCGATCGAGGTCAGTTCGGAGACCCGGTGGCCCTTGACGATCGACAGGGCGGAGTCGCGGGCGTCCTGCATGTGCTCGGGGTCCTCGACCCCCGCCATCCGGAACCACGCCTGCTGCCAGGCGAACCTGACCAGGTCGCGCGTCTCGAAGAACTTCCGCTTGTACAGGCCCCGGCCGAAGTGGAACAGCGCGGCGCCCTGCATGACGGTGTTGTCCAGGTCGAAGAACGCGGCGGCGCGATGGTCGCCGGGGACCGGGAACTGCGGTTCCTCCTCGGCGATCTCCTGGGTGTCCTGGGCGGACTTGCGCGCGGCCTCCGCCGAGGCCTCGCCTGCCAACACGCTCCGCGCCGTGGCGGAGCGCCTACGGGGGGTGAGCCATCCGAGAGCGGCCATGGCGTGAGCATAGCCAGTTTGTTCGGTGGTTCGGTCGGCGGCGAGGTTCGCCAGGTGTGAACTCTCCGCGACCGTCCCGTTAAAGGGATCGTTGCGCCACCTGGGCACCAGGGGCCGTCCGGCCCGCTCCGGTTCCGGGCCGGACGCGGGAGAATGGCCGGCATGAGTCCCCTCTTTCGCCGTAAGGGTCCCGCGCCCCGGGACCGGCTCGTCACGCTCATCGGCAAGCCCGGGTGTCATCTGTGTGATGACGCACAGATCGTCATCGAGAAGGTCTGCGGGGAGCTGGGTGTTCCGTGGGAGAAGAAGGACATCACCGAGGACCCCCAACTCCACGACCAGTACTGGGAGCAGATCCCCGTCGTGCTCGTCGACGGAGCGCAGCACACCTTCTGGCGCGTGAACGAGGAACGGCTGCGCCGGGAACTCACCGGAAACTGACCGACCAGTACAAGTGGCTGGAAATGTCGCTTAGGATCGACGGCGACTTGGTCTCGGGGGCGGGATTCGTGAGGAGAGTGACCGATTTTGCCCCCGAGAAGAGAGGAACGCGGGCCCATGTGTCCCGGTTCCCCGCGAGCGCGGCGAAGCCGCGTGACCCCGGTCACGTTGGCCGGGCAAATCGGACACAATCTTTGTGCACGCGTTCACAAAGACATAGCCTGCATTCGACGGGGCGGTCCGGGGACGTATGGCCGCCTGCAGCCCCGCTCTACCCGCAGGAGCACCGTGGCAACTGGCCGAACTCACCGACCGGCGACCCGTAGCCGAGGGATTCCCGAGGCCACCGTCGCCCGTCTTCCGCTGTACCTTCGCGCGCTGACGGCACTGTCCGAGCGCTCGGTCCCCACGGTCTCCTCCGAGGAGCTCGCGGCGGCGGCCGGCGTCAACTCGGCGAAGCTGCGCAAGGACTTCTCGTACCTCGGGTCGTACGGCACCCGCGGCGTCGGCTACGACGTCGAGTATCTCGTCTACCAGATCTCCCGGGAACTGGGGCTCACCCAGGACTGGCCGGTTGTGATCGTCGGTATCGGTAACCTCGGCGCCGCGCTCGCCAACTACGGGGGGTTCGCCTCGCGCGGCTTCCGGGTGGCCGCCCTGATCGACGCCGACCCCTCGATGGCCGGGAAGCCCGTGGCCGGGATCCCCGTCCAGCACACCGACGACCTGGAGAAGATCATCCAGGAGAACGGCGTGTCCATCGGGGTCATCGCCACCCCCGCAGGCGCCGCCCAGCAGGTCTGCGACCGGCTCGTGGCCGCCGGGGTGACCTCCATCCTGAACTTCGCGCCGACCGTGCTGTCCGTGCCGGACGGCGTCGACGTGCGCAAGGTCGACCTCTCCATCGAGCTGCAGATCCTCGCTTTCCACGAGCAGCGCAAGGCCGGTGAGGAGGCCGCGCTGCCCGACGCCGCGGCGCCGGCCGCCGTCACCCGCGGCGGGAGCGCCGCCGAGCAGGGGCCCGACGGGGACGTACCCGCCGTGATGCCGGCATGAGTCTCCTCGTCGTCGGGCTGAGCCACCGCAGCGCGCCGGTCAGCGTGCTGGAGCGGGCCTCGCTGGGCACGGACGCGCAGGTCAAGCTGTTGCACGACACCGTCGCCGCGGAGCCGGCCACCGAGGCCGCCGTCCTGGCCACGTGCAACCGCATCGAGCTCTACGCCGACGTGGACAAGTTCCACGCGGGCGTCGCCGAGCTGTCCACGCTGCTCGCCCAGCACAGCGGGGTCGGCCTGGACGAGCTCACCCCCTACCTCTACGTGCACTACGAGGACCGGGCCGTCCACCACCTCTTCTCGGTGGCCTGCGGGCTGGACTCGATGGTCGTCGGCGAGGGCCAGATCCTCGGCCAGATAAAGGACTCCCTGGCCAGGGCGCAGGAACAGCACAGCGCCGGCCGGCTGATCAACGACCTGTTCCAGCAGGCCCTGCGGGTCGGCAAGCGGGCGCACTCCGAGACCGGCATCGACCGCGCGGGGCAGTCCCTGGTCACCTTCGGTCTGGAGCAGCTGGCCCGGAGCGGCGAGGTGCGGGACTGGGCGGCCGGCAAGAAGGCCCTGGTCATCGGCGCCGGTTCGATGTCCTCGCTGGCCGCGGCGACGCTCGCGCGCGCCGGTGTCACGGAGATCGTCGTCGCCAACCGCACCTTCGAGCGGGCCGAGCGGCTCGCCCAGATCCTCTCCGAGGGCGACGGCACGGACGTGGCGGCCCGCGCGGTACCGATGGAATCGGTGCCGGCCGAGCTGACACGTGCCGACGTGGCCGTCTCCTGCACCGGAGCGACCGGCCTGGTGCTCACCGCCGAGGCGGTCGCCACCGCGGTGCAGGGACGCGTGGGCCGGGTCCCGGCCGCGCCCTTCGGCGCCGACGGGGCACCGCCCGCGCTGGCCCACGCCGCCCGGGTACCGGCGGGCCAGTCCGGCCGCGGTGGGGAGGACAACTGCCCGCTCGACCTACCGCCCGTGCAGACCGGTTTCTCCGTGCTCGGCGAGGCCGCCGTGGCCGGGATGGACGCCGCGACCCTGGAGCAGCACGCCGTCTGGGTCGACAAGGGGACCGTGGTCGAACGCCGGGACGACGTCCGCGCCGACGCGGAACTGATCACCGCGCTCGCCGCGACCGCCGCCACCGTCGGGCGGATCCCCGAGCGGCGCCGGCCCGAGGCGGTCGCCGACGCCGTACGGCCCGAGCCCGCGCTGTTCCTGCTCGACCTGGCCATGCCGAGGGACATCGACGCGGCCGCGCACCGGCTCGCCGGCGTGCGGCTGGTGGACATCGAGTCGCTGGCCGAGACGTCGGCGGACGCGCCCATGGCCTCGGACGTCGACCAGGTGCGGCGGATCGTCTCCGACGAGGTCGCCGCGTTCGGCGCCGCCCAGCGGGCCGCGCACATCACCCCCACGGTGGTGGCGCTACGGGCCATGGCCGCGGACGTCGTGGCCGGCGAGATCGCCCGCCTGGACGGGCGGCTGCCCGGCCTGGACGACAAGCACCGGGCCGAGATCACCCAGACCGTGCGACGTGTCGTGGACAAGCTGCTGCACGCGCCCACCGTCCGGGTCAAGCAGCTCGCGGCCGAGCCCGGCGGCGCCGGGTACGCGGACGCGCTGCGGACCCTGTTCGACCTCGACCCGGAGACGGTGGCCGCCGTGTCGCGGGCCGAGGACAGCACCGATGAGAACGCGAAGAACCGAGGCCCGGTATGAGTGACGAGGCACTGAGGCCCTTGAGGCTCGGCACGCGGCGCAGCAAGCTCGCCATGGCCCAGTCCGGGCAGGTCGCGCAGACCGTGCGCCAGGTGACCGGACGGCCCGTCGAACTGGTCGAGATCACCACGTACGGCGACGTCTCGCGCGAGGCGCTGGCGCAGATCGGCGGCACCGGTGTGTTCGTCACCGCGCTGCGCGACGCGCTGCTGAAGGGCGAGGTCGACTTCGCGGTCCACTCGCTCAAGGACCTGCCGACCGCCCAGCCGGACGGGCTGGTGCTGGCGGCCGTACCCGAGCGCGAGGACCCGCGCGACGTGATCGTCGGCCGGGACGCGCTGAAGTTCACCGACCTCCCGCGCGGGGCGCGCATCGGCACCGGTTCGCCGCGCCGCATGGCGCAGCTCAACGCGTACGCCCGGGCCCACGGCCTCGACATCGAGACCGTGCCGATCCGGGGGAACGTCGACACCCGGATCCGGTTCGTGCACGACGGCGAACTGGACGCCGTGGTGCTGGCCGCCGCCGGCCTGAACCGGCTCGGCCGGATCGACGAGGTGACCGACTTCCTGTCGGTCGACACCGTGCTGCCCGCCCCCGGCCAGGGGGCACTGGCGATCGAATGCTCCGCCGATCATGCGGAGTTGATCGCCGCGCTCGCCGAACTCGACGACCCGTTCACCCGGGCCGCCGTGACCGCCGAGCGGTCCCTGCTCGCCGCCCTGGAGGCCGGCTGCAGCGCCCCTGTGGGCGCACTGGCCGACCTCCTGGTCGACGGGCAGATTGTCAAGGAAATGCGCCTGCGGGGCGTCGTCGGTACGACCGACGGCTCCCGCACGGTGCAGCTGTCCACCACCGGTCCCGTGCCCGAGACGCATGACCAGGCGATGACGCTCGGTCGCGAACTCGCTGCCGAGATGCTTGCCCAGGGCGCGGCCGGTCTGATGGGGGAGCGAGCACATTGAGCCCCACCACCGTTCCTGCCGCCGGCCTCGAACACGGGCACGTCACCTTCCTCGGTGCCGGACCCGGGGATCCGGGACTGCTGACTCTGCGCGCCGTGGAGGCGCTGGCGAACGCTGACGTCGTCGTCGCCGAGCACGAGGTGCTCGACGTCGTGCGGGCGCACGCCCGGGCGGGCGTCACGCACCTGGACCCGGGCCCCTCGTCGGACCCCGTTCCGGGCACGGGCACGCCCCAGCCGACGGTCGTTGACGCCACGTCAACAACCGTTGGCGGCCCCGCCGTGCGGGATGCGGCACATCTTGTCATGGAGGCCGCGCGGGGCGGCAGGCGGGTCGTCCGTGCGGTGTCCGGGGACCCGGGACTTGATACGTACGCGGCGGCGGAAATGCTCGCCTGCGCGGCGGCCGGTGTTCCCTTCGAGGTGGTGCCGGGTGTCGCGGCGGCGGTCGGCGTGCCCGCGTACGCCGGTGTGCCGCTGCGGGACGCGCAGGGCGCGGACGTCCGGTTCGTGGACGCCCGTACCGCCTCCGACCGGTGCTGGACCGAGGTCGGCGCCTCGGACGGGACGGTCGTGGTGTCGACGACGCTCGACTCGGTGGCCGCGGCCGCCGGGGAACTGGTCGCGGCCGGCCGCAAGCCGGACACCCCGATGACCGTGACGGTCGCCGGTACGACGACCCGGCAGCGCACCTGGACCGCCACTCTCGGCACCATCGCCCAGACGCTGAAGCAGGCCAAGGCGCTGCCCTCCCCCGAGGGCGGCCGGCCGGTGATAGCCGTGGTCGGGGAGCGCAGCGCCCCCGCCCAGCGCGACCAGCTGGCGTGGTTCGAGTCCAAGCCGCTGTTCGGCTGGAAGGTCCTCGTACCGCGCACCAAGGAGCAGGCGGCGTCGCTCTCCGACCAGCTGCGCTCCTACGGGGCCGTGCCGCACGAGGTGCCGACCATCGCCGTCGAGCCGCCGCGCACCCCGCAGCAGATGGAGCGGGCCGTCAAGGGCCTGGTGACCGGCCGCTACGAGTGGATCGCCTTCACCTCGGTGAACGCGGTCAAGGCGGTGCGGGAGAAGTTCGAGGAGTACGGGCTGGACGCCCGGGCCTTCGCGGGCATCAAGGTGGCCGCGGTGGGCGAGCAGACCGCCAAGGCGCTCATCGCGTTCGGCGTGAAGCCCGACCTGGTGCCGAGCGGCGAGCAGTCGGCGGCCGGCCTGCTGGAGGACTGGCCGCCCTACGACCCGGTCTTCGACCCGATCGACCGGGTGTTCCTGCCGCGGGCGGACATCGCCACCGAGACCCTGGTCGCCGGGCTGATCGAGCTCGGCTGGGAGGTCGACGACGTCACCGCCTACCGCACCGTACGGGCCTCGCCGCCGCCGGCGGAGACCCGGGAGGCGATCAAGGGCGGTGGCTTCGACGCCGTGCTGTTCACGTCGTCGTCCACGGTGCGGAACCTGGTCGGCATCGCCGGCAAGCCGCACAACGTGACCGTCATCGCCTGCATCGGTCCGGCGACCGCCAAGACGGCCGAGGAACACGGGCTGCGGGTCGACGTGATGGCTCCCGAGCCGTCCGTGCACAAGCTCGCCGAGGCGCTGGCCGACTTCGGCCGCAGACGCCGGACGGCCGCGCTGGAGGCCGGCGACCCGGTGACGCGGCCGAGCGAGCGGAGGCCGGGGGCGCGCAGGCGCCGCGCGGCTACCTGAGGGTGAGGCGGAGCGTTCCTCGCGGGGGCGCTCCGCCGTTTCTGTCTCGCCGTGGCTAACCCTGCCCGCATGTCGGCACGCAGCGGTCAGACAGAGCCGAACTCCCCGGCCTTGACGCCCGCCACGAAGGACGAGAACGCGTCGGCGGTGAGGCGGAGAGCCGGACCGCTCGGGTTCTTGGAGTCACGGACGGGGACCACGCCGCGCGAGGCGACGAGGTTTGCGGCGATCTCTATGCACTGGCCGCCGTTGTTGCTGTACGAGGACGTGAACCAACGCGGGCTTCCGATCGTCACGGGGTGCCCTTTCGCAACTGGTTGATCATGGCCACGGATTCGGCCTGGGAGAGCGCTTCGGCCTGTAGTTGATGGTAGGCCGCCAGCATGGGCAGGACGAACCTGCTGTCCCGTTCCAGATGGCCCCGCTGGGCGGATTCGGCGTACGACATCAGCGAGCGGTCTGACATCGTGAGGACAGTGACCGGCAGGTCGAAGGGGCGGCGGACCCCCATGTCGAACGGCGCGACCTGGAGCACGGTGTTCGGCAGGTCTGCGAACTCGATCAGCCGCTCCAACTGGGCATTCATGACAGTGGGTGCGCCGACGGGCCGACGCGGACAGCTTTCGTCCAGCACCTCGGAGATCAGCGGCGGGGGCGTGCGGACAAGCGCGGTCTGCCGCTCCGAGACGAGCGTGACCTCGAGCGCAGGATTCCGCACTCCCTCCACAGCGCGGACAAGGACGAGAGCGGCGCCCGTGACCTGGGCATCTCGGTCCGGACGTACCGCAAGCACGTGGCGGCCCTGATGACCCGGCTCCAGGCGACCAACCGCTTCCAGGCGGCGCTGCTCGCCCGCGAGCGGGGGTGGTTCTGAGGCTCGGGCACCGAGGGCGGGACCAGGGCGGCCGACGCCGCGTCGGCAAGAGGGCGGCGCCGGCGGGCGTAGCTTGGGGAGTATGGCGAAGTACGGTTCCTTTCCCGGGGCGCGCCCGCGGCGGCTGCGTACCACTCCCGTCATGCGGCGCATGGTCGCCGAGACCCGGCTGCACCCGGCCGATCTGATCCTTCCCGCCTTCGTGCGGGAGGGGGTGAGCGAGCCGGTGCCGATCGCGGCGATGCCGGGGGTCGTGCAGCACACCCGGGACAGCCTGAAGAAGGCGGCCGCCGAGGCGGTCGAGGCCGGGGTCTCCGGGATCATGCTGTTCGGCGTGCCGGAGGAGAGCAAGAAGGACGCCGTGGGCACCTGCGGCACCGACCCCGAGGGGATCCTCCAGGTCGCCATCCGCGACGTGCGGGCGGAGGTGGGCGACGACCTGCTCGTCATGTCCGACCTGTGCCTCGACGAGACCACCGACCACGGGCACTGCGGGGTGCTCGACGCGCAGGGCCGGGTCGACAACGACGCCACCCTGGAGCGGTACGCCGAGATGGCCCAGGTCCAGGCCGACGCCGGGGCCCACGTGGTCGGCCCGAGCGGGATGATGGACGGGCAGATCGGGGTCGTCCGGGACGCCCTCGACCAGATCGGGCGGGAGGACGTCGCGATCCTCGCCTACACCGCCAAGTACTCCTCCGCCTTCTACGGCCCGTTCCGGGAGGCAGTCGGCTCCTCGCTGCGCGGGGACCGCAAGACCTACCAGCAGGACCCCGCGAACTGGCGCGAGTCCCTGCGGGAGCTCTCCCTCGACCTGGAGGAGGGCGCGGACATGGTGATGGTGAAGCCGGCCGGCCCCTACCTCGACATCCTGGCGCGGGTCGCCGACGCCGTGGACGTGCCCGTGGCCGCCTACCAGATCTCCGGCGAGTACTCGATGGTCGAGGCCGCCGCCGAGAAGGGCTGGGTGGACCGGGACCGGGCCATCCTGGAGACGCTGACCGGTATCAAGCGAGCCGGGGCGCGCAACATCCTCACCTACTGGGCGACGGAGGCCGCGCAGAAGCTCCGCTGACGTCCGGGGCCGGGCCGACGTCCGGGGCTGGGCTGAAGTCCGGGGCCGGGCCGAGGCCGCGGGTGAGGGCCGACGGGCCCTCGTCCCGCAGGCCCTCCCCGTCGTCGCAGGCCGTCAGCGAGAGCGCGGCCGTGACCGTCAGCGCGGCGAGCAGCAACAGGCGGATCGTGGGGCGGCGGCGCGGGGGCATGGCGGCCTCTCGTGGGGGTGCAGGGCGGCGGACCGGGGACGGCCTCAGCCTGCTGCGCCCCGGCACCGATGGCCAGGGCCGCCGGGCGATCCGGGACGGCCGCTGCCCGTCCACCGCTCTGACCTGCTGCGACGGCGGTCATCCGGGACGGTCCGTGGGACGCCCGGGCGAGGCGGTGTCCGGATCGCGAAAAGAACCTTGTACACGGCACTGATCTCCTTAGGCTGCGGGCAACGCGAGGTACCGCCCCTCAGCCGAAGGAGCCGTGAATGACCGCCCCCGCCGTCCCTGCCCTCGCCCCCGCCCCTGGAGCCTCTGCCGCAGGCGCTCCCGCCGTCCCTGCCACAGCCGCTCCCGCCGTGCCGCCGCCGCTCGCCGCACGGGCGCGCTCCGTCGGAGGGTCACCCGTGCGGGACATCCTCGCCGTCACCGCGCGCCCCGAGGTCATCAACTTCGCGGGCGGCCTGCCCGCGCCCGACGTCTTCGACCGCGAGGGCGTCGCCGCCGCCTTCCGCCACGTCCTCGACGAACTCCCCGCCCAGGCACTCCAGTACGCCACCACCGAGGGCGAACCAGCCCTGCGCGCGCTGCTCGCCGAACGGCACACCGTGCGCGGGCTGGCCACCGACGCCGACGACCTGCTCGTCACCACCGGCTCCCAGCAGGCCCTCTCCCTGCTCGCCGCCGCGCTGCTCGACCCCGGCGACACCGTCCTCGTCGAGAGCCCCTGCTACCTCGCAGCCCTCCAGGTCTTCGGACTGGCCGGCGCCCGCGTCGTCGCCGTCCCCGGGGACGACGCCGGTCCCGACCCCGACGCGCTCGCCGAACTCGTCGCCCGCGAGCGGCCCAAGCTGCTCTACACCGTCCCCACCTTCCAGAACCCCACCGGCCGCACCCTGCCCGCCGAGCGGCGCGCCGCGATCGCCGCCGTCGCCGCCCGCCACGGCCTGTGGATCGTCGAGGACGACCCCTACGGCGAACTCCGCTACGACGGCGAGCGCGTCCCCTGGATCGCCTCCTGCGACGGCGCCGGGGACCGTACGGTGCTGCTCGGCTCCTTCTCCAAGGTGATGGCGCCCGGGCTGCGGCTGGGCTGGCTGCGTGCCCCCGCCGGACTGCTCCGCGCCTGTGCCGTCGCCAAGCAGGCCGCCGACCTGCACACCCCGACCGTCAACCAGCTCGCCGCAGCCCGCTATCTCGCCGACCGCGACCTGGACGCCCATGTGGCCCGGGTCGCCGGGGTCTACCGCGAGCGGCGTGACGCGATGCTCGCCGGGCTGCCGGGCGCGCTCCCCGAGGGCTCGACCTGGAACCGGCCCGACGGCGGCATGTTCCTGTGGGTGCGGCTGCCCGACGGCCACGACACCACCGCCCTGCTGCCGCGGGTCGTCGCGCACGACGTGGCGTACGTCCCCGGAGCGCCTTTCTACGCCGGTGAGCCCGACCCCGCGACCCTCCGGCTCTGCTTCGTGACGCAGACGCCGGAGGAGATCGGGGAGGGGCTGCGCCGGCTGGGCGAGGGGCTGGCCGGGACTGGGTCCGGGTCCGGGGCCGTGGCCGTCGGCTGAGCGGCCGTCAGGGGATGTGCTCGATGCGCTGTCCGTCGAGGAGGTGGACCGGCAGGAACGGCAGGTCCTCGGGGAGGGGGAAACCCCAGTCGTGGGCGAGGCTCGCCAGCGCCAGCGGGCCCAGGGCGACCCGGGCGCGCGGCGCAGCCGACCCTCCCCAGTACGACCGGTGCTCGGCCAGGGCCTCGGTGAGCGTCTTGGCGAAGGTGTCGTGGTCACGTGTGATGAGGCGGTGGAAGAGGGCCACCGGCTGGTAGTCGATCGCGTCCACGAACGTCCTCGGCGCATGCGTGACCCCGGGCCCGGACGCCTCGATCGTGGCGCCCAGTTTCGCCACGACGTCGTCCATGGAGCCGTCGTCGGAGAAGTAGGTGCGCAGGGTGTCGGCCCAGTGCAGGACGTACGGGTCGACCGAGTCGTCCTCGCGCAGCCGCTCCATAGGCACCGCGCACAGCCGGCGGACGCGGTCCCGCTGCCGGCAGAGGACCGCCAGGTAGAGGGCGTCGAGCCAGGCCCGCGCGTCGGCGGGCGGCGCGGCGGGACCGGCCGGGAGCGGGCGTACCAGGTCCTCGTCCAGGTGGCAGTCCAGCGCCTGGTCCGTGCCGGTGAACAGGGCGGTGCCGAGCTGTACGGCGGTGGCCCAGGCGGCCCAGGTGAACCCCGAACTCGCCCTGGGATCGGCGGCACAGCGGGCGTGGGCGAGCTGGACGACCGTCGAGAAGGCGGCCTCCAGAGCGGCGGGGGCCGGGCTCGGGCTGAGGGCCGTCATCGACTCGGCGGCGCGGGCGGTCAGTCCGGCCGGGTCCGGTGTCCCGGCCGTCGCCCGGCCGGGTATACGGCCGGCCCGGTCCAGGCCGACCAGACCCTTCATCAGGGCCAGCAGCTCCGGCGGCGGCTGGACGGAGAAGCGGCGGGCCTCCTCGTCGATGACGGTGAGGGACGTCAGACCGCCCCGGTGCCACCAGTACAGGCGCGGGGACAGCGCGCCCCGGCCGTGGCTGTCCTCGTAGGCGCCGAGTCCGTACGAGGCGAGGGCGTTGACCGCGTCGACCACCGTGCCGTCGGCGATCGGGTGGTACACGAGGTTGTGGCGGCTGGGCATGACCACGAGGGCGCCCTCGTGCGGCAGGGACGCGCCGGTCGCCCGGTGGACGGCGGCGGCCAGGTACAGCGCCTTGCTCGCGACGAAGTGCGAGTCGCCGTGGAGGGAGTGCAGGACCGTCCCCTCGTGGGGGATCTCCTCGTGCGTCACCGGCACCCGCATCAGGTTCTCGTACGCCGCCCGCCCCAGCTCCTCCCGGTCCACGTGCGCCACGTCCGGGTCGGTGAGTACGCGGACGTCGGCCGGGCGGTCGAGGGCGTAGGCGAACACCAGGTCGTCGCTGATCCGGCGGGCGTAGGTCAGGGCGCCGACGATCTCCGGGGTGATCGAGCCGGCGGGGAGCAGGCGGGCGTGGACGCCGCTCAGCAGTTCTTCGTCGTCCATCGTGTCGGTGATCCTCAGTCCCACCAGAAGGTCCACGAGTCCGCGCCGACCAGTTCCTCGGCGTAGGCGGCGAGCGTGGTGGTGATGTTGTCCGGGCAGAAGGCGGAGTGCTCCACGGCCAGCGCCTCGGCGGTCGCGCGGTCGGTCGGCGGGGCGGCCACCGAGACGACCAGGACGTCGAAGCCGAGGGCGACCACGCGTATGCCGAAGCGGTCCTCCCAGGACCTCAGTACGGCGCACAGGCGCGCCACGTCGTTTTCGTGGTTCAGCGGGCCCGACCAGCCGATGGCGGCCGGTACGTCGGCCGACCGGCGAGCGGGCACGAGCGCCAGACTCGGGTCCTTGAACCAGCCCGGGCCGTTCTCCGCGAGCGCGTCCGCGACGCCGGCCGCCCGGACGTCCGGGTCGGCGGTCAGGACCCCGGCGGGCGCGAGACCGGGCCACGGCGTGCCCTCGACCGTCTCCCCGTTCCCGTTCCCGTTCCCGTTCCCGTCATCGCCATCGTTCTGGTCGCCCCAGTACTCCGCGAGGACTTCCTCGGCGTCGTGGTCACCGGGGTACGACACGTCCCCCGGCATCAACTCCCAGCCCGTCGGCCCGCCCTGCGCGCTCACGTCCACGAGCACCGGCAGCAGGCCCGCCCGCGCGGCCGGGACGCCCAGCGCCTTCCACACACCGGAGGCGGCCGCCTTCTCGGCGTGCCACAGCAGCGGCTCGTGCCACGGGCCGTCGTCCGTCTCCTGAATGAGTCTCCCGGGCGGGAGCTGAAGCCCGAGGGAACGGCCGCTCGGGTCGGTCGCCAGTCTGGGCAGCGGGTTGGGAAGAGTCGCCATGCCAGTGACTGTAAGTGCAGCCACTGACAACGGACTCAGCGCGCGGCGAAGCCGAGGAAGGCGGACCAGGCGGAGGGGGCGACGCGGAGGGCCGGGCCGTTCTCAGAGGGGTTCTTGGAGTCGCGGATGTGGACGGTCCGGGGGGAGAGGGCGACTTCGAGGCACTGGCCGCCCTCGTCGCCGCTGTACGTCGACTTGTACCACCGAAGCGCTTCCGTGCTCATTGCTCTCCTAGCAGGCGGTCGAGCAGGCTCGTGGAGTCCTGAGTGGTCAGGGCCTGTGTCCGCAGCATCGCATATTTGCGCGCCAGCCTGGACACCTCATCCGGGTCAGAAACCCACTGGCTGCCGCGTTGCGATTCCGTGTAGGCGAGGTGCTGGTGATCGGGGGTTTCGAGGAGCGTGAAGGGGCCGTTGAGTCCCGCGTGGAACGGGCTGCTGAGAGGAAGGAACTGGAGGGACAGGTTGGGCAGGTCGGCAGCCTCGCGCAGGAAGCAGAACTGCTCCCTGCGTGTCTCCGCGTCGCCGATCTGCATATACAGCGTCGGTTCCCACACCACGAAACTCATGGTCGGCGGACTCTTGCGGTGCAGGATTTCCTGGCGGTCGAGGCGTAGGCGCAGCGTCTTCTCAAGCTCCTCCACCTCATAGGCCGGAACCCGATTGCGCAGCACGGCCCGCGCGTACGGCTCGCTCTGGAGCAGGCCCGGGATCACCGCGTTGTCGTACCACGACAAGGTGATCGCCACCCGCTCCTGCTCCATGTACTCCTCCGCCCACAAAGGAAACTGGTCCACCTCCGGCAGGTTGGCCACCCCAGTCGCCAACACACCTTTTGTCCCCAGGATTTCGTCCAACAGCTCTGCCAGGTCGGCCTTCAGGAACCGCCTCCCCTGTTCGATCGACGCGATGGTCTCCTCGTCGACGTTGGCCCGCTGCGCGAGCGCCGCCTGGGTGTGTCCGGCCGCCCGGCGGGCCGTCCCGAGCTGGCGGCCCAGCATCTTCATCGACGAGTGGTTCTTCTTCTGCGGAAGCTTCCTGGCGCTCATGCTTGTCGAGATCCCCCAGACACGCCCGTACGCGAACCCGTTGCAGCCCGTACAAATCTTTCGTACGGGTTCACTGAGTGCACTACGGTAGTAACTCTGCGCAACTCTCGACCCGTGAACGAAACGATCCAACTCCAGCCACTACGGCAGAAGTTCTTCCGGCGGGACCGCAGGTCGGTGCCCGCCGCCCGGCAGTTCGCGGCCGAGACGTTGCGGTGGTGGGAGCTCGCGGAGTGGGAGCGGGCCGGTGACGTGCTGCTCTGCGTGAGCGAACTGGCGACCAACGCCCTGCTGCACGGCGTACCGCCCGGCCGCCAGTTCCTGCTGTTCCTCCGCTGCAACGGCCGCGTCCTGCACGTCGAGGTCCACGACAGCGGCCCCGGCCACCCGCGCGTCGCCGAGCGGCGCGGCGAGGGCGGACACGGGCTGCTGCTGGTCGCCGCGCTCAGCGACGACTGGGGGGTGCGGGAACGGGAGCTCGGGAAGGTCGTGTGGTGCGCGTTCGGCTGTGACCAGTTGCTGCGCGAAGCGATGATTCCGTACGCGGAGGACAGCGCACGCATCGGTGACGGCCTGGACGACCTGTGCGACAACTGAACGCGGGCAGGTGGGTGCTGACAAGATCGGGTCATGGGTTTGAACATGGTCGTTGGTGTGCTCAGCGATGCCGAGGATGACTACACCGAGATGGTTCGCGCTGACTTCGTCGGGATCGGTGAGCTGCTGGAGCGGGCGGGAGTGCGGCAGTGGGCCGAGCCCGATCCGGTCGGGGCGGAGGGCGCGGAGTTCGAGATGTGGGGCTACTCGGGCTTGCATGCCGTTCGTCGTCTTGCCGTCCACCTCGCGGCGGGTGGGCGCCTGCCCGAGCCGTTGCATGAGGCCCAGCGTGCGACTGACGACCCGCTGTTGAGCAAAGCTTACGAGACTCTTCCGGGAAATCCTCCGGGACCGTTCGACCACCTGATCCATCATTCGGACTGCGAGGGGTACTACGTCCCCGTCGACTTCCCCCACGTCATCGTTGATAAAAGGGCTCCGGGCGGCTACCTCGGTTCTTCGGCGCGGCTGCTGGTGGAAGCCCGTCGACTCGCTGAAGCCCTTGGTCTTCCCGAAGACCTCGATCCGCACTCCGAGGAGGTCTTCGAGGCCGCCGACGCCGAAGAGGCAACCAGTAAGGGATGGCAGCGTTACGGCGTCGAATCGTATGTCTGCCTGCAACTTCTCCAGGCTGCGAAACTCTCGATCGCGACCGGGGCAGCCATCGCTTTCACCTGAGCCTCTGACAGCCGACAGCCCCGTCGGACGTAGTGTCCGGCGGGGCTGCTCGCTGGTCGGGTGGACGGTCAGAGCTTCTCGGGCGTTCGGATGCCCAGCAGGCCCATGCCCTTGGTCAGGGTGCGGGCCGTCATGTCGCACAGGAAGAGGCGGTTCTCGACCTGGGCGGGGGTGTCGGCCTTGAGGACCGGGCACTTGTCGTAGAACGACGTGTAGAGGGTCGCCAGTTGGTACAAGTACGCGGCCAGCTTGTGCGGCGCGTACTCCGCCGCCGCCTCGAAGACCGTGTCGCCGAACGCGTCCAGGTGGAGGCCCAGGGCCCGTTCCGCCGGGTGGAGTTCCAGCTCCGGGTGCGCGGACGGGCGTACGTCGCCCGCCTTGCGGAGGATGGACTGGATACGGGCGTACGCGTACTGGACGTAGACCGACGTCTCGCCGTTCAGGGAGACCATCTGGTCGAGGTCGAACTTGTAGTCCCGGCTCGGCGACGTCGACAGGTCCGCGTACTTCACGGCGCCGATGCCGACCTGTGCGGCCCGCTCCTGGATCTCGTCCTCGGTGAGGTCGCGCGCCTTGTCCCGGACCACCTCGGCGGCCCGCTGCACGGCCTCGTCCAGCAGGTCCTCAAGCCGTACGGTCTCGCCCTCACGCGTCTTGAACGGCTTGCCGTGCTTGCCCAGCACCGTGCCGTAGCCCATGTTGTGCGCGGTGACGTCGCCGTTCAGCCAGCCGGCGCGGCGGGCCGTCTCGAAGACCATCCGGAAGTGCAGCGACTGGCGGACGTCCACGACGTACAGCAGGGTCGTCGCGTGCAGGTCGAAGACGCGGTTGCGGATCGCCGTCAGGTCGGAGGCCGCGTAGCCGAAGCCGCCGTCGGCCTTCTGCACGATCAGCGGGACCGGCTGGTCGTCCTTGCCGCGGATGTCGTCGAAGAAGACGACGAGCGCGCCCTCGGAGCGGACCGCGACGCCCATCTCCTCCAGGAGGCGGGCGGTCTCCGGCATGCCCTCGTTGTACGCGGACTCGCCGACGATCTCCTCGTCCCGGATCTCCATGTCCAGCTTCTCGAAGACCGAGTAGAAGTAGACCTTCGACTCGTCCACGAACTGCTGCCAGAGGTCGAGCGTCTCCTTGTCGCCGGACTGGAGCGCGACGACCCGCTTGCGCGCCCGCTCCTTGAACTCCTCGTCGGAGTCGAAGACCGCGCGGGACGCCTTGTAGACCCGGTTCAGGTTCGACATGGCCTGCTCGCCGTCGACCTCGGAGGCCGGGGCCAGCTCGCCCGGGTGCTCCAGCAGGTACTGGATCAGCATGCCGAACTGGGTGCCCCAGTCGCCGATGTGGTGGCGGCCGATCGTCTTCTCGCCGGTGAAGTCGAGCATGCCGCGCAGGGCGTCGCCGATCACCGCCGAGCGCAGGTGGCCGACGTGCATCTCCTTCGCCACGTTCGGCTGGGCGTAGTCGATGACCGTGGTGCCGGGGTGCTCGGCGAGGGGCACGCCCAGGCGGCCGGTGTCGTCCGCGTACCGCGCGGCCAGGTTCTCGGTGATCGACCGGTCGGTGAGGGTGATGTTGAGGAAGCCGGGCCCGGAGACCTCGATGTCCTTGATCACGTCACCGGTGACGACCCCGGACACCACCTGCGTGGCCAGCTCGCGCGGGTTCGCCTTGGCCTTCTTCGCCAGCGCCAGGATGCCGTTGGCCTGGTAGTCGGCCCGGTCGCTTCGTCGCAGCAGCGGGTCCGCGCCGGCGGCCTCCGGGAGGCCGGCGGAGAGGGCGGACGCGAGGTGCTGCCGGACGGAGTCGCTGAGGGACGTGACCGAGGCCATAGGAATGGGTGCCGTTCTCCTCGTGGGGATGGATATACCCGGCCAGTATCCCATGGGGGTAAAGCCGTTTTTCCGGTCGCCGGGGCGTCTGGGAGTATGGGGTGGTCAATCGACCATTCCAGCTCAGATCAAGAGGACGTGCCGATCGTGGGGCAGAGCACCGAGACCACCGACTGGGTCTCCCGTTTCGCGGACGAGGTCATCGAGGCGTCGGAGCGTCGGGCCCCCGGCAAACCGGTCGTCGTCGCGTCGGGTCTCTCCCCCTCCGGGCCCATCCACCTGGGCAACCTCCGCGAGGTCATGACCCCGCACCTCGTCGCCGACGAGATCCGGCGTCGCGGCCACCAGGTGCGCCACCTGATCTCCTGGGACGACTACGACCGTTACCGCAAGGTCCCGGCCGGGATCGCGGGTGTCGACGACTCCTGGGCCGAGCACATCGGCAAGCCGCTCACCTCCGTACCCGCGCCCGCCGGGTCGTCGTACCCGAACTGGGCCGAGCACTTCAAGGCCGCGATGACCGAGGCGCTGGCCGAGCTGGGCGTGGAGTTCGACGGGATCAGCCAGACCGCGCAGTACACCTCGGGCGTGTACCGGGAGCAGATCCTGCACGCCATGAGGCACCGCGGTGACATCGACGCCGTGCTCGCCCAGTACCGGACCAAGAAGGCCCCGGCGAAGAAGTCGCAGAAGCCGGTCGACGAGGCCGAACTGGAGGCCGCGGAGGGCTCCGGCGCGGCCGCCGAGGACGACGGCTCCGCCGGGTCCGCCGGGTACTTCCCCTACAAGCCGTACTGCGGCAACTGCCAGAAGGACTTCACCACCGTCACGTCCTACGACGACGACACCACGGAGATGACGTACTCCTGCACGGTGTGCGGCTTCTCCGAGACGGTCCGGCTGAACGAGTTCAACCGCGGCAAGCTGGTCTGGAAGGTCGACTGGCCGATGCGGTGGGCGTACGAGGGCGTGATCTTCGAGCCGAGCGGTGTCGACCACTCGTCGCCGGGGTCCTCCTTCCAGGTCGGCGGGCAGATCGTCGGTATCTTCGGCGGCGAGCAGCCCATCGGCCCGATGTACGCCTTCGTCGGCATCTCCGGCATGGCGAAGATGTCGTCCTCGCGGGGCGGCGTGCCCACCCCGGCCGACGCGCTGAAGATCATGGAGCCGCAGTTGCTGCGCTGGCTGTACGCCCGGCGCAAGCCCAACCAGTCCTTCAAGATCGCCTTCGACCAGGAGATCCAGCGGCTCTACGACGAGTGGGACAAGCTCGACGCCAAGGTGGCCGACGGGTCCGCGCTGCCGGCCGACGTCGCCGCGCACTCCCGCGCCGTGCGGACCGCCGCCGGTGACCTGCCGGGCACGGCGCGGCCGCTGCCGTACCGCACGCTGGCGTCCGTCGCCGACATCACCGCCGGCCACCAGGACCAGGCGCTGCGCATCCTCTCCGAACTGGACCCGGAGAACCCGCTGGGCTCGCTGGACGAGGCGCGGCCGCGGTACGACAAGGCCGAGGCGTGGATCAACACGCAGGTGCCCGCCGACCAGCGGACCATCGTGCGCGAGGAGCCCGACGCGGAGCTGCTGAAGTCCCTCGACGACGCGTCCCGGCAGTCGCTGCGGCTGCTGCTGGACGGGCTCGCCGAGCACTGGTCGCTGGACGGGCTGACCCACCTCGTGTACGGCGTGCCCAAGGTGCAGGCCGGGTTCTCCGCCGACGCGACGCCGAAGGAGCTGCCGGCCGAGATCAAGACGGCCCAGCGCGCGTTCTTCGCGCTGCTGTACCACCTGCTCGTCGGGCGGGACACCGGACCGCGGCTGCCCACGCTGCTGCTGGCGGTGGGTCAGGAGCGGGTGCGGGCGCTGCTCGGGGAGTAGGCGGCACGAGCCAGGACAGGAAGAAGGGGCCCTCGCACGAGGGCCCCTTCTTCCTGTCCTGGCTCCTACGCGATGTGGTCCTCTTCGAGCTCCGCGTTGTAGCGGTTCGTGAAGCGGTTGACCATGCGCTTGGCGTCCTCCGGCGGGAGGGTGATGCTGAACTCCGCCTCGACGTTCTCGCCGAACTCGCGGGGCGTCGGGTAGCTGCCGTTGATCGACTGCTTGAAGACCTGGTAGTACTCCTCCTCGCCCGGTTCCGGGGAGCCGCCGCCCTCGCCGAGCTCACGGCTGCGGTTGGGGCCGACAGGGATCGGGAAGCTGCCGGTCTCGTCGGGGGAGGGCTGCTGGAAGTCCTCCGGCTGCTGCTCCTCGTACCAGTCCCCGTACTGCTCCTCGGGGGCGTACTGGGGCTCCTGCATCATCGGGTCGTACGTCGGGTCGTAGCCGCCGTGGTACTCGATCTGCTGGGGGTGGCGGGCGTGCAGCCAGGGGCTTCCCTCCGGGCCGGTGGCCTCCTCGGGGCGCCCGGTGCGCTGGTGGGGGAGCGAGGGGTGCTGTTCGGCGGGGGGTGCCGCCTGCTGCGGCGCGGGCGCCGGCTCGGCGGCCCGGGCGTCCGTGACCGCGGGCTTGACCGGCGGGAGCAGCGCCGGCTCGATGCCCGCCGCCGCCAGGCCCGCCGGGGCCGTCTCGGCCAGGGGGACGCCGTAGCGGGCCAGGCGCAGCGGCATCAGGGATTCCACGGGGGCCTTGCGGCGCCAGGCGCGGCCGAAGCGGGAGCGGAGCCTCGCCTGGTAGACGAGACGTTCCTGCTCCAGCTTGATGACCTGTTCGTAGGAGCGCAGCTCCCAGAGCTTCATGCGGCGCCAGAGCAGGAAGGTCGGCACCGGGGAGAGCAGCCAGCGGGTGAGGCGGACGCCCTCCATGTGCTTGTCCGCCGTGATGTCCGCGATGCGCCCGATGGCGTGGCGGGCGGCCTCGACCGCGACGACGAACAGCACCGGGATCACCGCGTGCATGCCCACACCCAGCGGGTCCGGCCAGGCGGCGGCGCCGTTGAACGCGATCGTCGCCGCCGTCAGCAGCCAGGCCGTCTGGCGCAGGAGGGGGAACGGGATGCGGATCCAGGTCAGCAGCAGGTCGAGGGCCAGCAGGACGCAGATCCCCGCGTCGATGCCGATCGGGAAGACGTACGAGAAGTTCCCGAAGCCCTTCTTGATGGCCAGCTCACGGACGGCCGCGTACGAACCGGCGAAGCCGATGCCGGCGATGATCACGGCACCGGCCACGACCACGCCGATGAGAACGCGGTGCATCCGAGTCAGCTGCAGTGGCGCGGCCACCCGTACTCCCCTCCCATTGCGTGTTCTTGCGCGCAACAGAGTGGCACACATGTACGGCGAACGTGTCGCCGGACCGTCAGCTCTTCTGGGAAGCGGAGGCCGAAGCGGAGGCCGAGGGGGCGGAGGAGGCGGGCTTCGAGGCGGCCGGGGCGGGGGTGCCCGAGGCCTTCGGCTCGTTGGCCGCGCGGACGGACGCGACGGCTTCCTTGGCGGCCTTCTCCGCGAGCTTGGCCAGGCCGTCGGCGTCCGGCGTCTTGTCACCGGCCAGGCCGGCGCCGTTGTAGTCGACCGTGACGACGACGTTGCCCGCCCGGACGACGACCGTCTGCTGCTTGAAGGCGCCCTCCTTCTTCTTCAGGTCGTAGCGCACGGACGTCGCCTGGTCGCCGGCGCCGGCGAGCGCGGCCGACTTGGTGTTCTTGGCGTCCGGCACCGTCCGGAGGTCCTCGACCTGGCGGGTGTAGTGGTCCTTGGCGAGGTCGTCGCCGGAGCCGCGGGTCACGTCGGACTCGAAGCGCACCAGGGAGACGTTCAGCCAGCGGAACTGGGAGCCCTTGACGCCGTTGTTGTCGAGGCTGCTCCAGGAGCAACTGGCGCGCGTGCCCGGCTCGTCGGTGGAGCCCGGCTTGCCGGCCGGCTCCGCCTCGGGGACCAGCTCGCCGAGCGTCTTCTTCGGCAGCGTCGCACACGCCTTGGGCAGCGAGGCGTACGTGGCGGCCGGCACGGTCGGGGACGGGCTCGCGGTCGCGGAGGCCGAGGCGCCGGCGTCCCGCTCGGCGGACGACCCCGAAGCGGAACCGGAACCGGAGTCGCCGCCGGAGCCGGAGGAGCAGGCGGAGGCGAGCAGGAGCACCGGGAGGGCGGCCGCGACGGCGAGGGCGCGCGGCGCGCGGCGTACGGGGCGGGTGCCGTCCGGCCGGGGCATGTCGGCGGTGCGCTCGGCTCGCCGGTGGCTCTGGTCGTCTCGCTGGGCTCGTCGCTGCATGGTTCCTTCACTCATGACGCTCGTGGATCCTGCGGTCGGATCGGGTCCGAGGGGTCACGGTACGCGGTGAGCCGACCGCGTGGCGGCGGTTGCCGGGGTTGGCCGCAGGGTGATCGTCCGGGTTAACCGGCGAGCGACTCGGCCAGCTGGGAGGCGAGTTTCCGGGCCTTGTCCTGCATTTCCTCGCTGTCGGGCACGGTGCCGACGGTGGCCGGCTGCTCCTCGTACTGGATGGTCACGATGACGTTGGACGTGCGGAACGCCACAGTGATCGTGCGTCGCTTGGCCGTCGAACCGCCGCTGCCCAGGGCGTCGTCGAGGAAGGCCTCGTCCCCCAGGTCGTCGAGGACGCGGGGCTGGAGACCGGCGGGGGTGGCGCTGCCGCTCGGCGTGCCGCTCGGTGTGCCGCTCTGTGTCCCGTCGGCGCTGCCGCTCGGGGTGGCGCCACCGCTCGGGGTGGGGCCGGGGCTCGCGCCGGCGGCGGCCGCGCTGGCGCCGGGGACGGGGGAGCCGGTGCCCGTGCCGGTCGGGGCGGGCACCGGGAGGCGGGCGGCGGTCCGCTGCTCGGCGAAGAGCAGTTCGGCCTGCGAGTCGTCGCTGACGGAGGTGTCGTAGGACACGACGCGTTCGAGGTCGACGGAGAGGTGGTCGGTGGCGGTGGGCGACTCCACCTTCCAACGGCAGCCGACCTTGCGGTCGGTGTCGAAGGTGAGGGTCGGGCTGCCGGTGTACGCGGCCTCGCGCCGGGTCTCGTCGGTGAGCTGCTTGATGCCGGGCAGCAGGGCGTCGAGGGCGCTCCGGCCGACCGCGCGGCACGGCTCGGGGAGGGTGGCGTACCGGCCGGGCTCGGCCGCGGCGGTGGCGGTGCCGGGTTGCCCGGGGTTGGAGTCGTCGGTCGCGCCCCCGGTGTCCGAGCTGCCCGTGCAGCCGGCGAGGACCGCCGCGAGCAGGGCGGCGACGCCGGGTCCGTAGGCCTTCCGCTGCACGGTGCGGCTCCTTCCGACGGGGGCTGACGGGCTGGGGTCCTTCTGACGGGTCTCCGTGGGAGAAGGACCCTAAATGGCTTGCTGGGCAGGGGCGGGCCCTGACCACAATGTGTATCGCACGCAACGCCGTGGATGCCGGTCTGCCGTCCCTTTCGTCGACCTTGGCGCCGGTTTTGCGTATTGAGGCTTTTTCAGTGATTCCCGGGGGAACGAGGCGATATGTCGTACGTGGAGATGCCCGGCGCCAAGGTGCCGATCCGTATGTGGACCGACCCGGCGTCGGTCGAGGACGTGGCGCTGCGGCAGCTGCGCAACGTGGCGACGCTGCCCTGGATCAAGGGGCTGGCCGTCATGCCCGACGTCCACTACGGCAAGGGCGCCACCGTCGGGTCCGTCATCGCGATGCGCGGGGCGGTGTGTCCGGCGGCGGTCGGTGTGGACATCGGCTGCGGGATGTCGGCGGTGCGGACGTCGCTGACGGCGAACGACCTGCCCGGGGACCTGTCGCGGCTGCGGTCGAGGATCGAGCAGGCCATCCCGGTCGGGCGGGGCATGCACGACGACCCCGTGGACCCGGACCGGTTCCACGGCCTGTCCACCGGCGGGTGGGACGACTTCTGGGGGCGTTTCGACGGCGTCGCGGAGGCGGTCAGGTTCCGTCAGGAACGCGCCACCAAGCAGATGGGGACGCTCGGTTCGGGCAACCACTTCGTGGAGGTCTGCGTCGACGCCGACGGGGCGGTGTGGCTCATGCTGCACTCCGGGTCCCGCAACATCGGCAAGGAACTCGCCGAGCACCACATCGGCGTGGCGCAGAAGCTTCCGCACAACCAGGACCTGGTCGACCGCGACCTCGCCGTCTTCGTCGCGGACACCCCGCAGATGGCGGCGTACCGCAACGACCTGTTCTGGGCGCAGGAGTACGCCAAGTACAACCGCACCCTCATGATGGCGCTGCTCAAGGACGTCGTCCGCAAGGAGTTCAAGAAGGCCAAGCCGACTTTCGAGCCGGAGATCTCCTGCCACCACAACTATGTGGCGGAGGAGCGGTACGACGGCATGGACCTGCTGGTGACCCGCAAGGGCGCGATCCGGGCCGGCTCCGGCGACTACGGCATCATCCCCGGCTCCATGGGCACCGGTTCGTACATCGTGAAGGGCCTCGGCAACGAGAAGTCCTTCAACTCCGCCTCGCACGGCGCCGGCCGGCGCATGAGCCGCAACGCGGCCAAGCGGCGTTTCTCGACCCGGGACCTGGAGGAGCAGACCCGGGGCGTGGAGTGCCGCAAGGACTCCGGCGTGGTGGACGAGATCCCGGGCGCCTACAAGCCGATCGAGCAGGTCATCGACCAGCAGCGGGACCTCGTCCAGGTCGTGGCGCAGCTGAAGCAGGTGGTGTGCGTCAAGGGCTGAGGTCCCGCGGCGTTCAGTCGCGCAGCGACTTCTCCAGGAGGGTCACCGCGTACGGGCTGCCCGTGCCGTCGGTCTTGGCGGGCTGCTCGCCCACGACGCGGTAGCCCGCCGCCTCGTAGTACGCCCGCAGCCGCGGGTTGGACGAGAGACAGTCGAGACGGCTGTACGGGCGGCCGGCCGCGGCGATGCGCGACTCGGCGTGGGCGAGCAGGGCGCGGCCTACGCCGGGCGGGGCCGTGTGCGGGGCGGTCATCAGCCGGTGGACATAGCCGGCGTCGGAGGGCCGGGGGCCCCAGGCCGCCGGGTCGTCCCACCAGACCTCGCAGGCGGCGGCCAGATGACCGGCCGTGTACGCCAGCCACACCTCGCCCTCGGCCATCCGCGCGGTGAAGTGGGCCTCGTCCTTCTCACCCGGCCGCCACTGGGCGATGCCGCGCGCCTGCTGCCACAGCGCGGCCGAGTCGCGCAGGCGGACCAGCGCGGGCGCGTCGGCGGGGGTCGCCGTACGGTACGCCGGCTCGGGCCAGGACACGGGAACCGGCTCCAGGTACGCGGCGCGCAGGCTCTCCCGCAGCTCGGCCGCGTCCAGGCCCAGGGTGCCGGTCACATAGCCGTCGACCGAGCCGTGACGGGACCTCATCGCGGCCAGGAAGAGCCGCATCACCGAGGCCGGCGCGCTCGCGAAGGCCGGCCAGCCGGGGCTGCGGCCGCCGTTGCGCGCCCGCCACTCGGCGAGCAGGGCCGGGCGGGCGGGCTCGGTATGGGTGAAGTCCTCCACCACGGTCGGCTCGTCGACACCGAGAAGGGTCAGCACCAGGGCGGCCAGCTCGCCGGTGCGGTCCTTGCCGGAGGCGCAGTGGAAGGCCACCGGGGCGGTCGCGTCGGCGATGAGCCGCAGCGCGGTCCGGATCTCCTTCTTGCCGTCCTCCGCCACCTCCATGAACCGTTCCGAGAGGTACGGGCCGGGGTCGACGTCCGCCGTCAGCGCCGCCTGGTCGTAGGGGCGGTGCTCGATGCTCAGGTTGCGGTACGTGAAGGACGGGTGGTCCGGGATCCGGCCCCGGCTCTCGATCTCCCACGGGTACCGCAGGTCGATCACCGTGCCGACGCCCAGGGACAGGAACGCCGACCAGTCCGCCGTGCCCTGCCGCAGCTTGCCCAGGGAGTCCGAGCGGTACAGCCGGCCCGGGCGGACCCGGTGGCGGCCGTCGGCGGTGCGGTAGCCGCCCAGGTCGCGGAAGTTGTGCAGCGTCCGGAAGGGGAGGTGTCTGTCCACCGCCCCAGTGTTCCCCGGGCCGGTCAGTGGCCGTGCCGTACCGCGTAGATCATGACGAACGCCACAATGTGGATGCCGAAGAGGAAGTACGCCAGGAAGTACCAGACCTGGCGCTCGTCCTTCGTCTCCTGGGCCAGCCGCCGCTTCTCGGCCGAGGCCGGCGCCGACGGGTCCGAGGCCGGCATCGGCTCGGGGCTCGGTTCCGCCATCACAGCTCCCTGTGGACCTTGGTGTTCGACGCCTGCGCGCGGGGGCGCAGGACCAGCAGGTCGACGTTGACGTGGCTGGGCCGGGTGACCGCCCAGGCGATGGTCTCCGCCACGTCGTCGGCGGTGAGGGGGTCGGCCACGCCCTGGTAGACCTTGTCCGCCTTCTCCCGGTCGCCGCCGAACCGGGTGAGGGCGAACTCCTCCGTCTTCACCATGCCGGGGGCGATCTCGATCACGCGGACCGGCTTGCCGACGATCTCCAGGCGGAGCGTCTCCGCGAGGACGTGCGCGCCGTGCTTGGCGGCGACGTAGCCCGCGCCGCCCTCGTACGTGCCGTGTCCGGCCGTCGACGACACCACGACCACCGTGCCGTCGCCGCTCGCCTCCAGCTTGGGCAGCAGCGCCTGGGTGACATGGAGGGTGCCGAGGACGTTGGTCTCGTACATCGTGCGCCACTCGTCCGGGTCACCGGTGGCCACCGGGTCGGCCCCGAGCGCGCCGCCCGCGTTGTTGACCAGGACGCCGATCGTCCTGAACGCGGTGGCGAACTCGTCCACCGCCGCGCGGTCCGTGACGTCCAGCCGGTACGCGGTCGCCGAACCGCCGGCCTCGTTGATCTCCTTGGCCAGCGCCTCGATGCGGTCCTCGCGGCGGGCGGTGAGCACGACGCGGTAGCCGGCGGCGGCGAGCTGCCGGGCCGTGGCGGCGCCGATGCCGCTGCTCGCGCCGGTCACTACGGCGATGCGGGACGGGGTGGCGGGGGCCATGGGCTGCTCCTCGGCGGGGTGTGCGGTCCCGGCCCAGGAT
Organism: Streptomyces sp. bgisy159; assembly: GCF_965341775.1. Lineage (GTDB taxonomy): Bacteria > Actinomycetota > Actinomycetes > Streptomycetales > Streptomycetaceae > Streptomyces. The sequence goes on along the minus strand of NZ_CBDQZH010000047.1, from coordinate 21,560 downwards.
AGGCGGCGGGCGACGGGGGTGGGTCTGGTGTTCGAGCGCGTGGGGTCGGTGGCGTCACGAGCCGCTTCTCGGGGCCCACATGATCACCGCCATGCCGGTCAGGCAGATCACGGCGCCCGTCACGTCCCAGCGGTCGGGGCGGTAGCCGTCCGCGACGGCGCCCCACAGCAGCGAGCCGGCGACGAAGACGCCGCCGTACGCGGCCAGCACGCGGCCGAAGTGGGCGTCGGGCTGGAAGGTGGCGACGAAGCCGTAGGCGCCGAGGGCGAGGACGCCGCCGCTGATCCACAGCCAGCCCCGGTGCTCGCGCAGCCCCTGCCACACAAGCCAGGCCCCGCCGATCTCGAACAGCGCGGCGACGACGAAGAGGGCGGCGGAGCGGAGGATCTGCATGGTGTCGAGACTCCCAGACGTCACCTGATGGAGGGCGCCTGCCTCTCGCCTCGCGGGGGATACATGCGTACGACCCGGTGAGGGTGTCGGCTGACGAGGAGTGGATGGCATGCGCGGGACGAGGCTGCTGGGCGTGACGGCGGCGACGGCGCTGGCGGCGGGCGCACTGGCGGCCGGCCCGGCGCGGGCGGAGGAGGCACCGCAGGCGGACCTCGCCTACCACGGGTACGCGCTGCTGGCCGGCGGGCGGCTGGAGATGCGCCTCACCGCGCAGAACCACGGGCCCGCACCGGTCGCCGACGCCACCGTACGGCTGCGCTGGTCGGTGCCGCTCGCCAAGCGGACACAGCGGCTGCCCGACGGGTGCGTGCGGACGGCGGCCCGGGACGTGGTGTGCCGGACGGGTGAGCTGGACGCCGACGCGTGGGGCGAGCGGATGGCGTTCGGCGTGTGGCTGCGGGGGCGGCCGACCGAGGTGCTGCTGGAGATCGACACGGTGTGGAGCGGGGGGTCCGTGGACGTCAACCGGGGCAACGACCGGCAGCGGGTGCTGGTGCTGGACACGGGGGATCGGTACCACTTCTGAGGCGGGGCGTGGGGGGACGGTTCGCTGGCCGGGTGGCCGGGTGGCCGGGTGGCCGGGTGGCCGGGTGGCCGGGTGGCCGGGGGGCCGGGCCGTGGGGCTCGGTGGTCGGGTGGCTGGGTGGCTGGGTGGCGGGGGCCGTGGGGCTCGGTGGTCGGGTGGCTCGGGGCCCGGGCCGGTGGTCGGGAGGCCCGGCGCGGGAGGTCCGGTGGTCGGCAGGCCCGGTGGTCGTGCGGGCGGGCCCGTTGCCCTGCGGACGCCGGATTGCCCGGTGACCTGCGGTCCGGCCGGCCCCGCGGCGGCCCGGTGCCCCCGGTCGGTGGGCCGGCCGGACCGGCTGTCCATGGCCGGTGGGGTCAGCGGGTCGCCTCCGCGTACGTGGTCGGGGGTATGCCCACCGTCGCTGTGAAGTCGCGGGTCAGATGGGCCTGGTCGGCGTAGCCGAGGTCGGCGGCGAGGGTGGGCCAGTCGACGCCGTGGTCGGTCTCGGCGCGTTCCAGGGCCTCGTGGATGCGGTAGCGCAGGACGACCCACTTCGGCGGCACCCCCACGTACTCGGCGAACAGCCGCTGCAGAAGACGGACCGAGAGGCCGGCGTCACGGGCGAGGTCGGTGACCCGGCGGATCGACCGGTCGGTGCGGACCCGGTCGACCAGAGCCGTCGCCAGCTCGGCGCGGGGGTCGGGCCGGGGGCCCAGGGAGAGCAGGTGGGCGTCCAGCGCGGCCACCCGGGCGTCGTCGTCCTGCGGGTCCAGGACCGGGGCGGGATCGGTGCCGGTCAGCCGCAGACGCCGGCCCGTCCAGTGGCTGACCGGCCGGCCGGGGGAGAAGGGGCGGAAGCCGCCCGGGCGGAACTGGACCCCGCAGACCCGGCCGCGCCCCTCCAGCCGCTGCGTGAACAGGCCGAGACCCACGCCGGACACCTCGGCGAAGGGCGCCCGGTGGTCGTACCGCTGGAAGACGATGTTGACCGACGGGTGCGGGACGACCCGCGAGACGTGCGGCTCGGACAGGTCCCAGTCGATGAGCCAGTAGTGCTCCAGGTACGGAGCGAGGGGCGCGGCGGGCTCGCGGCGGCGGAACCGCACGCGGGCGAACAGTCGCGCGGCGTCGACGATGCCTCGGGTGTCGCGGCGGGGAGCGGCCATGACGGGATCGTAGGGCGGGGCACTGACACCGATGCCGGGACAACCGGGCCGGGCCCGGCCGCCGACCGCTCCGAGCTGCGGCGGAGCCCGGTTGTGACGGTGAGAGGCCGGTAAGAGGAGGCTGAACGGCCGACGGCGTTGGCAGACTGGGAGCGTGGCGCAGAACGTTCTCCTCGCTGAAGACGACCGGGCGATCCGGCACGCCCTGGAACGTGCCCTCACCCTGGAGGGCTACCGGGTCACGGCGGTCGCCGACGGGGTGGAGGCGCTGGCCCACGCCCACAAGAGCCCGCCCGACGTGCTCGTCCTGGACGTGATGATGCCGGGCATCGACGGGCTGCAGGTTGCCCGGGTGCTGCGGGCCGAGGGGGACCGCACGCCGATCCTCATGCTGACCGCGCTGGTGGAGACCGCCGACCGGATCGCCGGCCTGGACGCCGGGGCCGACGACTACGTGGTCAAGCCGTTCGACATCGAGGAGGTCTTCGCCCGGCTGCGCGCCCTGCTGCGGCGGGCCGGCCCCGCCTCCGCCCCGGCCGCCGACGCCGCCGCCCCGGCCGGCGAGACGCCCCCCGCCGCCGCCCCCACCCGGTACGTCGAGGCCGCCGGGCTGCGGATGGACCCGCAGGCGCGCCGGGTGTGGCGCGGCGGGCGCGAGCTGGAGCTGACGCGCACCGAGTTCGAACTGCTGGAACTGCTCGTGCGCAACGCGGGCATCGTGCTCGACCACTCCACGATCTACGACCGGATCTGGGGGTACGACTTCGGGCCCGGCTCGAAGAACCTCGCCGTCTACGTCGGCTACCTGCGCCGCAAGCTCGACGAGCCCGGCGCCCCCCAGCTGATCCACACCGTGCGGGGCGTGGGCTACGTGCTGCGGGAGTCCTGAGTGGGCGGTCGGCCGCCCTGGCGGCGCCGCAGGCTGGTGTCGCTCGGTACGACCTTCGCCGTCTCCTTCGCGTCCGTCACCGCCGCGGTGACCGTGCTCGTCGGGATCCTCTCCTACAACGCCGCCGCCCGGCTGGTCCGCGTCGACCAGCAGACGGTGTTCGACGAGGTGGTGCAGGACGTCCGCTACGAGGTGCGGCGGCGCACCATGACCCCCGAGGACTTCTCCTCCGCGCCCGGACACGACCTGGTCCGCCCGGCCCGCACCGATGTGCAGGTCCTCGCCGCGGACGGCAGCGTGATCGACCCCGGCAGCCCCGCCCTGCCGGTCGCGGCGGCCGACCGGGCCACGGCGGGGGCGGGCGGCGCGGGCGTCGTGGCCGTCCACAAGGACGTCGGGGTCGACGGCGACGTGTACCGCGTCGCCACCGTCTCCCTCGGCGGTGGACGGGGCGCGGTGCAGGTCGCGCAGCAGTTCAGCGACACCGAGGACCTGCTGCGGGCGCTCCAGCGGCGCACGCTCGTCCTGATGACGGCGGTCGTCACGGCCGCCGGGCTGTTCGGCTGGTGGCTGGCCCGCCGGATCACCCGCCGGCTGGTGGTGCTCACCACCGCCGCCGAGGACGTCGCCCGCACCCGGCGGCTCGGTGTGCCGGTGCCGGTCACCGGCTCCGACGAGGTGGGCCGGCTCGGCCGCGCCTTCGACCGCATGCTGGGCCGGCTCGCCCAGTCGGAGGAGGACCAGCGTCGGCTGGTGCAGAACGCCGGGCACGAGCTGCGGACGCCGCTGACCTCGCTGCGGACCAACATCTCGCTGCTGCGGCGCATCGACGAACTGCCGCCCGGCAGCCGCGAGGAACTCGTCGCCGACCTCGCCGAGGAGGCCCGGGAACTGACCGACCTGGTCAACGAACTCGTCGAGCTGGCCGCCGGGCAGTCGGACACCGAGCCGGCGCGCCGGCTCGACCTCGCCGACCTCGCCGACGAGGTCGCGGCGGTGGCCCGGCGCCGTACCGGGCGGGAGATCGTGGTGCGGGCGAGCGGGGACACCACCACCGACGGGCGGCCGGGACTGCTGACCCGGGCCGTGTCCAACCTGGTGGAGAACGCCGCCAAGTTCGACCGGGACGGCACCGCGCCGATCGAGATCGACGTCCGCGGGCCGTCGGTGCCCGCGGGTCCGGCGCGGCGCGGGACGGTGCGGGTCGCCGTGCTGGACCGCGGGCCCGGTATCGCCGACACCGATCTGACCCGGGTCTTCGACCGCTTCTACCGCGCCGCCGACGCCCGTTCCCTGCCCGGGTCGGGTCTCGGCCTGTCCATCGTCCGCGAGGTGGCCCTCGCCCATGGCGGCACCCAGTTCGCCTTCGGCCGCGACGGGGGCGGCACGGTCATCGGGTTCACGGTCGGCGGCGGGGGGCCGCGGGAGCGTGACGGGGAGGAGTGACGAGGGTCCGGGGCCCTGCCGGGGACGGGCCGGGGCCGTCCGGCCCGATGCGCGGCGCGCCGGACGGGCGCAGGCTGGAGGGGGCCCGGGAGGGACCCGGCCGGGATTCAGGAGGAGCCACATGGTGCAAGCCGTCGTCGTGGGAGTGGACGGGTCGCCGGCCGCGCTGGCCGCCGTCGAGACCGCCGCGCACGAGGCCGCGCTGCGCGGGACGAGCCTGCGCCTGGTGCACGCCTTCGGCTGGCCGTCGGTGCACGTGCCGCCCCGCGCGGCGCCGTGGAACCCCACCACGGCCGGGGTGCGCGAGCTGGTGGACGGCACGCTCGCCGAGGCCGAATCGCGCGCCCGCGAGGCCGAGCCGCGGCTGGAGATCGACCGCGAGGTCACCGTCGGCGAACCCGTGATGGTGCTGGAGCTGGAGTCGCGCACCGCCTCGCTGGTCGTGGTCGGCAGCCGGGGCCGGGGCGCCTTCGGAAGCCTGCTGCTGGGCTCCACCGCGGTTCACCTGTCCGCCCACGGCCACAGCCCCGTCCTCGTGGTACGCGGCCGGCCCGAGCCGGCCGGCCCGGTGCTGCTCGCGGTCGACGGTTCGCCGGCGGGGGAGGCGGCGGTCGGGTTCGCCTTCGCCGAGGCGGCCATGCGCGGCGTCGACCTGCTCGCCCTGCACGTGTGGAACACCCGGACCGAACGGGCCTACGAGGGCCCCGGGGACCCCCTGAACGTGGTCGTCGACATCGACCGCCTCCAGCAGGAGGAACAGCGGCTGCTGGACGACACGATCGCCCGGTGGCAGAGCCGCCGGCCCGAGGTGCGCGTGGAACGCCGACTGGTGCGCTCCCGGGTTCGGCACGCCCTGATCGAGGCCAGCGCCGAGGCCCAGCTGCTGGTGACCGGCGCCCGCGGCCACGGCGGCTTCACCGGCCTGCTGCTCGGCTCCGTCAGCCAGGCCCTGCTCCACCACGCCGACTGCCCGGTCGCGGTGGTCCGCGGCGAGGGCTGAACCGGGGCGTCGGCAGCCCGGCGGGGCGTTGCCACGCCGGCCGGGCCGGGGCGGCGTACGCCGGAGCGCGCCGCACGTAGTGCCTCCGGGCTGTCCGTCCCGGCGTGCCCGGCAGCGCCGTTCCGGGCTGTCCGTCCCGGCGTGCCCCGGCAGCGCCGCTCCGGGCCGCGTACCCCGGACGGCCCCCATCCGCTCGTGCGCCGCCCGGCGCCGGGCGAGGGTGGCACTGGCCGAGTCCGCCGCCGGGCCGCCGTTTCCGTCCGCCGTTTCCGTCGCGCCGTCGTCCCGGCGCCGCACCGACGGCCCGGCGCCCGCCCGGAGACCGAGGGAGACCGCGATGCCCCTGAACACCGACACCAAGCCGGCCGAACCGGCTGTGGCGAAGGCCAACGAGGCCGTCCGGCGGCGCTTCCCGTTCGACGACACCCAGGACCTGAAGGACGCGCGGCGCGGCTTCATGGGCACGGCGGCGGACCCGGTGATCCGGGACGGCGAGGGGCGCACGGTGTGGGACCTCGACGCGTACGGCTTCCTCGCACAGGACTGCCCGGCCACCGCCAACCCCAGCCTGTGGCGGCAGAGCCGGCTCTGCTCGGACCACGGTCTGTTCGAGGTCACCGAGGGCATCTACCAGGTGCGCGGCTTCGACCTGTCCAACATGACGGTCGTCGAGGGCGGGCGCGGTGTCCTCGTCATCGACCCGCTGCTGTGCGCGGAGACCGCCGCCGCGGGGCTCGCCCTGTACCGGGCCCACCGGGGTGAGCGGCCGGTGACGGCCGTGCTGTACACCCACAGCCACGCCGACCACTTCGGCGGCGTACGCGGTGTGATCACCGACGAGGACGTGGAGCGCGGCGTCCCGGTGTTCGCCCCGCAGGGCTTCCTCGCGCACGCCGTCAGCGAGAACGTCTACGCCGGTACGGCGATGAGCCGCCGCGCCGCCTACATGTACGGTGCCGCCCTGCCGAAGGGCGAGCGCGGGCAGATCGGCGCCGGACTCGGCCAGACCGTCTCCACCGGCACGGTCGGCCTGATCCCGCCGACCGCCTCCATCACGCGCACCGGGCAGACCGAGACGGTCGACGGCATCCGCATGGTCTTCCAGCTCACCCCCGGCACCGAGGCCCCCGCCGAGCTGAACCTGCACTTCCCCGACCACGCGGCCCTGTGCATGGCGGAGAACGCCACCCACAACCTGCACAACCTGCTCACGCTGCGCGGCGCCGAGGTCCGCGACCCGCGGGTCTGGGCCCGCTACCTCACCGAGGCCATCGGTCTCTTCGCCCACTCCTCCGACGTCGCCTTCGCCTCCCACCACTGGCCGGTGTGGGGCCGTGACCGGGTCGTCGGCTTCCTGTCCGAGCAGCGCGACCTGTACGCCTATCTGCACGACCAGACCCTGCGCATGCTCAACCAGGGCCTGACGGCGGCGGAGATCGCCGAGCGCATGCAGTTGCCGCCCGCGCTGGAGCGGTCCTGGCACACCCACGGCTACTACGGCTCGGTCAGCCACAACACCAAGGCGGTGTACCAGCGTTACCTGGGCTGGTTCGACGGCAACCCGGCCCACCTGTGGGAGCACCCACCGGTCGAGTCCGCCCGCCGGTACGTCGCGTTCATGGGCGGTGCCGACGAAGTCCTGCGCCGGGCCCGGCAGTCGTACGCCGACGGCGACTTCCGCTGGGTCGCCCAGGTCGTCAACCACGTCGTCTTCGCCGACCCGGACAACGCCGAGGCCCGCGCCCTGCAGGCCGACGCCCTCGAACAGCTCGGCTACGGCAGTGAGAACGGCACCTGGCGCAACTTCTACCTCATGGGCGCGCTCGAACTGCGGCACGGCTCCGTGGGCACCCCCACCGCCAGCAACTCGCCCGACCTGATGACCGCGCTGACCCTCGACCAGCTCTTCGACGCGCTGGCCATCCGGGTGGACGGGCCGCGCAGCTGGGAGGCCGACATCACGGTGCGCTGGAACCTGACGGGCGGTGAACGCGTCACCCTGCGGCTGCGCAACGGTGTCCTCACCCACGTCACGGGCGCCGGGCCGGCCGCCGCCGACCCGGACGTCGAGATCACCCTCGCCGAGGCGGACCTGCGCGCCGTCCTGGCCGGCGTGCTCGCCCCCGCCGACCTGGCGGCCCGTGACGGGGTCACGGTCGGCGGCGACCTCGGCAGGCTCACCGAGCTCCTCGGGCATCTGAGTGATCCCGACCCGGACTTCGCCCTCGTGACCCCGTGACCCGGCGACCCCGGTCGAGCGGTTCATGGCGCATCCCGGCACCCTTGTCCTGATCATGGCGGCCGCCGTGCTCGCGCCGCTCCTTGCGGAGGGCGTGGCACGCCGGATCCGCGTCCCCCTGGTCATCTTCGAGATCGGCCTCGGCATCCTCCTCGGACCGGATGTGCTCGGCTGGGCCGGCCCCGACCAGGTCGTGAGCACCCTGTCCCACCTGGGGCTGGCCATGCTGATCTTCCTCGCCGGCTACGAGATCGACTTCCTGGCGGTCCGCGGCTCGCCGCTGCGCCGGTCGGTGGCGGCCTGGCTGGTGTCCCTGGCCGTCGGCATCGGGCTGGGCCTGCTGGTGGGCGGCGGCGACCGGTACGAGGCGTACGTCGTCGGCACCGCGCTGACCAGCACCGCGCTCGGGACGGTGCTGCCGATCCTGCGCGACGAGCGCATGCTGCGGACGCCCTTCGGCACGCTGATGTCGGCGTTCGGCGCCATCGGCGAGTTCGGCCCGGTGGTGGCCATGGCGCTGCTGCTCAGCGGGCGCCGGCCGGCTCAGTCCGCGGCCCTGCTCGTCGTGTTCGCGGCGATCACCGCCGGCGCCGTGTGGTGGGCGCTGCGGCCCCGGACGCCGTGGTTCTCCCGGCTGGTGGAGAAGACCCTGCACACCAGCGGGCAGTTCGCGGTCCGCTTCGTGATGCTGCTGCTGGCCGGCATGCTGGCGCTGGCCGAGGCGTTCGGCCTGGACATCCTGCTCGGCGCGTTCGCCGCCGGTCTCCTCACCCGCCTCGTCCTGCGCGGCGCCCCGCCCGCCCACGGCGCCGAGATCTTCGGCAAGGTCGAGGCGATGGGCTTCGGCTTCCTCGTCCCGCTGTTCTACGTCGTCACCGGCATCGAGTTCGACCTGGCCGCCCTGCTGGACGGCGGGCGGGCCCTGCTGCTGGTCCCGGTGTTCCTGCTGCTGTTCCTGCTGGTGCGCGGCGGCCCGGTGTACCTGTTCGCGCCGCGCGGCCTCGGCCGGGCCGAGCGGGTGGCGCTCACCCTCTTCACGTCCACCTGCCTGCCGCTCGTCGTGGCCATCACCACCATCGGCGTGGACCAGAAGGTCATCGGCACGGACGAGGCCGCCGCCCTGGTCGGCGCCGCCATGCTGTCCGTGCTCCTGCTGCCCCTGCCGGCACTGCGGCTCCTGCACGGCCGGGGCCGGGCGGAGCCGCCGTCCCTGCCGACGACCGAGGCGGAGGCTTGGTGAACGCCGTGCCCCGGCCGTCGTGCACCGTCGGCAACGCGCGCTCCGGTACCGGCGCCCGTAGATTGAGGACCAGTCGGCGGGGGCGGGAAGGGAGTGCTGCCAGTGGCCTCGCAGGTCGACCACGCCGCGTTGTTCGCCGCGACACCGAGCCCCTACCTGGTCCTCGACCCGCACCTGGTCATCGTCGACGTGAACCGCGCCTATCTGACGGCCACCGGACGCACCCGCGACGACCTCCTCGGCCGCCACATCTTCACCGCGTTCCCCGACAACCCGGCCGATCCGGAGGCCACCGGGGTGCGCAACCTGCGCGCCTCCCTGGACCGGGTGCTGGTGACCCGCCGGGCCGACACCATGGTGCTGCAGAAGTACGACATCCCGGTCGCGGGCCGGCCCGGGACGTTCGACGAGCGCTGGTGGTCGCCGGTGAACACGCCCGTCCTCGGCTCGGACGGCCAGGTGGCCTACATCATCCACTGGGTGGAGGACGTCACCGTCTTCGTCAAGGAGCACCAGGCGCTCGCCCCGGACAGCATCCGGGTGGGCCGGCGCCTGGAGGAGGCCCAGGCCCTGCACGCCGAGCTGTACACCCGGGCCCGCGAGGTGCAGCGGCTGAACGAGGAGCTGCGGCAGGCGCACACCCGCGAACGCAAGGTCGCCGTCACCCTGCAGCAAGCCATGCTGCGCACCCCCGACCTGGACCACCACCGTGATGTCGCGGTGCGCTACCTGCCCGCCGCGGGCTCCCTCAACGTGTGCGGCGACTGGTACGACGTCGTCGACATCCCGCCCGACCGGCTCGCCGTCGCGGTCGGCGACGTCATCGGCCACGGACTGGAGGCGGCGGCCGTCATGGGCATGCTGCGCGCCGCCCTGTCCGCCGCCATCCGCGCCCTGGAGCGCCCGGCGCAGGCCCTGGAGGTGCTCGGCCTGTACGCCCGGTCGGTAGAGGGGGCGCTCGGCACCACCGCCTTCAAAGCGATCATCGACGCCCGCAGCCGGCTCATCACCTACAGCAGCGCCGGCCATCCGCCGCCGGTGCTCGTCCGCCCCGACGGCGGCTGGGACTTCCTGGACCGGGCCACCGACCCACCGCTCGGCGCCCGGCCGCAGCACGTCCCGCGCCCCCAGTCGAGCGCGTCCTACCGGCCCGGGGACACCCTGGTGCTCTACACCGACGGGCTCATCGAGCGCCGCGGCGAGGACATCGACGTCGGCCTGCGCCGGCTGACCGACGTACTCGGCGAGTACGCCGGCCGGCTCGGCGCCGAACAGCTCGCGGACACCGTCCTGGACCGCCTCGGCGTCCGCGGCGGCGGCCGGGACGACGTCGCGCTGATCGTCGTACGGCTCTGAACGGCCTCTGAACGGCCCCGGCCGCCGCCGGTGGGGTCAGTCCTCGTAGGCCAGCAGCGCCATCATCCCGGCCTCCCCGTGGTACGCGTTGTGGCAGTGCAGCAGCCACCGGCCGGGGTTGTCCGCGTCGAAGAAGACCGACACCGTCCTCCCGGGCAGCACGATCGCGGTGTCCTTGCGGGGCCCGTCGGCGCCGAGCTGGTAGGTGTGGCCGTGCAGGTGCACCGGGTGCCACATCCCGGTGGAGTTGACGAAGTCCAGCCGGACGCGCTGCCCCTCGGCCACGGTGATCGGCCGGCGGGCCGGGTCGTCCATGTCGAACCGCTCGCCGTTGATCGCCCAGTCGTACGCCATCATGCCGCCGGTCAGCTCGACGCGGTGGACCCGGTCGGCCTTCCCCGACGGCAGCCGGACGTCGTCCGCGGCCTTCAGCCGGGACCCGGTCGCGACCGCCCCCTCCAGTTCCCCGGGCCGGAAGTCCGCCACCGGGGCGGCGCCGGAACCGGTGCGGACGAGAGCCCGCCCGACGGCGTTCTTCCCCTCCGCCAGGGCGACCAGCGGGAAGACGCCGTCGCCGAGGGTGACCAGCACGTCGTAGCGTTCGCCCATGCCGATCAGCAGGGCGTCGGCCTCCTGGTGCCGGACGGGGAAGCCGTCGGTGTGGGTGACGGTCATCCGGTGCCCGCCGAGGGCCACGCGGTACGCGGTGTCGCCCCCGGCGTTGACCAGCCGCAGCCGGACCCGCCGGCCGGGGGCGCTCCGCAGGACCTGCGGGTCGCCCGGAACCCGGCCGTTGACCAGGTGGTACGGGTACCTCACATCGCCGGCGTCCCCGCCCAGCAGCGGGCTCTCCGCCCCCATCAGCATGTGCTTCATCGCCATGCCGCCGCCGTGCATCGCGCCCATGCCCCGCTTCAGCTCGGCGTAGACCTCGTCCGGGGTGCCCGCGACTCCGTCCAGCCAGTCGTCCAGCACGACGACCCACTCGTCGTCGTACGACAGCGGTTCGTTGGGGTCCTCCACGATCAGCGGTGCGTACAGGCCCCGGTCCAGCTGGAGGCCGACGTGCGGGTGGAAGAAGTAGGTGCCCGGCGCGTCGGCGAGGAAGCGGTAGGTGAAGTCCTGGCCGGAGGCGACGGCCGTCTGGGTGACGGGCGGTACGCCGTCCATGTCGTTGCGCAGGGCGATGCCGTGCCAGTGGACGGAGGTGGTGGTCCGGTCGGGGAGGCGGTTGGACAGTGTGGCGGCGACCAGGTCACCGGCCGAGACCCGCAGCTCCTCGCCGGGCGTCCGGCCGGCGAAGGCCCAGGTGCCGGCCGTGACACCGCCGCCCAGCTCCACCGGGGCCGGCGCGGCGACCAGGCTCACCTCGTGCGTCCGGCCGGTCCGGTTCCGCTTGCCGTCCGCCGCGCCGACCGCGGCACCGGACGGGCTGACCAGGGCGGGCCGGCCGGCGCCGGAGCCACCGCCACAGGCGGCGAGCACACCGGCGCCGGCGACACCGAGCCCGGCCAGGAGGAAGGAGCGGCGGCCGGGGGTGCTTCCAGGGGTTTCGCTCACACGGGTGCTGTTCACAGGGGCGTGGGCGGGGGTGCTGTGCGCAGGGGTGTTGTTCACGGGGGCCTCTTCTCACGATGCGTTTCGCTGTGGTGGCTGACGGTCACGGCGGCGCGTCCGGGGACATGTGTGCCCGGGGGAGGCGGAACCCTGACAGGGGCCTACGGCCCTCGAACGAGGACAGGGGGCTCCCCGTGGACGTGCGCGGCCGTGGGCGCGCTCTACAGCAGCAGTCGGGAGAGGACGGAGAGATCGGGTGGCGCCCGCCCCACCGTTCCCGGCATGCCGGGCCCGCCGGCCAGGCGCCCGGCCCGGGCCGGAGCCCGCCCGGCGATGGCCCCGGCCGGCGGCAGGATCTTGACCGTGTCGACCCCGGCGGCTGAGCAGTGCTGCCCCGCCGAGCCCGAACAGGGTCCGCCGTCGCCGATGGCGACCGGAACGGGGGCCACGGCGGTGGCGGTGGCGGTGACCTGCGACGGCGCGGACGCGCCGGGGGCGGGGGACACGTGAGCGGAAGGGCCGGAGGGACCGGAGGCGCGGTGCGGCGTGGAGGGACCGGAAGGGTGGTGCGGCGTGGAGGGACCGGAGGCGCGATGCGGCGCGGAGGCCGGCGCCGCATGACTCACCGGCGCGGACGTCTCGTGGTGCACGAGCACCGCGAGCACCGCGAGCACCGCGACGACGGCGGCCCGCGCCCAGGACGCGACGACAGGCCGGGCGGTGTGCCGGTCCCTCGCCGCGGCGGGTGCCGCCGCTGTCGTCGTCGTCATGTGATCCGTCCGTGCTGGATGTTTCCGGGCAGGGTCAATGTACCCGGGGGAGGTACCCTCCGCCGCGCCGGAGGGAAGGCCCGGGCCGAAGGGCCCTGCGCCTTGACCGCTTCGGCCCATGACGTCCCGCCGGGAGAGGGCGACGGTGAAGGGGAGGGCAGGGGCGCCCCCGCAGCCGCCGGAGCCGCGCTCCCCTGTCACGAAGAGGCGGTGAGCACCGTGATGTTCTGGTATGACCACGACGTCGGCGGCTGGGGCTGGTTCGCGATGTCGGCCGGCATGATCCTCTTCTGGGCCGTCCTCATCACCTTCGGCGTCCTGCTCTTCCGCGCCCTGTCCCACCCGGACACGCCCCCGCCGCCCCCCGCCGGACCCGGCGCTCCGGAACAACTTCTCGCCGAGCGCTTCGCACGCGGGGAGATCGACGAGGACGAGTACCAGCGGCGTCTGGGGATTCTGCAGAACACCCCGGGCCGGAGGAAGTGACGCCGTCGGCTACCGGGCGAAGGCCTTGCCGCGGTGCGCGTCGGCGCCGCACATGCGCTTCTCCGTCGCCGTCATCTTGCGGGAGTTGACGACGAGTGAGTTGGTGACGCCGTCCGTCCCGTTGGGCGCCGGGCTGGTGACGGTGTCACCGAAGAACCAGTAGTAGTGGCCCCACTTCGGACTGTCGTAGTGGGTCTGCCACGTGCCCGAGACCTGCCGCATCACCTGGGCGCGGGAGATCCAGCCGACCTCACCGGGCCGCACCGTCATGGTGAGCGAGCTGCTCTCCGAGTGGGACGTGGACCAGCTGTGGTTGTAGCTGGCGGTCACACTCAGGTCCACGATCCCGGCGATCTTGCCGCCCGTCGTGACCGAGACGCCCAGCGAGTCGCTCGACCCCACGGTGTCGTTCCAGGTCACCGACTGGGTGGCGGTGGAGCTGCTGCAGTTGTAGAGGTGGTCGGAGACCTTGTGGAACCCTCCGAGGTAGGCCTTGCCGACCGTGGGGGAGTTGAACGTGCACTTGCCCACGCCGGACGCGCAGTCCGTCAGGAGCTGCCGGCGGGTCGGCTGCTCGTCGGCCACCGCGGACGGTGCCGCCGCCAGCGCGAGTCCGCCGACGGTCACCAGGGGCACCAGACGTCCGGCGTAGCGCCGGAAGCGATTCGAGGTCATCTGCTGTCGTCACCTCTTGCGTCAAGGGGGGTCGGTGGACCGGGGCACTCGTGCCGGCGGCCGCCTTCGGGACGGCCGTACCGGTCCACCGCCTGTTGCAGAGCGAGACAGCTCCCACCCCGTGCAGGTGCAGTCAGATCACGCCAATCATCGTACTGATCCAGCCAGTTGACCGCTTCGGGCGGAACGGGCCCCGTTGCGCCCGGTAGGCGTCACTTTCCGGTCAACTCTTCCCCGGTGCGGGCGCCGGCGGCCCCGACGGCCGCGGGCCCGGGCGCACGGCGGGGCACGGGGGTACCGCGTCGTCCGGTCGGCGCGCGCCGGGGGCGCTCCGCTGACCGATCATCACCGGTCCGGCGCCGACACGCGGCTACCAGGCGGTAGCTTCTTCGCACTCGTGATCCGGACCGACCGTCGAGGTCCGCGACCCGCCTCCGTCGAAGGACCTCCGTGCACCGCCAGTTCCGCCGTGTCATGGCCCCGGCCGCAGTCCTGTCCGCAGCCCTGGCCACGCTGGGCGCCCCGCCCGCCCACGCCGCCGGCACCAGTACCACTGCCGGCACCAGCCCCAGCACCAACGTCGGCGCCGACTCCGGCGCCCCTGTCGGCACCCCGCATCTCGACCGGGTCGAGGACGTCCTTCGGCAGGTGTCGCCCGGCCTGGAGGGCAGGGTGTGGGGGCGGAGCGCCGGCAACACCCTCGCCGCGGAGCCCGGCGACCCGGCCGGCTGGCTGCTGCAGACCCCGGGCTGCTGGGGCGATGCCTCCTGCGCACACCGCACAGGCTCCCGGAAGCTGCTGTCGGCCATGGTCCGCGACATCTCACGTGCCCGGCGCACCGTGGACATCTCCTCGCTCGCCCCGCTGCCCGACGGGGCGTTCAACGACGCGATCGCCGACGGGCTCCGGGCGTCGGTGGCCGCCGGTCACCGGCTCAAGGTCCGCGTCCTCGTCGGTGCGGCCCCGCTCTACCACGCCGACGTCATCCCGTCCGTGTACAAGAACGACCTGCTCGACCGGCTCGGTGACGCGGCGGACGCCGTCACCCTCGACGTCGCCTCCATGACGACGTCGAAGACCGCCTTCTCCTGGAACCACTCCAAACTCGTCGTGGTCGACGGCGAGTCGGTGATCACCGGTGGGATCAACGACTGGAAGGGCGACTATCTCGACACCTCCCACCCGGTCACGGACGTCGACCTGGCCCTGCGCGGCCCCGCCGCCCGCACCGCGGGCGCCTACCTGGACACCCTGTGGGACTGGACCTGCCGCAACGCGGGCAACCCCGCGAAGGTGTGGCTGGCCACCTCCGGACACGCCCCGTGCATGGCCTCGCTCGAACGCGACGCCAACCCCGGGCCCGCCCCGGCCGACGGCACGACACCCGTCATCGCCGTGGGCGGTCTCGGGGTCGGCATCGAGGACCGCGACCCCGCCTCGTCGTTCGCGCTCCCTGCCATGGCCTCGCCCAGGGACGCCACCTGCTTCCCCCGCGTGCTGGGCGACCGCACCAACACCGACCGCGACTACGACACGGTCAACCCCGAGGAGAGCGCGCTGCGCGCCCTGATCGCCAGTGCCCGTGACCACGTGGAGATCTCCCAGCAGGACCTCAACTCCACGTGCCCTCCGCTGCCCCGCTACGACGTCCGCCTGTACGACACCCTGGCGGCCAGGCTCGCCGCGGGCGTGAAGGTCAGGATCGTCGTCAGCGACCCGGCCAACCGCGGCCTGATCGGCAGCGGCGGCTACTCGCAGATCAAGTCCCTCACCGAGATCAGCGACACGCTCCGCGACCGCCTGACCCTCGCGACGGGCAGCACGGCCGACGCCGACCGGGTGATGTGCGCCAACCTGCAACTGGCCTCGTTCCGCGCGGCCGGCCCGGGCACCTGGGCGGACGGCAAGCCCTACGCCCTGCACCACAAGCTGATCTCCGTCGACGACTCGGCCTTCTACATCGGCTCGAAGAACCTCTACCCGTCCTGGCTCCAGGACTTCGGCTACATCGTCGAGGACCCGGCCGCCGCACGGCAGCTGGAGCGGGACCTCCTCGACCCGGAGTGGCAGCACTCCCGCCACACGGCGACCTAC
The DNA here is from genome assembly GCF_965341775.1 of Streptomyces sp. bgisy159. GTDB lineage: Bacteria > Actinomycetota > Actinomycetes > Streptomycetales > Streptomycetaceae > Streptomyces. The sequence goes on along the minus strand of NZ_CBDQZH010000047.1, from coordinate 5,684 downwards.
GACCACAGCACGGGCACGTGCCCCCGCTGACGCCGACGCCGTAGCCCGCCCACGGGAGCCCCGCTCCCCGGGCGAGCGCGGGGCCCCGGCCGGGCCCCTCCCGAGGGACTTCGATCGGCGGTTCGCGCACCGCGCCCGGTGGGTGCACGCGCTAGCTTGCCCGCAGTGGACGGCCACTGCGGGCTCCCGCTCCCAGGGGCGGAGACAGGCAAGTCATGCGGTTGACGCGTACGGCACACGGGCTGCGGGCCTCGCTGCGCAACAACGGGCAGGCCTACGGGTTCTCCGTGGTGATCACCGCCGCCCTCGGCTTGCTGAACACCGAGGCCAAGGTCTCCGGATCAGCGCACTTCGTCTACTTCGCGCTGGGCGCGGCCCTCGCGTTCAGCCTGCTGGAGGCCGTCGCGTCCGTCGGCCTCCGACGCCCGCTGGAGCAGGAGCCCGGCACGGTCACCGCGCTGGGCATCTCGCTGAGCCTGATGTCCGTGGGCGCCTCGGCCACCCTCGCCTGGGGCATCGCCTATTTCCTCGGCGGCGTGGCCGCCTGGCCGGTGACGGCGCTCGCGGTGTCCGTCGCCTACCCGCTGATGGCGGGCGTGGAGCTCGCCTTCGCGCAACGAGCGCAGGAATCGTCCTCACGCGGCGGGGAGACCGGACGCCAGACGGCCCGGGAGGAAGACGAACGCCGGGGCTAGGAGACGAGAAGCTCGTCGTGCACATGTCGGTGGGCGATCTGCAACGCGCCTTGTGCATTCGCTCGGCGATGCCCTGCTTGCGCCATCGGAAGCGCACCATGACCTGGAAGTCGGCGCTCGCCCACTCAGCGCTTCGACTGCGTTGCCTGACGAGCGACGTACAGAACTGGCACGCGACCGTGCCCGTCTTTCAGGTCAGGCAGTCGTGGCAGGGCGCGGTTCGCCGTGGAAGACCTGCCGGGTATGCCAGTCGAGGTGAACCGCAGCAACAGGGTGTGAGCCGGGCTGTGGTCCGATGAGCGGGCGGCCCGCGAGGGCTATGACGTGCTCGCGGGCGGCAGGGCTGTGGCCGACGAAGCGTTGTGAGACCAGGATGCGTTGGCCGTCTCCCACGCCGAGGACGCCCTTGTCGAAGAGCTTGTGGTGCAGCGCGCACAGGCACAGCCCGTTCTCGATCTCGTCGGGTCCGCCGAACGCCCACCAGCGCACGTGAGCGGCCTCCAGCCCGACCGGTACCGCGCCGATCCTGCCGTCGTATCCGCAGAAGGCACACTGGTACTCGTAGGCGGTCAGCACGAGTTCCCGCAGCGTCCGGTCCCGCTGTCTGCGTACAGCGGAGAGTCGCTCGGACTCCGTCGGTTCCAGGTCGAGGCCGACGGCTTCGCACAGTTCCCCGTGCAGGGAGGGCGGGAAGTGCAGGTCGAGCAGCGATCGCGCGATTCTGCCGAGCAGGTCCGGATCGCGTCGCAGGGCGGCTCTCATGTCCGGCGCGAGCCGGCCGGTGGCGCCCGTCTCGCGGAGGTCCCGTACTCCGCTGCCGGGGCTGCCCGGTCCGCGATCGGTGCGGACCTCCCATACGCCGTCGCTGACCAGGTGGTGGAACGGGTAGGCGGGCGTCGTCTTGTGAGGCGGGCCGTACTCGGTCAGCAGGCGCTGCAGGTCGTGCTCCACGGCGGTGTATCGCAAACCTTCGTCGGCGTCCCTCTGGAACCGGCCGAGGGCGTACAGGAGCAGCAGCGGCTTGTGCGGAGCGCGAGTTCCGCCTTTGGTCCACTGCCTCAGCTCGGCGATCCGCTCCAGCCAGTCCATGGCCGCTGATCGTAGACGGGCTGTCGGCGACGGGGGAACGAGATCTTCGACGACAGCCCGCTGACCACGAAACCCCAGCTCAGGGCCACACAAGGCAATAAGGCTGATGCCCCGCCTCATGCAACCGATGGCTGAAATCCTGCCACTCGTGCAGCGAATGGGAGGGGCCGGGGGAATCTGGGGTTTCTTGTTGAAATGTGCGCTGAGCTGCGGAGACACCTCTACGTAGTTCTCACCGTTCTACGCCGTTTCCCATGCCCATGTGCCCTGGATGTGCCCTCGCGGTCTCACAATGCCCTGGTCAGGTCACTCCTGGAAACCGAGGGCTCACCGCGCTCGCTTCACGCGGGCCCCGTCCCACACCGGCTCCGCTGTCTCCACCACCTCGCCGTCTGCGCGGAACAGGAGGAAGCGGTTGAAGGAGCGGGCGAGCCAACGGTCGTGGGTCACGGCGATCACAGTTCCGTCGAACTCGCTGATCGCCTGCTGCAGGGCCTCGGCCGACACCAGGTCGAGGTTGTCGGTCGGCTCGTCCAGCAGCAGGAGCGTGGCACCGCCGAGCTCCAGCAGGAGGATCTGGAATCGGGCCTGTTGTCCTCCGGAGAGAGCCTCGAACCGGCGGTCCGCCGCGTCGGCCAGTTCGTAGCGGGAGAGCGCTCGCGCTGCAGTAGCCCGGTCGATCCCCTCCCGCGTCCCGTGCCCGCGGCCGAGGATCTCGGCCAGTGTGCGGCCCTCCCAGTCGGCGTGCTGGTGGGTCTGTGCGAAGTGGCCCGGCACCACGCGAGCGCCGAGTCTCGACTCACCGGTGTGGTCGAGGCTCTCACCGGCGAGCAGCCGCAGCAGGTGACTCTTGCCGGAGCCGTTCGAGCCGAGCACCGCGACCCGGTCGCCCAGGAACACGTCGAGGTCGAACGGACGCATGAGGCCGGTCAGTTCCAGCCGGTTGCAGGTGACCACGCGCGTGCCGGTGCGCCCGCCCGCCAGCCGGGGCACCACGCGCTGCTTGCGCGGCAGTTCGGGTGGCCGGCCCGCCTCCTCGTACTTCCTCAGCCGGGTCTGGGCCGCACGGTAGCGGGCGGCCATGGCCGGACTGACCTTGGCCTGCTCGCCGAGCGTGTGCACGAGTTCCTTGAGCCGGTCGTGCTCCTCGTCCCATCGGCGATGCAGCTCTTCGAGACGTTCCCTGCGGGCTGTCCGGGCTTCCTTCCAACTGGCGAACGAACCGCCGTGGACCCAGCAGCCGCGGCCCTCCAACGTGACCACCTTGGTCGCCACGTTGCCCAAGAACTCCCGGTCGTGGCTGACCAGCAGGACCGCCTTGTCCGTCTCCTGCAACCGCTGCTCAAGCCATTGCTTGCCAGCCACGTCCAGGTAGTTGTCGGGCTCGTCGAGGACGAGGACCTGCTCGCGTCCACGCAGCAGCGCTTCCAGGGCGAGGCGCTTCTGCTCCCCGCCGGAGAGGGTGTTGACCTCGCGGAACCGTGCGCGCTCGTAGGGGATGCCGAGGGCCGCTATGGTCACGACGTCCCACAACACCTCCATGTCGTAACCGCCGGCCTCGCCCCATTCGGTCAGCGCCTCCGCATACTGCATCTGGGTGGCTTCGTCGTCCTGCTCCATCATCTTCAGTTCGGCGGTGTCGAGGGCCGCCGCGATCCGGGCGAGCCGGGACGGGGCCGTGGCGAGGAGCAGGTCACGCACAGTCGAGGAGTCCCTCAGCGATCCGATGAACTGTGGCATCACCGCGAGGCCGCCTTGGACGGTGACGCTCCCGTCCTGCGGTGTCAGGGCGCCGGACGCGATGTTGACGAGGGTCGACTTACCCGCGCCGTTGTGGCCGATGAGTGCTGCCACCTCGCCTGAGCTCAACGAGAAGCTCACGTCCCGGAAGAGCGTCCTGCCGTCGTCGACTGTGTACCGAACACCGTTGAACTGAAGAAAGCCCATGAGTGAGGAGTAGATCTCTCTGTCGCGATGGCCTGCCGACGGCACTCTCATGAACGCGGCATGGGCCATTCCGTTGCATAGCTCTTGCAGCTTGCCTCTGCCGGGGTGAGCGAAGCAAGACAGCACCTGTGTCGCTTGAATAATGCCTCCCCTGGACTGGACTGCCGCTTTTCCCTGTCCAGTCGATAGGCAAACGGACCACATCCGGCCACTTCCATATGTCTGTTTCGTCCACCCCTCAGGGTTTTGCAGTGTGTGTGACGTAGATCATGCATGTCGTTTCTTCTTGACGGTTTTTGGTGACGCGTGATGGCGTGATCACCTGGGATTTCGAGGGGGGGTGAATTCGAATGAACAACATCGAGGAGACCATCGAGGTCGTCGCGGCTGCTGAGGTCGACGAGGAGCTCGACTTCGAGCAGGTGACGCTCAATGAGCAGCTTGCTTTCGTCAACCGCTGCTAATGCGGTGGCATGCCGGGTTCGCAGTCTGTGGATGTGTCCGCACTGCGAACCCGGTCATTGAATGGAAAACGGGGAGCAGTGAAATGAGCGCCACGATAGCATTCGCCCTCGACGCGATGCCGCTCACGCGTGACCTCCATCTCCCGGTGGACTACAGCGCTCGCTTCATCGCCGAAGGTGTTCTGGCGCCCCTCTTCGCCAGTGGTTCCGCCGTCAACTCTGCGGTCGAAGCATCTCCCCGCGAGGGTGGTGCGCGATGGCAGGTGCGACTCGATGAGGGCCTGCGCTGGTCGGACGGCGCACCCCTGCGTGCAGTGGACGCCGTACGCGGAATCGCCCATGCGCTCAAGCGCGGGTCGAATGCCGCCACGACATTCCTCGACCACTCCGGAAAAGCCGCGCCTGTGGTCGCGATCGACGAACGCACCGTGGAATACCGGTTCCGGCGGCCGATCACTTTCGCGCCTGAGTTGATGTCCATTCCGGACTTCGCGCCGCGTCGCCGCACGGAGGGGAAGGGTCTGTCCGGTGGTGTCGCGCTCGGCCCATTTGCCGTGGAGCGGTGGCAGGATCGGGAAATCGTGCTCCGGCGGAATCCCCACTGGGAACAGGTGGATCCGTGCCCGGACGAGCTGCGTTTCACCTGTATCGCCGAACCCGAGGAGGCCGTCCGGTCTTACTTGAGCGGCGCCATTGACATGACGGCCACCACTGGGTTCGGGGTGAAACAGGCCGCAGAATTCGCTGAGCATCCCCACGGAGTCCGGCGTCCCATAGCCGTCCATGGATCGCTCGACTTCGGACGAAGAGCCCAGGGGTTTCTGCATGCGCCGCAGGCCCGACGGGCCCTGGCCGGGCTCATCGACCGGGCTGCTCTGAGTTCGGCCACGCAGGCGCTGACCCGACCCTGGCTTCCGTCGACAGGCGTCTGGGAATCCGTCAGCCCGGCCGACCGGGACGCACTGCGTCGAGCGGCCAAAGACGGACTCGACATCGCCTACTCGGCATTTGCCCCCAACGCGGAGGCAGTGACCGAACTGGCCTCGCAGCTCGGTGCCTCCCTGGGTGTCGCCGTCACCACCACCGAGCTGACTTTCGCGCAGTACGTGCGCGCGTCGGCCGACCGGGACTTCTGCCTCCTCTACGCCCTGACATCGCCCGTCTTCGACCATCCAGCGGGATCCCTGTCCTTCTGGCGCTCGACCGGCCGTGCCGCCCGGCAGAGTGCCTTCGCCGACGAACGATTCGACGAGTTGCTGGATCTGGCGGAGGTCTGCGAGGACCCCACCGAGGCCGCACAGCGCTGGCGGGCGGCCGAGGAGCGGTGGTGGTGGACGGTTCCCAAGATCCCCCTGGTCCAGGTGTGCGCGTGGTTCCTCTGTTCACCGGGCCTGGCCGGCGCCCGGATCAGCGTGGACGGACTTCTCAGGTTCGAGCGGTTGCTCGACGGGTCGACCGGCTCCGGCCGCCTTCACCCGTGTGCAGGCGC
>NZ_CBDQZH010000046.1:0-59439 GCF_965341775.1 Streptomyces sp. bgisy159 | reverse complement strand
AGAACCGGTCTCTCAACTACCATCTACCCATGGAGCTTATCGCCCTGGGGGACAGGGACCACGCAGACATGGTCAGGGCAGTCACGTACGGCCGGCAGAGCCACAAGAGCGAGACGGACAGTCAGGCATCCCCGCAGATGCAGAAGGACAAGGGGGTTGCTTACATCAACTCCCAAGACAACTGGCGTCACGTAGGGCACTACGAAGACGTGGGTCTGTCCGGCTACGACCCTAACGTCTACCGGCCCGATTTTGAACGGCTGATGGAGGACGCCCGTCAGCGGAAGTTCGACGTCGTAGTGATCTACATGCTCTCCAGGCTCACCCGTCAGGGCGCGGCAGAGGCAATGAAGATTCAACAGGAGCTGGCCAGTCACGGCGTCGCACTCGTCTCGACGCAAGAGCCGTTCATCAACACGTCGGACGACAACCCGTTCGGCGTCGCGTTCTTCGCCCTTATCGCGGGTCTGGCGCACCAGGAATCCAAGAACAAATCGAAATTCATCCGCGACGCCTTCGCGGCCCTGAAGGCAAAGGGCTCCCACTCCTCCGGCCCGGTCCCCTACGGTTTCGAAGCAGAGCCGGTCAATGTTGACGGCCTCACGGTCCGACTGCTGAAGCCAGGGCAGACGAGTGACGCCGAAATCGGCCCGGAGTCGACGCCGGCTGACAACGTCATGGAGATCATTGAGGCCGCAGAATCGGGCCTGACCGAAAACGCCATTGCGGTCCGCATGACGGGACGCGGAGCCAGAACGCCACTCGCAAGTCTCGACGAGGAGGCCGCGAAGGCGCGCATCGCGGCTGCCCAGAAGAGGCGCAAGAACGGTACGGAAGACACGGCAAAGCTGGAGTGGTCTGATCAGGTCGTCCGCCGCATCCTTCGTGACCCCCGGCTGGCGGGCTTCGCCATCGGCCCCGTGGACCCCAAGACGCGACGGCGCCAAATCCTCCGCGACGAGCAGGGACAACCTGTACGCCCGCACGAAGGCTTCATCACGCCGAAGCGCTGGTACGACCTTCAGGCACTTCTCGATGGCCGGAAGCGCACCCGCCGCGTGGACCGCGCGGGGACCATGACGTTCCTCGGTTCCTGGGGTGTTCTGCGGTGCGGTCTGTGCGGAGCCGGCATGACCGTCAGCAACATGAACGGCACGTACGTGTGCAACTTGCGCCGGTCGGTGGGTGACGTCGCGAAGCACGTGGTTCGGATCGCCATGGAAGACACGGACAACGTCGTAGCCACGCGCCTCTGGGCGAAGGTGGCGACGCTCGACCCTGAGAACGATGACGACGTGGACATCCTCGCGGCAGCCGCGGAGCGGTTTGCCGTTCAGGGGGCCGACCCTGAGGCCGCCGCAGAACTAGCCGAGCAGGAAGCACAGCTCCACCACGTCCAGAGCAGTATGGAGGAGCTGTACCAGGACCGTAGGGACGGCCTCTACGAAGGCACCACGGGCCGTGCGGCGTTCAAGGAGACCATTCTCAAGTACCAACAGCACGAGGCCCGCTGTGTGGCCCGGATCGACGAACTGAAGGCAGCCGTGACGACCGCTACGCGCCTCCCCCTCGATGAATGGGCCGCGGACTCGGACAACGGCGACCCCATGGAGCCGGGCGGGCTCTGGGACCGGTGGGACGTACCGGAGCGACGTGCGTTCCTGGCCCTCTTCGCGGACAGAGTGATCGTGAACCCCAACACGACGAGGCGGGGCTCATCCTGGGACCGGGTCAACGGCCGGGTGGAGATCGAGTGGGCGACGCCGGAGAGGAGCGATGAAGATAACGAGTCGGTAACGGCTTAGCGGGCCCTGGGGCGGCTGGATCAACCGGCATGGCGCCTCGTCCAGCCGCCTCCCCGACGTCGAGTAGCGCCCTCCTCGTCCACAGGCAGGTGTGGATAACTGCGGAGAGTGATGCGTTAGGGCTGTGCGGTCACTGAGCGTGGCTTGCTGGGTCGTTCTGCATGCCAAAGTGTCGAACTAACCCCTACTTTCTACTTCTCTTAACGCGCGTTAGAGAGAAAGAAAAAGACGGGTTAGTTCGACACTTTGGCATGCGGTCTGTCCGCCACCCGCAACCAAGATCGTTCCCGCGTCACATGCGCCCCATAACAGTAGTAGGAGGGGGAGGACGTGCGACGCCGGCGAATGGCGCGGCTCCGCTCTCCCTCCCTCGACGGCCGGCACCGCTCCCACGTCGCTCCCCGCCCTCTCCTCCGGGTTGAGCGCGGTTGCAGCGGTCCGGCCGTCCAAGACTTCCCTCCGCATGGACTTAGGGCGCGGAGGACGAGACACAACCGCATAGGCGGACGCGGCTGATCCCCGCGTCAAGAGCAGCCCCGGTGTCCCTAAGCGCCGGGGCTGCTCGACGTTCTCTTAGGGGTGGGCAACATGAGTGACACGCGTGTCTGTTCTTTCCAGGGTTGCGGTTCCACGTCACGGATTCGACGAGGACTGTGCGGGACGCACTACGAGCAGCAGCGTAAAGGACTTCCGCTGACCCCGAAGCGATGGACTTGGCACGCGAAGCTCGATGCGGAATGTGCGTTTGAGGGTTGCGAGAAGCCCGTACAGTCCGTTGGCTTGTGTGGAGGTCACTACAAGCAGCACCAGAAGGGGCAGGAGCTGACCGAACTGCGTGTTCAGCGCGCTCCGGGAGCGCAGTGTGAGTTTGATGGGTGCGCCCGGCCCCACTCTGCGTACGGCCTCTGCTCGGGTCACGCGGCTCAGAGAACCGACGGCCGACAGTTGACCGCGCTGCGCGCACAACGCTCCTCCACGACGCGAGACGAGTACGGGCGCAAGCAGTGCCGGAGGTGTCGTGGTTGGAAACACGAAGATGACTTTTCTGTATCCGGCAAGAGCCGTGATGGGCTGCAAAGCCACTGCAAGCGGTGCCTGCGGGATGAGTACCTCTCGCGCCAGTACGGCATCACCGCTGACCAGTACGCTGCGATGTTGGCTGAGCAAGGAGGTGTTTGTGCAGTGTGCGGACACCTCGACCCGGCGGGCAGAGAACTCGCGGTTGACCACGATCACTCGTGCTGCCCCGACGCTGCGAAGTCCTGTGGGAACTGCGTTCGCGGGCTTCTGTGTTGGCCCTGCAACGTAGGCATTGGTCACCTCCGCGATGACCCCGAAATTCTTACGGCTGCGGCTGCGTACTTGGCAGCGTGAGTCGACTGCTGTAGCGCGAGGCGCCGGGACGGAGCTACTTGCCGCGCACAGAGGGTGTGGGACGGAGTCCGCGACGCCCCACACCCGGGCCTCACGGTCCGGACGATTCCCCGCTGGTGCAACCGGCAGCACGCCCGCCTCTGGAGTGGGTAGTCCTGGTTCGAATCCAGGGCGGGGAGCAGAGGGGCGTCCCGTGCGCGACTGCGCAGCGCACGCCCGATGTAGCACCGCCCGACGAGGACACGGAAGCGATCCGGAGTCCCCGCGTGACCCGGTGCGGCTGTCCGACGGCGGGACCCGGACAGCAACAACCCACCCCGTCCCTTGTGGGCGGGGTTTTGCCGCACTGGCCCAACTTGGTAGAGGCGCCTGATTCAGGATCAGGAGGTTGGGGGTTCGAATCCCTCGTGCGGTACTTGGAAGGTCGGGCATTGGCGTGCCAAGCGCTCCCGAAAAGCGTCACGGCTTCGGCCGTTGGGGGTTCGACTCCCTCACCTTCCGCCACGACGGCTGACCCGCCTTTGGGCCACTCAGCCGCTCTTCGGGACGTAGTTCAGAGGTCAGAGCACCCGCTTTGGGAGCGGGGAGTCGGAGGTTCGAATCCTCCCGTCCCGACTCATCCGGCGACCGGACAGCCCGGTCTCAGGGCTCCGCCGGAGGCAGAGCAGACGGCGACGCCTGCCGGATCCATCAACACCATCCGGAGGCACCATGCCACGCGCACAGATCGCCGTAACCCAGTCCAGCCGCGACGGCGTCACGCTCACCCCGACGCCCGGCGACCCGGCGAACAACCACTACGTCATGAACGACGGCCAGGTCGGCGTCATCGTGAAGAACACGGGCAGCACCGTGGACCGCACCGTGACTTTCCGCCTCGCCCGCACCGTCGACGGCTTCGCCGTGACCCCGCGAACGGAGACCCTGACCATCGGCGAGGAGCAGCTCTTCGGCCCGTTCCCGCCGCAGGAGTACGGCGGTCAGCTTCTGATCGACGTGGACAACGCGGAGCTGACCCTGATGCCGATCCGCATCTGACGACCACGACGCAGCCCCGCCGCGGAGGAGAGTTCCCGCGTGCGGGGCTGAGCTACGTCAGGGCGACGCCGGGAGGTTTGGGTTGGCCCGGAAGGTCAGCGTCCAATAGCGCTGCCTGAAGCCATGGTCGACGCGCACGTCCTCGTGCTGATGCTCCAGCCTCCAGCCGGCCGCCTCTACGCGCTGAATGACCTGTGCCAGCCCGCCGTCCGGGCGTCCCGGAACCGCGTGGACGGTGCGGACGTAGATCGTGTCCCCGCGCTTGTACGCCGTCTCTGCCGCCTTGTCTGCGGCCGACGTAGAGCGCCTCTTGAAGAGCCCCATGGACGAACAGATTAGCGGGAGGAGCGGCTTCATGGCGTGGCACGGCAGCGCTCGGCGCTCACGCCTCCCGAAGGACTGGCCCCGCATCCGGCGTCGCATCCTGCGTCGCGACGGCCACGTCTGTCAGGCACGGTTCTCCGACGGCCGATTGTGCGGGCGAGAGGCCACGGACGTGGACCACATCGTCGCTGGGGACGACCACAGCGACGGGAACTTGCGGGCACTGTGCGGCTGGTGCCACGCCAGGAAGAGCGCCAGTGAGGGCGGACGAGCAGCAGCCCTCACGCGCGTGCGTACAGAGCGGCCGAAGCAGACTCACCCAGCACTGGAGGACTGATCAATGAACGGTGCTCACGTGGTGCTGGAAGAAGCCGACGACACGGGCGCTGATGGCGTGGTGGTGACGCGGGTGCTGGTGAACGGCACCGACGTTGGTCGGCTCGCGAGAGCGCCGAAGATCAGCGTTGGTCATGATCAGACATGCACGACGATCACGCTGACGCTCGTCCCCAGCCGCCTGGAGATCAAGGGCGAACTCGCAGACGGTGATCGTCGCGAGTCCCGCGCCGGCTTCGCGGCCAAGATCGACTAGCCACAGACCAGGGGGGTGATCCCCTCCGGGGCGATCTCCAGACCGTCAAGGTGCTGGGCCTCGCTGTCTGTACGGGTCTGGGGGATGTGGCCGAGGCGCTCACAGGCGTCCGCTGGAGGCCCGAACGTCGGCCGCCCGGACTGATTCCGACCCCGAAACGGGAGGCGGGCGCACAGCGATCCACGCACGCTGATCGCTAAGAACACCCTGGTCAGACCTTGTTTTACCGTTACCGGCCGCACTAGAATGGCACCCATGAACACACGGAAATGCGAGCGGTGCGCGGAGCACCTGGGGGCGAGACACTCGCACCGGGCGCGCTTCTGTTCAACGCGTTGCCGTGTCGCTGCGCATCGCGCGGCGAAGAACGACGCGACTCCCCGAGAGCTGACGACCCGCGACAGGTGGGTCCGTCGCGACGCGAAGAAGGCCCCCCTGACTGTCGTCGGCACGGCGGCTTCGTCGACGGACCCGCGGACGTGGAGCACGTACAAGGACGCCGTCTCCTCGACGGCCGGCGTCGGTCTGGGCTTCGTCCTCTCCGACGAGGACGACGTCATGTGCCTGGACCTGGACCACTGCTTGAACCCGCTCACCGGGCAGCTCGCCCCGTGGGCCGCAGCCATTCTCCGCGACGCGGGGGCCACCTACGTAGAGGTCTCCCCGTCCGGTGACGGCTTGCACATCTGGGGCCGCGCGCACGTCCGACAGGGACGGCGCATCCGACGCCCCGACGGCACGGCCGTGGAGGTCTACGGCACGGGCCGGTACATCGCAATGACGGGGCGCCGACATGGCTCCTCCCCGTCCATCCTCGCGGACCTCTCCGCGGTGGTTTCCAAGCTGACGGCGTAGCTCCCGACATGGGCGGCGTCGGCCGTCCTTACCCGGGAGGTACCCCATGTGCGCGCACCCGGACCACGAGGTCATAGAGCGCCCTGACGGCAGTGTCGCGGAGACGCACGTGCTATCCGCCGAAGACATCGCACCGATGATCGAGGTCATGCTCCGCCGTGAGCCCCTGACGTTCATCAACGATCGGAACTACTGATGGCCGGCCGTGGACCCGCCCCCAAGGACCCATCGAAGCGCCGCAGACGCAACGCCACGGAGCCGGAAACAGTCGTCACCCCTGACGACGAGATCCGCGGCCCCGACCTTCCTAACGGCGTTCTGGGCGTCAACGAGGAGACTGGCGAAGTCGTCGAGTGGCACCCGCGCACCGTCGCGTGGTGGGAGTCGTGGCGCACATCGCCGATGGCTCAGACCTTCGTCGCTACCGACTGGGACTTCCTGATCGACACCGCGCTCATGCACCACACGATGTGGGCTAAGGGCCGCTGGGAGTTCGCCTCTGAGGTCCGTCTCCGTGCCGCGAAATTCGGCGCTACGCCGGAGGACAGAGCCCGGCTGAAGCTCAAGGTCGACGAGCCGCGGAACGCCCGTCAGGCGTCCGCACAGCGCCCCGACAACGTGAGCGACATCAACTCTCGTCGCGCTCGTCTGACCGGATAGGGGACCGATGCCGCGCGCAATAGTGCGCGCCCCCGGTCACGACCGTAACCGCTCCCTCGGGTGGCTAGCGGTCGCATGGATGGAGTACTTCGTCGTACACGGCCCTGGCGACGTCCAGGGTATGCCCGTGCGTCACGGCGATGAGTACACAGGCTTCGTCGTCGATTGCTACGGCCTCGACGAGGGCGGAGAGAACGACGGCCGACGACTCTACGACTCCGCCTTCTTCTCCCGCCCGAAGGGCTGCGACAAGTCGGGCCTAGGCGCGCGCCTGGCGCTCTTTGAGGCTCTTGGCCCCGCCCGTTTCGCCGGCTGGGCGGAGGGCGGAGAGGTCTACCGCGATCCGTGGGGGCTGGGCTTCGAGTACGTCTACGAACCCGGCGAGCCCATGGGCCGCCCCGTGTCTGTTCCGTACATCCGGATCATGGCCACGGAGGAAGGCCAAACCGGCAACGTCTTCGACACCGTCCACTTCAACCTGACCGACGAGGCGTCGCTCCTCTCGTCCATTCCCGGCCTTGACGTCGGGATCACCCGTATCAACCTCCCCGACGGGGGAGAGATCACCCCGTCAACCGCGTCCAGCTCCTCGAAGGACGGCGGTAAGGAGACGTTCGTCGTCTTCGACGAGACGCACCTTTACAACACGCCTGAGCTGCGGCGCATGTACGCCACAGTGACTCGTAACCTCCGCAAGCGCAAGCGGCTCGCGGAACCGTGGTACCTCGAAACGACGACCATGTTCGCCCCCGGGCAGGACTCCGTCGCTGAGCGCACGTACGAGGAAGCGGAAGCCATCCGCGACGGTCGTAAGAAGCGTGGCCGTGCCCGCCTCATGTACGACCACCGTTGGGGCGAGTGCCCGAACCTGAAGGACGAGGACGCCCTCCGGGCCGCTCTGGTCGACGCCTACGGCGACGCCATGGAGTGGATGGACCTTGAAGCGCTCGTTGACGACTTCTACGACACCCGCAACGACAGTGCTGACGGCCGCCGATACTTCCTCAATTCCCGCACCGTCGCATCAAACGCGTGGATGGACCCCGACGCATGGGCACTCTGCCGGCGCGACGAGGAGATAGCCCCCGGCGAACTCGTAACGCTTGGCTTTGACGGCTCCATTAAGGACGACGCCACGGCGCTTGTTGCCTGTCGTGTCTCCGACGGTCATCTCATGCTCCTCGGAGTCTGGGAGAAGCCTGAAGGTGCTGAGGGCGAGGGCTGGCAGGTCGACCGCGTGGCCGTTGACGCCGCTGTTGCACGCGCCTTCGACCGCTTCGAGGTCTGCGGCTTCTACTGCGACCCGCCGCACTGGCAGGACTACGTCGACCGCTGGACTGCCGACTTCGGGGAGCGCCTCCAGGTACGAGCCACGCAGAAGGCCCCGCTGGAGTGGTGGACTAACCGCCCCTCCGCCATGGAGTCGGCCCTTGACCGCTTCATGGAGGCCGTGGAGGACAAGGCGCTTTCGCACGCGGAGTCGCTGGACCCCGACGTCTCGTCGGATTACCTCCAGCTAGGCGCGCGCCTGACGCGCCACGTCCTCAACGCTCGTCGGCGCGAGATGGGCCGCAATCACATGGGTATTGCGAAGGAGCACGCGAAGTCGCCGAAGAAGATCGACGCCGCCATGAGTGCCGTACTCGCCTACGAGTGTCGCGCGGATGCCGTCGCCGCAGGAATCACGAAGCGTAAGAAGCGCTCCAACCGACTAGTTGCCTTCTGAGGGAGGTCCGCAAGTGCCTATCGACGCATCGAGGGTGGAGTCTCCCGGATGGTGGCTCCAGCGTCTCGGGAAGAAGCTCCTCGACGAGCGGGACGACCGTACGGACGAGGACGGCGAGACGGAGCCGGGACTCGACACCCTGAAGCGGTACGCCGAGAACCGAGCGCCCCTCCCTCGTGTCCCGGGCGTGGATCCGCGGGAGGCTGCGGAGTGGATGCGCGACGCTCGAACCAACTGGGCGTCGCTGGTCATCGACTCGCCCGCGGAGCGGCTGCACGTCGACGGCTTCCGCTTCGGCGAGCCGGACGATGACAGCGAAGACGCACGTAAGGCGGACACCGACGCAAACCGCATCTGGCAGGAGAACAGCCTCGACGCTGACGCGGACCTCGTCCACTATGGCGCGCTCTCGCAGCGACGGGCGTTCGTCCTCGTTGAGAAGGGCGACGACGGGCGACCGGTCCTGACGCACGAGACGCCACGGCAGGTGGCCGTGGAGTACGCGCAGGGGAGCCGACGCAAACTGGCGGCCGGCCTGAAGATGTGGCGCGACGACTGGAACAACACCACCAGGGCGACGCTGTGGCTGCCGAACCGGATCTACGACTTCACGACCAAGTCAGATCGCCCCGTCTTCACCGGTAGGGCTGCTGAACTCCGCGGCTGGGACGCCATGGCGCTCCCCAACGCACGCGACGGCGAGCGACCGAACGAGCTGCTGACCGTCCCATTCGGCGTCTTCACGAACCGACGGAACCGACGCTTCGACGGCTTCGCTGAGCACGAGGACGTTCTGAGCATTCAGAACCGGATCAACCTCTCACTGATCAACCTCATAGCGGCGATGAAGTACGGCGCCTTCCGTCAGCGGTGGGCATCTGGCCTGGAAGTCGATGAAGACCCACTGACGGGCGAGAAGCTCCAGCCGTACAAGCTGGACATCAAGAGCCTGTGGACGTCGGGCGATCCCGAGACGAAGTTCGGCGAGTTCGCGGCGACGGACCTGAAGCCGTACGTCTCAGCCGTTCAGGCTGCCGTCCAGGATCTCGCTGCCATCAGCCGCACGCCTCCGCACTACCTGATCGGCGCCGTGGTCAACGTCAGTGGCGACGCCCTGAAGGCCGCGGAGACCGGCCTCGTCAGTAAGGTCCGCGACCGGCAGCGCAACTACGGCGAGTCGTGGGAACAGACCATGCGCCTGGCTTTCCGCGTGCTGGGCGACGAGCGCCGTGCGACGGCGTGGTCCGCCGAGACCGTCTGGCGTGACCCGGAGTCTCGCAGCATCGCGGAACTTGCTGACGCTGCTGCGAAGAAGGCAACGGCCGGCGTCCCGTGGCGTCAGCGCATGGAAGACATGGGCTACACGCCGACGGAGATATCTCGTATGGAGGTCGACCGGGCCACCGATGCGATGAACGCGCAGACGGCGACCGACCCGACCGCTCCGCCTCCGGCCTCCCTCAACGACGCACGCACACGGCGCGACCAGCGGACCGTGATCGGGCGAGGGGCGGAGAACGATGACGCTAACGCGGCTTGACCGACGCTACGGTGCGTCGGTCCGGAGCGTGTGGGCGAGCGTGCTGGGCAGGGTGAACCGCTCATGGGCCGGACTCGGATCCTGGCGTGACGCCGACGCCGCGCGCTTCCGTCGCACGACGCTCCCGATCATCCTCGCTGGGGAGCGGCAGATAGCCAGTCTGACGACGTCGTATCTCGAACAGCTCTACCGGGACATGGGGGAGCGCGGACCACGCGTGAGTCTCGACCTGGACACGGTCACCGGCCAAGCCCTCCGCGGCGTGGACCCGGTCGACGTCTACGAGCGTCCGTTCGTCGAGGTCTATACGGCGCTGAGCAACGGTGAGCCCCTCGACGTCGCAACCGATCGGGGCGCTCGCCGCCTGGAGACGATCACGAAGACAGATCTTCAGCTAGCGCGGACCCACACCTTCAAGGCGGTCACCGCGCAGCAGGACGGCGTGGAGTACTACATCCGTGAACTGCGCGGTGAGTACGACTGCGCGCTCTGCTTGATCGCGTCGACGCAGCGCTACCACAAGAAAGATCTGATGCCGATCCACCCGGGCTGTGACTGCGAGCCGAAGACGGTGACTGCCGACTACGACCCCGGTCAGATCATCGACGAGGACCGCCTGAACCAGATTCACGACGCCGTTGAGGCGGCCCTCGGAACCTTCGACCGCGGAGGCCGCGCGGTCGACTACCGAAAGATCATCATCGCTCGGGATCACGGGGAGATTGGCCCCGTACTCGGCTTCCGGGGCCAGCGGTTCACCGGCCCTGACGACATCCCACTTCCGACCTGACGCCCGGCATGGGCCGACGACACCCGACAGGGGTTCTTCAGCATGTCTCGACGCACTCTCGCACGCCGTAACTCGCTCCTCACGTTCTCCGCGCAGCCCTGGAACCTCTTCGAGGACGACCCCAGCGCCGGCGGTGGTGGAGGCGGTGGTGGCGCTCCTGTCGTCAACGAGCACGGCTACCCAGACAGCACCCCCGTGGCCGACATGTCCGCAGAACACCAGGTCGCCTACTGGAAGCACCACGCACGCAAGCACGAACAGCGCGCCAACGCTGCTCCCGACGCCGCAGAGCTGGAACGACTGCGTCAAGCGGACGAGGAGCTGAAGAAGCGCCAGGCGGCCGACCTGAGCGAGACGGAGCGGCTCCAGAAGGAGCGCGACGATGCCGCTGCGGAGGCAGCTACCGCGAAGGCAGCCGCGGAGCAGGCGAGTCGCAAGGCGCTCGTCCTCGAAGTCGCCGCGGACAAGGGCCTCACGCCGGCGCAGGCTGCGCGCCTTCAGGGCTCTACGAAGGAGGAGCTGGAGGCCGACGCGGACGCGCTGAAGGCGCTGTTCGTATCCGGCTCCGGCGATGACGGCCAGGGCGGATCCGGCACTACCCGCTCCGGCGGCCCCCGCGGAGGCGACGTCGGCGCCACGAAGTCCGTGTCTGCGGGCGCGGAGCGCTACCGCCAGAAGCACGGCAAGCAGCAGTAACCACCCGACAACGGAGGGATCCGTATGGACCTCAGCCTGAAGACTGAGAGCTTCACGCAGGACCGTCGAGACTGGCTGGGGTCCCAGCACGGTACCGACGCGCCCGTGAGCGTGACTCTCGACGTCTCGACGTTCACCGCCGGCACCCACTACCCGGACGGCTACATCAAGAGCGGTATCCCGATCGGCAAGATCACCGCGTCCGGCCAGTACGGGCCGTACGACGACACGGCTGTTGACGGCCGTGAGACCTGCGTGGGCTTCCTCTTCACCGCACAGGACGTCGACGCCCGGCGCGTCGCTTCGACGAAGGTCGTCGGGTCGATGCTCCTGCACTGCTTCATCCGTGAGGCCAAGCTCCCCGTCCCCATCGACGCTGCCGGTAAGACCGATCTCGGCGCTCGCGTCATCTTCGTCTGAGAGGGCCTGATACATGCAGCTCTTCACTGAGTACGCGACCCCCGCGGAGCTGACGGGCTATGCCCGTGAAGCCCTGCGGGAGCGCGAGGAGAATCAGTTCAGTCTGAACCGGTGGCTCCCGAACGACACGGTCAACGATCTCGTCTACCGCTTCAACAAGGGCGGCGGAGGCCTCGTGGAGGCGGCCGTCTACCGGGCGTTCGACGCTGAGTCGGACATCGGCTCCCGGTCGGGTGCCGCGCGGGTGACCGGCGAACTGCCGCCCATCTCGCGGAAGATGCCCGTCGGCGAGTACGAGCAGATCCGTATGCGGAACGTCGACACGCAGGCGTCCGAACTGCGCGACGCGATGGAGGCCGACTCCATCAAGCTGGTCAGCGCCATCGCGGCCCGCGTCGAGCTGGCCCGTGGTGACGCAATCTTCAACGGGTCCGTGACCATCGCGGAGAACGGCGTGTCAGCCGGCGTCGACTTCGGCCGGTCCGCGGCGCACTCCGTCACGGCCGCGACCCTGTGGTCCAGCACGGAGACCGCCACGGCGTACGACGACCTTCAGGCGTGGCTCGACGTCTACAACGACACGAACGGCGACCTCCCCGCCTTCACGCTGATGTCCCGCAAGATCTACAACTTCCTGCGGCGCAACAAGCAGATCCGGGAACTCGCCTACCGTGGCGCGTCGACGGCCCCGACCGTTCTGACGCGCGACGACCTGAACAACATCCTCGGCGACTTCGACATCCCGCCTGTGCAGATCTACGACGCGAAGGTGTCCGTCGACGGCACCGCAACCCGCGTGACGCCGGAGGACAAGATCTGCTTCCTCCCCGCGCAGGGCGAGGCACTGGGCAAGACTCTGTGGGGCGTCCCCGTCGAGGCGAACGACCCCCGGTACGGCCTCCAGGGCGACGCGGCCGGCGTGGCGGTGGGCGGCTACAAGAGCGAGGACCCACAGACGCTGTGGACCCGTGCGACGTCCATCGTCCTCCCGGTCGCGGCTGCCCCTGACCTGACGTTCGTCGCTGACGTCCTCTGATCCGAAACGCGAGGCACTCACGCATGGCAACCCTGGCAGCGAACGTCCACGTGACGGACGAGAGCGGGACGAGCCACGTGTTCGGCCCCGCGGACAAGGTCCCCGACTGGGCGCAGGCTCTTATCACGAACCCGAGGGCGTGGGCCGACCCGCCTAGCGCGAGTCGACTCACGGACCCTGCACCATCGGCGAAGGCTCCGGCGAAGCGCGCGGCGCCACGACGGAAGGCGGCTGGCAGTGGCGCTGTTCGACGCGACTGAGCTGCGCACTCTGCTTAAGCGGCCTCTGTCCGACGCTGAGTGCGCCCTAGCCCACGACCTCACCGCGGACGCCTTCTACGGTGAGGTGGGTGACCGCCTGACCGACCCGCCTCAGCGGGGCGTCAAGAGCGTCGCCCTGGCCGTCGCTGCCCGCATCCTGACCAACCCCTCCGGGATCCGGTCGGAGCAAGCGGGCGGCATGCTGGTGAGCTACGCCGACTCAGAGACGGGCGTCATGCTCTCCGAGGACGAGCGGAAGCGGCTCCGACGGGCCGTCGGCATGGCGGCCAGCGCCTCATCCCTTGACATTGCACCAGAGGAGATCTGTCCTCCGGTGCGGGTCTGGAGGGCGACGTGAGCCTGATCGCAGACCTGATGTCCGAGACGCTCGTCGTCGAGCGTCCGGGTCCGGTGGTCCGCGACTCCACGGGATCTGAGATCCCCGGCCCGCCAGTACAGATCACCGTCGAGAACTGCGCGATCATGAGCCCTTACGGCGTCACGGTCGGCAGCTCGACGGAGACGCACGACGCATCGACAGTTGTTGAATCACGGCGCGTCTTCGTCGCTCCACTCGGAACTGACGTCCGCCCTGCGGACCGAATCCTCCGCGGCGGAGAAATCTGGCAGGCGGAGGGGGAGCCACTGATCTTTCCCCTGACGTCCCTTGCCCGTGTCGAGATTTTCGTGAAGCGGGTGACCGGATGACGAGCCACTCGAAGTACACGGGCAACTACCGGGGTATCGGAAAGCTCTTCACGCGCCCCGGGATCCAGCGCGCATGCCGCAACGCGGCCGTCGACATGAAGCACCTCGCGGAGAGCCTGGCCCCCCACGGCGATCCCGCGGACGGTGACCGTCACTCGGGCCTCTACGCGTCCTCCTTCGACGTCGTGCCCGTCTGGCGCAACATCAAGTGGAAGGGCCAGAGCAGGTGGCGCGCGTCTGTGCGGCTGATCAACACCGCCCCACATGCCTGGCGCGTAGAGCACGGCGACGGGCGGGTCCCACGCTACGCGGTCCTTCAGCGGACCATCGACGCGGCGAAGGCGGCTCACCGTGCCTGACATCGAAGCCGTCCTGAACCCGTGGGCGGAGGCGACGATGGGTGTCCTAGCTGGCGCTGAGACACCCGCAGACCTGGAAACAGCGCTCCCTCGGATCCGTATTGAGCGGATCGGAGGCGGAGCCGAGAGATTCTCCGATCATCCGCGCGTGGCCGTGGACGTTTTCGCCTCAACGGCCGACGAAGCACGGACCCTGGCCAACAGCCTCAGAGACGCGCTCCTCTTCCTGCGCGGTCCCGTGAACGGCGCGATCATCCGCGACGTCCGCTGTGATTCCGGACCCTCCCGGCAGCCGTGGGCGAACGAGGCGATCCACCGACGTGGCGCGTCGTACACCGTCAGCTTCCACCCCGCCTAACCACTGATCACTGACCCGCCCGTCGGCCACGGCGCGCGGGCATCTCGCATGCCTAGGAGGCAGAGTGGCCGACACTCGTAACGCCGATCTCACGTATGGCGCAACTGACTACCTCGTCTATCAGGCGCCCCTGAACACCGCGTCCCCGACCGACTTCGCCGACCCGGCGTCGCCCTGGCAGATGCTCGGCTGGGTGACCACCGACGGTGGCCTCTTCAAGATCGAGGAGGAGACGAAGGACATCACGGCGGCCGGCTCGCTGGAGCCGATCCGGACCCTGATGACCCGGTCCACGAAGTCGCTTCAGGTCACCTTCCTGGAGGGGCTGAACCCGCTCGTCCGCGCCCTGTACGACAACGTCCCGCTCACCAGCCTGAAGCCGGACGCGGTGTCTGGCCTGGCGGAGTACGACTTCCCGGAGAAGCCGTCCGACCTGCGGTACGCCTACGTCTTCGACTCGATGGACGGCACCAAGCGGATGCGCCTTTACATGCCGAACGGCAAGGTCATCGAGCGGGGCGACGAGCAGCCGCAGACCGAGGACGTCATGCCGGTCCAGATGACCTTCCGCTTCTACAAGGGCGCCACGTCCGCGGCCGTGACCCGCACCGTCGACTACGGCGACGTAGACGTCAGCACGTTCTTCCCAGTCATCTGACGTCACTGACTAGCGGTGCCCGTATCTGCGCGGGTCCGGGCACCGCTGCACTTCTTCAACTGACCCGCGCTGTTCTTCACCTCTGACTTAGGAGACCCGCGCATGTCCGAAACCACCGCCGCTGAGGCGCAGGAGGCCGAAGCGATGACGGACGAGTACAACTCTCACGACCTGACCGGCGTCCCGCTCCGGGTGAAGCCCGTCAGCCGGTGGCGACCGTCCTACCTGCGGGCGCTCCGTCAGGGCGACTTCGACGGGTGGGCGGCCGGTGCACTGCACCCCGACGACGCTGAGAAGTTCGTCGAGCTGGACGCGACCTTCGAGGAGATCGGCGCCTTCACCACGGCGATCATGGAGGCCAGCGGCGAGGCCCCGGGAAAGTCTTCGGCACGCTCGCGATCCTCACGGACCACGCGGAAGCGGTAGAGGCCGACGTCTGCCGCTACTACCCCGGGCTTGACCTCCTCGACGTCTACCGGGGCCGGCTCTCCATGCGGCGGCTGCGAGTGCTGATTCAGCACCTTCCGCCAGAGAGCGCGACAAAGACGGCGATGCGTAACGCGCTGCCGACAGAGGACATCGACCGGGCGAGCACCGACTACCGCCCGGACCGTGCGGCATGGAGTGGGACGGAGATGCTCCTCGCGGCGTTGAAGGACGAGGTCCGACTCCTCCGCATGGTCACCACAGCCGCGCACGGAGGAAAGCCGGGCGAATTCGAGCCAACCCCACGTCCCGGCATTCCGCCGAAGAGCGCACGCGCGGGACGTAATCCGCTCACAGACGAGCAGCGCCGCGCACTCGACCCGCGGCTGAGAGACCAGCCACAGCCGAAGGAGTAGACACATGGCCGGTGACCTGGACATTGTCGGCACTGCGGCTGTCGACGTCGTCCCAATCGCTCCCAACTTCCACACCAAGTTGCAGGCGATTGTCCTCCCCGCCGCAACCCGTGTCGGGGAGGAAGCCGGCCGACGTCTAGGCGACGCTATGTCGCACCACATCGTGGTGGCCATACCCGACGCCGTGACCAATGGTGGCAAGGCCGCGCAGGCTGCCGCCACCCGGCAGGGCGACAACACAGGCGGCTCTTTCGCCCGTTCCCTGCGCGCCAAGCTGGAGCGCGCTTTCAAGGCCATGCCGAAGCTTGACGTGCGGCTCGGGGACACGGGTGTGGACGCGGAGCTTGCGCGCATCCGGGCCAAACTGGAGCAGCTCTCGAACAAGCGCGTCGGCATCGACATCGACGCTGCCACGGCGCGCGCGCAGGTGGAGCGGCTGGAGGCGGAACTCCTCCGTCTCGGAGCCGCGCACCCCAACGTCGCCGTCCGGGTCGACACGGCCGCCGCTCGCGCCGCCCTGGTGGAGATAAAGGAAGAGATCGACGCCGCGACTGCGGGTCCGCATCGCATCCGCATCGAGACGGACGGCTCCCTAGGGGCCCGCCTGCGTGCTGCGGTGCGTGAGGCGGAGGCGTCGCTCCCCAACGTCAATATCGACGCCGACACCACGCCTGCGCAGGTGGAGGTCGCACGTCTGCGTGCGCAGCTCACCGCCATGCGGGACGTACGCATCGGCATCGACATGGACGCCGCCACGGCGCTGGCCCGTGTCGAGCAGATCAGCGCGCGTCTTCAGGCACTTCAGACGCGAAACACCGACGTGGACGTCCGCGTCGACAGCGCTGCGGCGCTGGCTCAGCTCGCAGCGGTTCGTGCGGCCGTGGACGCGGTCGACGACCGGCACGTAGACCTGGATACGAGCAGCGCGACGTCGGGCGCACTGGGGCTGGCCGTGGCGCTAGGAGGTGTCATTGCGCTGCCGGCGATACCTCCGATCGTCGCAGGGATCGGGGCGCTCGCTGCCGCCCTGACGGCTGCCTCTGCTGCCGCAGGCGCTTTCGCTCTCGCCGCAATCCCGGCAATCAAGGGCGTGGCGACTGTCATTCAAGCGAAGAGCGCCGCGGAGAAGGAGGCTGCTGCCTCGTCCGCCGGTGCTGCTGCGGCCGACAACAAGGCTGCGTCGTCAGCGCTCCAGATGGCCTCAGCGCAACAGGCACTAACGGCCGCCCGCCGCAACGCTGCCCGCTCCATCGCGCAGGCCAACCGCCGCATCGAGGACGCGGAGCGCGCTCTTGGTCAGGCTGCCGCACGGGCGATGGACGAGCGGCGCCAGGCCGCGGAAGCAGTCGAGCGCGCGGAGCGCTCCCTAGCCGACGCGAAGAAGCAGTCTCGCGACGCTGAGCAGTCTCTGACTCAGGCCCGGCGTGACGCCGCACAGCAGCTCGCCGACCTGAACGACAAGCTGACTCAGAGCAAGCTCGACGAGCGCGACGCCGCCCTCCGCGTGCAGGAAGCCGAGCAGGATCTCAACAAGACGCGCGCCGACTACAACGCCGGCCGTGCCACGGAGCTTCAGCTCCAGCGTGCGCAGCTCGCCTACGATCAGGCGGTTGAGGCTGCGAAGCAGCAGAAGAAGGACTTCGCACAGCTCCAGAAGGACGCGGAGGCCGCGAAGAAGGCCGGCGTCGACGGTAACGAGGACGTCAAGCGCGCAGCCGATCAGCTCGCCGACGCTCAGCAGAACGTCCGCGATCAGGTCGCGGCCGTAGCAGAAGCTCATCGGAGCGCAGCCCGCGCGGAGGTCCAGGCCGCTCAATCGGTCGCGGATGCTCAGCGCGCTGTCTCCGACGCCGTGGAGAACGCTGCCAACACCCAGGTCCAGGCCGCGGAGTCCATTGCGTCCGCGGAGCGGGGCGTTGAGTCGGCCCGCCTGTCGGCAGCAAGGGCGACGGCCACCGGAACGACAAAAGCCGACGAGTACCGACAGGCACTCGCGAAACTGACACCGGAACAGCGAGCGCTGTACGACGCACTCGCGGGACCTACGGGGCTGACGGCCGCCTTCAAGGCATGGTCTAAGGAGCTACAGCCTGACGTCCTCCCTCTCTTCACGAGGGGCGTAAACGGCGCGAAGTCCAGCCTGCCGACTCTGACGCCGCTCGTCCTGGCAGCCGCCGACGCGATCGGCACGCTCATGGACCGCGCGAGCGCTGACCTGAAGCGTCCGTTCTGGCAGGGCTTCAAGGCGGACATCCGGGAGAACGCGGAGCCCGCAATCGTCGGACTCGGCGTGGCTTTCGGAAATGTCTTGAAGGGCATGGCGGGCATTGTCGACGCCTTCCTCCCGCACATGGATGGCATATCCAGCCGGATGCAGACCATAACCGGGCGGTTCGCTAATTGGGGCGCAAACCTCAAAGGCTCGCCTGAGTTTGAAAGCTTCCTGGCGTACGTCAAGGAGACGGCGCCTGGAGTCGCAGAGTTCCTCGGGGACCTGTTCGGGTCGATATTCGACCTGGCGAAGGCGCTGGAGCCTATGAGCCAGGTATCCATGGCGGTCCTCTCACCGCTCCTCGACGGCCTGTCGTGGATCTCGGAAAACGTGCCTGAGGTAGTCCAGATCCTGTGGGGGCTGTATGCCGTAAACAAGGCGATCGAGATCGGTATGAAAGCCTTCGGCATCGCCATGGGGATCTACAATACGGTTGTGGCGCTGGCCACCATCGAGACATGGAGTTGGGCCGCAGCGATCCAGGCGACGGGAATTGTCCCGCTCATTGAGCTGATCGTCGTCGCCGTTGCGGCCCTGGCACTCGGCGTCATCTGGGCATACAAGAACGTCGGCTGGTTCCGCACTGCCGTCGATGCCTCATGGAAGGCGATCCGCGTAGCAACAGACTGGCTGTGGACGCGAGCGCTGAAGCCGTTCTTCGGCTGGTTCAGCGACATTGTCGTCTGGCTCTGGGAGAAGGTCATCAAGCCGTACGTCGGCTTTATGATTGATTACTGGAAGCTCGTCGGCGACGTCATTCTGTGGCTGTGGCGAGTGATCATCAAGCCCACCATTGACGTAGTGGTCGGCTACTTCAAGTTCCTGGCTGACGTGGTCGTCTGGCTCTGGAAGGGCATTTTCAGCCCCATCTTCGGCTTCATCGGCGCTCTTATTGCGTGGTGGTACAAGAACATCGTCCTACGGTATTTCACTTCGGTCATCGAAGGGGCACGCGACGTCGGTGACGGCTTCGTGTGGCTGCACCGAAAGGCGGTCAAGCCGGCGATAGAGGCCGTCGTCGCTGTGGCGAAGTGGGCGTGGGAGAAGGGCATCAAGCCAGCCTTCGACAATATCCGG
This sequence comes from Streptomyces sp. bgisy159, assembly GCF_965341775.1. Classification (GTDB taxonomy): domain Bacteria; phylum Actinomycetota; class Actinomycetes; order Streptomycetales; family Streptomycetaceae; genus Streptomyces. The sequence continues at coordinate 40,049 of NZ_CBDQZH010000046.1, read as the reverse complement.
AGCGCGGCAAAGCTCGTCGGTGACGCTTTCGGCAGCGCCCGGGATGCGGTGAAGAAGCACTGGTACCAGGTGGCGAAGATCGCCGCTAAGCCGGTGAATTTCGTGATCGAGTGGGTCTACAACAAGGGCATCAAGGCTGTCTTCGACAAGGTGGCCGGTTTCGTCGGAATGGACCCGCTCCCCAAGGGCCCGAAGCTGCTCGACACCAACCCCAAGTTCCTCGCTGCCGGCGGTACGGTCGGCGACGGATGGGGCGTCGCACGGCCGATGAAGACGAACAAGCCGACGGCTATCGTCGGCGAGGGTGACCCTCGCTACCCCGAGTACGTCATTCCCACCGACCCCAAGTACCGGGGTCGGGCCAAGTCGCTCTGGCAGGCGGCCGGCGTCCAGCTTCTCGAAGACGGAGGGGTGCTCGGCGCGCTCGGCGGCGCGTGGGACTGGACGAAGGATCAGGTGTCCAGCGTCGCAAAGGGTGCCGTCGACTGGGCAAAGACCGGCGTCGACCTGATGACGAATCCGGGCAAGGTCTGGGACGCCCTGATAAAGCCGATCCTGGCCAAGGTCGCTGGCGGAGTCGGCTCCTCGACGCTCGGAAAGGCCGTCGGGAAGTACCCCGTGAAGATGGCAGCCGGCATCAAGGACAAGATCGTTGATGCTGTGTCCGGTCTCTTCTCCGTCGGTGGAGGCGGAGGCGGAAACGGCCCATGGGCGCGCCCCGTCAACGCACCGTTCGGCACCCTCTTCGGCGTGGCCGGCAAGATGTGGTCGTCAGGCCATCACACGGGCCTCGACTTCCCCGCTCCGACGGGCACGCCGATCTTCTCCGTCGCTCCCGGCAAGGTGGCGCAGGCGACGAGCGGCGGCCCGTACGGCAATCACGTCCTGATCAATCACGGTGGCGGACTGGCGTCCCTGTACGCGCACATGTCCCGCATGGCTGTCTCTGTCGGCCAGATCGTGACGCGCGCGCAGCAGATCGGCGCCGTCGGTGCGACGGGCAACGTCACCGGTCCGCATCTTCACCTGGAGGCGCGCCGCAACGGCGTGGCCATCGACCCCATGCCGTTCCTCTACGACGACGGAGGCTTCCTCCAGCCCGGCATGAACCTCGTCGCCAACGGCACGGGACACCCGGAGCCGGTCCTGACGTCGCAGCAGTGGGCGGACATCCGGGCGTCCAAGACGAGCGGTCCGACGGCGATTCACGCCGACGTCCGTGTCTTCGTCGGAGACCAGGAGATCACGGACATAGTCCGCACCGAGATCAACACCTATGACCAGCATGCCGCTACGGCACTCAACAACGGAAGGTGGCCCTGATGCCCGACACCACACCGACTGACCCGGTAGTGGTCCCGCCCATCGTGGACTATCCGACGGTGCCGGCCGACGAGCCTCCGCCCCCGGAGCCGGAGCCGACCGTCGGCGAGCAGGGTGGCGACGGCGGATGAGCGTATCCACCAACCTCCTCAGCGCCAACGTGGAGTCGGTGGAGACGGACGTCAGCGGGTGGACTGCGGGGGCGAACACGTCGCTCTTCCAGTCCACCCGCTATTACACGGGGACGAAGAGCCTCGGTATGACGGCGACGGCCGCCGGGTCCGTCACGGCCACCACGGCAACACGAGTCGCCGTGACCGTAGGTGAGGAGTACCAGGGGTACGCGTTCTTCGCGGGAATCACCGCAGTTGCCGACCGCACCACATACGTCACGGTCGACTGGTGGGCGGATGCGGTGGGAGGCACTCCGATCGCGTCCTCCACGGGTGCCGCCACCACCATGGCGAACAGCACGTCGTGGAACACCCCGCCACCGCAGGTCACGGCTGTGGCGCCGGAAGGCGCGCAGTACGCCTCCCTGACAGTGACAGTCACCGGCCTACCGGCGGGCGGTCAGGTCGCGGGGGACCTGTTCAAGCTGGGGCTCCCGTCGAACTCGTCACTCAACTTGTACCCGTACACCGCGACGTCGGTGGAGACGGACGCCACGGAATGGACCGGCCTGACGAACACGTCGGTGGGCCGACTGGCGATGGTGTCCCGTGAGGGCTGGTACTCCCTGTCGCTCACGTCCGTAGCTGCCGGGCCGATGGACGTCGTCGGTGTCCCGATAGCTTCGTCACCAGGAACGGAGCTGATGGGGCAGGTCAGCGCGCGAAGCGCTGCCGGGCCGATCCGCGTCGACCTGCGATGGTACGACGTGTCGGATGCGCTGATCGCGACGACGACCGGTATCGACTGGGCGCTGACTGACTCCGACTGGACGACGTGCCAGGTAGTCGGGACGGCTCCGGCCGGCACGGCGTTCGTCCGTCTCGCCCTCTGTCCGACGGCTACCGACGCTGGCCAGCTATGGACCTGCGACCTGATGCGGATTTTCGACTGCGCGACGGTCGGAGCCGCCGGGAATCTGCTGACGTACGAGGTCAGTGAATTCGAGGGTGGACTGAGCGACTGGCAGGTGTCAGGCGCAACGGCCTCACTGAGTAGCGACTACTACTACGGTGGTAGCTACTCCATGAAGGTCGTGGCGACCGGCGGAGACATGACCATCTCCCTGGAGACGACACCGACACAGCCCATCGTCCCCGGCCAGAGCTACCAGATGCGCGTTCCAGTGCGTATGCCGACGGTAACTCCCGCCCTGCGCACACGTCTTGAGTGGTTGGACAGCACCGGGAGCGCGCTGCGGACGAGGTGGCAGAGCTGGACGTCGGAGGGTGCGTCCGGATGGGTGTGGGGTCCCATGGGGGACATCGCTCCGGACGGTGCCGAGTCCATCCGCATCTCACTGGAGTACTCCGACCTGACGGCCGGGGACACGCTGTACGTCGATCGCGCGCAGTTCCTCGTAGGTGGTCTCACCGTATCCGCGGTGCCTGCGGGAGGCGGAGGCGCGCTGATCACCATGAACGGCCTGTCCTCGCGTGACCCGTCGTGGCTGTGGACCCTCGTCCGCCTCGACGCTGCGGGTACGAGCTACCCGGTCCGCGGGTGGTCGGGTGACCTGACGTCGCAGACGATCACTGGTGACGTCGCAGCCGTCACCGACTATGAGACGCCACTCGGCGTACCGATGCAGTGGCGCGTGTCGGTCAAGAACCCGTCCGGGTCTGGGTATCAGGACTACCTCTCCGACCCCCTGACGCTGGACTCCAGCCCTACAGAGGTCTGGCTGAAGGACCCCGGACTCCCGCAGAAGAATGTCCGGCTCGTCGTCCAGCCGCCGGTACCGACGTGGACGCGCTCCGCGCGCCAGGGGGTAGCCGTCGTCCGTGGACGCTCGCTGCCTGTCGTCATCTCAGATGTGCGTGGCGGAAGGGTCGGTGACCTGACCGTCGTCACGGAGACGGACGCCGACCGGCGAGCCCTTGACTGGGTTCTAGACGCCGGCGGACCGCTCCTCCTTCAGTGGCCTCCCGGGTGGGGCGAGGACGACATGTTCGTGTCCATCGGCGATGTCACGGCCGCGCCGGTCGCTGACTTCGCGGAGTTCCACGACCGGACATGGGTCCTGCCCTTGACGCAGGTGGACCGCCCGATCGGCGGTGTCACCGGAGACGCGGACCGCACGTGGCAGACCGTCAAGGACGGCGGCGCTACGTGGGCCGATGTCCTCGACGGAGTGACGTCCTGGCTCACCATACGCATCGGAGCGTGAGGCACCCGTGTACCCAGTCAGCGCACAGTTCCTCCAGGCCCTCGCCACGTCGCACACGATGCTGTCGAGGGTGGACGCCTACTACGGAGGCGTTCTCACGGCCGCCTCCCTGCCGATCGTCTCGGGCACGGTCACCGTCGACCGCGGAAGCAAAACGCGGAGGACCCTGTCCCTGACGGTGGCCGACCCCACATACATCCCGTGGGACGCCACAGACCCGCTCGCCGCCTATGGGCAACAGCTCGTCGTATCCCGCGGGATCCGGTTCTCCAACGGATCGGAGGAGTGGGTCCCGCTCGGAACATTCCGGATCAACGAGCCCGGCGGTGACGTTCATCTCGGCCCCGTGACGGTTACGGGCGCCTCAATGGAATGTGCGGTGATCGACGATGCATTCCAAGTGCCGTCCACAACGCGCGGTCTCGGAGGATGTGTCGACGCGATAACCGCACTCATCCGGGAATCGCTCCCCGACGCGACGGTAGTGAACTCCACGGCGGACTCTCGTAATCCATTGGTCGCCGTTGCCAACTGGGACGCGGGGAACGACCGCTGGGACGCCGTCGTTCAGATCGCAACGGCCATGCAAGCGGAAATATACGTTGACGCGCAGAACCGATTCGTAATCGCCGACCTACCCGACCTTATAAACGGCCCCGTTGCGTGGGATGTAGCGGAGGGAGAAGGCGGAACGCTGGTGTCTGCCGCGCGTTCCATGCCGAGATCGGGCGTTTACAACGCCGTTGTGGCATCAGGCGAAAACACGGCGCTCGGCACTGCGCCGGTAAGTGCAACGGCGAAAGACACTGACCCACTCAGTCCCACTAGATGGGGCGGCCCATTCGGTAAGGTCACGAAGTTCATTTCGTCATCCCTGTGGACGACGACGGGCGCGTGCCAGGCCGCAGCCGAGTACGAGCTATTCGACGCAGTGGCGCCTAGCGTGCGGGAGTCCGTGGACAGTTTGCCGAATCCGGCACTCGAAGGAAATGACATCGTCCGCCTTATCCGGGCGGGGCGGAAAACACGTGCCCTTGTCCAGTCGCTGACCATCCCACTCACACCCACGGAAGACTTCGCCCTGACCCTCCGAGGAAGTAAGGAGGACGCCTCGTGAAGACTCCTCGCCACCTCGTCGACGCAGTTCAGCGCCTCGTGGTGGTCACCGTAGACCAACGCGCAGCCTCGTGGGGGCTGGCCACCGTGACGGCCGTGAATGCGGACGGGACGGTCGACATTTCAACGCCGCGTGGACCTGTTGCGAGCGTCCGACGCCTCAAGTCCTATTCCTCGCCGGCCGTCAACGACGTCGTCAAGATTTCCAGGAACGCCGACGGCAACTGGATTGTGGACGGCGCGCTTGCATAAACCAAATTCCTCGACGCATTGGAGGCGTCCTCGCTATGCCACGTAACGACGGATGGGGCCAGAACATCCCCTACCCGGTGCTTGGTGATGCGCCGGATATCGAGGTCGCCACGCAGGAAATCGTAAACGGCATCGTTCCCCGCACGATCATGCGTTTCGCTGACGCCAACGCCCGCTCCGCAGCGTTGTCCGGTGAGGTGGCTCCCGCTCCGGGAATGATCACCTATCTGATAGCGGAGGACAGGTGGGATCGGCGGGACGGCGACGGTGTTTGGCGGCCGTTGAGCCCCGGACCGTGGAAGCCGTTGTCTCTGCTGGCCGGCTACAGCGCGAATTCCGGAACGCCCGGATATCGAATCGTGAACGGCGACGTTCATCTACGCGGGACCATTTCCAAAACGAATGGCAGTGCGCTCACAACGAACGATGTCACTCAGTTCGCAACGCTGCCAACGGAGGCGCGGCCGGTCGGTGGATCCCGGTTCTTCGTTGGGCCGACGCAGTGGACGACTAACGCCGGCGTGAGCTACATGCACGCACGGCTTGAGGCGTGGGCGGACGGCACGCTGCATTACCTTCTGCCGCTCGGGTCCCGAAGCGCCTGGGTGGGTCTCGACGGTATGCGCTACTCCATCGAGTGACCGCGTCCAGCACACGACTTCACACACGCCCCGCAGCGACGGGGCCTTTTTCATGCCTCAGGGAGGGCGACCATGGGTGAAATCTGGATCAAGGAAGCTGAGCGGATCGGAAGCGGCAACATCGGCGGTGCGATGGACACGCCGTCGGCTCCGCCCCGCGTCGTCTGGCACACCACGGAGAGCGGGGGAGGAGACGCCGCCTTCAGCGCGGTCGGCTCGTACCTGAGCCGGGTGTCGTCGGAGCCGCACATCCTCTACGACCCGACGACTGACCGTCTGGGGCAGTACGGTCCGCTGAGCGAGAGTGCGCGGGCGCTGAAGAACGACGGGTCGACGCGGACGAACCGCACCGGGCGCGTCTGCATTCAGATCGAGGTACTGGCCCACGCCGGCAAGCCGTTCACGGCGTACTGGAAGCCCGGACCCAACTTCCGCGCCCTCATGCGGGCCATACGGTCATGGGGCGTCCCGGATGTCTGGCCCGCCGGCTCCCTCGCCTCGTCCTACAGCGACAACGCGAGCCGCTCCCGCACCACGTGGGCCACGCAGGGCGGGCACTACGGGCACTGCCACGTTCCGGGCAACGACCACTGGGACCCGGGCAACATCGACCGTGCGGCGCTCCTCGCGGCCGGGGGCGAAGGCGGGACCACGCCTCAGGGCGGCACGTCCGGCCCCATCAGTGACTCCGTCGCCCGCTACCAGGTCACCATCAACGGCCTGACCTACGGCTACAACGCGTACGGTGACCACGTCACGTCCGTCGGACGCGCCCTCGTCGCGCGTGGCTTCGGGCGTCACTACGAGGTCGGTCCCGGCCCCCGGTGGTCGGACGCTGACACCCTGAACTACGCCGACTATCAGCGCTCCCTCGGATACTCCGGGTCGGACGCTGACGGCGTCCCGGGTGAGACCTCTCTCCGCGCGCTGCTGGGCACGCTGCCCGGCTCCTCGATGTCGGCCGCGAAGCCGTCGAAGCCCGTCGTCTCCCTGGCCCACCTGCTGACGGCCCGGCGCAAGGACATCCCAGCCCGCACCGGCCACACGACCTACAAGGCCGAAGTCCTCGTCGTTGAGCGCGCGCTCCAGGCGGAGGGACTCCTCGCCGCGAAGTGGGTCGACGGATCATGGGGGACGAAGACGGACGCGGCTTACGCGGCGTGGCAGCGTCGCTGCGGGTACCACGGGTCTGCGGCTGACGGCGTCCCTGGCATCGCGTCCCTGAGGCGGCTCGCCTCGAAGCGAGGGTTCACGGCGACCCCATGAGCCCTGAGATCACCGTCGCCATGATCACGGCAGCGTCAGTCATCGTCGCTGCCGTGGTCGCGGCTGTCCCCGCATTCCTGTCGCTCCAGCGTCGCACTGCCGGTGCTGTGGCGACGGAGGGAGTGGCGACCCGCGACGCAGTGGCCACGGCCATGGCGTCGCTCGGGTCCCGGCTCGACGCACGCATTGACGACGTGCGCGACGACATTGACGGCGTCCGAGAGGACGTCGCCCGGGTGCGTGAGTGGCAGGCGGGCCACGACGCGGAGCATCTGCTGATCGGCCGCCAGGAACCGAGAGGAGACGCATAGTGCCTGCGGTACCCGACGGCATCTCGACTGTCGTCCTGAGCGGCCGATTCGTCCGGCCGGACGGAACCCCGCTCGCAGGGACGATCACCTTCGAGCCGCCCGCAGCGCTCACCTACTCCAGCGCGGACGTCATTAGCGTCGGCTCGGCGGTGGCTGAGCTGGACGCGGACGGTGCCTTCGCAATCGTGCTGATGGCCACCGACGATCCGGGAGTAGATCCCACGGGGTGGACGTACACCGTCGTAGAGCGGCTGGCCCGCGCCACGGGGCGGACGTACCACCTTGCGCTCCCGGCGGCGACTCCGGCCGTCGACCTCGCGGACATCGCCCCGACGGACCCGGCCGGCGGAGAGTACGTCGTCGTCACCGGCCCTGCCGGGGCGGACGGATCCCAGATCATCTCGGGGACCGGTGCGCCAGACTCCGCCACGGGCGCGGACGGGGACTACTACATCGACACCACGCCCGGCGCTGTGACGTGGTACGGCCCGAAGGCGGGCGGCGCCTGGCCGGCGGGGACAGTGCTGACGGGATCCGGCAGCGCCCCTGTGACGTCAGTGAACAGCCAGACAGGGGACGTCGTCCTCGCTGCTGCCGACGTCGGAGCTGCGGCAACGGACGACACGAGGCTGAGCGACGCCAGGACTCCGACCGGCGCCGCAGGCGGCGACCTGGGAGGCACCTACCCGAACCCGCAGGTGACAGCAACAAACCTCTCCGCCCCTCTCCCCGTCGCACAGGGCGGCACCGGAGCGTCATCTGCCTCCGCGGCGCTGACAGCGCTGGGAGGTGTGGCCTCAACGGAGAAGGGCGTTGCGTCCGGCGTAGCCACACTGGGCACTGACGGCCGCCTTACCATCGGACAGTCCCCGACGCGGTCCGTCGTGAAGCCGAGTGACACCCCCCGAGACACGACCACGACACCCGCGGCGGATCCGGCCCTGACGCTCACGGTCGTGGCCAACGCGACCTACGACGTCGAGCTACTCGGCGTCTGGACAAGCGGCGGAGGCGGGCTGAAGGCGACGTGGTCCGTTCCGTCCGGGGCCACCATGGTGTGGACGGACAACGACGGCGTTGGCGTGGCATCGGCGAGCGGCTCCGTGACGTTCAACGCCACAACGGGAACGATGTTCAAGGGAACGCTCGTTGTCGGCGCCAACGCGGGATCGATCACATTCCTGTGGTCACAGAACTCCTCCAACGCGTCCCCGACCACGCTGAAGGCGGGCAGCTCCCTCAAGCTGACCCGGCTGTCCTGACAAAAGATCTTCCACCCTCGCGTCACATTCTCCGATCTGCGCCCCATTACCTCTGTGAGACCACACGGAGGAGGAGCGGATGAACGTTGGCATCATCGGCCGCGCACGGTCCGGCAAGGACACCGCGGGGCGGTACTTCGTCGACGGCCACGGTTACCGCAGGGTGGCCCTGGCCGACCCGCTGAAGGAGGCGGCGCTCCGGCTGGACCCGATCGTTGACCTGGCGGAGCACGGAGACTACAGCGTCGACCTGTCCACTGTCGTGGCGGACCTCGGCTGGGAGGGGGCCAAGGATGCACACCCCGAAGTACGCCGCATCCTCCAGGAGTTCGGCGCCGCGATCCGAGCCCTCGACGAGGACTTCTGGCTGCGCGCGGCTCTGAAGAAGACGCAGGAGATCAACGACTATGGCGTCCCCGTCGTGATCACCGACGTCCGGTACCACAACGAAGCCGCCTCCCTCGTCCGCGCCGGCTTCCACCTGATCCACATCGACCGCCCCGGCGTTCCGCAGCTCGACCACGAGTCGGAGCGATCCCTCGGCCCGGAGGACGCCCGCTACCTCGTCCGCAACGACGAGGACCTCCCGGAGCTGTATGCCCAGCTCGGGCGAGTCTGGGACGAGATCTACGCCCTGGAGTCCGCCCGGTCGCTCCACGTCCACTAACGAAAGGCACTCATGCGCGCGCTCTTCGACTACGTCCACCGCCTCACCCTCCGCGCCTACGTGGCGCTCCAGATCTTCGCCGCACAGGAGCCCGTCCGGCTGCGTGCCGGCCTCGTCGCCGCACTGACGGCCGCAGCGCTCTACGTCCCGGCCCTGAGTGGCCCCGGCATCGTGGAGAAGGCGGCGACGGTCGGCGTCGTCCTGCTGCCGATCCTCGTCGGCGAGTCGGCGAGGAAGCGAGTCACACCGACGGAGTGATGCATCGCACACCATAGGTCTACACCTCAAGCCCCCGTGTCCCACCTGGGATGCGGGGGCTTTTTTGCGTTTGGGGGACCATGAGTCGACTCACGCAGCCCTGCCTGAAACTGACTGGGGCGGCCGACATACCCCCTACACTGCGCGCATGCCGACCTCACCCGGCCCGCTACTCGCCACCCTGACCGCCCTATGGGAGCGGCTACGGAGCGACGTACCGGAGCTACCACCCGTACGACTGATCATCTCTCCGACCTCGCGAAGAAAGGACCATGGCCCGGAGCGATGGGCCGTGGACAACGACGGCACCGTCACGGGCTTCGTCATCAATGTGGACATCCTCCAGGCGGGGCCAGACGCCACGCTGACCATGATCCTGCACGACGCCGCGCACCTGTTGGCGTGGCGTCGTGAGATCGCGGACACCACCATGCGCGGGGCTTATCACAACCGGGAATTCCTGACCGTCGCTGACGAGGTCGGGCTTCGATGGCCCCCTCACGCACCCCGGGGTGCAGGCGTCGGGTATGCCGACGTGGAGCTGACGGAGGAGGCCCGGACGAGATATGCGGACGGCCTCGCCGCACTGACAGAGGCCATCCCCCTCACCCTTCCGCATCTGGAGCTGCCCAAGACGACGACAGGGCGCGTCGACCGGTTGACGCTGAAGTGCCAGTGCGACCCGCCGCGGAGCTTCCGCATGTCACAGACTGTTGCCGCACAGGGGCCCGTCATCTGCGGTGTTTGCGGTAAGGAATTCACGTCGTGATGATCGCGTCCTCCTACTGTGCGGTAGGGTCTACTCAATGTCAGTGGTTCACGGTACTGTGCTCCGGGCAGCCGTGCGTCGTGGAGAGGCCGTGATGAGTCCGAAGGACGTAGCACGTCGGGAGACGTCGACTGCGCTCACGTGGGGGTCGGCGAAGGATCTGCCGCAACTTGAGCTGGACGACCTGAAGGACGAGACAGAGGAATCCCTCGTCGCGCGTGGCGCGACCTACGTGCGGGAGATCGTCCGCATTGAGAACGCAACGACGATCCTCTACAAGAACGTGGCCGTCACCCTGCTCGCCCTGCGCCGGCAGATGGGTGACTGGCGCGGCGAGGGATACGAGTACCGCCAGAAGGTCAACGAGATGTACCGGCAGGCGGGCATCGACGACGACCCTGACAGTAAGCGAATCAAAGGCAACGTCCGATGGCACGTCGGGAACGCGCTGCGACGCTACCTCACGCCACGTGAGCTGAAGCGTGCCGGCCTCCTCCCGGAATCTCCCCTGGAGCGGGGCCAGGACAACCGCGCCACGCAGTCAGCGATCGTCCGGGCTACTCGGGCAATCGCAGCAGCGGAGCAGCCCAAGCCGGCGAAGTCGTCGGAGAAGGCGCCGCGCGGCGAGGTGAAGGCCGACGCAGTTCCGTCAACTCTGACGGGGGCGGAGGTCAAGGCGACGGCCGATCAACTACGCCTCGCACAGGTTGCGAGCGGCATCCTGGCGCAAATGTCAGAGGGCGCCATCGCTGACGACATGACGCGCGGGCAGCGCACGACGCTGGACAAGCAGCTAGCAGCAATGGAGGAGCGCATCCGCGCCCTCCGGGAGCTGACGCAGGCCAAATCGCGCTCCTGACCGTCGGCCGGCGTCCTCCTCCCTCTCCGGACAGACTGAGTGCCAAAGTGTCGAACTAACCCCTACTTTCTACTTCTCTTAACGCGCGTTAGAGAGAAAGAAAAAGACGGGTTAGTTCGACACTTTGGCATGCGGTCTGGCCACGGCGGAGGAGGCGGAAGTTCTTCGACGGCCAGCGTCACATCTGGCCATCTGCGCCCCATAACCCTGGTGTAGGCAACGACACTGGGAGGCCGGATGGCCGGAGTATCGACGATCAAGCGCGGCGGGAGCCGCTTCTACATCGATCCTGACGACGGGGGCGTCAAGGTTCCGGGCGTGACGAGCGTCGGCAACATGCTGCCGAAGGACTACCTCACGTTCTGGGCTGCGAAGGAGTCCGCGGAGGCGGCTGTCACCAACTGGGATGTCGTCTCGGAGCTGTGCAAGCGCGACCCGGCCGGCGCAGTCGACTACCTCAAGAACGCGCACAGGCGGAAGAGCAAGGCGGCGACGGACCTGGGCAGCGCGGCGCACGACTACTTCGAGCGCCTGGCCCGAGGGGAGGTCGTCCACGACCGGCACGTCCACATGGACGTCAAGCCGCACGTGCGCTGGTTCCGCGAGTTCCTCGCGGAGATCCAGCCTCGCTTCCTCCACCTCGAAGAGACGGTCTGGAGCGACGAGCACCGCTACGCGGGATCCTTCGACGCCATCGCGGAGGTGGACGGGGAGACGGTCATTCTCGACTGGAAGACGTCCGCCCGGGTCTACGACTCCGTGGCGCTCCAGCTCTCCGCTTACCGCTACGCCGACCGCATCATCCTGGCAGGGTCCGGGGATAGCATCCCCGTCCCGGAGATGGCTGGCGGAGCCGTCCTCCACGTCCGCCCGGAGGGCTGGAGCCTCGTCCCGGTCAAGTGTGACCGGGAGATCTTCGACCACTTCCTGTCCCTGCGGCACACGTTCGACTGGGAGACGGTGACGAAGAAGCGGGTCGTCGGCAAGCCCATCGCGAGCGGTGGAGAATTTGTCACCGGCACTCAGCGGAGGGCGGCGTGATCGTCGGCGAGATGATGTCTGCGTTCGAGCGAGCAAAGCGACGCTACGCGTCCGGCCCCGGCTCCTACAGCCCCTTGGAGGCGGAGGCGCTGGGAGTTGTGGCGGGGCTGGAGAAGGTGGCCCTCGAAGCCGTCTACGCAGAGAACGAGTCCGGTGGCCACGCCCGCAAGGTCGTCGCTGACGTCGCCCACGTGCTGGGTGTCGACATCGACGAGGGCGACGGGCACCGCTGGGACCCGGACCACATGGCGCGAGTTGTCGCCGTGGCCGACAAAATCCGCGACGAGCGCGACGAGGCCAGGGAACAGGCGGAGTTGTGGCGCAAACTTGCTGAGCGCCAGGACGACACCGCCCCTATCCGCCGCGAACTGCGCATCGCCGAGCGCGAGCGCGAGGAGCTGAAGCGCCGCCTGGAGTACGCGCAGTACCAAGTACGCGCGCTCTCAGAGAGCGACACGGACAACGCCGACGAGCTGAAGGCCGTCATCATCAGCCAGGCGCGGGAGATCACGCGACTGAAGGGGGAGAGCGAGTGAGCATCGTCGACCTGTGGGACCGCGTGAACTACGGCGGACACATCGACCATGGCGATGAGGCGCAGATTCCGCCGGCTGTAGCACATCTCCTGGAGGGCCTCGTCGGCGATGTCCAGGCACTCATGGAGGCTGCGAAGCAGCAGCAGACCACCGAGACCGCCCCCATGTCCCGCGCCGACGCCCTGAAGCTCGCCCGTGAGCACGTGGAGGCCATGAGCACCAACGCCCGTGGCTACCAGGACGGTGTGAAGCTGTCCGACAAGGTGAGCGCGATGAACGCGTTCGCGCGGTTCCTGATGGGAGAGAACGAGTGACGCGGGAGAGCAACCCGGCCACGATGCTGGGCGCGTGCCTGGCCGTCCTACTGATCCTTCCGTTTCAGGCGTGGCTCCTCATGCTCGTACTGGGCGCCGTGCACTCCGTGGCGGCCGTCGTGCCGGCGGTCGGCTTCGGGACGGCAGTCCTGTTCGTCATCGGCCTGAACATGCTGACCGGGTACGCCCGGAGGATCCTCGGCCGCAAGTAACGCCAGTCACACACGCGGGGCGTCCACGCCGGGCGCCCCGCTTCGCATGCATGGAGGAGAGAGAATGCACGAGTTTCGCGAGTGGCCCAAGACGAAGCGGCTCTTCCGGGACATCGTCGTGACGGAGAAGATCGACGGGACGAACAGCGCGATCCATCTGACGACTGTCGCTGACTGGGAGGCGGAGCTGATCCGGTCCATCCCTGGTGACGGCAGCCTCCACGTGGTGGAGGTCGACGGCGTGAAGTGGGCCGTCTCCGCGCAGTCCCGGCGCCGCATCATCACCCCCGGCAAGACGACGGACAACTACGGTTTCGCCGGCTGGGTGTACGACAACGCGGAGGCGCTCGTCCGGCTCCTCGGCGAGGGCCTCCACTTCGGCGAATGGTGGGGGAGGGGGATTCAGCGGGGGTACGGGCTGAACGAGCGGCGGTTCAGCCTCTTCAACACGGAGCGGCACGGATGCGTGGACGCCTCTGTCGGGAGCGTCCACGTCCGGCCGGTGCCGAAGACGTACGAGGGTGTCTTCAGCGAGGAGGCCATCACGAACGAGCTGACGAACCTCCGTCACCACGGCTCCGTTGCCGCCCCCGGCTTCCCCAACCCTGAAGGCATCTGCGTCTACCACTCCCAGTCCCGCAACGTCTACAAGGTCACGCTCGACAACAACGACGCCGGCAAGTGGGAGGCAGCAGCGTAAGCGGATCCGCCGGGGGAGCGGGGGTCGTCGTCCTCGTCGTGCTCCTGCTGCTACTCGCGTCGAGCAGGGACAGCGGGGGCGGGGAGTGATCGAAGAAGGCCCGACCGAAGTCTCCGGCGTCCGCGGGGAGACCGAATGCCCGCGCTCCCACGACGACATGGAGGAGTACCCGTGCCACGTCTGTGGCGCTGACGTCTAGCGCCAGCCACACACGACCCACCTCGCCCCCGGTTGCCACGGCGCCGGGGGCTGAGTGCGTAGGAGCACTGAGAGGAGAAAGCGTGTACCTGTTCAGCCGCATGCACACACTCAACGAACACATGACGCACGCAGGGCGCAGCGCGATCACGGTCGGAGCCACACACAAGACGCCGGTGAGTGACACCGTCCTCGTCAACGTCTTCCATCCGACGACAGGCGGAGGCCGCACGTTCCTGCTCACCCGCGACGAGGTGGAGGAGCTTCACGGAGTGCTGGGCCGCTGGATAGCCGAAGGCTGGGCCGGCTTCGTCGACGGCGCTCCCGGACCGGGGCAGGGCTACAGCACGCCGACAGGGACCGTGGGTGACGGCGGCTCGGTCTGGGACGACCTGGAGCGCGCCCGGGTGGATCGCTTGGAGCGCGAGCGCAAGCAGCGGGAGGCGTTTGCCAGCACCTATGCGTCATGGACGCACGAAGAGTTGGTCGCGGAGATCAAACTCCTGAAGTGGAACCGGGAAGCCGCGGAGTCGCGCGAGCGAGGGTGGAAAGCGTCTCTCGACGCCGAGCGTGACCGGTTCCGTGCCCTGATCGGCCGGCTCCGAGAGGCACTGGACGGCAAGCGCACGGCGTCCATCGACGACCTGAACGCAGCCCTGAAGGAGCCGGACGAGGCATGAGTGCCACGTGTCGTTGCTGCATTCGAAACGGCAAGCACCGGGTCTACAAGACGGCCCCGGGCGAGGTGTGGCCCGACGCCAGATGGGTGGCCATCCGCGCCGACGGCCGCACGGTTTACCACGGGGCCGTCTGGGAGTCGGCCATTCGGTCAGTTACCGAGTACGAGGAGTGCAAGTGATCAACGGCGGAACCACCATCCACACGGCCGACGGCTCGTCGGTCACCATCACCCCCATTGGCATCGAGTACGACCTCCACACGCGTAACGCTCGCGGAGAGACGATCTCCACGGTGCGCATGAACGGCGACGACCTGTCGGCGCTGATCGCGGAGGCGGAGGAGGTGCAGGGGTGTTGAGGAGCGTCTGCGAGAACGACACCAACGGAGACGGCGACTGCCCCGCCTGCGCGCGGAACCCGGAGGCGCCCTGCCGGCTCCCGCTGCCGCCCGCGGAGTGGCCGGAGGAACTCCGCGGAGCGTTCTGGAGCGCGGTCAACGCGCCGACGTACGCAGAGAGCGCCGGCCTGACGCTGAAGTTCGTACACGCGCTGGCGGAGAGGCAGCGAGAGAAGAGAACTGACCTGACGGACAGCGTCGTCGGGTGGTTCGCCGTCGACGCAGCCGCAGACCTGATCGACCCGGAGGCGGCTTCATGAACGATCCGCAGCTCTGCGACACCGTCATAGACGGCGACCGGCAGTACCGCATCGTCGCCTTCAGTGAGGACGACGGAGCGAAGCTGAACGACGGCCGATGGGTCTGCGCGAGCAAGTTCGTTCCTGTCACTCGTGCGTGCTGGCGTTACGAGCCGGGCGGAACGACGGCGACGTCCGCTCGCGGAACCCTCGTCACCACCCTGACGAACCTCCTCGCCGTCAGCCGGCGGGGCCGCATGGACGCGCACCGCGCGGAGGCGGAGCGGCTGGTCGACGAGGTGCTGAAGGAGTACGCGCACGCTCTGGCGGACAAGCTCCGCGACGAGGCGTGGCCGCACGAGCGCGACGAGCGGGAGAACGAACTCATATACAAGCTCGCCGACCTTATCGACCCGGAGGCGACCTGATGCACATCGGACGATCCTTCGACGGCCCCGGCCACATCGAAGCCACGTGCCCGTGCGCGCTGGCTCTCTGCGGACTCGTCGACACGGACAACGTGAGCGACGAGTGCGACCAGCACCCACCGGCCGCATGCAAGACGATGCGCACGGGCCACCCCGCGGAGGACTGCCCGGAGATTGGGCGGGACGTAGTCGTCGCTTTGGCGAGGGTGCTGGGCGCCCGTCAGGCCATCATCGACGCCGCGTGTGAGGAGCCGGAGGGCTTTCACAACCTCGCGCTCCTCGACGCCATCGACGTCCACCACGCGGCCGTGTCGCATCTGAACGCGGAGCGGATCCGCAATTCGAAGCGGCTCCGCGACTACACAGACGACCACATGGGCGACTGCAACATGGCGGCCGACGTGATCGACCCGGAGGTGAGTGCATGACGACCCACCTCAAGTGCGTTCGCTGCTACTTCCGAAAGCCACGCACCGACTTCCGCGAAACCCCCTGGCACGGCCGCGCGGCAGCGTGTGAGAGCTGCGAGCGCTTCACCTACTGGGACAGGCTCCTCGCCCGTACGCAATGGGAGCTGGAGCAGTCGCGGGAGAGGACGCGCGGGCTGCGACGTGGCCTGCGGCTCGTTCGCACGACGCCTTTCCGCCTGTTCCGGCAGAGGTACGCGCTCGGCATGAGCGAGGAGGCGGTCCGATGACCCCTGGCGGCTGGGCTGAAGGGGAGGTCCGCGACCTCGCCCTTGATGTGCTGGGGGAGTGGATCAAGGGTTACACCACTCCCGACGAGGGGCCGCAGCTCCGGTTCACACCCCTGCGCTTCGAAGACAACGCCCTTCACGTGCGCGTGGAGGAGTGCGACCCGTTCCCCGGCAACGAACGCGAGTTCCGCATATCACTCAACGTGGAGGCTGTATGACCACCTACCCCCAGCCCGGCGACTTCGCCCTGACGAAGATCCGCGGCTTCACCGGAGCCTTCGTCTCCGCCGGTCAGTACCTCGTGGGCGACGGTGCGCCTGTCCAGCACGCCTACGTCTACGTCGGCAACGGGCAGATCGTCCAGGCCATGCCTGGCGGGGCGGAGCTGATCCCACTGGAGGACGCGAACGAACCCGTCGTCTGGTCGACGGGGCGGATCCCGTTGACGGCTGCGGAGCGCATGTCGGTCTGCGGTGCTGCGCGTGGCCTCGTCGGGACGCCGTACAGCTTCCTCGACTACGCCTCCATCGCACTCGCGCACTACCGCATCCGGCCCCGCTGGGTGCGTGACTTCGTGGCCGACACGGGCCATCTCATCTGCTCTCAGCTCGTCGACGAGGCGTACCTCCGTGCGGGGGTCCACCTCTTCGACGACGGTCGGCTCCCGGGTGACGTCACACCGGGGGACCTGTGGCGGCTGCTGGGGACGAAGCGCGTGTCGTCGACGGACCGGGACCTGTGGAGGCTGGCGCATGGCTGAGCAGTGCTTGACGCCCGACTACGACGAGGGTCCATGTCACTGCGACCACTGCGACCCGGGACGTCTGCGGGCTGAGGTCGAGCGGCTGAGCCGAGACCTTCGTGTCTCGGAGGCCAAGGTGAGCGGGGCCGCCCTCTACGTTGACCAGGTGAATACCAGGGCCTCCATGCTGGAGAACGCCGTGACCGCGTACGACGGCATCCACGGCGAACGCGACCGTTACCGCCTCGCCTGGCTCTCCGCCCGGCGTCGCGCGGCCGACGAAGCCAACTTCGGCATGGAGGCACTGGAGCTGAAGCAGCGGGAGATCACCCGTCTCCGCGCCCTCCTCGACGAGCGCGAGTCGACTCACGTTCCTCGCCTTGAGTTCGCCGGCTTCGACGAGGATGGCGAAGTCTGGCGCGCAGCTCACTGAAATTCGCGGTCCGCCTCGCGTCACATCCGGTCATCTGCGCCCCATAACAAGGGTGTAGGGCCGAGAGGCCGCACACAGCCACGCACACGACACCTACGAGAGGTACTCACGCATGGCCAACAACCTCCGCAACATCTGGGACGCCGACCCCGACGCCGCTCCGAAGGAGCGTTCGTCCTTCTCCGACGACTTCGCCGGGCGCTTCCGGTCCGGCCGCCTCGTCAAGATCGGCGGCAAGGAGCAGCCGGAGTCCCTGAACGAGTGGCGGGTGACGACCGGTGACCCCACCGTCGCCGCGAAGATCGCCGAGCTCCTCGGCGGTGAGGTCGAGGAGTGGGAGACGGACAACGAGGACAACCTCCAGATCCTCACCGACGCGAAGACCGTCAGCATCATCATCGAGCCGGACGGCGTCGACGCGTCCTTCAAGCTCTTCATGCCGGGCGCCGGCCTGACGCACCACTGCGACGGCTTCGCCTACCTCAGCCCGGAGGAGGACCGGGGCAAGTCGTGCGGCTGCCCGAAGCTGATCGCGGAGCGCAAGCTCGAAGCGACGAAGATGCGCGGGCCGAAGCCGTCAGTCGACGTGCAGTTCCGGCTCGCCGACGCCCCGGACCTGGGCAAGTTCCGCTTCAACTCCGGTAGCTGGAAGCTCGTCGAGGCACTCGGCCCGCTGTTCGCCGACTTGGACAAGCACGGCAACGCCGGCGACAAGGAGAACGACGTCGAGGGCACGCCGGTCCTGGCGACGCTGACCATCGAGAACGTCACTTACACCCCGCAGAAGGGCCCGCGCGCCGGCCAGACGGTGAGCTACAACAAGCCGGTCATCAAGGTCCGCGGCGCCTACGAGGCCGCTGAGCCGGCTGACCTCCCTGCGGCTGCCTGAGCGACGCCGCATGACGCCCGCTCCTTCACGATTCCGGCGCGAAGGAGCGGGCGTCTCTCACGATTCTACGCACACTGAGGAGAGAACGCATGGCCCTGTTCCTGGTGTCCCGGACGGACCACACCGACTACGACGAGTACGAAGCGATCGTTGTCCGGGCGGGCGACGAGGCGACCGCACTGAAGATCGCGACGAACGGTGCGGAAGAGTTCTACGACGACTACGCGTTCTGGGACCCGGACTTCCGCGGCTTCAAGCGCGACGGCTCCAACCTCACCGTCGAGCGGCTGGAGAACGACGGCCCGGCGGGCGTCGTCATCAAGTCCTTCCGAGCGGGGTGACCGCATGCCGATCCTCGAACTCTGCGCCGGGTACGGCGGACTGGGTATCGCGGTGGAGGCGCTGACGGGCGACAAGGTGACGGTCGTCGCTGAAGTTCACGGCGCCGCTTGCCGAGTCATGGCGCACCGCTTCCCCGACGCCCCGAACATCGGCGACGTCCGGTACCAGAACTGGGGCGTCCTCCTCGACGAGGACATCACGACCATTACGGCGGGGTTCCCCTGCCAGGACATCTCCAACGCCGGTCGACGGGAGGGAATCAAGGGTGAGCGCTCCGGCATCTGGTTCAACATCGCCGAAGGCATACGGATTCTTCGACCCCGACACGTCTACCTGGAGAACGTGGGAGCACTCCGAAATCGGGGACAAGCAGCAGTGCTCACATCGCTTCACGAGATCGGGTATGACGCGGCGTGGACAGCTCTTCGAGCTTCCGACATCGGGGCTCCGCACCATCGGGACCGCTGGTTCTGCGTTGCCACACTTGCCGACGCCGATGGAGTCGGACGGTAAGCGCGGCCCCGACCTGGCCAAGCGGACCCGTGAAGGGTCGGGCGGTGACGACCTCGTGACCGCCCTCGCCCGCCTCTTCCCTAGGGAGAAGGCGGAGAAGATCTTCAAGACGCCGACCGCCAACCTTGCCAACAACGGATCCGCGCAGCATCCCGAAAAGCGCAAGGCCGGCGGTCACGGGCCGACGCTGGAGGACGAAGTGGTATTCCTCCTCAACGTCGACCCGGACGACGTTGCGGATGACGGACCGCACACTCCTGCGGAGTGGTGGGGGCCGTTCGCGAAGTGCGTGTACCGGTGGGAGATGTTCATGGGGCGGCAGGCCCCCGTCCCCCTCATGCGCGGGCCGCGCGGTGGGCTGAAGCTCGCGCCGAAGTTCGCGGAATGGATGATGGGCCTACCCGACGGGTGGGTCACTGACGTTCCGGACCTCACGCGTGAGGAGCAGATCGGCCGTATCGGTAACGGGGTCTGTCCTCAGCAAGCGCACGAGGCGTTCCGCTTCCTCCGGGAGCGGCTGCACGAGGAACTCACAGAAGGACACACGGAGGAGAGCTGACATGGGCAAAGCCCGTCTCACCGACTTCACGGGGGCGGAGATCCGCCCCGGCGTGGTCATCGCGTACCCGACGCGCCAGGGAAACCGGGTCCGCAACTCGGAGGCCATCGTCTTGGAGACGCAGACCAACCGGCGGACCGGGCGCGTTGTCCCGATGCTGAAGGTCCGCCCGACGGGCCGGGACTCCGGCTTCATCGCGCGCAAGACGACGTCCGTCCGGACCGTCAGCGCTGAGCACGTCGTCGTGATCGCCGACACCAACGAGGGGGAGAGCAAGTGACGGAGACGTTCAAGGTAGGGCAGAAGGTCAAGCACGACGTCCGCGGAGAGGTGGAGGTGACCTACGGGCCGTACACCGGCCTGTTCGGAGACACCCGGTACCTCGTCCGTCAGGACAACGGGCGAGAGGTCGTGGTCACCCCTGACGTGCTCTCCGAGATCCCGACCACCCCGGCGTTCGCCGTCGGCGACGTCGTCGCTCTGACGACCCGCGCTGGCGCGAAGGCCACCGTCGAGTACGGCCCCTTCGACGACCGAGACGTCTACGTCGTCAAGCTCGTCGACGAGCCGGCCGACCCGGACGACGTCCGCACCTTCACGGCGCTTGCGAGCGTGATGCGGAAGGCTGAGGCGGAGCGACCGATCGAGGTCGGCGACCGGGTGCGAGTGACGGATGACGACGGGGGCGGGGCGCATCGCTTCAACGGTCGGGTGGGCACCGTTGTGGAGGTGTGCGCGCCGGACAACTACTTCGCCTTCAAAGTCGAGTTCGGCGACGGTCGGGGCAGGCACGGTGATCTGAACGGCCGCTGGAACTGCGTTGCCGTCGAGCGAGTCACCGACGAGGACGTCTACGAGTACGACGGCGTGCCGTACGACCTGTCGGCAAAGTACCGCGACCGGGACGGCGACGTGTGGGAGTTCGCGCGGTTCGGAGACAAGGTCGTCGGCCTGATCGGCAGCAAGCCGCGGGACGAGTACGACGGCGATTCCTTCAGCGTCGCGGCGGGATACGGTCCCCTCACCCGCGTCACCGCCTGACCACCCCACCGCACGGCCCCCGGACACCGACGATCCGGGGGCCTTCACATGAGCCACTCACGGAGGAGAGAAGATGACGTTCAAGGTCGGCGACAAGGTGGTCAACTCCGTCTTCGGTCGCGGTGAGATCGTGTACGGCCCGTACGACACCCCCGGCGGCTGCGGGTACTTCTTCAAAGGGGACGACGGCCACCACCGGACGGTGTCCGGCTCCCTGCTGACCCCGGCCGCGACGTTCGCCGTCGGCGACAAGGTCAAGGGCCGGTACTCCGGCGCCACCTACACCATCGAAGCGGGCCCGTTCCGGGACGGCGACTACGAGTGGTACGCCACGAAGGAGGAGGACGGCCGCGTCGGCCACAACGGCGCTGACTCGTTGACGGCCGTCGAGCCGGAGGCCGCGGACGAGCCGGTCAAGGTCGGCGACGTGGTCAGGATCCTGGAGGACTACGCCTACCACGCCGACGTCAAGGCGGGCGATCTGTTCGAGGTGAAGTCGGCGTGCACCGACGACTTCTGGGACGAGTTCCGCATCAAGGTCAACGCTGGCCCCGGCGCACGCATGAGCGAGTGGACGTTCCGCCCGCAGGACTTCGAGAAGGTTCCGGCCGACACCGTGGCCGTCCACGACGGCGTGGTCTACGACCTGTCGGCCCGGTACCGCGACCAGGACGGCGACTACTGGGCACTCCGCCGCAACCCGGAGGACTCGTCGGTTGTGCAGGCGCAGTGCACGCCGACCGTGCCCTACGGGTGGTGCGGCTTCACCCTTCCGGAGGCCATCGAGAAGTACGGCCCTCTCACCCGCGTCTGACCCACATTCCTCAGCCCCCGGTGCCCACGTGGCCCGGGGGCTTTGGGCGTAGGAGGACAGAGAGGAGACGGAACATGGCGAAGGTACGTGAGCCGGAGACCGTGGTCATCGAGCTGAGCCGGCGGGAGTTCAACCTCGTTCGCGCGGGACTGCGACTGATCGACAACTTCGGGGACGTCGAAGACATCGACGACGCGCGCAAGCTGTCCGCTGATCTGAGCGGCATCGAGTGAGCGCCTTCCACGTCATCGACGACGCGAACGCCCCCGCTCTGGGCGACGTCCGTGACGCCGGCCCGGGAGACCTGGTCTACATCCGCCCCGCAGCGACGAGCCGGAAGGACTTCCCGAAGTACTGGGAGGCAGCCGGGGTGGCGCTGGCACGGGGTGCGCAGGTGGTTGTGATGAGACGAGAGGAGAGGTAATGGTCATCTCAGGAGACGAAGAGGAGCGGCGCATAACGCCGGCCGTCTGGGAGAAGTTCGCCGACTGGTGGGGCGACAAGGCATACCGACAAGCGGGGTTCGTCGAGGAGCTTGAGGCGCTCGTCCGCTCTCTCGCAGCGAACGATGTTGCGCACCTTCAGACGGAGTTGCGGGAGTGCGCCTACGGCGAGGAGCTGAGCAGCCGGGACGTGCGCGACGCCATGGACCTGGCGTACAGCGCAGCGAAGGGGGACCTCTGATGGGCGTCTTCGACGGCGGAACCTATCACGTCTCTATCCGCTGGAAGAGCGGCAACGAGGACGACATCTACCCGGACGACGTGGTGAAGACCGTTGCTGACCTTCGCGCCGACCCGGACGTCAAGGCCGTGGAGACCCGGTGGGTTCACTACGTGTTCGGCGAGGTCGACAGCGAACTGTCGTTCGGCGACTACTGGGGCGACGAGGAGGAGGACTGATGGCCCGCCAGATGGTTGGCGACGATGACGACGTCTACCGGTTGAAGGTGACGCGCCACACCCCTGACCACAGAGGTCAGACCGTCCGCTTCTTTGGCCCGTTCAACAGCATCGGAGCGGCCCGCGGGCAGCGAACCGCGTACGCGAAACAGGAGTGGGTGCAGTCGGCGCAGATCCAGTCCGCCTACACGGAGTGGAGCGACGTCCAGTGATCCGCGAACCGGACACCGTCATCGTCCGCCCCGTCCCCGATGCGGAGCCCGTGGAATTCACCTTCGCGCGCAGCGTCTACGCCTCGTGGCCGTGGCTGACGGAGGAGTTCATGAGGGAGCTGGAGGCAGAGTGAGGGCTTACTTCAAGCGCCGGAAGGTGCACCCGATCTGCCTCTATCTCACTGCCGCGGAGGCTGAGCAACTGCTGTGGCTTGCGAAGGATCCGGGGCTGACGAAGCGCAACAAGCTGCGCGACCTGATTCCGCGCGTCGTCGGCCGTGCGGTCGAGGAGATGAAGGAGTCCGAGTGAGCCGCATCAACGTGCACAAGGTCACGACAGAGCGCCGTGACGGCGAGCGGGAGGAGTTCGTCATCCCGCCCGTACACGAGGGGACCAAACTTCACAGCCTGCGGGAGGGCGAAGAGCTGATGGCAGCCTCCGCCATCATCGACGCCGTAGACGAGCTGGACAACGGCGAGGCGATCGTGATCATTCGGGAGATCTGGTGAGGAGCGTTGGCGACTTCCTGACGATCCTGACCTACCTTCCGGTTCTGATCCCCGCGCTGGCCCTCGTCGTCGCCGTGGTGTGGCTGGGGCTCACCGCCTCTTCCAGAACGCCATCAGGTCAGCAAGCGCCCTGATGATCTCGGGCCGCTCCGATGCCTCCGCTTTGCGGAGGGCTATGACGAGCGACAGAAGGATCATGAGGACGAACGACACGATGACGCAGAGGAAGATCTGCGGAGCAGCCAGGGCCACTTGCTCCAGAACGGCCCACATCCCGCCTCCCGGACGGTGTCAGCCGCCGCTTCCGAGAGACTCCGCAGAACGCGAAGATCTCAACGAAGGCAGGCGGATGCCTGTCAAGCGCAGCGCCCGCCGACTGCGCCCCCGGTGTACGCGGGGTGTCTTCGTTGAGATCGGAAACCATAGTTGGTCTACGTACGGGCTAGCTGAAACTACGCGCAAGACCGAACAACTAGTCAGGTGAAAGTCCTGAGCTGGCGCGTGCTTGCGGCGCCCTCTCCGGTCTGGATCCTACGACAGCCGTTAGGCCGCGAACAAACAGTCGCCAACGGAGGCGACGACGAGGAGGACGCAGTGTTCCGAGTAGTCCAGACCGTGAGCGCCTTCCGCTACCCGGAGGGCAAGATCTGGGGTCCGTACGCCGACCGCATCGACGCGTCCGACCGCGTGGCCTTACTCCGTGAGTTCGGCGGGGACGGCGTCATCGAGTCGGGAGAGTTCGGCGCACCCTGTGGACTCCGCCTCGTCGACGCCGGCGGAGGGGGCGGGGGTTTGCTCGTCGCGGCGTGACCGTTCGGCCACTTCCCGGTCACATCTGTGCAGGTACCGTGCATGCCCGTGCCCCGCACACCTGTTCTCTCGTTAGGTGTCTCAAACACCATCCTCCCGGGTAAGCCGGATGGATACATGCACGGTGACAGCGTCGTCGCCGGGGCGGGGAAGAGGTGGAGACATGGCGGACAGCACGCAGGGCCGTGCCCGCAAGAGCGACGGCCGACTGACGTACGGCGGGCGTGCCTGGCGCGTCGAGTCGGAGCCCGAAATCGTCGACACCGACGGCGAGCTGAAGCTTGTCGAAGTCTGGGTGAGAGGTGAGGACATCGAGCAATCCGAGTAAGCAGAAGGGCACCGCGTGGGAGTCGGCACTCGTCGCCTACCTGCGTGAGCACCACGACCCGGGCGTCCATCGCAACGTGCAGATGGGCGCCCGTGACATTGGCGACCTGGCCGGCTACTACCTCCACGCCGTCGAGGCGAAGGCGGAGAAGACGATCACTCTCGCCGACTACATCGCGCAGGCCAACCGGGAGGCCATCCACGCCGGTCAACCGTTCGGCTGCGCGGTCGTCAAACGACGCATGAAGGGCGTGGCGGACGGCTACGTCGTGCGCGACGTGCGAACGGACGTGCGACTGATCAACCGACTGAAGATCATGGAGGAGGCGCTCCAGGACGCCGACTTCGACAGGTGGCACGACATCGACGAGGAGCTACGGGAGGCAGCGTGAGGGCTGCTGAGTAGCAGGTAACGCGAGTCACCGATGCTACGGCATTCATATGCGCTCGCCTAACAGCTTTGGGCCGACGCACTATCGCAGCACAACGCCGGGGACGTCCCTCTGGGGGCGTCCCCTTCCGCATGCACGAGAGGGGAGAGACCTTGCGACTGTCCGAGATCCTGGGGCGACTGGACGGCGTGGAGGAGGAGCACGACGGCTACCTTGCGCTCTGCCCCGCGCACAACGACCGGACTCCGTCCCTCAAGCTCACGCTTAAAAACGACGGGAAGCTCCTCCTCGTCTGCCGCGCAGGGTGCGAGAAGCTGTCCATCCTCGACGAGGCACGGCTTCGTGAGGCGGACCTCTTCGACGTCGTCAACGACTTGGGAGCGTCGACCGTCAGCGCGAAGCCGGCGGAGGCCGTGGGCGTCGCGGAGATCGCCGGACTCCGCGCGTTCGTCGACGAGACGTCATCCGCCCTGGCGGGTGACGACGCGGAGGCAGCACGCGCCTACATCCTCGATCGCTTCGGCATCTCGGCGGACGTGGCCGGTGACCTTGACGTCGGGTACTGCGCACCGGGTGCCCGGTCTCAGCCGTGGCTGTCCCGCTCCTTCACCCGCTACCCCCGCATCACCGTCCCGCTCGTTGGCTTCGACGGCGTGGTTCGGGGACTCCAGGGCCGGGACATCTCGAAGAAGTGTCCTGCCCGGTGGATGTCCCTGACGAACGTGGAAGGTCGGACGTGGTCGAAGTACGGAGTACTGCGGGCCGGTACGGGCTACGACACGATCCTGATCACCGAAGGTCCGGGCGACGGTCTGACGTCCGTGGGCGTCGGCTACGACGCGCTTGTCATCCGCGGCGCTGCGCTGGCCAGTAACGCGGCCCTTCTCGCGGAACTCGTCAAGCACCTCGCCGGGCGTGACGTCGTCCTGGCCTTCGACCCGGACAGCGCGGGCGAGCGGGGGACGAGGGCGCTCGCGAAGGCGCTCGTCGAGTCGGACGGCACCATCGTGAGGCGACTCGCGTTCCCCAACCCGGGCGAGGATCTGACCGCGTGGAGGGAGCGGGCCCCAGACGCGTTCCCCGCGGAGCTGCACCGTGCCGTGCGTGCGGCGGCCGTCGTAGAGCTGGAGGCTCCCGTCTCCGCCCCTGCACCCTCGACGGACGTCGACACACAGGACACGGACACAGCCCTTCAGGCGATGTCCGCCTCCGCGCGAGAGATGTTCGACAGCACAGACGTCGGCCTGGCCGTGCGGCTGCGCGACTACATGCGACGCGCCGGCGGGGGAGTGCGCTACGCCCGTGGGCTGGGCTTTCTCGTCTGGGACGGAACGATCTGGACACCGGCCCCGCACGCCGTACGCGAGGCGCTTCACCGGATGGGCGCCGAGATGATTGCGGAGGGCAGCGACTTCGAGCGGAAGCTTGCGCTGAAGGCGCTCACCAACAAGCACATCGACGGAATCCTGAAGGAACTCCCGAGCGTCCCCGGCGTCCCTGCGTCGGCCGACGAGTTCGACGCCCGTCCGGAGTTGCTGTCCGTGGCGAACGGGACGGTCGACCTCCGCACGGGGCGGATCCACCCGCACACCCCAGTGGACATGATCACGAAGCGGCTCGACGTTGCGTACCACCCGGACGCACGGGCTCCACGCTGGGAGCAGTTCCTCACGGAGATATTCCCCCATCATCCGGAGTTGCCCGGGTACATGCGGCGCCTCGTCGGCTACGGCATCACCGGGTCGACGTGCGAGCAGTGCTTCGCCTTTCTCCACGGGGGCGGAGCGAACGGGAAGAGCGCGTTCCTGGACGCGACTCTGTACGTCTTCCGCGGCATCACGAAGTCGACGGAGTTCAGCACGTTCGAGCAGCGCACGGCCGTTGGCCAGGCGTCACCGGAGCTTGCCTCTCTCCGAGGGGCACGACTCGTGACGGCGAGCGAGACTGAGAAGTACAGCCGCCTTGCGGAGGCACTCGTCAAGCAGCTCACGGGCGGGGACCCGGTGACGGCACGGTTCCTGAATCAGAACCCTTTCACCTACGTGCCGTCGTTCCTGTTGCTCGTCGCCGGCAACTACAAGCCCGCCATCCTGTCTCAGGATTTGGGGATCTGGCGCAGGGTCAAACTCGTTCCGTTCGAGGCCACCTTCCGCGGCTCGAAGGCGGACCCGTCTCTCCCCGCCAAACTCCGGGAGGAGGCGGAGGGCATCCTCGCGTGGGCCGTGCGCGGCGCTATGGAGTGGTACGCACACGGCCTCCAGGAACCCGCCTCCGTCCAGGCGGCGACACAGGACTACCGCGAGTCGGAAGACCGACTGGAGGAGTTCCTCGTCGCCCGGTGTGTGAAGGAGGAGGGCGCACGCGTCGCCCCCATGGCCATCCGCCGCGCCTACGCGGAGTGGGCGCAGGACGCGGGGCTGAGCCGGAAGGAAGTGCTCTCCGGGTGGGCGCTGGGCGTCGAGCTAGAGAGCCGTGGCTTCCCGAAGGCGAAGAAGGGCGGGCGCTGGGGCTTCGAGGGGCTCCGGCTGAAGACGGACATGGAGCTTCAGGTGGAGAGCGCAGAGCCGGCGGACGACGAGCCCGCCACGGACACGGACATCTTCGGGCAGACGAAGGAGAACGCAGCATGAGTGACCAGCAGACTGCCTACGTCGTGACGTCGGGCGAGTACAGCGACTACCGGATCCGCGGCGTCTTCCTTGATGAGTTGGCGGCGCGACGGTACGCGGACACGGTGGGTGGTGAGGTGGAGCCGCACCCGGCGCGCGGGCCGGAGTTCATTCCGGGTCACGACCTGAAGCTCTGGACCCGCATCGACGCGACGACTGGAGACGTAGAGCGTGAGTGGTCGTCGGTATCCGTGCGTGATGCGTCGGAGTACGACGGACAGTGCTCGACACACGTCTACACGACCGGCATGTCTGTGGGGCGCCCGCTGAACTTCACCGTGGCGACCGTCGCGGACCTGTCGCAGGAAGAGCGCGCCCGTAAGTCCCACGCGGAGCGCGTCGCAAAGAAGCGGGCGGAGGTGATGGGGCTGTGAAGTATTTCCCCTACACCATCGCGGGCGAAGAGACGATGACCCGCGTCCCAGAGACGGCCGCGGACCTCGACGAGTTCCGTCGGTGGGCAGAGCGTCAGGCGCACGCCGGCGTCATGATCGGGGCGGACACGGAAACCACGGGCCTGGACACCTTCAGCCCGACGTACCGCCTCCGAACCGCGCAGTTCGGCGACGCGCGGGACGCATGGGTCCTTCAGACAGAAGTTAGTGACCGCACCGCGGACACCGCCCGGTGGGCGTTCGATGCCTTGCCCCGTCTCGTCTTCCACAACGCCACCTTCGATCTCCTCGTCCTGGACCGTCACCTTGGGGTGCCGCTGGCGACGCTGGCTCCCAAGGTGACGGACTCGAAGATTATCGCGCATCTGTTCGATTCGCGACCCCGACACGAGGGCGGATACGGACTCAAGCTGAAGGAGTTGTGCGCGAGGGACGTCGACCCGTCGGCGCCGGACACGCAGGAAGACCTGACCGCAGTCTTCCGTTCCATCGGCGAGACGAAGGCGACGGGGTGGCGGAAGATCGACATCAACCACCCGACCTACCTCCAGTACGCCGGCCTTGACGCGATCCTCGTTTCCCGGTGGCTTCCCATCGGCGTCGAACGGCTTCGCAGGGTCGGTGTCCGTCAGGCACTCGTGGACTTTGAGCACCGCGTCATGTACGTCTGCGCGCTCATGGAGCGCCGCGGGATGCTGGTCGATCAGGACTACGTCCGCGGCCTCGTCGAGCGGCTGGACGAGGAGGCGCAGCTCCACGCGGCGAAGGCTGCGAAGTACGGCGTGACGTCGGTCAATGCCCCGAAGCAGGTCGCGGAGGCACTCGTCGGCATGGGGGAGCGGCTGACGGAGAAGACGGCGAGCGGCGCCCTGAAGGTGGACAAGTCCGTTCTCCTCGACCTGGCCGACCTGGATCAGCAGTGGCAGCCGCGCGGGACGCGGACACCGAACCCGCTCGCCGACGCTGTGCTGCACAGCAAGCGAGCGGGGAAGTGGCGGACGTCGTACGCCCTGCCCATGCGCGATGGGCTCGACGTCAACGGCCGCATCCACCCGAAGATCAACAGTCTCCAGGCCCGGACCGCGCGCATGTCCATCTCCGGTCCGCCCTTCCAGCAACTCCCGTCGGGAGACTGGACGATTCGCCGCGCGTTGCTCGCTGACCCTGGGCACCGGATCTTCTCCGTCGACTACAGCGCTGTGGAGATGCGTGTCTTGGCGGCCCTGGCGGACGAGAAGACCATGAAGCGGGCCATCGCGGAGGGGCGCGACCTGCACGACTTCACGGCCGAACTCATCTGGGGTCCCGACTTCACGAAGGCGCACCGCAAGATGGGCAAGGGCGTGGGCTTCGGCAAGGTGTATGGAGGCGGATCGACGACACTGTCCCGGCAGACCGGCGCCCCGATCGCTGAGGTTAAGACGGCTATTGCAGCCTACGACCGCGTGTACCCCGGCATTCGCCGGTACGCGAACCGGATCCAGCGTGAGGCACGGGCGAACGGGTACGTCGTCCTCACCCCGACTGGCCGGCGCGTGCCGCTGGACCGGGACCGGGTCTACGCAGCGACGAACTACGCCGTTCAGAGCACTGCGCGCGACGTCCTGTGCCAGGCCCTGTTGAACATGCACGACCGGGGTCTGACGGAGTACCTCCTCCTCCCGATCCATGACGAATGCCTCGGATCGGCACCGGCCGACGTGGCGGACGACGTCGCGCGGGAGGTCGGGGAGGCCATGCGGATGGACTTCTTCGGCGTCCCTCTGGACACGGACCCGGAGGTCGGTGGCCGGTCGTGGGGCTCCCTGTACATGAAGGGCCCTGACGGTAAGTACGACGAGGCGCTCCGCGCACGTGAAGACGAGTGGTACGAACGCGTTGGGCTGGCAGCGTGACGTCCGCCCGGTCTGCGGTCCCAACGCTCGGACGGAAGACCGCAGTTGCCCGCACGGTGGCGGGATTCCGTCCCTCCGCCGTGCGGTCCGTACCACGTCCCATGCGCACCTTGCCCCTTCTGCGCCCTCCGGAGCCACCGCTTCACCCGTCACGCCGTGACGTTCTGCGACGGTGGGAGGACACCGACGAGTGGTCCTGTGCCTACTGTGACGCCTCGTTTGGCCGGATGGTTGTAGCAGAGGTGGACCACGTTCGTCCGCTTGCGGCCGGCGGTGTTCACGAGTGGTTCAACTTGACCGCCGCGTGCGACGAGTGCAATAGGTCGAAAGGCTCTACTGAGGTGGCTGACTGGCTGTCACAAACCGCTGGTCAATGCCTCACTGACGACGACCAGGCGGTCACGGAGCGGGTCCGTCAGGCGCCACACGAGCCTCCATGACTCCTTCACGAGGTAACGACTTCGTAACAACGGAACCAGCCACTCCGGGGTGTGTCGACCGACATAACCGCAGGTGAAATTGGTCGACCGACATAAACGGGGTGGACGCCCTGAAGTTGGAAACCGGACTATCCCCAACAAAGCGTACCTATGAGGGGGTTGGATCCGGCCGCACGATGATTGCCTGTGGAGGTTGTGTGACTTACAGTCCTGACCACGCCGAAAATGCAGCACGGATGGTCTGTTTCCTCGACGCTCTTGAGCGAGCAGTGACCGAAATTCGACAGTTCGTCACCGCGTACGGCGACGCAGTAACCATGCCGGGTCGCCGACGGCCCGGAGTGGATGCGGACGGAACGGGCCGGCAGGCGACGCACGGACCTAACCGCCCGACGGAGGACACGGCGATCTGCGAACGCCGTGGGGCTCTTCAAGCAGAACTGAAGAACGGCGCTGACCAACTGCCGTACGCAATAGCGGTGGTTCGCGGCGTCTCCGCATCCATGGATCGCGCCCTGGCCCACTGGGAAGGGGAGGACGCGTCCTCCACCCAGGGGGAAAGTTGATCATTGTAACAGGGCCGCAGAGCACTGACGACGAGGTGGGCGCAATCGCCGAAGCGGCAGGGCTCCTCGGAGGTGTCCCCGCCTACGCGGCCGTACTTCAGTGGGCCACCGCGACGGCCCTGTACTGCCTGGCCGGCTGGGAGAAGTGCCCGGTCGCCGTGGCTGACGTGACCATCGCGGAGTCGGCCGGACTCCCGGTACATCCTTTCACCACCTGACAAGCGCTAGTCGACTCACACTCCTCACGGCCCCCGTTCCCACGCGGGACGGGGGCTTTCTCATACCTCCATCACTGTGTGACTCAGGTCACATGCATTACTCACACCCTCGCGTCACATCCGGCCGTCTGCGCCCCATAACCCAAGTACGCAAGGCACTCACAGAGGAGAGAACGAATGGCCCGCATCGAGGTTACGGACGAGCAGATCACGGCCGCGCAGGCGGGCGACTCCGACGCCATGTGGGCCATCGTCGAAGCGTTCGACCCCATGTTCACCGGCATGATCCGGTCCGCTGCCCCGGGAGCGAGCCGCGAGGACGCGGAGGACCTCCTCCAGGAAGCGCGAGCCGTTCTCATTCAGCACGTGCGGGACTACCGGACGGATGCCTCCTCCGCCAAGCTCTCCTCCTTCGTCTTCCAGGCGGCCCGTCGCCGGATCATGGAGGAAGCCGTCCGGTCCTCGGCGGCCCTGACCGTCGACCCGACGTCCGTCCTGCGCGTCAAGCGGGCGCTGTGGAGCGCGAAGGGCGACGTCGAGGAGGCGTGGCAGACGCTCTCCACATGCAGCAACCCGAAGAACCGCATGGAGCGCGAGCGGTTCGTGTCCGTGGTGGAGGCACTGGCCGACGCCGAAAGTCTCGACCGGCCGCTTTCGGGGCCGGGCACGTCGACCGGAGACGACGAGATGACCCTCGCCGACGTCATCCCGGACACCTCCTATGAGGCGGCCGACGCCGGGCGCCGCTGTGACCTGGCCCGCTGGCTCATGACGCAGATCCCGGCGCGCCAGTCCTTCGCGTTGCGTGCGTTCTACGGCGTTGGGATGACGCAGCAGGACGAGCGGGAAACGTGCGCCGACCTGAGCGTCCGCCCGGCCGCCCTGCGTCGCCTCAGGTCCCGTGGCGTCGAGTCCGCCCGACGCGTGGCTGCCGATCACGGCATCTGTGCGTGAGTCACACACCTACAACAGAACTGGAGCACCGACCATGACCCGACTTCCTTCCCTCGACGACTATGACCTCTCCGGCGTGCGCCCCGATGAGGCCGCCCTCTGGGGCGACGACGTGATGTACGCGGTGGAGTCCCGTTCCGACTCAACGCCGGCCGACGGAATCTCCGTCGAACAGCTCTGATCCGAGGAGCGTGAGTCGACTCACGCTCCATCAGCTACCCACAGAGGAGAGAACATGGCCGAGTACACCCTCACCTGCCGCGTCTCGGGCGACGAGACCCTCACAGGCATCGTCGACGCCGACGGGGACGTACGTCTGGAGATGCGCTCCGACATCTCGAACCACATCTACGTACGCCCCGACGACTTCGCCGAGTTCGCCCGCAACCTCCTCGCCGACGCCGGCGCGGACGCGGAGAGCGGCCTCGTCAAGGTCGGTGACCTCGTCGAGATCGTGAAGTACCGGTCGTACAGCAGCGAGTACGAGGGGCTGACGGGCCGTGTCACGGCCATCGACGAAGACGATCTCCCGTACCTCGTCGACACGAACGACGCGGGCGAGGTGTGGGCCGTGGAGGTCCGCAAGGTGTCGGAACCGGCGCCGGCCTGCCCGGGGCGTGAGGCCCTCGTCTCGAAGGCGAAGTCCCTCCTCGCCGACACCCCGCACACGGCCGCGGACCTCCTCCGCCTGGCGGAGTTCCTGGCCGGCGAGTAGGAGCGCAAGTCGACTCACGCTTCCTTGCCTAAGGGGGTTGTGGTGGCCGACATATCTGTGCCATAGTCGAGTCACGCAAGGAACTGACGGGGCGCCTCGCACGGGGCGCCCCAGGGGAGGGGACGAAATGGCCACGGTTACCGACATCTACGGCAACGAGTTCATCGGTGCACTCCGAGCCGTTCCTGACTCGTGGAGTGCGGTGAACGCCGACGAGAACGCGTTCATGCACTACAAGGTGGGCTCTGGTGACGTGTACGCCATCGTGGAGCCGAACCCACGGGGTAGCGGCTGGGTGTGGCGACTCCACGCTTGGAGCGCGACCCCTGTCGCGGACAACGAGTTCGGAACTCCCTGCAAGACCGCTCTTCAGGGCGTGCGTGCGGTCGAGCGTGCTGCCGCGCGTCACAGCGTGAGCCACTTGCTCTAGCCGAAACGCCCTCCGGGGCTAGCCAAAAGGAGGAGCCGAGATGCGCAGCGACCAGACGGCAGAGTTCGTGGCCATGCGGCTGTACCGCAGCAAGCGTGAACTGGAGCGGGCTGTTTACGAGCACAACCGCCGTGTTGCCCGCGCACGGTACGACCGGACGGACGCCGCCATGGCTGCCGAACCCGCGCTCTCGTTGTCCGGCACGACGGTGTTCCGGCGGAGCGAGTACGAGTGCCAAGCGTGCTGCCGCGACGTTGGCATGGCGTTCGCCGCCGACTCAGAGACCCACCGCATCGTGAACCGCTCGGGAGAGCCGACCCGACGCACTGTCGGACTCTGCGCCCCCTGCTGGAGCCGCACCGTGCGCTACGAGGGCGACGACAAGCGCCCCGTCGTCGAGGTCCGTTACGCCTAGCCAAAACGCCCACACAGGGGCGTACACACAAGGGCCTGCCCGTGTTGAGCGGCCAGGCCGTAGGAGGAGCGATGGACACGGACGAGCTGGAGCAGTTGCGCCAGCGCTACAAGGAGATCGTTGACGAGATGGGAGCGGACCCGTCGCGCGCCGCGTACTACTTCGGCCGGCTGGAGATCGTCACGAAGCAACTGTTCCGACTGATCGACCGCAGCGCCTGAGTAACCCGCCCCGTCTAGGTATCGCCCACTCACCCGGCACCCCCAGTGCCGGCGGGCGCGCGGTTCGAATCCGCGGCGGGGCACTCGAAGCGACCTAACCACCTGGAGGGACAGTGGCATTCCCGGTCTACAAGAGCCGAGACGCCGACAACATCCGCGTCTACGCCGAAGAGATCCGACCCGACGTCTGGCGGTTTACGCACCGCCAGGGCGTCACGGCCACGAAGGTGTACGAGCTGTTGGGCGACGAAGCTCAGCGTCAGTTGGCCACATACAGGGCGGCTGACTCCCTCAGCTTCATGCGGTACTACGCGGGTCCGAGGCCGCAGCTCGCCCACACGGGCCGACCCTCCCGGCTCCCCTTCCGCGCGGCCGTTGTCGCCGCATCCGTCACCACGGTCGCGGCCGTGGCCGTGGCCATCGCCCCCGACGCGCAGACGCCGACTCCTCGGCTCTCTGACGTCGTCTCCGCGCCCGTCGTGACGCCGTCGCCGGCCTCCCCGCACCCCTACCGTCCGGAGCCTCGACCGGCGCCGCACACGTCGAGAAGCGGGAAGCGCGAGTCTCTGACGCCTTCGCCCTCCGCATCGCTCGCGGCCCCGTCCCCGACGTCCCGGACCGAACGACCGCGCACCACGCAGCCGCCGGCAGACATCCGCATCAGCTTCTACCAGGTCTGCGAGAAAGCTCCGCAGCCGTGCATCGACGCGGGCGCGCTGACGATGTACGCGGGGCGGATCCTGGCCGGCCACAACTACATGGGTTACCAGTGGCTCGCGACGGTACCCGTCGGCCGCACGGTGCGCGTCATATCCGGCCCGCTCGCCGGAACGTACCGCGCGTACACGCACATGCACGTCAACCGGCAGGGCGGAGCGATCCCCGACTTCGGGAGCGCTGACCTCGTCCTCCAGACCTGCGTAGGAAGCGGGACGGGGTTCACGCTGCTGCACCGGACGTGAAGCACTGGCGCCCTTCACTTGCGACGCCCGAAGAGGGCGCGGAGGAAGTCCCCCAGTGCGCGGAACAGGTCGCCAAGAGCGTGGATGATCACGGGCCGTGCGGCCTCCGTCGTCCCGTGAAGCACGACGACGAGACCGACGAGTCCGCCGGTAACGACGATCAGAATGACGGCCACGATGATGGCCGCAAGCACCCACGGCGCAGTCATCGCAAGCTCCTGCGCCACGCTGCCGAACGACATGCCTCTCCCTCTCAAAGCTCGTCCTTCGAGAGGGCACCGCCCGTACGGCGGCACGACAAACCTCAACGAAGGACAGTCACCTGTCGACGTGGCGCCCGCTGAACCACGCTCCGCCGGAGCGGACCTTTCGTTGAGGTCGGGTGATGGCTCGACACTCAATACTTCGTACCTTCGATGCGGGCGAACGGTTGTTTGGCACAACAACCGCCCTCATGAGGCATTCAGAAGCCTCGCAGCGTCGACGGGGAAACGACCCGTCGACGGGAAATAGGGGTCTCACGCAGCGCCCTGGCGGGAACGCCGCAGCTTTCTCGCCGGAGAAGGTACACCAAGCCAACGTCAGCGCCCAACTTCGCAGCTCAGCGCCAACTTTGGAGGTCACATGCGCATGCTCGGACGCTTCTGCCCCGACGGTCCCGGGGGCCGTGACTGCTCCTGCTGCGGACAGCCGCCGGGGAAGTGGAGGGCGCTCGCCCGACGTGCTCAGCGCCGGCGGGAGCGGCAGTCGTGGCGGAGGAGCGCCAATCGGCTCACGTTCGCCTAGCTAACTGGGTTGTGGTGGCCGACATATGTGTGTCACTATGAAGTCACATCAAGAGCTACTGGCGAGGGAGACACCATGAACTGCGAGGCCACTCACCGACTGATCACCCGATCGTGGGGCACCGCCACGGAGTTCGGCCACAAGCCGTGCGGTGCTCCGGCGACGCGGGTCCGCCACGTCAAGCAGACGCACGGCGACTACTCGTGGCCGGTCTACTCCTGCGACGAGCACGCCCGCCCCACGGACGAGGTGATCGCCGAGGAGTCGTCGGAGATCATCGAGGAGCCGACGGAGGAGCTGGAGCCCGTCACCGTCGACGTCCCCGCCACCACGTGCCCCGCCCTGGCGGAGCCGGGCAACATGCACTTCATGACGGTCCACTGCGTCGAGTGCAACGCCTACCGCATGTCCAAGATGACCCCGGACACCGTCGAACAGTGGTACCGCTCCGGCTACTTCAGCCAGGACGAGTACGAGGCGTACATGCACGCGTGGGCGACCAGCGCCGTCCGCCACTCCGCCGGGAGCTGGGCGCAGGAGCCGACGGACCCGAAGGTCGTCGTGATCGTCGCCGCGATCCGTCGCCTGGCCGGCATCCCCGGGCGTCCGGTGCTCGCTGCCTGACACCCCTGGAGCCCCCGTCAATTCCGGTGACGGGGGCTCCTTCTGTAGTGCGAGTCACTCGTAGGAGGCACCATGACCACCACCGAACTTCACATCACCGCCCGGGAGATCCGCGAGGGCGACGTCTTCGTCCTCCACGGCCACGTGCGGACGGCTGCCGAGAGCACGTGGCCCACGGCCCTTCGGGGCCACGTCCACGTCACGTTCGCCGAAGGGGGAGACGCCGTCATCCCCGCGAACCGCCCCATCACCGTCAGGCGCGCCGTACCGTGCGCTACCGCCTGACGTTCGAGGACGGCCCCTCCGTCCTCGTCGACGACACGGCACACCGTCACTTCCTCCGCCAGGCCGTGAGGCGCGGAGAGGAGACGACGAGGGTCCGCGGCGGGTACGTGGTCACGCTGGCCGGCAGGCGGGGGAGACGGGTGGCGCTGATTGCGGAGGGAGTGTGAGTCGACTCTCGTTTGTCTGGCTAATGGAGTTGTGGTGGTCGACATAGGTGTGTCATAGTTGAGTCAACGCAAGGCACTCGCTGAAGCCGAGCGGGACAACTCCACAGAGAGCAGACCTTCTGTACGTGCTGGCTGTGCAGGCGAAACCACGGGACTGACGATGCCGAAGAGGACGCGGAGAGCACCCGCGAGACTGGGCAGACCTCCTCAAGGATCACGTTTCACCCGCCGTGGCAGCTCTGCTCTCTGTGGAGCGGTCAACCCACTACCAACGCGCGGGAGTTGCAATGGACCGTCACAACCCGAACGGCACACGGCTGGACGCATCGTGCGTCGTCATCACCGCCCGTCAGGCGGTACCCGGAACCGTCGTCCTCGTAGAGGGCTGGGCGAGCTTCGCGCGGGTCACTGTGGGCCGGTGGGAGCCGGCGGGGGACGGATACGCCACCCTCTACGGTGCGGACGGCGTCGCCCGGGGCAAGTTCCGTGAGGGTGATTTCCTGGAGGCCGACCCGAAGTCGATCAGTTGATCCTCTCCTCATCCGGGCCCCCGTCAATTCCGGTGACGGGGGCTCCGGTTCACCAACCACTCACACCACATGCACACGAAGAGGAGCCATGAACGCCGCCAGACTGCGCGACCCCTTGCTGATTCAGGCCGTCATCGCCGCCGCACTGTCCTTCGCGCACATCCACGACGTGGCGGAGGCCGCCGGCCAGGGCGGGTGGAAGGCGTGGGCGTACCCGGTGAGCGTCGACCTGCTGTTGGTCATGGCGTGGGCGCAGATCCGGGAGAAGGACGGGCGTTCGAAGCGTGCGCCGTGGACGTGGTTCCTGTTGTCCATGGGTGCGTCCATGGGCGCCAACATCGCGACGTCCGGCGTCCTCGACCTCGCACACCCCCCGACGGCCCTCCGTGTCCTCGTCGCCGGCTGGCCGGTGCTCGCGTTCTTCGGCGGCTCCCTCCTCGTCCACAGCCGCAAGGCACACGCGGAGGAGCCCGCCACGGAGCCGCACACGACCGCTGAGGCGCCTGCCACGGAGCCGTTGGAGGAAGAGGCCATGGAGCCCGTTCCGGCCGTTCCTGCGCCCGTTCTCGTCACCTACAAGGAGGCTGCGGACGTCGTCGGCGTTGCCGTCGAGACGGTCCGGGGTGCCGCCAACGGCGGACGGCCGCGACTCGTGAAGTTCCAGACCCCCGACGGACCGCGCGTCGACCTCGACGAGGTCCGTACGCTGTACGCCCTGCGCCCCGTGGCGCCGTGAAGGCGGCTCAACCACACAACAGCCCCCGCCAGGGTCACCCGGCGGGGGCTTTCTGCGTTGTGCGTCAGGCCACGTCGCCACGCTTCAGCGCGTCGACGAACACGCCCCACGTGGCGTCGGCGAAGACCACCGCCGGCCCACTGGGGCGCTTGCTGTCACGCACGGGGAGAGCTGCGGGGACGGCGCCGTGAGCGACCTCCACGCAGTCGCCCTGATTGCCGCTGTACGACGACTTGGTCCAGTCGAAGCCGGATGCGGTGGCGTCGGGAATGATGTTCATCAGATCGAGTCCTTCACTTGAGCTACGAGGTCGGCCGATTCGTCGAAGGGGAGGGCCGCCGCGCGAAGACGCTCGAAGGCCGACCCGTATCGACTCACTTCCGCAGGATCCTCGACGTACAGGGCTGACGTGAAGTTCTCCAGATAGACAACGTCGAGATCGGCTGTCTCCGGGAACCCCACGACGGCGAAGCTCCCGCTCAGCCCCACGTGGGGAGGTGCGCTGAGCGGCAGTACCTGTATCGAGACGTGCGGAAGTCTTTGCTTGTCGAGCAGCACCTGAAGCTGGTCGCGCATCATCTGGGGGTCACCCTTGACCCTCGGGCGCAGTGCCGCCTCATGGATGACGGCCCACAGCTCCAGCGGCTCCCGGCGGGAAAGCACCGCCTGACGCGCCATGCGGACGTCAACGAGTGCGTCAACCTCCGCCGACGTAGCTGTCATGCTGAGCGCGTCCAGCGTGGCGCGGGCATAGGCAGCAGTCTGGAGGAGCCCGGGGATGAGCGACGTCTGGTACGTCCGAAGACTCTTGGCCTCCGCCTCCAGGCTGATCAGGTCTGCGTACGCGGGTGAGATGACGTCGCGATAGGTCTGCCACCACCCGCGGACCCCGCCGTGACGCGCGATGGAGTGGAGGACGTCACGCTTCCCGGCGTCCTCAACGTCGTAGATGTCGAGCAGCGCGTCAAGGTCGGCCGGCTTGATGCCCAGGCGTGCGGACTCGATGCGCGACAGCTTCGATCCGGGCATGCCGACGCTGTTCGCTACATCGTCGATCTTGGGGCCCTTCGCGGTGCGCAGACGGCGCAGCTCGCCGCCGAGTTGGCGCTTCCGCACAGTCGGCTCAGCCATACCTCACCCCCTGGCATCCGGTGTTCGTCGCTGGTGCGCACACAGCTTTCCACAGTGAGTGAACCAATGGGTGATCGAAGTGCAATTCTGCATTCTTTCGCGGTTGGGTTGCACTCGTGTCTGCTCAGTGGTCACACTGGTCGTGCCATTCCGCGTACGGCGAGTGACGAAATGCACAGCCGTGCGCCCGAATCCAGGGAGGTGCGGGGATGGCGTTACGGATGTCTGACACCGGGTACACGGAAGTACCCGGCCCGGTATTCACTCGCCCCGCTCCGTGGCCCGGGTGCGGCGCGTGCAGGGGTATGGAGCGGGAGTGGGTGGCGGCGACGACGCCCGGCCATCCGTCGCACAATCCGGTTCAGGCCGGCGCGATCGTCGGCGTCATGCGGGCGCACCACAAGGCGATCCACGGGCAGGCGTCATGACGGGCCGGCTGAGGGTGTGCGACGCCAGCACGAAGCTGCCGGCCGACACGGTCGCATTCCAGAAAGCCACCCGCAGGCGGGACCTTTCCGGCGTCGTAGTGACGTGCGCCAACTCGCCGCACGACGGCCGGGAGAATCACCGGGGGCCGGTGTACTTCAACGGCCAGCGGATTGGCGTATACACCTGGGCGGTCTCCCCGCCCCCATAGACCCGCGTGCGGCGCCCGTGCGTCGCGCGTGGAGGGCGCAGCGGGGGCCGCAGTGCCGGTGAGGTCGGCCCACTGCACCCCCGCTGGCGTCCCAGCTCCTCCCCGACGTCGAAGACGGGGAGGCGCCCGCCGAGACGGTTGCGTCCTTCTCCCCCGTGGAGGGCGGCCGGCGGGCGGTGAAGCCCCGTTCACTGGATCCCCGCCGGTCCGGTGAGCGGGGCTTTCGTATTCCCGCAGGTCGGTCGGTGGTACGCTAAGGTAGCAATCACACCGGATCTTC
>NZ_CBDQZH010000045.1:0-60504 GCF_965341775.1 Streptomyces sp. bgisy159 | reverse complement strand
GCCGAAGGCACGGGAGACCCGGCCTCTCGCCCCCACCCGGCCCCGTCCGGCGGCGCCGCGCTCCGCGACCGGCACCAAGCTGATGGCGAGGGTCGCCGGCCCGTGGGACCGCCTGCGCGACCGCATCACCGGCCGCGGACGTCCGTGACGAAGGAACCCCGCCCGAGTGCGGGGCCCGATTCCGGGTAGTCGGTCGAACGCGAAGGGAGCCGCGGGTGGCGCACCCGCTGCTCCGTCGAGCCTCGTGTCCCGCTGGCCGGGAGGAGGTGGCCGGTGTGCGGGCGACGTTCTCGCCGGGCCGTGTGGCGGGCATCCGGGTGGGGATGCACTGGAGTGTCCTGCTCGTCTTCGTCCTCATCCTGGTCGGGCTCGCCGAGGGGGGCCTGCGCGACGCCTATCCGGACCGGCCGACCTGGCAGTACTGGTTCGCCTCGGCGGTCACCGCGGTGCTCTTCCTGCTGTCGCTGCTGGCGCACGAGATCAGCCACGCCCTGGTGGCCCGCCGCAACGGAGTGGTCGTCGAGGACATCACCCTCTGGCTCCTCGGCGGGCTCGCCCGGCTGCGGAGCGAGGCGTCCACCCCCGGCGCGGAACTGCGCATCGCCGGCGTGGGCCCCCTGGTGAGCCTGGTGCTGGGGGCGCTGTTCGCCCTGGCGGCCGGGCTGCTGGCGCTGTTCACCGAGGGCGGTCTCGCCGTGGGCGCGCTGGCCTGGCTCGCGGGGATCAACATCGTCCTCGCCGTCTTCAACGCCCTGCCCGCGGCGCCGCTCGACGGCGGCCGCCTGCTGCGGGCGGCCGTCTGGTGGAAGACCGGGAGTCTGCTGCGGGCCACCACCGTGGCCACGGCCGCGGGGCGCCTGCTGGGCTGGGTGCTGGTCGGCACCGGCCTGTACCTCGTGCTGCTCGGCGATGTCTTCAGCGGCATCTGGCTGGTGGTCATCGGCTGGTTCGTCACCGCGGTGGCCACGGCCGAAGGCGGTCAGGCCCGGCTGCGCGAGGTGCTGGGCGGCATCCCCGTCAGGGACGCCATGTCCGCCGATCCGGTGACCGTCCCGGCCGCGACCACGGTCGCCGAGTTCCTCACCGACCCGCGCTACCGCTACCGGCACTCCGCGTTCCCCGTCCTGGACGCGGACACCGCAGGGGCCGCGGAGGCCGGGAACACCGCGCGGACCGCCGAGGGCACCCGGGACGGAGCGGGCACCGTGGTGGGACTGGTGACCCTGAAGGCCGCAGACGCCGTTCCCGGGGCGGAACGGACGTCCACCGCCGTCGCCCGCGTCATGACACCGATCGCCGACCTGCCGACCGCCCGGCCCGACGACCCGCTGGCCCGCCTCGTGCCCGAGTTGCAGGCGGACGCCGCACACCGCGCCCTCGTACTGGAGGACGGCCGCCTGGTGGGGATCGTCACCTCCGCGGACATCAGCCGGGTCACGTCCTGGCTGAGCTCGTCGACCACCTGGCGGGGCCGCGCGATGTGACTCCGCGTGAGGGGCACCGGCCGCGCGCGGCGGCAGACTCACCCCTCTGAGCGCGCTGCGCAGGACTCCGGGCCCCGAAGGCGGCCAGGATGGGGGAGAAGCCCTCAAGGCTCCGTTCGCCACACCGATGCCCGGCCCGACGCGTGACCGTCCGTGACGGCGTCCCCGTGGAAGGGAGAAGCATGACCCAGACCGAACCCGAGGGGCACGCGAGCGCCGGCCCCGCCGGCCGGGACCGCCACGCCCCGAGCTTCGGCACCGCCGACCTGCGACGCGTGGGGGCGAACCCCGACTACTGGTACCCGGTCGCGCTGTCCCGGCGGGTCCGCAGGGGGCGGGTGGTCGCGACGGCGTTCGCGGGGGAGCGCATCGCCCTCTACCGCGGCGCGAGCGGTGCCGTCCACGCGCTGGAGGACCGGTGCGCACACCGGCAGGTGCCGCTGAGCATGGGCGTGGTGGAGGGTGACACCCTGCGCTGCTGCTACCACGCGTGGGCCTACCGGGGCGACGGCCGCATCTCGCAGATCCCGTACCTGTCCAAGGGGGACGGGCGACCGCCCCGCGGCGTGCGCGGGTACCCGGTGCGCGAGGCGTACGGCCTGGTGTTCGTCTTCCCCGGAGCGCCGGAGAGAGCCGCCGGCACTCCGCTGCCGCACCTGCCGGCGTTCCACTCACCGGCGTACCGGACGATGACGTTCGACCGCACCGTGCGCTGCCACTACTCGTTCATGCACGAGAACCTCCTCGACATGAACCACCAGTTCCTGCACCGGGGCGTCGTGGGCAGGCTCCACCCCGAACTGCTGGGACACCGGACGCAGGCGCAGTCGGTGGAGGCGCGGTACCTGTTCACCCACGCGGGCGGCAAGCACAACCGCGGGGCGAGCCTGCTGGCCGGCGAGGGCCTGGGCGGGAACGACTCGCGCGATGTGATGACCATCCGCACCGAGTACCCGTACCAGACACTCGACCTGGTGCCGCAGGACGCCGAACGCCCGGCGTTCCGGCTGTGGACCGCCTACGTGCCCGAGGACGCCGAGCAGCGCGCCTGCCACGCCTACGGCCTGCTCATGATCGAGAAGCCCCGGATTCCCGGTGTCCTCCAGCTGGCCTGGCCGCTCATCAGGCGGTTCACCGAGCGGGTCTTCGCCGAGGACCGCATGGCCGTGGAGGCCGAGCAGCGGGCCTGGGACGAGCAGGGCGAGGACCGCAACCACGAGGTCTTCCCGCTGATCCTGGAGGTTCGCGAGGTGCTGCGCGCCAACGGCGTCCCGATCCGCCCGGCGGCCGCCCTGTGCGGTGCCGCCCGGGCGTACGACGGGGCGCAGCCCGTCTGCGGAGAACCCCCCGCCGGGGACTGACCGGCTTCCGGAGCCCGGGACCGCCCCGCCGCCGGCGGTCTCAGCGCTCCTCGTGCCGGTGGAGGTGGTGTTCGGACAGCCAGCGCCCGAAGAGCGCACCGCCGAAGACCACGAACCCCACGCCGATCAGCCACGACTCCACGACGAGCACGATGCCGACCGCGCCGTAGGCGATCGCGTTGTCGATGAGGAGCGGGGTGAAGACCAGGTAGGAGAATCCCCGCAGCCCCACCAGACCGACCATGGTGGCGATCGCCCCGGGCAGCAGCCGGCGCCAGCGGACCTGGCCGCCCAGCAGGAACCGCTGGCCCCACCAGAAGAACAGGACACCCGTGGTCGTCGAGAGGGTGATGCGCTGCGGACCGTCCAGCACACCGCGGGTCTGCACCTCCTGGTACAGGTACCCGGTCAGCACCGCCAGCCAGGTGGCCTGCCGCCAGACACCGTGCCACGGCCCGGGCGGCAGGTTCCAGATCCGCTCGTAGCCGTTCTGCACGGCGGCGCTCAGCCCCACACCGAAGATCGCCAGGGCGACGAAACCCCAGACACCGGTCGTGCCGACCAGATCGCGCGGCGGGGTGATGACCCCGGCCAGGGCCCGCGCCGACTTCCCGGACACCCCCATGCCGTCCGCCAGCCAGAGGGCGAAGCCACCGCGGCCCAGGGGGTCGGCGGCCGCCACCACGATCAGCAACGGCGCCAGCGTGACCAGTGCCAGGGTGGCGAAGCCGAGGGCCCGGTGCATCAGCTCCAGGTCACGGCCGCGCCGGACCAGAGGGTGCGCGACGAGTCGGCCGCCCGCGCGGCGCAGCAGGCGCAGGAGGCGATTCGCGAGAGCGGTGCATCTCACGCGCGGCTCGTCCACACCGGGCTGAGTCACCCGTGCCCGCCCGCGCAAACGGCGCCCCTCGGGTGACAGGCGTGCCGGGGCCGGCGGGCCCCGGCAGACGGACGCTACGCGGGCGGGCCGCTCGGCCGCCACTGCGTCGTGGGCTGCAGGACGGCCTCCGTGAGCGCGCGGGTGCGCAGCTCGGTGACGGCCCGGTACTCGGGATCGGCCACCATCCGGCTGAACGCCTCCCGGCTGGGATAGCGCACCAGGATCACCGCGTCCCAGGCCTGGCCGTCCTCCGCGACGAGCGCGCTGTCCCCGGAGCCGGCGTACAGCACCTGCCCGCCGTACCGCGGCAGGAAGGTCTGCTCCAGGTGCCGGGCGTACTCCTGGTACGAGGCACGCCCGTCCGGCGCGAAACGCAGCAGGTTGAGCATGACCACCGGTCCACCGGGGTCCTCGGCGAGCAGGCGCTTGAGATCGGCGCCCGTGGGGTCGACGGCCACGGA
The DNA here is from genome assembly GCF_965341775.1 of Streptomyces sp. bgisy159. Taxonomy (GTDB): domain Bacteria; phylum Actinomycetota; class Actinomycetes; order Streptomycetales; family Streptomycetaceae; genus Streptomyces. The sequence goes on along the minus strand of NZ_CBDQZH010000045.1, from coordinate 56,318 downwards.
ACACCCCCTTCACAGGAGTCGGCGCCCCCGGAGCGGGCGCGGGCACCCCGAGCATACCGTCCGGTAGGTCTGTTCGTCCGGTGGTGTGAGGGAGGCCCGCCGCCCCGGCCGGCGCCGGTCCCGCCCGAACTCCTGGCGTGCTGCTGCGACGTCTTCGGCCGGCTCGGGCTGATCCGGGCCGAAGCGGGGCATACCGCAGTCAGAGGATGTCGCGGGAACGGGCGGATTTCCCGGGCGAAGACAGGGAAGACGCAGGCCATGGCCGAAGACGACCGGGCATCCGGACCACCGGCCCACCCCTTGCGGTGGCTGGGCCCGCTGGCCTGGGCCGTGGCGGTGCTGAGCCTGACCGCGCTCGCCGCGTCGGCCGTCGCGCGGGCCACCGTGCTCAGTCCCGGCTTCTACGGGAGCGTCCTCGACGACGAGCACGCCTACAAGCGGTTCTACGACGAGGTGCTGGTCGACCCGCACAACGCCCGCCTCACCGACGACCTGCTGGGCCGGCTGCCCGTGACCCGGTCCACGGTGACGGCGAACGTCAAGGTCGTGATCCCCCCGGAGACGCTGCGGGCGATGACCGAGCGGCAGATCGCCGAGATGGTCCGCTACCTGGCGGGCGACCGGGACAGGCTGCTGCTGACCATCGACCTCCAGCCCCTCGTGGACAACGTCGAGACGCTCAGCCGGATCTACTTCGCCGACGCCGTCGCCTCGGTGCAGCAGCGGTCCGAGCCCGACTTCGAGGCGTTCGTCGACCGGCTGGCCCGGGCCGCCTCCGCCCTGGTCGCCGGGAAGGTCCCGGACGAGGGACTGCCGACCCTGGCACTGTCCGACGACCAGGCCGTGGCGGCCACCACCGCTCTGCTGCGGCTGGTGCCGCAGGACGAACGGACGCGGCTGCGGCCGGAGGTGGAGAGCGCCCTCGACGACGGCGACGTGGCCTCCGCCCTCGCCACCGTCGCCCCGGTCGCCCTCTCGGACCGCACCCGCACGGCCGCCGTCGACCTGTTCCGGGAGGCCGGCGGGGGCACCTGGGTCATCACCGCCGACCTCGACCCGGCCGGTGACGTCCTCGCCCCGGTGGAGCGGACCCGGGCCGTCACCCGGTACCTCGGTGAGGTGGTGGAGCCGGCGGCGGCCGGACTCGGTGCGGCCTCGCTGATCCTGCTGCTGTGGCTCCCCACCCGCCTCTTCCCGCCCCGACCCCTCGCCCAGCGGCTGATGCCGCTGGGCTGGGCCCTGACCGCCACGGCCTGCCTGACCGCCGTGGAGGTGCTCCTGCTGCGGCTGGCGATCGGCGGCGACGGACTGCTCGTCTCACCCGGGTCGTGGTCCCCCTCGGTCGCACGGCTGGCCGAGGACCTCCAGGTGACGGCGGTGAACCGGGTGCTGACCATCGCGAGCGTGGTCGCGCTGAGTCTGCTGGCCGCGGGAGCGCTGCTGGTCACCGTGAGCTGGGTGTGGCAGACCCGGCCCCGGGTGGCGGTCCGGGCCGAGAACCGCCGGGGGCTGGCCCTGACCGCCCTCGCCTCCGCGATCGCCCTCACCGGCATGAACCTCGCCCCGGTGACGCTCGCCGGGGCCGCCCCGCGGGTCTGCCAGGGCAGCGCCCGGCTGTGCCAGGCCCGGTACGACGAGATCGCCCAGCTGGCGTCGCACAACGCGATGGCCACCACGGCGGACCGGTTCATCGGCCCCCTCCAGGACCCGGACGTCGTAGGCCAGCTGAACGCCGGGGTGCGGACCCTGCTGCTCGACACCCACCACTGGGAGACGCCCGAGGAACTCGCCGACCGGCTCAGCGACTCCGACTTCTCACCGGCCCTGCGCGCCCAGCTCACCCGGGCCCTGGCCCGCGCGAACCCTCCCCGGCCGGGGTGGTGGCTGTGCCACTCCGCGTGCGGCGCCGGCGCCATCGAGCTGGTGCCCACGCTGCACCGGATCGGGGAATGGCTGCGGACCCACCCCACGGAGGTCGTCACCCTCATCATCCAGGACGGCATCGGACCGTACGAGACCGCGCGCGCCTTCGCGCAGGCCGGGCTGACGGACCTGCTGTTCGAACCCGACGACGACCCGGACAAGCCGTGGCCCAGGCTCGGCACGATGATCGACAGCGGCCGTCGGCTGGTCGTCTTCGCCGAGAAGGCGGACGGCCCCGCGCCCTGGTACCGCAACTTCTACCGCTACGGCATGGAGACCCCGTTCGCCGTCCACAGCCCCGACACCATGACCTGCCTGCCGAACCGGGGCGGCACGGACAAGCGGCTGTTCCTGCTCAACCACTTCGTCACCGCGGGCGGCGGAAGGCGACTGGGCGCCGGCGTGGTCAACTCCCGCGAACGGATCCTCGACCGTGCCCACCGGTGCGAGCAGGAGCGCGGCCGGCCGGTCAACTTCATCGCGGTCGACTACGTCACCGTCGGCAGCGCACGGGCGGCGGTGGACGCCCTGAACGCCGAACGGCTGCGCGCCACCGAGTGACTCCCTGCCCCCCTGACGCCCACGGGCCCGGCCGGGTCGTCACCGTCCCGGGATCCGGTCCCTGGCGCGGTCCAGGACGGCGGCCGCCCCGCCCACCGTGCCGAGGACCTCCGGGCGGGCAGATGGGGATGCGGCCGGGTCGGGGCCCGCCTGCGGACGGTCTCCCACCGGCGTGCCAGCAGCGCCGCGTCCCGCGCCGTGAGCCGGTCGTCCAGGCGGGGCCAGATCTGCGTCTCCTCGTAGCTGAAGTGGCCCCGGTCCAGCCCGGCCACCGTGTTCACGCACTCGGTGAACTCCTGCCCGCCGGGCGAGACACGGGCCAGCTCGTTCAGGGCCCGCTTGGCCTCGTGCTCCTGCGCCAGCGCCGTCTCCACCAGCGCCTCCCCGTCCTCGCACAGCCGGCGCACGGCCGCCAGACGACCCGCTCCTCGGCGATCTCGTGGGCGGACTGCAGCGCCACCAGCCGCCGCGCCAGCCGGCGCTGCGCCCCCAGGTCGGGCTCCGCGTCGTCCGAGCCGCCGGTGAGGTCGTCCAGGACCCGCCAGCCGGGCTCTCCGAGCCTCCCGACAAGGCGTTACCTAATCCAATTAGGCAGTTGGCTACTCGCTTATGGCAGACTGTTGTGGGACACAAGGAGGTGAGGATGGCCAGGATCGGACTGACCACGGAGCGCCTGGTGCTGGCGGGGGCGGACCTGGCCGACGAGATCGGCTTCGAGGGCGTGACCCCCGCCGAGCTCGCGCGGCGACTCGGCGTCAGGACGGCGAGCCTGTACTCGCACGTGAAGAGCGCCCACGACCTCAAGACCAGGATCGCCTTGCGGGCACTGGAGGAACTGGCCGACCGGGTCTCGAACGCCGTGGCCGGCCGCGCCGGCCGGGAGGCGCTGACCGCCTTCGCCGACGCCTACCGGGACTACGCCCTCCAGCACCCGGGGCGCTTCGCCGCCGCCCGCTTCCGGCTGGACCCGGAGACGGCGGCCGCCAGTGCCGGGGTACGGCACGCGCAGATGACGCGGGCACTCCTGCGCGGCTATCACCTGGCCGAGCCGCACCAGACGCACGCCGTACGGCTGCTCGGCAGCGTCTTCGGCGGATTCGTCGCCCTGGAGGCGGCAGGGGGCTTCAGCCACAGCGCCCCCGACGCGCAGGAGAGCTGGACCGAGATCCTGACCGCGCTCGACGGTCTGCTGCGCACCTGGCCCACCACGGCCTGAGCGGACTACCTCCCGCGCGGACCGACTACCGGCCTGAGCGGACTACCTCCTGCGCGGACCAGCTACCGGCCTGAGCGGACTACTACGGAGCCTGAGCGGCTCACCACGGCCTGAACGGCACGAGAGATCGAAGAGACCGAAGACATGAACGCCGAGCCCGACTGGATCACCACCCCCATCACCGCCGACCTCCTGCGCGGCGCACTGGACCTGGAGCGCACCGAACGGGGCCTGCTGCCCCACCGGCTGCCGCCGGGCGCCCGGCGGCAGATCCCCGACGACCAGCTGGCCATGGCGGAGTCGCAGCCCTCGGGAGTGCGGCTCGTCCTGCGCACCCGGGCCACCGCTGTCGAGCTGGACGTCCTGGCCACCAAGCGCGTCTACCCCGGAGCCCCGGCCCGCCCCGACGGGGTGTACGAACTGCTCGTCGACGGGCGGGTCGCGGGCCGGGCCGGCGTGACCGAGGGCGACACCCTCACCGTCGACCTGGCCTCCGGGAGCGCCGAATGCCGGCCCGGGCCCGTCCGGACCGTGCGCTTCACCGGCCTGGCCCGAAAGGAGAAGGACGTCGAGATCTGGCTGCCGCACGACGAGACCACCCGACTGGTCGCCCTGCGCACCGACGCCCCCGTGGCTCCCCGTCCGGACGACGGCAGCAGGATCTGGCTGCACCACGGCAGCTCCATCAGCCACGGGTCCAGCGCCGCCGGTCCCACCGGGACCTGGCCGGCCGTCGCCGCCTCCCTGGGCGGGGTGGAGCTGATCAACCTGGGGTTCGCGGGCAGTGCGCTGCTCGACCCGTTCACCGCACGCGCCATACGCGACACCCCGGCCGACCTGATCAGCGTCAAGATCGGCATCAACGTGGTCAACGCCGACGTGATGCGGCTGCGCGCCTTCGGCCCCGCCGTCCACGGCTTCCTCGACACCATCCGTGAAGGGCACCCCACCGCCCCGCTGCTCGTGGTCTCCCCGCTCCACTGCGCCATCCACGAGGACACGCCCGGTCCCAGCGCCCCGGATCTGGGCGCGATGAGCGAGGGACGCCTGCGTTTCGTCGCCCTCGGCGACCCCGACGAGACCGCCGCCGGGAAGCTCACGCTGACCGTGATCCGCAGCGAGCTGGCCCGCATCGTCCGGGAACGTGCCACCGCGGATCCGTACCTGCACCACCTCGACGGCCTCGACCTCTACGGGGAGCCCGACCACGCCGAGCTGCCGCTGCCCGACGCCCTGCACCCGGACCCCGCCGCCCACCGGCGCATCGGGGAGCGCTTCGCCCGGTTCGCCTTCGGCGCCGAGGGGGCGTTCGTGGCGGAGATCCACTGACGGCCGCCGCGTTCGCCGGCCCGCCACCCCGCTGCGGTGACCGGTGGCGTGGCAGGCACGGACGCCGCCGATTCACCCGGCCGGGCTAGTGGCGGGTGGGCGAACGACCGGTCCTCCGCCGCTGGCCGCAGGGTGCCGGGGGAGTCCCGGGCGGGCTGCCCGGCGCGGGTTCGCCTTGCTGCGGGCGAGGGGCCTGTGACGATGAGGACAAGGGTCCGACCGCTCGCCGGCCCGGGAGGCAGCCATGGTCTTCGTCGTGATGGCACTGCTCTTCCCCGCACTGATGCTGGTGTTCATCCTCGTGATGGACACCTTCGAGGATCGCTGCTTCGGCACGTCCGCCCCCAACCCCGCACCCGAAACCCCGGCACCCGAACCCTGCGACGCCCGACAGGCCCGCCGCCGACCCGCCGGCCCGGCAACCGAGTGCACCTGCGGCGGCAGACCCGGTCTCCGCCGGACCGGCCGCACAAGGCGGCGCTAGCACGCGACCGGGCCGCCGAGCCGGACTCGCGGCGGGCCACCGTACGCGCCCGCCGACCGGTCCACACGGTCGGGAGGCGTTGCGCGTCACCGGGGGAAGGCGACCGGGCCCCGTGGCCGGCGGGGTCCGGCTGCCGTGATCGACGCGCCCGCCGTGATCGCCGTCGCGGCCGGCTTGCCGACGCGGCGTCCCGTCGAGACGCGGACCGCGGCGCAGGGTGAGCCGTCTCAGCGTCCAGCAGACCCGACCCCGCCCCGGGCCGACAGCGCCCGATTCCCACAGGCGCACGTGCCACCGCCGCCACCGGGCACCCGGGCCTCACCGCCGTCGTCAGCGCATGAACGAAGACCACGAACGAAGACCACGAACGAACAGGGAAGCCGACACATGACCGACCAGCTCACCGTGAGCGTCCTGGGCACCGGCATCATGGGCGCCGCGATGGCCCGCAACCTCCTCCGCGCCGGGCACACCGTGCGCGCCTGGAACCGCACCTCCGCCAAGGCCACGCCGCTGGCCGCCGACGGCGCGCTCGTCGTGGACACCCCCGAGGAAGCGGTGGCGGGCGCCGACACCGTCCTCACCATGCTCCACGACGGTCCGGCCGCCCTCGACGTCATGCGGCGGGCCGCTCCCGGCCTGCGTCCGGGAACCGCCTGGGCGCAGTGCACCACCGCGGGGACGGCAGCCCTCGCCGACCTGGCGGCCTTCGCCCGGGAACACGAACTGCTCTTCTACGACGCCCCCGTGCTCGGCACCCGCGAGCCCGCGGAGAGCGGCCGACTGGTCGTCCTCGCGGCCGGGCCGGCGGCAGGCCGGGAAGCGGTGACCCCGATCTTCGACGCGGTCGGCGCCCGGACCGTGTGGACCGGCGAGGACGGCGCGGCCGGCAGCGCCACCCGGCTGAAGCTCGTGGCCAACACCTGGGTCATCGCCACCACCAACGCCATGGGCGAGGTGCTGGCCCTGGCCCGTGCCCTCGAAGTGGACCCGCGGAGCTTCCTGGACACGGTCGCCGGCGGCCCGCTCGACATGGGGTACCTGCGGGCGAAGACGAGCCTGGTCCTGGAGGACCGGCTCTCCCCGGCCCAGTTCGCGGTGGCGACGGCCGCCAAGGACGCCCGGCTCATCGTCGAGGCGGGCCGGCAGTACGGCCTGCGCCTGGACGTGGCCGCCGCGAGCGCGGCACGGCTGGAGCGTGCGGCGGCGCAGGGGCACGGGGACGAGGACATGGTCGCGGCCTACTTCGCGAGCTTCCCCGAAGCCTCGGAGAGCCAGGAGCCCTGGACGACCGAGGAGGCCGACGGGGGAGTCCGGTAGCGCTGCGCCCTCCCCCCGGGCCGAGCCGCTCGGCGCAAGAGCCTTGCCAGCCGAACCGGCTCAGCCCTATTCTCAAGGCTAGAAAGCGCTTTCCCCAGCGAGGTGTCACCCGTCGGGTGAAAGCGACCGTCACAGCACCTCTCACGACTGCGGGTGTGCCTCCCAGGTGAGTCAAGACCTGACTTGACCTGGTCGTCTGCGCGCCGCGAGACGTGGAGGTGCGTGTCTGGCGAAGTGTCACCGCTCCATGGGTCGGTCGCGTAAGCGCTTCCGTCGCGCCGTACGCGTTGACCGTCGCGCACCGCATCACGACCGTCGCGCGACCGACCCGCGAACGCACCGCATCGAGGACGGCACCCGCAACCGGCCCGACCGCCAGCCGCTCACGACAGGTCGGCACCCTCGATGCCTTGCTGTCATGCCCATGGCATGAGAGGCGCACCACCCGAGATTCCGGGACGAATTGGGGAGACGAGGATGAGACGACGACCAGTCACCATGCGCCTCTGTGCGGCGCTGGCCACCATGGCCCTGGCCGGCGCGACCGGCGTGGCGCTGTCCATGTCGGAGGCTTCCGCCGCGACCGGTGGCGTCACCGGATACGCGACGCAGAACGGCGGGACCACCGGCGGTGCCGGCGGCACCACTGTGCGGGCGACCACCGGCACCGCGATCCACGCGGCCCTGTGCAACCGGGCCAGCAGCAGCACCCCGATCACCATCCAGGTCGAGGGCACCATCAACCATGCCAACACCAGCAAGGTCTCGGGCGACAGCTGCGACACCGCCGACGACAAGATCGAGCTGAAGAGGGTCAGCAACGTCACTCTCGTCGGGGTCGGCAGCGGTGCCGTCTTCGACCAACTGGGCATCCACATCCGGGAGTCCAGCAACATCGTCATCCAGAACGTGACGGTGCGGAACGTCAAGAAGTCCGGCTCGCCCACCTCCAACGGCGGTGACGCCATCGGCCTGGAGAGCGACGTCCACAACGTCTGGGTCGACCACACCACCCTGGAGGCGTCGGGCGGGGAGTCGGAGGGCTACGACGGCCTCTTCGACATGAAGGACGACACGCGGTACGTGACCCTGTCCTACAGCATCCTGCGCAACTCCGGCCGCGGCGGCCTCGTCGGCTCCAGTGAGACGGAGCTGTCCAACAACTACATCACGTACCACCACAACCTCTACGAGAACATCGACTCCCGGGCACCCCTGCTGCGCGGCGCCACGGCCCACATGTACAACAACCACTACGTCCACCTGAACAAGTCCGGCATCAACTCCCGGGCCGGCGCCCACGCCAAGGTGGACAGCAACTACTTCGAGGACTCCAAGGACGTCCTCGGCACCTTCTACACCGACGCGACCGGCTACTGGCAGGTCAGCGGCAACATCTTCGACAACGTCACCTGGTCCGAGCCCGGCGCCGAGAACCACCCGGCGGGCCCCGACGTGCGCTCCACCACCACGGTGAGCGTCCCCTACTCGTACAGTCTCGACGCGGCCGACTGCGTGCCGAGCGTGGTGAGCGCGACAGCCGGCGCCGGCAAGGGACTGCGGGTCTCGGACGGCAACTGCACCCCGCAGACGCCGACGCCCACCCCGACCGGCTCGACGCCCACTCCGACGCCCACCCCCACCGATCCCGGCCCCGAGCCCAGCCAACCGACCGGCACCAACCTCAGCATCGGCGCCGGCTCCGACGGCTCCAGCAAGGCCGACGGGACGAGCTACGGCAACGTACGCGACGGTGACATGGGCACGTACTGGTCACCGGACGGCTCCACGGGTGCCATCTCGATCAAGTGGGGCTCCGCCACCGGCGTCTCCAAGATCAACATCCGGGAGGCGGCGGGCGCCGTGGGCCGCATCGGCTCGTGGCGGGTCGTCAACCACGACACCGGTGCCACCCTCACCTCCGGCAGCGGGGCCGGTGTCATCACCTTCCCCCGCACGTCCCTGAAGAAGATCACCTTTGAGATCACCGGCTCGTCCGGCACCCCCCGGGTCGCCGAGTTCGAGACCTACGCCGGATAGCCGGCCGGCGCGCACCACGGAGCCGGGGGCCGTCGGCGACCGACGGTCTCCGGCTGCCTTCGGCAGGCCGACGTTCTCCGGTCGCCCCGGCAGACCGACCGTCCCCGGCCGCCCCGGCGGGCCCCCGTCAGGCAGGCTCCACGGGCACCCGCAGCGGCGCGCGGAAGGACAACAGTCCCAGCACCGGCGCGTCGGCGGCATCCGGGGTCTGCCGCACGGCGGGCAACGCCCGGGCCGCCGCCCGGAGCGCCACGGCCGCCTCCGTGCGCGCCAGCGACGCGCCGGGGCAGCGGTGTCGGCCGGCACCGAAGGCCAGGTGCTGCCGGATCTCGGCCCGGTGCGGGCACATGCGGTCCGCCGCCGGGAAGACCTCCGGGTCCGAGCCACTGCCCATCAGCATCAGCAGCAGCTGCGCACCTCCCGGCAGCTGTGTCCCGCCCAGCTCGACGGGCCGGGCGGTGACCCGGCGCCAGGTGGTCACCGGCGGCTCGCGCCGCAGCACCTCCTCCACCCACGCCCGGGCCAGTCCGTCCTCCCGCCCGGCCCGGGACCACACGCCCGGCTCGGCGAGGGCCCGGCGCAGCACGGTGGCGATGAGCTGCCCGGTGGTGGACTGCCCGGCGATGAACACGAAGAAGCAGGCGCCGACCGCGGTCGCCACGTCCACCGGCTCGCCGTCGGGCAGCCGGTGCTCGGCCAGGGCACCGACGAACGAGCCGGGGGAGTGCGTCCGGTCGGTCACGACCTGCGTCAGCCACTGGTGGAACTCGCCCACCAGCTCCGCCAGTTCGAGCTGGCGCTGGGGTGAGGGCCGGCCCCAGAACAGTTCGAGGGAGGCATCGCTCCACCGGATCAGCGTGGCGGGGGAGACACCGTCGATGCCGAGCAGTTCCATCAGCACCCGGCAGGGCAGCACCTGGGCGAAGGACGGGAACAGGTCGACGCCGCCCGAGACGTGGAGGCGTTCCCGCGCCGCGGCGAGCAGTTCGCCGGCGATCCGCTCGATCACCGGCACGGCGTCCGCGACGCGCCGCGCGTTGAAGAACCTGGTGACGACCCGGCGCAGCCCCGCATGGCTCGCGGTGCCGTTGTTGGCCAGCGCCGGCGGCAGCTTGAAGCCCGACCGGGCGAGCACCCGCAGCACCCCGACCGGCAGGGGCGTCACCGCGTGCTGGGCGTTGTCGGGGCGGAAGACGTCCGGGTCCAGCAGCACCCGGCGGATGTCCCGGTGCCGGCTGACCAGCCAGAGCCCGGTGCCGGGGTCGTGGTGCACCGGAGCCTGCGCGCGCAGTGTGTCCAGCCAGGGATAGGGGTCGCTCACGAAGCCGTCGCCGAACAGGTCGAGCGGCCCGAGTGCGGGGGTTGCGTGCAGAACCGGGGAGGTCACGGCCCGGACGCTAACACGTGCGCCCCATGCGTCCCGAAGCGTGTGCGCGGCATCACGCGCAGGCGTGACGGCGCTCGGTGACGGTGGTCGTGCACCGCCGCGCCGGGTGCACGGCAACCTTTCCGGGTTTCGCGGCCACTGACGAGTCGAAGGCTCCTCGTGGCGGGAGCCCCGTATCCGCACCATGTCCGGCCGAACCGCGTAAGGACTCACCTGTGGCGTCCCGTTCCCACCGCCGTGCCCCCCGCCGGCGGCACCCCCTCCTCATATCCGCCGTCGCCGTGGCGGCCGTCGCGGCCGTCGTCTCCCTCGTCCTGGTACTTCGCCCCGGCGACGGGGACGGTTCCGGGCCAGGCCCGGCCACGGCTGCCGCCGCGCCGCGCGCGCTCGTCCCAGCCCAGACCTCCGGCACGGCGACGCCGACGGCGACGGGCACCAGGCCCGAGCCCCTCCCGTCCTCCCCCTCGGCGTCCGCGTCCCCGTCGCCCACGGCGAGCCCGACCACCACCCCTACGGCGGACACCTCGTCCGCGCGCTCCGAGGCCGCGGACGGCGGGCGGCCCGCCCCCGCCACCGCCCCGCAGGCCGGACGGATCCGCCCCGGCACCACCTACCGGGGCGTCGCCACCCACTACGACGCCGGTGACGGCAACGGGGCATGCTCCTTCGGCCCCAGCGACGACCTCATGATCGCCGCCATGAACACCACCGACTACGCCTCCGCCCAGGCGTGCGGGGCGCATGTGCTGGTGCGCGCGGCGAACGGCGCCACCGTCACCGTGCTGATCACCAACGAGTGCCCGCTGCCCTGCGCGCCCGGCCAACTGGACCTCAGCCGACAGGCGTTCGCGAAGCTCGCCGATCCCGTCACCGGCCGGATCGCGGTCACCTGGAGTCTGCTGAGCCCGAGCACCTCCGAGCCGCTCTCGATCCGCTACAAGACCGGCTCCAGCCGGTACTGGTGCGGCATCCAGGCGCTCGGCCACCGTAATCCGCTGGCCCGGCTGGAGGTGCGCGCCGGCGCCGGCTGGCGGGCCCTGCCACGCACCGGGTACAACTACTTCCTCTCCGAGCAGGGTGCGGGCTGCGGCGGCTCCCTCCGGCTCACCGACATCTACGGGGAGCGGCTGGTGATCGACGGTATGGCGCTGCGGCCGGACGTCGTCCAGCGCACCGGCGTGCAGTTCGCCCGGCACTGACCCGGGCCGCCGTACGCCGGCGCCCGTCGGCCGGGGGCGTTCGCGCGGGCACCGGCGGCGGGGACCGCGGCGGCGCCATGGGACCGACGTTCGGGACGTAGCCCTTGCCGGGCGTGCCGGCCCGACGTGTCCGCGGAACCGGCGCGCCTGTCAGGGGGCGTCGAGGCGCAGCTGCTCGGTGAGGGTGCGCAGCGCGCCCAGAGCGGCGCCGAGGGCGTCCAGCTCACGGTCGGGCAGAGCGCGCAGGACGTGCCCGAGGTGGGTGCCCGCCAGCTGTCCGGCCTCGTCGAGCCGTCGCCGTGCGGCGGAGGTGAGGTGCAGGTGCGCGATCCGCTTGTCGGCGGGGTCCCCCCGTCGTTCCAGCAGTCCCTGTCCGGTGAGCTGGGTGACCAGCGCGCTGACGTTGTTCGGCTTCATCAGCAGGGCGTCGGCGGCCTGGCGCACGGTCACCCCGGCCTGTGCCTCGACGTGCCGCAACAGCGCCAGCTGGGCCTCGGGCAGCTTCGCGGCCGGGCAGTCCCGGCCGACCCGACGGTCCAGGGCGCGGTGCAGCGCGGGCAGCCATGCCACGAGGCCGGCGGCCACCTCGTCGACGTCCGGTCCGGGTGCGCTGGGTCGGGACATGTCCGCCAAGGTAAGTATCCGCGGATACCTATGTCAAGGTACCTGTCTCTGGTGAGAGTCATCGCCTGCCGGGTACTCGGCCGACCAGCCCTGCTCCGGAGAGGAAGAATCGACATGACCGTCACGCAACCGCGGCACAGCGTTCCAGCCGACGCCTCGGTGGGCGAGCTGGTGCAGCAGGCCTCCCGGCAGATGACCGAACTGGTCCGGGCCGAGATGCGGCTGGCGCAGACCGAGATGACGCAGAAGAGCAAGCGCTTCGGGCTGGGCGGCGGCATGTTCGGTGGCGCCGGCCTGGTCGCTTTCCTGGCACTCCAGGCGCTGGTGGCCGCCGCGATCGCCGCCCTGTCCCTGCCGCTTCCGGTGTGGGCCGCGGGGCTGATCACGGCCGGCGGTCTGCTCCTGATCGCCGCCGTGCTGGCCGTCGTGGGCAGGTCGCAGGTCCGCCGGGCCAACCCGCCCACGCCCGAACAGACCATCGACACCGTCAAGGCTGACCTTGCGGAGATCAAGGAAAGGGCACATCGATGAGCAGCGAGGGGACGCCTGCCCGTAAGCCCAGCGCCGAGGAACTGCGCGATCAGATCGAGCGGACCCGCGAGGACCTCGGCAGGACCGTGGAAGAACTCGCCGCCCGGGCCGATGTCAAGGCCCGCGCCCAGGAGAAGGCCGGTGCCGCCAAGGCGCGTGCCGGTGATGCCGCCGACCGCATCGCCGCGCGCGCCCGTGCCCGCGCCGCCCGGGTTCGCGGGAAGGTGCCCGCAGCCGTCCAGCACGGGACCGACCGGGTACGCCGGAAGGTGCCGGAGTCCGTCCACCACACGGCCGACCGGATGCGGCAGAAGCTGCCGGAAGCGGTCCACCACCCGGCCGAGCGCGCCCGGGACTCCGCCGCCGGTTCCGGCTCCGGCCACGTCGAGCGGGGTACGACGCCCGGGCCGGTGCGCGCCCGGGGCGGGCACCGGGCACGGTCGGCCATGCGGCGCCGTCGTACCGCCCTGCTCGCGGGGACGGCCGCGGGCGGTGCCGTCGTCCTGGCAGTCCGCCATCACAAGGGGAACCACCGATGAGAGCGAGCAAGATCGCCTACAAGCCCGTCGGGCTGGCCGCGGGGGCCGCCAGCGGGGCGATGGCCGGTGCGGCCTTCAAACAGACCTGGAAGGTACTGGGGCACGACGAGGACGCCCCGGACGCGACCGACGAGGAACGCACCTGGCGGGAGGTCCTGCTGGCGGCCACCGTCCAGGGTGCGATCTTCGCCGTGACCAAGGCGGCCGTGGACGGCGCCGGCGCCGCCGCCACCCGGCGGCTGACGGGCACCTGGCCCGGCTGACGGGTAGCAGGACCGCGGGCCGGCGAGCCCTGCCCGATGGTTCCGGGTAGCCGGCCCGGCCGACGAGCCCGTGACCAGGGGAAGCCGAGTAGCTGCTCGTCGGCCTGACGCGACGGACCGAGACGGGCGTGACCCGCCGCGCCCGGCAGCGCGGCGGGTCACGTCCCGGTCACGCCTTGCGGCCCACGGCGCCGTACGCGTCGACGGTGAGGCCGGGATTGGCCGAATCCGCGGGGTCCGGGCGCCACGCGGTCACCTGGACCACGCCCGGCTCCACCAGCTCCAGCCCCTCGAAGAACCCGGCGATCTCCTCGACACCGCGCACGTAGTACGGCACCGCGCCGCTCGCGTTGTAGGCGTCCGAGGCGGCGATGATGCCCTCGCTGGTGGCGGTGCCGTCGCTGATGACCAGGTAACTGCCTGACGGCAGACCCGCCAGCAGGCGTCCGACCAGGTCCCGTGCCTGCTCGTACTCGGCGACGTGGCCGAGGGTGTTGAGGATCATCAGGGCGACCGGCTGGGAGAGGTCCAGCGTCCCGGCGGCGGCCTTCAGGATGCCCTCGGGATCGTAGAGGTTCTGGTCGAGGTAGGCGGTCCGGCCCTCGCGGGTGCTGGTGAGCAAGGCGTGGGCGTGCGCCAGCACCACCGGGTCGTTGTCGACGTAGACGATCCGGGCGTCCGGGGCGACGCGTTGGGCGACCTCATGGGTGTTGTCGGCGGTCGGCAGGCCGGTGCCGATGTCCAGGAACTGGCGGATGCCCGCCTCGCCTGCCAGATGGCGTACGACCCGCCCGAGGAAGTCCCGGCTGGTCACCGCGACGTCGACCAGACCGGGGAAGATCTCCTTGATCTGGTCGCCGATCTCCCGGTCGACCTCGTAGTTGTCCTTGCCGCCGACGAAGTAGTTCCAGAACCTCGCGGAGTGAGGCTTGGACGTGTCGATCCGGGCACGTCCTCCCGGAACGGCGGCGTCCGGAGCGGTGGAGTCCGTCACGGCAAGACCTCCCATGAGTTCTGATGATCAACGCGGGACCACCCTAGGTGAACTCCGGCAGTTGCCAAGGGAGTTGAGGTGACCGACGCCTGTGCACCGGGTGGATCTGGCCAACGCCGCGGACCGGCACTCCAAGAAGGCGGGGCCCCGGAACGCCAGGCGCAGGGGAGCCCGGAACCACGGGGCCATGAACCGCGGGGCCATGAACCACAGGGCCATGAACCGCGAGGTCGGGGATCGCGAGGTCGGGCGCCTCGGCGTCAGCCGCCGATGGTCGCCGCGAGTTCCGCTCGCGCGCGGGCGATGTCGGGGTCCGGTTCGGCGGGCAGCCGGTCGAGCACGCCGCGCTGGGCGCGCACCGCCCGGCGGGCCGCCCGCTCCCACTCGACGTAGTTGTCGCGGTGGCGCAGCAGCTTGGGATAGCTCGCAGCGGTCGTCTCCCACTGGCGGGCGTCGGCGATGTCCTTGAGCAGACGCAGTATCCGCGCCCGGCAGGGAACCTGTGGCAGCTGGACCAGCTCCCACAGGAAGGGCACCGTCGCGGCGGTCGCCTGGTCCACCACGAAGCCGTACTGGCAGATGCGCGCCCGCAGCTGGTCGAGCGCGCCGGTGGCGGCGGCCTCGTCGCCCCGGGCCACGTCGGCCAGCAGGTACGGGATCCCGGCGGCCGAGCCGGTGGAGTCCTTGATCTCGGGCCAGGGCACCAGTGCGAGCCCGGCGAGGGCCCCCGGTCGGCCGCTCATGCCGGCCGGGGCCGGGTCGGCAGCATGGCCCAGACGGTCTTGCCCAGCGGGGAGCGCCGGGTCCAGCCCCAGTGCTCCGACAGCGCCTCGACGATGTGCAGCCCCCGCCCGTGCTCCAGCAGCGACTCCTCCGGGTACGGGTACACGGGCGGCGTGTCGCTCTGGTCGGTGACCGCGCACACCAGGTGGGAGCTGCGCAGGCTGAGCCGCAGCCGCACGTCGGCGACGCCCGGCGTGACGTCAGGCAGGGCGTGCAGCACGGCGTTGGCGGCCAGCTCCGTGACCACGGTGACCGCGTCCTCGGCGCACCGGCCGAGCTCCCAGCGGTCCAGGGTGCGGTGGGTGAAGTCACGAGCTTCGGCGAACCCCTCGCGGGTGCCCGTGATGTGCAGCGTGGCTGTTCTCGGCGAGTCCTCTGCGGACTCCTGGCTCCGGAACTGCGCAGGTGATGACACGGCATCTCCCTGAGGCGACGTCAGGACGGGGCGCCGAAAGGCGGTTGACGGCACCGCTATTATCCACGGAGTCGATGGCCTCGTGCAATTTCACGAGAAATTGCGCCACGAGTGAGGAGAGTGCGATGCCGTCAGTGCGCAACGGAGTGCCGGCGAGTTCCCTGGGGGTTCGCTGGACGAAGAGCAGTCACAGCAACGCCGAGGGCAACTGCGTCGAGATCGCCCTGCTGACCGGGGGAGACGTCGCGCTGCGCAACTCGCGCGACCCCGAGGGCCCGGCCCTGGTCTACACCCCGGCCGAACTGGCCGCGTTCCTGGCCGGTGCGAAGGGCGGGGAGTTCGACCACCTGGTGTGAGTCCGTAGTTGACTCGCAGTCAGGCAACGTCCGGTGCGGTGCTTTCGGCGGACCGGTGCCACAATGAGGTGTCGCCGTCAGCCGGTTCATGGGGAGTCAGGATGTCCGCCGAGTCACCTCGCGTCACCCGCCTCGAACCTTATCTGGACCGTGCGGAGCCCGCCCCGACGCTGTTGAAGATGCTGGTCGGCGTGCAGTTGGCGGGCATCCGCGAGGATGCCGGCCTGGCTCAGGACCAGGCGGCGCGTGCCCTCGGGTTCAGCCCGGCCAAACTCTCGCGCATCGAGGCCGGAAAAGGCCGCAAGCCCCCGGTCGAGGCCGATGTGCGGGCGCTGCTGGATCTGTACGGCACCGACGAGTACGAGGCGTCGGTGCTCCTGCGGTTGCTGCGCAGGGCCGGCGAGCCCGGCTGGTGGCAGCGGTACGACAAGCGGCTGATGCCCGAGTGGTTCGACCGGCTGGTCGGACTGCAGGAGGCGGCGACCGCGATCCGCACCTACGAGACCCAGTACGTGCCGGGCCTGTTGCAGACGCCCGCCTACACCCGTGCGGTCGTCAAGCGCGGGCTGCCCAGCGCGCCCGCGCGCGAGGTGGAGCGGCGGGTGGAACTGCGCACGCGCCGCAGCCGGCTGCTGGAGCGCGAGGACGCACCGCAACTGTGGGCGGTCGTCGACGAGTCCGTGCTGCTGCGGGTCCTCGGCGGACCGGAGGTGATGCGGGAGCAGCTCGACCATCTGCTGGCGAAGGCGCGCAGCGCGCAAGTGACCGTGCAGGTCGTGCCGCTGGACGTCACCCACGCCTCGGCGCCGGGCTTCCCGCTCACCTATCTGCGCTTCGGCGGCTCCGATCTGCCCGACGTGGTGTATCTGGAACAGATCAGGAGCGCCACGTTCCTGGAGGACCGGGACGAGACGGAGGAGTACCGGGTCACCCTGGACCGGCTGGCCGACGAGGCGCTCGACCCCCGTGAGTCGCTGGCGCTCATCGAGGAGACCCGGGACCGGCGCTACCCGCTCCCGTGACCGGGGGCCGGCTACCTGCGCCGGCCCACACGCCGACCGGGGCCGGCTACCTGAGCCGGCCCACACCGCCGAACTCGATCCATTCCTGTGTGGCCTGACGGGGCGCCACCTCCGTGTCCGGGCGCCAGGTGGACACCTCCACCAGCCCCGGCTCCAGGACGTCCATGCCGGTGAACCACTCGGCGACGTCCTTCTCCTCGCGCACCCGGCCCCAGTGGCCCTGGGTCGCCTTGTCCATGAAGTCCGTGACGAACTCCCGCACCTTCGGGTCGTCGCTGACCAGCTGGCACATCAGCAGGTAGCTGCCCGGTGCGAGGCGCTCGGTGACCCGGCGGATCACGGCCCGGGGGCCGTCGGTGTCGCTGTCCGGGATGCAGTGGAAGACCGAGTTGAACAGCACCGCCACCGGCTGGTCGAAGTCGATCAGCCGACGGGTCTCCTCGTGCTCGAAGACGGCCTCGGTGTCCCGCAGGTCGGCGTGGATCACAGTGGTCCGCTCGTCCTGCTCCAGCAGGGCACGGCCGTGCACGAGCACCATCGGGTCGTTGTCGACGTAGACGACGTGGGCGCTCGGGTCGATCCGCTGTGCCACCTGGTGGACGTTGTCCTGGGTGGGCAGGCCGGAGCCGTGGTCGAGGAACTGCCGGATGCCGTACTCCTGGGTGAGCGTGCGCACCACCCGCTGCAGGAAGCGCCGGTTGTTCAGCGCCAGGGCGCGGGTGCTGGGGACGACCTTGTCCAGCTCCTCGCAGGCGGCCCGGTCGGCCGCGTAGTTGTCCTTGCCGCCCAAGTAGTGGTCGTACATGCGCGCGGCCGTGGGGACCGTGGCATCGATCGACGTGGACAGCTGTTCGCCAGGTTGCATCTGTTTCCCCCAGATCCGCACCGCGCCGTGGACCGGCGCGACCGACAATACATCGTAGGCAAGCGGCAATTGGTCGTATCAGCTCTTGATCCACCCGTCCCTGCGCGACGGCGTCCGGAACGGCACGCGCGGAGGAGACTTCCCTCGGTCGCCAGTTCGGTCGCCCCTTGCCGTGCACGCCTGCTGGACGTACAGTCCGATCATCAGACAGAAAGTCCAGTGGGTGTGAACGGGCAGCCCCGTGGGTCGGAAAGGGGGAGCGCATGGCGCGGGAAGCCGAGCGTGACGCGATCCTCGCCGCTGTACGGCCGGTCGTCGAAGGGATCGCCGCGACGTTCGGACCACTGTGCGAAGTCGTGCTCCACGACTACCGGCGGCCGGAGGCGTCCGTCGTCGCCGTCGCCGGATCGGTGACCGGGCGCGCGGTCGGCGGTGCGATGAGCGAGATCGGGATGCGGGTCCTCGCCCGCGGCGACACGGCCGCCGACGAGCTCAACTACCTCACCCGCACCCCCCGCGGAGACCTGGTCAAGGCATCGACCATGGTGTTGCGCGACTCCTCCGGCACCGTCTTCGGAGCCCTGTGCGTCAATGTCGACGTCACCGCCCTGGACCGGGCCCGCTCCCTCCTCGGCTCGCTGGCCGGCGCCGCCGACCGGGCCGCCGACGCGCCCGAGACGACCTTCGGCGACGACATCGACTCGGTCGTCGACGCCCTGCTCGACCGGCACCTCTCGCCGCACGACCGGGCCTGGACCGCCCTGGACCGCGCAGAGCGGATCGCCCTGTTCCGCGGTCTCGACACGCACGGCGTCTTCGCCGTGCGCCGCTCGGTGGAACAGGTCGCCGCCCGCCTCGGCATCTCCCGCGCCTCCGCCTACCACTATCTCGCCCAGGCCAGAGCGGCCGCCGCCGACGACACCGAGGGAGCCCTCCCGTGACCACCCCGCCGATCACTCTCGCCGACATCCGCGACGCGGCCGGGCGGCTCGAAGGCGTCGCCCACCGCACACCCGTACTGCGCTCACGCACCCTCGACGCACGGGCCGGCGCCGAGCTCTTCCTCAAGTGCGAGAACTTCCAGCGGGCGGGCGCCTTCAAGTTCCGCGGCGCCTACAACGCGGCCTCCCGCCTCACCCCCGGGCAACTCGCCCGGGGCATCGCCGCCTACTCCTCCGGCAACCACGCCCAGGCTGTCGCGCTGGCCGCCCGGGAACTCGGCAGCACCGCCGTGATCGTCATGCCCGAGGACGCCCCGCCCGCCAAGCGCGCGGCGACCGCAGGCTACGGCGCCGAGATCGTCACCTACGACCGCTACACCGAGGACCGCGTCGCCATCGGCGAGGCCCTCGCCGCCGAACGCGGCCTCGCCCTGATCCCGCCGTACGAACACCCGCACGTCATGGCCGGGCAGGGCACCTGCGCCCTCGAACTCCTCGACGAGGCCGGTGAGCTGGACGCGCTGGTGGTACCCGTCGGCGGCGGCGGACTGATCGCCGGCAGCGCCACCGCCGCGAAGGGCCTGCGGCCGGACACCCGGATCATCGGGGTCGAGCCCGAGGCCGGCGACGACACCAAGCGGTCCCTGGAGGCCGGCCGGCGCGTCGCCGTCGACGTCCCGCGCACCATCGCCGACGGCCAGGCCCTTGCCACCCCCGGCGAGCTGACCTTCTCGGTCAACCGGCGGCTCGTCGACGCCGTCGTGCTGGTGAGCGACGACGAGATCCGGGACGCCATGCGGTTCGCCTTCGAGCGGCTGAAGATCGTCCTGGAGCCGAGCGGCGCCACGCCGCTCGCCGCCGTCCTCACCGGGCGGGCCGGTCCGCTTCCGCCCCGGACCGGGCTGATCCTGTCCGGCGGGAACGTCGACGCCGAACGCTTCGCCGACCTGCGCGGACGCTGACCGCCCCGCCGAATGGCGGCCCCGGGTGGACGGACGCACGATGAGGGGGTAAGAGGCACCCTCGGTGCGCGGCACCGGCCGGAAGGAGGAGCGTCATGCTGGAAGTGAAGACGCTCGACAAGCCCGACGAGCGGCGGGACTTCCCCCGCGGCCATCTGGAGGCCGTCCACCTCACCGGTCTGGACTTCGCCGTGGCGACCTTCGAACCGGGCTGGCGCTGGTCGGAGTCGGTCGGACCGATCGCCGGCACGGCCAGTTGCCAGGTCCACCACAACGGCTACATGGTCCAGGGCCGGATGCGCATCCGCATGGACGACGGCGCGGAGAGCGAGGTCGGCCCCGGTGACGTCTTCGTGTGCCCGCCCGGGCACGACGCCTGGGTCGTGGGCGACGAGCAGGTCGTCGTGCACGACTTCGCGGGGACCATGGCGAAGGAGTACGCGAAGGCCACGGACGGCTGAACGGGCGGTGCGCGCTCACACGGTGACGACGAGCTTCCCCCGCGCGTGATCGGTCTCCAGATGCCGCAGCGCCCGGGGCGGCCTCGCTCTCCACGGAGCGTAGGCGAGCGGCCCGGCCGACGGTAACGGTGTCGGGGAGGTTCCCCAGGGTTCGGCTCCCCGCAGTGCCCGGCGTCAGACCGGCAGCAGACGGCTCACGATCTCGCCGAGCCGGCGGGCGTTGCGGCACTCGTGCATGGCGACGACTTCCGCGTACTCCGGCGCGACGGAGTCGCCGGTGCCCCACTGGGCGCGGGGCTCCGGGTTGAGCCAGTGGACCCGGCGGGCCCGCCGGGCGATCTCCCGCACAGCCGGCAGGTTCGGGTCGGCGTGGTTGGTGCGGGCGTCGCCGAGGACGAACACCGTCGTACGGGAGGTCAGCGCCGTGATGTGGCGCTCGGCGAACTCGCCGAACGCCATGCCGTAGTCGCTGCTGCCATGCCAGGAGGCGACGGCCGCCTCGGCGTGGATCCGGCCGCTGAGGCCCGCCGGGTCCGCCGTGCCGCGCCGCAGCAGGCCGGTCACCTCGTCGACCCGGTTGACGAAGGCGAACACGCGGACCTTGGCGAACTGGTCGTGCAGCGCCTGCACCAGCAGCATCGTGAAGTCGGAGAAGCCCGAGACCGAGCCCGAGACGTCGCACAGCAGCACCAGCTCGGGCCGCGCGGGCCTGCGCCTGCGCAGCACCGGCCGGACCGGCACTCCGCCGGTCGACAGCGAACCGCGCAGGGTGCGGCGCAGATCGATGCTGCCGCGGGCGGCCCGGCGCCGGCGTGCGGTCAGCCGGGTGGCCAGCTTGCGCGCCAACGGCTGCACGGTCCGGCGCAGTTCGGCCAGCCGGTCGCGGCCCGCGTAGAGGAAGTCGACCCGGTCGGCGGTCGGCGCGACGGCTCGCCGGGCGATCTCCTCCCGGCCCCGCCGCTCGGCGACCCGGCGCCGCGCCTCGGCCGCCACCAGCGTTCGGAAGGCCTCGACGCGCCGCCGGATCTCGTCCTCCAGCACCCGGTCCGCGAACCCCGGAGCACCGCCGTGGGCACGGACGTCGTCGCGCACCCGCGCCAGCAACGTCTGCGGGCGCAGCCGCTCCAGGGTCTGGTGGGACGACCAGCCGTCCCCGCCCGGCGAACCGCCGTAGCCGCCGAAACCGTCGACCGCCTCGACGGCCAGCCGGCGCAGCAGCGCGGTGTCGTCCGCGGCGAGGGCCGCGGCGAGGCGGTCACGCAGGTCGTCCCGGCCGGCCGACTGCCCGGCCGGCCCGCCGACCGCGGTCGGGAAGTACAGGTCGAAGACCGCGTCGAACAACTGCCGCCCGCCGAGCGTGTGCAGCAGCGTGGCGGCCAGCCCCTCGCGCAGCAGCGTGCGGTCGTCGAACCCCAGCTCGGCCGCCGCTCGCGCCGCGTCGACGGTCTCGGCGGTGCCGATCCGCAGGCCGTGGGCGCGCAGCGCGGCGACGAAGCCGGTCAGCCGCGCCGTGGTGTCCCCCGACGGGCCCGGATCCCGCGCGTGGTCCGCCGCGTCGGTCACAGCGCGTCCAGATCCAGCTTGGCGGCGGCCTTGAGGACGTCCTCCTGGTGCTTGAGGAGGACGCCCAGGCTGTCCCGGACGACACCCTCGTCGAGGGTGTCGGCGCCCAGCGCCAGCAGGGTGCGCGCCCAGTCGACGGTCTCGGCGACCGAGGGCAGCTTCCTCAGGTCCATCGCCCGAAGCGCGCCGACCACCCGCACCACGGACGCGGCCAGCGCGGCGTCGATGCCGGGCACCTTCAACCGGACGATCCTGCGCTCCAGTTCCTCGTCCGGGAAGCCGATGTGCAGGAAGAGGCAGCGGCGGCGCAGGGCCTCCGACAGCTCACGGCCGGCGTTGGACGTGAGCACCACGAAGGGACGGCGGGCAGCGGTGACGGTGCCCAGTTCGGGCACGGTGACCTGGAAATCGCTGAGGATCTCCAGCAGCAGGCCCTCCATCTCGACGTCCGCCTTGTCGGTCTCGTCGATCAGCAGCACCTTGGGATCGTCCCCGCGGATGGCCGTCAGGAGCGGGCGGGGCAGCAGGAACTCCTCGGTGAAGATGTCCGTGCGGGTCTCGTCCCAGCTCTGGTCCCGCCCCGCGCTGATCCGCAGCAACTGCTTGGCGTGGTTCCACTCGTACAGCGCGCGGGACTCGTCGACCCCCTCGTAACACTGCAGCCGGATCAGCCGGGCGCCCGCCACCTGGGCGACCGCCTTGGCGAGTTCGGTCTTCCCGACGCCGGCCGGGCCCTCCACCAGCAGCGGCTTGCCCAGCCGGTCGGCGAGGAACACGGTCGTGGCGACCCCGGGGGAAGCCAGATAACCGGTCGCGGCGAGGCGTGCGCGGACGTCGTCGACGGACGTGAACAACGGGGCCTCCCGAGGGTGAGGGCACGACGGCGACCGGCCGCCCGGCAGGGCGACCGGGTCACTATCTAAGCGCTTGTTCAGCTCTTCTGTCACGCCCCTGCGCCGGGCGCGGGGCCGTCAGCGGAACGCGGCCGCGTTCCGCCGCGCCCACTGCGCGAAGTCCCGGGGCGCCCGGCCCAGGACCCGTTCGACGTCGGGGCTGATCCGCCGCTCCCGCGGTGTCGGATCGCCCAGGATGTCGAGGGTGGTGTCGGCCACCGGCTCGGGCAGGAAGGCGAGCATCTGCTCCCGCGCCTCCTTGCGGGTCTGCTCGACGAACCGGACCGGCTCGCCGATCGCGTCGGCCAGGGCCCGGACCCGCTGCCTCGGAGTGGTCGCCGCCGGGCCGGTCAGTTCGTAGATCCGGCCGGTGTGGCCGTCCTCGCGCAGCGCCGCGGCGCCCACCTCGGCGATGTCCGCCGGGTCGACGGTGGGCAGGCCCACGTCCCCGAAGGGCGCCGAGACCGTACGGTGCGCGCGCACCGGCTCCGCCCAGGCGAAGGCGTTGGAGTGGAAGCCCCCCGGCCGCAGGAGCGTCCAGTCCAGGCCCGAGTCCCGCACCGTGTCCTCGATGCCCCGGGCCAGCCGGCCGTGCGACGCCGACTCCGGGCGGGTCACCACGCCCTGCGACGACAGCAGCACCACCCGCTCGACCCCGCCGGCCTTCGCCGCGTCGAGGATGTCCCGCGGGCTGATGAGAGGGGCGCTCGCCCCGCCGTTCTGCAGGAACAGGGCCCGGGCGCCGTCGAGCGCCGGTCGCAGGCTCCCGGCGTCCGTCAGGTCGGCCCGTACGGCCCGAACCCCCTTCGGCACGTCCCGCTCCGAGACGCCCCGCGAGGTGGCGATCACCCGCTCACCCGCCGCCGAGAGGACCCGCACCAGCTCACGGCCGACGTTCCCCGTCGCCCCCGTCACCACGATCATGAGTAACTCCCCGCAAAGAATCGGTGTGTTCGTCGAGGACGCTAACAGCGTCGGTATAGTAGGTACCTAGAGGAAAGTGACTTTCCAGAGGGGATGCGCAGCCCATGCCGACCGCCCGAGCGAAGCCCGCCGCACCCGCCGCCGACCCCCAACTGGCCTGCCCCGTCTCGCCCGTGGTGGACATCGTCTTCAGCCGCTGGACCACCCCCGTGCTGTGGACGCTCCACACGCACGGCCGGCAGCGCTTCGTCGAACTGCAGCGGCGGATCCCCGCCATCACGCCCAAAGTGCTCACCCAGCGCCTTCGGCAGCTGGAGCGGGACGGCCTGGTGGTGCGCACCTACCACCCGGAGGTCCCGCCCCGCGTCGAGTACGAGATCAGCGCACTCGGCCTCAGCCTCGCCCCGCTCTTCGCCCACCTCGCCACCTGGGCCGAGGAGAACCTGCCCAAGGTGGAGCGGGCCCGCCACGAGTACGACGGGGACACCGGGTACCCGGCCGCCGAACGGCGGTGACGGCCACCGCCGGACGGCAAGGAGGCACGCAGTGACCCAGCACGTACGGGACATCATGACCGCGACGCCGGTGACCGTGGAACCGCAGACCTCGGTGACCGACGTGGCCCGTCTGATGCGGGACGAGAACATCGGCGCCGTCCTGGTCACCGACCAGGACGAGCTGCGCGGCGTGGTCAGCGACCGCGACCTCGTGGTGCGCGCCCTCGCCGAGGGCTGGGACCCCGACGACACGACCGTGGTCCGCACCTGCAGCGACGACCTCGTCACCATCACCCCCGACCAGGACGTCGACCAGGCCGTTGGCCTGATGCGCGAGCACGCCGTGCGCCGGATCCCGGTCGTCGAGGACGGACGGCCGGTCGGCATCGTCTCCCTCGGCGACCTGGCCATGGAACGCGACCCGGAATCCGCCCTCGGGGACATCAGCGTCGCCCGGCCCAACCGGTGACCGGGGACAGACCCGCGGCGGGACACACCGCCCAGCCCGTGACACATCAGGCCCGGGCGATCGAGCCCCGCTCCCGGCCCCGCCGCACCGGCGGGGCCGGGCCGCGCCCCGTGTGACCCGCACCGGCCTGGGCACCCGGACCGCATGCGCGCACCGGACCACCTGTACGGCTCCCACTGGCTGCGGACGGCGCCGCCGACCGACCCCGCGCCGCCCCCCGAGGGCCCCCTCGACGTGGACGTCGCCGTCGTCGGCGGGGGCGTCGCCGGCATCAGCACCGCGTGGGAGCTGGCCCGGCGCGGCCGGTCCGTCGCCGTCCTGGAGGCCGGCCGCCTCGCGTCCGGCGTCACCGGGCACACCACCGCCAAACTGAGCGCCCAGCACACCCTGATCTACGACCGGCTGCGCCGCACCCGCGGCCCCGACGCCGCCCGGCTCTACGCCCGCTCCCAGACGGACGCCATCCGCCACGCCGCCGGAACCGCCACCGAGCTGGGCGTGGACTGCGAGTGGGAGGAAACCGCCGCCTGGACCTACGCCGAGGACCCCGGCCGGATCCCCGAGCTGAGGGCGGAGGCGGCGGCCGCCGAAGAGGCCGGCCTGCCGGCCGAGTTCGTCACCGACACCGAGCTGCCGTTCCCCGTCGCGGGCGCGGTCCGCGTCACCGGACAGGCCCAGTTCCACCCCGTGAAGTACCTGCTCGCCCTCGCCGACGACATCCGCCGGCTCGGCGGCGCGATCCACGAGCACACCCGGGTCACCGCCCTCAGCGAGGGCGACCCCTGCGTGCTGACCACCGCGTCGGGCACGGGCGGCACCGAGGTACGCGCCCGGAACGTGGTCGTCGCCACCCACTACCCCGTCTTCGACCGCGCGCTGCTGTTCACCCGGCTCTCCCCGCGCCGCGAACTCGTGGTGGCCGCCCCCGTCGACCCGGCCGCCGCCCCCCGCGGCATGTACATCACCCCCGAGCAGAACACCCGCTCGCTGCGCACCGCGCCCCTCCCGGACGGCGGCCGCCTGCTCATCGTCACCGGTGAGCACTTCACCCCCGGAACCGGAGAGGACGTGGCGGAGCGCTTCGACCGGCTCGCCGCCTGGGCGACGGACCGGTTCGGCCCGCTGTCCTTCACTCACCGCTGGGCCACCCAGGACAACGACCCCACCGACTCCGTGCCGCTCGTCGGCCCCCTGCACCCCGGCGCCCGGGGCGTCTACGTCGCCACCGGCTTCGGCGGCTGGGGCCTGGCCACCGGCATCATGGCGGGCCGGCTGCTGTGCGACCTGATCACCGGCCGCGCCTGCCCGTGGGGCGAGCTGTACGACCCGCGCCGGATCGCCTCCGTCGTCCGCGAGGGCACCGCCTTCCTCAAGCAACAGGCGGACGCGGCCCGCCACTTCGTCGGGGACCGGCTCCCCTCGTCCGGCGGACCGTCGTCGGTGGACCGGATCACTCCCGGCGACGGGGCCGTCGTCCGCGTCGGCGGGGAGCGCCGTGCCGTGCACCGTGACGACGACGGCGCCCTCCACGCCGTGTCCGCGCGCTGCACCCACCTGGGCTGCCTGGTCTCCTTCAACCGGACCGAACGGGCCTGGGAGTGCCCCTGCCACGGCTCCCGGTTCGCCCCCGACGGGCACGTCCTGCAGGGACCCGCCGTCCAGCCCCTGGAGCCGCGCGACCTCTGAGCGCGGTCAGTCGACGAGCACCACCTCTAGGGTGCGCGGGCCGTGCACCCCCTCCACCCGGTCCAGCTCGATGTCGCTGGTGGCCGACGGACCGGAGATCCACGTCAACGGGCGGGCCGGATCCAGGCGTTCGAGAGCCTGCGGCACGCAGGACACCACCTGGCCGGGCACCCGCACCACACAGATGTGGTGGTCGGGGACGAGGGTGATCCGGCGGCGCCCCTGGTCCGGCGAACCGTCCAGCACGATGGTTCCCGTCTCCGCCACGGCCACCGCACAGCCGGTCACCACGCTGTCCACCCGATCCAGCTCGTGCGGGGTGCTCCCGGCGCGGTCGGCGACCCGCACGATGTCCGACCCGGCCAGCCACGACTGATCCAGGCCGGGCGGCACGAGCACCGACCCGGCCGCTCGCTCGGTCAGCAATCGGCCGATCAGCGTAGGCAGTTCGGCCTGAGCGCACCGGTGGACGACCGCCCGGTAGTCCGCGAGGTTCTCCGCCAGCAGCGCGACCGTCTCGGCGGCGCTCCGCCGGCCGTGCTCGCGCAGATACGCCCGTTCGACCGGCCCGTCCTCGCCCCGCGCATCGGCCAGCGCGCGCCGCACCCGGCCCAGCACCCGTTCCCTGCCGCTCACTCGCCGGCCCCCTTGTCGCGGTTCCCGCCGTGCGTACGCTGCCACCAGTCCCGGAACGGCTCGGCCGGCACCGCCGGAAGGTCCCGGGTCGCGCTCCACGCCCGGCCGGGACCCGGCAGCGAGCGCGGATGGAAGCGCCGGGTGCGCGAGGCGAGCCGCTGCCCGGAACGCAGGGCACCGGGACGGGCGAACGCCCAGCGCGCCGCCCGCATCGCGGCCCGCTCGGCGGCATGCCCCTTGGCTGGCCTGACGACGACCTTGTTGCCGTCCCGGGTGACCGGACCGCCCTGCACGACCCGCTCGCGCAGATGCACCAGGACCTCGGGGATGTCGATCGCCACCGGGCACACCTCGTAGCAGGCCCCGCACAGACTCGACGCGTACGGCAGGGAGGCGTCGATCTCGCTGCCCGTGCCCCGCAGTTGAGGGCTGAGGATGGCTCCGATCGGCCCCGGGTACACCGAGCCGTAGGCGTGGCCGCCGGCCCGCTCGTACACCGGGCAGACGTTCAGACACGCCGAGCAGCGGATGCAGCGCAGGGCCTGGCGGCCGACCTCGTCGGCGAGGGTGTCGGTGCGGCCGTTGTCGAGCAGCACCAGATGGAAGGCGCTCGGCCCGTCGCCGTCCGTCGTCCCGGTCCAGGTCGAGGTGTACGGGTTCATGCGCTCGGCGGTGGAGGAGCGGGGCAGGGTCTGCAGGAACACCTCCAGGTCCCGGAAGGTCGGGACGACCTTCTCGATGCCGACGACCGAGATCAGCGTCTCGGGCAGGGTGAGGCACATCCGCCCGTTGCCCTCGGACTCCACGACCACCATGGTGCCGGTCTCGGCGACCATGAAGTTGGCGCCCGAGATGCCGACCTTGGCGCGCAGGAACTTCTCCCTCAGGTGCAGCCTGGCCGCCTCGGCGAGTTCGGCCGGGCTGTCGGTGAGCCCGTCCGGGGCGGGCCGGCCCCACTCGCCCATCTCGTCGCGGAAGATGTCCCGGATCTCGCCCCGGTTGCGGTGGATGGCGGGGACCAGGATGTGGGAGGGCCTGTCCCTGCCCAGCTGCACGATCAGTTCGGCGAGATCCGTCTCGTAGGCCCGGATGCCCGCCGCCTCCAGCGCCTCGTTCAGCCCGATCTCCTGCGTGGCCATCGACTTGACCTTCACGACTTCGGACTCGCCGGTCATCCTGACCAGCCGGGTCACGATCTCGTTGGCCTCGTCGGCGTCCGCCGCCCAGTGGACGACACCGCCCGCCGCCGTGACCGACTCCTCCAACCGCACGAGATACCGGTCGAGGTGGCGGAGCGTGTGGTCCTTGATCCGCTTGCCCGCCTCCCGCAGCTCCGCCCAGTCGGACACCTCGGCGACTGCCTTGGCGCGCTTGGCGCGGATGGTGTGCGTGGCGTGCCGCAGATTGCCCCGCAGGGTCGCGTCGCCGACGGCCCGCCGGGCCGCGACCGGGAACGCCGGCATCCCGAGGTACGTCCCGCTCATACGGCCGCCTCCTCCCCCGTGCTCGCCAGGATCTCCGCAAGGTGCACCGGCCGCATCGAGGACCCGAGCCGGGCCAGGGTGCCGCCGATGTGCATCAGACAGGAGTTGTCGGCCGCGCACAGCACCTCCGCGCCCGTCGACTCGGCGCTGCGGACCTTGTCCGTGCCCATCGCCGCCGAGACGTCCGGGTTCTTCACCGCGAACGTGCCGCCGAACCCGCAGCACTCCTCCGCACCCGGCAGCTCCACCAGCTCCAGCCCCCGCACCGCCGCCAGCAGCCGCCGGGGCCGGTCGCCGAGCCCCAGGCCGCGCAGCCCGTGGCAGGTGGGGTGGTAGGTCACCGTGTGCGGGTAGTGGGCGCCGACGTCGGTCACGCCCAACACGTCCACCAGGAACTCCGTCAGCTCGTACGTCTTCGGCACCACCGGCGCCAGCGTGCGCGCCAGCGTGTCGCCCCGGCCCTCGGCACGGGCCCGCTCACCCATCCGGGGATACAGCTCCCGCACCATCGCCCCGCACGACCCGGACGGCGTCACGATCGCCTCGTACTCCCCGAAGACGTCGGAGAAATGCCGGGCCAGCGGCTCGGCCTCATGACGGTAGCCGGTGTTGTAGTGCGCCTGCCCGCAGCACGTCTGCGCCATCGGGAAGTCGACCTCGACACCCAGCCTGGTCAGGAGTTTCACCACGGCACGGCCGGTGTCCGGATAGAGCGTGTCGTTGACACAGGTCAGGAACAGTGCGACACGCATCGCGGCTCCTCGGGGTCGTTCAGCGGATGGGAAAGCGTAGTGGGGTCACGGGGGCCGGGACAGGCAGCGGGTCACCTGGCGGCGAGCCGGGCCTGGGCCTCCCGCCAGCGGGCCGGGTCGCCCTGCGGCTCGTAGCGGGTCAGCGGCTGGGTGCGGGCGAGCAGCCGGCGGGTGCCGGCGAGGTCGCCGACGATGCCGTGGGCCCGCGCCTGCACCAGCACGTTGCCGAGCGCCGCCGCCTCCGCCGGGCCCGCCACCACCGGCAGCCCGCATGCGTCGGCGGTCAGCCGGCACAGCAGCGCGTTGCGGGCGCCGCCGCCGACGATGTGCACCACGTCGACCGGGTGGTCGGCGAGCCGCTGGGCGTCCTCCACGGCCCGGCGGTGGGCCAGGGCCAGCGAGTCCAGGATGCAGCGGGTGATCTCGCCCCGGCCCTCCGGCACGGGCTGCCCCGACGCCCGGCACGCCTCGGCGATCCGCTCCGGCATGCGGCCCGGCGCGAGGAACGCGGCGTCGCCCGCGTCCACCACCGACCGTAGCGCCGGAACCGCCGCCGCCTCCCGCAGCAGCCCGCCCAGGTCCGGGTCGCCCCAGGCCCGTACGCACTCCTGGAGCAGCCACAGGCCCATGATGTTGCGCAGGTAGCGGACCGTGCCGTCCAGCCCCAGCTCGTTGGTGAAGTTGGCGGCCCGGCTCTCCTCGGTGAGCACCGGCGCGGCCAGTTCGAGACCGGCCAGCGACCAGGTGCCGGTGCAGATGTACGCGAACCGCTCGCCGGCCGCCGGGACGGCGGCGACCGCCGACGCGGTGTCGTGCGAGGCGACCGCCGTCACCGGCACCGGACCGGTCAGCCCGGTCTCCTCCAGCACCCCGGGCCGCAGCAGCCCCGCCGGGTCGCCGGGCAGCCGCAGCGGCGGGAACAGGTCCAGGTCGACGCCGGCCCGCGCGGCGAGGCCGTACGCCCAGTCCCGGGTGCGCGGGTCGACCAGCTGCGTGGTGGAGGCGTTGGTCAGCTCCGTGCCGTACTCCCCGGTGAGCCAGTACGACAGCAGGTCGGGGATCAGCAGGACCCGCCGGGCCTGCCCGAGCTGCCCGCTCTCCCGGGCCGCCACCAGCTGGTACAGCGTGTTGAACGGCGCGTACTGCAGCCCGGTCGCCGCGTACAGCTCCTCCGGCGGCACGCTCGCCCACACCTTCTCCGGGACACCGTCGGTCCGGGAGTCCCGGTAGTGCACCGGGTTGCCCAGCAGCGTCCCGTCGGCGTCGAGCAGGCCGTGGTCCACGGCCCAGCTGTCGATGCCCACGGAGTCCACCCGGCCGGCGGCGCGCAGCCCGTCCAGCACCCCCGCGTACAGGCCGAGGACGTCCCACCGCAGCCCCTCCGGCAGCCGCACCGGCCGGTTGGCGAACCGGTGCGCCTCCACCAGCTCCAGCGAGTCGCGGCTCACCCGCCCGACCATCACGCGCCCGCTGGAGGCGCCGAGGTCGACGGCGGCGCAGGCCCGCACCCGGCCGCTCACCGCAGGAAGGCGGCGGCGACGCCGGCGTCGACCGGGATGTGCAGCCCGGTGGTGTGGGTCAGGTCCCCGCCGGTGAGCGCGAACACCGCGTTCGCCACGTGCTCGGGCAGCACCTCGCGCTTGAGGATGGTCCGCTGGGCGTAGAACTCGCCGAGCTTCTCCTCCTCTATCCCGTACGTCGCCGCCCGCTGGGCGCCCCAGCCGCCGGCGAAGATCCCCGACCCGCGCACCACGCCGTCGGGGTTGACGCCGTTGACGCGGATGCCGTGCTCACCCAGCTCGGCGGCCAGCAGCCGCACCTGGTGGGCCTGGTCGGCCTTGGTGGCGGAGTACGCGATGTTGTTCGGGCCGGCGAAGACGGCGTTCTTCGAGGCGATGTAGACGAGGTCGCCGCCGAGGCCCTGGGCGGTCATCACCCGGGCCGCCTCGCGCGACACCAGGAAGGAGCCGCGCGCCATGATGTCGTGCTGGAGGTCCCAGTCCCGGACCGACGTCTCCAGCAGCGGCCTGGAGATGGAGATGCCGGCGTTGTTGACCACCAGGTCGACCCCGCCGAAGGCCAGTACGGCCGCCTTGAAGGCGTCGGCGATCTGCTCCTCCGAGGTGACGTCGACGGTCACCGCGACCGCCCTGTCCGGGCCGCCCAGCTCCTCGGCGACCGCGGCGGCGCCGTCGCCGTTCAGGTCGGCGACGACGACGCACGCGCCCTCGGCGGCCAGCCGGTGCGCGATGGCCCTGCCGATACCGCTGCCCGCGCCGGTGACCAGCGCCACCCGGGTCGCCAGCGGCTTGGGCCGCGGCAGCCGCCGCAGCTTGGCCTCCTCCAGCGACCAGTACTCGATCCGGAACTTCTCGGCCTCCTCGATCGGCGCGTACGCCGAGACGGCCTCGGCGCCGCGCATCACGTTGACGGCGTTGACGTAGAACTCGCCGGCCACCCGCGCGGTCTGCTTGTCCTTGCCGAAGGAGAACATGCCGACCCCCGGGACCAGCACGATCGCCGGGTCGGCGCCGCGCATGGCGGGGGAGTCCGGCCCGGCGTGCCGCGCGTAGTACGCGGCGTACTCCTCGCGGTACTCGGCGTGCAGCTCCCTCAGCCGCGCCACGGCCTCCTCCAGCGGCGCGGACGGCGGCAGGTCCAGCACCAGCGGCCGCACCTTGGTGCGCAGGAAGTGGTCCGGGCAGGAGGTGCCGAGCGCGGCGAGCCGGGGGTGCTCGGCGCGGGCGACGAAGTCGAGGACGACGTCGGAGTCGGTGAAGTGCCCGACCTGCGGCCGGTCCTGCGAGGCGATCGCCCGGACGTACGGGGCGAGGGCCGCGGCCCGCTCCCGCCGTTCGTCCGCGGGCAGCGCCCCGTACCCCTCGACCACGGGTCCGAAGGGTTCGGGCCTCCCCTTCTCCGCCAGGAAGGCCTCCGCGGTCCGGATGATGTGCAGCGAGTTGCGCTCGCACTCCTCGGCCGTGTCGCCCCAGGCGGTGATGCCGTGACCGCCGAGGACGCACCCGATCGCCCGCGGGTTCGCAACCTTCACGGCGGCGATGTCCAGCCCCAGCTGGAATCCGGGCCGCCGCCAGGGCACCCACACCACGGTGTCGCCGAAGCACTCGGCGGTCAGCTTCTCCCCGTCGGCCGCACAGGCGAGCGCGATCCCGGAGTCCGGGTGCAGATGGTCGACGTGCGCGGCGTCCACGAGCCCGTGCATCGCGGTGTCGATGGACGGCGCGGCTCCGCCCTTGCCGTGCAGGCAGTAGTCGAACGCGGCGACCATCTCGTCCTCGCGCTCCACCCCCGGGTACACCTCCCGCAGGGCCCGCAGCCGGTCCAGCCGCAGCACGGCCAGCCCCGCCTCGGTCAGCGTCCCGAGGTCCCCGCCGGACCCCTTGACCCACATCAGTTCCACTTCCCCGCCGGTCACCGGGTCCGTGTCGACACCTTTCGCCGAGGCGTTGCCGCCGGCGTAGTTGGTGTTGCGCGGATCGGCACCGAGCCGGTGTGACCGGGCGAGCAGGGCAGCGGCTTCAGGATGAACAGCCATTCCAGTTCCTTATCGACAGACGGTGAGCTCGGCAGGGGTGCGGGGAAACGCGCGATCGACCACGAACGACCCGCCCCCGCGGCGGACGGAACCCGGCAGACCTACGCCCCCCACCCGGCCTGCTCCCCACCGACCCGCTCGGCCACGATCCGCTCGGCCCACCCCGACCGCGCGTACGCCGCCATCGGCTCGGGGTCCAGTCCCATCTCCTCCCGCACCTCACGGAGCAACGGCCGCACGTCGGTGTTGTACGCGTCCATCAGCACCCCGTTCGCCGCGAGCACGTCCCCGGAAGCCTGCGCGGCACCGAGCGCCGCCCGGTCCACCAGCAGCGCCTTGGCGGTGGCCTCCTGGACGTTCATCACGGACCGGATGATCGCGGGGATCTTCGCCTCGATGTTGTGGCACTGGTCGAGCATGAAGGCGACGTCCGGGCCGAGCCCGCCGCCGCGCACCACCTCGTACATGATCCGGAACAGCTGGAACGGGTCCGCCGCCCCCACCATGAGGTCGTCGTCCGCGTAGAACCGCGAGTTGAAGTCGAACCCGCCGAGCTTCCCCTCCCGCAGCAGCGTGGCGACGATGAACTCGATGTTGGTGCCGGGCGCGTGGTGCCCGGTGTCCACCACGACCTGCGCCTTCTCGCCCAGCTTCAGGCAGTGCGCGTACGCCGTGCCCCAGTCCGGGACGTCGGTGGTGTAGAACGCCGGCTCGAAGAACTTGTACTCCAGCAGCATC
This sequence comes from Streptomyces sp. bgisy159, assembly GCF_965341775.1. GTDB lineage: Bacteria > Actinomycetota > Actinomycetes > Streptomycetales > Streptomycetaceae > Streptomyces. Next base: position 22,905 of record NZ_CBDQZH010000045.1, on the reverse strand, counting down.
CGCTGCCCGTCCCCGAGCCGCTCGTACACCTGGGCCAGGCCCTCGGTCAGCCGGTCCTGCCGGGCGCGGACATCGTCCTGGCCGGGGTAGTTCGTGCCGTCCGCGAACCACAGCTTCAGGTCGCGCGAGCCCGTCGCGTCCATGATGTCGACGCACTCCAGCAGATGGCCGACGGCCTTGCGCCGCACCCCCGCGTCCGGGTGGCAGATGCTGCCCAGCCGGTACGCGTCGTCCTGGAAGGTGTTGGAGTTGATCGCTCCCAGCTTCACCCCCCGCTCCTCGGCGAACTTCGCGAGCCGCGCGTATCCGTCGGCGCCGTCCACCCTGTCCCAGGGGATGTGCAGCGCCACGGTCGGCGCCACCCCGGTGAACTCGTGCACCTTGGCGGCGTCCGCCAGCTTCTCCTGCGGAGTCCGCGGCACACCGGGCTGCGCGAACACCTTGAACCGGGTCCCCGAGTTCCCGTACGCCCACGACGGTGTTTCGACGGCCTGGGTCTTGAGCGCGGCCTTCACCGCGGCGAGGTCGGTCACTTCCGGCTCCTGTGGCATCGGTCGGTCACGCTTTCTATGAAACGATTCAGAAGGGGAAGCTATGAGGCTGCTGGGGGAGTGTCAACCCCCCTGTCCAGGGAAGCTCTCCGTAACCGAGGCGTGACCTTGGCCTATCGAAAACTTTTCGAGGCGGACCCATTGACGTGACATGGCTGGCGTGCCTAACGTCCCGGCCATCCCGTTGAAACCTTTCACGGCGTTCGGTCGGCCCCGCCGCCGGCGCCGTCGAGGAGTCCTCCATGACCCACCCGTCCGACGCGGGACCGGCCCCGGTGCTGGCGCTCAAGGACGTCGCCAAGTCGTTCGGGGCCGTACGCGCCCTCAAAGGCGTCTGTCTGGAGCTGTTCGCCGGCGAGGTGCACGCTCTCGCCGGAGAGAACGGCGCGGGCAAGTCGACCCTGATCAAAACGCTCGCCGGGGTGCACCGGCCGGACGCCGGCCAGGTGCTCCTCGACGGCGAACCCGTCGTCTTCCACGGCCCCGGCGACGCACGCGACGCCGGCATCGCCGTGATCTACCAGGAGCCCACGCTCTTCCCCGACCTGTCGATCGCCGAGAACATCTACATGGGCCGGCAGCCCAGGCGATCGCTCGGCCGCATCGACCACAAGGCCACCCACGCCGCCACCGCCGCCCTGATGGCCCGCCTCGGCGTCGCCCTCGACCCCGACCGGCCCGCGCGCGGCCTGTCCATCGCCGACCAGCAGATCGTGGAGATCGCCAAGGCGCTCTCCTTCGACGCCCGCGTGCTGATCATGGACGAGCCGACCGCCGCCCTCACCGGCAGCGAGGTGGCCCGCCTCTTCGGCGTCGTGCGCACCCTGCGCGACCAGGGCGCCGCGGTGCTGTTCATCTCCCACCGGCTTGAGGAGATCTTCGAGATCGGCCGGCGGGTGACGACCCTGCGCGACGGGGCACGGATCGCCAGTGAACCCCTCGCCGGCATGACCGAGGACGACCTGGTCCGCCGGATGGTCGGCCGTGACCTCGACGAGCTCTACCCCAAGCAGGACGTCACCCCCGGCCCGGTGGCGCTCAGCGTGCGCCGGCTGACCAGGGAGGGCGTCTTCACCGACGTCTCCTTCGACGTCCGCCACGGCGAGATCGTCGGCCTCGCCGGCCTGGTCGGCGCCGGACGCACCGAGGTCGCCCGAGCCGTGTTCGGCATCGACCGCTGGGACGCCGGGGAAGTGGAGGTCGAGGGCCGCGGGCTGACCAACGGGGCACCCTCCACCGCCATGGCCGCGGGCATCGCCCTCGTTCCCGAGGACCGGCGCGCCCAGGGCCTGGTGATGGACATGTCCATCGAACGCAACATCGGTCTCACCGGACTCCGTACCACCGTCCGGGCCGGGCTGATGGACCGCGGCGCCGAACGCAGCCGCTCCCTCGACTGGACCGTCAGACTCCAGGTCAAGTACGCCCGGATCGCCGACACCGTCGCCACCCTGTCCGGCGGCAACCAGCAGAAGGTCGTCCTCGCCAAGTGGCTGGCCACCGGCCCCAAGGTGCTCATCGTCGACGAGCCCACCCGCGGCATCGACGTCGGCACCAAGGCCGAGGTGCACCGCCTGCTCGGTCAACTGGCCGCCGACGGCGTCGCCGTCCTGATGATCTCCTCCGACCTGCCCGAGATCCTCGGCATGGCCGACCGCGTGCTGGTGATGCACGAGGGCCGGCTCACCGCCGAGATCTCCCGCTCCGAAGCCACCGAGGAAACCGTGATGGCCGCAGCCACCGGGAGGGCCGCATGACGGCCACCACCCCCCAGGAGGCCCCCGTGACCGAACCGGCCGAGTCCGGCGGCACCCGGCTCGTCGACTGCGTCCTCAGGATGCGCGAACTCGCCATCCTGGCCGTGTTCCTCGTGATGATCGCCGTCACCCAGGCCGGCAACAGCGACTTCCTGTCCGCCCAGGGCATCAAGGACCTGCTGCTCAACGCGACCATCCTGGTCCTCGTCGCCACCGGTCAGTCCCTGGTCGTCATCACCCGCAACGTCGACCTGTCGGTCGGCTCCACGCTGGGCATCAGCGCCTTCGCCGCCGGCCTCTGCCTCGACAACGGCGGAGACCCGGTCGTGGCGGTCCTCCTCGCCGTCCTGCTGGGCGTCGGCTTCGGCCTCCTCAACGGCGCACTGGTCAGCTTCGGGCAGGTGCCCGCCCTCGTCGTCACCCTCGGCACGCTCTACATCATCCGCGGTATCGACTCCATCTGGGTCGGCTCCCGGCAGATCACCGCGGCCGACCTGCCCGGCGGCTTCGTCGACTTCGGTTCCGGCGGTATCGGAGCGGTGCCCTACCTCGCCCTGCTCGCCCTCGCCGTCCTGGTCGCCACCGCCTCCTACCTCAAGCAGTACCGCAGCGGCCGCGAACTCTACGCCCTCGGCTCCAACCCGGAGGCCGCCCGGCTCGCCGGCATCCCCGTACGCAAGCGGATCCTCGCCGCGTACACCTTCTGCGGCGGCCTCGCCGGCCTCGCCGGCGCGCTCTACCTGGCCCGGTTCGGCAACGTCGACTCCAGCACCGGCAACGGCTACGAACTCACCGTCGTCAGCGCGGTCGTCGTCGGCGGCGTCGTCTTCACCGGCGGTTCCGGCAGCGTCCACGGGGCGGCTCTCGGCGCCCTGCTGCTGACCTCCGTCAACAGCGTGCTGCCCGCCCTCGGCGTCAGCTCCGTGTGGGTCCTCGCCATCAACGGCATCCTGCTCGTCCTCGCCATCGCGGTCGACCGGATCGTCGCCCTGCGCGTGGCCACCGCCCTGAAGAAGAGGAACGCCCGCCATGCCTGAGCCCCTGACGCGCGCCGTCCGCTGGGACACGGTCGTCGGCGCCCTCCTGATCGTCGTCCTCCTCCTCTCCTTCGGCTTCGTCGACGGCTTCGGCAACGGCCTCAACCTGTCGTTCCTGATCGGCAACACCCTGCCGATCGCGCTGATCGCCCTGCCGATGACCCTGCTCGTGGTCTCCGGTGAGATCGACCTCTCCGTCGCCTCCACCGCCGGGCTGTCCGGCGCCGTGATGGGCGCCCTGTGGAACCAGGGCATGACCATCGAGACGATCATCCCGCTGTGCCTGCTGCTCGGCGTGGTGTGCGGCCTGGTCAACGGGCTGCTGGTGACCCGGCTCGGACTGCCCTCCCTCGCCGTCACCATCGGCACCCTCGCCGCCTACCGGGGCATCGCGCAGATCGTGCTCGGCTCGGACGCCGTCACCGACTTCCCCACCCGGTACCTCACCTTCGCGTCCGGACGCGTCGGCGACAGCTTCCTGCCCCAGGCCTTCCTGCCCTTCCTCGTCCTGCTCGCCCTGGCCGTCGTCGCCCTGCACGCCACCCCGTTCGGCCGGTCGCTGTTCGCCATCGGCGCCAACGAGGAGGCGGCCCGGTTCGCCGGCATCCGGGTCAAGCGACACAAGCTGATCCTGTTCACCGCGACCGGTCTGATGGCCTCCCTGACCGGCGTCTTCTGGGCGCTGCACTACGCCAGCGCCCGCTACGACAACGCGACCGGCCTGGAACTCTCCGTCGTCGCCGCTGTGCTGCTCGGCGGCATCGACTTCGACGGCGGCAAAGGCACGCTGGGCGGCGCCGTCGCCGGTGTGTTCCTCCTCGGAGCGCTCCAGAACGTGATGAGCCTCCAGGACGTCTCCGCCCAGTCGCAGATCGTCGTCACCGGCGTCCTGCTCGTCCTGTCCGTGCTCGGCCCCCGGGTCGCGCGCCGGATCCACGTCGCCCGGGCCGGCCGCAAGGCCGCGTCCGCCTCCACGTCCACGTCGTGACCCTCCCCTCGCTCAGCTCCCCTCGTCCCGAAGGAACCCCAGCCATGCGCCAGTCCTCCCTCCGCCGTGCCTGCGCGGCCCTCGCAGCCGTCTCCTCCCTCGCCCTCGCCGCCACCGCCTGCGGCGGCACCACCAAGGAGGACGTGAAGAACGAGAGCACCGGCGCGGCGAACTCCGGGGCCACCGCCGACCCCGGTGCCGAGCTGAAGAAGGGCCTCACCGTCGGCTTCCTGCCCAAGCAGGTCAACAACCCCTACTTCACCTCCGCCGACCAGGGCGGCGAGAAGGCCCTGACGGAGCTGGGCTCCAGCTACAAGGAGGTCGGCCCGTCCAGCGCGACCGACACCTCCGGCCAGGTCTCGTACGTCAACACCCTCACCCAGCAGCAGGTCGACGCGATCGCCGTGTCCGCGCAGGACCCGGGCGCGCTGTGCACCGCGCTGAAGCAGGCCATGAGCAACGGCATCAAGGTCGTCACCTACGACTCCGACACCAAGCCCGAGTGCCGCAACGCCTTCGTCTCCCAGGCGTCCGCCGAGGACCTCGGCCGCACCGAGGTGCAGCTGCTCGCCGAGCAGATCGGCTACAAGGGCGAGATCGCGATCCTGTCCGCCGCCCAGACCGCGACCAACCAGAACATCTGGATCGACTACATGAAGGAGGAGCTGAAGGACCCGAAGTACAAGGACGTCAAGCTGGTCAAGGTCGCATACGGCAACGACGACGCCCAGCAGTCCTTCCAGCAGACCCAGGGCCTGCTCCAGCAGTTCCCGAACCTGAAGGGGATCATCTCCCCGACCACCGTCGGCATCAAGGCCGCCGCCCAGTACCTGTCGGGCTCCACCTACAAGGGCAAGGTCAAGCTGACCGGCCTCGGCACCCCCAACGACATGCGCAAGTACGTCAAGGACGGCACCGTCGACGCCTTCGAACTGTGGGACCCGGCCAAGCTCGGCGACCTCGCCGCCCGCGCCGCCGTCGCCCTCGTCTCCGGGCAGATCACCGGCAAGGAGGGCGAGGCCTTCGAGGCCGACGGCACCACGTACACCATCGGCAAGGACGGCGTGATCAGCCTCGGCAAGCCGACCGTGTTCGACGCGAAGAACATCGACCAGTTCGACTTCTAGTCCTTCTGGTCCTTCTAGTCCCCGGAGGGTTTGTTGATGCAGCGCGTGTGCTTCCTGCTGAAGGTCCGGGCGGACCGCCTCGACGAGTACCGCGAACGGCACGCCGCCGTGTGGCCCGAGATGCTCGACGCCCTGCGGGCCACCGGCTGGCACAACTACTCGCTGTTCCTGCGCGAGGACGGCCTGCTCGTCGGCTACCTGGAGACCGAGGACTTCCGGGCCGCCGTGACCGGCATGGAGGCCACCGACGTCAACACCCGCTGGCAGGCCGAGATGGCGCCGTTCTTCGAGTCACTGGACGGCGCCCGGCCCGACGAGGCCATGAAGCCCCTCACCGAGGTGTTCCACCTCGCCTGAACCGCACGTCCCCCCTCCCCGCACCTCGCCGACGACGGAGTCACCCGAGATGAAGAGACGTACGTTGCTGGGCGCCGCGCTCGCCGGTGCCGCGGCCGGCCCCGCGCTCGCCGACGGCACCGCCCGCGCCGCCGCCCCCGGCCCGTCGGTCACCCTGACCGGCAGCACCCTCCTCGACAGCCATGCCCTGTATTTCGTGTCCTACGACGGCCTGGTCAACAACAACTCCTTCCAGAAGAACGGCCTGCTCACCCACAACGGCCACCAGTACGCCGTCTGGTACACCGCCGACCGCAACGCCGTCGTCGGCCGGCGCAGGTTCCCCGCCTCCACCTGGGAGACCGTCGAGGTCGGCCACACCCTGCGCTACGACGACTCCCACAACGTCATCTCCATGGGCGTCTCGAAGGCCGACGGGCGGCTCCACCTGAACATGGACTCGCACAGCGACGGCTTCACCTACGTCAAGTCCGTCGCCGGGCTGATGGACGACCCGGGCGCCTTCACCTGGACCGCCGCCCGCTTCGGCGCCCCGCAGTCCACGCTCGACGGGCTCGCCCTCACCTCCCGGTTCACCTACCCGCAGTTCGTCTCCACGCCCGAGGGCAGGCTCCAGCTCAGCTACCGCGTCGACGTCTCGGGCAACGGCCGGTGCGCCCTCGCCGAGTACGACGGCACCTCCTGGACCGACCTGGGCGAGTGGACCGGCTCCACCGGCACCTACACCGGCGAGCACGGCTCCAGCACGGCCCGCAACATGTACCTGCACGGCATCGACTACGACGCGGACGGCCGGCTGCACGCTCTGTTCACCTGGCGCGAGCAGAACGGCGCCGTGATGTGCTCCGGCGGCGGCATCACCAACCACGACACCGGCTACGTCTACTCCGACGACCGCGGCCGCACCTGGCGCAACGACGCCGGCACCGTGGTCGGCGTCACCGGCAGCTCCGACAAGGTCTCCGTCACCGACGGCGGCCTGGTGGTGGACCCGCTCGACCCGGACCACTCCCTGATGAACCAGGAGAGCCAGTTCACCGACTCCGCCGGCCGCCCGCACGGGATCATCTCCTACGTCCCCGGCCGCTTCGGCCAGTGCACCACGAACTACGTCGCCGACCGCACCAGGAACGGCCGCGCCTTCCACCTCCGCAAGACCGCCGCCGGCACCTGGCGGAAGACCGAGATCCCGGTCCCGCTCGACTCCAGCCAGCGCACCAAGCTGATCCTCGACAGGTACGACAACGCCTACGCGATCTTCCCGTACTGCCGGATCGCCGCCGCCTCCGCGGCCTCGGGACACACCGACTGGGCGATGCTCTACGACGGGGTGAGCGCCGGACTCGACGCCTTCGGCGAGGTCGTGATCGACGAGACCCGGATCCGGCAGGACAACTTCCTGTCGATCATGTACCAGGAGAAGTCCGGCGGCATCACGCCCTCGGCGCTGCGCTCGCTGAACTTCCGCCTGCCCGCCTGACCCAGCCGTTGTGGGGCGGCCCGACGGTAATGTGAGGCTCGTCCTGTCGCCCCTCGTCCCCCCGGAGGTCCCTGCCCGATGGCCCAGTCGGTGGGTATCAAGGACGTCGCCCGCGCCGCCGGAGTGTCCGTCGGCACGGTGTCCAACGTCATCAACCGCCCGGACACCGTCGCCACCGAGACCCGGGCCCGCGTGCAGTCCGCGATAGACCGGCTCGGCTACGTCCGCAGCGAGTCCGCCCGCCAGCTGCGCGCCGGCCGCAGCCGCATCATGGGACTGCTGGTCCTCGACATGGGCAACCCCTTCTTCGTGGACGTCGCCCGTGGCGCCGAGCGGGCCGCCCGCGAGGCCGGGCTCGGCGTGATGGTCTGCAACAGCGCCGAGAGCGTCAGCGAGGAGGCCGAGTACCTCTCCCTCTTCGCCGAGCAGCGGGTGCGCGGTGTGCTGCTCACCCCGGCCGACGCCACCGGCCGCAACATCGACTCCTTCCGTCGGCACGGCATCCCCTTCGTGCTGGTCGACCGGGTCGCCGAGGGCACCACCGAGTGCTCGGTGTCCGTGGACGACGTCGCCGGCGGCGCCCTCGCCGTGCGGCACCTCCTCGACGCCGGGCACCGCTCCCTCGCGTACGTCAGCGGACCGCCCGGCTTCAACCAGGTCCGCGACCGCCGCACCGGCGCCCTGAACGCGCTCGCCGAGGCCGGTCTCGGCCCCGAGCACCTGCGGGAACTGCCCACCGAACGCCTCGACGTCGCCGCCGGCCGGGACGCCGGCGCCCGCCTCCTCGGCCTCGCCGACCGCCCCACCGCCGTGTTCTGCGCCAACGACCTGCTCGCCCTCGGCGTGCTCCAGGCCATGTACGCGGCCGGCGTCGGCGTCCCCGAGGACCTCGCCATCGTCGGCTACGACGACATCGAGTTCGCCGCCGCGGCGGCCGTCCCGCTCACCTCCGTCCGCCAGCCGGCCGTCACCATGGGCGCCCTGGCCGCGGAACTGCTCCTGGAGGAGACCGAGGAGGGGGAGGGCAAGCGGCCGCACGAACACCGGCGGGTGGTGCTCCAGCCGGAACTGGTGGTCCGCCACTCCAGCCTCTCCGCGCGCTGACAGGTCCCGGCGCCCGGTCAGCGGTTCCCCGGCACCGCGCCCATCCGGTGTACCCGTCCGTCGCGCCCGTCCGTCGCGCTCGGCCGCCGGGCGGCGCACGCGGCGGAACTCCCCGGACCGCTCCCGTCCGGCGCCTGTGCTGAACTGGGACGCGGCCTGCCCACCCACCGCTCCGGGAGCCCCGTTGACCGCGACCTACCGCCAGCCCGGCGTCGTCCTCACCGACCGCCGCTTCACCGTCCCCCTCGACCACGACGACCCGGCCGGGGAGACGATCGGACTGTACGCCCGCGAGGTCGTCGCAAGCGACAAGGCCGACCAGAACCTGCCCTGGCTGCTCTACCTCCAGGGCGGCCCCGGATTCGGCGCCAACCGGTTCATCGGCCGGCAGGCCTGGCTCGGCCGCGCCCTGCGGGAGTTCCGCGTCCTCCTCCTCGACCAGCGCGGCACCGGCCACTCCACCCCCGCGGGCCGCCAGACGCTCCCGCTGCGCGGCGGCCCCGCCGAACAGGCCGCCTACCTCACCCGGTTCCGCGCCGACTCCATCGTCGAGGACTGCGAGCTGATCCGCCGCGAGGTGACCGGCGGCGCCCCCTGGACCGTCCTCGGCCAGAGCTTCGGCGGCTTCTGCACGGTGACATACCTGTCAAGGGCCCCCGAAGCCCTCACCGCCGCCCTCATCACCGGCGGCCTGCCCTCCCTCGACGCCCACGCCGACGACGTGTACCGCGCCGCCTACCCGCGCGTCGAACGCAAGGTCGCCGCGCACTACGCCCGCTACCCGCAGGACGTCGAGCGGGCCCGCCGTATCGCCGACCACCTGCTCGGCCGCGACGTCACCCTCCCGGGCGGCTACCGCCTCACCGCCGAGGCCTTCCAGTCCCTCGGCATCCTGCTCGGCGGGGCCGACGGCAGCCACCGACTGCACCACCTCCTCGAAGAGGCCTTCGTGACCACCCCGCGCGGCCCCGAACTCTCCGACGCCTTCCAGGAACAGGTGCGGAGCCTGCTGTCGTACGCCGGCCACCCCCTCTACGCGCTCGTCCACGAGGCGATCTACGGCCAGGACGGGCGACCCACCGACTGGTCCGCCGAGCGGATCCGCGCCGAGTTCCCGCGGTTCGACGCGGCCAAGGCCCTCGCCGGCGACGGACCCGTGCTCTTCACCGGCGAGACCGTCCACCCGTGGATGTTCGACTGCGACCCCGCCCTGCGCCCCCTGCGCGACACCGCCGACCGCCTCGCCGCCCACACCGGCTGGACCCCCCTCTACGACCGGGCACGCCTCGCCGCGAACGAGGTGCCCGTCGCGGCAGCGATCTACCACGACGACATGTACGTCGACACCGCCCACTCCCTGCGCACGGCCCGTTCCGTCCGGGGCCTGCGCACCTGGGTCACGGACGAGTACGAGCACGACGGAGTCCGGACCGGCGGACCTCGCGTCCTGGACCGGTTGCTGGCCCTCGTCCGCGACGAGGTGTGAGCCCGTGCCGCCCGCCACCCCCGTCGGCGGGCGGCACGGACGACTCAGCCCACCGTGACGAAGGGCCGGTGGAGGTGACAGGTCGCCAGTGAGGCGCGCCGGCGGCGCGCCGAGGCCAGCAGGGCCAGGCGGCTGCGGCGGGCCTGCCCGGGGTCCGCCTCGTAGCGGTACGCCGTCCCCGGCGCCACCAGCTGCACGGCGTGCACCAGCACGTCACCGGTGATCCACACCTCCTCCCGGCCGCCCTCGACCAGCACCGACTGGTGGCCCGGGGTGTGCCCCGGCGTCGGTACGAGGGTCAGCGCCCCGCCGCGCCCGCGTACCCGGCACCGCCCGTCGACCTCTGCGAGCAGCCCCGCCCCGCGCAGCGGCTCGACCACGTAAGACCGCGCCGGGTCGTCCGCGGGCAGCCCCGACACCTCCACCCGCTGCACCAGGTAACGGGCAGCGGGGAAGACGGGGGCGCCGTCGGGCAGCACCGACCAGCCGTAGTGGTCGGAGTGCAGATGGGTGAGGACGACCGCCTCCACGTCCGTGACGCCGATCCCCGCCCGCGCCAGCCGGGCGGGCAGCTCACCGGGCGTGGGGGCCCAGCCCGACGCCGGGCTGCCCGCCGGCCCGACCCCCGTGTCGACCAGGGTGACCCGGCCGCCGGGCCGGCGTACCGCGAAGCAGCGGAAGGCCGGCCGCCACACGTCGTCCGGGCCGAACGCCCCCGGGTCGACCCGCTCGGCCCGCGCCCAGTCGCCGTCGTCCACGCCGGGGAACGCCTGGTGCGCCGGCAACGGGAACGGTCCCGCGGCGTCGAGCAGCGGCAGCACCTCCAACGCGCCCGAGCGGCGGGGCACGGCCCAGGCGGGCAGCGCGGCCGCGCCCAGGGCGGCGGTGGAACCTCTGAGGACGTTCCGACGTGACACACGCACCGCGGGGCCTCCCGGTCGGCCGACGAGCTGATGACAGGAAGAAGCGTGCCTGTCCCGGGAACCCCCGCTCTTGTAACTTCTTGCCCGATGGGACGAGGGCCGGGCAACCCCGGGGGAGTGGGCGCGATGGCCGTGGCACGCCGGACACTGCTGAACGGGGACGCCGCGTCCCTCGCCGACGTGTACTGCGGGGATCCGCCCCCCGGCTGGACCGAGCCGGGGCCCGCGCCGGTCTTCGGGCTCGTCCTGGTGCGCCACGGGGTGGTGCGGGCCCGCGTCGAGGGGGTGGAGCAGCTGATGGACCCCACCACCGTCTTCGTCGAACGGCTCGGCGGGGAGCAGCAGTTCGCGCACCCCGCCGGCGCCGACACCTACACCGAGATCGTCGTCTCGGAGCCCGCCGTGGCCGACCTCCTCGGCGGCGACCCCGTGATCCCGCAGGGCCTGGTGTTCACCACGCCCGCCCTCACCCTCGGCCATCGCGCGCTGCTGGCCGCCGCCCGCCACGCGCCCGACCCGTTCGCCGTCGAGGAGCGGGTCCTGGCCCTCACAGGCCGGGTGTTCTCCGCCCTCGCGCCCGACCGGGTCGCCGCCGGCTCACCCGCGACGGACCGGGCCCGGCGCCGGCTCGCCGACGAGGCGCGCGAGGCCCTGGCCGCCGATCGCACCCTCAGCCTGACGCGCCTTTCCGCGCTGCTCGGCTGCTCGCCCTTCCACCTCAGCCGGGTCTTCCGCGCCCGCACCGGCACCACCCTCGCCGGACACCGCGCCCACCTGCGGACCACGGCCGCGCTGGACCGCCTCCTGGACGGCGAACGCGACCTGGGCCGACTCGCCGCGGACCTCGGCTTCAGCGACCAGGCCCACATGACGCACGCGCTGCGTGACCACACCGGTCTCGCCCCGGGCCGGCTGCGTGCCCTTCTCGGCGGCGCCGCGGCCGGGCACGACGCGCCCGCCGCCGACGCGTCCGGGCGGCGCGCAACGGGCCCCCGGCGGACGCCCTCTCCGTAGGCTGGAGGCATGACTGAGCCGATCACCGACCAGCTCCGGCCCCTGCCCGACGACTGGCGGCGCGCCCTCGCGGTCGTGGCCCACCCCGACGACCTGGAGTACGGCTGCTCCGCGGCGATCGCCGCCTGGACCGACGCCGGCCGGGAGGTCGCCTACCTGCTGGCGACCCGGGGCGAGGCGGGCATCGACACCCTGGCACCGGAGGCGTGCGGACCGCTGCGTGAGCGCGAGCAGCGGGCGAGCGCCGCCGTGGTGGGCGTGTCCGAGGTGGAGTTCCTCGACCACCGGGACGGTGTCGTCGAGTACGGCATCGCTCTGCGCCGCGACATCGCCGCCGCGATCCGCCGGCACCGCCCGGAACTTGTGATCACCCTGAACCACCGGGACACCTGGGGCGGTGTCGCGTGGAACACCCCCGACCACGTCGCCGTCGGCCGCGCGACCCTGGACGCGGCCGCCGACGCCGGCAACCGCTGGATCTTCCCCGAGCTGACCGAGCGGGGCCTGGAGCCCTGGAACGGCGTCCGCTGGGTCGCCGTGGCCGGATCGGCCACCCCCACCCACGCCGTGGACGCCTCGCCCGGCCTGGAGCGCGCCGTGGCCTCCCTGCTCGAACACCGCACGTACATCGAGGCGTTGACCGACGAGGACCCCGAGGCGTACGCACGCGGGTTCCTGTCCGGGACGACCCGGGCGGCCGGCGAGCGGTTCGGGGGCCGGCCCGCCGTCGCCTTCGAGGTGTTCAGCCGCTGAGGCGCCGGACGGGGGGTCAGCCGGCGACGGCCGGCCGACCCACCGTCCGCCCGTCGGGCAGCAGCTCACCGGTGTCGTCGAAGACGATGGTGCCGTTGCACAGCAGGCTCCAGCCCTGTTCGGGACGGGCGCGGACCACGACGGCGGCCAGGTGGTCGCGGCTGTCCGCGGGCGGGCACGGTGGCTGGTGGCTGCACATGGCGGTCTCCTCGAAGCGTCGCTGCTGCACCTGCGTCCGTCGACTGTGCTCCAGTGATAGCCGACGTTGTTTTCCGCTGGATGAGAGGACCCCCACAGGCCCGGGTTCCCGGCGGTGAGTTTTTGCCGCCGGGCCTTCCGTATCCTGGACGACATGCAAGATCAGACGACCGGTCGGGCGGACCTGCGCGGTGACTGCGGGAACTGCTTCGGACTGTGCTGCGTCGCCCTGCCCTTCGCCCGCTCCGCGGACTTCGCCCTCGACAAGGACGCCGGGACGCCCTGCCCGAACCTGAGGGACGACCACCGCTGCGGCATCCACGAGCGGCTGCGGACGAACGGCTTCACGGGGTGCACGGTCTACGACTGCTTCGGCGCCGGCCAGAAGGTCTCGCAGGTCACCTTCGCCGGCCGGGACTGGCGCACCGCGCCCCGGGGCGAGGCCCGCCGCGTGTTCGACGTGTTCCCGGTGGTGCGCCAGTTGCAGGAACTGTTGTGGTACCTCACCGAGGCGCTCACCCTGCCGGCGGCCCGTCCGCTGCGCGCCGGGTTGCGGCGCGCGCTGGAGGAGACCGAGGCCCTGACCCGGGGCACCCCGGAGGAGCTGGCCGCCCTGGACGTGGCCGCCCACCGCCAGGACGTCAACGTCCTGCTGCTGCGGGTCAGCGAGCTGGCCCGGGCAGGCGCCGGCGGCAGGAAGAAGGATCGGCGGGGCGCGGATCTGATGGGCGCCCGGCTCAAGGGCGCCGACCTGCGCGGGGCGAACCTGCGCGGCGCCCTGCTGATCGCCGCGGACCTCACCGGGGCCGATCTGCGCGGCGCCGACCTGATCGGCGCGGATCTGCGGGACACCGATCTGACGGACGCCGATCTGCGCGGCGCGTTCTTCCTGACTCAGCCGCAGGTGACCGCGGCGCGGGGGAGCGCGGGCACCCGGCTGCCGTCGTCAGTCTCCCGTCCGGCGCACTGGACGGGACGCTCCTGACCGAACCGTCTCCGGGGCCGGCTCGGTCGCGTCCGTCCCGGGCGGGCGCCGCTGCGGACGCAGCCGCAGCCCCTCCGGCATCAAGGTCAGCCGCTCGGTCACCCGCAGCCGGTAGCCGGGGTCGGCGTGGAAGGCGTAGCGGCGCAGCAGCAGGCCCAGCACCAGCGTCGCCTCGTGCAGGGCGAACTGCCGGCCGATGCAGGCCCGCGCCCCGGTCCCGAACGGCTTGAAGGTGTGCGGCGCCCGGGCGCGTACGGCCGCCGCCTCGAACCGGTCCGGGTCGAACCGCTCGGCGTCCTCACCCCACACGTCGGGTGCCCGGTGCAGCATCGGGGTCAGCACCAGCGCCCAGGCGCCCCGCCGCATCGGATGCCGCCCGGCGAGCACGGTGTCCCGCCGGGCCTCCCGTGCGAACGCGGGCGCGGTCGGCCACAGCCGCAGCGACTCGTCCAGTACCCGGCGTACGTACCGCAGCCTGGCCACCTGCTCGTAGCCGGGGTCGGCGGTGCCGCCCCACACCCGCTCCACCTCGGCGCGGGCCCGGGCGGCGACGTCCGGGTGGCGGGAGAGGTAGTGCAGCGCGAAGGAGAGCGCCCCGGAGGTGGTCTCGTGGCCGGCGACCAGGAAGGTGATGACCTGTCGGCGCACGTTCTCGGGGGACAGCCGCTCGCCGGTCCGCGGGTGGGCCGTCGCCAGCATCCGGTCCAGCAGGTCGCCTCCGCCGGCCCCGTCCCCCTCGCGCCGGGCCCGTACCAGGGCGTCCACGGTGCGGTCGAGGTAGGCGATGTCGGCCTCGTTGCGGCGGCTCGCGCCGCGCAGCAGCAGCGGCGCGGCGGGCGCGGGCACGGTGTTGAGCCGCTGCGCGTGGCTGAGCGTACCGACCATCGCGGTCACGAAGGGGTGCGGCCGGGACCGCTCGAACGAGCCGAAGTCGTGCCCGAACCCGGTGCGCGCGATGGTCTCCAGGGTCAGTTTGGTCATGTCCCCGGGCACGTCCACGGAACGTCCCGCCGACGCCGCCCGGTCCCAGTGGTCGGTGAGCTGCCGCGCCACGTCCAGCATCATCGGGTGGTAGCCCGCCATGGCCTCGCGGCTGAAGCCGGGGGCCAGGACGTCGTGGGCGAGCTGCCAGTTCGGCTCGTGGTTGTACGCGGTGAACAGCGCGTCCCCGACCACCGGCCGCAGGTTGGCGATGCCGAGCCCGACGTGCTTGGCGAACCGCGTCTCGTCCGCGAGGTCGGCGGCGAGGTCCGCGCCCCACACGAACACGAACTCCTTGCCGAACGCCCGCCGCCGGAAGATCGGCCCGAGCCGCCGGGCGTGGCGCAGGGAGTCCTGCACCGGGGTGCCGCGGTGGGTGCCGAGCACATCGCCGAGCAGCGGCAGCCGGTGCGGCGGGTGGGGTATGCGGTGCAGTTCGGGCCAGCCCTGCTCGGCGCTGCGGAACCCCCGCGGAAGTGGTGCCACCATGACGCGATCTCCCTTGAACGAGCCTGATTCAGCGGCGGCTTGCGGCTTGTTGTATGCGGGTTCAATAGCGGCCCCAGTCTGCGGCGCTTGTTGAACCGGCGTCAAGTAAGGTGCGGGCATGGCTGCGAACGAGGGCGGGCGCACCCGCCGCCGGCTCAGTACGCAGGAGCGCCGTGAGCAGCTTCTGGCGGTCGGGGCGCGGCTCTTCTCGGAGAGTCCGTACGACGAGGTGTGGATCGAGCAGGTCGCCGAGATCGCCCGCGTCTCACGCGGACTGCTGTACCACTACTTCCCGACGAAACGGGACTTCTTCGCCGCGGTGGTGGAGCGCGAGAGCGACCGGATGCTGCGGATGACGGCCCCGGTGCCGGGCGTGCCGGTCCGAGAACAGCTCACCGCCGGGCTGGAGGCGTATCTGGAGTACGTCCAGGCCCACGCGCACGGCTACCGCGCCTTCCACCGGGCGGACGCCGCCGGTGACCGGACGGTGCGTCAGGTGTACCGGCGGGCGCTGGCCGCCCAGGAGCGCCAGATCCTCGCGGCCCTGGCCGCCGATCCCGAGTTCGGACCGGCCGTCGAGGCGCGGGCGGACGTCCGGCTGGCCGTGCGGGGCTGGCTGGCCTTCACGACGGCCGTCTGCCTGGAGTGGCTGCGTACGGCGGAACTGACCCGGGAGCAGGTGCGGGACCTGTGCGCGCGGGCGCTGCTCGGGGTGCTGGCCTGACGCGCGAGGCCGGCCCGGTGGTTGGCTGCACTCGCGATCTCCTATAAGTTAGGCAAGGCTTACCTTAGGAGGTTCTGGGATGGGTGACAGCCAGGAATGGACCGCCGCGCCGTCCGCGGCGGAGCGGGCCCGGTCCGTGCTCGCCACCGCGTGGTCCTGCGCGGTGACCGCGGACGGCGGACGCGAGGAGTTCGTCGGCGCGCACACCGCCGCCGAGGACGGCCGCGTCCTGCTGGGCGTGCCCGACGACAGCGCCCTGCGCACCGCCGCCCTCTGCTCGCCGCGCGGCGAGCCGTCCGCCGTGCTGGAGTTCGCCGACGTCGCGCCGGTCCCGGTCCGCGCCCGGATCCGCGCCCGGCTCTGGCTCGCCGGCTGGTTCCGTCCCGAGGACGACGGCCGACTCGCCTTCCACGCCACCCGGATCGTGCTGAAGCAGCCCACCGGGGCCGTGGTCGTCGACCGCGGCGAGTTCGCCGCCGCCGCGCCCGACCCGCTCGCCGGCGCCGAGGCCCGTCTGCTGACCCACCTCGCCGACGCCCACCCCGACGCCGTGGAACGCCTCACCCGGCTCGTCGGCCCCGACAGCCTGCACGGCGCGGTCCGCGTCCAGCCCCTCGCCGTCGACCGGCACGGGCTGACCCTGCGGGTAGAACGCGCCCGTGCGCACGGCGACGTACGGCTGACCTTCCACACCCCGGCCGACGGGGTCGCCCAGCTCACCGAGCGGGTGCACGCCCTGCTCGCACAGGCGGGGCGGGCCGGCTGCCCGCACGCCCTACAGCGGCAGCGCGCAGACGGCGACGGGTGACGCGAACGGCTCACCCGCGAGCCGCAGCCCGCCGCTCGACGGGTCCACGTGGAAGACGCTGACCGTGCTCGACCGCTGGTTCGCCGTGAACAGCAGCCGCCCGCCCGGGGCCAGCGCCAGGTGGCGCGGGAAGTCCCCGGCCACCGGCACCGTCCCCAGCAGCCGCAGCCGGGCCCCGGCCGCCTCCACCGCGTACCGCGCCAGCGTGTTCGCGCCCCGGTTGGCGAGATAGGCGTGCCGGCCGTCCGGCGCGACCACCAACTGCGCCGGGTAGTTGGTGCCCTCGCCGGAACCGGTGGACAGGGGCGCGCCGATCGTCAGGCGGCCCGTCGCCGGGTCGTAGGCGCACACTGTGACCGTGTCGTCGTTCTCGTTGGCCAGGTAGGCGTACCGGCCGCCCGGGTGGAAGACCAGGTGGCGCGGGCCGGCACCGGGCCGCGCGTGGGCCTGCGCCACCTCGCGCAGGGTCCCGGACCGTTCGTCCAGCCGGTAGCTGTAGACGGTGTCCGTGCCCAGGTCGACGGCGAGGAGATGACCGCCGTCCGGCGCGGTGACGAACTGGTGCGCGTGCGGGCCGTCCTGCCCGGGCCCGGGCGCGGGCCGGCGATGCGTGACCGTGTCGGTGCGGTCGCCGAGCGCACCGGAGGCGCCGATCCGGTGCACCGCGACACTGCCCGAGCCGTAGTCCGCGCTCAGCAGCCAGCGGCCCCCCGGGTGGACCGAGAGATGGCACGGGAACGTGCCGCCCGTGGCACTGCTGCCCAGCACCTTCCGGTCTGCCGTGCGCACGGCGGTCACCGTCCCGCGCTCCCGCTCGTTCACGGCGTACAGCGTCCGGCCGTCCGGGTGTACGGCGAGATAGGACGGATCGGCCACGCCGGCCACCGTGGCACCCCCGGTGATCCGCCCGGACACCGGGTCGTACGACGCCGTCCCGATGCCCCGGCCGCCGCCCTCGGCGGAGGTGTAGGTGCCGAGGTACAGCGGACGGCGGGAAGGCGACCGGGACGTGGCGGACGGTGCCGGCGCCGAGGCACCCGCCCGCCGTGAGGGCCCGGTGGAGCCGTCCGGTGTGGCGGGCGAGGCGGGGCTCCCCTCCCCGCCGTCCCCGGAGCACCCGGAGAGCGTCCCGCCGGCGGCCAGGGCGGCGCCGAGCGCCCCGACGAAGCGGCGCCTGCTCCAGCCGGCGTCCGCCTCTTGTGTCCCACCGGTCATGTCCGCACCTCGGCTCGCGGTCGTCCCCTTCCGGACAGCCACCTTGACGCGGCAGCGCGCGGGGCGCAAAGCCGCATCACCGCTGTGGGCCTACCAGTCGCCGTCCTGCACCGGTTTGCCCGGCGCGTCCCCGAGCGGCTTCACCTGGCCGGGGGACGGCGGCTGCCAGGCCTCCAGGTCGTCGCCCAGCCAGTCGCCGACCGGCTTGACCGCGCCCAGCGTGTCGGTGGGGGCGAGGTCCTCGCCGTCCTGGTCGTAGTAGTCGAACCAGGGCAGCCCCGCCCGCGTGTACGCGGCGCGGTCCACGGGGGAGGGCGGCGGGGCCTCGCCGGTGATGCGCCGCCACTCCGGCGGGGTCACCAGGTGCACGAAGACCCGGCCGGCCGGCTCCTCGGCCCAGTCCTTCGGCGACCGGTCGTCCTGGTAGACCTCCTGCCGCATCGAACCGCCGACTCCGAGTCCCATCGCGGCGGCCCTCGGCGCGGCGGCCGGAGCGGCGGCGGCCACGGGCATCGGCACCCCGCCCGGGGCGGGCGGCGGACCGCCGTACCCGCCGCCGAACTGCGGCCGCCGCATCGCCCGCTGCCGCTCCGCCTTCCGCCACTCGGCCCGCTTCCGCTCGTTCAGCGGGAACACCTGCAGCTGGATCCCGCCCCAGACCTCCTCGCCGGTCACCTGGCCCTCGACGGTCGCTCCCAGGCCCAGCGGCACCGCCACGAACTGGCGCACGGTGCCCTTGCCGGAGTTGATGCCGTCCAGCCAGGGCTGACGGGGCAGTACGACGTAGTTCTGCGGGCGCCGGCTCAGCCGGTCGCGCCACCGCTTCCCGGAAACCGCGCACACCTTGCCCACCCCGACCTGCAGGGCGGCGGGCTCCGTGCTGCCCGCGAAACTCAGCCACATGGCCTCCCGCAGGTACACCGGCAGCATCACGCCGCCGCGCGCCAGCCACTCGGCCGGCGCGGTGTCCGGGTAGTCGCCGACCCGCCGGACGGGGAACTGGCCCAGGCCCGGCGGCAGTGGGTGGGTGCCCTGCTCGGGCAGCCTCAGCGTCCGCACGAACCGCACCACCACACCGCCCGGCAGTCGCAGTGTGTCCCCGTCGACGCGCACGCTGCTGTCGGTCATCCCTCGGTACCCCCTCGCTGTCGTGCGGCCCGAGGACCGCACGGCCCGCCACACGAGCGGACCGCCGTCGTCACCTCACATAGAACGACCGGCGGCCGCCTTGCGGTTCCGCCACCGATGGCTGGAAATCCACTCCCTCGCCCGGGTCAGGCGGGGCCGCCGGGAGCGCCGCTCGCGTCCGTAGCGGTCCAGCTCCTCCAGCAGGCGGCGGGAGCGGTGCTCGGTGTCCAGCTCGTCCAGGATGCGGTTGACCTCGGTCAGTACCGCGCCGTGCAGCTGCCAGTGGCGGTCGTCCCGCTGGATCTGTTCCGTGAGCAGCTGGGCCAGCTTGTCGCGGGTCGTGGCGGCCTGGTGCAGCTCGGCGGCCAGCCGCGCCTCCGCCGCGTCGGCGTTCTGGCTGACATGGGTGGTGACCAGAACGGAGAAGCTGACCACCGCGTCGGCGATCTCGGACAGCAACTGCTCCAGGGCGGCGCCGCTCTCGGCCGGGAAGAGCGGTTCGGGTTCGCGCTCCTTGGCGAGGTCGGTCAACGTGCGGGCGAGCACCCGCAGCACGACCGTGCAGATCTCCAGCGTGTCCAGCCCGGTGCGCAGCACGATCCGGTGCAGCAGGCCCTCCTTGACGCGCGGGTTGAGCCGCAGACTGTCCTCGGCCTGCCGCAGGGCCGCGTCGACCTCCACGATGTCGTGGTCGAGACGGCGTGCCTCGTGCAACCGGGCGGCGGCCCGTTCGACGGGCGTCCGCCCGGCGGCCTCCTCGCCGACCCGCAGCATCAGCTGCCGTACCCGCCGGGCCAGTCCCTCGATCGACTCGCCGGCTTCGTCCACCCAGACCGGCGGCGCCAGCAGGAGATTGCAGCCGAGTCCCACGACCGCACCGATGAGCGTCTCCACCACCCGGGCCCACGCCGTGTCGCCGACCGTGGTGACGCCGAGCACCAGCATCGCGCTGATCGCCACCTCGGGCACGTACTCGTCGACGCGCACCAGATGGCCGACGGTGAGCGCCGCCACGATCAGCAGGGCCAGGCTCCACCAGGTCAGTCCGACCAGCAGACTGAAGGCGATGGCGACGAAGACGCCGGCCACCACGGCGTTGACCCGGCGGATGCCGTTGGTGAGCGTGGCGTACAGGGTGACCTGGACGACCAGCAGCGCGGTCAGCGGCGCGGTGAGCGGGGCGGCCTCGGGCGACAGCCGCAGGGCCACGACATAGGCCAGCGTCGCCGCCACGGCCGACCGCAGCGTCTGCACGACCACCGGGTCCCGACGCCGCCTCATCAGTCGCTCGAGCGACACCGATCCCTCACGTACATCCAGCATCTTGTGGCCTGTTCCCCGTCCCCGGTGATCTCGAACGTCCCTCTAGGACGGGAGCTGTCCGCAAGGGATGCTTCATTGTTCACGAGGGGCGGAAAAAGACCAGGTGCCGGCGGGGGTGTCAGAGGTCGAGCTTGTCGAGGAAGGCGAAGAGGTTGCCCGTCGTCCGGGCGATCTGCTCCTCCACGGTGAGGCTCTCCTCGAAGCGTCCTCCGGACTGCGGGACCTTTCTGCCGCGTACGTACAGCGAGCAGGCGAGGTCGGTGCACATGTACAGCCCCACCGAGTTGCCCTCGCGGCCGGCCGCGCCGGCCTTGCGCGCGGTCATCAGGGACACGCCGCCGCCGGGATGGGTGGTCAGGCACAGCGAACACAGGCTGCGGTGCAGGAACCCGCGCCGCGAGGACGGGTGGCGCAGGGCCACGCCGAGCGGGCGGCCCTCCCGCTCGGTCACCAGATAGCCCCGGTCCGGCGCCCCGGGGTCGCGCCAGCCGAGGAAGTCCAGATCGTCCCACGGGCGTGCCTCCAGGTCGCGGGGCACCGCCAGGCGCTTGGCCTCTCCCTTCGAGCAGTTGACGAAGGAGTCGCGGATGTCCTGCTCGGTGAGCGGGCGCATGGGGGTTGCCTCCAGTGCCGTGGTAGTTCCCCGAACCTAGGGGGTCTAGGTTCGGGTTCCCAGCGTAGGGAGGAGGCGTTGGCGCGAGCCATCGGATTTCCTCCCCGAAGGCCTGCCGGGCACCTCTTGGCTCACACCGTGAACTAAGGGCTGGAGGATCATCGCGCGGACCTCGCCCGCAGAGGTATGTTGCAGGTCGGACAGGGTGCGAAGGGGGCCACATGACGGCGCGCAACGGGCGTACGGTACGCGATCTCAGGCGGGCCAACCGCACGGCCGTCCTGCAGCGGCTCTACTTCGACGGACCGCTCAGCCGCTTCGAGCTCGGCCCCGCCACCGGGCTCAGCTCCGGCTCCGTCAGCAACGTCGTCGCCGACCTGGTCGCCGACGGCCTGGTCGAGGAGGCCGGCAGCGTCGACTCAGACGGCGGACGGCCGCGCACCCTGCTGCGCGTGTCGCCGGGCAGCGGCCACATGATCGGCGTCGATGTCGGCGAGACCCGGGTGCGGATCGAGCTCTTCGACCTCACCCTCACCGAACTGGCCCGGGCCCAGCGTCCGTTGACCCATCGGCGCTACGAGGTCGAAGGGATCGTCGGCCATGTCCGCGACGGCGTCGCCGAGGTACTGGACGCCGCCGGCATCGCCCCGGAACGGCTGCTCGGCGTGGGCATCGGCGTCCCCGGCATCGTCGAGCGCACCCCCGAACGGGGTGCGGTCGTGCACGGACAGACCATCGGCTGGGACGCCGTCCCCCTGGAGGAACTGCTGAGGGGGAGTTCCTCCCTGCCCGGCACGGTGCCGTACTTCATAGACAACGGAGCCCGCACCCTCGGCCAGGCCGAGATGTGGTTCGGCGGCGGGCGCGGCGCCCGCAACGCGGTCGTCGTCCTCTTCGGCTCCGGTGTCGGCGCCTGCCTGGTCACCCCCGAGGTGGAGCACGGGCGGGCCGTCGAGTGGGGCCATCTCACCGTCCGGGTACGGGGCCGCCGCTGCCGCTGCGGCGCGCTCGGCTGCCTGGAGGCGTACGCGGGGGCCGAGGCCCTCCTCGACCGCTGGCGCGAGGAGGGCGGGCAGCCGCCCGAGGGGACGGACGAGGAGACGGCCCTGACGGCGATGCTCGCCGCCGCGCATCCGGCCGAGGGCGGCGGCGAGGCCGACCCCGTCGCCCGGGCGGTCCTGGAGGAGACCGCCGAGTACCTCGGTGCCGGCCTCTCCGACCTGATCAACCTCTTCCAGCCCGAGCGGATCCTCATCGGCGGCTGGGCCGGACTCCAGCTCGGCAGCGGCTTCCTGTCGGCCGTGCGCCGCCACGCCGTCGCGTACGCCCTGCGGCACCCCGCCGAGAAGGTCGCCGTCGAGCTGGGCCGGCTCGGGCCGGACGCGGTCACCGTGGGTGCCGCGATCCTGCCGCTGGCCGACTTCTTCGCACGCGGCGGGCGCCGGCCCGAGCCGCCGCCCGGCGGTCCGGCCCCCGCCTGGCAGACCGTGCTGGAGGAGCGGGCACCGCGCACGGGGTGAGGTTGCGCCGCCGCCTGCGGGGTACCCGCCCGGGCCGCGACAGGAAGGGAGCACGCCGTGGCCGAAGAGCGGGACAACGGGGGCCAGGCCGACGCGCCGGTGCCCCGGGACATGCAGGACCAGCAGGCCGGCCCGGGCGACGACCGCTGGGAGGTCGGCGCGCCGGACCGGTTGGAGGAGACCGACGAGAACGCGCCCGCCGACGGTGGGGACGGGGACGTGCCCGACACGGACGAGGCCGGCACGGGCCGCCGCGGCGCCGCGCCGCCGACCGCGGAGCATCCCACGCCGGACGAGTCCCCGGCCTGACCCCGACAGCCGATGCGGCACGGGGGGACGGGGGG
>NZ_CBDQZH010000044.1:0-60559 GCF_965341775.1 Streptomyces sp. bgisy159 | reverse complement strand
CTTCCGCACAGCGCCCCCCCCCCCCGGTACGTCGACGAACGCCTGCAGCAGCCGCACGGTGACACTCGGCGCGATGAGCGCCTCGCCGTCGGCAGCCGACCGGACGGCCTGCGCCAGAAGCTCCGGCCCCGTGTCCTTGAGAAGGAACCCGCGGGCCCCCGCACGCAGAGCTCCGTAGACGTACTCGTCGAGGTCGAAGGTGGTGATCACGACCACGACCAGCGGATCGGCGACGCCCGGACCCGCGATCAGGCGAGTGGCCTCCAGTCCGTCGAGCAGGGGCATCCGGATGTCGAAGAGGCAGACATCGGGGCGCAGTTGTCGGGCCAGGCTCACCGCCTGTTGTCCGTCGGCGGCCTCGCCGACCACCTCGATGCCGGGCTGGGCGTTCAGCATGATCCGCAGCCCGTTGCGGATGATCGCCTGGTCGTCAGCGACGAGAACCCGGATGGGCACCGCTGTCCGTCCTTCCTCGGGGCAGCTCGGCTTGAACACTCCAGCCCCGGTCGGCGCCCGGGCCGGCCTCCAGCCGGCCGCCCAGCAGGGCGGCGCGCTCACGCAGCCCGGCAAGACCGTACCCGTCGCGGCCGCGGCCGGTTCGCAGGCCGTCGTCGCGCACCGTCACCCGGACCCGGTGCCGTTCTCCGGTGACCCGGACGGTGATCCCGGTCGCGTCGACCGCGTGCCGCATGGCGTTGGTCACCGACTCCTGCACGATGCGGTAGACCGCCGCGTCCACGGCCGGAGGCAGCGTGTCGACCTCGCCGTCGAGCCGCAGGTCGACCCGGAGGCGGCCGGCGGGGGCTCGCACCAGGCGCTCCAGGTCGGCCACGCCGGCCGGGGGCGCCAGCTCGGCGCCGCCCCCGCCGTCCCGCAGCGCGGCGACCATGGCCCGCATCTCCTCCAGCGTGCGCGCCCCCTCCTCCTCGACCCCCAGCAGCGCCTCGACGGCGGCGACTGAGTCCGTGGCCGCGACCACCCGGCCGGCCTGGGCGCGGATCACCATGGCCGACACGTGATGGGCCACGGTGTCGTGCAGTTCCCGGGCGAGCCGTTCTCGCTCGCGGGAGCGCACCCGGTCCAGCTGGCGCTGCCGGGCTCCCGCACGGAACCGGACGGACGCGCCGATCAACGCGGGCAGGAACAGGAAGGCGAAGCCCGCGACCTGTTCGACGGCAGGAGTCCGGTCCGTGAGGACGGACAGCGCGAAGGTCGCGAGGATCACCGCGCTCCCCAGCACGATCTCGCGTCCCGAGCCCCACCGGGGCAGCGCGTACACGAGCACGAGCACGACGAGGCCGGTGTACAGGCCGACCGGTTCGGGCGGGGCAGCCACCAGGGTGGCTGTCTGGAGTGCCATCATCGCGCCGAAGCCGAGCACGACGACGGCCAGCGGGCGGGTCCGGCGCCACAGGGTCAGCACGCAGACCCACACGGTGAATACGACGGCCACAGGCCGCCACACGACGTCCTCGCGCAGCGCGGCCTCCAGCACGACGCCGCCCAGGCTCACGGCGAGCAGCGCCCAGTCCCGCCACACCCTGCCGGGCGCGCCGGGCGGGCGCGGCTCGGTCCACAGCGCACTCAGATCGTCTCGCAGCACGGTCCTCAGCCTAGGGAGTGCGCCGCGCCGCGCATCGGTCAAAAGGACGGGACGCCTCTCCTTCCGCGGGCGGACGCACGCGCGGCCTGCCGGCCGATGTCCACGAGCGTCGCTGCCGCGAACCTCTCTGCGTGGCTGCCGTGCGGAGGTGGCCGGTAGATGGCAGGAGGACCCGATGCTCTCGAAAGCCCTGTCCCTTGTGGGCGCAGGTGCCGCTCGCCGTCCATGGCGGGTGATCGCGGCATGGCTGCTCGCCGCCGCGCTCGCGGTCGGCGCCGCGCTCGCCTTCGGAGGGCGGACCGCCGACTCGATGTCCGTTCCGGGACTCGACTCCCAGCAGGCGGCGGAGTTGATCGAGCGGGCCGGAACAGGTCAGGACGGGATGACCGCGCAGGTGGTCGTCACCCCCGTCGGCCCGCAGTCGACGTTCTTCGACGACGGGGCGGCACGCGCGGCGCTGGCACGGTTGCAGGCCGAGGTTGGACGGCTGCCGCACGTGCTCGCGACGAGCGACCCGGCAGGAGCACTCGGCTCGGGCGACCCGGCAGGAGCACTCGGCTCGGGCAGGGACGCCGCCGCCCGCGACGGACTGGTCTCCACCGACGGGCGGGTCGCTGTGATACGGCTCCAGTACCCGGACCAGGCCCGGCTGTCCGCCGCGGACCTCGACGCGCTCGTCGACCTCGGCGACCGGCTTCGCGCCGAGCTGCCCCTGCGGATCGAGATGGGCGGAGAGCTCTTCTACGTCTTCTCCGATCCCGACGGCGGCGTGGGGGAGCTGATCGGCCTCCTCGCCGCGGCCGCGGTCCTGTTCCTCGCGTTCGGTTCGCTCGTCGCCGCCGCGCTGCCGATCGGTATGGCGCTGCTCGCGCTCACCGTCGGCGGCGCCGTGGTGACGGTCCTCGCGGGGATGACACAGATCCCCACCTTCGCACCGGTTCTGGGCGCGATGGTAGGACTCGGGGTCGGCATCGACTACGCCCTGTTCGTCCTCGCCCGGCACCGGGAGTACCTCGCGCGCGGGCTCCATCCCCGCGCGTCGGCCGGGCGGGCGGTGGCCACGGCCGGGCGGCCCGTGGTCGTCGCCGGCGGCACCGTCGTCGTGTCGATCCTCGGCATGGCGGTCGCGAACGTGCCCTTCCTGACGGTGGGTGCGGTCGCGGTCTCGATCGTCGTCCTGGTCATGGTGGTCGCGTCGGTGACGCTGCTGCCGGCTTTCCTGGCCCTCGCGGGCCCGCGTCTCGCCCGGGTGGGCCGGTTCGGCCCCGCCGCCCGGGGGCCGCGACGGATCATCCGGCGGGGAAGGCTCGCCCGGCGACGGATCACCGAGGCGGACATGATCCCCGCGTCCGGTTGGCGGCGCTGGCTCGCGCACGTCAACCGGCATCCCGTGCCGTACGCGGCCGGTGCGGCCGGGCTGCTGCTGGCCGCGACGCTGCCGGTGATCGGCCTGCGCGTGGGGCTGCCCGACGACGGGTCGTTGCCTCGGGCTCGCACCGAGCGCCGCGCTTACGACCTGGTTGCCGAGGGGTTCGGTCCGGGCGTCAACGGTCCCCTCGTCATCGCGGCGGACCCCGCCGGTGACACGGGGATGCTGGACCGGCTCGTGGCGGCGGTCTCGGCGGACCCGGGCATCGCGTCGACGGCACCGCCGCGGGTCGACCGGGCCACCGGCGTCGCGACCCTCGTGGTCTTCCCGACCACCGGGCCGCAGGAGGAGACCACGGCTGAGACCGTCGCCCGGCTGCGCGCCGACGTTCTGCCGCCGGTGGTCGGTCGCGGTCCGGCGCGGGCTCATGTGGGCGGCGCCGCGGCGAGCCTGTCCGACGTGGGCCGGCGCACGAGCGAACGCCTGCCGGTGTTCGTCGGCGCCGTGCTGGCACTGTCCTTCCTGCTGCTGTTGCTGGTCTTCCGGTCGGTACTGGTACCGCTCAAGGCGGTGCTGCTGAATCTGCTCAGCATCGGCGCGGCCTACGGCATCCTGGTCGCGGTGTTCCAGTGGGGCTGGGGCGGAGCACTGATCGGGCTGGAGACGACTGTTCCGATCGTGTCGTTCATCCCGATGTTCCTGTTCGCCATCCTGTTCGGCCTGTCGATGGACTACGAGGTGTTCCTCCTGTCGCGTGTGCGCGAGGAGTACCTGCGCACCGGAGACAACGGGGCGGCGATCGTCCGGGGCGTCTCGGGCACGGCCCGGGTCATCACGTCGGCGGCGCTCATCATGGTGGCGGTGTTCCTGTCCTTCGCCGTCGCCGAGGACCCTTCGACCAAGATGTTCGGGCTCGGTCTGGCCACCGCGGTCCTCGTCGACGCCACCGTGGTCCGCATGGTGCTGGTGCCTGCCACGATGACGCTGCTCGGCCGGGCCAACTGGTGGTTGCCGGGGTGGCTGGAGCGGGTACTCCCCCGGGCCCCGGCCGGCGTCGAGGGCGGGGCCGGCACCGGGGCCTTCGACGACACCGAGACCGGGACCAAGGCCGGGACCGAGGCCGTGGGCGTGGCGGGTGCGCCCGGGTTCCGGCTCCGATCCGCCGGAGTGCCCTCGAACGGGAGATCCGCCGATCACGCCTGACCATGCGGAGGTGACGTGGTGACACCGCCGGCCGGTCCGACCCCTCGCCTGACTGACGTCCATCGCACGGCCCTCGCACGTCCCCACCCGGCTGTCGCTCGGCCGTCGTCGCCCGGCTGTCGCTCGGCTGCCGCAGGGCCCTCGCAGGGCGGAGCGTCCCGGCGGGAGAGCGTTCGCCGGGCACGTTCCTCGGCCTGGCGTCGTGGTCGCGGCGGCGGCGCACTCCCGACGCGTTCCGCTCCGCGGGCGCCTGGTCGGCGGGCCTCGCCGCCCGGCGGCGATCGGGCGGCCCCGGCTGCGCACGGGCTGCGCCGGGCACCGGTGTCCGGACGGGAGCCCGGTCCGGGACGCGTCGGCGGCGCCCGGGCCCGGCTGACGAACACCGACGCCGGCGGCCGCAAACGGCACCGCCGCGTCTGCCGGACACCGCGGCGGACGCCCACGGTCATCGGGTGCCGCACGGGTCCCGACGGAGCCTTGCCCTGGAGGCGGCTACTGCCGCGACCGCATGGGTTGCTCGGCTTGCGCCCTCCCCCGCCGGGAGGCGTCCTCGGCGGCGCCCACCGCTGTTCGTGCCGCGTCCACGAAAGCCGCGATCGCCGGGTGCGTGCCGCCGCCCGCGCGGAAGGCGACCTTCGAGCGGCGGAAGAGGGGCAACCGGGTCAGGACGACGTCCTGCGGGGCGTGCACGGTGGCCATCTCCGGTACGAATCCGGCTCCTTGCCCGATGGCGGCCAGTGCCAGGACCGTACGGAAGTCGTTGACCTGGTGGCGGATGCGCGGCTGGAAGCCGGCCGCCTGACAGGCGCGTACGGCCATCGCGTGACCGGTCGTGCCGTCCCGGGCCGTGATCCATGCGGACCCTGCCCACGGTCCGAGCAGTTCCGCCAGCGTCTCGCCGCGTGCGGCGGGACCGGGTGGCGAGGCGCTGTCGGCGGGGCCGGCGGTGGCCAGGTACATCGGCTCCTCCAGCAGGGGCACCTGGTCGACCGTGGTGTCCGGTGTCGCGGGCACGAAGTCGTAGTCGTGGACGAGCGCCACGTCGAGTTCGCCGGCGCGCAGGCCGTCGGAGACCCGCGCCGAGTCGATCTCCCGCACCATCGGTTCCAGAGCGGGATGCCGCTGGGCCAGCGCGGCCAGCGTGGTTGGCACGATCGCGGGCCCACCGGAGGGGAACGTCCCGATCCGCAGCGGCCCGCCGATGCCCTCGCGGACCCCGGCCAGCTCGGAGACCGCCAGTTCGAGTCGTTCGAGAACGGCGTCGGCGTGGGCGACGAGAGTGCGGCCCGCGGGTGTGAGGACCACCCGTCTGCCGCTCCTCTCCAGCAGGGGCACGCCCGCCTCGCGCTCAAGCACGCTCAGTTGCTGGGAGACGGCCGAGGCGGTGAAGGTCAGTGCCTCCGCCACCGCCGCGATGGTGCCGCGTCGGTCCAGTTCGCGCAGCAGGTGGAGACGTCGCACATCGAGCATAAGGTGAGCTTACGCATAAGCGAAGAAGCATGAACTGGATCTACTGGTTCGGGTCCGCCAGGCTGGGCTCATGAAGCCTGAAGCGACCCTGACCGGCCTGTTCGTCCCCTTGGTGACCCCCTTCACCGACGACCTGCGCCTCGCCCCGGACACGCTCGCCCGCCTCGCCGACGAGGCCCTGTCGGCCGGTGCTCGCGGACTCGTCGCCCTGGGCACCACCGCGGAGGCGGCCACGCTGACCGCCGAGGAGCGGCAGGCCGTGGTCCGCATCTGCTCGGCCGCCTGCCGGGCCCACGGAGCACCGCTGATCGTCGGCGTCGGCACCAACGACACCGCCGCCGCCGTCACGGCCCTGCGAGAGCTCGCTCGGAGCGGCGACGTCGCCGCCGCGCTGGTTCCCTCGCCGCCCTACACGCGGCCCGGTGAGGCGGGAACACTGGCGCACTTCACGGCACTTGCCGAACACGGGGGCCTGCCCCTGGTCGTCTACGACATCCCGTACCGCACCGGCCAGCCCCTCGGCACCGGCACGCTGAAAGCGCTCGCAGACCTTCCTCAGGTCATCGGGGTCAAGTACGCGACCGGTGCGATCGACGCCGCCGCGATGGAGCTGCTCGGCTCGTCGACGCCCGGCTTCGCGGTGCTCGGCGGCGACGACGCCGTCATCTCGCCGCTGCTCGCAGCGGGCGCCCGCGGCGGCATCCTGGCGTCGGCCAACGTCCGCACCGCTGACTTCGTCCAGCTGATCGACCTCTGGCGTGGCGGCGCAGCCGAACCGGCCCGCAGGCTGGGAGCCGAGCTGGCCCGGCTGTCCGCCGCGCTCTTCGCCGAGCCGAACCCGACGGTGATCAAGGGGGTGTTGCACGCCCAGGGCCGCATTCCCAGCCCGGCCGTCCGACTGCCGTTGCTGGCTGCCTCGGCCTCTTCGGTCCGACGGGCGGCGGACCTGGTCGTCGCCCGTCCCCACCGGCCCCTCCAGGAGAGTGCGGCCTGACACTCGCCCGAGGCCCGCGGAGAGGAGTCCGATGGACGACGGCACCTTCTCGTGCGCGACGCGTCGAGCTCGCTCACGGCTTCGGCGGCGGCGCAGGAGGGCCAGGACTCAGGCAGGGAGCCGATAGCTGGAGCAGGACCCGGTCGTCAGGATCGGCAGGACCGGAAGGACCGGAAGGATTCGTCCGCGAGTCGCCTCCTGAGTCGAGGAGGGCCGCTGAGCGGGGCGACGCACCGCGCGCTGCCGCCGGTCGCGGGAGCGCTCCGAGCGCCGTGCAGACACCCCGGGTCAGCTCACGACCACTTCCGCCCACCGGCTGGTGCCACCGAAGTGCTCCCGGACGCCGCACCGGTCCGACAGCGCCATGACGATGTCGATGCCGCGGCCCTGCTCGTCCGGGGCTCGCTCGGCTGCCGACTGTCCGGCCGCGGGCGCGGGCCCCCTGTCGGTCACCTCGACCCGCAGTACGGTGGCCCGTCCGTGCCCCATGAGCCGCGAGAGCCGAAGCGTGGCCGGGGGCTGCGCGTGGACGACCGCGTTGGTGAGGAGCTCCGAGGCAAGCAGGAGCACGTCGTCGACGACGTCCGCGCGCAGGTGCCAGCCGGTGAGGACCGCGCGTACGCGTCGCCGGACGGCCGGGACGGCCACGTGAACGTGGGGCAGCGGAAACACGTGTACGGCCTGCCGCTCGCCCACCTCGCACGGCGCCGCTTCTCCGCGAGGAGCCGCTTCCTCGTCGGGAAACACAGTGCCGACCTGCGTCACTGTCATGTGCCCTCCTCCGGGTCGCGCTGCCGGCCAGCAGAAGGCCGGGCGTGAGGGAACGCTACGGAGCACGCCGCGACCGGTCAACGAACAGGGGTCGGCATTACCGAACGACGGTCCCCGCACCGGCTCGCCGGTCGTACGATCGAGTCATGGTCGGCCCTGTGCAGTCCATAGAACGGGCAGCGGCGATCCTGCGTCTGCTCGCCGCCGGCCCGCGCCGACTGGCACTGGGCGAGGTGGCGTCGTCGCTCGGGCTGGCCAAGGGCACCGCTCACGGCATCCTGCGCACCCTGCAGCACGTGGACTTCGTCGAGCAGGACACGACGACCGGGAAGTACCAGCTCGGGGCCGCTCTGCTCCACCTGGGCACCAGTTACCTGGACGTCAACGAACTACGGTCGCGCTCCCTCAACTGGGCCGACGCCCTGGCCGCCCGCAGCGGGGAGGCCGTCCGCCTGGGCACGCCCCTGGAAGGCAAGGTGCTCATCGTGCACCACGTCTTCCGGCCGGACGACACCCTCCAGACGTTGGACGTGGGCGCGCTGCTGCCGTTGCACGCCTCCTCGCTCGGCAAGGTCCTGCTGGCCTTCGGGGCCGCGCCGATCGAGCCCCTGCTGACGGCCGGACTCCAGGCGTACACCCGGCACACCCTGGTCCTCCCGGAAGACCTGACCAGGGCACTCGGCGAGATCCGTGAGCTCGGATGGGGAGCCGAGACGCAGGAAATGAGCATGGGTGACGCAGGAGTAGCCGCGCCGATCCGCGCCCACGGCGGCCTCGTGGTGGGCGCGATCGGCGTGTCCGGGCCCGTCGAACGGATCTGTGACACCAAAGGCCGGCCCCAACCGGCCCTGATCACCCTGCTCCGGGAGGCCGCACGGGCGATCTCCAGAGACCTGGGCGCGGCCCGCTGGTAGGCCCCGGCGGCTTCGCCACGCATCGGAAGGCAGGTCCGATCATGGTTGCACGGTATGTGATGTCCATCGACCAGGGCACCACCTCCACCCGATGCATCCTGTTCGACCACCGCGGGCAGCTGGTGTCGGTCGCCCAGCGCGAGCACCGCCAGTACTTCCCCCGTCCGGGCTGGGTCGAGCACGACGCCGTCGAGATCTGGCGCAACCTTCAGCGCGTGGTGCCCGAGGCGCTGTCCGGTGTCGGCGTGGACGCCCGGCAGATCGCCGCCGTCGGGATCGCCAACCAGCGAGAGACGACCGTGCTCTGGGACCGGCGCACCGGCACTCCGCTGGGCAGGGCGATCGTCTGGCAGGACACCCGCACCGGCGCGCTGGTCGACGACCTCAGAAACCGGCCGGGAGACGACTTCTTCCTCGAACGCTGCTGCCTTCCGCCCTCGACCTACTTCTCCGCCCCTCGGATCCGCTGGCTGTTCGACCACGTCGACGGGCTGGAGCAGCGCGCCCGGGCGGGCGAGGTGCTGTTCGGCACGATGGAGAGCTGGCTGATCTGGAACCTCACCGGGGGAACCGACGGCGGCCTGCACATCACCGACGCGACCAACGCCAGCCGCACCATGCTGATCGACATGCGGACGCTGGCCTGGGACACCGAGCTGATGGAGTTCTTCGGGGTCCCGCGCCGGATGCTGCCGGAGATCCGGCCCTCCGCCGAGGACTACGGCGAGGCCCGCGCCCTGCTGCCCGGCGTGAGGATCACGGCCGCCCTCGGCGATCAGCAGGCAGCGCTGTTCGGCCAGACCTGCTTCTCGCCCGGCGCGGCGAAGTGCACCTACGGGACCGGCAGCTTCCTGCTGATGAACACCGGTACCGACGTCGTCCGGTCCCGGCACGGACTGCTCACCACCGTCGCCTACAAGATCGGGGATCAACCAGCCGTCTACGCCCTGGAGGGCCCGATCGCCGTCACCGGCTCACTGGTCCAGTGGTTCCGGGACCGTCTGGGCCTGATCAACAGTGCCCCCGAGATCGAGACCCTGGCGCGCACGGTGGAGGACAACGGCGGCTGCTACATCGTCCCGGCGTTCTCCGGTCTGTTCGCACCCCACTGGCGCAGTGACGCCCGCGGTGTCATCGTCGGCCTCACCTCGTACATCACCGCGGGCCACCTGGCCCGAGCGGTACTGGAGGCCACCGGCTGGCAGACGCGGGAAGTCGTCGACGCCATGAACGCCGATTCCGCTCTGGCCCTGAGCCAGCTCAAGGTCGATGGAGGCATGACATCCGACAACCTGCTCATGCAGTTCCTGGCCGACGTGCTCGACGTTCCCGTGGTGCGGCCCCTGGTGGCCGAGACGGTCTCGCTGGGCGCGGCCTACGCCGCCGGTCTGGCGGCCGCCTACTGGCCGGATCTGGAGGTCCTGCGCCGCAACTGGCACCGGGCCGCCCAGTGGCTGCCGGCCATGGACCCGCAACGGCGGGAACAGGAATACGACAACTGGAAGCGAGCCGTCGAGCGGTCCCTCGGGTGGATCCGGTCCCCCGGACCCTCGTGAAACCCTCCTGGCGCGCGTCGCCCGCGCTGTAGGCATCCTCTCAGAAGCCGTCGAGGAATGTGGGCGCGTGCCGTTTCCGCGAAGTCCTCCTGATGCCCCGTCAGCGGCGTTCCGAGTCGATCGGCAAGAGACTCCGCGTCCACGCTCAGCCGTGCCTCAGGGGGTGCCGCGAAGTCGACGTCGTCCGCTCGGCAGTCGGACCAGATCGTGCCCCGGTGCCTGCCACTGGTGGTCAGCCACCATCTCCGGGCGCCGGTCAGAGGTCTCGGCAGATCTGGCGAGCCTTGGCCAGGTCCTTCTTCACCGCCGGGTCGAAGTCGAAGACCCGCGCGTGGCGCTCCTGTGAACGGCGGACGGCCCGGGCGAGCTCCTCGTACTTCGGGTCGCCCGCCGCGGCTGACGCGGACAGTGTCCCGGCTGCCGCATAGCGGTTGAGGGCGATCTCGCCGGCTGGGCCCTTCTCGGCGTACTTCTCCGGGTCGAACCCGTCGAGTGCCGCACAAGCGGCACGCGCGTCCGCTGCCGGGGTCCCGTCGGCGGCGGTGGAGGCAGGGTCGGCGCTCAGTACCCACACGGCGCCCGTCCCCGCGGCTCCGAGAACCACCCCGGCCAGGAGGGACAGCATCACGGTCCTGGCGCGTCCGACGGGCCGTTGGGAGGCCGACGAGACGGGAGCGGGGGTGGTGTGAGACTGCTGTGGCTGCATCCGGCCAAAGGTATCGTGACCTGATCTCCGCTCAGCGGGCGGTCCGACGTACCACTCCAGCCGGCCACCGGCGGGCGCTCCCTGCGCCCGTCCGGCGAACCTGCCCTCGCCTGAGATTCGTTGGGTGGACATCCGGTCGGCCCGGCATGGTCCGCGGCGCCCGCCGCTCCGGTCGGTGAAGTCCCCGTGTGCCGCCGACGCGACGGCCTCGCTCACCCGGAGACACACAAGCAGGAGGGCATGCCGGCGTTCACCCGCTCAGAGGGCGGTTTCGTAGTCCTTGAGAGAGCGAGCAGCCGCCCAGCCTCGGGACAGGGCCTTGGACACGTCCAGGACCACGGAGTGTGCCAGCTGGTCCACGGCGTAGCGGGTGAGCGGCGGCTCCGCGTGCGGGCTCAGCCGGGCCAGCTTCTGAGTGGCTTCCGCCAGGGTGCGGGCCAGGCCCAGCGGGATGTGGCGGAGGCGGGCCCGTACGCCGTGGGCGCGTAGCACCGTGCGGATCGCCTCGTCGCGGTCGTAGGGCGCCGGGTCGGCGATGTTGTAAGCGCCCGGCGGCCAGTCGGCGGCCAGCAGGCAGGCGTCGGCGAGGTTCTCGACGGCGGTCAGGCTGAGGCGGACGCTGGGGCCGGGCAGCACGAGCAGTCCTCGTCGGACGCGGAACAGCAGCCGGGGCACCAGGTGGGGGTCCCCGGCCCCGTAGACCGCCCGCGGCCGCAGCACCACGGCGTCCGCGGCGAGCGCCAGCGCCTCACCGGCGGCCTTGGTGCGGCCGTAGGCGTTGAGGTGCCCGCGTACCGGATGGTCCTCGGTGATGCGGGAGCGCCGGGTGCCGGGTGCGTAGACGCTGGCGCTGCTCACCCACACCACGGGCCGGCCGGCGGCCGCTTCCAGGAGCCGCGCCGTCCCGTGGACGTTGACGGCGTGCATGGCGTCCTCGGCCGGTGAGCCGGGCACGGGGTCGCCGACGGACGCCGCGCAGTGCACGACGAGGTCGGCGCCGGACAGGTCGGGCACCTCGCGTGCCGCGTCCCAGGGAATGTGTCGGCCGACCGGGCCTGGTCGGCGTCCGACGCACAGGACGTCGGCGCCGCGGGCGGCGGCCGTGGTGGCGACGTGGGAGCCGCAGAAGCCGCTCGCGCCGGTGACGGCGATCGTGGTCATCGGTTCTCCGTGGTGGGACGGGCGCCGGCCGCCCGGACGGTGAGGGAGTGCCAGCCGGGCAGGGCCGCGTCCCGGTCCACGCGGGCGCCCCGGACCGTGGGCCGGTGGGGGGCGAGCGCGGCGAGGGTGTCGTCGAGCTGGGTGCGGGCCAGGCGCGCGCCGGGACAGGCGTGGGGGCCGGCGCCGAAGACGAGCTGGGCGACGGTGCGCGGTGCCGGGTGACGGGCGTCCGGCGGCCGGTCGTGCGAGCGGGCGGCGTGCCGTGCGACGAGGACGAGGCGGTCCCCGGCGCGTATCGGGCGGCCGGCCAGTTCCGCGTCGGCGGCCGCCACGCGGGGCAGCAGCGGGGAGGGGGCCGTCACCCGCAGCAGTTCGTCGACCAGGGTGGGGCGCAGCCGGTCGTCGGCCGCCTGCTCCCAGAGTCCCGCGTCGGCGCACCAGGCGGCGGCGCGTGGGAGGGCGGCGACGGTGGTGTTGACGGCGGCGACCGCGAGCATGGCCCGCAGGGCCGGCTCCGTGGCGTCGCCGGGCGCCGGGGTGAGCAGTGCCTCCAGCCGTGCGGTGGCCGCGGTGGCCGCGCGTGCGGTGCCTCGTGGCCGGGGGCCCGGCAGGTGGTCGCGTACGGCGGTGGATGCCGCCGCGGCGGCGGCAGCGGCGATGTCCTCCGGGTCGCCGGTCGTGCCGAGCAGCGCGCGGACGGTGGCTCCGGCCAGTTCGCGGGCCAGCGGTACGAGGTCGACGTCGCGGCCTTCGGCGAGCGGGGCGAGGCGGCGGTGCAGAACGTCCTGCCACACCGGTCGCAGCCGCTCCACCCCGGCCACGCCGAGATCGTCGGCGACGGCGCGTCGGGTGGCCCGGTGGCCGGTGCCCTCCTGGTCGAACAGTGTGCCGCCCGTGGACAGTTCGCGGGCCGCGCCGCCGGTGGTGCCGGTGGCGGTGCGGTCGAGCGGGATCCGGGTGAGGGCCTGGCGGTAGGGATCGGTGCCGTGCACCACTACCGTGCCGCCGATGCGGGCGACCGCGCGGCGGCGGACGGCGGCGAGGAGGGCGAACAGCACGGGGTGCGATCGAGTGTAGACGCGCCGGTCGCGGCGCCGGGCGGCGCGGGTGGCGCGGGTGGTGGTGTGGGGCGGCCGGGTCATCTGATGTGTACCTGTTTCGGGTCGGAGGGTCGGTAGCGGCGGTCCCAGCTCCACAGCAGGGTCCGGCGGGCGCCCCAGGCCCGTAGGCGGCGCAGGCTGGCGTGGACCACCATGCGCTCGGCCCGTGCGATCCGGTCGCTGTGCTCGCGGGCCCGGTTGAGGAGGACGACGTCCTCGGGCGGGCCTTCCAGCGGGGTGCGGGGCGTGCCGCCGCAGCGCAGGTAGAGCGCGGCCGTGATGGCGAGGTTGTGACCGTGGCACAGTACGTAGGGCGTGCGGTAGCGCGGGTGTCGGTGCTCCGCGCGGTAGCGCCCGTACAGCGCGGTGGCCCGGACGACCGCCGGGAGCAGGTACCGCTCGGCGAGCGTGGGCCGCTCGTCGCGGCGCGGGAGGCTGCGGCCGCAGGCCATCTCGGTGCCCTGTGCGAACTCCCGGCGCGCCGCGGCGATCCAGTCGGCGGCGGGCAGGCAGTCGGCGTCCGTGCGTACGAGCGTCGTGGCGCCGTGTGCGACGGCGTACCGGAATCCCGTGTCGGCGGCGGCCCCGGTGCCGCGTTCCTCCTCGTGGACGAGGCGCACCGGGAAGGGCGCGCCGACGGCGAAGCGGCGTACGACGCGGGAGGTCGCGTCGGTGGAGGCGTTGTCCACGACCACCAGGGTGAAGTCCGTGTCGGTCTGGGCGGCGAGTGCGGCGAGGGTGGCCCCGATGCCGGCTTCCTCGTTGTAGGCGGGAACCACGGCCCACAGTGACGGTGTGCCGCCGGGCGCGGTCATCCCCGGCCCCGTTCGGCCAGTCGCCGGGCGGCGAGGCGCGCGGTCGCGGCGCGGTCGGGCTTGAGGGAGCGGCCGGCCAACGGGATGTCGGTGAGCAGTACGGCGTCGGGCCGGGCGGAGCCCATGCGTCGCAGCGGCCCGGCCAAGGCCGCGCGTAGCGCGGCGCGGTCCGCTCCGGGCTCCGGCTGGACGACGGCGACCAGCCGTTCGTCCCCGTCGTCGGCCGGCACTCCGACGAGCAGGGCCAGTTCGACGCCGGGGACGTGCAACGCCGGCTCGTACAGCCCGGGGTAGATGTTCTCGGCGTGCCGCAGGACCATGTCCTTGCGGCGGCCCTCCAGCACGATGCGACCGCTGTCGAGGCGTGCCCGGTCGCCTGTGGCGACCCACGGGTCGGGCTCCTCGCCCAGGTAGCGATCGCGCGCGGCGGGACCGGACAGCAGCAGCTCCCCGGAGGCGTCGGTCTTGGCCGCCACTCCGGGCAAGGGGATGCCGACCAGGTCGCCCTCCGCGGTGAAGGCGGCCTTGTCGGCCTGTTCGACCGCCGCGGCGGGGAACAGCTCGGTCAGCGCGTAGACGCCCCACGCCTCGTCGGCGCCCGCGTGCTTGACGCGGCTGAGCAGCTCGGCGCTCGCGGGGGCCGAGCCGGTCCACACCCGCCCGCTGAACCGGCCGCCCACGGCGAGCAGCCGGCGCAGCTGCGGCGGGGTCAGATAGGTGGCCTGGGGTGCCAGGCGGCGCAGTTGGCGGGACAGGACCTGCGGGGAACGGGCGGGCAGTGCCACCGGTGCGCCGCCGGCGAGGGAGGGCACGAGGACGAAGAAGGTGCCGCCGAGTACGGGACGCCCGGCCCGGGGCCGTACCAGCCCGGCCACCGCGGCCATGCCGGCCGCGAGCGAGGAGCGGGTGTGCACCACCGCCCGGGGCCGGGAGGTGGTGCCCGAGGTGAACACGATGACCGCGTCGCCGTCCTCGTCCACCGGGCGCGGCAGCGGTGCGGCCCGCGGGCCGGTGTCCAGGGCGGGGGCGCAGCCGGGAAGCCGCGGCCCCACCGTGGTCACCGGTCCCAGCTCGGCGAGGTCCGGCAGGGCCAGGCGGGCGCGGCGGGCGAGCGGCCGGGCCCATCCGGCGGCCGCCTGAGCGGTGGCGTCGGCGAGGACGACGTCGGGCCGGGCCAGGGCGAGCCGGGTGCGCAGCACGTCCGGCCCCGCTCCCGGGTCGAGCACCGCGGCCCGCGCGCCGAGTCGGTGCACGGCCAGCATCACCGCCAGGGCCCGGGGCCCGGGGCGCACGGCGACGCCGACGGTGCCGCCGCGTGCGATGCCTCGCGTGTGGAGGGAGGCGGTGTAGCGGTCCGCGAGGTCGGCCAGCTCCCCGTTGGTGGCCCGGGTGCGAACGGCCCCGGTCCGGGTGGTGCCGAGGACGGCGGGCCGGCCGGGGTGGCGCCGCAGGGTGTGGGCGAGGGTGTCGAGCATCAGCGTGGGTCCTCCCCGTGACGGCCGGGCCCCTTGTCGAGGTACCAGCGGGCGGTGCCGACCAGGCCGTAGGCGCGCAGCCGGCGGGTGGAGTTCTCCACGACCATGTCGCGGGCGTGGACGACGGCGGTGGTGTGGCGGCGCACCCGGTTCAGGAAGAGCCGGTCGGTGGGCGAGGGCCGGCGGGGCATCCCGCCGACCGCCTCGTAGAGGGCCGCGGTGACGGCCATGTTGTTGCCGGCGTGCATCCGGTAGGGGGCGAGGTAGCCGTGACGGCGGTGGTGGGCCGGGCGTACCCGGCCGAAGAGGGCGGCGACGCGGACCAGCGTGCGGAAGGCCGCGCGCCCGACCGGCCCGTGCTCGTCACGGCGTGCCTCGATCCGTCCGCACGCCAGGCCCGCGCCGTGCCGCAGAGCGCTGCGGGCACCCGCCGTCCATCCGGGGTGGGGCAGGCAGTCGGCGTCGGTGCGGGCCAGCAGCGTCGCGCCGTGCTCGATCGCATACCGGAAGCCGGTGTCCACGGCGCAGCCCACGCCCTTCTCCGGCTCGCTGAGGACGTGGACGGGGAAGGGCGCCCAGCGGGCGAAGTCGTGGGCGACGGCCGCGGTGCCGTCGCTGGAGGCGTTGTCCACGACGACGAGGGTGAAGTCGCGGTCGCGCTGGGCCGCGAGCGCGTCCAGCGTGGCGCCGATCCGGGTCGCCTCCTGGTGTGCGGGCACCACCACCCACAGGGACCTCATGCCTTCTCCCACACCATCGTCATGATGCTCACGCCGCCGCCCAGGCCCACGAACAGGATCCGGTCGCCGGGACGGAGCCGGCCGTGGACGCGGTCGAGCTGCACGCCGAGCGTGGCGCTGGCCATGTTTCCGAGTTCTGGGACCGTGACGACGAGCCGGTCCCGGGGGACACCGGTGAGTTCCACGAACCGCTCCAGGTACGGCACGGTGACCTGGTGCACCAGGATGTGCCGGAAGTCGCTCCACGCCAGTCCGGTGCGCTGCCGCATCCGGTCGAGCACCGAGGTGCCGACCTTCTCGAACACCTCGCGCAGTTCGCCGCCGTCACCGTGGAAGTACGTGTGCTCGTCCCCTCGGGGATGGCGCGAACCGCCGCCGAGGATGCCGCCGACCGGCCAGTGCTCGGAGTGGGTCTCGGTGTCCACGTCGAGGATGCCGCCCCGGTCCACCGCTTCCAGGACGACCGCGGCCCCGGCGTCGCCGAAGGTGTAGCCCGCGAACCCGTCCCGGAGCTGGTCGGGGCCGCGCGGATCGTGCCGGACCGCGCGGCTGGGGGTCTCCCCGGTGACGACCAGGGCGTGCCGGGCGCGGCCGGCGAGGATCATCGCCCGTGCCGTGTCGATGCCGTTGACGAAGCTGTTGCACGCGTTGGTCACGTCCAGCGCGTGCGCACGGGACCCGAGTTCGGCCTGGACGATGTGCGCGGTCGCCGGTTCGGCCACGTCCCGCGTGGCGGAGGCGAACACCAGCAGGTCCACGTCGTAGGGGGCGAGCCCGGCCCGCGCCAGCGCCGTACGCGCCGCCCTCACCGCGAGTGTCGAGGCGTACTCGGACTCCGCGGCCGTGCGGCGCGAGGTGATGCCGGTGACCCGTTCGAGCATGCGCGCCGGCAGGGACAGCCCGGAAGCCGCGGCGAGCCGTTCCTGCATCTGCCGGGACGTCACTTCGTGCTCCGGCAGGCTGGACGCCACTGCGGTGATGCCCACCCGGTGGCGCGCCGGCTCGTGGGCAGCGTGATCTATGTGCATGGGCTGGACGCTACGAGCGCATCAGGGCCACCGCCTGAGCGCTGGTACTCAACTGCCCTAGGTGATCGGCTCGGCCACCGGCTCTCTGCTCGCCCCCGTCGCACAGGCGGCCACCGGGAGATCGGCCGGCGCTGCCACCGGTCAACGCCTCGGCCACGGCGGGTGCGGAGAGCACGCGGCCGTCCGCCGGGCAGGCTGTCTGGTTCTGCGGCGGGAGTTTCCGGGCGAGTCCGGCGGTGGCTTCGGCGAACACCTCGCTTCCCTTGGCCGTGACCCTCATCCGGACGATCCGGCCCGCGCCGCGCCACCCGACGCCGGCGCCCGGTGGCTGGGCCGTGGAACCACCGGAAGCCCTATACCCGTGGCCAACCAGGTCAAGTCCGGCCGCGCAGGGACGCGACGGGCCCGCACCGGGACTTGAAACGACCGATGCCGCAGGGTGAAGGGTCGGCGAACACCGTCCGCACGGGGTTCTGTCATGCGGTTGCCCCGCCGTAGCGTCGCCGGTATGTCTGACGTTTCCCGTCGTGGGGTTCTCGGCGCTCTCGCCGGTGGAACCGCTCTGTCCTTCCTGCCGGCGTCCTTGCACCGGGCGATGGCTCTGCCGATGCCGCGCGGCGGCCTGCGTGCCGTCGAGCACGTGATCGTCCTCATGCAGGAGAACCGCTCCTTCGACCACTACTTCGGGACACTGCGAGGGGTCCGCGGATTCGGCGACCGTACGCCGTTGAGGCTGCCCTCCGGGGCGGGTGTCTTCGAGCAACCGCGTCCCGGAGGCGGAAGGGTCCTGCCGTTCTCGGCCCGCCGGGCAGCGGTCGAAGCGGGTCGCCCGGAGAGTGACATCCAGTTTCTGGGCGCGCTCGCGCACGGCTTCCGCGACGCCAACCAGGCCCGGGGCGAGGGCTGGTGGAACGACTGGGTCGCTGCCAAGACACAGAGCACCATGGCCTTCTACGACCGGCGGGACATCCCCCTCCAGTACGAACTGGCCGACCGCTTCACCGTCTGCGACTCCTACTTCTGCTCGGTCTACGGCTCGACCAACCCCAACCGCAACTACCTGTGGACCGGCACGACCGGCCACGAGCCCGACAGCGCCGCACGCGCCGTCACCAACGCCGCCTACGATCACGACCACGCGGGCTACACCTGGACCACCTACCCCGAGCGGCTGGAAGCCGCCGGGATCTCCTGGCAGATCTACCAGGAGTGGGACAACTTCACCGACAACGCGGTGGAGTACTTCCGCACCTGGAAGGAGATCGGCCGCAAGATCCTCTCCAAGGTCAGCGGCCGCTACGCCACCACCGAGCACTTCTACGAGAGCCTGCTGACCAGGAGCCCCGAGCAGCGCCAGGCCGAGCTGGCCGAGTTCCAGCAGGGTGTCGACACGCTGACCGAGGCGGAGCGCCGGCTGTTCCTGCGCGGCGCCTACCGCTCCGAGCCGGACACGCTCGTCCAGCGGATCAGGTCCGACATCCACCAGGGCACCCTGCCGAAGGTCAGCTGGATCGTGCCGACGGCAGCCCTGTCCGAGCACCCCAGCAGCTCCACCCCGGTCGGCAGCGCCAACCTCGTCCACGACCTCCTCGACGCCATCGCGAGCGACCCGAAGACCTGGTCCAGGACGGTTCTCTTCCTCAACTTCGACGAGAACGACGGCTACTTCGACCACGTGCCGGCCCCGGTCGCGCCCCGGCCGCCCTCGGGCGACGACGCCGACTGGTTCGACGGCAGCCCGGTGGGCCCCGGCCCGCGGGTGCCGATGACGATCGTGTCGCCCTGGACCGTGGGCGGATTCGTCAGTTCCCAGGCGTTCGACCACACCTCGGTGATCCGGTTCCTGGAACGCTGGACCGGGGTGCACGAGCCCAACATCAGCGCCTGGCGCCGCAGCGTGTTCGGCGATCTGACGTCGGCGTTCGACTTCCACAGCGGCCAACGCCCGCCCGAGGTCGAGCAGCCCGGCCCCGTGCCGGCACCGGTCGGCCGCTGGCATGCCGTTCCGCCCGCGGACCAGTCGCTGCCCGAGCAGGAGCCCGGTACCAGGCGGACCCGCCCGTTGCCCTACCGGTTGTCCCTGCGGACCGAGGTCACCGGCGACCGTGTCCGCCTCAGGCTCGGCAACGACGGCTCCACCGGCGCCTGGTTCAGCGCCCACCCCGGTGACGGCACCGCGCCGCGGACGTGGACCGTGCCCGCGACCGGAACAGCCGACCACGAACTCCCGTACGGCGACGACGGCTACGACCTCCAGGTGCACGGTCCCGGCTGGTCCGTCTGGGAGGTGCGCGGCACCGGTGTGGGCGCCGAGGCGTACCTCGCCCCGCATCCGGTCGACGGCCACCTGAGGATCGTGTGCTCCAACCCGTCCTCCACCACCCGCACCCTTCTCGTCGGTGAATCGGTCCACCCCCACGGGCACCGCGACCGCGTGCACACCGTCACCCTGAGGCCGGGCGCGTCCCGAACGGTGCGGCTGCGCCCTGCCGGCCACGGCTGGTACGACGTCGTGGCCGTCGACCGCGACGACCCGTCCTTCCTGCGCCGCATGACCGGCCGCCTGGCCCACGACGGGCCGGGGGTCACCGATCCGGCGACCGGCACCCCCCACGCGCTGACGGCGGTCATCGGCCTGCCCGAGCCCCCGCCGTCGCTGGACACACCGTTCACGCAGGGCAGTCCCACCGATGTCGTCGTCACCCTGCGCAATCAGAGCCGCCAGCGGCTCGACGGCCTCTCCACCGCGCTGGTCGTTCCGTCCGGCTGGACGGTCGAACGAACCGCCACGGCTCCGAGAACTCTCGCGGCCGGTGGCTTCGCGGACGTACGCTTCACGGTCACCCCCCGCAGCGACGCCTCCGCGGGCCGACTGGCCGTCGCCGCGCACGCCCAGGGTGGCGGACTGCTCCGGCTCGCCGACACCCGGGTGCGCACCGGAGTCGCCCCCGCTCTCACCGTCGCGCTCAGCGGCCCGGCGCACTCCCCCGGCACCGACGGCGCCGTTCTGTCCCCGGGCAGACCCGCCACCGTGCGGGCCGTCGTCACCAACGCGGGCAGCACGCCGCTCACGGCCCTGGCCGCCACGCCCGCCCTTCCGGAGGGCTGGAAGGCCACCGCCCGTGGCACCGTGCCGGCATCCGTCCCGGCACGGTCGAACGTGACCCTGTCCTGGGACGTCGTCCCACCGGTCTCGGCGGCACGCGTCCGCGTCACCCTCAGGACCACCGTCACGGCTGAGCGGAGCGACGGCGGGAGCGCCCTGGAAGCGTCCGCGGCCCTGCCCGTCGTGACCGGTCCGGTCATGACCGGCCACCTCCTCGCGGAGGACTTCGAGTCCGCCGCCCCCGCACTCGCCCCGGCCGCCGATCTCCCCCGCCCCGGCCTGCTCGGCTGGACCCGGACCACCCCCGTCGGCTGGACGGTCACCAACGCGCCGGACATGCCGCAAGGCAGCCGGGAACTACAGGGCTGGACGCTCATGTCCAA
The DNA here is from genome assembly GCF_965341775.1 of Streptomyces sp. bgisy159. Lineage (GTDB taxonomy): Bacteria > Actinomycetota > Actinomycetes > Streptomycetales > Streptomycetaceae > Streptomyces. The sequence goes on along the minus strand of NZ_CBDQZH010000044.1, from coordinate 40,165 downwards.
GCAGTTCTGGTTCCCCGCCGGGCAGAATCGCCCCCACTTCACCCGCGGGCTCGGCGTCGTGGCCGTGGCCGACCCCGACGACTGGGACGACACGGGCGGCCCGTCGGGCCGGGGCCGCTTCGACTCGACGCTGAGCAGCCCGTCGGTGGACATCCCGCCCGGCACGTCCACCCTGCACCTGTCCTTCGACTCCCACTACCGGCAGGAGAGCCCGCAGGAGGCCGAGGTCACGGTGGACTTCGACTCCGGCGACACGGTGCGGTTGCTGCATTACTCCAGCGCCGCGTCCGGCAACAGCAACCACGGCCGGGACCAGGAGAACCTGCTGGTCCGGCTCTCCTGCCCGGTCCCGGCCGGGGCCACCTCGGCCAGGGTGAACTTCCGCCTCTTCAACGCGGGCAACAACTGGTACTGGGCCATCGACCACATCCGTCTGGGCACCGCACCCATCGCCGACTCCTGATCGGAATGCCGAGCGGCCGGCGTGACGGGTGGTGCGAGTCGGCAGCACCGCCCGTCGCGCAGGAGGCCGGGGCCGGGGGACGCCCGGCTGCCGCGGTCGTACGTACCCGTCTCCTCGGACGCGTCGCACGCGGGCCCGGGGCGGCGGGTGCCGCTCCTACAATCGGACCTGCGGAGCCACGGCGGCCATGGCCCGGTCGAGGGCGTCGGCGAAGGTGCCGCCGGAGCCGCTCTCCAGCCATGCCCGCTGGGCTGCGACGAGGCAGCCGAAGGCGGCCGCGGTGATCGCCCGCAGGGTCGGGTCGGCCGCGGGACAGGGCGTGCCGGCCTCGGCGGCACGCCGGCTCAGCTCGTCGACGACGACCTCCTGCATCTGCTGCTGCTTCTCCAGGTAGCTGCCGAGCAGGTTCGGCGTGCTGAAAATGACCCGCTGGATCGGTGCGGCGACGGAGTCCTTGTCGAGGTCGTCGACGTGCGGCACCAGTAGATCGAACAGCGCCCGCAGCGACTCCCAGACCGGCTCGCCGGCCGGGCGGGCGCGCAGTCCCTGGAGCATTTCGTCGGCGAGGTAGTCGACCTTGCCGATGACCAGGTCTTCTTTGGTGGGGAAGTAGCGAAAGACACTCCGCTTCGACATGCCGACCGCGGCGGCGATGTCGTCGATGGTCGTCGCCTCGTAGCCGCGCTCGATGAAGAGGGCGTTGGCGGCCTCCGTGATCTCGCGCCGCACCGCCTGTCGCGTGCGCTCCCGCAGCCCGGACCTCGTCTTCTCCGTCGTCACCGGCCCAGGGTATCACTCACGGCCAAGATTGACACTCGATGACATGTTTGTCATTGTGTGCTGGGCGCTGTGTATCACCCCTGCCACGGAGAAGGGCGGACCGGCATGACTACGACCCGGCTCACGTCGGCGCCGCGATCCTCCCGGTCGCGGACGCCGCCGAGCCGCCGCTGCGGGTCTTCTCCGGCACCGCGCCTCGCGATCTCCGGCCCGGGCCGCGCCGCGCACCCTCAGGTCCGGCGCGCCCACGCGGCCGTCGCAGGGCCGGCCGAGGGCCACTGATCCGGGCCTCGGAACGCCCACGGCACCTGCCGAAGACACCAGAGACACGCAAGAACGAGCGAAAGACAGGCAACGACATGTCCAGCAACACCAAGGTCGCACTCGTCACCGGTGCCTCCTCCGGCATCGGCGCCGACACGGCGCTCCGGCTCAGGGAAGCGGGCTACACCGTCTACGGCGCCGCACGGCGCGTCGAGCGGATGACCGCGCTGCGCGACGCGGGCGTGCGCATCCTCGGCCTCGACGTCACCGACGAGGACTCCGTCCGCCAGGCGGTCGACAGCATCATCCGCGAGTCGGGGCGCGTCGACGTCCTGGTCAACAACGCCGGCTATGGCTCCTACGGCTCCCTCGAAGACGTTCCCCTGGCCGAGGCGCGCGCCCAGATCGAGGTCAACGTCTTCGGACTGGCCCTCCTGACCCAGCTCGTGCTGCCCCACATGCGCGCCCGGCGCAGCGGCACGGTCATCAACGTCAGCTCCATGGGCGGCAAGCTGGTCACGCCGCTCGGCGGCTGGTACCACGCCAGCAAGTACGCCGTCGAGGCGCTCAGCGACGCGCTGCGCATGGAGACGAGGCAGTTCGGGATCAACGTCGTGGTCGTCGAGCCGGGCTCGATCCGCACCGAATGGGGTGCCATCGCCGCCGAGACACTCAAGCAGACATCCGGCAAGGGTGCCTACGCGGCCATGGCCGAAGCCGTCGCCACCACCCTCGCCCAGAGTTCACGGCCCGACGCGAAGATGACCTCCGACCCGTCGGTCATCGGCAAGGCCATCGTCAAGGCTGCCGACGCGCGCCGCCCCCGCACCCGCTACCGGGTGGGTTTCGGAGCCGGCCCGGCCCTGTTCCTGCGCCGGCTGCTCCCGGACCGCGCGTTCGACTTCGCCATCCGCCGCGCCTTCGGCATCTGACCCGGGTGAGGCCCGGTACGACCGGTCACCCGGCCGGCGCCGCTCCCCGCCGCCCGATTCGCACTCCTGCTCAAGCCGCGGGGAACTCGTGTCTCATGCGGTCACACAGTTCCTCGAACTCGACCGTGCCGACGAACACCGCGCGCTCGACCGCCTCGGCACCGCCGTAGAAGGACGCCGGCCACCCGGTGCGCAGGGATGCCACGCCGTCGACCTGGTATCCGCCGCCCGCGGCCGCCACGGCCCACCCACCGCGGGTGACGTCCTCGGCTCCGTAGACGTCACCGTCGGAGTCGGCGTCGCCGACCACGGCCTTCTTCGGCACGATCTCCACCACGAACTCGGCATGTGTGCCGGCGGTCGGTCCGCGGCGCAGCACCAGGTGCTCGCCGCTGCCCTTGGGACCGCGCACGGCATCGAACGCGGTGGGTGAGACGTCGCCTCCGCATGCCTCGCCACCGGCGACGGAGTCCACTTCGACGTACAGGTCCTCCGCGATGTCCGCGGTGCCCACGAGCCGTCTCCAGTTGCCGTCGGCCGCCGACTCGGAGGTGATCTTCACGTCGGTGAGCCGTGGATTCGCCATGGCCACCAGTTCCGCCCAGTCGTCGTCGCTCGGCCCGTCGTCGGTCGCACCGCATCCGCCGAGGAATGCGGCAGCGAGGACGGTCGCTGCCAACCTGCCCCGGTGGCCGGGTCTTTCACGCATCACCGCACCAGATCGTAGCCCCCGGCCCTGAGCGGTTGCCGGCCGCCCGCGCGACGATACGGCCGGACGGCACGTGACGATGGCCGGAGAGGCCGGTCAGCACGGTGCCGGTGGGGTGGCCGCGCGCTCAGGCCGTCCCTGATCCGGTCGGCCGACGCCCTCGCTCATGCTCTCGTCCCGCTCCCGCACGGCCCGGTGCCGGGGGTACGGCCCGCCTCCCGGGCAGCGGCCAGGTCGCTGAGGTCACAGGTGCGCAGCCTCATTCCCGGTGTACGGCATCCGCTTCCCCCTGTTTCCGCCTCCGGGAAGGCGGCTCATCACTGCGACAGCGGTGGCGGTCTACTGGATCAGCTCCAGGTGCGGATGGTCCGACGACGCCGGGCAGACGTGGAGTTGGAGGTCGTAGCCCTGGGCGAGGACGATGAAGGTGTAGTTGGCCGGAGGGGTGCCGGGCGGCAGCGGGTCGCGGGCCTGGTCGCCTTCGGGGGCCCAGCTTCCGGTGCCGGCGTTCCATTCGGTCGTGGCGATGGTCAGCAGCGGGTCCATGGCGCTGTCGCACACGCGGCAGGTCCGGGGCAGGGGGTCGGTCAGGCCCCAGCGGGACCACCCGCCGACCTTCCAGCCGGGGGAAACGGACAGGTTGTTCCGGTAGAACTCCTCCGGGGCGGCTGCGTAGGAGCTGTCCACCACGGCCCCGGCGGCCTGCCACCTGTGCCACTCCCCCAGTTGCTGCCGCAGTTCCTTGCTCAGTTCCAGGAAGTGGGGGTATTCCGTGACCTGTTCCGGCGCGAGCAGGCACGGCTGTGGCAGATAGCCGGGGAACTGAACGCCGAACGGCTCGGGGGGCGAGTCGAGGACGTCGGTGACCGCGGCGGCGGACCGCCACAGCAGCGCGGTCCTGGGGTGGTCCGGGTGGTCGAAGGGGCACCACAGCACTTGGAGCAGGTCGGCCTCGGCCTGCCCGGGGGGCGGGCGCAACCGGGAGATGTCGCGCACGTACAGCTGGGCCACGGGCAGCATGGCGATCGGGCCCCCGGGCCACGGGCTGCAGGGGTCGGGCTCGTCGTCGATCGTCCCCTCCTCGGCCTCGTGCCGGACGGGGTGGGGGTCCTGCCGCGGTCGGCTTCCCGCTTCGGTGCGGATGCCCCGGCGCTCCCGCTCCTGCTCCAGGGAGAAGGCCGTGTCGACCTGCTCCCACGTGTGCGGGCCGTCGCAGTGCGGCCACGGCTCGCCGGCGGGCCACAGCAGCGGCCCGCCGACCGAACTGTCGTGCCGTGACGGCGACCCGGCGCGGGGGTGCAGCCGGGTCGCCGTGCGGGCCAGCGGGGCCAGTTGAGGGAAGAGCGCGGTGACGTCGAACGGCCGCGGGGGTGTGGTTCGGCTCATTCCGGCTCCCGGTGGCGCGAGTTCGGCTGGGGTCAGTTTCCGAGGTTGTACAGCCCCGTGTTGCGCTGGGTGTTGGAGATGTAGACATCGGGGAACAGCGGTTGCGAGGTTCCGTCGGCCCGCTCGACCGTAGCGCTCATCGTGACGCCCCGGGGAATGGTGCTGGTGTCGTCCCGGTAGTCGGGAGTGACCTGGTAGAAGATCGCGTCGTTCGGTCCGAACGCGGTGTCCGCCACCGCTGTCTGGGCCGCGAACTCGTACGTCCGCATGCTGGGGGTTCCGGTGTTCATGCCCGCCTGCCAGCAGGGGACGAGATTGTCCTGTCCGCCGTCGCGCACCTGGCCCTTTCCGCCGAGGATGTTGGCTATCAGGTGGCAGCGGGCGAGTCCGGTCCCGGGCGAGTGGTCGCCGGCGAACTTCTGCGCGTCCCGCCAGCCGGTGATGTCTCCCGTGGCCTCGCTGCCGGCGCCGAGGGTCTTCCCGAGGCACGCCTGCGCCGTGGCCGCGCGCGTGCCCGCCGGTCCGGGCGGGTCGGTGCTCTTGTTGGTGTGCGGTACCGGTTCGGTGGTGTTCCGGATCCAGCCGTTGCCGGCCGGAAGTCTCCCGGGCCGCGTGCTCTTGAGGCAGGCGGCCTGTGGCACGGGGGTCGAGCTGGTGATGGCAAGCTTGAACTCCTCGGCCTCCACCACGCGCTGGTTCACGAATCCCTCGGAGAGCTGTGCCTCGGCGGACCGGTTGTCGGCGAGGGGGGCGTGGACGCGCGCGCAGCCTCCGCCGGAGTCGCCCGCGAGCTGGTAGATGTCCCACCCTCCGCTGCTGTAGTTGGGGACGATCTCGGCGCACAGAGCGCCGTCGGTGCCGCCTTCGTGGGTGGCCGCGAAGGGGAACGCGCCGCAGCTGTCGGTCGCCACGAGGTCCGTCCGCGCCTGGAAGGGCTTGGAACTCCCGTTTCCGCAGGTGCGGCTGGTGCGGTCGGCGATGCCGCTCTTGGCCCGGGTCAGGGGCTTGTCCCGCCCCCAGCCGTCGGCGAGGTTCTCCTGTGCCCACAGGTAGCCGGCCGCCGCGGCGCCCGAGCCGGACGGCAGCGCGCTCATCTTGACGACGGGCATGACGGCGGGCACGACGCAGCCGGGGCCGGGCGTGCCGGTGGAGCTGGTCGTGTCGCGGACGTCGTCGTCGCAGCGGATCCGCTCCGGGTTGCTCCAGGAGGCGTTCGGGTCGGTGATCTGGGCGCCGGGAGAGGTGACCGCGTCGCGCTCCAGGTGGGCCATGTGGTCGGCTTCCCTGATGAGGGCGAAGGTGGAGCCGGCGATGGTGCGGGCGACCTCCTGGTTGCGGCGCGGGGACGTGGTGATGTCGTACTCCCCGGTGAAGACCAGCGCGGGCACACCGCTGATCCCGCCCTCGGGGATCAGGCCGGGATCCAGCAGGCGCCGGTGGCAGGCCGCGTGCCGCTTCACCTGCCTCCAGGTGGAGCGCAGCGCCTGCCGGCGCAACAGCCGCTGGACCGCGGCCGATTCCTGGACGCGGTGGTGCTCGCTCGTGTTGACCAGGCACCGCACCAGGTGGTCGGCGTAAGTGCCGTCCGTGGTGCAGACTGGCGTGGGCGGGCCCGGCCTCCAGTACGACGGCGCCGGCCCCGTCGCCGAAGATCGGCGCGGTCGCCCGGTCGCCGGGATCGATGATGGAGGACATCGTCTCCGCGCCCACCACGAGCACCCGGCGGGCCGTGCCCGAGCCGATCAGGCTGGCGGCGACCGTGCACGCGTACACGAAACCCGAGCAGCCCGCCATGACGTCGAACGCCGGGATGCCCGGCAGGCCCAGACGGTGGGCGACCCACGGTGCCGTCGCCGGACAGGGGTGGTCCGGCGTGTTCGAGGCCAGGACGAGCGCGTCCACACTGCCCGCCCCGGCCGAGGCCATGGCGCGGGCGCCGGCCTCCGCCGCCATGTCGCCGGTCGCCGTCCGCGGCCCGGCCATGCGGCGCTCGGCGATGCCGATGCGCTCACGGATCCACGCGTCGGAGGTGTCCATGCGGGTGCAGAGCTCGCTGTTGAGGACGCGACGCGGCGGCAGCCAGGCTCCGAGTCCGGTCAGGACGGCCGCGCCGCGACCACGGTCCGTGTCACCGGCGGTGTCGATCACGCATGCTCCCCTGCTCGTGCACGGCGCGCCGGTGCGGCGACAACTGCCCCGCCACCGTGCCGACCGGACTCGTCGGTCCATTCATGGAAGCGCTCCTCGCGGGGGTCCGGCAGCCACACCGCAAGGGAGCCAGGGCCCCCGAAAGGGCGAACCCGCAGCATCCGGAGCCACCGCGCACCGCCCCGGCCGTCACACACGCCGACGGCGCCCCGGGCCGGCCGCCGCGGCCCGTTCGGGCGGCCGCCGCCGCGCTGAAGCGGGGCCGACGCGCCGCGTGCCGGCGCCCCCGACGGTCGCCCGAGCCGCGCCCCTCGGTGGTGGCCGAGGGCAGGGCCCGCGCCGAGGGTGGCTGGTACGTCCATTCCGTGCCCGGGGACGACGGTCGGGTGGCCCGCCTCGGCGACACCTGCGCCCGGCCGCCGCGGAGGGGCGCGGCAGGGCCGCAAAACCCGGTGCCCCCGTTCGCCGCCCGCTGTGGAAGCGGGGCATCAAGCCGTTGATCACCCGACGCGGCGTCGTCCACGGGTCCGGACCGGGCAAGGTGCGCTGGGTCGTCCAGCGCGTCTTCGCCTGGCTGCACCGGTTCAAGCGGCTCCGCATCCGCCACGAGCGACGCGCCGACCTCCATCAAGGCCTGCTCCAACTGGCCTGCAGCCTCATATCCCTGCGCTGACTGCGGACATCATCCTGAAGCGATCAGCCGGCTACGCCGAACCACCCCGGCCGCACCTCGGCCAGAAGCGGTTGCAGCGACCGCACTGCGGTCCGCAAGTCCTCATCCGTGACGTCAACAGCGTCCGGCAGGCTCAGCCCATACCAGCGCAGCCGCCAGAGGTCGAAGACTTCGCTCCCGTCGGCTTCGAAGTCCACATCGACCTCAGTGCCGTTGTCACTGACGAATCGGCATCCCGCCCCATGAACCGTGTAGGAGTAGGTGCCGACGTGCCCACTCCGGCTGATCCGGCGCGAACGGGCCAGGCCAAGGACGTCTGCCAGCCGCTCAAGCGAGGGGATCGCCACCTTCATGGCCTCGTCAATCGCGTTCAGAGCACGGACGTAACCGAGCACGAGGTCTCTTGCAGCCCCGACCCGTTCCATACTGCGTCACCCCCTGAGCCCGTGGCAGAAGGGAGACCTCAAGAACGCTGCCAGGCCGGCGTGACTCAGCGCTCTGCAGGCCCGCGAACGGTCTTCACCGACAGAACCGGATCGACAGGTGGTACCAACTCTCTGCGAGCGACTTCAACAAGATGTAGCGGAGGATCGCCGTCCCTCAGAGCGGTCGCGTACTCGATGACCTGGGCATGCGTCAGCACCGGGAGTCTTTGGCGCAAGGTATGCATGGCATGCATCCGTCCGCGAGCAGCCGCGACAGCCCGAACCTCATCGTGCAGATCGTCGACTGCGGTGCGTACGGCCTGGCCTCGTATGCGAACTCGGTAGTCAACAACCCAGGCTTCGGATACCGCAGAGACGACCCCGATCCGGTGAAGGCTGCCGTCGAGGCGATCAACCAAGTACGGCCCGTTTCCGGCGAGCATGAAGTCGGAATTCCTGGTCCGCAGGTACTCCTCGGACGTCCAGCAAACCACCCAGGCCAGCTCGTGCTGCTCTACATGCGACACAGCCATGCGCATCGGCTCCGGTCTCGCCGCCAGTTCGCGCTGATACTCGCGTTCCAGCTCCTCTTCAACGATACGAACTGCCGCATCGCGCTCAATCACGTGTGCAGCATCCCGTACAGACTCCACCAGTGACCACCAGATTTCTCGGTCGCCAGAGCGCCGACCGCTGTCCGTACCGGAATACCGCACCCGCAGAACAAGTGCACTCCGCCAATACGGTGGTGGCGTGTCCTCGGCCGACGGGAGCCGTACCGGATGCCCCCGTCGCGCGGGCGGCAACGGCGGCCCACCGCGTCAGAGGCGGTGGCGTACGAAACTCATCCAGGCGAAGCTCTCGCCGTCGCGGGGCGGCCGGGTCCAGGAGCGGGTGGTGAAGGTGTGGAGACTGCCCTGCGTCAGCGCGAAGCGGGGCAGGGACAGGCCCAGTTCGCCGTGCAGGGCGTGCAGGAGGCGCAGTTCGCGGTCCGGGTCGGTGTCCTGCGGGCGGAACAGTCGTGCCGGGTCCAGGGGCGGGGGTATCGAGCCGCTGCGCTGGATGTCGGTGCCCCGCGCGCTGAACGCGTACAGCTCTTCGCCCCGCTCGGCCACCGACAGGTGGAAGACGCCGTGGCGCCCGGGCGCCGAAGGCCCCGGGTCGCACCACACCACCACCGCGCGTCCGTCGGCGGAGGCGGCCGCCGCAGGTGACCGGAACAGCTTGTTCAGGTGGCGGTGGGACCAGCCGTCGAAGGCGAAGGCCCAGCCCCGGGCCGTGCGGCCGACGGCGACCGTGGCCCGGTCCGCCCAGGGCTCGGCGTCCTCCCGCCTGTGGGGATCGGTGCCTCGCCAGAACGCCCGGCGCAGATCGGTGGGCCCGCTCAGCCGGGCGTCCTCCTCGCCGAGCAGGTCGGGCAGACGCGTGGGGTCGGTCGCCTCGGTCCAGACACAGCGGTATCCGTCGAACGGCCGTCTGCCCGCGATGGGTTCCGTGAGCCAGGCCAGGCCCGGCGGGTCGAGGTCGGGCACCTGCTCCGGGGCGGGGCCGCGCTGCCCGGACCGCGGTGTCGCGAGGATCTCCCGGCCGCGCTCCGGGGTGATCAGCGGACCCAGGACCGGGTCGGCGAGCAGACCGACGGGGGCGATCACATCGGGTCCCGGCGCCTCCCACAGCGCAAGCGCCGCCCGCAGCACCCGCCACGCGGCGTCGCAGTCGCCCCAGCGGGCCGTCTCCCGGGCCTCGGCGACGGCCCGGCCCCACGTACCGGCGGGCGCGTAGCGGTGGGTGGAGTCGCGGACCGCGTCCAGCGCCGCCCGCGCGGTCTCGCGGGCCACCCCGCGGGCGGCCATCATCCCCAGCCAGTGGTCGTCCCCGCCACGCCGCCCTCCGCCGTGCGCGAGAGTCAGGACCTGCAGGGGCAGCAGCTCGGTCAGGTAACGCGGGTCGCCCACCAGGAAGCCCTGGTCCCTGGGGCTGTGCGGAGCCATCAGCTGCCGCAGCTGGTTCAGCAGCGCGGCGCTGCCCGGCCGGCCGAAGGCCCGCGCCTCCTCCAGCAGCGGCCGGGCCTCCTCGTACCGTCCGCGCAGGACCAGCAGGCGGGCCTGCGCCACCCGCGCGTCCTGGGCACGGGTGGTCGCGTTGACGAAGTCCGGTCGGTGCGCCCGGTCGGCGTGGAAGGCGCGGTACCTGGCTTCCATATAGGCGCGGAACGACGGGTAGCGGTCGGGCAGTTCGCCGCTCCAGCCCTTGTAGACGTAGAGCGCCCACTCGCCGTCCGGGTCGCGGTCGCCGGGGTCCAGCAACGCGTACGACATGTCGGAGTCGGTCTCCAGGCGGAGCGCCCGCTGCCACATCCCGGCCAGCAGGACCTCCTCCGCGGACGGGTTGTCGCCCAGATCCCCCTGGTACAGCGGGGTCAGGCCGTGCGGATCGTGGAACCAGTCGATGTCCGCCACGCCGCCGAGCCGGTAGACGCCTGCCGTCTCGTCCACCTGCCATCCGTCGCTCACGGCGAGGAACTCCCGGTACGAGGGCGGCAGTCGCCGCCCAAGCCGCTCCTCGGAGGCGGCGATCGCCGCCTCCGGCGCGCCGGGACTGCCCAGGGGGCGGGGGTTCGGACCGCCGGGTGCGCTTGTGTACGTCTTTTCGGGCGCTTCTCCTTCCTGGTGGTCGCGCGGGACCCACTCCCGCTGCCAACGTCCCAGGAACTCGTGCCAGTCGAATGCCTCGCCGCTCATGACCGGATGGTGTCATCCGGCACTGACAGCAAGAGGAGCATCATCGCCTCGTGAGCCGGTCGGACCGTGGCGGCAGCCCGTCGCTCCGGTGGCGGCTCGGCGGTCCGCAACTCGGCGCTCCCGGCGGGGCTCCTCAGCGGTGGGTCATGAGCAGCCGCCATGCCTCGGGGCCGCGCTGCAGGTACTCCACGGCGAACGCGCCGGGGTGGCGGTCCTCGATCTGGGCCAGCAGGGGCAGCGGGTCGTGCGGGGCCACGAGGACCATGGCGCGCCCGGCGGGCACGGCGGCGATCGCGCCGAACACCGTGGCGTGCCGCAGGGAGTGCGGGATGTCGCGTACGTCGAGTTCGGGGACGTCGGCGTCGTCGGATCCGCCGCACCCGCAGCTTCCGCCGCACCCGCCGCGGGCGCCGGCCTCGGCCTCGTCGTCCTCGCGCGCGTGGCCGTGCCCGAGCAGGTCGTGCATGCCGGACAGCAGTCCGGCCAGGGAGATGTCCGGGGCGCCGGCGAGCAGCGGCAGGACGAGGGTGTTCTCCTTCGCCAGGTGCTCCTCGAAGAGCACCTGGAGCGCCCGGCCGTCGGCAGCCGCCCGCACGGCGGAGCGCGCCTCGCGCAGCGCGTCGACGAGGGCCACGATCCCCCGGTGTTCGGCCAGCATGCCGTCGACGAGGAGCCGGGCCGCAGGCAGGTCGCGGGCAGCGGGGTAGAGGGTCCGCTCCTCGGCCACCGCGTGCGGAACGAGGTCGTGGTCGCAGAAGTCGACCAGGGCGCGACGGGTTTCGTCCGCGTGCGCCGGGTCGCGCTCCGCGTCCGCGATCAGCAGGGCGACCCGCCCGGCCAGTTCTCCCGCCAGGTGCGTGTGGTGCGCCTCGACGGCCTCGGCGGCCGCCGCGTCCTGGGGATCCGATGCGAGGGTCAGGGTGCTCATCAGGGTCGTCCTTCCGGCCGGCGGCCCCTCCCGGTCGGTGCGGGGCCGATGCGGGCAATATACTACGGACATGTCCGTGGAAAATAATGGACCGCTCCCCGGTAGCGGATCGAGCCGCCTGCCGCTGTCCCGGCAGCGCCGCGGTGTCCTGCAGTACCTGCGCGGCCAGTCCGGCCCCGTGACCGCCGGCGCGCTCGCCCAGGTGTGCGCGCTGCACGTCAACACCGTCCGCGAGCACCTGGACGCCCTCGTGGACGACAATCTCGCCGTACGCGAGCGGTCGGCGCCCGCGGGGCGCGGCCGGCCCGCCTGGCGCTACCGGTCGCGGCCCCCTCAGGAGTCGCCCGCCCGGGAGTACGCGGGGCTCGCCGCCGTGCTCGCCGCCCGGATCGCCCGCTCCAGCGCCGATCCGCGGGCGGACGCCCTCGCGGCGGGCGAGGACTGGGGCCGCGTGCTGACCGCCGGTCAGGCACCGGCGGCGGACCCCGAGGAGGCGCGGCGACGGCTGCTGGACCTGCTCGCCGAGATCGGATTCGCGCCGGAGGCGGACACTCGGGCGCGGCGTGTTCGGCTCCCGCGCTGCCCCTTCGTCGAGGCGGCCCGCGAGCATCCCGGGGTCGTCTGCGGCGTCCACGAGGGGCTGGCCCGAGCGGCTCTCGGCGCCCTGGGCGAGACCCCTCAGGACGTCGAACTGCTTCCGTTCGCCGAGCCCGACGCGTGCCGGCTGCACCTGGGGACGGCCACGGCGCCCGAGGGACCGGGCGGGCCGGGGGGCGCGCCCCGGCCCGCCACGCCCGGGGACGACCGGTGACCGCCGCCGACCGGCGCGCGGGCGCCCGCCGGGTGCCTGTGCTGTCGGCCGCCGGTCTCTGTCTGCTGGCCGGCCTGGACGCCGCCCTCGGCCTGCTCGGACTGCCCGCCCCCGTCAACGGCGACCGTCTGCCGCAGGTCCACGGGATGGTGATGGTGCTCGGCTTCGCCGGCACGCTGGTGGCACTGGAACGCGCGGTCGCCCTCGGCGGCCGTCCGCCGTACCTCGCCCCCGCCTTCCTGGGCGCGGGAGGGGTGCTCCTGCTGACGCCGGTGGACCTGGCCGTCGCGCGACTGCTCCTCGTCGCCGGGTGCGCCGCCCTGGTCGTCCTGTACGTGCGCTTCTGGCACCGTGCGCCGAGTGCCGCCCTGGTCGCGCAGGCCGCGGGCGCCGTCTCGGCACTCGGCGCCGCTCTGCTGTGGCTGGGCGGCCTCGACATCCCCCGGCTGCTGCCCTGGCTGGTCGCGTTCCTCGTCCTGACCATCGCGGGGGAACGACTGGAACTCGCACGGGTCGGGTCCCTGGCGCCGACCGCGGAACACGCCTTCCTGGGCTGTGTCGGGGCCGTCGTCGCCGGGGTCGTCACCACCCTCGCCTGGCCCGCCACGGGCACCCTGCTGCTGGGCGCCGCCCTGCTCGCGCTCGTCGCCTGGCTCCTCGTGCACGACGTCGCCCGCCGGCTGCTGGGCTCCACCGGACTGCCCCGTTTCACCGCGGCGTGCCTGCTGGCCGGTTATGCCTGGCTGGGGCTCGCGGGGGCGCTGTGGCTGCTGCTCGGGCCGATCACGCAGGGCAGCCGCTACGACGCGGTGGTGCACGCCGTCTTCCTGGGCTTCGTCATGTCGATGATCATGGCGCACGCCCCGGTGATCCTTCCGGCCGTGCTGCGCCGCCCCCTGCCGTACCACCCGGTGCTCGCGGCGGCGGCCTGGCTGCTGCACCTCTCCCTGGCGCTGCGCGTGGTGGTGGGTGACCTCCGCGATGTCAGAGGGGCCTGGCAGCTCGGCGGAGTCCTCGACATCGCCGCCGTCCTGCTGTTCGTCCTCTCCGCCGCGGCCTCGTCCGTTCGGGCCGGGCGCCGGGCGCCGGTGACGGCATCCGGTCACGCCCGCCCGGGCACCGCGGCAGCGCCGTACACCGGCCTGCCCGCCTCCGCAACGGTGCGGGGCGCCGCCCGCCGCGGCCCCGCCGACACCTCAGCGGCGACCGGCCGACACGGCCCGGCCCTCCCCCGTCCCGTGAGCCCCGCCCCAGACCCCGCCGACACCCCGGCGACCGCGTCCGACTCCTCGAGGAACCCCCGGTGACCACAGACCTGACGCCCGCCGCGGCCGGCGGACCGGCCCCGAAGCCACCGCTGCGATCCGCCCGGGCTCACTGGCACCTCGGGGTGAACGCGATCGTGGTCGTCTGGCTCGCGCTGTTCGCCGCGGCCGCGACCGGCCACCACTTCCTGCCGCGCTCCTTCTGGCTGCTCGTCCACCTCCTGCTGCTGGGCGCGGTCACCAACGCCGTCGTGATCTGGTCGGGGCACTTCGCCGCGTCCGTGCTGCGGCTGCCCGAGGCCGACCGCGGCACCCCGGCGGCGCTGCGGCTGGCGTGCCTAAACGCCGGGGCCGTCACCGTGATCGGCGGCATGCTCGTGGAGCGTTGGCCCGTCGTCCTCGTGGGCGCCTGCCTGGTCGCGGCCGCGGCCACCGCCCACGCCGTCTGGCTGGTCCGGCTGCTGCGCCGGGCGCTGCCCGGCCGGTTCTCCATGACCGTGCGCTATTACACGGCCGCCTCCGCCCTGTTGCCCGCGGGTGCCGCGCTCGGGGTCCTGATGGCCCGTGGCGGTCTCGCCGGAGACCTCTCCGACCGGATGCTGGTCGCGCACGAGATGATCAACCTGCTGGGCTGGGTCGGCCTCACGGTGGCCGGCACGCTCGTCACCCTGTGGCCGACGATGCTGCGCACCCGGGTGGCGGACGGCGCGGAACGGGCGGCGCGCACCGCGCTTCCCGTCCTGCTCGCCGGCCTCTCCGCCGCCGTAGCCGGCGCGTTGCTCGCCCCGCCTGCCCTGGCCGCCCCCGGCGTGGCCGGCTACGCCGCCGGGCTCGTGATCGCGGGCGGGCCCTGGCTGCGCGAGGCCCGCGCCAAGACGCCGAACTCGTTCGCCGCCTGGTCGGTCGCGGCGGGCTGCCTCTGGCTCGCCGGCTCCCTGGCGGCCCTGACGGGCCTTCTGGTCTCCACGACGTCCTGGCCGGCGGTGGCGGAGCGCATGCACCAGCTGACGGCGCCGCTGGCCGCCGGCTGGATCGCCCAGGTGCTGCTCGGCGCGCTCAGCTTCCTCGTGCCGGTGGTCCTGGGCGGCGGCCCCACGGCCGTACGCGCCGCCACCGCCGGGCTCGCACGCGCCTGGCCGGCCCGGCTGGCCGTCACCAACGCCGCGCTGCTGCTCTGCGTGCTCCCGGTGCCGTCCGCGGTCCGGGTGGCGTGCTCACTGCTGCTGCTGGTGGTGCTGCTGCACTTCCTCGTCCTCCTGGTGCTCACCGTCGTCAGCGGTGTGCGCCGACGCCGCGCAGCGGCGCGGGGGGACGCGGGCGCGCCGCCCGCACCCGCGCACGCCGAGGGGCGGCCGGGCCCGCACAGGGTGCTCGGCGGCGTGGCGTCCGGGCTCGCGGCCGTGGTGCTGGCCGTCGCGGGGGGCGGGGCGCTGGACGTGCGTTCGCTGCCCGTCGCGGAGCGGTCCGCCGCCACCCGCGCGGACGGCGGCGGGGTGACCCCGACGGGCCGCACCACCACGGTCGACGTGACGATCCGCGCCATGCGGTTCTCCCCCGCCACCGTCGACGTGCCGGCGGGGAACCGTCTGGTGGTCCGGCTGCGCAACGGCGGCACCGACACGCACGACCTGGTGCTGGAGACCGGTGCCCGCACCGGCCGGCTCGGACCCGGCGAGCAGGACACGCTGGACGCGGGGGTCGTCGGCCGGCACCTCTCGGGCTGGTGCTCGGTGATCGGGCACCGCCGGTCGGGCATGGTCTTCTCGGTCCGGGTCACGCACGCCGAGGGATCCGGCACGGCGCGGGACGGGACGGGTTCGGGCACGACCGGCCCCGGCACGGCGCGGGACGGGACGGGTTCGGGCACGACCGGCGCGGCCCCGCACGAGCACACTGCGGGAACGCCCGCGGCGGGCGACTCGGCCGCGGAGGCGTTCGACCCGATGGCCGAACCGGCCGACGGCTTCACCGCCCGCGACGCCGCACTGCCGCCCGCCGCGGAAGGTCCCGGCCCCCGGCTGCACCGGCGGACCCTCACCGTCGAGGAAGTGCGGGCCGAGGTCGCTCCGGGCGTGCGGCAGACCTTGTGGACCTTCGGCGGGACGGCTCCGGGACCCGTTCTGCGCGGCCGCGTCGGCGACACCTTCGAGATCACCCTCGTCAACGACGGGACGATCGGCCACTCGATCGACTTCCACGCCGGGGCACTGGCGCCGGACGGGCCGATGCGCACCGTCCAGCCCGGCCAGTCGCTGACGTACCGCTTCCGGGCCACCCGCAGCGGCGTGTGGATGTACCACTGCGCGACCATGCCGATGTCCCTGCACATCGCCAACGGCATGTTCGGCGCGGTGATCATCGACCCGCCCGGTCTGCCGCGCGTGGACCGGGAATTCGTCCTCGTCCAGTCGGAGTTCTACCTCGGCGCGCAGAACGGCACGGCGGACGCCGGCAAGGTGAGCACCAAGCAGCCGGACATCGTGGCCTTCAACGGGTACGCCAACCAGTACGACCACGCTCCGCTGACGGCGCGGGCAGGTGAGCGGGTACGCGTCTGGGTCCTGGCGGCGGGGCCCAACCTGTCCAGCGTCTTCCACGTGGTGGGCGGTCAGTTCGACACCGTCTTCCGCGAAGGCGCCTATGCCCTGCGTCCGTCGGGCGCCGAGCGCGGTGGCGCGCAGGTCCTCGATCTCGCGCCCGCGTCGGGCGGATTCGTCGAACTGTCCTTCCCGGAGGCGGGTTCCTACCCCTTCGTCACCCACGTCATGACGGACGCGGAACGCGGCGCCCACGGGGTCTTCCGTGTCCGCTGACGGTCTCGTCCCGTCAGCATGCGACACAGGCGACGACACGGGGTGAAGGGCGGCCCTCGGCACGCCTGCCGGGCCGGCGCGGTCGGGGCCGCCGCCGCGGTCCGGGGCATGCGGGCTTCGGCCCGTCCCGCTCGGTGCCGTCCGCGCCTGCGACCCTCCACCCGCCCGGCACCGCCGGGTCTGACGCTTCCGCGACGCCCGCTCTACGCTGCTGCGATGCGGATGCGCCCCCTCGCCGTGGACACGCTCATCGCGGCAGCCCTCACCGGTGTGGCCCTGCTGCTGGGGCCCGAGGCGGCACGCCAGGGTCACGTCCCGCTCGACACCACCGGCTACGTGCTGGTGGTCCTGGTCCATCTACCGCTCGTCCTGCGTGACCGCGGCCCGGTGGTGGTCTGCTGCCTGGTGCACGCGAGTTGGCTGGTGTACATCGCCCTCGGCTACTGGCCCGTGGTGTGCAGCTTCGGCCCGATGCTCGCCGTGTACACCGTGGCCGCCCTGCGTCCGCCGCGCCTGGCCGTGCCCTGTGCCGCGCTGATGACCGCGACCTGGATCTGTGCCGGTGCGGTCAGCCACACCGACGGCTGGCCCTCCGTGGTCGGCCAGGCGGTCGTCTACCCCGCGGTGCTGTGGCGTTTCGGCGTCGTGGCCCGCCGCTCGGCCGAGCTGACCCGGCGGCTGCGGCGCGAACAGGCCCGGCGCGCCCGGCGCGAGGTCGCCGAGGAGCGCGGCCGGATCGCCCGCGAACTGCACGACGTGGTCGCGCATCACATGTCCGTCATCTCCGTGCAGACGGGCCTGGCCCGCTTCGTCTTCGACACCGACCGGGACACCGCCCGCGCCGCCCTGGAGACCATCGACGCCACCGGGAGGGAAGCGTTGGACGAACTGCGCCGGATGCTCTTGCTGCTGCGCGCCGACGACGACGGCGCGCCCGCCGCCCCCATGCCCGGCATCGCCCGCCTGGAGGAGATGACGGAACGCGTCCGCGGCGGCGGTGTCCCCGTCGCCCTCACCGTGCAGGGCACTCCCCGCCCGCTCGCCCCCGGGGTCGAGCTGTGCGTGTACCGGGTGGTGCAGGAGGCCCTGACCAACGTGCTGAAGCACGCGCGCGGCGCGCGGGCCGAGGTACGGCTGAGCTACGAGCCGCGGCACGTGACCGTTTCGGTCACCGACGACGGAGAGGGGGTGGTTCCGGTCAGAATGCGCAGCGGCGGCGGGCACGGCTTGATTGGCATGCGCGAGCGGGCCAAGCTCTACGGTGGACAGATCAGCATCGGCCCGCGGGACCAGGGCGGCTTCGCCGTACGGTTGACCCTGCCGACCTCAGCGCGGGCCGCAGTGCAGGGGGACGACGCCACCGCATGACCACAGTGCTCGTCGTCGACGACCAGTTCCTCATCCGGGCCGGACTCGTGGGGCTGCTGCGAGCCGCGCCCGGCATCTCCGTCGTGGGTGAGGCGGAGGACGGAGCCGAGGCCGTGGCGCTGGCCGCCCGGACCGCGCCCGAGGTGGTCCTGATGGACATCCGGATGCCCGGCATGGACGGCATCGAGGCCACCGAGCGCATCCTGGCCCAGGCATCGGGCGCCCCGCCGAGGGTCCTCGTGCTCACCACCTTCGATCTCGACGAGTACGTGTACGGGGCGCTGCGGGCGGGGGCCTGCGGCTTCCTGCTCAAGGACTCGGGACCCGACCGGCTGCTCGCGGCGGTGGCAGCGGTGCGCGGCGGCGACGCGCTCTTCGCCCCCAGCGTCACGCGCCGTCTGGTCGAGGCCTACGCCCGCCGGGCCGTCGGTGGACGCCCCGTGGACCTCGCGGAGCTGACCGCCCGTGAGCTGGAGGTGCTGAAGCTGATCGCACGCGGACTGTCCAACCCGGAGATCGCCGACCTGCTCTTCATCAGTGAGGCGACCGTCAAGACCCACCTCAACCGCACGATGACCAAGCTGGACCTCAACAGCAGGGCCCAGGCGGTGGTGGTCGCGTACGAGTCGGGGCTGGTGACGCCGGGCGGATAGCGGCTGCTGCGGAGGCCCCGTCCCGGTCCGGGACCCGGCACGGCAGGCGGGCTACGCCCGGGGGGCGGCGTTCGGCGGTGGGCCGAGGATCTCGAGGTGGTGGCGTGCGGCGGCGTGTCCGAGCGCGGCCGGGTCGAAGGGGGCCGGGTCGGGAAGCCGGTGCTCGGTGGCCGGGGCGCCGACGTCGGCGGCGAAGTCCTCGAAGCCGGACGGTGTGGTGATCTGCAGGCAGCGCAGGGGTTCGTCGGAGCCGACGACGAAGGTGTGCCGGTGCAGCGGCGGGGCGAAGCCGGCCGGGTTCAGGAACTCGGCCACGGTGAGCCGGCCCCGGGTCTGGGCACCGGCGCGGCGGCGAACCGGCTCTTCGTCGCCCGCGGGTACGCGGCCACCTCCCTCGCCGACATCGCCGCGGACGCCGCGGTGGCCCGGCCCACGGTCTTCGCGGCCTTCGGCTCCAAGGCCGCCCTGCTCCGCGAGGTGGTGGACCAGGCGCCGGCGGGCGACGACGAGCCGGTGCCCGTGGCGGAGCGGCCCTGGTTCCGGCCGGTGCGGGAGGCGCGGACCCCGCGGGCGGTGGTGCACGCCTACGCGGAGGTCTGCACGCTCATCGGCGGCCGCGCTGCGGAGATCTTCGAGGTGGTGCGCCGGGCGGCGGACGAGGGCCCGGAGCCGGCCGGCCTCTGGGAGACGATGCAGCGCAACCGGCGCGCCGGGGCCGGCATGGTGGTCGATCTCGTCGAGGCGCGGGGCGCCGGGCGGCGCGGGCTCGATCACGAGCGTGCCGTGGACACGGTGTGGATGTTCAACGACCCGTGCCACTACCGGGCCCTGGTGCGGGAGCGGGGCTGGAGCGAGCGGGAGTACGCCGACTGGATCGCCGGCCAGATGTGCCACGGCCTCGGACTCGACGCCCCCGGGTCCGGAGGCGACGGACCGACCGGCGGCGAGTAGCGGGCACGTTCGCGGCCCTGGGCGGCCGGTGACGCGGGGCGGCCGGAGCGGGGGCGGGACAGCGCGATGAGCGCGACCCGGCGTCGCGGGCCGGCCCCGCAGCGTGGCGCCGACGGCCCGCGCGCTCACCAGCAGTGCGGCGGCGCGCGGCCCTGCGGTGGCGGCCGGCCACGACGGCCCGGGCGCGGGCCGCGGCGACGGTTTCCGGACGGCCGCCGTTCGTCGCCGGGCCCCACCGGGCCGTCGTCGCGGGGGCGGAGGCGCGGGAAGACCGTGCCCCGGGTACGGTGCGACGCCTCCTCTCGCCCCGTCCGGGCGGCCCGGCGCCGGCGCGTGACGGTACGAGCCCGGCCCTACCCCGAGGGGCCCCTGTCATGCCCCCGCAGTCGAAGCGTGGTGCGGTGCACGGGCGCCGTACGTGCGCCCCCGCGCACCCTGATGGCCGGATCCTCGCGCCCGTGGAAGGTGACGGGAGTCAACAATGGGCAGGCGGTGAACACCATGTAGGCCGGACACCAGGGACACCGGCGAAGCGAGCTGAAGGGGCGGCAGTGATCCGGGTACTTCTGGTGCATGACGCGACGTTGGTGCGATCCGTCCTCGCCGACTGGCTGCGCAGAGAGCCCGACCTGCGCGTGGACGAGACGTCCTGGTACGGCGCGCCGGGCCACGCCACCTCCTTACGGCCGGACGTGTGCGCCGTCGACCTGGAGCGGTCCGGCGCCCGTGGCGTCCCGCCGCTGGGCGACCTGCGGGCGCGGTGCCTGGGCGACCGGGCGCGTCTGCTGGTGCTCGCCACCGCCAGCCGGCCGGGCCTGCTCAGACACGCCGCGGAGGCGGGGGCGGCCGGCTTCGTCGACAAGGAGGGCGCGCCGGAGAAGCTGGTACTCGGCATCCGGCGCGTCGCCTCGGGGGAACGCTTCGTCGACGACTCGCTGGGCTTCGGCTTCCTCAAGGCCGCCGAGATGCCGCTCACCCGCAGGGAGTTGAGCGTGCTGTCACTCGCCGCCCAGGGTGCCTCCGTCGCGGAGATCGCGGGAAGCCTGCACCTGTCCCACGGGACCGTGCGCAACTACATGGCGGCCATCACCCGCAAGACCGGAGCCCGCAACCGCATCGACGCCATCCGTATCTCCCAGGGACAGGGCTGGCTGTGAGGCCGGCGCCCACCGGCCCACGAGCGCACGGTAGCCGGCCGAGCGGGCCAGCAGCTCCTCGTGGGTGCCGTACGCGGTCCGCGGCCCGTCCATGAGCAGGACGCGCTCGGCGCGGCGGGCGGAGGTGATGCGGTGGGCGACGACCACGAGGGTGCTCTCGGGCCGCCCGGCGAAGGCGCGTTCGGCGCGCTCCTCCGACTCCGGGTCGAGGTGGCAGGTCGCCTCGTCGAGCAGGACGAGCGGGGCGTGCGACAGATAGGCGCGGGTGAGTGCGATCAGCTGCCGCTCGCCGGCCGACAGCGCCGCCGGGTCCACGGCCGCCCCCGGGCCGCCCAGCCGCTCCAGCAGCGGGCCGAGCCCCACCGTGTCTGTCGCGACGAGCAGTTCCCGCTCGGGCACCGGGTCCGGGCGCAACAGGGCGAGGTTCTCGGCGAGTGTGCCGGTGTGGACGTACGCCTCCTGCGGGATCAGCACCCGGCGCGCGGCCGCCGGCCGGGAGGTGGCGGGCTCGCCGTACAGCAGCACCGTGCCGCGCGACGGACGCAGCAGTCCCGCCGCCAGCAGGGTGAGCGTGGACTTCCCGATCCCGCTGGGGCCGACCACCGCCAGGTGGGCACCGGGCCGCACGTCCAGGTCGAGGCCCTCCATGATCGGGGCGGCGTCCGGCCCGTGGGCGAAGGTGACGCGGCAGAGCCGGAGGGCGGGCGTCGGAGGGCGGGGCGGGAGTGCGGTGGGTTCGGAAGGGCCGCCGACGGGGTGCCCGGCTCCGGCCGGGTCGGCGCCCGGTCCCCCCGGGTCCGGCCGGTCGCCGGCGGACCGGTGCGGGCGGGACCGGGTGCCCGGGACGTCGGCGCGGGGTACGGGCTCCGGCGCCGGCCCGCCGGGCGGTTCCGTCGGGCGGATCAGACGCCGGGCCACCACGGCCAGCCGGGAGCCGCCCGTGCCGAGGCCGTGGACGAGGTTGTTCAGGGCGGGCAGCAGTGACTGGGTGACGTAGGCCAGGGCGCCGACCAGGGCACCGGGGGTCACCCCGCGGGCCAGCAGCCAGGGTGCCGTCGCCAGCAGCAGGACCACGGGGAGCTGGCCGCCGAGCGCCAGCGCGGCCACCCGGGCCACCGACCAGCGGGCCAGCGACCGCGCGGCACCCGCCTCGCGCTCCACGTACTCGGCGAGGCCTGCGGCGACAGGCTCCTCCGCCCCGGCCGCCGTGACGTCCCGCAACCCGGGACAGACGGTGGCCAGTTGCCCGGCCAGCGCCTCGTCGGCCACCAGGAACTCCTCCTGACGGCGCGCCAGCGGGCGCAGGGTCGCCGCGAACAGGCCGACTCCGGCGGCCAGCGGCGGGACGACGACCAGGAGCAGCGGCGGAGCGAGCGAGAAGAGCCCGAGGATCGCTCCGGCGGCGGTGAACACGAACGACCGCGACACCATGACCAGACCGGCGAACGTGTCCCGGGCGATCTCCACCTGCTGGGTCAGCGCGGACAGCGCGCCGTCGTCCGCCTCCCGCACCCCCCGTGCGACGACCCGCTCCACGAGCCGGTCCCGCAACGGTTCCACCAGCGCGGCCACCGCCGCGTACGCCCGGCCGGTGCCGTAGGCGCCGGCGAGAACGCCCACGCCCGCCAGAGCCAGCCAGGCCGTTCCCGTGCCGGGCCGCCCGGCGAGGAACCCCGCGTCCAGGGCGCGCGCCAGGGCGTAGCCCAGCAGGAAGGTCTGTCCGGTCTCCAGCACCGACCAGCCGGCCAGCCGCAGCAGCACCCGCCACCGCCGGCGCAGGAAGGACAGTCCGCGCCGGTACACCTCGCCGCCGGCGGGGCCGTCGCCCACGCCGCGGCGGCGCGGCCTCGCCGCCGCTCCCCCGCTCCGCCGCGCGTGTCCGTCGTCCGCTGTCCGGCGCCGGGCGCGCACCGGCCCGTCCTTCCCGGTCGTCCCGGGCTCGCCGACCGGCATCCGGGTGTCCGTCTGCCCGCCGTGGCGGGCGCGTCGCCGCTCGGTCACCGCGCACCGCCGTTCGCCGCCTTCGTCGTGCTCCCCCGCCCGTCGCTCGCCTCCGGCGGGTCCGCGGCGCCGAAGACCGCCCGGTACTCGGGCTGCGCCCACAGCGCGTCGTGCCGTCCCACGGCGCGGACCAGGCCCCCGTCCAGCCAGGCCACGGCGTCGGCGCGGGCGGCCGTGGCGGCGCGGTGGGCGACGAGGAGGCGGGTGCCGGGTGTGCCGGGCGCGGTGAGCGCCTGGGTGACGCGGTGCTCGGTGACCGTGTCGAGGCTGGACAGGGCGTCGTCCAGGACCAGCAGGCGCGCGTGCCGGGCGAACGCCCGTGCCAGGCCCAGACGTTGGGTCTCGCCGCCCGAGCGGGGGGCGTCGGCGCAGACGGTGGCGTAGCCGTGGGGCAGCCGGCGGACGAAGTCGTCGGCGTGGGCGGTGCGGGCGGCCTGCCGGAGCGCGGCCGGGCGGGGGTGCGGCAGGCCGAGTCCGATCGCGTCCTCGACGGTCCGGCCCAGCAGGACGGGCCGGTCGAAGGCGCACGCGACGGCGCGCCGCAGTTCCTCGCGCGTCAGCTCGCGCAACGGCACCCCGTCGAGCACGACCTCTCCGGCGTCCGGGTCGGCCAGCCGGGCCGCGAGCGCGGCCAGCAGCGACTTGCCGGTGCCCGAGCGGCCGACGACGGCGAGGGTCGTGCCGCCGGGCACGACGAGGTCCACTCCGGTGAGGACGGCGCGGTCGCCGCGCCGGACCGTCACGCCGTGGAACTCCAGGCGGCCCGGCCCGTCGGGCGGCAGCCCGCGCTCCCCGTGGGCGGGGGCCGGTTCGGCGTGCAGTTCGCCGAGGCGGCGGGCCGCGGCGCGGGCGCGCACCAGGCCGGAGATCTGTCCGACGAGCACCCCCACCCCGGTGGCCAGCACCGCGTACCGGGAGGCCGCGAGCACGTCGCCGGCCGACAGCCGGTGGCGGGCCAGCAGCAGTCCGGCCACGGCCACCACCCCGAGTTGCAGCAGCGGGGCGACGGCGACCGCCTGGGCGGCGGCTCGTCCCTGCACCCGCCACATGCGCCGGCCGGCGCGCGAGAGGTCGGGCAGCGGCCGCAGGACGCGGGCCGTCTCCTGTTCCTCCAGGCCGGCCGCGCGGATGGTGCGGCGGCCTGCGACGGCCTCCGCGAGCGCCCCGGCGATACGGCCCTGGACGCGCTGGTACTCACTCACGCAGGCGGAGGTGTCCCGGGCGAGGACCCGCAGCAGCAGGGCGAGGAGCGGCGCTCCGGCGAGGAACACGGCGGCCAGCCACGGGTCGATCAGACAGAGGGCCACGACGCCGCCGACGGGGCCGGCGAGCGCGGCCGGCAGCACGGCCCGCGCGGCGGGGGCGGTACCCGCCTGGGCGGCGTTGCCGACCAGGCGGGCGATGAGGTCCCCGGCACCGAAGCGGGTGCCGGCCCGGGCGCCCGCCGCGAGCAGGTGTCCGGTGGCCCCGCGGCGCAGCCGGGCGGTGGTCCGGGCGTCGACCGTGCCGTGCAGGACGGTCTCCACGGCGTCCAGGACGGCGACGCCCAGCACCAGCACCGCGCAGTACAGCACCCAGCGGGTGGCCGGCGCGTGGGCCAGCAGCAGATCCAGGGCCCGGCCGAGGGCGGCGGGCAGCAGCAGCCCGGCGCCCGCCCCGGCCGTGCTCACCAGGCACAGGGCCGCGCGCCGGGCTGCGCTGTGCCGGCCGGCCGTGCGCAGCAGCGCACGGGTTACGTCGGTGACCGGGTCGTCCTGCCGCGGCCGAGCTCGCATCCGCCTGCTCCCGAAAGTGTGAGGGCTCCGGGCGGCCGCGTCCCCGGTGCGGGGGCGAGCCGGCCGGAGCCGTGGGTCGCGCGGTGCCCGTCCCCGGCGGCACTCGGTGCCGGCCGGGGACGGGCACGGTCTCCGTCAGTGCGGCACGCGGAGGCCGCCCGTGACGGGAGCGGAGTCCGCCTCCGTCAGAGGCAGAGCAGCACGCTCGCCGCGCTGATGCAGGACAGCAGGCTGACCGTGCTGGCGCCGCCGCCGCCGGTGTTCTCGTCGGACTCCAGGGTCTGCAGGTCGAGCAGTGCCATTTTCTGATCCTTCCTGTAGTGGGACGGGGATGCGTCACGACCGCGCGGAGTGCGCGACCGCGTCATGAGGGCCGCATGAGCGGCGGCAGGAACGGCAGGTGCGCGGAGCCGGGCCCGTCGAGGGCCGCGGCGAGGGCCAGCAGGCAGCCAGCCGTTCCGGTGGCGAGGTCCATGGAGAGGCGCATCATCTGGTGTCCGGGGAAGGCGAGTTGGCCTTGATAGTCCATCGCGTACCAGCCGAGTCCGGCGATCTGGCCGGCGAGCCGGTCGTCCGGGTCGCCGGTGCGGCCGAGGTGGAGGATCATTCCGGCGCGGCCCTGGAAGAGTCCGGGCTGGGCGTAGAAGCGGGCGGAGGCGGCGGTCAGGATGGCGTCCCGGGCCCGCCGCAGGTCCTCTCCGGACCCGTACTCGCTCCCGCTCCCGTACTCGCCCCTGTCGCCGTCGCCGTCGGCCGGCCGGTCGTGGAGCGCGAGGTGGTCGTCGAGCACCATCCCGATGCCCGCGCTGCCGTCGCCGAGGTACGGCAGCGTCCGCCAGCCCTCGTCGACCTCCAGGGAACCGCCCCGCTGGGTCACGCACTTGTCCAGGTCGCGGCGGAGTGCGGCGCCCGCGGCGTCGAGCAGGGCGCGTTCGCCGGTGCGCCGGTACTGGCGCAGCAGGAACAGTGCCGGACCGCTCGCTCCGCGCAGCAGGCCGGCCCGCCGCTTCGGCTCGGGGGGCTGGGACAGGCGGCTCAGCAGGATCCGGGTGATGTCGTCGGCGTGGCCGCGCAGTTCGCTCTCGCCGGTGGAGTCCGCGAGGCCGGCGAGGACCAGGCCGAGGCCGGCCAGGCCGCCGTGGAGATCCGAGGGCAGGTTCTGCCAGCGCTCCCGCAGGACGGTGTCGGCCAGGTCCAGCGCCCGCTGCCGGTGGCCCAGGAGGTCGAGGACGTGGGCGACGCCGGCGAGCCCGTCGTACAGGCCGAGCGGGGTGCCCGGCGGGGGTGGGTCCGTGTGGTCCAGCAGCCAGCGCTCGCCCTCCTCGTAGCGGGTGGAGCCCGCCGTGGCGAGGGCGTACAGCACGCCGGCCGCGCCGTGGGCGAGCCCGAGTCCTCCGCCGTCGGAGAACTGGGCGATGTCGCCGGGGAAGAGCCGGTCGTCGCGGTCCGGAGTGGCCGAGGCGAGGACGGCCTTGACCATCGAGTCCCTGCTGTGCGGCCAGTCGGCGGGTTCGACGAGCGCGGCGGGGCCGGGGCGGGGCCCGGAGGCCTCCCGGGTGATCTCGGCGACCGCCTCGGCGAGGAATCCGTCCGGCAGGCCAGGGAACTGGGCGGCGATCACCTCGGCCAGGTGGGCCGCCTTGCCGCGGTCGACCACGAACAGCGTGGTGACCGGCAGGAACAGCGCGAGGCGCAGACACGCGAGCGCGTAGCGGTCCACGTCGGTGCCGCGGCGGTCGGGCGGCGCGAAGAAGCCCGGGTGCGCGACGACCTGGCGGCCCCGCTCCTGCGCGGGCGCGGCCGCCTCGAAGTCCAGCAGCACCACCGACTCCTCGTCGGGGGCGACCATGATGTTGAAGACGTGCAGGTCGTTGAAGACGATCCCCCGCGCGTGCACCTGTTCCACCGCGCGCTCGACCGCCGCGTGGACACGTACCGCCCACCGTGTGTAGGCGGCGACCTCGGCCGGGTCCGGGTCCGCGGTGAGCAGCGGGTGCCGTTCGGCGAAGTAGGAGTTCAGCGGCCGTCCCTCGACGAAGTCCGTCACCAGGAAGCGGTGGTCGCCGAGGGTGAACCAGTCGCGGACCTCGGGCACCACGCCGGTGCCCGCCAGCCGTTCGAGGGCTTGCCGCTCGCGTTCCAGGCCGGCGACCGCGTCGGCCCCGTCCGCGGCGAGGCCGGCGTGCGGGCGCGCCTCCTTCAGCACCACCTTGGCGCCGGTGCGGGTGTCGGTGCCCGCGTACACGCCGCCGCCGTTGGAGAAGTGCAGTGCCTTCTCCACGCGGTAGGGCAGGTCGCCGACGGTCGTGGTGTTGCGGGCCGCCAGGTGCGGCGCCAGGAAGTCGGGCAGCGTCACCCACTCCGGGACCTGGAAGGAGGGGGTGCGGCGGTCCGGGACCAGCCGGCCCTCGGCGTCACGCACCGCCGGGACCAGGGCGCCGCGCTCGTCGACGACGAAGGAGCGGGCGAAGGCGCCGTACCGCACGTGCAGCGGGCCCTCGCCCCACCGCAGGTCGGTGAGGATGTAGGGGCCCTGGAAGCCGGCCAGCAGGTCGCCCAGTTCGTTCAGTACGGTGTGCAGTTGCTCCTCGCCGTCGGGGTAGACGGTGACGAACTTGCCGCTGCCGTCGCGCGGGGCGTACTTGGCGTTGCGCAGGTGGACCAGGTGCGCGGCCGGCACGAACTTGAACGGTATGCGGCGCGGCACGCAGTAGTCCCAGACGATCGCGGCGATCCGGTCGGCATCGGCGGGCGTCGCCGAGGAGTGGATCTTCCAGCCCTGTGCCGGGCCGGGCTGCGGGCGCCCGTCCGGGCCGAGCGGCGTCAGCGTCAGCCAGTCCCCGGTGCGCGCCGCCTCCCAGCCCTCGGGCACCGTACGGCGCGCCGTGTCGAGCAGGGGCGCCCGCGCGCCGTCGGCCGGCGCCGTCCGGTCCGGCGTGTCGTAGAAGTGCCGGTCGGCGAGCGCGTACACCTCGTACCGCTTGTCCATGGATTCCCCTCCGTGGTCCGGCCACGACACTTCCAGTACGCGGGGGGTCGCCGACAGTCACGGCTGTCACGACATCGGTGTGCGGTACGCATGCGTCAAGACCTGTTCGACGCGTTTCGATCCGCCGGTCCGGGCGGCGCCCCGGACCGGCGGGAACGGTGGCCGCGGCCGGAACGGTCTTGCCCGCGGTCCGGTTCATCAGGTAGAGCGGTTGTACGAGGCAGAGGCTGGTATGACCCCGAGGGTGCTGAGAGTGATGTGTTCGTGACGGGTCCGGGTTCCGAGGGCGGCCGGACGCAGGGACGCGGGGACGGTCCCGAGGCTGTCGCGCATGTGGTCGCCGACGCGGTGGACAGCCTGGTCAACCTGTGGGGCCTCGCGGTGGAGGACTCGACGCTGCGTCTGTCGCAGCATCAACTGCGGGCGCTGCGGACACTGCAGTCCGCCCCCGGGCTCAATCTGACCGGTCTGGCGGAGGAGTTGGACATAGGGCTGCCCACGGCCAGTCGGCTGTGCGACCGGCTGCAGGCCGCGGGTCTGCTGGAGCGCTCCCTGCACCCGGAGAAGCGGCGGGAGGTCCGGCTGGCGCTGACCGCTCAGGGACAGCGCACGCTCGGGGACGTCGCCGCGCGGCGGGAGCAGGCGCTGGCGGCGGTCCTCGCGGACATGAGCGCGGCGCAGCGGGCGGCGCTGAGCGAGGGTCTTGTGGCGTTCCTCACCGCCCGCTCGAACGGGGAGCCGTAGGCGGCGGAGCCGTCGCCCGGCCGGCGGTGTCCGGGGCCGGGCGGGCCAGGGACCGGTGGCCGGGCCGGGCGCCCGGCGGAGCCTCACTCCGTGGACGGCTCGTCGGACCGGCCGGGGCCGAGGGTACGGCACAGCAGCAGGCACACGTCGTCGTCGCGCTCGGAGTCGTGCAGCATCGGCTTGAGCAGGGACTCGGCGCTGGCGTCCAGGTCCTCGAGGTCTGCCGGGGACAGTCCCGCCAGCGCGTGCGCCAGCCGTTCGATGCCCCGGTCGATGCCGTCCGCCCGACGCTCGACCAGGCCGTCGGTGTACAGGGCGAGCGTCGATCCCGGGAGCAGGTCGAGGGCATGGTCCTCGTACTCGTACGGGATCGGTACGCCCAGCATCACCCCGGGTTTGGCGTCGAGGACGGTCACTGCGCCGTCGGGGGCGCGCAGGACGGCCGGCGGGTGGCCGGCGGCGGCCCATTCGGCGCGGGGGTGCCCCGGCCGGAAGCGCGCGACGAGCGCGGTGGCGTAGAGCTCGGGCTGCTGGTGGCGGAGCATGCGGTGCAGCCGGGTCAGGATGCCGGCGGGGCTGTCCCCGTCGACGGCGTAGGCCCTCAGCGCGGTGCGCAGTTGGCCCATGACGACGGCGGCGTGCAGACCGTGCCCGGTGACGTCCCCTATGACGGCGAGGATGGCGCCGTCGGGCTGGCGGAAGGCGTCGTACCAGTCGCCGCCGATGTTCAGGCCGCGGGTGGCCGGAAGGTAGCGGGCGGCCAGCCGCAGGCCGTCGACGGCGGGCAGTTCGGTGAGCTGGGCGCGCTGGAGCGCCTCGGCGGTCTCCCGGTGCTGCTCGTAGCGGCGGGCGTTGTCCAGGGCGACGGCCGCCCGCCGGACCAGCTCGACCAGCATGACGCAGGTGTCGGGGTGGAACCGGGGGCCGGGAGCGGTCAGCGTCAGCACGCCGAACACGGTGCGGGCCATGAGCGGGACGGCGAGCAGGGGCCGGTCGACGGAGAGCACGGAGGGCGGTAGGTCGTCGACGCCGGGCACGCCCACGGGGTGCCCGGCGGCGTGCTTGGGCCGGCCGGTGCGCGCGGCGGCCACCGCCGCGGCCGCGTGCTGGGCACCCCGGGCGGGCTGTTCGTCGTCGAAGAGCCAGACGTCGACGTGCGAGGCGTACTCCGGGACGAGGAAACCGATCAGGCGGTGCAGGACGGCCTCGTGCTCCAACGAGGAGGTCACGGCGGCGCTGGCGTCGGCGAGGAGGCTGAGCAGGCGGCGCGCACGCTCGGCCTCGGAGCGGGCGACGCGTTCGGCCTCCAGCAGTTCGCGCTGCGCCAGGACGGCGGCGTCGAGTTCCGCGTGCAGCGCCAGCACGCCGTGGTTGGTCTGCTGCAGTTCCTCGCGGTGGAAGCGGACCATGTCCTCCTGTTCCGCGAGGAGCGTCAGGAGTCCGGCCGCGTCGTCGTCGGCCGCCAGCAGCGCCTCGGGGAGCGGGTCCGGCTCCGGGGCCGGCGCCAGGTCCGGCCGGGGAGTCCGGGGGCAGGGGACCGTGAGCCGCCACCGGGGTTCGCGCCCGTCCGCCGGGGAGGCGGTGACCCGAAGCTCCGTTCGCCCGTCGCCCTCGGCGGGGTCCAGTCCCACCGACAGCTCCCACGCCCCGCCGTCGGCCAGGCACTCCCGCAGGTGCGCGGTCAGCGCGGTGAGGAAGCGCGCCCGCTCGGGCAGCGGGACGTCGGCCGCCGTGGTCAGCCGGGCCACCAGGGCTCGGGCGCGGGCCGCGTCCCGGAGGGTGGCGACCGGCCAGACGGCACAGGGGGAGTTCATCGTGGTTCGTTCCCGCGGTCGGGGGCCAGTACGGCCACGCTGGTGTCGTCGCGCACGGTGCGGGCGGCGCTGCCGGCGTCCCGCAGGACGGCCGCGGCCACCACGGCGGGGTCGTGGGCGAAGAGCTCGGGGTCACAGGGCGGCGTCCAGCGGCTGGGCAGGCCGTCGCTGTGCAGGATCAGCAGGCTGTCCGGCGTCCACGGCAGCCGGTTGAGGGGGACTCTGGCCGGGAAGTGGGCGCCGACTATGCCGGGGTGCGATATGAGGGACCGCCAGCCGTCGTCCCGCGTGTGCAGCCGGGCGCCGACGTTGCCGACGCCGGCGAAGTGCAGTTCCCCGGCCTCGGTGTCCAGGCGGGCGACGGCGACGGCGGCGCCCCGGGTCGGCCGCAGCGCCCGGTGCATCTGGCGCAGTACCTCGTCCAGGGGCAGGTGTGCGGTGCGGCGCAGCGCCGTGACGGCCGCGTCGGAGGCCCACGCCGCCTTGGCCCCGTGTCCCAGGCCGTCGGCGAGCAGCAGGGTCAGGTGTCCCGCGGCGCGCACCCAGCCGATCGCGTCGCCGGAGTGCTCGGCGTGCGGCAGCGGGATGTTGACCCCGCCGACCCGGGGGCCGGGGGGCGCCGAGCGGGTCCGTGCGCGGGTGGTCGGCGCGGTGGGGCCGACGCGCGCCACCGCGACCGTACCCCGGTCGCGGTGGCTGTGGAGGTCGAAGCGGTCGGCCGTGCGCACGCAGGTGCCCAGGCCGGCGCCGAGGGAGGACGGGGCGGTGCTGTAGCCGTCCCGCAGCGCGGCCGCCACGTCGGCGATGCCCGGCCCGTGATCGAGGGAGGCGATCTGCACGTGGCGCTCCGGGTCCTGCGAGACCGCGTCCGGATCGGGCACGAGGTTGACGACGACGCGTCCCCCTCCGGCGTGCTTCAGCAGGTTGGTCGCCAGCTCCGTGGCCACCAGGGCGGCGGCCGCGGCGCGGGGCGACTCCAGCCCGGCGGCGGCGCAGGCGGCCTCGGCGGCCACTCGTACGTCCCTGACCCGGGTGGAGTCGTGTACCGGAACATCCCATACCCGGCTCATTCGGCACCTGTTCGTGGCGTGGGCAGACCGTAGGCCCACATCCGGATGGTGACGGTGGTGCCGCGGCCCGGCCCGGTGTCGATGGCGAAGTCGTGCACCAGGCGCCGGGCGCCGCTCAGGCCGAGACCCAGACCGCCGCCGGTGGTGTAGCCGTCGGTCATCGCCTGCTCCACGTCGTGGATGCCGGGGCCCTTGTCGGCGAACGACACCTCCAGCCCGCGGCTCTGCGGGTGGTCCAGGACGGTGAGCACGGCCTGTCCGCCGCCGCCGTGCACGAGGGTGTTGCGGGCGAGTTCGCTGGCCGCGGTGACCACCTTGGTCTGCTGCACCAGGCCGAACCCGAGTTCGGCGGCGGTCTGGCGCACCCGTTGCCGCACGAGCGCCAGATCCGCCTCGCAGCCGATCGGCAGGGTCACCGGCCCGGCGAGAGGAGAGGCCTGCATCAAGGGCCCTCCTCCCGAACCCGTGGCACCGGCTGGGAGAGCTGTCCCAGCAGGTCCACCGCCCTCTCCACGTCGAGGGCGGTGAGCAGCCCGGGAAGGGTCAGCCCCAGCTCGACCAGGGTGATCGCCACAGCCGGCCGCATCCCGGCCAGCACGGTGTGGGCCGCCATGAGCCGTGCGCCCGCCGCGATCTCGGCGAGTACCCGGCCCAGGAAGGAATCCACCATGTCCACGCCGGAGATGTCGATGACCACACCACGCACGAGGGTCTCGGCGCCGACGATGCGCTCGGTGATGTCGTGCTGGAGCTGCTCGGCCAGTGAGTCGTGCAGTTCGCCCTGCAGGGTGACGAGCAGGATGTCGCCCAGTGCCAGGACCGGCACGGAGGGAGTCGCGGAGAAGTGGTTCACCGTCGCTTCGTCTCCCCGGCCGGGCGCGAGGAGATGACGACGCCCTGCTGCCCGAGCGCGTAGGCGAGGGCGTCGGCCAGACCCGCGCGGGTGATGATGCTGCTCAGGTCGATGCCGAGGTGCACGATGGTCTGCGCGATGGCCGGGCGGATCCCGGAGACGACGCATTCGGCGCCCATCAGGCGGGCGGCGGCGACCGTCTTCATCAGGTGCTGCGCGACGAGGGAGTCGACCGTGGGCACGCCGGTGATGTCGAGGATGGCGTACCGGGCGCGCTGGTCGACGATCGCCTCCAGGAGGCTTTCCATCACGATCTGGCTGCGGGCGCTGTCCAGCGTCCCGATCAGCGGGACGGCGACCACGCCGTCCCACAGCTTGATGACGGGGGTGGCCACCTCCATCAGTTGCTGGCGCTGACGGGCGATCAGTTCCTCGCCGGCGCTGAGCGCCGTCTCCATCACCACCACCCGCAGGGTGCACAGCAGGAGCGTCAGCGGCAGCATGCACTCCTGGGCCCGGGTGTCGGAGGTCTCCGCGAACTCCAGGCGCAGCAGTTCGGCGACGGGTTCGCGCAGCGCGGCGACCTCGTCGGAGATCTGCGCCGGGGTGGAACCGCCGCGGGTCCGGGAGGCCACCATCTGCCCCAACTGCTCGCGCACCGCGGTGAACCCGGGCGCCGAGAGGTCCTCCAGCCTGCCGCTGGAGGCCACTTCGGCCAGGGCGTCCACCACCGTCTTGCACGCGTCGACCGCCTCGTCACGCGAGACCGTGAAGACGGTCCGGAACAGCGCGGCGTCGGCCCAGCGCTGGGCGATCTGCTCACGGCGGCGCGCGAGGAAGGCGCCTACCTCGTGTGCGGCCGCCCGCTCGGTCAGGTCCTGCTCCGCCACTGCGTCGTCTCCTCCGTGTTGCCTGCTCCCGCTTCCGACAGAGCCCGCCGGAAACGATTGTTGCCGTGCGGCAAACGTTAGCGGTCACCGCCTGACACGAACAACACGCCCCGGAACAGCCCGGATACGGCCGCCCCGGTTCAGGACGGGTGCCCGTACCAGTCCAGGCAGACCACCAGGGCGTCGTCGTCCGGCACCGGGCGGCCGCGGTGCCCGGTCAGCTCGCGCAGGACGGCGTGCGGGACCTCGGCGGCCGGCAGCAGCCGGGTGGCCTGGATCGCGCGCGCCAGCGCCGCGGTGCCGTACGCCTCGCCACGGGGGGAGGCGACGTCGTGCACCCCGTCGGTCACGAGGACCAGCCGGTCGCCGGGCCGGACCTCGAAGTCCTCGGCGACGTAGTCGGTCTCCTCGAACATGCCGAGCGGCAGCTGGGCGTCGAAGGCGATCCACTCGACGGCCCCGTCGCGCAGTCGCAGCATCCGCGGCGAGCCGGCGTCCACGACCTGAACCCGGCCGGTGGCGAGGTCGAAGTCGAGCATGATGGCGGAGAGGTAGCGGTCGCCCTGGTGGTGGGCGTAGACCGCCTGGTCGGCCAGGGCCGCCTGGTCGGCGATCGACAGGCCTGCCCGGCGGGCGTTGCGCAGCGCGCTGACGGCGAGGCTCGTCAGGAGGGCGGCCTCCACGCCCTGCCCCATGCCGTTGGTGACGTACAGCGAGAGGCGGTCCGCGGCGGCGGACCAGTCGTAGTTGTCGCCGTGGACGGCGTACGCCGGTTCGAGCTGGGCGCCCAGCGCGTACTCGGGCCGGGTGCAGGAGCGAGTCGGCAGCAGCTGCCACTGCATCTCGGCGGCCAGCGTCATGCGCTCCTTGCGGCGGGCCCGCAGGTAGACGTCGGTGTGCCGCTCGGCCACCGTCACCTCGCGCGCCAGCACCCCGGCCACTTCCGCGAGGTCGGCGACGGTGCCGGGCAGGTCGTCCTCGTCGCGCAGCGCGACCGAGAGCACGCCCAACCGGTCGCCGTGCACGGTGACCGGGAGGTGGACGCGCGTCAGGCCCTCGCCCGCGGATTCCACGAACGGCTCCTGAGCGCCGAAGGCCCGGCCCTCGGGGCTGCTGTGCACCGGCACGGCCGGTCCGCCGTGCGGCGGCGGCGCGGACAGCGGCTGCAGCACCGTCAGGCCGTGGTCGACGAGGAACACCTCGACGGACTCGGCGGCGTGGCCCTCCGTGAGAGCCAGTTCGAGCACGTCGAACAGCTCGTGCGGAGCCGCCGCGCGCAGCGCGCGCTCGACGGCCGGATATCTGTTCACGATGACGTCATCACCCTCCTCGACGGCGCCTCGGGACGGCGCGGCGACCGTCGGATCGCTGGGCCGTACCGGTTTGCCCCGGTCCTTCCTGGCTCTCTCGCCTGCTAGTACCCTGGCTGCCGTCCCAGTGCCTGCGAGAGTGTGACAGTGAGAGCTTTCCCGCCCCGTCCTCAGCCCGACGAGGTGGCCCGGATGACCTCGACGGCCGCGGAGCTGCTGGAAGTGCTCTGGGGCCGGGCCTCCACCGCGCCGGCGTCGGTCTCCCAACTGCGCGTGCTGCTCGTCCTCGAACACCACGACGGCATCAATCTGGGTACCCTCGCCGATGCCCTCGCCTCCACCGCGCCGTCGACCAGCCGCCTGTGCGACCGGCTCCAGGCCGCCGGCTTCGTCGAACGCGCGGTGGGCTCCAACGACCGGCGCGAGGTGCGCCTGCACCTGAGCAACCGGGGCCGCGCGTTCCTCGACGACCTGCGGGCCCGCCGGGGAAGCCAGCTCCAGGAGATCCTGGCGCTGATGTCCCCGGGGCAGCGGGCGGCCCTGCTGGAGGGCCTGGAGGCGTTCTGCGCCGCGGCGGCGGCGCAGATACACGACGCCGGCGAAGGCTCCGGAAGCCGGACCGCCTGACACACGGTCCGCCGTCCGCGGGACGGGATCCTGTCGGCCGTTCGGCGGCCTGTCACCGGGCCCGGTGGGCCGGTGACAGGCCGCCGAACGGCCGGGCGGCGCTGGTCCGCCCCCGGCCGCCGGGCGATCAGCCCGCGAGCAGGGAGTCGTCCTTGGTGCGGGCGCCGGGCAGGCGATGGCGAGCGGCGATCAGTGCCGCGTCGACGTCACGGGTGCCGGTCGACACGCACAGGGTGTAGGCGATGTCGTCCATGCGCTGCCGTACCGCCGGTCCGCTGTCCTGGGCGCGCAGGATCCGCAGGGTCTCGTACTGCTCGACGAGGTTCTTCAGTACCGCCGGATGGGCCATCAGCATGGGGAACCTCCCTGTCCACACTCACTTGTACTGGGCACAGACGCATATGCCCCGCTTCGGCGGCACCATGCCTGTCCGCTTCGCCGGGACGCCGCGTCGGGTCGCTGGGGGGACCGGCCGGACGCGCGCCTCGGTGGCGACCGAGGCGCCGACGGGCGAGAATGCTCCGGCCTGACGGGGCATACGAGCCTTCGGGCCCCAGGGGCACCACCGGTCACCCGTGGGCAGCGGCGACCGGGCGCGGCACATCGAAGGAGGCCAGGGCATGGCAGGGGCGAGAGACACGGAGGAACAGCGGTCCGCGGTGGTGTCCGGGGCCCGGCTCGCCGACGCGCTGCGGGTCATCGGCACCGGAGCGTACGTCGTGGACGAGCAGGGCCACATCCTCGCCGTGAACGCCCGCGCCCAGGCATTGCTCGGCCGCCCCGCCGAAGCACTCGTCGGCCAGGACGCCCACGAACTGCTGCACCGCGGCCCGCAGGGCGAGCCACTGCCCGCCACACGGTGCGGCATGCGTCAGGCGTTCCACGCCAGGCGCACGGCGCAGTCCGACGAGGACCACTTCCTCCACGGCGACGGCTCGCTGCTGTCCATCGGTTGGCTGATCAGCCCGTTCGCCCTGGACGACCGCGACACGCTCACACTGGTGCTCTTCCACGTCCACGAAGAGGCGCCCGGCTGCGGGCCGCGTCCGGAGCAGATCGCGCAACCACTGGGCGAACTGGAACGCCTGGCCCTGCTGGCCGAGACCACCGCCCGGCTGACCTCGACCCTCAACGTCGAGGAGGCGTTGCGCCGCCTGGTGGCCCTGGTCGTGCCCCGGCTGGCGGACTGGGTCGTCGTCGACCTGATCACCGAGCACGACGAGGTGTGGCGGACCTCGGTGGTCCATGCGGAGGAGGGCGGCCTGGTGTCCCGCGAGGACCTCCAGGGGCCGATGCCGCCCGTCCCCGAGCACTCGCCGATGCCGTTGTCCCGGGCGCTGCGCGGCGTCGCCTCCGCCCTGGCCGGCCCGCGTACCTACGAGGGCGCCCCGGACTCCGGCATCGCCGTGGAACAGCGGCACCTGTTCGACGCCACCGGCATCCGTTCCGCGGCCATCACCCCCATCCGCGGAACCCGGGAGGTGCTGGGGGCCCTCACCCTGGGCCGCGCCACGAAGCCCGGGGACTTCACCACCGACGACCTGCCGCTCATCGAGGACATCGCCCGCCGCGCGGGCATCGCGTTGGACAACGCGCGCCTCTATCAGCGTCAGCGCGCGGTCGCCGAGACCATGCAGCACCACCTGCTGCCCCAGATGCCGCGCGTTCCGGGGCTGCAGATGACGGTCCGCTACCTGCCGGCGCCGGACGCCTCACAGGTCGGCGGGGACTGGTACGACGCGTTCACGCTGTCCGACGGCACGACCGCGCTGGCCGTCGGGGACGTCGTCGGCCACGATCTGGAGGCGGCGGCCGGCATGGCCCAGCTGCGGAACGTGCTGCGCGCCTACGCCTGGGCGCAGCAGGAGCCGCCCAGCCGGATCGTGGAGCGGCTCGACGAGGCGATGATGCACATCACCGACGTGAGCATGGCCACGCTGCTCTTCGCCCGCGTCGCGCGGTCCGCGAAGGGGAACTGGCGACTGTCCTGGACCAACGCGGGCCATCCGCCGCCGCTGCTGGTCAGCCGCGACGGTCTGACCGAGTACCTCACCGACGGGCACAGCCTGCTGCTCGGCACCGGGGCCGGCGTGTCCCGTCCCGACGCGACGGTTCTGCTGCCCGCGGGCTCCACTCTCCTGCTGTACACCGACGGGCTGATCGAAGCGCCGGGGCGCACTCTCGACGAAGGGCTCGACCGGCTGCGCCAGCACGCCGCCGCCCTCGCTCACCGGCCTCTGCCGGCCTTCACCGACGAGTTGTTGCGCCGTGTCAAGCCGCCCGGCCTGGACGACGTCGCCCTTCTGGCCCTGCGCCCGCCGGTGGGGGCGGAGACGGAGGGCGGGTTCCTGGAGTGACCGGTACGCGGCGGCGGGCGGTGCGACGGCGGGCGGGGGCGGCCGGACCGGGAGGCGTCGGCGTGTACGGCCGAGCCCGGGCATCGGCCCTGGGGCGGTGTGGTGTACCGGGATGGCCGGGCGGCACCGGGGTGTCGCGGCCGGCGTGTCGGGTGCTGTGGCCGGGGAAGCCGAGTGCTGGGGAGCCGGAGGCGGGGACTCGGGAGCAGGGGGGCGTGACACGGGAGGCGAGTGCGGTGACCGCGCCGGAGGCGACGCCGTCGTGCCACGGCCGCGCGGGAGCCCGTCCCATGCCGCGCCGGGCGACGGGCGGACCGGACCGAGCCAGGCCGAGGGGCCGGGCCCAGCCGGACCGAGCCGAGCCGAGCCGGGCCGGGCCCAGGCGCCGGGCCGGGCCGAGCCGGGCAGTGGCCGGATCACTCTCCGTCCGGGCGGGCGCCGGGGAGCCGTCACCGGGAGCGGTCGACGACATCCCGGCCGTTCGTCGTGCCGTTCCGTTCGCCGGGCGGTGTGCCCGGCGGCACGGCGGCGTCGGCCGCCGCCCCGGACACCGGGGCCCGGCCCCTCAGCCGTAGGGCGAGAGGCTCGGTGTAGCGGGCGGTGAGCGGCCCGAGGATGACGAGGATCAGTACGTAGGCGGTGGCCAGCGGGCCGAGGGCGGGCTCAATGCCGGCGGTGACCGCGAGACCGGCGATCACGATGGAGAACTCGCCACGCGCCACCAGGGCCCCACCCGCACGCCACCGGCCCTTGTGCGAGACACCGGCGCGGCGTGCCGCCCAGTAGCCGGTGGCGATCTTCGTCAGGGCTGTGCAGGCCGCCAGGGCGAGGGCGGGCAGCAGCACCGGGGGGATGCTCCTCGGATCGGTGTTCAACCCGAAGAAGACGAAGAAGACGGCGGCGAAGAGATCGCGCAGGGGGGCGAGCAGGTTGTGCGCGCCCTCCGCGACCTCGCCGGAGAGCGCGATGCCGACGAGGAAGGCTCCCACCGCCGCCGAGACCTGCAGTTCCTGCGCGAGGCCGGCGATCAGCAGGGTCAGGCCGAGCACCACCAGGAGCAGTTTCTCGGGGTCGTCACTGGAGACGAAGCGCGAGATGTGCCGGCCGAACCGTACCGCCAGCAGCAGCACGAGTCCGGCGGCGGCGAGCGCGACGGCGAGGGTGGCGGCGCCGGCAGCCAGACCGGTCCCGGCCAGCAGGGCGGTGACGATCGGCAGGTACACGGCCATGGACAGGTCTTCCAGGACCAGGATGCTGAGGATCACCGGGGTCTCCCGGTTGCCCAGGCGTCCCAGGTCGCCGAGCACTTTGGCGATCACTCCGGACGAGGAGATCCAGGTCACTCCGGCCAGGACCACCGCTGCCACCGGGCTCCAGCCCAGCAACAACGCGACGGCGGCCCCGGGCACGGCGTTCAGGGCTGCGTCGAGGAGGCCGGCGGGGTACTGGGTCCTGAGGTTGGTGACCAGGTCGCTGGCCGTGTACTCCAGGCCGAGCATGAGCAGCAGCAGGACCACGCCGATCTCGGCGCCGACGGCCACGAACTCCTTGCTCGCCCCCAGGGGCAGCAGACCGCCCTCCCCGAACGCCAGCCCCGCCAGCAGGTAGAGCGGGATCGGTGAGATCCGGAAGCGTCCGGCGAACCGGCCCAGCAGTCCCAGACCGAGGACGATCGCGCCGAACTCGATCAGGAAGACCGCGGACGAGTGCACCGCCGGATCACCTCCGGCCGAGCATCGCCGCGGCGGCCTCGACGCCCTCTCGAGTGCCGATCACGATCAGCGTGTCCCCGCCGGCGAGCCGGAAGTCCGGTCCCGGGGAGGGGATCGCCTCGGCCCGCCGCAGGACCGCCACGATCGACACACCCGTCTGCGTGCGCATCCGGGTGTCGCCCAGGAGCCGCCCGTTCCAGTGGGAGGTGCCCGGCAGTTCGATCCGCTCCGCGACGAGTCCGAGGACCGTCGTCGACAGCAGGTTCGGACTGTGGTGCGCGGGCATCAGGGCGTCGATGAGCGTCGCCGCCTCTCCCGCGCTCAGCCGCACGGACAGCGCGCAGGCGTCGGGGTCGTCCTCGCGGTACGCGTTCAGCGTCCGGGAACCGTCCCGGTGGGCCACCACCGACAACCGGCGCTGCTCCCGTGTGGTCAGGTCGTACCGCACGCCGATCCCCGGCAGCGGCGTACTGCTCATGCGCGCAGCGCCCACGACTGTCCCCCTGTCTCGTGCTGTCTCGTGCTGGTGCCTCTTCGGCCGGCTGCTCGACCGATTCCTCGACCAGCTCCTTGACCGTTCCTTTAACGACACCCTATCGATCGCGCGGGATTCGGCCTCCCGGCCGGCGCCGCTCGGCCCTCACCGGCCCGCCCGGCTCGTCCGTGCGCCCGCCCGGAACAAATCCCGGCCGGACCGTGTTGGACCTGATACCCCGCTGGGTATACGAGAGGAGCGCGGAACCCATGCCGACCGTCGAACTGACCAAGGACAACTTCGAGGAAACCGTCATCGGCTCGGAGATCGTGCTGATCGATTTCTGGGCGGCCTGGTGCGGGCCGTGCCGGGTGTTCGGCCCCGTCTTCGAGAAGGCGGCCGAACGCCACCCGGACATCGTCTTCGGCAAGGTCGACACCGAGGCCCAGCCCGAACTCGCCGGCGCCTTCCAGATCTCCTCGATCCCCACGCTGATGGCCGTCCGCGACCGCACCGTGCTCTACGCCCAGCCGGGCGCCCTGCCCCCGCAGGCCCTGGAGGACCTCATCGACCGGATCCGCTCGATCGACATGGAGGACGTACGCCGCCAGGCCGCGGCCGCGAAGTCGGCGTCCAGGGGTTGACGACCCCACGAGCCCGCGACCTCCGGGGCGCCGCACACCGGCGCCCCGGAGCCGTGGGCGGGCGATCCGATCGGAGCCGGCCGGATCCCTGGCGGTCGACGGCATCCCGAACCGGGACGTACAGTACCCCGAGGGGTATTTCATCGAGGAGTGGTCGTGGAACTGGAGCTTGAGGGTGCGGATCTGAAGGCCGTACTGAACCGGCTGCGCCGTGCGCAGGGCCAGATCTCCGGGGTGATCCGGATGATCGAGGAGGGACGCGACTGCGAGGACGTCGTCACGCAGCTCGCCGCCGCCTCCCGCGCCCTCGACCGGGCCGGGTTCGC
Organism: Streptomyces sp. bgisy159; assembly: GCF_965341775.1. Lineage (GTDB taxonomy): Bacteria > Actinomycetota > Actinomycetes > Streptomycetales > Streptomycetaceae > Streptomyces. The sequence goes on along the minus strand of NZ_CBDQZH010000044.1, from coordinate 111 downwards.
GATCATCGCCACCGGTCTGCAGCAGTGCGTGGCGGACCTCGACTCCGGCCGTGTGAACGGCGAGGACCCGGTCGCCATGCGCGCCCGGCTGGAGAAACTCTTCCTCTCCCT
>NZ_CBDQZH010000043.1:0-61038 GCF_965341775.1 Streptomyces sp. bgisy159 | reverse complement strand
GCCGTAGCCGGCGGTGCGGAGAAGGGACCGCAGGTGGCGGTTACGTCGGTTCTTGCGGAGGTCGGGGCCCCTGGTCTTCCAGAAGATCCAGCGAGACCGGGGTGACGCTTCGTTCGACTGGCCCGTAGGCTCGGATGCAGTGCTGATAGTTCCTCCTGGTACGGAGCTGTCGGTCGCTTCACGAGGCGGCTCCCTGAGGCAACAGGGGGCCGTCACCCTTTCCGGGGCGGCGACTGCCGCAGCCGAACACCGCGAGTTGCTAGGCGAGTTCGGCGCTCTCACATCCAGTCTGGAGGCTGTTCCGACCAGTTGGTCACTGGGGTTTGCGCTGGTCAGCGCGGGTTCATTGGTTGCCAAGGCTGGTTATTACTCGGTTCTAGCGTGTCCTCGGTTGTCATCAGTAGACTTCCCTGGTCAAAGGCCAGGGGAGGGCTCATGGCACAGGTCTTGCGCATGCCGACCGAGGCTGAGCTGCCGAACGGCCCACGCCGCCAGTTTGTAGAGGCGCTGTTCGCGCACTACCGGGATGCCGGGCGTCCCACGCTGCGGGCCATCTCTGATGACATCGCCGGCAAGTCGCAGTTCGACGCCTTCACGGTCAGCCGAGAGACGATCCGGAAGATGCTGCGGGGCAAGACTGTCCCACTGAGCTGGGCCGTAGTCGATGCAGTTCTCACGGTGCTGTGCGAGCGGGCCCACGTCGATCCCGACACGGAGTACCACGTGGGCGGTTTCGGGGACGAGACGTCCACCTGGCGGCAGGACCTGCGGCGGATGTGGAACGACGCACTGGACGCTCCACCCCCCTCGTCCGCCCCTCCGTCCTCCGGTTGGGGAGGCGGCGCCTCTTACCCCGGCGAACCACCGTTCTGAGGACGCCCAAGCATGTGAGGCCGGACCCCGTATCCGGCTTCGGTCGCGTGCCCGTCACCGCGGCTCCGAGGCTGGGGATTGATCGTCGTTCCGGCTCCTACTGAACCAGAGAGTTCGAACCATGTCGGCTGCCGCGCGGCGCCGCGTCGGCTTCTTCGCGTACACCGCGGTGAGCGACAGCAGGATGATCAGCAGCAGGTAGAGCAACGCGACCGCGAGCAGGGCCCACACCAGCAGTGGAACCCGGACGATGAACGGCAGAAACGCCGTCACGGCGACCCCCATCAAAGTGCCAGAGCAATCTCCGCACTGACGGGGCGGCTTACCGCAACGGCCAGCGCCCGATCCGACGATCTTGGATCGTCGGCCGGGTCCACCCTCCCTTGAATTGGCTGGGGAGGGAAGTGCCGTTGCGTACTCTCCGGTGGTCGTGAGCCACCAGCCGAGCGGTCCCGGTCGAGAGCTGCTTCAAGGGTGCCATACCGTCCGGCGCGGCCGTATCGGTGTCACAAAAATCGGCGTAACCAACCGGAACGGATTCAGCACACATGAGGCCGGGAAACCCCGCGAACATGCGAGAACCACGAAGGGGTATTTCCCCAGGCCAGACGGGTCAAGCAGTGCGTTTACGCAGGTCACAGCATTGATTGGAGAAAACTCCTAAAGCGGGTGTCGCAGGTTCGAATCCTGCCGGGGGCACCAGCGCAAAGGCCCCGGACCGATCTTGGTCCGGGGCCTTTGACACATCCACAGTCGACGACGTGGTAACGGTGGGCACCGAGCCCGCCGTCCGCCCTCGTCGAGGCTGAGTTCGACCGCGCGGGTATCGCGTTCGGTTGGGGACGTGCTCCTCGCGACCGTTAACGTTTCTGCTGGTCAGCCTGTTGAGCGTCTCGATCGCTCGTGCTGGTGAGATCGGCTTGCTTCCTGCAACCCGCCTGCTGGAGGCGCAGTTGTCCCTGGTGATCATCACGAGTTCACCCGAAGGGGAGCCGCCTTGGCCATGCAGTACGTCACACGCCTCACCGCCGCCTTCGCCGCAGTAGGAGTCCTCCTCTTAGTCTCCCCCACAGCCGCCCACGCCACTGCTGTCGGCTCGGCTCCGGTCCACACCTTCGAGTACAGCGTGGGTGGCGCGACGATGAAGGTCCCGACCGGCTGCATGTTCACGCACATCATCCGGGGAGGCGGCAGAAAGATCACGTACCAGAACGCCGGCGTCGACTGCGGGTTCGTCGCCGCGCTCGGCAGCGGCTTCTGCAACTGGCGCATCGACTTCACGTACGCCGACACGAACAACAAGACCTACCGCACGTCGCGCGGTAGGACGCACAGCGAGTGCAAGGCCGACCCGATGCGGAACAACCACCCGCAGACGCTGCCTCGTTATGGCAAGGCGTGCGCCCACCTCCACGTCAACGGGGTGCGGCGCGTGAGCCAGTGCCACCACATCACGAAGTGAGTCCGCTCATGACCGAGCAGCAGCAGAGACCGGGCCCGGACCAAGCGGGGGAGACACGACGTCGGCGGGCCGGGATCGTCGCGTTCCTCGTCGGCCTTACGGCGACTCTCGCCTTCTTCGGCTTCTTCCCGGGGCTACCGCACGTCGTCGACTGGGGCGCCGTCCTCGTGTCCCTCGTCGTGGGCGGGTTGACCCGATGGGCCTGCCAGTCCTGGATGACCAGATCGGCGAAGAACACCGAGCGCATGTGACTTCGGCGGTGGGGCCCCTGCCCATAGGCTCCACCGTGCGCTCACCGAACCAGGACTCCGACGTCTCCCGGACGCTGCGGCATTTTCGCGCCCCGACCGCGGGCTTCCTGGTGGCGTAGAAGAGGACTGTCGCGGGTGGGTCGGGTGGGTCGGGTGGGCGCCGTCATGACCGCTCGTCCTGGACGCCGATCTCCGCCCAGATCGACTTCCCCCCGGCCCGGTGGCGTGTGCCCCAGCGCTCGGCGAACTGGGCGACGAGCAGCAGGCCGCGTCCGCCTTCGTCGAAGATCCGCGCCCGCCTCATGTGCGGCGCGGTGCTGCTGCTGTCGGAGACCTCGCAGATGAGCGCGGTGTCGCGGATCAGGCGCAGCTGGACGGGAGGGGTGCCGTACCGGATCGCGTTGGTGACCAGTTCGCTCACCACCAGCTCGGCGGTGAAGCCCACCTCGTCCAGGCCCCAGTCCGCGAGGCGACGGGCGACCTTGTCGCGGGCGTCGGCCACGGCGGCGGGGTCGGAAGGCAGGTCCCAGGTGGACACCTGGCCGGAGTCGAGAGCCCGGGTGCGGGCGATGAGCAGTGCGACATCGTCCCCCGGCTGAGCGGGGAGCAGGGTCCGGAGCAGTTCGTCGCAGGTGGCGTCCAGCGAGTCGGCGGGGTGCTCCAGGCGCCGGCGCAGCAGCGCCATGCCCTTGCCGAGGTCGTGTTCGGAGACCTCGACGAGGCCGTCCGTGTACAGCACGAGGAGGCTGCCCCGGGGCACTTCCCATTCGATCGCTTCGAAAGGCAGCCCTCCCACTCCCAGCGGCGGGCCGACGGGAAGATCGATGAACTCGGCCTTGCCGTCGGGCGTGACCACGGCGGGCGGGGGGTGGCCCGCGCCGGCGGCGGTGCAGCGGCGCGACACCGGGTCGTAGACCATGTACAGACAAGTGGCGACGAGATCGGTGACGATCTCGAACTCGGAATCCGATGCCGTGTCCTCCTCCGCCCTGAGGTGGGTGATCAGGTCGTCGAGATGGACGAGGAGCTCCTCGGGAGGCAGGTCGACGTCCGCCAGCGTGCGTACCGCGGTCCGTAGCCGCCCCATGGTGGCGGAGGCGCGCAGACCGTGGCCCACCACGTCTCCGACGACCAGGGCGACCCGGGCTCCCGACAACGGGATCACGTCGAACCAGTCGCCACCCAGCCCTGCCCGGGACCGGGCGGGAAGATAGCGGTAGGCCACTTCCGCGGCCCCCTGGACGGGGAGCCGCTGCGGCAACAGGCTTCGTTGCAGGGCCAGGGCGGTGGCCCGCTCCCGGGTGAAGCGTCGGGCGTTGTCCACGGCCACGGCAGCGCGGGCGGCGATCTCCTCGGCGACGAGCAGATCGTCCTCGTCGAAGGAGTTCCGGCGGCGGTGGCGGACGAGTACGGCCACGCCGAGGGTGATGCCGCGGGCGCGCAGTGGGATGACCATGATCGAGTGCATCCCGAAGTCACGGACCTTCCTCGCCCGCTCGGGGTCGATGGCCCGCCAGCTGTCGATGGCTTCGTCCAGGGTGCGGTGCAGCGACGACCGCCCCGTGCGCAGGCAGCGGGCGGGGGGCGAGAGTTCCGGGTAGTAGTCCACCTCCCCCGGCTGGACCACCGACTCGGGGATGCCGGGTACGACGGACTGCTGCGCGGCGCGGCGCAGCGCGACGGAGCCGGTGGCGGAGGGGCTGGGCTCGACGCCGCGGAACAGGCCGTCCAGCAGGTCGACGCTGATGAAGTCGGCGAGCCGGCCCACCGCCACGTCGGCCATCTCCTGGGCCGTGCGCATCACGTCGAGGGTGCTGCCCACCTGCGCGCTGACGTCGTTCAGCAGGTCGAGCCGCTCGCGGGCCCGATGCTGTTCGGTGACGTCGAGCGCGATGAGCTGCACGTGTCGCACCTGTCCTGCCGGGTTCCTCAGGGGGGACACCGATACGGCCCAGTGTCTGTCGCGGGCCCCGCGCCGCGGCCGGCCGTGCACCTGGAACCGCTCCGGTTCTCCTGTCTCGAACACCCGGCGCATGCCCTCTTCGACCGTGGTGCAGATGTGCGGAGGCAGGATGTCGGTGACCCGCCGGCCGCGCATCCGCTCCTCCGAGAGACCCAGTTCGCGGGCCGCGCCGGCGCTCCCCCGCAAGGCCCGCAACTCGGCGTCGAAGATCATCACAGGCAGGTCGGACTGTGCGAACGCTTCCTCCGTCGTCGCCTCGTCCGCCTTCGCCTCGTCCGTCGTCGCCTCGTCCGCCTTCGCCTCGTCCTCGTGCGGACGTGGCTCACGAGGCCGGTGCGGCCGCTGTGGCGAGGTGGCCACGATGAGCCACTGTGCGTTGCCTCCGCTGTCGAGTGACGCGTACGCCCGCAGCTCGGCATCCAGGGTGTGGCCGTCCTGGTGCCGCAGCGGAGTGGGCCCGCTGCGGCCCTTGCGGATCGCGGAGAAGCACGCCGTGACGTCGGCGTTCCCGCCGAGCAGACGTGCCGCGGAACGTCCCACGACGTCCTCGTACGGGTACCCGAGCAACAGCCGCGCGCCCGGACTCCACCCCGTCACGATCCCCCGCGCGTCGACGACCGCGGTAGCCGAGGTGCCCTGATCCGGGAACCGGTCCAGGCCGCTTCCCGGAGGGCCGGCCTTCTCCATGTCCATTCATCGCCCGTCCTGCCCCGGCCTCCCGGGGCTGGGGAGAACTCAGCAGAGACCGCAGGGCGGCGCAACGTCGTACCGTCGTGTCGGCTCCTCTCTCACTTGTATCTCTCCTCACGCGCACACGCAGGTCGAGGGACGGCACCGACGACGATGCCGCAACGATCGGTCGTGTACCTGTCACGAGGGGCTGTGATGGCGCGTTACGGCTGGTGACGACTTGTGGCGGCTCGTGACGGCCCTCGTGACGGCTCGTGCGGCGGCTCGTGGCGGCGCTTCTCGGGAGTGCCAGGCGGACCGCTCAGTGGCCACTGGACTCTTCGGATCGCAATGCGCGGACCCGGGTACGGAACGTGCGCCAGCGCCTCTCGTTCTCGTGGACGAGCGTCGCCGACTCCGCCATCAGGTCGGAGGCCCTGTCGAGCAGTTCAGACGCCGAATAGAGGTAGGCGGGTGCCTTCCGCTCGCCTCGCAGGTCGGCCCGGAGCGCCGCCGGAGAGAAGTCGACGCGGGCCAGCAGGTCGAGGGCACGGCGCAGCAGCCGCGCGACCAGAGCCTGGAGGCCGGCCGACTGCCAGTCATTGGCGATGATGCGGTGCCGCTCACCCAGCAGATCGGCGAGTTCTGCGTAGGCGGCCAGGCTTCCGGCGATCTCCCACGCCTGCTCCATGGCCTGGGTCAGCCAGGCACTGCCCTGCTCGGTCTCGTCGGCAAGCATGCCGACCTCTCTTTTCAGTCTCCTGAGTTCGGCGGGCTCGTCCTCCCCTTCCATGAAGAGGATCCCCGACTCCGAGACGAGCCCCGGGGCGTTGAGGTCCTCAGTGCCGGCGAACGGGATCGCCGACGTCTGCTCCCCCGCTTCCACGTCGCTCCACCGGTCGGCCAGCGACTTCAGCGCCCGCGATCGCGCCTGGAGTTCCGCGGCCTGCCGCAGGGGCGCCTGTGAGTAGTACTTCTCATGCTCTCGATGGAACTTCGCGAGGTTGTCGATCACCTGGAGCAGTGAGCTGGGAGGGCTCTGAGTGTCATCCTCGGGCATGCCAGCAGTGTGGCCCGCCGCCGTACGCCGGGCATAGCGCCGCGCCCATATGGGTGAACACCGGTCTTTCGGCCGGACTGCGTCGACGCGTCTGTCCCCTCTCGGCACGGTCGAGGCGGGGAAGGCCCCTCCCGCCCAGCGAAGGAGCGAGAGGGCAGCGTCGGTCAGCGGGCAATGAGGCTCTGGCGGGGCGAGAACGAGTGCGGGCACCGCCGTCACCGTCAGGCCGTGGGGCGGGCGAGCGGCCGACAGGATCGCCCTTGACCGACGGGATCGCCCCTGGTGGGCGGGATTGCCCCTGGTCGGCGGGATCGCCCCTGACCGGCAGCACCGCCCCCGCCGGCGGCACCACCCTCGCCGGTGGCACCGCCTCTATGCGACGCCACCGCTCCCCGGGCGGGCAGCCGCTCCCAGGTGGCGGGGCGCCTCCCCCATCAGGCCAGGCCGAACTTCTCGGCGTGGATCTGTCGTGCGGGGACCCGCAGGTCTCGGAGGCCGGAGAGCACGGCGCCGGTCATGGCGGGCGGGCCGCAGACGTAGACGTCGCGTTCGGTGAGGTCGGGGACGAGGCGGTGCAGGTTGTCCGGGGCGAACGGCGGGGTGGCGTTGTCGCCGGTCCTGCCGGTGAGGAGGTGGAGGCGTCCGCCCCGGAGCGCGACCAGTTGGCGCACCTCGTTCAGCAGGACGGCGTCGGCCTCGCTGCGCACCCGGTACAGCACGACGACGTCACCGGTCGCCTGCTCCTCCAGCAGGGCCCGTACGGGTGTGATCCCGACGCCACCGGCGATCAGCAGGGTGCCGGGGCGGCTGCGGTGCAGCGAGGTGAACGCCCCGTACGGCCCCTCGACGAAGGCGCGGCTGCCGACGGGGAGGTCGCGCAGGCCGGCGCTGGTGGTGCCCGCCGCCTTCGCGGTGAGGCGCAGTCCCTGCCCGGCGGGTGCCGCCGACAGGGAGAAGGGGTTGGCCAGCCACCAGTGGTTGTGCCCGGGGAACCGCCAGATGCAGAACTGGCCCGCGCGGGCGGGGAGTCTGTCGAGGTGCCGGCCCGTGACGTACACGGAGACCACGTCGTCCGACTCCGGTACCACGGCCGTGACCTGGAAGCGGTGGTAGGCGTTGCGCCACAGCGGCATGACGAGGCGGCCGGTCAGCAGGGCGCCGAAGGCGAACAGCCAGAGGGTCCACCAGTAGGCCGTGGCGAACCCGGAGGACGTGAAGGTCGTGGTCTCCTGCAGCTGGTGGACGAACGACAGGCCCAGGGCCACGTAGAGCAGCAGGTGCAGACCGTGCCAGACCTCGTAGGGCAGGCGGCGCCGCACGGGCCGGGCGGAGACCGCGGCGATCACGACGACGACGGCCGCGGCGAGCATGCCCAGCAGCGAGGCGGGCACCCCGCTCAGCGCGACGAACGTCTTCCCCATGGACGTGTCGTCGAGTGTCGCGTAGCCGAGCACCACCAGCGTGGCGTGCGTGAGGACGGTCCACAGCAGCGAGAAGCCGACCCAGCGGTGCCACACCGTGAGCCGGTCCATGCCGATGCGGCGGTCCAGCCACGGCACCCGGGCCACCAGCAGCAGTTGGAACAGCATCAGCAGGGCCGCGTGCAGCCCGAAGAACTTGGCGGTCGTCAGTACCCCGTTCTTGCCCGAACCGGCGCCGAGGAACAGCACCTCGACGATCAGCACGTTGGCGACGACGAAGGTCCATATCGCCCAGCGCGCCGCGTCCACCGGAAGGACGGTGCCTCTGCGCACCGTGTCACTCGCCGCCACCATGGTTGCCCCGCATTCCCCCGTGGCCGCGGTGTGCGCGGCCTGTTTGAACTGATCCCGGGAAGATCGAGCGGATCGTCCGGATACGCACTCGATCGGGTAGGCATACGGAGCGCCGGTCCGATGCGTTCACGCCCACGCCGGATCGTTACCGCGACGTCACCGGAGAGCCGACCGAAGCACGGCGCGCGGCAGCGGGCAGCGGGCACCCGGTTGCGGGCAGCGGGCAGCGGGCAGCGGGCAGCGTCGACGAACCCGCCGAGCCCCACACCCAGCACGACCACCCCCAGCACGATCCCCGGCAGGCGCAGCCCGGACGGGGTGGTCCCGGCCCGGGCCCCGGCCTCGTCCGTGGTGGTCGCCATGCCCCTGTCTCCGTCCCGTCGGCACGGTGCTCCGGCGCCGTCGGCCGTGCGGATTTCCCGTCGGGCAGGGCTTACTCGGGCGGCCCTCGGCCCGCGGCCCGGTCCCGCCCGCCCGGTCCCGCCTGCCCGGACCGGCGGCCCGACGGCCTCACGTCCGCGACCCCGACGTCCGCGACCCCGACGACCGCCACCCCCAGGACCACGCACCTCCAGGACCACGCACCTCCAGGGACCCACGCCCCCGAGGGAGGTCGCCCCCGGCGCCCGGCCGCCCCGCCCCTCGACAGAGACTGAACGAGCGTTTAGCATGCTGTACATGCGTTCAACCCAGGACGACCGAACCACCCGGGCCGTCATCCGCGACGAGGCCCTCGCCCTGTTCGCCGCGCACGGGCCGGACGCGGTCACCGTGCGGCAGATCGCCGGGGCCGCGGGCGTGTCGCCCGGGCTGGTCGTGCATCACTTCGGGTCGAAGGAGGGGCTGCGCCAGGAGGTCGATCAGCGTGTGCTGGACGTCTTCGAGGCGCTGCTCGGCGAGCTGACCGGTGAGGGTGGCGCGGAACTGCTGGATCCCGGTGCCGGGGCGGGTTCGCTGAGTGAGGCGTTCGCCCGGCACCTGCCCGACGACTCGCCCCTGCCGGGCTACCTGCGCCGGCTGCTGCTGTCGGACACGGACGCCGGACGGACCCTGTTCCGGCGGCTGTACGAGCTCAGCAGGGCCGCTCTGGACGGTCTGGCCGACGCCGGACTGGCCTCCCGGGGCGCCGATCCGGCGGTACGGGCCGCGCTGCTCCTCGCCAACGACCTGGCGCTGTTCCTGCTGCGCGACCGGCTGACGGAGGTCCTCGGCACCGACCCGCTGTCCGCCGACGGCATGACCCGCTGGGCCCCGGAGATGCTCAGCGTCTACGCGGGCGGGCTGAACGCGGAACCACCCCGATCACAAGGAGACACCCCCTAGGGAGGCCCTATGAGGCCCGGTATGGCGCCCGGCTCGACACCCACGGCGACCGCACCCGTCCTGCGAGCGACCGACATCCACAAGTCCTACGGCAAACACCCCGTCCTGCGCGGAGCCGAACTGACGGTCGGCCCCGGGCAACTGGTCGCCGTCGTCGGCGAGAACGGCGCCGGCAAGTCGACCCTGCTGAAGATCCTGGCCGGCACCCTGGCCGCCGACCGCGGCGAGGTCAGCCTGTCCGGCACCCTCGGCCACTGCCCGCAGCAGCCGGTCCTCAACGAGGCACTGACGGTCGAACAGCACCTGCGCTACTTCGCCGCCGCCCACCGGCTGCCCGACGCGGACCGCGGCCGGGAACTCGTCCGTCTCCTCGGCTACGAGCGGTACGGGCGGTCGGCCGCCGGGGAACTGTCCGGCGGCACCCGCCAGAAGCTCAACCTCACCCTGGCCCTGCTGCACGACCCCGACGTCCTGCTGCTCGACGAGCCGTACCAGGGCTTCGACTGGGAGACCTACCTGCGCTTCTGGGACCTCGTCGACGATCTGCGGGCCCGCGGCAAGGCCGTCGTGATCATCACCCACCTCGTCTTCGAGCAGGACCGCTTCGACCTGCTGGCCGATCTCTCCGACGGCCGCCTCACCCCGCGCACCGCCTCCCGGGAGGACCACCATGTCGGCGCCTGAGACCGCGCTCCCCCGACCGGCCTACGGCCAGTTCTCCACGGCCCTGCGCTTCTCGGTGCGCGACCAGACCCGCAACCGCCTCGCCGGGTTGCTCCTCGTCCTCTTCGTGCCCGTCTGGTACCTGGTGATGGACGCCATGGCCTCGGGCGAGTCGCTCGACTTCAAGCTGTACGCCACCGGTGAGGTGCTGCACGTCGACGGCGGCCGGCTCACGCTGATCTCGGCCGGCCTCAACTCCGTCACGATGATCGCGGGTTTCGTCGTCTTCGACGCCGTCCGCAAGGCGGTCGCCTTCGACCGGCGCCTGGTCTTCGCCGGGTACCGGCAGTCCACGCTCATCGGCGCCAAGACCCTCGCCGTCGCCGCCGTCTCCAGCGCCATCGCCCTCTACACCGCGCTGGCCGTGCTGTTCTTCTGGCGGCCGACCGCCGCCGGATGGTTCGCCGTGCTCGCCGGGTTCACCGTCATCGCCCTCACGTACGGAGCGCTCGGGCTGCTCCTCGGCGTCCTGGTCAAGCGGGACCTGGAAGGCTTCTTCCTGATCATCATGGGCGGCCTGATGGACACCTTCCTGCAGAACCCGCTGGGCAATCCGCTCGCCAACAAGCCGGTCCTGCAGTGGTTCCCGTCGTTCGGGCCGATGCAGTTCGCGGTCGGCGGCTCCTTCGGCGGTACGGCGCTGTGGGGGCACCTGTTCCTCGGCCTGGCGTGGGCCGTGGCGTTCGGCGCGGTCGGGCTGGTCGTCTTCCGGCTCAGGACGCGCGACCGTACGCACGCCCGGTGAACGGGACGGCGGGCGCCGCGGAGAGGGCCGCCCACTGCGCACCCCGGCCTCACCGCACGGGGAAGCCGAACGCGTAGCCCTGCTGCCGCAGCCGGGGCAGCAGCTCCGCGAGGGCCGCGACGGTCTGGGAGCGGTCGCCGCCGCCGTCGTGGAAGAGGATGGTCGGGCCGTTGGGCAGTTCCCGTTCGACCGTGTTGACGATGGTGCGGGTGCCCGGCCGCTTGTAGTCGTCGGTGTCGACGTTCCAGCCGAGGGGGCGCATCCCCATCGCGGCGGCGATCTGCCGGCTGTACGGGGTGAAGGAGCCGCCCGGCGCCCGGTAGTACAGGGGCTTCACGCCGCCGGACGCCCGCTCGATCATGCCGGCCGCGTCGGTGATCTCGGCCCGCTGGAAGGAACGGGACTTGCGGTCCATCGTCGTGTCGTGGCGAACGCTGTGGTCGCACAGGCGGTGGCCCTCCGCGACGATCTGCCGTACCAGCGCCGGGTGTTCGGCGGCCCTCGGGCCGACCATGCAGAAGACGGCCTTGACCCCGTTGTCCCGGAGCACCTTCAGCACGCGCGGCGTCCACCGCGGGTCGGGGCCGTCGTCGATGGTGATGTTCACGGCGTGCGGGCCCCCGTCCGAGGCGTGGGCGATGTCCATGCTCACGGCGGGTGCGGCCAGCGCCGGGTCGGGCACGGAGGTCTGGCCCGGGGCCGGCCGCGGTGCGGCAGGGGGCGTGGGCGACGCGGGCGCGGGGACCGGCCGTATCCGGTCGCCGGGGCGACCGATCGCCGCGCCGTCCGCGCTGCTGCCGCCGACGACTCCCAGTACGGAGGCCCCCACCACCGTGACGACAGCCGCCGTGACCGCAACCCAGGCCGTCCCGCCCCGCCCCTCTTCGCGCCGCATCATGCCCCCTGGCCCCTTCGTGTTCCGCCGGTACCCCCGCACAGGGCAGGACGGACGAGCGGGCGTCGGGGATCCGTCTGTTACGAACTCCACATGAACCGGCCCGGACCCACGGCACCCCGTGCGCCGCCCCCATACGTCCCAGTACGCCCACGTGCATCCGATTACGTCCGCCCTACGCCCCCCGCACGGACGCCCCCGCACGGACGCCCCCCGCGCGGACGCCCCCCGCACGAACGCCGGTCACACGATCGCGGCGCCGGCGCGGTCCGTACGCCGGGTCCGTACCGCACGCAGCAGCAGGAACGCCGACAGACCGAACGGTGACAACAGGATCGTCAGGACCAGCAACGGCCCCATCGCCAGAGGGGAGACGCGCAGCCGCCGCGACTCGCGGTACATCCACTGTCCGATGAGCAGGTCCCACGCGATGACCTGCGCCCACACGGCGCCCGCGCCGTTCGCCCGGACCGTCAGGTCGCGGAAGGTGTCGATGTCCGGGCTGCTCACCGCGGCCCACAGCTCCGGGAACACCGGTATCGCCAGCACGAGATGGACGAGGAGTACGGGTGTCACGGTCCACGGTGACGCGGCGACGCGGGCGGTCGGGCCCCAGCCCGGAGCGAAGATCATCAGCAGCCAGACGGGGGCGGCGAGCCAGAAGGACAGTTCGAAGAGGAATCCGGTCACGACACAGGCTCCTCGGTGACGGCGGGGCTTTCGGCGGGAGCCAACTCCGGGCACCGCCGCGCGAGCCGGGGCCCGCAGCGTCGCGTAGGTCCCGGCGGCGAGGGCCGCCAGGAGCAGGCCGGCTGCCCCGAGGGTCGTACCGTCCGGGTGGATCAGCGGCTGACCGCGCAGCGCCTGCTGTAGCACCAGGGCGAAGGCGGCGGCGTACCCGGCGGCGGCGAGCAGGACCAGGCGCCGCCTCACCAGGCCGTCGGCGAGGCGCGGGAAGCGCGGGGCGAGCGCGCTCAGCGCCATGACCAGCAGCGGCAGGAGCTGCAGCGCGTGCATCCCGAGGAAGTGCGGAACGCGCAGGTCGCCGCCGGTCGTCGACCAGCCGGTCAGCGGCATCGACGGACCCCCGTCCGGCACGCCCACGCTGTGCGCGCCGACCACGTCGGAGGAGCCGCGGTGCTGTCCCGGCGCGGGCTGGGCCATCAGGAAGCCGACGGCCGCCCCGGCGAGCGCCAGGACGATGCCGCAGCGCACGGCCCAGGCGGAGGCCCGATCGGCGATGTCGGCCCGCAGCAGCAGGACGGCGAGGGCGAGCGTGGCGAGCCACAGGACGACGACGGTGACGGCCATCACGTCGTACAGAGCCGTGTCGAACGCCGTCTCGTAGTTGAAGTGGCTGCGCCGGCCGCGGATCGCCTGCCCGGTGATGATCACCATCTCGACGAGTCCGGTCAGGGCGACGACCGTCCCCGCCCAGCGGCCCGTCCGCCGGCCGCGCGGGAGCAGCGACAGCGTCCAGGCGAGGGAGAGGCCGTACGCCAGGAAGGACACGGCGAACTTGAACGGCTTCGCCCAGATCGGCGCGCCCACCAGGACCCGGTCGTCGACGACGAGCCCCACGGCGGACACGAGTGCCGTCGCCGCCATCGCCGCCGAGAACAGCAGCAGCGGCCGGTGCCAGGACCACCAGGACCGCCAGGTCCGCGACGGGTGCGGCAGGTGCGGCAGGTGCGGCGGGCACGTACGTGGTGAACGCATGGCTTGCGCAGGCATGACTCCCCCTCCATGTGGATGCCGTGTGTGACATATGGATAGTGAGACTGTCCACTATCCATAGCCTCACTATCTATCATGGGAAGCAAGGGCGGCAAGAGCCGGCGCGAGGCGCGCGGCGTGAAGTCAGGGAGTGATCCGCGGTTGCGTGTCGGAGAGTTGAGCCGGGTCACCGGAGTGCCGGTGCCGACGATCAAGTACTACCTGCGAGAGGGGCTGCTGCCGCCCGGTGAGCTGACCAGCCGGAACCAGGCGTCCTACGACGACTCGCATCGGCGTCGGCTGCAGCTGATCCGCGCACTGCACGAGGTGGGCGGCATGAAGATGGCCGAGATCGCGGACGTGCTCGCGGCCATCGACGAACCGGGACGCCCGCTGCACAAGGTGCTCGGCGCCGCCGCGGACCGCCTCGGCCCGGCTACCGGCGAGCACGACGACGGCGAGTCGGCTGCCGCGGACGCGGCCGTCGCCGATCTGATCGCGCGGCGCGGCTGGCAGACGCACGAGTCGAACCCCGGCGCGGCCGAGCTGTCCCGCGCCCTGGCCGCCATGGCCCGGCTGGGGCACGGGGAGTTCGTGCAGCTGCTCGACGTGTACGCCGACGCCGCCGAGCGGGTCGCCCGCGCCGACCTCGCGTACGTCGGCCGGCGCACGGAGGTGGAGGACATCCTGGAGAGCGCGGTGATCGGGACCGTGCTGGGGGAGGCGGTGTTCAGCGCGCTGCGCAGGCTGGCCCACGTGGACGCCTCGGCCCGTCTGTACGGCCCTGACGGACCCTCGTCGCCGCCGGCTGCCGACTGAGTCCGCCTGTCCTGTCCGGGTCCGCCTGTCCGGGTCCGCCCTGTTCGGGTCCGCCTGTCCCGCCCCGTCCGCCGGTCCCCGGGGTGGGGCCGCGATCGGAGCCGGGTGCCCCGAACCGGCGCCCCGGGTCGGTGCGGGGCGCGGGCGCGAGACGCGGGCCCGGGAGCAGGCGTGGGTGCGCGGGCGCGGGCGCGGGTCAGGCGTTCGCGCCGGGGGCGCGTCGAGCACGGTCGGGCAAGGAGCGCGGAGGGTGGAAGAAGAGCGCGCAGAGGGCGTGGCGGGGGAAGAGGAGCGCGCAGAGGGCTTGGGGGGGTGGAAGAGGAGCGCGCAGGGCCGGAGGGGGCGTGGAGGACAGAAGGGGGGCGCGGACCGGTGACCGGACTCCCCTGACCGGCCGTCTCCTCGGCCCCGGCCACCCCTCCGCCTTCCCCGGGCGCCCCCCACCGTGGCACCGTGTGAACCGCCGCACACGTGGGGTACGCACGGGGGACGTACGGCGATGCACAGGGGGAGTGAGGCCGCGTGGCCGGGATGAAGCTCTACGCGCTGGACGCGAACGATCCTCGGTCGCTCGGCCCCTACCGGCCGCTGTGGCGGATAGCCACCGGCGGCATGGGCCGGGTGTATCTCGCTCGCCGGGAGTCGCCCGGGACCGGGACCGGTGGCAGGGCCGGTGCCGGTACCAGGGCCCGCGCCGGTGCCGGTCCCACGGGAACGGTCGTCGACCACGGGCTGGTCGCCGTGAAGACGCTGCTCGCCGAGGGGTTCGTGAGCCGGGCGGACCGGGAGCGGTTCGGCCGCGAGGCCAGACTCGCCGCCCGGGTCGCCAGCGCGTTCACCGCGACCGTGCTCGACGCGGACCCGAAGGCCGAACGCCCCTGGCTGGCCACCGAGTTCATCGCCGCACCCAGTCTGGCCGAGCTGGTCACGAGGGCCGGGACCCTGCCCGCCGGGGCGGTGCGCCGGGTCGCCGCCGGGGTCGCCCGGGCGCTGGTGGAGCTGCACGACCGCGGGGTCGTCCACCGGGACATCAAGCCGCTGAACGTCCTGCTGCCGAGGGAAGGCCCCCGGGTCATCGACTTCGGCATCTCGCACGCCCAGGACCACACGAGTTCGACCACGACCATCGGCACCTTCCCGTTCACCTCGCCGGAGCAGGCGTGCGGCAGGCGGTCCACCACCGCGTCCGACATGTACGCCCTGGGGGCCACCCTGTTCTTCCTCGCCGTCGGCCGCCCGCCGTACGCGCGCACCGACCACTCCATCGGGCTGCTCGCCCTCGTCCAGCGCGGCGAGGTGGACACCAGCGGGCTGCCCGCGGAACTGGAGCCCCTGGTCCTCCCCTTGCTGGCGCTCTCCCCGGCCGCCCGCCCCACTCCGTCCGACGTCCTGCACCACGTCGCGGCCGGCCTCGGCCGGGAGCCGTCGGCCGGGGGTGCCGAGCGGTGGCTGCCGGCGAGGTGGACCGGGCTGATCAGGGAGTACGAGGAGCAGGGACGGCGGCTGTGGGAGGAGACCCTCGCCGCCGTCCCCGCGGACCGGGACGGCGGCTCGCGCCACCGGACGCGGGAGCAGCTGGAGGTACTGCGTCAGCAGCGCCTCGCCCTGGCCCGGGAGCAGGCCGAAGCGCAGGCGGAGGAGCGGGCGGCGGCGGCGGCACGGGAGCGGGCGCGGCGGGCGCAGGAGGAACGCAGGCTCCGCAAGCGCGCGGAGAAGCAGGAGAAGCAGGAGAGGCAGGAAAAGGAGGAAGCGGAGCGGCGGCGGCAGGCGGAACGGCGGGAAGCGGAGCGCCGCCTGCGGGAGCGGGCGGAGCAGGAGCGCAGACGGCGGCAGCGGGTAGGGCAGGAACGCCGGGAGAGACAGCGCGCGGCGGCCCCACCGGTCGCCAAGCAGGCGGCGTCGGGAAGATCGTCGGGCGGCGGTGGTCTGTTCCTGGCCGCGCTGGTCATCGCCCTCCTGTTCTGGCAGCCCTGGGACCAGGGGGGCGAAGAGACCCCTCGGTCCGTGCCCACCCCGCTGTTCACCTATTCCGGCGGTGGCGGCCTCGGGGGCGGCGGGGCCCTGTCGTCGGGCGGCGGCTCCGCGGACACCGGCCGCGACCCCGACCCGGCACCCGTGCCCGACCCCGAGACCAGCTCCCCCGAACCGGAACCGGAGCCGGACCCGACGGAGGAGGCGTTCCGGAGCGTGTCGTACGGGGACTGCCTGGACGTCGTGGACACCGGCTACGGCGGGCTGACCACGCTGGACTGGAGCGAGGAGCGGCCGCGGACCACGTCCTGCGGCTACGGGACTCGGGTGAAGGTGACCGGCACCGGGGGCGGCTGCCGGTCCGGCGTGGGCAGGGCCACCTGGTCGTACTACTCCCCCGGCAGCGGGGAGCGGACCACGCTCTGCCTCGCCGGCCAGTACTACCAGGGCGACTGCCTGCTCGCCCGGCGCGAGGGCGACGACTCGGTCCGCCTGGCGATGCTGTCGTCCCCGAGGTGCACCGACCGGACGGTCCCCGCCGCGTTCAACGAGATCCTGGTGGTCACGGAGGTCTACCGGGCGGCCCCCGGTGCCGGCACCGAGGTCTGCCGCCGCGGGCAGTACGACAGGTACATCTACTGGTCGGCGAAGGTGAA
This sequence comes from Streptomyces sp. bgisy159, assembly GCF_965341775.1. Classification (GTDB taxonomy): domain Bacteria; phylum Actinomycetota; class Actinomycetes; order Streptomycetales; family Streptomycetaceae; genus Streptomyces. Next base: position 44,137 of record NZ_CBDQZH010000043.1, on the reverse strand, counting down.
CGACGGCGCCACGCTGCTGTGTCTGAGGGCCTATGACTGAGCTCGGCATTCAGTGGGACGGTTGAGTGCACGCAAGCAGCCGGGCGCAGGTCAGGGCACCCGCGGCGGGGCAGACGGCCGGGGAACCGGCCGGTGCGGCGGCGCGTTGACAGGGGTGGGCCGGCGTGTTCCGATGAGCGCTGCCCGGCAGGGCCGGCGCCGTGCCGGCGGCGGCCCGGGCAGCGGACCGACGGACAGCTGAACGGGGGCGGCGCCCTCCGGAACCGGAGCGAGGAGCCATGCCGCAGCGCACCGCGACCATCGTCGGCGGCGGGATCGGGGGGCTGGCCGCGGCCGTCGCCCTGCGGCGCCGGGGCTGGCGGGTCGAGGTGCTGGAGCGCGCCCCGCGGTTCACCGAGGTCGGCGCCGGTATCTCCCTGTGGCCCAACGCGCTGCGCGCCCTGGAGACCCTGGACCTGGCCGACACCGTACGGTCCCTCGGGGCCGTCGAGGCCCTCGGCGGGGTGCGCGACCGGCGGGGCCGCCGGCTGTCCCGCACCGGCAACGCGGAGCTGGCGCACCGTTTCGGCCATCCGCTGACCGTGCTGCACCGCGCGGACCTGCTGCGGGTGCTGACCGAGGCGCTGCCCGCCGACTGTCTGCGGCCCGGCACCGAGGTCTCGGCGGTCCGCGCGGACGGCGACCGGCCGGTCGTGGAGCACCGGGCGGGCGTGTCCCGGGCCGACGTCGTGGTCGGCGCCGACGGGCTGCGGAGCGTGGTCCGCCGCGCCCTGTGGCCCGAGGCGGCCGGCCCCCGGTACGCGGGGTACACCGCCTGGCGCATGGTCACCGCGCCGCTCACCCGTCCGCCCGCCGAGGGCGCGGCGATCTGGGGCCGGGGCGAACGCTTCGGCTACACGACACTGCCGGACCGGCGGATGTACTGCTTCGCCACCGCGTCCCTGCCGGCCGGCACGGTCTTCGGCACCGGCGATCACCCTGAGCACCCCGAGCACGGCGCGCACCCCGAGCACGGCGCACACTCCGAGCACGGCGCACACTCCGAGCACGGCGCGTACTCCGAGCACCCCGTGAGGGACCGGACGGGCGCGCACTCCGAGCACCCCGAGCACGCCGAGTTGCTGCGCCGGTTCCGGGCCTGGCCGGATCCGGTGCCCGGTCTGCTGGCCGCCGTCCCGCCGGACGCCGTGCTCCGGCACGACCTGTACGACCTGCCGCCGCTGGCCACGTTCGCGCGGGGCCGGGTGGTGCTGCTGGGCGACGCGGCCCACGCCATGACGCCCAACCTCGGCCAGGGCGCCTGCCAGGCGCTGGAGGACGCGGTGACCCTCGCCCACTGCCTGGACGGCACGTCCGACGTGACTGCCGCGCTGCGCTCGTACGACCGGCTGCGGCGGGCCCGTACCCAGGCGGTCTCGCGCCGCTCGGCGCGGCTCGGCGCGATCGCCCAGCTCGCCTGGCCCCCGGCGGCGCTGCTGCGCGACACGGCGGCCCGGCTGACGCCGGCGCGGGCGACGCTGCGGTCCATGACACCCGTACTGGGCTGGACCCCGCCCGGCGGTGTCGGCGACCCGGCGCGCGGCGGGGACGGCCGCTGATGCCGGACTGGACGTACCACCCCCTGCGCGGCGCGGCCGCCGCTCTCCTTGGCCGACGCCGCTCCCAGCGCACGGCGCTGCGGCTGCTCGCCCGGATCGGCTCCCGGCCTGCCGGTGCCCGCCTGATCGCCCGCGGCTTCGGCCACCGCCATCCGCCGGTCTCGCTGGCCGGTGAGATCGCCGGTGCGCCGCTGACGGTCCGGCTCGGCATCCGCGTACCGCCGTCGCTGGCCCACGACACGGTCCACGCCATGGCGCCGCTCGGCGCCGGGGTCGTCGAGATCGGCCCGGTGTCCCCCGACGACGTGCCCGCCGTCCGCGCGGCCACCGCCACCCGCACTCTGCCGGTCGTCGTCCACACCGACGACCCGGAGATCCGCGCCGCCCTCGCCCCGCACGTCGACGGCTTCACGGGCGCCGCGGAGGATCGCACGCCGGGAGAGGAACCCGGCCCGGCGATCTCCCAGGGGGTGCGGCGCTCCCGCCCCGTCGGACCGGCGATCCCCCACCCCTTCCCGCCCAAGACGCCGGGGCGGCCGGCCACCGGGCCGCCCGGCGCCGAGGAACCCGCGCCCGCGGACCGGCCCACCGCCCCCGCACCACCCCGGGTCGTATGGGTCGGCGATCCGTGCGTCGAGGCCGCGGCGGCGGTGCTCGCGGAGCCCGGGGCCGTGGTGATCGCCCGGCCGGAGGTGCTGGTCGAGGCGGGGCCGGGGTGGTTCGCGCGGGTGGTGGAGGCGGCGACCCCGAGCGGCGGCCCGGCCCCCGGATGGCGGGACGTGGGGAGGCATCCGCGCCGCTGGCCCGCCTGGTGGTGGGCGCTGCTGGTGGGGCTCGGCATGATCACCGCCGGGGTGTGCGCGGCGGCGATCACTCTGGGACCGGTGCTGCTCTGGTACGACCGGGACTACCTCGGCATGACGCTGGACGACCTGCACGCGGTCAACCACCACCTGGTGCACTTCCTCCAGCACGACCGGATCACCATGGCCGGCACGTTGGTGTCCATCGGCACCCTCTACACCGGTCTCGCGGTGGGCGGGATGCGACGCGGCCGTCCGTGGGCCCGCGAGGTACTGCTGCTGTCGGGGGCGGTCGGTTTCCCCACCCTGTTCTACTTCCTCGCCACCGGTTACGTGGAGACCCTGCACACGGCCGCGGCCGTGATGCTGTTGCCGATGTTCCTGGCCGCTGTCCGCCGCCGTCCGCACGCGCCGCCGCACGGGCGGCGGGTGCCCGACGGCCCGGAGCGGGAGCGCCGCAGGGCGCTGGTCGGACAGCTGCTGCTGGTCGTCACGGGGGCGGGGCTCTTCGTGGGCGGGGCGGTCATCTCGGCGGTCGGTCTGACGGGGGTGTTCGTGCCGACCGACCTGACGTACCTCGGTACGGACCCGCGGGCCCTGGAGGCCGCGAACTCCCGGCTGGTGCCGTTCATCGCCCATGACCGGGCGGGCTTCGGGGGCGCGCTGATGTCGGCGGCGGTAGCGATCGTGCCGCTCGCCGCGTGGGGCTGGCGACGCGGCGAGAGCTGGGTGTTCTGGACGCTGGCGGTGGCGGGCGCCACCGGATTCCTGCCGGCGGTGGTGGTCCACGGCAGCATCCACTACACGGACTTCGTGCACCTCGCGCCGGTGTACTTCGGCATCGTGCTGACCGCCGTCGGCCTGCTGCTGTCCCGCCCGTACCTGTGCGCGAGGCGCTGAGGCCGGCTGCTGGGCGCACCGCTCCGGTGGACGGCACGACCACCGGACACCGCGGGTCGCGCTTCTCGTCCCCCGCTCCGCCTGACCTGCGCGCCCGTCCGCGCCGGCGGGCGACAGAGCAGCAGGCGGCAGACCAGCAGGCGGCAGACCAGCGGACGACAGACCAGCGGACGACAGAGCAGCAGGTGGCAGACCAGCGGGCGACAGGTCGGCGGGCGATAATCGGTCCATGGCCGTACCGCCTCCCCGCTCCGGTCCCACCGCGTGCCCCAGGGCCGCCGCGTGTCGCTGACCGAGCTGCAGCGCCGCCTGCTCACGGACGTCCTCGCCGTGGGCACGCCGTACCCGCTCGCGCTCACCGGTGGGCACGCGGTGGGGGAGCACGGGCTGGTCGACCGCGGCAGCCAGGATCTCGACGTCGCCACGGAGAGCCCCGAGGGCATGGCCGTGATCGCCGCCGCCGTGCGCGCGGGGCTGGAGGAGCGGGGCTGGCGCGTCACCGCGCTGGACGCGGACCCGCTGTCCGCCCAGCTGATGGTGGCCGATCCGGGCACCGACGAGGAGTGCGAGGTCGACGTCCACAAGGAGGCGCTGTGGCGGCCGCCGGTGGACGGCGCGTACGGGCCGGTGCTCGACCTGGAGGACGTCGTCGGCACCAAGGTGCGGGCGCTCGTGGACCGCGGTCTCGCTCGTGACCTCGTCGACGTACGGGCCGCCGCCGCGCAGTGGAGCCGCGTCGAGCTGGAGGAACTGGGCCGACGGCACGCCCGGGACGTCTTCGACCTGACCGATCTGCAGACCCGCCTGGTCGGCGCGGAGTGGCTCGACGACCGGGAGTTCGCCGCGTGCGGTCTCGACGAGGCGGCGATCGCCGGGCTGCGCCGCTGGGCGCAGGAGTGGGCGGACGACATCGCGGAGCGGCTGCAGGAGCTGGCCGGCCCCGAGGACGAGTGATCGGAGCGGGCACGCGGGGCGGGCGATCCGGCCGGCTCCGGCTCCGGCTCCGGCTCCGGCTCCGGCTCCGGGGGCAGGCGATCCGGCGGCGTCCCGAGGCGGTCCGGCCGGTCCGGTCGGTCCGGAGCGGGGCGTGTCCGGCGCGGCGAGAAGGGAGTGTGGTCCGGTCGGCCCGCACTCGCGCGGGTGAACGGCAGGGCCGAACGGGCGCATGACGGTGTGACTGCCGGGGGCGGCGGGCGAGTCTGGTGGCGAGCGCGTGGCGCGTCTGTAGCGTCGCGCCGGAACAGGTCGCTCTGGCAGCCGCGACGTCGAGCAGGAGACCAACACACGTGAGCACCCCCCATGGATCCGGGACCGCCACCGGCCGGATCGAGGAGTCGTACGAGGACGAGCTGCCGCTGCGGCGCAGGCGGCCGGGCAACGTGGTCGTGAAGTGGCTGACCACCACCGACCACAAGACGATCGGCACCCTGTACCTGGTGACGTCGTTCGCGTTCTTCAGCTTCGGCGGCGTGCTGGCCCTGATCATGCGCGCGGAACTGGCCCGTCCGGGTCTGCAGTTCATCTCCAACGAGCAGTACAACCAGGCGTTCACCATGCACGGCCTGATCATGCTGCTGATGTTCGCGACGCCGCTGTTCGCCGGCTTCGCCAACTGGATCATGCCGTTGCAGATCGGCGCGCCCGACGTGGCCTTCCCCCGGCTCAACGCGTTCGCCTACTGGCTGTATCTGCTCGGCTCGCTGATCGCCGCGGGCAGCTTCCTCACCTCGGACGGCGCCCCGAGCTTCGGCTGGTTCATGTACACCCCGCTGTCGGACGCGGAGCACACCCCCAACATCGGCGCCGACATGGGCATCATGGGCCTGGCCTTCTCCGGCTTCGGCACCATCCTCGGCGCGGTCAACTTCATCACCACGATCATCTGCATGCGCGCCCCCGGCATGACGATGTTCCGGATGCCGATCTTCACGTGGAACGTGCTGCTGACGGCCGTCCTGGTGCTGTTCGTCTTCCCGGTCCTCGCGGCCGCGCTGTTCGCCCTGGAGGCGGACCGCAAGTTCGGCGCCCAGATCTTCGATCCCGCCAACGGCGGAGCGCTGCTGTGGCAGCACCTCTTCTGGTTCTTCGGACACCCAGAGGTGTACATCATCGCCTTGCCGTTCTTCGGGATCGTCTCCGAGATCATCCCGGTCTTCTCCCGCAAGCCGATGTTCGGCTACTTCGGTCTGATCGCGGCCACCATCGCCATCACCGGTCTGTCCATCACCGTGTGGGCGCACCACATGTTCGTCACCGGCGGGGTGCTGCTGCCGTTCTTCTCGTTCATGAGCTTCCTGATCGCGGTGCCGACCGGCGTGAAGTTCTTCAACTGGATCGGCACGATGTGGAAGGGCTCGCTGTCCTTCGAGACACCGATGCTGTGGGTGGCCGGCTTCCTGGTGACGTTCCTGTTCGGCGGCCTGACCGGCGTCATCCTGGCCTCGCCGCCGATGGACTTCCACGTGTCCGACTCGTACTTCGTGGTGGCACACTTCCACTACGTCGTCTTCGGCACCGTGGTCTTCGCGATGTTCGCCGGGTTCCACTACTGGTGGCCGAAGTTCACCGGCAAGATGCTGGACGAACGGCTCGGCAAGATGACCTTCTGGACGCTGTTCGTCGGCTTCCACGGGACGTTCCTGGTCCAGCACTGGCTGGGCGTGGAGGGCATGCCGCGCCGGTACGCGGACTACCTGTCCGCGGACGGCTTCACCACCCTGAACATGATCTCGACGGCCAGCTCCTTCCTGCTCGGTCTGTCGCTGCTGCCGTTCTTCTACAACGTGTGGCGGACGTCCCGGTACGGCAAGCCCGTCGGCGTCGACGACCCGTGGGGCTACGGCCGGTCCCTGGAGTGGGCTACGGCCTGCCCGCCGCCGCGCCACAACTTCGTCACCCTGCCGCGGATCCGCTCCGAGTCCCCGGCGTTCGACCTGCACAACCCGCAGCTGGCGGCTCTCGTCATGGAGGGCGAGGACCGGCGAGCCGACCTGCGGTGAGCGGCGAGGAGCGGCGGCTGCCGGACGGCGACGCGGTCCGCGAGGGCATCGCCCGGATGGAGGGCTACCTGCTCTGGCAGGGCGAGATCGAGCAGGCGCGCGCGGAGGCCGAGTCCTTCGCGGACCGGCTCGACTGGCTGACCACCGCGCAGCGGGAGGACGTGGTCGACCTCTTCGTCCGGCACCGGCTCGATCTCTCGCAGGCGCTCCTGCGCCGTACCGCCGGCCGCGCGCTCCAGCTCCGCGAGGAGTACCAGGAGCGGTACGACTGCCTCAGAATCCGCCTCCTCGCCGTGGCACTCGCCCTGGGGGCGGCGGCGGTCTTCGTCAACTGCCTGGTGCTGCAGGTGTTCTGAGATCCGGAAACTTATCGAAACATTCGCAATCATGACTCCGATTAAGGGTCGATCCGCGCCGGGCAGACGCCTCGCGCAATTCACTGCGCGCTCCCACTGCGCACTTCATCTGCAATGTTCCCTCTTCTCGCGTCACGAACGTTTCGCAACAACCTCCGAAACTGTTGACAGTTGTCAGGGCCAGACCAACACTGTTCGCCGTTGACATGGCCCCTCGACAACGAGGAGGAACACCGCACATGCCCCACGCACCCGCAGGGCGCCTCAGGCTGCTGATCAGTTGCCTGTGTGCCACCCTTCTGGCCGCCGCGGCCGCGCTGGCGCTCCCCGGCACCGCCCGCGCCGACACGGTCGTCACCAGCAATCAGACCGGCACCGACAACGGCTACTACTACTCGTTCTGGACCGACTCGCCCGGCACCGTCTCCATGAACCTCTCGGCCGGCGGCTCCTACAGCACCTCCTGGCGCAACACCGGCAACTTCGTGGCCGGCAAGGGCTGGAACACCGGCGGGCGCCGGACGGTGACGTACTCCGGCTCCTTCAACCCGTCCGGCAACGCCTACCTCGCCCTCTACGGCTGGATGTCCAACCCGCTCGTCGAGTACTACATCGTCGACAACTGGGGCACCTACCGCCCGACCGGCACCTTCATGGGCACCGTCAACAGCGACGGCGGCACCTACGACATCTACAAGACGACCCGGTACAACGCCCCCTCGGTCGAGGGCAACAAGACCTTCGACCAGTACTGGAGCGTCCGGCAGCAGAAGCGGACCGGCGGCACCATCACCACGGGCAACCACTTCGACGCCTGGTCCCGCGCCGGCCTGCGGCTGGGCAGCTTCAGCTACTACATGATCATGGCGACCGAGGGCTACCAGAGCAGCGGCAGCTCCAACATCACCCTCGGGAGCGGCGGTTCCGGCGGTGGCGGCGGTGGCGGCGGTGGTGGCGGTGGCGGTGGCGGCAGTTGCACCGCGACCCTCTCCGCCGGCCAGCAGTGGGGCGACCGCTACAACCTCAACGTCTCGGTCACCGGCTCCAGCAACTGGACCGTCACCATGAACGTCCCCTCCCCCGCCCGCGTCCTGTCCACCTGGAACATCAGCGCCACCTACCCCAACTCCCAGACCCTCGTCGCCAAACCCAACGGCAGCGGCAACACCTGGGGCGTCACCATCCAGCACAACGGCAACTGGACCTGGCCCACCGTCTCCTGCGCCACCGGCTGACGGGAGGACGCCGATGAGACTCCGACTCCGTCCCCTGCTCGCGAAACTGGCGGTCGCCGCCGTGGCCGTGGCAAGCACCCTGACCCTCCACGCCCCGCCCGCGCAGGCCGCGGCCTGCAACGGCTACGTCGGACTCACCTTCGACGACGGCCCGTCCGGCAACACGGCCGGCCTGCTGAACGCGCTCCGGCAGAACGGGCTGCGGGCCACCATGTTCAACGAGGGCCAGTACGCCGCCGCCAACCCGTCCCTGGTCAGGGCGCAGGTCGATGCCGGCATGTGGGTCGCCAACCACAGTTACACCCACCCCCACCTCACCCAGCTCGGCCAGGCGCAGGTCGACTCCGAGATCTCCCGGACCCAGCAGGCCATCGCGGCGGCGGGCGGCGGCACACCCAAGCTGTTCCGGCCGCCGTACGGCGAGACCAACGCGACGGTGCGGTCCGTCGCGGCCAAGTACGGCCTGACCCAGATCATCTGGGACGTGGACTCACAGGACTGGAACGGCGCTAGCACCGACGCCATCGTGGCGGCGGCCGGCCGGCTCTCCGACGGCCAGGTCATCCTCATGCACGACTGGTCCGCCAACACCCTCGCCGCCGTCCCGGGCATCGCCCGGACCCTGGCCGCCAAGGGACTGTGCGCGGGGATGATCTCCCCGCAGACAGGACGCGCCGTCGCCCCCGACGGTGGCGGTTCCGGCGGCGGCGGCGGCGGTGGCGGTGGTGGCGGTGGCGGTGGCGGTGGCGGTGGCGGCAGTTGCACCGCGACCCTCTCCGCCGGCCAGCAGTGGGGCGACCGCTACAACCTCAACGTCTCGGTCACCGGCTCCAGCAACTGGACCGTCACCATGAACGTCCCCTCCCCCGCCCGCGTCCTGTCCACCTGGAACATCAGCGCCACCTACCCCAACTCCCAGACCCTCGTCGCCAAACCCAACGGCAGCGGCAACACCTGGGGCGTCACCATCCAGCACAACGGCAACTGGACCTGGCCCACCGTCTCCTGCGCCACCGGCTGAGGTCCGCACACCCGGAAGGGCCGGTTCCGCGAGAACCGGCCCCTCCCCGGGATCACGGCGGGCCGACCCGCCGAAGGCCGGGGCCCTCAGAGCAGTCCCAGGTCCTTGAGCTCCTTGTGCAGGTCGGCCCGGGAGCCGGTGCCGCCGGCCGCGGGGCCCGGGGCGGCGGACCGGTCGGCCGCCGGTTCGACGGCCTTCGGGGTACGGCGGCGGGCCCCGCGGTCGCGCAGGAGCCAGGCGCCGAGCACGCCGCCCACCAGACCGCCCAGGTGGGCCAGCCAGCTCACCCCCGGCGTGCCGGGAACCGCGACCGTGAGGAGATAGGCGAAGGACGCCGCCATGACGAGGCCGATCAGCGTGTCGATGAGATGCCGGTCGAAGAGACCGCGCACCACGACGTACCCGAAGTAGCCGAAGATCAGCCCGCTGGCGCCGACCGTCTCCACGTCACCGCTCTCGAACAGCCAGACCGCCATGCCGCTGGTCACCGCGACGAGCAGGGTCAGCCCCAGGAACCGGGCCACCCCCCGGTACGCGGCGAGGAAGCCGAAGACGAACAGCGGCCCGGAGTTGCTCTCGATGTGCGCCCAGCTCCAGTGCAGCAGCGGGGCGGTGAGGATGCCGGGCAGGGCGCCCACCTCGCCGGACTCCACACCGTACGCCCGGGACAGGCCGTAGTCGTCGGCGACGTTCGCGACCTGCACCGCCCAGACCACGGCCACCAGCGCGAACACCACGAAGAACGCCTTGCGCGCCTCCGCGATCATCCGCTTCTCGGGATCCACCACGTCCGCCACGGCCCTCACCCCGTTCCCTCCGCGCGGCTCCCCCGGCCGCGCGTCGCCTCCCCGGCACTCTACGGTGTCGTCATACCCGCCTCGCCCGCAGGATCCGCTCCGTGCGGGCGTCCAGTTCGGCGCGCTCACGGGCGGCGCGCTCGGCCTGGGCGCGCTGGTAGGTCTCCTCCAGGCGCCGCTTGCGGTCGGCGGTGTCCTGCTGGACGGCGTGCCGCCGCACGTCGTGCTCCAGGCGGGCGCAGGCGTGCTGGAGCTGGAGCTCGTCGGAGTGGAGCCGGCGGGTGGCGGTGTAGCGGGCGCCGAGGAGCGTGTCGTAGGTGGTGTGGCCGCTGAGCACCTTCACCATGACCGGCATGGCGTCCAGGCAGAGCAGCAGTAGGTGCAGCACGACGGTGAGGAAGAGGGCGAAGCCGTCCGCCTCGGCGACCTCCTTCAGGCCGTGGGCGCGGGTGAGGATGCCGTCGGTGTCGAGGGCGTCGGCGCGCCGGGCGGTCTTGTCGTCGATGGCCTTCTGCAGCTGCGGCTGGTAGGCGTCGGCGGCGGTGTCCTTGCGGGCGGCCAGCGTCCGGCCCTCGGTGACCAGGTCCTTCAGCTGTTTCTCGTACGCCTCGATCCCGCTGTCGGCCAGGTACTTGGTGCGGGCCGCGCGGGCCCGCTCACAGGTGATGGTGACGTCCCGGACGCCGCCCCGGATGATCCAGTACTTGGGTCCGCACAGCTCCTGCTCGGTGGCGAGCTTCTTGTCGTGCTCCTTGTGGATGGCGTCGACCTGGGCGCGCAGCGCCACCGTGCGGTCGGCGTTGCTCTTGATCTGCCGGTCCAGTTCGGCCGGGGAGCCGGCCACCTTCAGCTGGAAGTCCCCGCACTCGGCGCGGCCGCTGGTGTCGGCGCCGTCGGTGGGGTTGCAGGACACGAGCATGCCCTTGTAGTCGGCGACCTGCCGTTCGTTGCCGACTGATATCTCCTGGCGGATCTCCTTGTCGAAGATCTGGAAGAGGATCGGCTCGGCGATGAACAGGCCGAGCAGCACCGACAGGAAGAACCGGACGGCCAGCGTCCACCGGCGCACCGAGGTGCCGTGCGTGGAGGACACCAGCCAGCTGTCCAGGGCGAGGACCACCCAGAACCAGATCACGGCGACCACCGCGACCACCGCGAGCGGCAGGTCGGAGCGGAAGCTGCCGAGGGCGAGGGACATGGAGACCGCACCGAGCAGGGCGGTGTTGACGACGAGCACGCCGTACCAGGTGTAGCGGGCGCGTTCCTCCGGCACCCAGTCCAGCAGCGGTTCGTCGATGCCGATCAGCCGGCGCAGCCGCGGGGCCGGGCCGTCGGCCGGCGGGGCCGGACGGGCGATGTCCGCCGCGGTGTCCTGGGCGGTCCGCGTGGTCCGCGCGGCCTCGGCGGTGTGGCGGAACGAGGTGTCACTGGCCAAGGTCCGCCTCCTGGATGTCCGGGTCGGTTCCGTCGTCGCCGTCGTCGCCGTCGTGGCCGGCGTTCCCGCCGGCCGGCGCGTGCGTCGCACCGGCGGCGCGCGATGCCCTCTGCGCGCCCGGCGTGCGCGCCGCGCCACCCTCCGCGAGAGCGCCCTTCACGCCCGGCGCGCGCGACGTGCTCGCGCCCCCCTCGGCGATCGCGCCCTTCGCGTCCGCCGCGGGCACCTCGCTCCCGCCGGCCGACCGCGGGCCGGGGCCCGACGGGCGGTACGGCACATCGCCGACGCCGTTGATGAAGGCGCCCGGGTCGTTGCGCGCGCTGTCGAACAGGCCCCGGTCGATGGCCTGGCGGCCCAGGTCGGCGCGGACCGACAGCTGCTCCTTCGCCCACTCCCGCTCGTACGCCTGTGCGCGTTCGGCGTCCGCGCGCTCCTCCGCGCGCCGGCGCCGCTCGTCCTCGTGGCGCAGGTCCCAGCGGCGGGCCTCCTCCTGGCGCCGGGCGGAGGTGTCCTCGCGGCGCTCGCGGCGCTCCAGCTCCTGGCGGCCGTCGTCCCGCTCGACCTGCCAGCGCACGTCGTCCCGGTCGAAGGCGCGGCGCGCCATGTCTCGGTCGAAGTCGAGCCGCTGCCGCTCGTCGGCCCGGGTGACCCGGCGCTCCTCGGCCTCGTGCAGCCGCTTGGACAGGTCGTCGGCGGTGATGTCGCCCTTGTGCCAGGCCAGGAAGTCCGCGGCGAGCGGGTTGGTGCCGATGAGCCGGAAGTCCTCTTCGAGCTCGGCGCGCACGAACCGGTTCTGCCGCTCCTGCCGGGCGAGGTCGTACTCCTGCTGTTCGGCGCCGGCGAGCCGGTCGTAGCCGGTGCGCACGGTGTCGAGCTCCTGCCGGCCGCGCTCCTGGTCCAGGTCCTCCACCTGGCGGTGGCGGCTGCGGCCCAGTTCCTCCTCGTGCCGGTTGGCCTCCTCCCGCTTGGCGCGCAGGGTGCGGATCTCCTCGCGCTTCAGCTCCAGCTCGGCCTCGCGCAGCGCCCGGTCCAGGGCCGCCTGCTGGTTGAGTTCCTCGCGCTGCCGGGTGAGTTCCTGCTCACGGCGGTTCTTCGCCATCTCCTCCATGAGCGCGGTCATCTCGGCCGGCGTGTACACCTCGACCACACCGTGCCGGGTGCTCATCCCGGACACCTGCGCGGGCCGCATCTCGTGGTACGCGGTCAGCCGGGCGTCGATGCGGGCGCGCAGCTCGGCGGTGGCGCGGATCGGCAGGTCGGCGCCGTCCTCGGTCAGCCCGGGCACCTCGCGCAGATGGGCCAGCAGCAGCGCCTCCACGTCGGTGACGCCGTCGCGGACCACCGCGCACGGGTCGGTGACGGTGCAGTAGAACGACGTCCGCAGAGTGAAGTCGTCCGCCTCGGCGGAGGGTATCCGCGTCTCCACGACGACGGGCACCTCCACCCGCCGGTCGACGACCGTGACCGAGCTCGCCCCGACCACCACCGGGTCGTCGGCGCGCAGCTGCCCGTGGTCCTCGACGTAGTCCTCGCCGACCCGGAACACCCGCACGTGGTGCGCGGCGAGCCGGGGCAGCTCCTCGTCGTCGCGCGTGGTGCGCTTGCGCAGCAGACCGCCGCGCCGCTCCGCCCGCCCGTACTCCCGCTGCTCGACCAGCGGGTATGTCTCAGCCATGCCTGTCAGTCCTCCGTGCTCAGTACGGCGGTGAGAAAGGTGTCGATCAGGGCGGCGACGGCCGCGTCGGCGGACGCGGTCAGGTGCCGCAGCTCCTCGCACAGCCGGGTCCGCTCCTCCTCGGGCAGCACCCTGCCGAGCGCCCCGCCGAACCGCTCGGCCACCTCGGCCGGCCGCTCGGACACGGGGGGCAGCTCGCGCAGGGTGGCGTACAGCCCGGCCAGCGCCACGCCCCGGCGCGGCCGGTGGTCCAGGACCGCCGCCCACAGCCGGCCGATCCGGTCGGTCTGCCGCGGGTCGCGGTCCAGCAGGACGGCGCAGACCAGCCGTCCGGTGCGGGTGTCCCGGGCGCGCAGCACGGTCAGTACGGCGCCGAGGGTGTTGCGCTTGTGCGGTCCGGTCAGCGTGTCCCGCTGGGCGCGAACCTGCTGGGCGAGCGCCCGGAACACCGCGCCGGTGTCCTCCCCGCACTCGGCGAGCACCGCGACCAGCCCCGCCAGCGCCAGGGCGCCCTCCCCGCGCCGCAGCACCAGGCGCAGCAGCATGGTGACGGCGTCCGACGGGAAGCGCACGCCGAGCGCCCCGCTGAACGCGGCGGCGCCCGAGGACCGCAGCACCGGGTCGGCGGAGCGCGACCAGTCCCGGGCGACGCCCAGCGCGGTCGCGGCGAGGCTCTCGTCCAGGCACATGCACTGCAGCACCAGGGTGGCCGTGGACTGCCCGGCGCGGCCCGCCTCCCCGGCCGCCCACGGGTACAGGTAGTTGCCGACGACCTCGTCGAAGGCGGGCAGCGCCAGCAGGGCCAGACCCTGGGCGACCGACAGCTGCAGATCGAGACCGGGCTGTTCGGCGACCAGGTCCGTCAGCCAGTCCCGCACCCCGTTCCAGTACGGCGTGGAGCGGCGGTTCCACAGCTCCTCCAGCACCCACTGCCGGTACTGGGGGAACGGGAAGACCAGGGCGGTGCGGGTCAGCGCGCCGTGCTTGCGCCGGTCCACGGTGACCAGGGTGTTCTCGGTCAGCGCCAGCCTGCGGTCCGCGGCCCGGGCGGCGGCGGCCGCCCGCTCCTCCTCGGTGCGCGGCGTGGCGAACGCGCCCTCGACCCGCCGCTCCAGCCGCTCCTGGCAGGTCTCGAAGCCGCGGTAGTCGGCGCCGTACACGAACGCCAGCGTGGTGATCTCGGCCCATTCCTGCGGTGTGCGGGGCTCGGCGAACCAGTCGCGCACCGGCTGGGCGGCGCGGCTGCCGTACTCCCGCCAGACCACGTCCGGTTCGGCGCCCGCGGCGATCCGCTCGGCGGCCGCGGCCACCTCGCCGATCCGGCAGCCGTCCGGGAGCCCGGCGACGGCCGTGTCGACGACGTCCCCGGTGCAGCCGGCGCGCACCAGCCGCAGCCGCAGCGCCGCCGCCAGGTCCGGCGGACGCCACGTGACATGGCGTACGGACTCCACGCGGGCGGCGTCGTCGCCGTGCACGGTGGTGACGACGAGGTGCGCGCCGTGCTCGCGGACGGTGTCCCGCACCCGGCGCCAGTCGAAGTCGGCCGTCTGGGAGGAGGTCTCGTTCATCCGGTCGATCAGGACGTAGCCGACGCCCTTCTCGAACGCCACCTTGCCGCCGGCCAGGTCGTCCAGGCTGCGGCCGGGGGACAGCACCACGTATCCGGTGCGCTCGGCGACCTCGGCGACCAGCGCCACCGCCCCGGACCGCTTGCCCGAGCCGTGCGGGGCGACGAGGACGACGACACCGTCGGTCTCCAGGGCGTCGACCGCCGCCGCGAAGCAGCCGGGGGGCCTGACGTAGGGCGCGAGGATGGCGTCGGCCTCCTGCGCGTCGAGCCGGCCCACGGCGCGGCGGCGGGCGGCGCGGCCGGGGGCGGCGGAGGCGGTGCCGATGCCGAAGGTTCCGGCCGCGGCGGTGAGTTCGCCGTAGAAGTACTGGTTGACGTTGTTGTAGTGGACCTCGCCCGGGGAGGCGTCGTCCTCGCCGGGTGCGGCGGGTGCACCGGGTGCGGCGGAAACGTCGGCTGCGTCGGGCGGCTTCGTCCGCTCGGGCTCCTCGGGCGGCTTCGGCTGCTCCGGCTGCTCGGACCGTTCCGGCGGCTTCGGCTGTTCCGGCCGCTCGGACCGGTCCGGCGGCTTCTTCTGCTCGGAGGGGACGGGCTGTTCCCCCGCCCGCTCGTCGGGCCGCTCGACCGGCCGATCGGGCCCCGCGGTGGACGCGCCCTGGGGTGGGTCTGCTGCTTCCTCGTTCATTCTCAACCGTCACTCAGGTCACTTGGAGATCCCGAAGACGGCCCACGGGGCGTGCACGGTTCCGTTGAACGACTGAACTACCGTGTCCGTGGGAGCAGTTGGCGCACTCCGGGGGCGCGCGTCGGATGCTTCACCACCCCCGGCCGCCACCGCCGCCCCCAGATCGAGCGCCCGCACGTCGTACCCCGGCACCCGGATCCAGGCCCGTCCCGCGTACTCCTTCTCCACGATGTCCACCTCGCGGAACTCCTGCACGCCCATGGTGGTGTACGCCTCGCCGATCACGTCGTTGAAGACGACGGAGGAGACCGCGAGGGCCAGACAGGCGTCCGGCGCCGCGTCCAGGGCCGCCCGCAGCACCTTGCTGTCCAACAGCCGGCCCGTCTCCACCGGCCCCCGGCCCTCGAAGCCGTTGGCGGCGCGCGCGGCCGGCCCGAAGTGCACGACGACACGCAGCCGCAGCCACGCCTGGCGCACCCGGTTGCGGTTGAACTCCCGCAGACCCGCTTCGAGATGCCGCATGAAGGTGTCCACGAGATCGGGCTCCGAGGCGCCCGGAGGCAGCACGGCGAACACCGAGTCCCCGCCGACCTGCGTCTCCCACCGCTCCCGCGCCAGCCCGGCCGCGGCCGCGGCCTCGGCCAGCAGCCTCTGGATGGCCTCCTGGAACTGCCGCTGCGTGACCACGTCGGCCCCGCCGTAGCCCTTGGCATCGACCGACAGCAGCAGTCTGCGACCGAACGTTCCCATACTCGAACTCCCCGCTCCCGAACACACCGGCGCCCGCTCCCCCCGGGCGGGCGCCGGTATGCCAGTCGTACACGCCGCGCACGCCCGGGACCCCGTCGAAATACGGGATGCGGAAGAGTGCGGAACTTACAGCGGGCAAGACAAGTTACGGACGAGTTCCGCCGGTTGCTCCTCATCACGGGCGACGGCCCCGGCGAATCCCGCAGAAATCCCAGGTGCCGCGCCCCGCGACGGGGCTCACTGGGGTGCAGCGCACCGAGCCGGAGCCAGAGCCACCAAGGAGCCCCATGCCGTCCCTCGACAGCCGCCCGGACAGCCGTCCCGCCCAGTTCATGTTCAGCTCGCTGCAGGCCACCCACCAGCACGCCGACACCAAGGCCGGGATCCTCGCCGCCGCGCAGGCCGCGCTCGTCGGCACGGCCGGCTCGTGGAGCCCGTCGGCACTGGACGCCGCCGCCGGCGGCGGGCCGACGGGTGTACTCGCGGCAACGCTGCTCGCCCTGTTCGTCTGCGCCATGTTCGGCGGCGCCGGCTTCCTCGCGGCCACCCTGCGCCCCCGCGTGCAGCGGCCCGACGGCGCCAACCGCTACAGCTTCGCCCACCTCGCCACCGGGGCCGACATCCTGCCGCCCACCCGGCCCGGCCTTCTCCCGTCCGCCCAGCCCGGCTCTTTCCCTCCCGCCCAGGCCGCCTCCTTCCCTCCCGATCAACCCGGCCTTGTCCCGCCCGCATCCGCCGCGGCCGTCGCCGCGGTCGACGAGGAGCGCGGGGAGCTGTCCCGGACGATCCGCTTCCTGTCCCAGGTGGCTCTGCGCAAGTACCGCTGTGTCACCGGCGCGGTGACCTGCACGGCGGTGATGGGCGTCTGCGCGGGCCTGCTCGTCGTGCTGCGGCCGCTGTGGGGCTGACGAGGCGCGCGGCACGCGCCGGTGTCCGGCTGATTCCCGTCAGCCGTCCGGCGCGAGGTCGCCGAGTTCCCGGAGCCGGGCGAGGTCGCGGATGAGGGTGGAGGCGTAGCCGGTCTCCAGCAGGCCGTCCCGGCGCAGTTCGCGCAGGCCCTTGTGGACGGTGGTCTCGGCGGCACCGGTGAGGGCGGCCAGCTCCGGCTGGGTGAGCCGGCAGCCGAGGACCATGCCGCCGTCGGCGGGGTGCCCGTAGGTCGTGGCCAGCTCCACCAGGAGCCGGGCCAGCCGGACCTTGGCCGGGTAGCCGCGGAAGTCCAGGCGTCTGCGGTTGGCCCAGCGCAGCCGGTCGGCGATGATCCCGGTCAGCGCCAGATGGATGTCGGGGCGGCGGGCCAGCAGGGCGTGCAGCGCGGCCGGCTGGAGCAGCCGCGCGGTCAGCGGGCCGCACGCCGTGACCGTGGCCGAGCGGGGCGAGCCGTCCAGCGCGGCCATCTCGCCCACGGTGTCCCCGCCGACCCGTACGGCGAGCAGCGACTCCTCACCGTTCTCCACGCGCGCCGTCACCTTGGCGAAACCGCCGAGCAGCAGCAGGACATGACGGTCCCGGGCGCCCTCGTGCAGCAGCACCTCGCCCGCCTCGAACGGCGTGCGCACCCCGGCTGCGAGCAGTTCCCGCCGGGCCTCCTCCCGGACCGCGCCCAACAGGCTGCGTCGGGGCCACTGCACAGAGCTGTACGGCATGAGCGGACCTCCCCGGCCGAAGCGGCCGAATCTCGCGCGCTTCCCGCACCGCATCCTGCCCGCTGTCGCCCGCCCGCGGCAGGCGAATCACACGCCCGGTCCCCCGGGACCGACCGCCGGTTCCCCCGTCGGTGCCGCCGGATCCCCCACCGCCGCCACCGCCCTCTCCCCCGCAGCACCGGAGGCCCCCGCCCCCGCCGCCCCCGCGGCCCCCGGCGCCGCCCGGGCCGCCTCCACCAGAACCTCCCCGGCCGGCGTCCGTGAGTACAGGACGGACCGGCCGGCCCGCCGGCGCTCGACGAGCCCGGCGTCGCTGAGGATCCGCAGGTGCCGGCCGACCGAGCCCAGCGCCTGCCCGGTCAGGGCCACCAGGTGGGTGGTGCTCAGCGGGCCGGCCAGCAGCACCAGTACCGTCGCCCGGGCCGGCCCGAGCAGCGCGCCGAGGGCGGCCGGGACCGCCCGGCCCCGCGCGTCACCGGCCAGCGCGCCCCCGCACGGGTAGACCACCGCGTACCGCTCCCGTCCCTCCCACGACACCCAGCCGGTCACCGGCGTCACCGGCACGAAGACCAGCTCCGCGCCCGCGATCTCCCGCGGCGGGTACGCGTGCGGGTTCACCTGGAACCGGCTCTCCCCGAGCCAGCGCGTGCCCGGCCGCAGCGAGTCGAGGACCGCCGCCCAGCCGCCCCGGCCGACCTGCACGGTCCGGGCGACCACATCGGCCTCCAGGACCCGGCGCCGCCGCTCCCAGGACGGCCGTACCGTCCGCTCCCACACCCACTCCAGCAGCAGCGCCGCCCGCTCCGGCAGGTCGTCCCGCCGCAGCGCGTCCGGCAGCGGCCCGTCCAGGGACGTCCGCAGATGCGCCCGGGCGTCGGCGGGTAGCACCGACCGCACCCGGTCCACCACCGCCGCAAAGTCCTCCCCGGCCCGCGGTGTCGGCGTGAGGAAGTCCGCGATCCAGGTGCGCCCCAGCCCGGCGCGGACCAGCAGCGCGGTGACCGGGTCCGCCGCCAGCCGCCGCCGGTACGCCGGCCCGTACGCGCGCAGCCACTCGGTCTCGCCGGGGTGCGCGGCCACCCCGCCGTGCAGCAGCTTCAGGCACGCGAAGGTCTCCGCGAACGGCGACACGACGAACCGGCTGCGCGCCAGCGTGTCCGCGTTCAGCTGCCACCAGCCCATCCCGGCCCCCTCCCGAGCCCGTCCCCGAGCCCCGTCCCGCACCGGTACCGGCACGGCCCCACTACGGCACCGGCTTTCGCACCGGCGCGAAACATTAACCCCGCTCCGGCGGCCCCTCCCAGACTCCCCCCATGCGTTACACCGACCTGCTGCGCACCCCCGAGTTCCGTCCCCTCTTCCTCTCCTCCGCCGCCCACACCGCCGCCCAGACCCTCGCCGGACTGGCACTGGGCACGCTCGTGTACCGGGCCACCGACTCGCCGTTCCTCGCCGCGGTGAGCATGTTCGGGCCGGCCCTGGCACAGGTCCTCGGCGCCACCGTGCTGCTGTCCGGCGCGGACCGCCTCCCCCCGCGCGCCGCCCTGGCCGGCGTGTCCACCGCCTTCGCGGCCGGTACGGCGATCCTGGCGGTCCCCGGCCTGCCGCTGTGGGGCGTGTTCCTGACCGTCCTGCTCCAGGGCCTCATCGCCGCGCTCGGCGGAGGAGTCCGCTGGGGCCTGCTCCACGAGATCCTGCCCGGCGACGGCTATCTGCCCGCACGTGCCGTCTTCAACATGATGCACGGGCTCACGCAGATCACCGGCTACGCGGCCGGCGGTGCCCTGCTCGCCCTCCTCACCCCGCGCACCGCCCTTCTCCTCGGCGCGCTGTTGTACGGGGTGGCCGCCGCCGTGGCCCGGCTCGGCCTGGCCCGCCGCCCGCCCCGGGCGCAGGGCCGTCCCTCCCCCGCCGAGACCTGGCGCACCAACGCCCTGCTGTGGTCGGCCCGCCCGCGCCGCCTCGTCTACCTGGGCCTGTGGCTGCCCAACGGGCTGGTCGTGGGCTGCGAGTCGCTCTTCGTGCCGTACGCCCCCGACGCTGCGGGCACGCTGTTCGCCTGCGCGGCGCTCGGCATGCTGGCCGGCGACCTGACCGTGGGCCGCCTGCTGCCGCCCCGGGTCCGCCGCCGGGCGGCGACCCCGCTGCTGCTCCTCCTCGCGGCGCCCTACACCCTGTTCGTGCTGCACCCCCCGCTTCCCCTCGCGGGCCTGTGCGCCGCCGTCGCCTCCACCGGGTTCGGCGCGAGTCTCGTCCAGCAGGAACAGCTGATGGCGCACACCCCGCCCCACCTGACCGGCCACGCGCTGGGTCTGCACTCCTCGGGCATGCTGACCGTCCAGGGGCTGGCGGCGGCGCTGGCGGGAGCGACGGCTCAACTCACCTCGCCCGCGGCGGCGATGGCGCTGACGGCCGTCGCGTCGGTCACGGTGACGTTGGCCCTGGCCCTGGCCCATGCGCGGGCGGGGACGGGGACGGGAGCGGGGGCGCAGGGCACCGCGCGGTCGGCCTCGGACGCCCCGCGGATAGCATCCGACACATGACCACTGAATCCCCCCTCTCCGTAGACATAGCCGCGCTGCAGGGCGGCACCGCCGACCTCGCCCAGTACGCCGGCAAGGCCGTCCTCGTCGTGAACGTCGCCTCCAAGTGCGGCCTCACCCCGCAGTACACGGGGCTGGAGCGCCTCCAGGAGCGCTACTCCGCGCAGGGCTTCACCGTGCTCGGCGTGCCCTGCAACCAGTTCCTCGGCCAGGAGCCCGGCACCGCCGAGGAGATCGCCGAGTTCTGCTCGGCGACGTACGGGGTGACCTTCCCGATGACGGAGAAGGTGGAGGTGAACGGCGCGGGCCGGCACCCGCTGTACGAGCGGCTGGCCGGGTTCGCCGACGCCGAGGGGCACAGCGGGGACATCCGCTGGAACTTCGAGAAGTTCCTCGTCGGCCGGGACGGCACCGTGGTCGCCCGCTTCTCCCCGCAGACCGAGCCGGAGGCCCCGGAGGTCGTCGCGGCCATCGAGGCCCAACTGGGCTGAGCCGTACGGATTGACCTTGCCCCTGGGGCAGACCGCACTGTCGCCGTCGCCGGGCGAAGGGTCGCCCGGCGACGGAGGACGACGGGGAGGGACGGGGAGGGGCACGGTGACCGAGTTGCTCACCATCGGTGCGTTCGCCGCCCGCACCCGGCTGTCGGCCAAGGCGCTGCGCCGGTACGACCGTCTCGGTCTGCTGCCGCCCGCCCATGTCGACCCGGTCACCGGCTACCGCCGCTACCGCGCCGACCAGATCGAACGCGCCCGTCTCGTGGCACTGTTGCGCCGGCTCGACATGCCGCTGGCGCGGGTCGCGGAGGTGCTGGACCTGGTCGAGGCCGACGGCGGCGGCGCGGCTGCCGACCGGCTGGCGGCCTACTGGGCGGACGTGGAGGCCCGGTTGTCGGCCCAGCGGGCACTCGTCGGCTACCTCCGTGGACGACTTTCGGGAGGGAGTTCCGAGATGTACGGGACGTTCGGGATCGAGACCGTCGAACTGCGCCAGCGGGTGGTGATCACGGAGGTGCGGCACGTCCTCGCGGACGAGTTGCCGGTGTGGATCCCGGCCTCGCTGAGCCGTCTGGAAGCGGCGGCCGGGGAGTGCGGGGGTGGGGCGGGGGCACCGTTCGTCGTGTACCACGCGGAAGTGTCGGCGGAGAGCGACGGTCCCGCCGAGTCGTGCGTGCCGGTCCTCGACGAGGCGGCGGCGCGGGCCTGGGCGGCGGCGCGTGGGCGGGCGTCGGGGGCGCGGGTCCGCGCGGAGCCGGCCCGGCGGCTGGCCCGCACCCGGATCACCAAGGCGCAGGTGGCGTATCCGCAGATCGTCGCCGCGTACGAGGCCGTCGAGACCTGGATGAGGCGCGAGGGCCTGGAACACGACGGCCCCTGCCGCGAGATCTACTTCGCCGACTGGGACGCGGCGGGCCCCGACGACCTGGTGTGCGACGTCGCGTTCCCGGTGCGGTCGGCCCGCTGACCGGGAAAAAGCCGAACCCCCTCGGCAAGGACGGCGATCTTGTCGAGAGGGCTCTGTCGGTTTCGGGGTGCTGTCACCCGGTCACTTGACCGAGGCCACGAAGCTGCTCCACGCGTTCGCGGGGAACTGCAGCTTCGGGCCGTCGGGGATCTTGGTGTCCCCGACGTCCAGCGCCGCTTCCTCGGTCGACCTGACCATCACGCAGGCGCCGTTGTTGTTGGTGTAGGAGGACGTCACCCATTTTTCCGTGACACCCAGGTGAATTGCCATGATCGCTCCGGTAGCCGGTCCGCAGGTTTCGCGCCAAAGGGTGTTGCTCGATGGCGAAAATGACGCTACCGGCCGGGGCGCCACTGTGGTGAGGTCGTTCACCCAACCGGGTGGCATATTCCAGGTGAGTCTTCCATGGCATACGGGTGATCGTGTACAGTGCCCCGCCCGCGTCACCCGCACCACGCGGACACAGCAGTCTCAGCGGGCGTACTCCTTCGCGGCGTTCTCGAGCAGCCGACGCGACTGCTCCACGTTCAGCGCCTGGGCGCGCAGGTGCTCGTACATGACCGTGTACTTCTGCACCTCGGGCGCCTTCTCCAGATACAGGTCGCTGGTGACGCCCTCGATGTACACCACACTGGAGTCGGAGGCGTCGGCGAACTCCAGGATCGAGTACTGGCCGTTGAGCCCGGCGTGCGCGCCCGCGTCGAACGGCAGCACCTGCACGGTGACGTGCGGAAGCTGGGCCATCTCGACCACCCGCTCCAGTTGTTCGCGCATCACCTGACGGCTGCCCACCACCCGGCGCAGCGACGCCTCGTCGAGCACCACCCACAGCCGCAGCGGTTCCCGCTCGTCGGTGACCCGGCCCTGGCGCCGCAGCCGGACCTCCACCCGCTTCTGGATCTCCTCCTCCGGCGCCTCGGGCGAACCGCCGCGCACGATGGCGTCGGCGTACGGCTGGGTCTGCAACAGGCCGGTGATGATCTGGGGTTCGTAGACCCGCAGCGACTCGGCGTCCGTCTCCAGCCCGATGTACACGCTGTAGGGGACGTCGCCGAAGGTGTGCCACCAGCCCTGCTGACGGGAGTCCTTGGCCATCTGCATCAGCGACTCGACCAGCTTCTTGTCCTCGACCTCGTACACCTCGCACAGATCACGGACGTCGCGCTGGCTGATGCTGCGCCGGCCGTTCTCCAGACGACTGATCTTCGACTGCGAGACCAGCAGCCTCGCCGCCACCTGCTCGGCGGTCATCTTCTTCGCCTCACGGAGCTTGCGCAGCTCCATGCCCAGCCGTCGACGGCGCACGGTGGGGTTGGTGTTGGACGCCACGGGACGTCACCTCCGGCTGTGTACCTGTACATAACACTTTGCGTATCTGCTGTTGAGCAGACTGCCACCAAGGTGCTTTCTACCGCTGGAAAACAGGGGATATGCGGTCGGTACACGTCAGTTCGGGGGGTGGGCCAGGGTGGTGACACGCGTTCGCGCGGGGCGCCGGAACCGTCCGCGCAAGCGAACGGCCCCCGGCACCCCGCGCGAGACGCTGCGGCTCCCGGAACGGGTCTGAGGGCGTGGCTCAGTGGGCCACGGCGCGTGCCATGGGACCCCGGCGCGGCTGCGTCGGAACACCACGGGCGGGCTCCGACGGCTGGCCGGCCGCCGTGCCCCGGCGCGGCTGGGCCGCCGCGCCGTTCTGGACGTCCATCACGGCGTGCGCGACGAGTCCGCCCATCGGGTCGTGCCTGATGAGGTCCCGCAACCGGGATCGGGACGAACGTCCCTCGTTGCCCGGGTACAGGTGCTTGCCGAGCCCGACCGCGTGCGCCAGCGCGGCGAGCGCCGCCGTACGCGGGTCCGGCGGTACGCCGGTGCGGATCGCCGAGTCCAGCCGTGCCCTGATCTCACGGCTGATCTCGGTGTCCGTCGCCTGGTAGCGCGTCGTCGGCAGCACCCCGCACATCTGGCCCGGTACGGCGGCGACCATGCCGCACCGCTCCAGATGCGAGAGGTACGTCTGGCGGAGGCCCAGTCGTGGTCCTCCGATCCAGTGGACGGCCCGTACCGGAGCGCCGCGCCTTCGCAGCAACTCCAACGCGCAGTCCAATGTCGGATCTCCTGTCGGCCGTGGCACGACCACGGCGATACGATCCCCGTCTGGGGCTATCCGTCCGGCCAACGCCAGCTCCACTAGCTGTGCTCCGGCCAGACCGAGGTCGAGCGACTGCGGCTGTGCAGTGGTACCCGTGGCCGGGTCCAGTGCCAGCAGCAGAAGCTCCTCCGGAAGTGTTCTGCGGCTCCTGCCCATCCATGCCTCCCCGCGTGGATGAATGACAGGGTGACCCCTCTCACATTGGTCTGTCGAGGGTGCGTGACCTGTTTGTAAGGGAACCGGCAGGTATGTCGTTCTCGTCTATCGCTCGGATCGGGCCCGCAACACAGGACACTGGTACATGGTTCGGACACCGTGCTGGAGCGGGTGTCCCGGCGGGCGATACACCGTACGGAACGTGAGTCGTACGGGAACGGTAATCGAGGAGGCATCGGTGGCGGGCGAGTCCCCCGACAGTTCGAAGCAGCGCGAGTCGTCGGCAGAACCGACGTCGGGGGGCAAGGGCCCGGTTCCCGAGTCCCGCGATCCGCGAGCGGCGATGGCCCGCGGCGGTGTGGACACGGCGACCAGGACCCTCTCCCTGCGGGACCTGCCCAACCCGAGCCCCGGCTCCGCCCCGGCCGACGCGACGTCCGTCAAGACGGCCTCTCAGGCCACCGATGCGGAAACCGTTCCGGGCGACGACCCGCGGACGCCGGAGGGGACGGGCGGGAGGACCGGCCCGGAACCGGAGGCGGAGACTCAGACGGAGACGGAGACGGCACCGGACGCGGGAGCGTCCTCGAAGGCCGCCCCGGAGGCAGGCCCGGACGCCGACGCCGACGCCGAGCTGGAGAACGACGCCGAGACCGAGAACAACTCCGAGACCGAGAACGACGCCGAGACCGAGGTCGAGCCCGCCGCGAAGAGCACCCCGGCGAGCGGCCCGCACTCGGACCGGAAGGCGGCGCCGAAGGGCGACCTCAAGACGGTCACCTTCACCGCGCCCGAGGCCGACCCGCAGAGCGCCCCGGAGGCCGAGTCGGAGACCGAGCAGGCGGCTGCGCCGAAGAGCGAACCCGAGGACGAGCCCAAGGACGACCTCAAGACGGTCACGCTGGCCGCCCCGGCGGGCGAGGCGAGCACGGCGCCGGAATCGGCCGCGAAGGCCTCCCGGGCCCCGGAGAGGGCCGAAGAGGCCCCAGATGCCGTGGGGGCCGACGACGACACCCCCGAAGCCTCAGGGACGCCTGAGGCCCCTGAGGGCGCCGAGAACCGTGAGGTTGCCGAGGGCGCTGAGGGCACTGAGGGCGCTGAGGCTCCTGACGGCTCCGGAAAGGCGTCGGACGGCTCCCGAGCCGCCGGAGGCCCCGGCGGGCGTCCCCGGGACCGTGCGGGCGCCCCGTCCTGGGCGAAGGGCGGGAGCGCGCCGGACGAGAGCGCGAAGTCCGAGGAGGCGCCCGCCGAGTCCGGGAAGTCCCCCGAGGGCGCCGACGGTGACAAGCCCGACCGAGCCAAGGCCGTCGATCAGCCGACCGCCGTGTTCCAGGCCGTACGCCCCGCCGAGCGCCGGGTGGACCAGCCCACGACCACGCTGAAGGTGAACGGCTCCGCCCCGGCGAGCACCACCCCGGACCGCACCACCCCGGACCGCACCACCCCCACAAGCCCCACCCCCGACCGCACCGCACCCGAGGCCCCCGAGGCCCCCGAGGCCGACGGTCCCGCCCCCGAGGCCCCCAGTGAGCGCACCGGCGAGCGCACCAGCAGGTTCGTCCCGCTCGCGAACCCCGAGCGCACCACCCAGCAGCCCCTGCCGCCCAAGCCGCCGCTGGACCTGCTGGCCGAGCTGACGAACACCCCGCCGCCCCCGCCCACCCCCCTGCGCACGCTGGCCCGCCGGGTGAAGATCTGGACCCCGCTGATCATCCTGCTGGCGGTCGTCTTCGCGGCGGTGCAGAGCCTGCGTCCCGTCCCGGCCCCCACGCTCGACCTCACCGCCGAGTCGACGTACACCTTCGAGGGCGACAAGCCGTCGATCCCGTGGCCGGCCGAGGGTCAGGGCGCCCTCGACGTGCAGGGCATCGGCACGTTCGGCTCGTCCGGCGAGGAGAAGCCGGTCCCGATCGCCAGTGTCGCCAAGGTGATGACCGCCTACCTGATCCTGCGCGACCACCCGCTCAAGAGCGGCGAGGACGGACCCGAGATCAAGATCGACCGCCTCGCCGACGAGCAGTCGGTCGCGGGCGACGAGTCGACCGTCCCGCTCACCGAGGGCGACTCGATCACCCAGCGCGAGGCGCTGCAGGCCATCCTCATCGCGTCCGCGAACAACGTCGCGCGCCTCCTCGCCCGCTGGGACTCCGGCTCGGAGCAGGTGTTCGTCGACAAGATGAACGCCGCCGCCAAGGACCTCGGCATGAAGAACACGACGTACACCGACCCCTCCGGCCTGAACGACACGACGGTCAGCACGGCCGTCGACCAGGTCAGGCTGGCGAAGGCCGCGATGAACAGGCCCGTCTTCCGCGAGGTGGCGGCGATGATGGAGTACCGCGACTACAAGGGCAACCGCTGGCCCAACTGGAACCGCCTCGTCGGCAGGAACGGCGTCGTCGGCATCAAGACCGGCACCACCACCTCCGCCCGCGGCAACCTGGTCTTCGCCGCGAAGAAGGAGGTCGGCGGTGAGACGCGGACCATCGTCGGCGCGGTGCTGCGCCAGCCCGCGGGCGGCTACGACAACACGATCCTCAGCGGCGCCCTGGACGCCGGCGACAAGCTGATCCGGGGCGCGCAGGACGCCCTGGAGTCGGCGACCATCCTGAAGAAGGGCGATGTCGTCGGGTACGTCGACGACGGCCTCGGCGGCCGCACCCCGGTGGTGGTCACCGAGGACGTCACGGCGGCCGGCTGGGCGGGCCTGGAGGTCGAGCTGTCGTTCGTCGCGGACGACCTGCCGCACTCCGCGAAGGCGGGGACCAGGGTCGGCACCCTGACGGTGGGCGACGGCAGCACCAGCGGTGCGGTCAAGGTGCCCGTGGCGCTCCAGCGCGATCTGGCCGAACCGGGCTTCACGGACAAGCTGACGCGCGTCGGCTGACCGGCGCCCGCCCGTCGTCGCACGTCATCCCGCCGGGGAAGCTCCCCCGGCGGGGTGCGTGCTACTTTCACGAAACGGGACAGGTCGCTTACCCGGCGGCCGTGACGCGGAAACCGACAGGTTCTTCCGACATCAGAAGACGGGACACGGGGAGTGCCTACAGGTGACCACTGCGGAGCCGACACGGGCCGACGACGACACCGGTACGGGCCAGGACACCACCGGCCCGCGAATACAGCTGCCCCCGGCCGAGGCGGCCGGCGGCTCCGGCACGGCTGAGCCGGCCGGCAGGGGCCGGCTCTGGACGAGACGCCTCGGCCCGCTGGTCCGGCGCCACCCCGTCCTGTCCATGACGGCCCTGTCCGGAATCCTGCACGTCGTCTGGTTCTTCACCTTCGCGAACAGCGGCGGCGATCTGGCGGCGCAGGACGCGTGGGCGGAGTTCGTCGGCCGCCACCCGGCCTCGGCGTACAACCTCGCCTGGTACGGCGGCATGCACCCGGTCTCGTACAGCGTGGTCTCGCCGTACCTGATGTCGGTCCTCGGCGTCCGTACGACGATGATGATCGCCGGGACGGTCTCCGCGGGCCTGCTGACGCTGATCCTGCTGCGCTGCCGACCGGTCAAGGACCCCCTGTGGCCGGCGCTGGCCGGTGTCTTCGCGCTGCTGTGCAACGCGGCGAGCGGGCGGGTGACGTTCGGCCTGGGCATGATGTTCGCGCTCGGCGCGGTCGCCGTCGTGTTCTGCTGGCCGCACCGCTGGCGCTACAAGCGCTGGGCGAAGGGGCTGTGTGCGGCGCCGCTGGCCGCGCTCGCCACCATGGGCTCGCCGGTCGCCGGCCTGTTCGTGGGGCTGGTCGCCGTCGCGCTGTTCCTGCAGCGGCGGCTGCCGGGCGCCTGGGCGCTGGGGATCGCGCCGTCCGCGGTCGTCGCCGTGTCCGCCCTGGCGTTCCCGTTCTCCGGCACCCAGCCGATGGCGTTCGGCTCGGCCGTCCTGCCCCTGGTCTACTCGGGGATCGTCTACGCCGTCGTGCCGCACGACTGGAAGACCGTGCGGATCACGTCGGCCGTGTACGGGCTCGGTGTGCTGCTGGTGTGGCTGATCAGTTCGCAGATCGGGTCGAACATCACCCGTCTGTCGATGCTGTTCGCAGGTGTGGTGCTGGCGTGCGCCCTGCCGTTCGCGGTGCCGCGCACCTTCAAGTGGTACGTGATCGCGCTGGCGACCGCCGGATTCGTGGTGTGGATCGGCGTGAAGTCGGTCGACGACGTGGTGCGCACCACCCCGCGGGCGGCGTGGGCGCGGGAGCTGGCGCCGCTGGTCGACCAGTTGCAGACCGTCGGCGCCGAGCGGGGCCGCGTCGAGGTGGTCCCGGCCCGCTCGCACCGGGAGGCGTCGGCCCTGCAGTCGTACGTCAACCTGGCGCGCGGCTGGAACCGCCAGGCCGACATCAAGCGCAACCCGCTCTTCTACGACGACACCCTGAACTCGGCGAACTACCACGAGTGGCTCAAGCGCTGGTCCGTGCGGTACGTGGTGCTGCCGAAGGACGCGCCGGACGGTGACGGCGGCGAGCGGGAGCGGCAGCTGCTGCAGCGCGGGCTGCCGTACCTGCAGCAGATCTGGGGCGACGCCAACTGGCAGTTGTTCCAGGTGATCGACCCGACGCCGCTGGCCGAGCCGGACGCGGAGGTGCTCATCGCCGACCAGGAGGAGTGGACGATCGAGGTGAAGTCGCCGGGTCCGGTGCTGGTGCGGATGCCGTACTCGCCCTGGCTGAGCATCGTCGGACCGGACGGCAAGC
This sequence comes from Streptomyces sp. bgisy159, assembly GCF_965341775.1. Taxonomy (GTDB): domain Bacteria; phylum Actinomycetota; class Actinomycetes; order Streptomycetales; family Streptomycetaceae; genus Streptomyces. Next base: position 15,663 of record NZ_CBDQZH010000043.1, on the reverse strand, counting down.
GCCTGAAGCCGCCGCAGGAGACCGAGGCGTCCAAGGACCGCGCCGAGGGCGAGCCGAAGACGTACGAGAACGTCCACGGCTGCCTGATGGAGGCGGAGGAGAACGCCGACGGCGACAAGTGGACGATGCTGCTGGCCCCGAAGCCCGGCACGTACCGGCTGGGCGCCCCCTACGGGCTGCCGCGCGGCACCCCGTGCCCGGACGAGCTGAAGGAGCAGGCTCAGGCGTCGTCACCGTCGCCGTCGCCCTGACCGTCCGTGCCCCGGGTCAGCGCAGCCGGTCGACGTAGCGGTCGGTGCCGGGGACGGTCGGGATGAACGGGGCCACCAGCTCGACCCGGCCGAGCCCCGACTCCGCCACCCGCTCGTCGAGCCCGGTGAAGTGCTCGCCCCAGCACCGCGCCGGGTCCGCCTCCAGGAACCACAGCAGGGTCAGCCGGGTGTCGACGCCCTCGACCTGCTTGACGTAGCTCATGCGGTCCAGCGGCAACGGGGTCGGCCGGAACACGGTGACCAGCGCGGCCGGGGACCCGGCGAGCAGCTTCGGCAGGTGGCGGGCGCGCAGCCACTCCAGCAGCTCGGCGCGCGCCGCGGGGGACGGCGCGTCCACCACTTCGAGGACCAGCCCGGCGTACGGGTGGTCCAGCGCGTGGAAGTCCCGCGGCCCGGCCGCGCCGTCGCGGTACACGGTGACCTCGTGGTCCATGAAGGCCGTGAGGACGTGGGTGCGGTCCCGGTAGACGCGCGCGTCCCGGTTGAGGCGCCGGTTGACGGCGACCGTCCACCGCATGTGGTCGGCGTACCGGCCGGCCGTGATCCAGTACGTGGAGAGGTAGCAGCCGGCGGTGACCGGCTCGGCGACCGCCGACTTCTCCGGGTAGCGCAGCAGTTGCAGCTCGCGGGTGGCCACCCAGCGGCGGCCCGCGTACATCCAGGGCATGGCCATGGCGCCCGCGTAGTAGTGGTCGTCCTCGTACCAGCGGTTGTAGGCGTACTCGTGTCCCGGGTGCGGTTCGACCAGGGTGATCAGGGCGTGGCCGGGGCGGACGCCGTACGGTCCGACGGCGGCCAGTTCGGCGTAGACCTCACTGCGGGTGTCCTCATTGCCGGTGTCCTCACGGCGGGCGGCCTCCCTGCGGGTGTCCTCATCGCCGGTGTCCTCACGGCGGGTGTCCTCGCTCATGGCGTTCCCCTTTCCTGCCTCCGCCCCTACTCTGACGACCCGTCAGATATTGCGCCAGCCCCGGGGAGGCCCGTCATGTCAGCAGCTCCGCTCACCGGCCGGACCGTGGTCGTCTCGGGGGTCGGGGCGGGGCTCGGCCACCGGGTCGCCGCCGCCGTCGTGCGGGACGGCGGGAACGCCGTGCTGGGCGCGCGGACCGAGGCGCACCTCGCCCGCACCGCGGCCGCGATCGATCCGGGCGGGGAGCGCACGGCGTACCGGGCGACCGACATCACCGACGAGGCGCAGTGCGAGGCGCTGGCGGCGCTGGCGCTGGAGCGGTTCGGGGCGATCGACGCGGTGGTCCACGTGGCGGCGCTGGACACCTGCTTCGGCGGCCTGGAGGACGCCGACTTCGCGGTGTGGCAGCGGGTGGTGGACGTGAACCTGCTGGGCACGCTGCGGATGACGCGGGCGTGCCTGGCCGCGCTGAAGGAGCGCGGCGGGGCGGTGGTGTTCATCGGCACCCAGTCGGCCGTGGCCGCGCCGACGCAGGTGCGCCAGACCGCGTACGCGGCGTCCAAGGGCGCTCTGACCAGTGCGATGTACTCGCTGGCGCGGGAGCTGGGACCGTACCGGATCCGCGTGAACTCGGTGCTGCCCGGCTGGATGTGGGGCCCGCCGGTGCGCGCGTACGTGCGGTCGGCGGCGCGCTCCGAGGGCGTACCGGAGGACGAGGTGCTGGCCCGCCTGACGGAGCGGATGGCCCTGCCGGAACCGGCGACCGACGGCGATGTGGCGGACGCGGCGGTGTTCCTGGCGTCGGAGCGGGCGCGGGCGATCACCGGGCAGTCGCTGCTGGTGAACGCGGGGGAGCTGATGCGGTGACCCGACCCCGCAGGGTGGGCAGCACGGTCACGGACTGACCCGCGTCCGTCGGCCCCGTACCGCCTACGCCACCGACGGGCGGGGCGAGGCCGGCACGCGCAGCCGCCCGTCGTGGACCTCGGCGATCCGGTCGACGGCCGTGAGGTGGGCGCGGTCGTGGGTGACCAGGACCGTGGCGGTGGCCCGCTGGTGGGTGAGGCGGGTGATCAGGTCCAGGACGGCGGCGCCGCGTTCGTGGTCGAGGGCGCTGGTGGGCTCGTCGACCAGGAGGACGGTCGGGTCGTTCATCAGGGCACGGGCGATGTTGACGCGCTGCCGCTGGCCGCCGGACAACTGGTGGGGACGGCGGCCGGCCCGGTCGGCGAGGCCGACGGCGTCGAGCAGTTCCATCGCCCGGGCGTGCGCCGTACGGGGCTTCCGGCCGTCGATCCGTGCCATGACCTGGAGCTGTTCGGCGGCGGTCAGGGAGGGCAGCAGGTTGGGCTGCTGGAAGACGATGCCGATCTTGTGGCGGCGCAGCGCGGTGAGTTCGCCGCGGCTCAGGCCGGTGGTGGGGGTGCCGTCGACGGTGACGGTGCCGGAGTCGGGGGTGATCAGGGTGGCGGCGACGGCGAGGAGGCTGGACTTGCCGGAGCCGGACGGGCCCACCACGGCGGTCAGGCTGCCGCGCGGCACGTCGAGGGTGACGCGGTCGAGTGCGGTCAGCCGGCCGTCGCCGTCGGGGTAGGTGAGGGTGACGTCGGTCAGGTTCAGGCTCATCGGGCGCTCCGCGGGGTGGTCTCGGTCAGGTACGGGCTCATCGGGCACCGGCCGGGTTGTCGTCGGTCCGGCGCGGGCTCATCGGACGCTCCCCAGGGCGGTCAGCGGGTCGACGGAGGTGATGCGGCGGATGGACAGCGCGGCCCCCAGCACACCCAGCAGGACGATCACGACGGCCGGAACCAGGACGGTGCCCGGCGTCAGCAGGAACGGCACGCTGTCGGACACCACCGCGCCGACCGTGACGGCGAGGCCGGTGCCGAGCAGGGTGCCGCCGGCGAGCAGGACGACGGCCTGTCCGAGGGCGTCCTTCAGGAGGCTCGCGGTGGACGCCCCGAGCGCCTTGAGGACGGCGACGTCACCGCTGCGCTGAATCGTCCAGACCGTGAAGAAGGCTCCGATGACGAGGGCCGAGATGGCGAACAGGAAGCCGCGCATCAGCTGGAGCGAGCCGTTCTCGGAGGTGTAGGAGCCGATCGCGGACAGCGAGTCCCCGACGGACACCGTGCGGGTGCCGACAAGGCGGTCCGTGGCGGCCACGTCGGCGCCCGCCGTGGTGTCCAGGGCGATGACGGTGGCCCGAAGGCCGGTCGTGCCACCGGCGGGCGGCGCGATCCGCTGCCAGGTGTCCAGGCCGGTCCAGATCACCGGGGTGTGGCTGAAGTGGGCGTCGCCCGCCACAGCTGCCACCGTGAGCCGCAGCCCCGCCAGGGTCAGTGCGTCACCGGCCCGCACGCCGAGGTCGTCGGCGGCCGCGGTGGACAGCACCACCGCGCCGCCCCCGATCCGGTCGGCCTCCGGCGCGAGCCGGGAGCCGGACTCGACGCCGAACGCCGAGACCCCGGCGCTCCGCTCCCCCGCCGTGGCCTTCGTGGTGGTGATCCCCAGCGGCTCCGCGCTCTCGACGCCGGGCGCCGCGGACCACTGCCGCCACTGCCGCTCGGTGACGGAGGAGTTGGCGTACGACAGGTCCTGACCGCCGCCGGGCGCCTGGAAGGCGATCCGGTCGGCGGGCAGGCCCGTGATCGCGGAGATGTTCTGCCGGCCCAGCCCGGCGGTCAGCCCGGACAGCAGCCCGACCAGCAGGGTGATCAACACGATGACGGTCCCCATCAGGGCGAAGCGCCCCTTGGCGAACTTCAGGTCTCTCCAGGCGACGAACACGGCCTCGGCCTGTCCTTTCCAGCGGTGGCGGCGGTGACGACTACGGCGGTAGCGGCAATGGCAGTGGTACGACTCCACGGTCGCCGTCGGCCCCCCGTGCGCGCGCCTGGCTCAGGACCGCACTTCACGGGCCGTAAGGCGGCACCCGGGTTGCATCTTTCGATGGAGGCCCCGAAGCGCCGGTGTCCGTAACCTGGGACACACCGTGAACACCGCCGTCCCCACCCCCACCCCCGCCCCGACCCCGACCACCCGGGTCCTGGCCTGGTGCCTGCACCTGCTGGTCATCGGCCTGCTCGCGCTGGCCGCCGGCCGGGCCGTCGCCGACGGACGGCCCCACGCCGGAGCGGTCGTCGCCGCAGCGGCGGTGTGCGGTCTGGTGTACGCGGTCGGACCCCTGCTGCCGCGGGTGCGCGGCTCGCGGCGGGCCGCCGCGCTGTGGCTGGCCGCCGTGGCCGTCTGCTGGCTGGTGCTGCTCGTCCTGACGCCCGACGCCGTGTGGGTGGCCTTCCCGCTCTACTTCCTGCAACTGCACCTGCTGCCCGGCCGCGCCGGCCTCGCCGCCGTGGCCGCCACTGCCGCCGCGGCCGTCGCGGGCTTCGCCGCCCACCAGCACTCCTTCAGCCCCGCCATGGCCATCGGCCCGGCGCTGGGCGCCGCCGTGGCGGTCGCCGTGGTGTGGGGCTACCAGGCGCTGTACCGGGAGAGCGAGAACCGCCGCAGGCTGATCGAGGAACTCACCGCGACCCGCGCCGACCTGGCCGCCGCCCAGCACACCGCCGGGGTGCTCGCCGAACGCGACCGCCTGGCCCGCGAGATCCACGACACCCTCGCCCAGGGCCTGTCCAGCATCCAGCTCCTGCTGCGCGCCGCCGAACGGTCGCTGCCCGACACCCCGCAGAACGCGGCCCGCTACGTCGACCAGGCCCGGCAGGCCGCCGTCGACAACCTCGCCGAGGCCCGGCGCTTCGTCGCCGCCCTCACCCCGCCCACCCTGGAGGGCACCACCCTGGCCGGCGCCCTGGAGCGCCTGTGCGCCACCACCTCCGCCCGGCACCCGCTCACCGCGCGCCTCCACCTCACCGGCGACCCCGACCCGCTCACCACCGCACACGAGGTCGCGCTGCTGCGCATCGCCCAGTCCGCCCTCGCCAACACCGTCCGCCACGCCGAGGCCGGCACCGCCGACGTCACCCTCGGCCGGCTCGGCGACCACGTCACCCTCGACATCGTCGACGACGGACGCGGCTTCGACCCCGACACGCTGCCCGCCCCCGACCCCGAGACCGGCGGCTTCGGCCTGGCCGCGATGCGGGCCCGCGCCCAGGCCCTCGGCGGCACCCTCACCGTCGTGTCCGCCCCCGGCCGGGGCACCGCCCTGTCGGTACGGCTGCCCCTGACCGCGTCGGCCGACGGCACCGCCGGTACGGGTCCCGAGCCCGGCCGCGAAGTTCGCGAGCCCGGCCCCGAAGTTCGCGAGCCCCGCCACGGAGTCCGCGAGTCCGGCCCCGCGCCCGCCCCTGACACGCACCCCGAGACACACCCCGAGGCCCGCCCGTGACCGACGACTCCCCCATCCGCCTGCTCCTGGCCGACGATCACCCCGTCGTACGAGCGGGGCTGCGCGCCGTGCTGGAGACCGAGCCCGGCCTGGTCGTGCGGGCCGAGGCCGCCACCGCCGAGGAGGCCGTCGCCCGCGCCGCCGAGGGCGACATCGACGTCGTGCTGATGGACCTCCAGTTCGGCAAGGGCATGGGCGGCGCCGAGGCCACCGCCCGGATCACCGCCCGCCCGGGAGCACCCCGGGTGCTGATCGTGACCACCTACGACTCCGACGCCGACACCCTGCCCGCCATCGAGGCCGGCGCCACCGGCTACCTCCTCAAGGACGCCCCGCCCGAGGACCTGGCCGCCGCCGTCCGCACCGCGGCCGCCGGACGCACCACCCTGGCACCGACCGTCGCCGACCGGCTGATGAACCGGCTGCGCACCCCCGGCACCGCGCTGACCCGCCGCGAGACCGAGGTCCTCGCCCTGGTCGCCAACGGCCTCTCCAACCAGGCCGTCGCCGCCCGCCTCCACCTGACCGAGGGCACGGTCAAGTCCCATCTCGCCCGCATCTACACGAAGCTCGACGTCGACTCCCGCACCGCCGCCGTCGCCACCGCCACCGACCTGGGGCTCATCCGCCGCTGAGCGGGCGCCGGGACGCCGCTGAGCCGTGCGCCCGGACGCCGCCGGCCGGGGCGCGGGACAGCGGTGACCGGGGCGCGGGACGGCGGTGACCGGGGCGCGGGACGGCGGTGGCTCGGGATCGATTCCTTCCCGTCACGCCCTCGGGTAGCGCGACAGCCAGCCCGGAGAGGCGCCCGCCGGGTTGTGCAGGGCCGGGCCCTGGGTCATCTCCATGGCGAAGTCGTCGGCGAGTTCGAGGATCGTCGGCCGGCCCTCCAGCTCGACCAGCCAGCCCGGCGGCAGGGCGGTCTCCCCGTGCAGGGCGCCGAGCAGCCCGCCGGTCAGCACCCCGGTGGCGGCGGACGGGCCGCCGTGGTTGACGGCGAGCCGCAGCCCGTGCCGTACGTCCTCCGCGACCAGCGCGCAGTACACGGCGGCGCCCAGCACCTGCGCCGACTCCCCGCCCCCGCCCAGCTCCTCGACCACCGCCGGCCCCGGCATGCCCTGCCGTACGGCGCCCAGCGCCAGCCGCAGCGCGTCGCTCACGGGGTCGTGCCCCACCCGCGCCGCCAGCAAGGCCAGCGCCCGCTGCACGGCGCCCTCCAGAGCCTCGCCGCGCAGGAGGGCGTGCACGACGGCGGCATAACCGCCCGCCGCGAGACAGGCGGTCGGATGCCCGTGGGTCTGGGCCGCGCACTCCACCGCGAGCTGTACGACCAGTTGCGGCTCCCACCCCACCAGCAGCCCGAACGGCGCCGACCGCGCCACCGCCTCCGGCCCGGCGGCGTCCGGGTTCTTCGGCGCCTCCAGCGTCCCCATCCGCTGGTCGCCCAGCCCCATCAGCAGGGCCCGGGTCGGATCGCGCCGCGCGTACAGCCACTCCTCCCGGGCCAGCCACCCGTCCTCCGCGCGCCGCTCGTCCGGCCCCCAGTCCCGCTGGGTCGTCGCCCACCGCAGATACGCCCGGTGCAGATCGGTAGGCGGGTGCCAGGCCCCCGTGTCCCGTCGCACCTGCGCCCGGATCAGCCCGTCGACGCTGAACAGCGCCAACTGCGTGAGGTGGGTGACGGCTCCGCGCCGCCCGTAGGCGGCCACCAGGTCCACCACCCCGTCCGGGCCGCACGCCTCCCGGATCTCGTCCCCCGTCATCCGGTCGACCGGTGCCCCCAGCGCGTCCCCGACCGCCGCCCCGAGCAACGTCCCCCGCACCCGGCTGCGGAAGTCCTGCTGCTCGGCACGCCCCCAGACCACGCCGGCCGTCGCGCCCACCCCGGAACCTCCCCACCCGTCACCCGTGCGTGTCAGGACAGTTCAGCACTGTATTCGAACGGAGACGGTCGGTTCACGGTCGGTTCGGGGAGAGAAACGGTGTGTGAGGTGTGGGAAAAGCGCTCTCAGATGTCGCTTTTCAGCCGTACCAGGTCACATTGCAGATGTAGACGCACTCATGACGCGGCACGGACAGGAAGCTGACGAACCCACGTCCGCCCAGGATGTCGAACTCGCGCAGGCCGCCTTCGCGGTCGATCGGTCTACCGACCTTCACGGAGTCATGGCCCAACGCGGCCAGTTCGTGCGCGATCCGCTCCACTTCGGCCACCACCCCGAGCGGCAATCCGTCGGTCACGTACTCCGCGCTCGGGTTGTAGTCCCAGGCCCAGTCCGTCACAACCCGGCCTCCGCCTCTGCGGTCTCCCGGATCGCCCGAATCTCGGCAATGGCCTCGGCCGGATCCTGATCACCCACGTCCACCAGACGCTCCAGCTCATGCAGCCGCGCGGCGCGTTCCGGGTACCGTTCGATGGCCACGAACACGGCCCATGAGTGAACGAAGGCCCGCAGCGGCGCGAAGCTCTGCGTCTGCTGCGCGTTCGTCGTCGCCTCGAAGAGGTGCTGGGTGAGAGCCGGAATCCGGCTCGGTGCGATCCGCGCGACTGCCGCGCGCAAAGCGTCCGGCGTGAGTTCGGGCATGGGAATCAGCGGTCCGTACGGGCCGTCGGTCTGGGCACTCACAATGACCTCCGGTGCGGGTGGCTCAGCATTCGTACGGTACCGGTGCGGCGCGCGGTGCGACGGTGACGCGACGCTCATCCGAAGGCTCGCCCCGGGGCTCATGCCGCCGCCCGCTTCTCGCGGCACTCGCGGCAGTAGTGGCCGGGGGTCGGGAAGCGGAAGGCGCGTTCGCAGCCGTCGCAGTTCTGGAGGGGTGCCGGGCGGAGTGGTGCGGCCTCGGTCGAGGCCGGCCGGGGCGGTGGCGGGGCGGGGAGGTGGGGTGGCAGGTGGGCGGCGAGGCGGTGGGCCAGGAAGGCGGCCGGGTAGTTGATCGGGTCCTCCGGCAGCCCGCTGGTGAGACTGCGGACCACGGCGGTCGGCGGCACCCCCCGGTCCAGCCACTCGGTGACGGCCGGGGCCAGCCGGTGGACGTCGCGCTCGGTCAGCAGCAGGCGGGGGTCGTGGGCGCGCAGGCCGGCGAGGAGGTCGGCTGCGGTGGAGGACGGCCGCGGGGCGGGCAGGGGGGAGAGCGCGGGCGTGCGGGAGACAGCGGGCGTGCGCCTCGGCCCCTCCGCGGGCTCGCCGTCCCTCGACCCGTCACCCTCACGCTCATCACGCACCCGCTGGTCACGCGTCGGCCCGTCACGCCTCGCCTCGATGCCCGTCGGCTCGTCGGGCATCGGCTGGTCGCGCGGCGGCTCGGTGCCCGTCGGCTCGTCACGCCTCGGCTGGTCGCGCGGCGGCTCGATGCGCGTCAGGTCGTCACGCCTCGGCTGGTCGCGCGGCGGCTTGTTGTACGAGGTCGTCCGGGTCGTCACTCGGCCCGATAGAAGACGCTCCTTGGTGCGTGCGAGGTACCCGTGCTCCTCCAGCTCGCGCAGCGCGGCGGCGATCCGGATCTCCCCCTCGGTGAACTTCCCCGCGAGCGTCTTGATGCCGATCGGCGCCCCAGCGGGCAGCGACTGGATGTGCACCGCCAGCCCGATCGCCGTCAGCGACAGGTCCGGGTGCTGGGCGAGGTGATTGCCGACGACGGTGAAGTTGTCGTGGTGCGGCTCGTTGACGTGGATGACCCCGGAGTGGGAATGCGGGGCGTTCGCCTTCTTCGCACGCTTCCGCGCGCTAGGGTTCTGGTCAGTCATCGGGAAGTTGATGCCTTCCTCGGTGATCAGGCCCTCGCACTGGGATGGCAGTCCCGGCGGGGGCCGATGCATGTGTGGACATGGGCCGTTGCCGCAGACGCTGCCCCACAACTCCCCCGCCGCGCCAGTTGCATTGGGCATATTCACCCGGGCGGGTGACCGGCGGGGGCGGTGGGGGTGGGTCCGGTACTTTCCCCCAGTTCTTTGGTCTTTTGGCGTCGCGCGCCACCGGGTCACGCGTCGCCGCGACCCGGTACGAGTTCCGCCCAGACGATCTTGGCGCCCGCCGGCGCCTTCTCCACGCCCCACCGTTCCGCGTACGCCGCCACGATGCGCAGCCCGCGCCCCGACTCCGCGTACGCGGCCACCGGGTCCGGGATTCGCGGGACCCGGTCACCCCGGGGGTCGGTGACCTCGACACGGAGGGTGCCGTCCGCGAACCGCATCAGCCGCAGCCGGAAGTCCCGCCCCCTCACCCGTCCGTGCAGCACGGCGTTGGCCACGAGTTCGGCGACGACGTGCGCCGCGGCCTCGGACTTCACACCCCACGCGGCCAGTTCCCGTTCGGCGAGCAGCCGGGAAACTCGCACACTCCTCCGAGAAGCGCACAACTGCGCCGTGAAGAGGTCCATGGTACGGGTGACCCGGGGCTGGAGATCTTGGCTCATGCCGCTCAGCCTGGCGGCCCGCTCCCTACGGTGAACAGCCACGACCCCGACACAGAGCGTGACTGTACGGTCGCGCGTCAGGGCCATACGACTCGTGCAACTCGCACACCGGGAGGGGCAGGACGTGGAGGACGAAGAGGCGGCGGCCGTGCTCAGGGCGGTCGGCCGGCAGATCAAGATGTGGCGGGAAGCCGCGGGGATGAAGCAGTCGGAACTCGGCGCGGCCATCGGCTACAGCGAGGAGATGGTCTCCGCGGTGGAGCGCGCCCGGCGCATCCCCAAGCCCGACTTCCTCGACAAGACCGACGAGGTGCTCGGCGCCGACGGCAAGATCTCCGCGATGACGGAGGACGTGGAACGGGCCCGCTACCCGAAGAAGGTCCGGGACCTGGCCAAGCTGGAGGACGAGGCGGTGGAGTTGGGGGCGTACGCCGCACTCCACATCCACGGGCTGCTGCAGACGCGGGAGTACGCGCAGGCGCTGTACGAGATGCGGCGGCCCGCGTACACCGAGGAGGAGATCGAACGCCACGTCGCCGCCCGCATGGCGAGGAAGGCGGTGTTCGAGCGGGTGCCTCGGGCGCAGATCACTTTTGTCCAGGAAGAGGTGACACTCCGGCGCCCCCTCGGGGGCAGAATGGTGTTGCGTCGGCAGCTCGAACACCTGCTTGAGGTCAGCGAGTTGCGGCACGTGTCGATCCAGGTGATGCCGACGGACCGGGAGGACCACGCGGGCGTGATGGGATCCATCCGGCTGCTGAAACTCCGCGACGGCAAGATCCTCGGGCACTCGGAAGGCCAGCTGTACGACCGAGTGGTCAGCGACCCCCGGGAGGTCCAGATCCTCGACATGCGCTATGGAATGATCCGGTCGCAGGCACTCTCACCAGGGGAGTCCGTGACCTTCATCGAGAAACTGCTGGGAGAGGAAACATGACCTCCACGCTGGTGTGGATCAAGAGCAGCTACAGCGGCAACGACGGCCCTGATTGCGTCGAGGTCGCCATATCCCCCGCCCGCACCACCCCCACCATCCACGTCCGCGACTCCAAGAAAACCGACGGCCCCCGCCTCACCTTCACCGACACCCCCTGGCAGGACTTCCTCGGCTTCGCCCGCCGCCACCGCGCCCGATGACCTGGACCGAGGACGAGTACGTCCGCTACCTGGCCGGTGAGCGGCGCCGCTACGCCTGGGTGATGCAGCGGTACGGGGGCATGACGCCTACCAGAGCCGGTGAAGCCGCGATGGAGATGTACCCGTACGAGCCGTGCGACGCCCCCTACCGCGGGCTCGCCTTCCACGACGAGGCCTGGCACTGGGCGATGTCGGGGCTCTTCGGAGACCGGTACATAGTGGAGCGGCCGGAGTTGGCCAACCCGCCGGCCGAGTACGAGGCCCTTGGCTGACACCGCGAGGCTACGGGCGGGGCAGCCGCACGACCGCCGTTCCCTGGCCAAGGTCCACCGTCGTCCTGTGGCGCGGCGCGCCGTCGTCCTCGTCGTCGCGCAGGACGAGGGACGACTGCCGCTCCTTCAACTCGTGCTGCTTGCCCGGCGAGAGAGCCGCGTGCAGTTGCTCGAACCCGGTCGCCGATATCTGCCCCTGCCGCACGCTGTTCCGCCACGGCAGCAGACCGGCCCGCCCCGCGCGCAACAGCAGTTGGTCGACGAAGGCCAGCAGGGTCAGCGCGATGACCAGGCCGGGCAGGGTCATGAAGACGGCGAACTCCACGCCCTCAGTATCCGCGCGAGAACGACGATCCCATGTGACGCACGTCACAGTCGATTCCTGTCAGCAATCAGGCCGCCGTCCCGCTCAAGACGCGGGACCAAGCCAACCGACAGGAGCAGCACATGAAGCACCGCATCGTCGTCCTCGGCGCCGGCTATGCCGGGGCCTATGTGGCCGGGAACCTGGCCCGTCGGCTGTCCCCCGCGGACACCGAGATCACCGTCGTCAACGCCGAGCCGGACTTCGTCCAGCGGCTGCGGCTGCACCAGCTCGCGGCCGGCCGGGAGATCGCGGCCCCGCGGCTCACCGACATCTTCGCCGGTACGGGGGTACGGGTACGCCTGGCCCGTGTCACCGCCGTCGACCCCGACCGGCAGGTCGTCGCCGTGGCCGACGCCGACGGCGGCGACGAGCTCGGCTACGACACGCTGTGCTACGCGCTCGGCAGCCGCGGCGCCGACCACACCGTGCCCGGCGCGGGCGAGCACGCCTTCGACGTCGCCGGCCGGCCTGCGGCCCTGCGTCTGCGCGAGCGCCTGGACGGCCTGACCACCGGGGGCGGGCGCGGGCGCGGAACCGTGCTGGTCGTCGGTGACGGGCTGACCGGCATCGAGACCGCCACCGAGATCGCCGAGTGCAGGCCCGGCCTGTCGGTGACGCTGGTCGCCCGCGGCGAGCTGGGGGCCCGCCTCTCCGCCGGGGCCCGAGGCCATCTGCGCAGGGCCTGCGACCGGCTGGGCGTCACCGTCCTGGAGCACACCGAGGTCGTGGCCGTCGAGGCGACACGGGTGCTGTGCGCCGACGGCACCGTCCTGGCGTCCGACGCGACCGTGTGGGCGGCCGGGTTCGCGGTCGGTCCCGTCGCCGCCGCCGGCGGGCTGGAGGTCACCGAGGACGGGCGGATCGTCGTCGACCGCACCATGCGGTCGGTCTCCCACCCGAACGTGTACGCCGTCGGTGACGCCGCCCGCGCCATCGGCGACAGCGGCCACCCCCTGCCGATGTCCTGCGCCACGGCCGGATACACCGGCAACCAGGCGATCGCCGCGATCGTCGGTCACCTGACCGGCCGCAAGGCCCCCCACACCAAGCTGGTCTACGTGGGCAACCACATCAGCCTCGGGCGGCGGGACGGCATCCTGCAGATGGTCGACGAGGAGGGGCGGGCGAAGCCGAAGTACCTGGGCGGCCGGGCGGCCGCGCGGATCAAGGCCCTCATCGTCAGGGGCTCGCTGTGGGGCACCTCGTATCCGACCTTCGGCATGCCCAGGCGCAGGCGCCGCCTGGCCGCCGTGCCGGTCGCGTCCGTCGGCGGCGCCGCCGCCCGGAGCGCGAGTCACTAGGGTGATCCACGTGGACAGCGCCGCCGCCGACCCCTTCGACACCAGCCGGTTCGAGGCCGGCCGCAACCGGCTGGCCTCCCTGGCGTACCGGCTGCTGGGCTCCGCCGCCGACGCCGAGGACGCGGTGCAGGACGCGTTCCTGCACTGGCAGGCCGCCGACCGGCAGCACATCAGGGTGCCGGAGGCCTGGCTGACCAAGGTCGTCACCAACCTGTGCCTCGACCGGCTCCGCTCGGCGCAGGCCCGCCGGGAACGCAGCGTCGGCGCCTGGCTGCCCGAACCGCTGCTCGACGGCGACCCGATGCTGGGCCCGGCCGACACCTTCGAGCAGCGCGAATCGGTCTCCCTGGCGGTGCTGACCCTCATGGAGCGGCTGTCGCCGGCGGAGCGGGCCGTCTACGTCCTGCGCGAGGTGTTCTCCCACAGCCACGGTGAGATCGCCGAGATCCTGGACATCACCGAGTCGGCGAGCCAGCAGCACCTGCACCGGGCCCGGCGCCGCATCACCGCCGCACGCCGCCGCGGGGGTGAGGTCGACCCCGCGTCCGCCCGCCGTATCGTCGAGGAGTTCCTCGCCGCCGCCTCCTCCGGGCGCACCGAGCGGCTGGTGGCGCTCCTCACCGACGACGCGACGGCGATCTCCGACGGCGCCGGCCTCGCCCGGAGGCTCCTGCGGTACGACACTCCGCAGCGCGTCGCCGCCGTCGCGCGGGCCGGCTTCAAACCCAGCGCCGCGAAACGGCGGTTCGCGGGCGGCACGCCGGCCATGCACTACGCGGTCCTCAACGGCAGCCCCGCCATCGTCACCGTGGTCGACGACCGGATCGTCGGCACCGTGACGTTCGACCTCGCCGACAACAAGATCGTGACGGTGCGCGGTATCGCCGCCCCCGACCACCTGACCCACCTCACCGAATCCTGGCGAAGCCACACGCCGGACGCGCCCCTCATCGCCGAGTGGTGACCCGACTCAGGCCAGGCCGTGGCAAGGTGGGTCAGCCGGCCCGCCGTGTTCCGCTTCAGCTCCTGGCTCGGCCGTGCCGTCGCGCCCCTGGGGGGGGGGACGGTCGACCCTCACGGCCGTGTTCGCGGCCGGCTGTACGCGTTCAGCCGGCCGGGGTCATCGGCGGTCTGCTTCGGGTTGTCGTGCAAGGTACCCGTGCTCCTCCAGTTCCCGCAGGGCGACGGCGATCTCGTTCTCGCTCTCGCTCTCGCTCTCGCTCTCGCTCTCGGGGAAGCCGGACACCGGTGGAAGCGCCCGCGGGCAACGACTGGACGCGCTCGAACCCGTCGTTGCCACCAGCGGCAACTGACATCTGCTGTACTCGCCTTCTCACCGGCGCCCGCCGATCTGGCCGGAACCGAGCGGGAGTTCGCGGTCGTGGCGGGAAGATACCCGCCATGACCACAACCCCCACGCGTCACACCGGCCTCGTGCTCGCCGCCGGTGTGCTCACCGGCGTCCTGGCTCTCTACATCGCGCTCGTCGCCTTCGGGAACATCACCGACTTCGGGACGAACCAGCAGTTCGTGCGGCATGTGCTGGCCATGGACACGACGTTCGAGGACGACGATCTGATGTGGCGGGCGATCACGAGCAAGGGGCTTCAGGACGCGGCGTACGTCGCGATCATCGTGTGGGAGACCGTGGCCGCGCTGGTGCTGATCGCGGGGACGTGGTTCTGGGGGCGGCGGGATCTGGCCAACGCCCGACGGCTGTCCACTTACGGCCTGCTGATGCTGATGCTGCTGTTCGGGGCCGGGTTCATCGCGATCGGCGGGGAGTGGTTCGCGATGTGGCAGTCCGGGGACTGGAACGGGCTGGACGCCGCGACCCGGGTGTTCCTGATCAGCGGGGTGACGCTGGTGGTGGTGCAGATGACGCCGGCTACTCCACGACCTTGACGCGGGTCTCTGTCGCCCCGAACTTCCACAGGGCGGTGCCGTCCTCCTTGCCGACGCGGATGCCGCCGGTGGGGGTGGTACCGGCGGGCGGCGGGGAGGAGCCGTCGACCGCGTTGGAGAAGGCGATGTTCACGCCGGACTGCACGGTGAAGTAGAGGATGTGCTCGATGGCGACGCCGTCGGAGCCGGTGGTGGACGCCTTGCGGACGGAGATCGTGTAGGTGCCGGGGGCGGGGTCGACCGTCCCCGGCCACACGGGGAAGGTGCGGCGGGCCTCGCCGTCGGCGTCGACGAGCCAGACGCGGTCCTGGGCGAGGGAGTAGACGACGCGGCGGCCGGTGCCGGATGCCTCGGGCAGTTCCGTCGGGGCGATGGCCGACGGGCTCGCGGACGGGGCCGGGGCCGCCGTCGGGGAGGCGGTCGGGCGGGTCGCCGCCGTGGCCTGGGGGTGGGCCCCCCGGTCGGCCTGGACCGCCAGGACCGCGACCGCGGCGACGGCACCGGTGGTCAGACCGGTGACCCAGACCCACGAGGGAAGCCGTCGGGCAGCCACGGGCACGCATCTCCTCAGTCTCCGGCCCCCGATGCCGGGGGCCGGATAATCGTACTCAGTCCGCGACCGGTCCAGGATCAGTCAGGGGCCGGTCCGGGGGTCGATCCGGGGTCAGTCCCGGGGTCGATCCGGAGCCGGCTCGGGGCCGGTCCGGGGCCGGTCCAGGGCCGGTCCGGGGG
>NZ_CBDQZH010000042.1:0-64485 GCF_965341775.1 Streptomyces sp. bgisy159 | reverse complement strand
CTGCGACGTACCCCTTCTCTGACGTCAGGTGGCTGGTCTCTGTGCACGCGGCTCGGGCGCCGGCCGGGCTGGAGCGGGGCGGAGACATGAGCGCAGGCCCGGCCGGGGGCCGGGCCGCGCGCGGGGAGCGGAGCGAGCCGCACTTGAAGTCGTAAAGAAAGTTGTAACTCAGTCGGACGCGTGGGGCTTGAAGTCGTGAGCGCAACTCGGGAGTGCAACCTCTTGGCGGTGGGCCATCGGCAGGTAGATCACGGGTCGGATCGTCCAGGTGATGCGAGTGTCCTCGTGGGTCACTGACACCGTGCAGGGCTCCGAGCGCAACAGGGCTCGTCGCGTCTCGATGCGGCCGTCGTACAGCCATTCCCATGCGGCGTCGGACGCGTCTGCGTCGAGGGCCGGGGAGATTGTGCGGAGGGTGACTGCTACCCAGCGGTCTGCCTGGGGTGCCGTGTAGGCGTCGAGGGATGCGAGCAGTGCCGGCCGTCGTTGTTCGGTGAGGTCTTCTGTCCAGCACTCGCACCAGTAGCCGCGTCGGAGTTCCTTCATCAGCACGGGTGGCCTCCCCGCTGGGGCCCGGAGAACAGTTCCGCGGTGACCGTGTGGCCGTGGTCGCTGTCGTGGATGACGACGCGGTGTGCGAGGGCGCTGACCATGCCCAGGCCCCGGCCGTGTTCGGCGTCGTGGTCCTGGTGCTCGGCCTTGGGGGCGGTGCCCGTGCCGCCGTCGTCCGTCACGGAGACTGCGACCACCTGTGCCGAGACGGCGACGGCCAGGTGGAAGCTGCCGTGTTCCCGACCGCTGGCGGTGTGGAGGATCGCGTTCGCGCTCAGCTCGCTCACGATCAGTTCGGCGTCTTCGGCTAACGGGGAGCCGCGCAGGATGTCGCGGGTCCAGCGGCGGGCCCGGCTGACCTCTTCGGGGAATCCTGGGCAACTGAGCCCCCAGGCCCGGGCCCGGCTCGTATACTCGTGCATACAAGTTCCTTCGTGCTGGTAGGCCGCCATGTGCAGCGGGTTCGGGCTAGACGAGTTTCACGCCGTCGTGGGCGCGGACGGCCGGCGGGGACGCCGCGTCCATCGCGTCCAGGACGCGGATGGCGTACGCCTCGTCGGCAAGCTCGGTGACTTCGTCGCGGGTGGCCCAGCGCAGTGCGCGGGTCTCGCTTCCGGTGGTGGGCGTGCCGTCGGCGGCCTGGCAGCGGAAGACCAGGGAGACGATCAGGCCCGTCATGTTCTTGTAGACGCCGGTGAGGGTCGCGGGAAGTGCGATCTTGATGCCGGTCTCTTCGAGGACTTCGCGTTGCAGGGCTTCGGGGATGGTCTCCTCGCGTTCGAGGACACCGCCCGGCGGTTCCCACTTGCCGTTGTCCCGGCGCTGGATCAGGAGGGCCCGGCCGTGGTCGTCTATGACGACTCCGGCGACGCTGACGGAGTGCGGGCGTTCTGTGCTCACGTTCCTCGGCCCTCTCGGATGGCTAGGCTCTCCACCGTAGCAACAAGACTCGCCCACTCGTCTAGATACCTAAAGGAGTACACACGTGAGCCCTGCCCTTCCTTCGGGCCTGCTCGGTGATCTCGACCCCACGAGCGATCGTGCGGTCTTCCGGCAGATCGCCGACCAGCTGCGTGAGGCCATCGACCGTGGGCGATTCAGCGAGGGTGAGAAGCTGCCCTCGGAAGCTGAGCTTGTCGAGCATTACGGGGTGTCCCGGATGACCGTCCGGAACTCCTTCTCCGTCCTCCAGGGCGAGGGCCTGGTGCACGCCGAGCACGGCAAGGGCGTCTTCGTCCGGCCCCGGCCCCCCGTGCGGCGGCTGGCCTCCGACCGGTTCGCCCGGCGCCACCGCGAGCAGGGCAAGTCCGCGTTCATCGTGGAGGCCGACGCGGCCGGCAGTCACCCCAAGGTCGACAGTCTTGAGGTGAAGGAAGAGAAGGCCAGTCAGGACATCTCCACCCGGCTCGGCTCCGTACGGCGGGTGCTCGCCCGGCGGCGCCGGTACCTGCTCGACGGGCGGCCCGTCGAGTTCGCCACCTCCTACCTTCCGCTCGACATCGCGCGCGGTACGCAGATCGCCGAACCCAACCCCGGCCCCGGCGGCATCTACGCCCGACTCGAAGAGCTGGGTCACCGCCTCGACCACTTCGAGGAGGAGATCCGCGCCCGGATGCCCTCGCCCGCCGAGGTCAAGACGCTGCACCTGGCCTCCGGCGTGCCAGTGATCCACCTGATCCGGACCGCCTTCGACACCGAGGGCCGGGCTGTTGAGGTGTGCGACACCGTGATGGCGGCTGACGCGTACGTGCTGTCGTACCAGCTCCCGGCGACGTGATCGCGTGAGCGGCGGTGGTGCGCGGGGACGCTTCTCCGAACTCGTACACCCCAACAGGCATACTCGTATAGACGAGTGGGCAAGTTGTGTGGCAAGGTGATCGCCGTGAGCCCGCAAGATCGGGTTCACGGATCGCTACATGTATAGACGAGTAGATAGGAGCGTGTGCCTTGCGCACCATCCGCGTTGAGACCTCCGCCGCCACGATCCTCCTCACCGAGGCCCCGGAGCCGAAGATCCGCGACCGGCAGACCGGTGAGATCGCCAAGGACGCCGTCAGCGGTGAGGCGCTGATGACGATCGGCGTCGTCTACATCGAGGAAGGCGAGTCCTCGCTCATCAAGGTCACCGTCCCCGAGGGCGGTGTCTCCGAGGGCCTGGTCCTCGGCTCGCCCGTCTCGCTGCCGGGGCTGATCGCCCGGCCGTGGGAGTCGGTGTTCAACGGGCAGCAGCGGCACGGCATCGCCTACCGGGCCGCCGCCGTCACCCCGGCCGCCTTCCCGGCCGCCATGGGGGCCACCGCCTGATGACCGAGCTGACGACGTTCCTGGAAGTGGGTGGTCCCCTCGCCGCGCTCGGCGGCGGGGCCGCCTACGCCCGGGCCAACCACCCGGGCCTCTACTGGTCCACGGTCGGCGGTCCGATATCCACCGTCCGCCTCCTCAGCTCGTACGCCTCCGTCATGGAAGCCTGCGGCCTGACCGTGGCACCGTCCCGGCTGCGGGTCCTCGCCGTCAAAGCCACCACCCGGCGGGAGATCCGGCCCGTCCCGCCCCGGCGGGGCATCATCCGCCCCACCTCGACCGGCCTGCGGCTGCGGCTCCGCCTCGCTCCGGGGCAGGAACCCGCCGACATCGCCGCCTCGGCCGAACGGCTGCGGCACGCCTGGGGCGTCCACGCCGTCTACGTCCACCCCGTCAAGCCCGGTGTGGTCGAACTGCGGCTCGTCGGCTTCGACGTGCTGCGAAAAGTGCGCATGCCGCGCAAGACCGGCGGCGGGTTCCTCAAGGTGCCGGTCGCGCTTCGGGAGGACGCCACTCCCTTCGTACGCGACTACCGGACCGTTCCCCATCAGCTCACCCTCGGCGCCACCCTGTCGGGCAAGTCCATGTACCTGCGCCACCTCATCGCCGGACTCGCCCCGCAGCCCGTCGCCCTGGTCGGCATCGACTGCAAGCGGGGCGTCGAGCTGGCGCCGTTCGCACCCCGCCTCTCGGCGCTCGCCACCGACCCCGACGAGGCGGCCGAACTGCTGCCCGCGCTGGTCAAGGAAATGGAGGACCGATACGACCTGATCAAGGCCCGGCAGGGCATCGCCCCCGGCACCCCGGACGAGGAGATCACCTCCGACATCTGGGGCCTGCCCGACAGTGAACGGCCCGTGCCCGTCGTCCTGTTCGTGGACGAGGTGGCGGAACTCTTCCTCACCGCCACCCGCAAGGACGAGGAACGGCGGGATGAGATGGTCACCCAGCTCATCCGGCTCGCCCAGCTCGGCCGCGCGGCCGGCATCTACCTGGAGGTGTGCGGACAGCGCTTCGGCGCCGAACTCGGCAAGGGCGCAACCATGCTCCGCGCCCAGCTCACCGGCCGGGTCTGCCACCGCGTCAACGACGAAGCATCCGCCAAGATGGCCCTCGGCGACATCGCCCCCGAAGCGGTCATGGCCGCCTGCGCCATCCCCGCCGAACGGCCGGGCCTCGCCGTCGCGGGCGACACCTCCGGCGGCTGGTCCCGCATCCGCACCCCGTACCTCTCCCTCGGCGCCGCCGCCGAGACCTGCCGCGAGTCGGCCCACCTGGTCCCGGACCTGCCCGCGCTCAAGCCCTTCCGGCCCGACGTGCCCGCACGCCCCGCCGAGACTCCCGCCCCGGTCGTCCTGCCGCGACCGGTCACCGACTGACCTCCACCCCACCCCTCACCCCGCTCGGCGTGACCACCTCGCGCCACGTCCCTACCCCTCCCATGCCCGAAACCGAAAAGGAGCCGCATCATGCGCGCCCACCTGACCCGCGTCGACGCGGTGTTGGTCCAGGCGCTCATCGCCGCCGCCCTGTCCTTCGCCCACCTCCACGACGTCGCCATGGCGGCCGGACAGGACGGATGGAAAGCGTGGGCCTACCCGATCAGCGTCGACCTCCTTCTCGTCGCCGCCTGGCGCCGACTGCGCTCCGGCAACACCAAAGCCGCCGCTTGGTGCTGGTTCGTCATCGCCCTCGCCGCCTCCCTCGGCGCCAACGTCGCCACAGCCGGCCTCCTCGGCCTCGGCAACGTCCCGGCCTGGCTGCGCATCCTCGTCGCGGGCTGGCCCGCCATCGCCTTCCTCGGCGGCACCCTCCTCGCACACACGGCACCCAAGACGGCCCAGGACGGCGCGGCCAACGACGACCAGGCGGACGAGACCGAGACCGAAACGGCCGCCGAACCGCCCGCCCAACCCGCCGCCATCGAAGCGCGCCCGGCATCCCCGTCCGTCCCCGTACCGGCCGCCCTGGTCGATCACGCACGCAAGGTCGCCGCCGAACACCGCACCCGCACCGGTACCCCGATCGACACCCCGACCCTCCGCGCCCGCCTCGGCGTCCCGGCCCCCCTGGCCGAAGCCATCGCCGCCCAGCTCACCTGACCACCAAGGAAAGACATGCCTCTCTGCTTCAACACAGCCGCTGACTACCTCGAAGCGGCCCGCGAGATGGCCGCGACCGGTCGGACGACACTCGCTCGACTCCTCGCCGAAGAAGCCGCCGACCGGACCTCGGACGCCGAGGAAACCGCCCGAATCCTGCGCGAGTTCCCCGGCCCCAGCCTGCAACAGGAGGGCTGACCATGCCCGCACCCAGGCGATTTCACAACGTCACCCGCATCGGCCCCGTCCAGGTCGGCACCGCCTACGACCACCGGGGCCGCGAGAAGCACACCGCCGCCTGCACCGCCCCGCGCTGCGGCTTCTCCGCCGACTACGACAGCCGCGCCGCCGCCGAACTCGCCGCCCGCACCCACCGCTGCCCCATCCGCTGAGAGGACCCGCACACCGTGACCGTCAGCCTGCCGCTCGTCGCCGTCCTCGGCTTCTTCGCCTGGGGAGCGGTCAAGTTCCTCGGCGTCCGCCCCTGGATCGTCGTCCTGATCACCCTGTTCGGCTTCTGGCTCTCGCACACCTTCCTCGCCCCCGCCATCGAATCCGGCACGCGCTCCGGCGTGGACGTCATAAACGGCTCACATGACTAGACGAGTAGATAAGGAGATCGCCGCCGTGGTCCTGCGCTCCCTGCTGCGCGAGCACAAACGGCGCTGAACCGCGCCGACCCCTGGGGCGGCCATGACACCGCCAAGCATCCGGCCGCCCCAGGGCCCATCCCTCCTGACCGATCCAGCCAGAAGGAGACAGCCATCTTCACCCGCACCACCCCGCCCCCGCTCCCGGAACTCAGCAGACTCGCCCAACACGGCACCCTGCCGGGCATCCTCCGGCAGCTCTCCGGGCTCGGCGGCTGCACCAACCCCATCCGCCTCGACGGCCACCGCACCGAGTACGACATCGACACCACGACCGGCGAGATCGGCCGAGTCCTCCAGCACCTCGACTCCTCCGCCCTCCCCGCCGGCCAACTCCTCGTCCGCTGCAACAACCGCCGGACCACCCGATGTGCGGCCTGCGCAGAGGTCTACCGCCGCGACACCTTCCACCTGATCACCGCCGGACTCCGGGGCGGCAAGGGAACCCCCGAACACGTCGCCACCCACCCACGCGTCTTCGCCACCTTCACCGCCCCCGGCTTCGGCCCCGTCCACAACCGCCGCACCGACGGCCGCCCCTGCCGCTGCGGCACCCACCACGACCAGGACGACCCCGCCCTCGGCACCCCCCTCGACCCGGACACCTACGACTACGAAGCCGCCGTCCTCTGGAACGCGCACGCGGGCACCCTCTGGCGGCGCTTCTCGACCTACCTCCGCCGGGAGGTCGCCAAGCGTGCGGGCCTGACCCAACGGTGCCTGCGCGACCACGCCCGCGTCTCCTTCGCCAAGGTCGCCGAGTACCAGAAGCGCGGAGCAGTCCACTTCCATGCGGTCATCCGCCTCGACGGCCCCGGCGGCGGCGACACCCCGCCCCCGAGCTGGGCAACGGCAGACCTGCTGACCGACGCCATCCGGGCCGCCGCAGCCAAGGTCCGCGTCGACGGCCCGGTCATCGACGGCCGCGCCCACACCTTTGCCTTCGGCAGCCAGCTCGACGTCCGCCCGATCCGCTCCGCCGACTTCAACGACGGCCAGGAACTGACCGAGCGAGCCGTCGCCGCCTACATCGCCAAGTACGCCACCAAGGGCGCCGAAACCGCGACGGGCGCCCTCGACCGGCCACTGAAGTTCGCCGCCGAACTGGCCCAGCTCGACATCAGCGACCACGCCCGCCGCCTCATCCGCACCGCCTGGACCCTCGGCGCCCGCAAGGACCTCGAACACCTCCGCCTGCGCGCCTGGGCCCACATGCTCGGCTTCCGCGGCCACTTCTCCACCAAGTCCCGCCGCTACTCCACCACCCTCGGCGCCCTCCGCGACGCCCGCGCCGAATGGCGGCGAGCACAGGCAGGCGCCAACGGACCCACCACCGAGACGACGTACGTCCTCGCCCACTGGGTCTTCGCCGGCACCGGCCTCTCCGACGTCGAAGCCTGGCTCGCCGCATCCCTCGAACCCGCTCCCGGAACGGAAGGAGAACCCACCCATGGCTGATCGACGCCGCGTGTCGGCCGAAGTAGCCGCCGCACCGCGCGCCTTGCCCACGCGGTTCCTGACTCCTGACGACCTGGTGGAGATGTTCGAGCTGCCGAGCGTCGAGACGGTCTACCAGTGGCGCCGCAAGCGCACGGGTCCGCGCGGATTCCGGGTCGGCCGGCATCTCCGCTTCGACCCGGACGACGTCCGCGCCTGGGTGGAGTCCCAGCTCAAGGGGGCCGCTGCCTGATGGCTGGACACATCCAAGACCGCTGGTACAAGGAAGAGAAGGGGCCGGACGGCAAGACTCGCAAAGTCAAGACCGACCGCTATGGCACGGGCATGCGCTACCGCGCCCGCTACATCGGCCCGGACGGCACCGAGAAGTCCAAGAGTTTCCCCGACCGTCAGAAGCGGCTTGCCGAACAGTGGCTCTCGCAGACCGAGACCGACATGGCGCGGGGCCAGTACATCGACCCCCGCGCGGCCCGGATCACCTTCCAGCAGTACAGCGAGAAGTGGGTGACCCACGCGCCGGACCCGAACACGCAGGCGTCAATGGAGTCGCAGCTTCGCTTGCACGCCTACCCCTACCTGGGGTCGCGTCCTCTTGGGTCCTTCCAGCCTGCTCACATCCGTGACTGGGTGAGACAGCTCCAGGAGAACGGCGTACGTGGCTCGTACGCCCGGACGATCTACTCCAATGTGCGGGCGGCTCTGAGCGCAGCCGTGGATGACGGGCACCTTGCCCGGAATCCGTGCGCTGCTCGATCGGTCCGGCCGCCCACCGTGGACAACAGGCGCATCGTCCCTTGGACGCCGGAACGGGTCTTCGCCGTCCGCGCCGGCATGCCCGAGCGGTACCAAGCGATGGTCGACCTGGGAGGCGGCTGTGGGCTCCGGCAGGGCGAAATCCTCGGCGTCGCCGTCGACGCGATCGACTTCGCTTCGGACACTCTCCACGTGGTCCAGCAGCTCAAGCTGAGCCGCAGCAAGCCCGTGTTCGCCCCGCCGAAGGGCGGCAAGCTCCGGGACGTACCGCTCCCCGGTCCGGTCGCTGAAGCACTTCGGGCCCACATGAAGCGATTCCCGCCGGTAGAGATCACCTTGCCGTGGAAGGTGGCGGACGGGCCTCCAGTGACCAAGCGGTTGATCTTCACCGGACCGCGCGGCGGGCACGTCTGGCGCACCTCCCTCAACGAAGAGGTGTGGAAGCGTGCACTCGCCTCGGCCGGGGTGATCCCCGAGCGGAAGCCCGGCCAGTCCTACGCCGAGTCCCGCGAGAACGGCATGCACGCGCTCCGCCACTTCTACGCCTCGGTGCTCCTGGACGCAGGAGAGAACATCAAGGCTCTCGCCGAGTACCTGGGGCACTCGGACCCCGGCCTGACGCTCCGCGTGTACGCCCACCTCATGCCGTCGAGCCAGGAGCGCACCCGCAAGGCGGTCGCCGCCGTCTTCGACACGGCCCGGTCGGACCCCTCCAGCACCTGACGGCCCAGAGACGGCCCAGCACCACCAAGAAGCCCCCGCCCCGCGAAGAAGTCGCAGGTCGGGGGCTTAAAACTGTGGGCTTACTTCTTCTTGCCCTGGTTCTTGACCGCCTCGATCGCCGCCGCGGCCGCCTCCGGGTCGAGGTACTTGCCGCCGGGGGTGACCGGCTTGAAGTCGGCGTCGAGGTTGTAGAGGAGGGGGATGCCGGTGGGGATGTTGAGGCCGGCGATGTCCGCGTCGGAGATGCCGTCGAGGTGCTTGACGAGGGCGCGCAGCGAGTTGCCGTGGGCGGCGACGAGGACGACGCGGCCGGTCAGGAGGTCGGGGACGATGCCGTCGTACCAGTACGGCAGCATGCGGTTGACGACGTCCTTGAGGCACTCGGTGCGGGGGCGCAGCTCCGGCGGGATGGTCGCGTAGCGCGCGTCGTCCGACTGCGAGAACTCGGCGCCGTCCTCGAGCGGGGGCGGCGGGGTGTCGTAGGAGCGGCGCCACAGCATGAACTGCTCCTCGCCGAACTCGGCGAGGGTCTGCGCCTTGTCCTTGCCCTGCAGGGCGCCGTAGTGGCGCTCGTTCAGGCGCCAGGAGCGGTGGACCGGGATCCAGTGGCGGTCGGCGGCCTCCAGAGCGAGCTGGGCGGTGCGGATCGCGCGCTTCTGGAGCGAGGTGTGGACCACGTCGGGCAGCAGGCCGGCGTCCTTGAGCAGCTCGCCGCCGCGGGTCGCCTCCTTCTCGCCCTTCTCGTTGAGGTTGACGTCCACCCAGCCGGTGAACAGGTTCTTCGCGTTCCACTCGCTCTCGCCGTGGCGGAGGAGGATGAGCTTGTACGGTGCGTCGGCCATGTGTCTGAGCGTAATCCAAGGGTTTGGGGTGGAGGCGCCGCTGCCCGCCCAGCGGACGCTTGGCAGGGATTGTTAATCGAGTGGCTGCTCCCCGATGCCGCTTGTAATTTGTGTCCTGCCTTGTGGGTACTTACATCGCAGTCACATCGGGGGTCACATGTCCGTCGCCGGTCTCAGACGAGCGGCCCGGGAGTCCGTGTCCGGGCTGCCCCGGGAGTTCTGGTGGCTGTGGACCAGCACGCTGGTCAACCGGCTCGGCGCTTTCGTCGCCACCTTCATGGCGCTGTACCTCACCGTCGGACGCGGCTACTCCGCCTCGTACGCCGGTCTGGTCGCCTCACTGCACGGGCTCGGCGGGGTCGTCTCCTCGCTGGCCGGCGGGGTCATGGCGGACCGGCTCGGGCGGCGGCCGACGCTGCTGATCGCCCAGCTGGCGACCGCGTTGTCCGTGGCGCTGCTCGGCGTCGTCCGCGACCCCGTCGCCATCGCCGCCGTCGCCTGCCTGGTCGGCGCGGCCTCCAACGCCTCCCGGCCGGCGGTGCAGGCGATGATGGCGGACATCGTCCGGCCGGAGGACCGGGTCCGCGCGTTCTCGTTGAACTACTGGGCGATCAACCTGGGCTTCGCCGTCTCCTCCGCCGCCGCCGGCTTCATCGCCCAGGTCAGTTATCTCGCCGGGTTCCTCATCGAGGCCGGCATGACGCTGGTCTGCGCGCTCGTGGTGTTCCTCAAGGTGCCCGAGTCCCGGCCGGAGACCGAGAAGGAGAAGGCCGAGGAGGACTCCGTACGGCTGGGGACCGTGCTGCGCGACGGGCGGTTCATGGGGGTCGTGGGGCTTTCGTTCCTCATCGCGCTGATCTTCCAGCAGGGGGCGGTCGGCCTGCCGATCGCCATGGGCGAGGCCGGGTTCAGTCCCGCCGACTACGGCGTGGCCATCGCCGTCAACGGCGTGCTCATCGTCGTGCTGCAGATCCCCGTCACCCGGTTCATCGAGCACCGCGACCCGGGACGGCTGCTCGTGGTGTCGGCGCTGCTCGCCGGGTACGGCTTCGGGCTCACCGCGTTCGCCGGGTCGGTCGGCGTCTTCATGCTCACCGTCTGCGTGTGGACCCTCGCCGAGATCGTCAACGCGCCGACGCAGACGGGGCTGGTGGTCCGGCTCTCGCCGGTGCGGGGGCGCGGCCGCTACCAGGGCATGTACACGCTGTCGTGGGCCGTCGCCTCCCTGGTCGCGCCGCTGATGTCCGGCTTCGTCATCGACCGCTTCGGCGGCGCCTGGCTGTGGGGCATGTGTGCCGTCGTGGGCACGGTGGCGGGGGTCGGGTACGCCGTGCTGATGCGCGGCCTGCACGGCCATGGCGGTTCGGCTCCCGACGGCACGGCAGCCGACGGCGTGGCACCCGTCGCCACGGCACCAGTCGCAGCGGCACCCGACGGCGCGGTCGGCGCCGAAGCCGCCCCCGTCACGGATGCATCCGCGCGCCCTTGAGCACCTTGTCCACCGCGTTGCGCGGCCCGTACACCGCGAGCCCCACCAGATCCAGCTCCGCCGTCGGCACGGCCCGTACCGCCGCCCGGTTGTCCCGGTCGTCGCCGGTCGCGAAGAGGTCGGAGGTGAACACCGCGCGCGGGAGCGAACGGGCCAGCACGCGCGCGTGGGCCGTCGACAGCGTCTCCTTGTCGCCCTCGAACACCAGCACCGGCTGGCGGAACATCGGCAGGTAGGGGACGCCGTCGCCGTCCTCGTACGGCTCCCCGACCACCTCGGGGGCCGCCGTGCCGAGTCCGCTGACGAGGAACGCGGTCACGTTGAGGCGCTGCCACGACTCCAGGTCCGCCCGCAGCAGGACGGCGATCTTCGTGTCGAAGCGGACGGGGGTGCGTTCGGCGGGGCCGGGCTCACCAGGCAGGGGTTCAGCGTTCATACGGTGAGACTGCCGACCGGCGTACGACCCCGTCTTGTACGTTTTTTGCATGGCCGCCCGGCAGGAAGTCACCGCGTGGCGTCCGCGCGTGCCGGGCGTCACCGAGGTCTTCCACGCGCGCTTCACCGAGCACGCCTACCCGATGCACGTCCACGACGCCTGGACCCTGCTGATCGTCGACGCCGGCGCCGTGCGCTACGACCTGGACCGCCATGAGCACGGCACCCCGCACGACACGGTCACCCTGCTGCCGCCGCACGTCCCCCACAACGGCTCCCCCGCGACCCCGGACGGGTTCCGCAAGCGGGTGGTGTACCTGGACACCGGGGTCCTCGGCGAGTACCTCGTCGGGGCGGCGGTCGACCGGCCCGACCTGCGGGACCCCCTGCTGCGTCGACGCGTGGGGCAGCTTCACACCGCGCTCGCGCGGCCCGGTGGCGAACTGGAGGCGGAGAGCCGGCTGACGCTCGTCGCGGAACGCCTGCGCGACAGCCTTCGGCCCGCCCGGCGTACCACGCCGCCCCGTGACCCCGTCCTCGCCCGCCGCCTGCGCGAACTCCTCGACGCGCGCGTGCCGGACGGGATCACCCTGGCGGAGGCCGCGCGGCTCGTCCACGCCCACCCCGCCCACCTGGTACGGGCGTTCAGCGCCGCGTACGGCATCCCCCCGCACCAGTACCTGACGTCCCGTCGCGTCGACCTCGCCCGGCGGTGCCTGCTCGACGGGCTTCCGCCGGGCGAGGTCGCCACCGCCGCCGGCTTCTACGACCAGGCCCATCTCACCCGGCACTTCCGGAAGGTGGTGGGGGTGACGCCGGGACGGTACCGGGCGCCGCAGAAGCCGTCGGCTCCCGTCGGTCCGGGCGGTTCAGGCGTCGGCCCCGGCTCTCCGCGACCCGGAGGGCGTCCGCCAGGGCCTCGGTGAGGCGCTCGGCCAGGAAGCGGAGTTCGCCGGGCTGTGGGGTGCGGGGGAGCATGTCCCGCGCGGGGGAGAGGAGTTGGCTGCCCATCTCCAGTTGGACGGTCTCCGTCGTGTCCGCCAGGCGGGACACCGGGCCGGTGCCGTCGTCGTCGTCGGCGATCAGGTAGCAGGCTTTGCCTTCGGCGCCGGTCCACGGCAGCGGGCGGGGCTCGTTCACGCGGCCCCCGGACGGCTGCTCTCCGTCGCGGGGGTCCCGCTTTTCCGGGTCGGTCTACCGCAGTCTACCGCGGTCGCGCGGTCTACCGCAGAGTTTTAGCGTCCACTGCATGAGCCCAGAACTTGACCGGACGCGACCCGTCTGGCGGCAGGTCGCCGCGGCCGTAGAGACACGCATCGCGGACGGCACCTACCCGGTGGGAGCGCGGGTGCCGTCCGTCGTCGAGCTGGCCTCGGAGTTCGGTGTCGCGGCATCGACGGCGCAGAAGGTACTGGCCCACCTCAAGGCGGAGGGGCTCATCCGCGCCGAGGTCGGCCTCGGCTCCTTCGTCGCCAAGCGCCCCGACCAACCCCCCGCCCAGCCCGACGCGTAACCACCCCCGGCGCCGGAAATGGATGCCCCGTGGACTGGCACGAGTGGCACCAGGCGTACGACGCACCCGGCTCCTACCTCAGCAGGCGTCTCGCGCTCGTCCAGCGGCGGATAGCCGACGCACTCGACGAGGCTCCGGCCGGGCCGCTCACGGCGGTGAGTGTGTGCGCGGGGCAGGGTCGGGACCTGATCGGCGTACTGGCCCGGCATCCCAGGGGCGGCGACGTGCGGGCCCGCCTGGTCGAGCTGGACGAGCGCAACGTCGCCGTGGCGCGGCGGCTCGCGGCCGGGGCGGGGCTGGAGGGCGTCGAGGTCGTCGCCGGGGACGCCGCCGCGACGGACGCGTACGCGGACCTCGCCCCCGCCGATCTCGTCCTGCTGTGCGGGGTGCTCGGCAACATCACCGACGCCGACGTGCGCACCACGTTCGACCACTGCACCCGGCTGTGCCGGCCGGGCGGCGTCCTGGTGTGGACGCGGACCCGGCACTACGACACCGGGGTGTGCGACTGGCTCAAGGAACGCGACTTCGAGGCACTGTGGGTGTCGGGGCCGGACGTGCCGTACGGCGTCGGCGCGCACCGGTACACGGGGCCGGGCGGACCGCTCGCGCGGGGACGGCGGATGTTCACCTTCGTCGGCTACGACGTGCTGCGGCGCCCCGGCCCGGTACCGGTGGTCACTCCCCCGCCGGCCGCGGAGCGGCGTCGCGGGTCAGGTGGCTGAACGCCTCCAGGTTGCGCGTGGACTCCCCGCGCGACGTGCGCCAGGCGTACTCCTTGCGGATCGCGGAGGCGAACCCCAGCTCCAGCAGGGTGTTGAAGGCCCCGTCGGCCGCCTCCAGGACCTGGCCGAGCAGGCGGTCGACCTCGTCGGCGGTCACGGAGGCGAGCGGGAGGCGGGCGGTGACGTACACGTCGCCGAGCCGGTCGACGGCGTAACTCACGCCGTACAGCTTGAGGTTGCGCTCCAGGAGCCAGCGGTGGACGCCCGCCTCGTTCTCGTCGGGGTGCCGGACGACGAAGGCGTTGAGCGACAGGGAGTGGCGGCCGACGCGGAGCGACACCGTGGTCGACAGCTTGCGGGTGCCGGGAAGGGTGACGACGTAGGTGCCGGGCTCGGGACTCTCCCAGGCCAGTTCGGCGTCCTTGAGGGCGGACTCGATGACCTTGTGTGCATCAGCCATGCTGCGAGCGTACGCGACGGCGGTGGGCGTGCAGCGCGGCCGTGTACACCTCGGCGGTGGCGGCGGCCGCGGTGTCCCAGCCGAAGGACTGCGCGTGCCGGGCGGCAGCGGCGCCCATACGGTCCGTCAGGTGCGGCTCGTCGGCGAAACGGGCCAGCACGCGCGCGTACGGCACCGGGTCGTGCCCCTGGACGAGGAAGCCTGTCTCGCCGTCGCGCACCGCCACGGGCAGGCCCCCGACGGAGGAGGCCAGAACCGGTGTCCCCGCGGCCTGCGCCTCTATGGCGACGAGGCCGAAGGACTCGCTGTAGGAGGGCACGACGAGCACGGACGCGGCCCGGAACCAGTCCGCGAGCTGCTGCTGCCCGACCGGCGGGCGGAACCGTACGACGTCGGCGATCCCGAGCCGCGCGGCGAGCTTCTGCAGGCCCTCCGGCTTGGCGAGGCCGCTGCCGCTGGGACCGCCCACGACGGGGACGACGATGCGGGAGCGCAGCTCGGGCCGCTCGTCCAGGAGCACGGCGACGGAGCGCAGCAGCACGTCGGGCGCCTTCAGGGGCTGGATGCGGCCCGCGAAGAGAGGAATCAGGGCGTCCTGCGGCAGGTCCAGGCGGGCGCGGGCGGCGGCGCGGCCGTCGCCGGGGCGGAACCGGTCGAGGTTGACGCCGGGATGGACGACGGCGACCTTGCCGGGGTCGGCGGAGTAGTGCCGGACGAGTTCGTCGGCCTCGTCGGAGGTGTTGGCGATGAGGCGGTCGGCGGCGTCGACGATCTGGGTCTCGCCGATGACGCGGGCGGGCGGTTCGGGCCGGTCACCGGCGGCCAGGTTGGCGTTCTTGACCTTGGCCATCGTGTGCATGGCGTGCACGAGCGGGACGCCCCAGCGCTGGGCGGCGAGCCAGCCGACGTGGCCGGAGAGCCAGTAGTGGGAGTGGACCAGGTCGTAGTGGCCGGGGCGGTGGCCGGCCCACGCCTGCATCACGCCGTGGGTGAAGGCGCACAGCTGGGCGGGGAGGTCCTCCTTGGCCAGGCCCTCGTAAGGGCCGGCGTCGACGTGCCGCACGAGCACGCCGGGGGCCATCTGAACGGAGGGCGGGAGGTCTCCGGTGGTGGCCCGGGTGAAGATCTCGACCTCGATGTTGATCGCGGCGAGGCGCTGCGCGAGTTCCACGATGTAGACGTTCATGCCGCCGGCGTCGCCGGTGCCCGGCTGGTGCAGGGGGGAGGTGTGCACGGAGAGCATGGCGACGCGGCGTGGCCTGCGGTGCGGCAGCCGCAGGCGGGAGGGGGTGGCCGGGGAGCGGCGCCCGAGCCTGCTGACGTACTGGCTCACGTGGCGTTCCTCCTTGCTGCGGGCGGGCAGGCCGGACAGGAGGGTGCTCCTCCACGGGTGGCAACACCGGAGCGAGTCATTCCCATTCCGGCCGGATTTCCGGGCGGCCGGTTTTTGCCGAACGATTACCGTCTGTCGCTCAACCGTTCGATGGGGTGACGGCGTCGGGCGGCCTCCGTCCTGCTCGGGACCCGCGCGGAGCGCGTGCGGAGCCCGTGCGCCCCGCGCGTGCGCTCCGCGCGGGTGATGCGCGCGGGTGATGCGCGCGGGTGGTGCGCACGGGTGGTGCGCTCCGTGCGGGCCGCTTGCGGGCGGGCGCGGGCGCCGTGCGGGCCACACGCGGGCGGCTTGCAGTCACCAGAGGCCCCGGCCCGGACCCGATCCGGCCCCGGCCGCGCGCGGACGCATACCCTCGTAGGCATGCCCTCCCGCCCCGCCGCCCGCCCCGTGGGCACCGTCACGCGCGGGACGACCAACCCGAACCGGCTGCGGCGGATGGACCGCTGGATCGCCGCGACGCACGGCGCCGAGCTGCGGCGGGCCGCCGCGCCCGTCGCCGTCGACCTCGGCTACGGGGCCGCCCCCTGGACAGCCGTGGAACTCCTCACCCGGCTGCGCGCCACCGCGCCCCACACGCGCGTGGTGGGCATCGAGATCGACCCCGCGCGCGTGGCGGCCGCCCGCCCCTACGAGCGCGACGGGCTGGTCTTCCGGCACGGCGGCTTCGAGATCCCCCTCCCCGGACGGCCGCACCTGGTGCGCGCCGCCAACGTGCTGCGCCAGTACGACGAGGACCAGGTGGCCGCCGTGTGGCAGCGGCTGTGCGCGCGGCTGGCGCCGGCCGACCCGGTGGCGGGCTCGGGCGGCGGCCTGCTGGTGGAGGGCACGTGCGACGAGATCGGCCGGCGGCACGTGTGGGTGGCGCTCGGCCCGCAGGGACCGCGCACGGTGACCTTCGCGACCCGGCTGGGCTCCCTGGAGCGCCCGTCCGACCTGGCGGAACGGCTCCCCAAGGCGCTGATCCACCGCAACGTGCCCGGGGAGCCGGTCCACGCCTTCCTGCGTGACTTCGACCGCGCCTGGGCGGCCGCCGCGCCCTACGCCTCGTACGGCGCCCGGCAGCGCTGGATCCGGGCGGTGCGCGAGCTGACGGCCGACTGGCCGGTGACGGACGGCCCGGCACGGTGGCGGCAGGGAGAAGTGACCGTGCGGTGGGAGGCGTTGGCGCCCCGGAGCTGAGCGGGGCCGTCTGCCTGGTCGAGGAGCCGCCGGAGGCCCCGGAGCCGGGGCGGAACGATCTCCCCCTCTCCTTCGTCACAGAAGCGGGGGGGCGGCATCACCTCTGTCGTTTTCCGGCGCGGCATGGCACGATCCCCCAGACGTCCAGAAGTTACTGACGGTTAATCAGTTGGGGGGGGCTGTATGGGTACGGGTACGGGCAGGCGCGGCATGCTCGCGGTGGCCGTGACCGTGGTCTGCGCGGTCACGGTCCTGGCGGTGCCGGGGACCGCGTTCGCGAGAAGCCCCGAGCCGACAGGCCCCGCGTCCCCTCCGGCCGCCACCTCGCCGTCGACCCCAGGCGCCACCGGGGCCCCCTCCGCGACACCCCGGACCCTCGCGCCGGACAAGGACCTGCAGGCCGTACGCGCCAAGCTCGACGCGCTCTACCACGATGCCGCGGTCGCCACCGACGCCTACAACGCCGCCGAGGAGGCCGCCGAGCAGCAGTCGGCGCAGATCGTCGCACTGGCCCGGAAGATCGTCGAAGGCCGGGACCGGCTCGCCGAGTTGAAGGAGCGGGCCGGCGCCGCTGCCCGCTCCCAGTACCGCACCGGCGGACTGCCCGACGAGGCCCGGC
The DNA here is from genome assembly GCF_965341775.1 of Streptomyces sp. bgisy159. Classification (GTDB taxonomy): domain Bacteria; phylum Actinomycetota; class Actinomycetes; order Streptomycetales; family Streptomycetaceae; genus Streptomyces. The sequence goes on along the minus strand of NZ_CBDQZH010000042.1, from coordinate 47,291 downwards.
TACTGCTCAGCGACAACCCGGGGCAGTTCCTCGACGGCACCGGCCGGGTGCGGCAGGGCCACAAGGCGACCAAGGACATGCTCGGCGAACTGACACAGGTCCAGCAGGACTTGGAGCAGTACGCCAAGGACGCCACCGCCCAGTGGCAGAAGCTGGAGACCAACCGCAAGGCCAAGGCCACGGCGCAGAAGCGCGTCGAGCAGCAGATCGCGGCGGCGAAGAAGCTGGAGTCCGAGCTGGAGCAGGAGGAGAAGGAACGCCTCGCCCGGCTGGAGGCCGAGGCGGCGCGGCAGGCACAGACCACGTGGCTCGGCACCGGCGTCCTCACCGGCGTGCGGGGCAAGGCGAGCGCGCAGGGCGAGCGGGCGGTGAAGTTCGCCACCGAGCAGGTGGGGAAGCCGTACGTATGGGGCGCCGAGGGCCCGAAGTCGTTCGACTGCTCGGGGCTCACCTCGCAGGCGTGGGCCAGCGCGGGGCACGGCATCCCGCGCACCTCACAGGAGCAGTGGCGACAGCTCAGGCACGTCGACGTCAAGGACATGCGCCCCGGCGACCTGATCATCTACTTCAAGGACGCCAGCCATGTGGCGATGTACGTCGGCGACGGGGCGATCATCCACGCGCCCCGGCCGGGACGGAACGTCACGCTGGCGGGCGCCGGCTCCATGCCGATCCTGGGAGTGGTGCGGCCGGACGCGTGAGGCGGAGGGCCGTTGAGCACATGGGACGGCGGGCACCCGGGAGGGTGCGGAACGAGTCGGACTTGCCGGATTCGTGATGGCCGCCACGTGACCCAGCGCACCCCAACCGGCCGCCAAACGCCGCCCGGACGTGACCTTCGTCATCCCCTCGGGGGCGGCGGGGTGCCCAACTGCGGTAGGGAACGCGGCATATGACACGGGCCTGAGATCAAGCAGCGTGCCGCACACCATTCCGCTGCGGCGCACACAACGGCTATGGTCCCCGTCGGTGGGTCGAGGTCCCTCGCTCCCACCATGCCCTCGGGGGGAGGGAAGGAACCCGAAACGATGCCCGTACCCATACCGCGGCAGAGAGCGATCCCCGTCGTGGAGAGTGGTCAGGCGGTCGAGGTCGAGAACAACATCACTCCCAACGGAACAGGCGCGTCCGACACCGCCCACACCAACCTCACGCTCCTGCTGATCCAGGACGACCCGGCCGCCGCGCCCGTCGTCCCGGATCTGCTGGACTCGGCCGGCAAGCCGATCCGCGTGCGCACCGCCCGCAACCTCACGGAGGCGGAGCGGCTGCTCACCGACGACGTGCACTGCATCCTGCTCGACCTGGCGCTGCCCGCGCCCGGCCGCGCGCAGGACGACGCGGACGAGCTCGCCGTGCTCAAGGAGGTGCTGCGGCTCGCGCCCCGGCACGCCGTGCTGGCGCTCACCGCGTCCGGCGACGCCGAGCGCGGGGCAGAGGCCGTGCGCGTCGGCGCCCAGGACTACCTCTTCCGCGACGAGCTGGACGGCCGGCTGCTGAGCCGGGCCATCCGGTACGCGGTGGAGCGCAAGCGCTCCGACTCCGCCGAGCGGCGCCTGGCCGAGGGAAAGCTGCGCGCCCAGGAGAACGCCCGCCTGGAGCGGGGCCTGCTGCCCACGCCACTGCTGGAGGGGTCCCCGCTGCGGTTCGCCGCGCGCTACCGGCCCGGCCGTTCGCGCGCGCTGCTCGGCGGCGACTTCTACGACACCGTGCGCACCCCCGACGGGACCGTGCACGCCATGATCGGCGATGTCTGCGGCCACGGCCCGGACGAGGCGGCGCTCGGCGTGGAGCTGCGGATCGCGTGGCGTGCGCTGACCCTGGCGGGGCTGTGCGGCGACGAGCTGCTGAGCACGCTGCAGGAGGTGCTGGAGCACGAGCGGGGCGACGAGGAGATCTTCGCGACGCTGTGCACGGTCGACATCGCGCCGGACGGACGCCGGGCCGGGCTGTGCCTGGCGGGCCACCCCGCGCCGCTCGTGGCGGGACCGGGCCGGCCGGCGCGGCTGCTGCCGTACGAGAACAACGGTCCGGCGCTGGGTCTGCTGCCCGGGGCCCGCTGGCCGCGGATGCAGGTGGAGCTGGGCGCCGAGTGGAGCCTGCTGCTGTACACCGACGGGCTGATCGAGGGCCGGGTCGGCGAGGGGTCGCGGGACCGGCTGGGCCAGGACGGCATGGTCGAGATGATCCGGCGGCAGCTGGGCGAGGGCCTGCGGGGCGAGGAACTGCTGCAGGCGGCGGTGCAGGAGGTCCGCGAACTCAACGGGGGCGAGCTGACGGACGACGTGGCGCTGCTGTTGCTGGAGCGCGGAGCGTGACCGCCGCCCCGGCGGGCCGCGCGAGCGGTCCCTCGGGGGAGACGGCCGAGGAGCGGCGTGGCCGGCGAGGCTGACCACCGGGTGGGAGACGGCCGAGGAGCGGCTTGACTGACTGCCCGGCTGGGCGGCGATCGAGGAGCGGCCTGACTGACTGCCTGGCGAGAAAAGCGGCCGGCGCCGTGAGGGGCCACTCACGGAGGAGACCGGCGGGCGTGGTGAGGGGCCGCGCGGGGTCGGCGGGCGGGTGAGGGGCGCCGCTCGTGGGGGTCGGAGGGTGGGGTGAGTACCGTCCGGGCGCTCAGCGGCCGCCGTTCCACGGGCCGTAGGGGCCGTCGCTGCTGGAGCCCCGGCCGCCTCTGCGACCGCCCCGGCCGGAGACCTGCTGGAGGGCGGGGCGTACGTCGACGAAGAAGACGATCGACGCGATGAGGCCGATGATCTGCAGGAACAGCATCGGGATCAGCAGGTTCACGGCGACCGCGATGCCGAGGATGATCAGCCAGAAGCCCTTGTTCTGCTTGCTGGCGGCCCGGTAGGCGTCCTCCCGGAAGAAGGCGGCCATCACGAACGCCCCCACGGCGAGCGCCAGCATGGCCAGGTAGAGCAGCCACATGAACCCGGCGAAGCCCTGCATCAGCACTACGTCCACCACCCGACTCGACTCGTCCTTACCCGGTCACCGTACCCGCACCATGACCCGGCTACCCGGTAGAACGGACCGGGCACCCGAGGAGTGCCCGGTCCGCCGGATTCACCCGTTTTCACTCGGCCTCACCGCCGACCGGGGTCACTTCGCGGGCGGGGTGGTCTTCTTCGCGGTCGTCTTGCGGGCCGGGGCCTTCTTGGCGGCGGTCTTGCGGGCCGGGCCCGTGTCGCCCTCGCCGGTGAGAGCGTCACCCTCGGCGTCCTTCACCGCTGCGGGCTCGGGCTTCAGCTCGGGCTCGGCCTTCGGCTTGGCCTCCGGCTCGACGGCGATCGCCAGCTCCTCGATCTCCTCGGCCGCCCCGCCGCGCCACTGGCGCACGGTCTGCTCGCCGTGCTCCGCGACCTTCTCGTACGTCTCACGGGCCTTGACCGCGTACTCCGCGGCCACACCGACGCCGCGCAGGGCGAGGTCCTGGGCGGACTCGCCGAGCTTCTTGATGTCGGCGTCGAGGGTGGTGCCGAGCTTCTTCAGGTCGCCGTCGAGCGAGGCGAAGAAGTCGGTGACCCGGGTCTGCAGGTTCTCCTGGGCCTCCTTGGCCTTGACGCCGGCCTCCTTGGCGCGCGCGGCGGCACGGTCCTGAACGGTCTTGGGGTCGGTGTTGCGAACGGCCTCGAAGCGGGCCGGCGCCTCGGCGCGCAGCTGCTCCACCAGGCCGGGCACCTTACGGGCCTCCTGCAGAGCCAGGTCGGCGGCGCCGGCGGCGAAGTAGAGGGGGGTCGGGTCGCTGAGGGTCTTGCGCAGGTCGTCGGTGATGGTCATGGTGAGGGTCCTCCCTTGGTTCGGGTCGTTCGCGTTCGGGTCGTTCGCGTTCGTGCTGTCCGCCGTGGATTCGGCTGAGGGCGGAGCTGGTCCGCAGTCGGGCGGCCGGTCCCCTGGTCCGGTCAACTGGCCGTCTGCTGCGGATCGGCGTCGGCGCCGGGGTCCTGCGAGTCGTCGGGTCTCGCGCCGTCGGGTCTCGCCCCGTCGGGCGCGAAGCCGTTCTCCTTGCGGAACGACTCGTAGATCTGGAGCAGCGCCTGCTTCTGCTGCTCGGTGAGCGTCGGGTCGGCGAGGATCACCGCCCGGGTCTCGACCTCGTCGCGGTCCCGCTCGGCATCCAGGATCCCCGCCCGCACGTACAGCGTCTCGGCGGAGATCCGCAGCGCCTTGGCGACCTGCTGCAGCACCTCCGCGCTCGGCTTGCGCAGCCCGCGCTCGATCTGGCTGAGATACGGATTGGACACCCCGGCGGCCTCGGCGAGCTGCCGCAGCGACAGCTGCGCGCTCCTCCGCTGCTCGCGCAGGTACTCACCGAGATTGCCGACGTTGAGCGAGGCCATACCCCCACAGTGCACCCCTGCGCTAACAATTGCAAGCACCTCGCTTGCAGGAGTGCGCCATGCCGTCCGGCAGGGCGCCTGTGACTGGGCACGTTGTCACTTGAGGAGGACAACTGTCACCGTGCGTCTTGGCGGACTCCCGTGCAGGCGAGGACTGAGCCTGCGTCGTCGGCGAAGAAGAGCATGAAGGCCCACGTCCGGTCCGGTGAGAAGATGCAGCCGATCCTGACCTGAGCCGCTTCGAGCCGGGTGAGGATGTCGACGGTGGACGGCAGGGCGAGAGTCTCAGCACCTCGCTTCCTCGCCCGTCGGAGACGAGCCGCGTAGATGCCGGCAAGCTGCTGACCGGGAACGCGGCCGTCCCATACGACGAAGTCGCCTCCGGCGAGAAGCGCCGCCCTGGCGGGTTCGCAGGCCGTGGTCTGGTTGCCCAGCATCACGGCAAGTTCCGCCCGGTCCATCTGTCCTCCTCCCGCCTTGCTGTCCCGCTGTCCGCTCAGTCGTCGAAGTGGAGGCCGGGCCGGGTCCAGAGTGTGAGGTCACTGCTGGTGGCGACCGCCAGGGTCAGGCCGGAGGGAGAGAACCCGGCCGCGCGGAGTTCTGAGTACTCGGAGTGGAAGACGTGCCACCACGTCCCTCCCGCCGCGCCTTTGTGGGACCCGCCGTCGGCAGAGAGGATGACGCGGTCGTGGGGCCACTCGGGGCTGACGACGTCCAGGGTCCAGCCGTCCGGCGTGGTGCTGTGCAGGCCGCCGCCGAAGAGTCCGGCTATGCGTACCGGGACGCCCGCGATTGGGCCGAGCCCCGGGCAGGTGAGGTCCGGGTGGGCGTCGGGAGTGCTCGTTTCCGGGTCAGGGTCCCGGTCGCGGGCGATCTTCTCGCCGGTGACCGCATCGAAGAGTCCATGGCCGTCGCTGGACACGACCATGATGAGGTCGTGTCCGCTGTCGGGATGGACGGCGAATCCAATACCGAGCAGGCCCCCGAACCGAGCAGGCCCCCGATGGGAGTCCTGCGGTCCATCACCGGCTGCCACGGCTCGGGGGCCGGCATGACGGTGGCAGCGAGATAGCGCTCGCGCAGCTTCTGCTGGTACTCCGTGATCAAGTCGTCTCCTCGGTGCGATCCGCGTCGAGGGTCTCTCGCGCAGCGGCCCACGTCGACTCGAATTCTTGGCGAGTGATCTCGGCAGCACCGTCCGCTTCTTGCCATCCGCGCAGTGCGCCCTCCGCGAGGACGCCGTACTGCCGCTCGTAAGCGGCCATGGCCGCGGGGTCAGGAGGCGGCCCGCAGCAAGAGGCGGCCGGGCCGGTGTCGTTCAGGTCCGTCGGCGCGGTCACGGGGACGACGGTACGCCGGGGCGCCGGCCGGCCTGCCGAGCGGTCGGCGCCGGGCGGCGGGTCCGTTCCCGTGCCGCGCGGCCGCGGCGGGTCAGGCCCCAGGGCTTGAGGACGGAGATGACCGTCATGAAGACGTACGCGGTCAGGGAGACGATCGGGCCGTGCAGGACGTCGTCGGGCAGCGGCCGGCCGGCGGCGACCTCGGCGGTCGCGGAGTTCACCGTCGGACGCAGCACGAAGGTGGTGGCGGTGAGGGCGGCGAGGGTCAGCCAGAACTTGACGTAGACCCAGCGGTGCCTGGCCAGCCCCCACTTGGTGCCCAAGGACAGCGCCAGACCGCTGGCCAGGGTGAGCAGGGCCACCGGGAGCAGCAGCCAGTCGGCGAAGAGCTTCATGGCGCGGACGGACCCCTCCACGGTCGCCGCGGACCCGGTGGTGGCCGCGGTGACGGCGAGGGCGAGCAGGCCGAACGTGAGGCCCAGCCAGCCCGCCGAGGCGACGACATGGACGACGAGGAGGGCCCGGCGTGCGGGTCGGCGCAGTTCCATGCGTTCACCGTGCCGCGCGCGGGGCGCTGCGGCGTCTGACGGCGGGAGTAAGCGGGCCTGCTCCCCGCGCCGTACGCCCGCCCTGGTGAGTGCGGCACGTGTCAACCGCGGTCGTGGACACGGCTGTCGCTGCCGGGGGCCTCCCAGGGGAGGTCCCCCGTGTGGACCACCACCAGCCGGGACACCGCCCGGGTGAGCACCACGTACAGCCGGTTCAGGCCGCGCGCCTCCCCCTGAGCGACGGCGCTCGGCTCGACGGCGACGACGTGGTCGTACTCCAGCCCCTTGACGGCGCTCGCCGGGACCAGGCTCAGCCGTGCGCCCGGCTCCTCGGGGCCGGCGGGGCTCAGCCCGGCCCCGGTGAGGGCGTCGCGTACGGCTGCGGTGTGGGCGTCGGCGGCGACGACGCCGACGGAGCCCTCGTGGGCCAGCGCCTCGCGTACGGCGGCGACGACCTCGGCGAACAGGTCGCCGTCCGCGCGCCGGGTCCGCAGCTCGCCGTCGGCGCGCAGGGAGCGGGCGGGCGGTACGTCGACGTCGAGGCGGGTCAGGAGGCGGTTGGCGAGGTCGGCGACCGGCCCCGGCACGCGGAAGCCGGTGGTCAGCCCGATCACCGGCGCCTGCGGCCGGCCCAGGTGGGCGAGCTGGACGGGCCAGGAGCGGGCCGCCCACGGGGTGGTGCCCTGCGCCAGGTCGCCGAGGACGGTCAGCGAGCCGAACGGGACCCGCCGGGCGATGGCGCGGCACTCCATCGGGGAGAGGTCCTGGGCCTCGTCGACCACCACGTGCCCGTACCCCTCGGGGTGCTCGACGAGCCCGGCGAGTTCGTCGAGCAGGACGAGGTCGGCGGCCGACCAGCGGGCGGACTTCCAGGACCGGGGCGGGCGCGCCCAGGTCAGCGCCGTCCGTTCGGCCGGGTCGAGCAGGCCGTCCGCCGCCCGCCGCAACGCCTCGCCGCCGCGGAGGAGTTCGGCGAGCACCTGCTCCGGCCGGGCCGCCGGCCACACGGCGTCGACGCAGGCGGTGACCGCTCGTGACCGCTCGACGCGCCGCTGCCAGGCGCCCGGCCGGGGCCCGCCGCGCCGCTCCGCCTGCTCGCGCAGCCGGCGCACGATCCGGGCCCGCACCCGCTCCCGGCCGGTCCCGTACGGGGGTTCCTCGGCCCGGACCCCGGCCACGATCCGGGCGAGGTCTCCGGCCGTGATCCGCCAGCGGTAGGAGCCGTCCGGGACGACCAGGTCGGTGGCGTGGTCGGCGGCCACGCGCGCGTACAGGGCGCGGCGCAGCACCTCGGCCATGCGGGCGTCGTGCTTGACGGCGGCGGTGGGCGCGGCGTCGGTGGCGGTTGCCGGGTGGCGGGCGATCTCGTCACAGAGGGTGGACTGGCGTACGTCCGTCTCGCCGAGGGCGGGCAGGACCTCGGCGATGTAGGAGAGGAAGGCGCGGTTCGGGCCGAGGACGAGCAGGCCGCCGCGGTGCACGCGCTGCGGGTGGGTGTAGAGGAGGTAGGCGGCGCGGTGCAGGCCGACGGCGGTCTTGCCGGTACCGGGAGCGCCCTGGACGCACACCGACTCGGTCAGGGCGGCGCGTACGAGGTCGTCCTGCTCGGGCTGGATGGTGGCGGCGATGTCCCGCATGGGGCCGACGCGGGGGCGTTCGATCTCCCCGGCGACGATCGCGCTCGGCCGCGCCCCGTCCGCCTCGGCCTCGTTTCCTGCCCCGGCTCCAGCTCCGGCCCCGGTCCTGGTCCCGGCTCCCCCTCCGGCTCCGGTCCTGGTACCGGCTCCGGTCCTGGTTCCGGCTCCAGCTCCGGCTCCGGCTGCCAGGTGCTCGTCCTCCAGCCCCGTCAGGTCGGCCGAGTCGCCGCGGCTGCCCGGGGCCCAGCCGAACCGGCGGCGGACGGCCACGCCCTGCGGGTCGCGGGGGCCGGCCTGGTAGAAGGCGCGGGCGACGGGGGCCCGCCAGTCGACGACCAGGGGCGGCGAGGCCGGGTCGGTGCCGATGCGCAGCCGGCCGATGTGCAGCCGCTCGCGCGTCCCGCACCGATCCTGGCCCCGGTCCCCGTCCCGGCCCTCGCCCTCGCCCTCGTCCTCGCCCCGGAAGTCCAGCCGGCCGAAGAACAGCGGGCCCTCGGGCAGGTCCCGCAAGGCCTTCGCGTGGCTGCGCAGCCGGTAGCCGAGGGCCTCGGCGTCGGCACCGGACGCGGAGACGTCCTCGCCGGTGACGACCTGCCGCGCCGCTCCGGCGACCATGGCGGCGAGGGCGGCACGGCAGGTGTCGTGGTGGGCTCGTTCGAGGTCGAGTTCGCGGTCCATGCGGGGAAGCGTACCCAGCAAACGTTACCGAGTTATATTTATTACTCGATTGCATTCAAGGGCCGGTGCCGACCCCGCTCACGCGTAGCGCCGCAGCCCCTCCCCCAGCAGCCCGAACGCCCGCTCGGCCGCCCGCACCGCGTCCTGCCGTACGTCCGCCGCCCGCTCCCCCGCCGCGATGCGCCGCCAGTTCTCCAGCGCGAGGATCCGCTGCACGGCGATGATCTGCCCGGCGGCCAGCCGGGCCTCCAGGTCGCCGCCGAGCGCGTCCGCCAGCGCGGCCTCCGCCCGCTCCAGATGGGCGGAGAGCCGGGCGACCAGGGCGGGGGTGCCGTAGAGCAGGGTGTGGAAGGCGAGGACGTCGGGGTCGTCGTTCAGCCCGGTGACGGGGTCACCGGCGGCCAGCCGGTCCAGGAAGTGCCGGCGCAGCGCCCGCAGCGGCGGCTCGTCCGGCGCGCCGGACACCACCCGCGCGGCCTCCCGTTCGTGGTCGGCGATCCGGTGCAGCACCAGGTCCTCCTTGGCGGGGAAGTACCGGAACAGCGTGGGCTTGGACACGTCGGCGGCCGCCGCGACCTCCGCCACCGACACCGCGTCGAAGCCGCGCTCCACGAAGAGCCGGACCGCGACGTCCGACAGCTCCTGATACATCCGCCGCTTCTTGCGCTCGCGCAGCCCCAGCTCAGCCATGCCAGGAGCCTACGCACCCGCCCGGACCGCGACCCGCCGGCCGCCGAGCCGGGCACGCGGCGCGCCGGGCCACTCCCTCCAGGAACCTACGCCCCCGCCCCCGCCGCAGTACGCCGTACCGCCCCCCGGGGTGCCGGCGCGGGTCCGGGGGCCGGCGGGCCGGGGCTCGTGGCCGTGTCGGGGTGGGACGGGGGGCGGCTGCCGGCGCCCGGGCCGTGGTCGGCGTGCCAGGCGCGCAGGGCCGCCTCGGCCTGCTGCTCGCCGATCGGCTCGTCCGTGCGGCCGAGCGGGCCCCAGGCGCGGCGCAGGGCGCGGTGGACGCGTTCGGCGCCCTGCCGGAAGTCCCCGTCGGCGGGCTCGTCCGGCAGGGCCAGGGCGGCGCGCATCACGTCGGGGAACAGGGACTGGACGTACTCGAAGTCGAGGTAGGCGCCGAGGTCGCGGTCCAGGCCGGCGGTCATCCGGGCGTGTCCGGCGGCGGTCAGCGAGTCGGCCCACAGGTCGGTCAGGACGCGTCGCTCGGTGTCGTCGTAGTCCATGCGGACCAGGTGGGTGGCGAGGTCGTGCAACGGGTCGCCGTACAGGGCGAGTTCCCAGTCGACGACGGACAGCCGCTCGCCCAGCGGGGTCCGGTCGACCACGACGTTGCCCCGGTGGACGTCGGTGTGCAGCAGGCAGAACGGGCGCGGCAGGAGGGCGCGCGGGGTGGTCAGGAAACGTTCCACCGCGTCGTGCGGGATGCCCACCCGGTCGAAGAGGGCGCCGAAGCGAGGGCGGTTGGCCAGGTGGACCCGCTCCTCGGCGAAGCGCGCCAGGCGGCACAGGAACGCCGTGGTGTCCGGGGAGCGCGGCCAGTCCGCGGGCGGCGTCGGCAGGGCGTCGGCCGGCACCGAGACGAGCCGGGCGAAGAAGTCGGCGAACGCGGCCAGCCGCACGTCGCCCACCGGGCCCTTGGGCGTCTCCTCGGCGAGGACCCGCCCGGGTACGTAGTCGTGCAGCGACCAGGAGCCGAAGTCGGCCAGGCAGCGCGGTACGTCGTCCAGCCGCTCGCCCACCGCGGACAGCACCGCCGACTCCGGCCACAGCCGGGGCACCACCTCCACGGTCCGCAGCGGCACCCGGAACTTGGCGGGCACCTGACCCGACTCCAGCCCGAGCAGCCGGGCCAGCGGCCCGCCCACCGGGAGGATCAGATTGCGGTTGTGGTGACCGACGACGGCTTCGCCGCCGGACAGGCCGGCGCCCAGCAGTCGGGCGCGCGCGAGGAGACGCACCAGGGTCAGGCGTGCTCCCTGAGGCGGTTGGGACGACATGGCCGCAGAGGGTATCCGCTCCGGCGTGACGCTCCTCACATCCGGCCACGATGTGGACAGAACGTTCGCTCACGCGTGCGCCCGCACCGCGCGCAGCAGCGGCTCCAGGGAGCGCACGACGTGACGGTGCTCCACCCCGGACCGCAGCAGCATGTGCTCCTTGACGTCGTTACGCGCGTAGCCGATGAACCGGACCCCGGCGTCACGGGCCGCCGCGTGGTCGGTGACCGTGTCGCCGATCATCAGCGAGTCGCCGGGCGCGGCGCCCAGGGCCTCCAGCGCCCGGTGCAGGGTGTGGGGGTGCGGCTTGAGCAGGCTCATGTCCTGGGTGCGCCCGTAGACGTGCGGCGCGAAGCAGGGCAGCAGGCCGCGGCTGTGCAGGTAGCGGTTGACCGTGCGGGCCGAGTTGTTGGTCACCACGGCGAGCCGCGTCCCGGTCGCCACCCAGGTGCGTATCAGGGGGTCGGCGTAGGCCGTCGGCATCGCGTGCCGTACGGCTCGCAACTCGTGCTGGGTCAGCCGCTCCTCCAGTTCGAGGAAGAGGTCGCTGCGGGGGTGGCGGCGGCCGAAGGCGCTCAGCCGGGTGTAGGCGTCGCGCTGGATCCGCTCCTCGTCGGTGAGCAGCCCGAGCAGCCCCCGTGCGCGGAACAGGGAGAGTTGGTCCTCCGAGAGGTGGTTACCCGAGTCGCCGGGGAACAGGGCACAGATCGGTCCGTCGAAGTCGAAGAGGACATACCGTGTGCGCGCGACCAGCTCTCGCAGATCGTCGGCCTCGCTCGTCACCAGGTCGGTCCGTCCCGTGTCGGCAGTCACCTGCCGAGTGTGGGCCGTTCGGCGGTCGATGCCCAGAGGGCCTCGAAGTACCGCGCGGCGTCCTGGAAGGCCTCGCCCTCCTGGCCGGGAGCACCGCGCCGGTACTCGAAGAGCTGCGCCTGGAAGCCGCCCACGTCCAGTACCTCGAACTCCCCCTCGCCGGGCAGCTGGTAGGTGCGCGGCCCCACGTGGTACCTGCCCTGCAGGGCCAGCGCGCCGTTGAGCAGGTACAGCTTCTCCGACGGCCAGAACGGCAGGGCGCCGAAGGCCGGGGGCCGCGCGTCGATGCCCTCGGCGGCGAACGCCTCCAGCCGCCACTTCATGACGGACTCCTGCTTGCTGATCTGGTTGCGCAGCTCGGCCCGCACCCGCTCGGCCAGGTCGGGCCGGCCGACCGGCCGCGGGTAGGGGAGTTCGGCGTCGGGGCCGGGCACCAGGCACCGCAGTTCGATGGACCGGGGGCGCAGCTCGCGGCGCAGCACCGCCATGTGCACCTCGTTGAGCGCCCACAGCAGGGTCTCGGCGGTGAAGCAGACGGCGTCGACGCGCACCTCGTCCGCGCGAAACGCCTCCGCCAGATAGCGGCCCAGCACCACCCGGGAGGCCCGGGACCGCCGGGCGGGCGGCGGGGCCGCGCCGGCGACCCGGGGCGGGCTGCCCTTGGTGAGGTGGGTGAGCAGCCCGTCCTCCTTCAGGGCGCGCAGCGCCTGGCGGACCGCGCCGCGCTCCACGCCGAACTCCTCGGCCAGCTCGGCCTGGGTGGGCAGCCGGTCGCCGGCCTTCAGCTCGCCGGCGCGGATCCGGCCGCGCAGGCTGTCCGCGATGTTCTGGGGGGTCGTCGTCACGGTTCAGCCCAGGTCCAGGTCGGAGGTGATGGTCTCCCAGAGGGCGTCGAACCACTTCTGGGACTGCTCCACGAACGCCGCCTCCCGCGGGCCGCCGTCCCGCTCGAAGCTGAACAGCAGCGACTCGGCGTCCAGCACGTCGTACAGGTCGGTCGGGCCGTGGTCGGTGCGCTCCTCGCGGCGGCCGACCTGGTAGTACGCCATCAGTGCCTCCTGTCCGTCGAGCAGGAAGAGCTTGACCGGCGGGGTGAACGGCAGCGCCCGGAAGGTCACGTTCACCTCGATGCCGTGGGTCGCGCGCAGGGCGTACAGATTGTGCCGCAGCACATGGCCCTGGGCGTTGCGCCGGGCCAGCCACCGCTCGTGCACGGACTCGTCGGTGCCGTCCACGGGCGCGGGGAAGGCGAGGTTGATGGTCCGGGACGGCAGCAGGACGCGCACGTCGACGGCCCTTGGGCGCAGCCGGTCCTCGTGGACGAGGCGCAGCGGCTCGCCCATGGCGACCATCAGGGTCTCGGCGGTGAGGCAGACGACGTCGATCCGGACCCGCGGCGCGTCGAACGCGGCGACCAGGCGCGGGGCGAGCGCCACCATGGCCGGCCGGGGCTCGTCCCGGCCCGCGGACGCGGCCTCGGCGACGCGCGGGGGGCTGCCCTTGCTCACGTGGGTGAGCAGCCCGTCGCCCTGCAGCGCCCGCAGGGCCTGGCGCACGGCGGCGCGCTCCACGCCGAACTCCGCGGCGAGCTCGGCCTGGGTGGGCAGCCGGTCGCCCGCCTTCAGCTCGCCGGCGCGGATGCGCTCGCGCAGCGCCTCGGCGATCTCCCGGGGGGTGCGCCTTCTGCCGCCGTCCACCACCACGTTCTCCTGGGTCACGACCAAACGCTACAACTCATATCCATCTTAAGGGACTTACCCAAAAGTTGTTTGGCAGTTGTCGCCAAGTGGGGACAACTTAAGCACAGTTGGTTGCCAACTTAAGAAAGTTGGTGGGAGGAGGTAGGCCCATGTCCCCACTCGCCCTCGTCTCCACGGCCCTGGAACAGGTCGTCCAGTGGAAGTACGGCACCGCCGGCACCGTCGGACTGCTCCTGTTCAGCGGGGGCATGAAGGCGCAGAGCCCGACGGCGACCTCGCTCGGCGCGGTGATCCTCGCCGTACTGGTGGCCGGCCCCGCGGTCAGCTCATAGCCACCAGGTCCGAACTGATGGTCTCCCACAGTGCGTCGAACCACAGGTGGGACTGTTCCACGAACAGCGTGTCCCGCGGTCCGGCGCCCCGCTCGAAGGCGAACAGCATCGACCGGGTGCCCTCCGCGTCGTACAGCGCCATCCGCTCCTGGCCGACGACCTGCTCACGCCGCTCCAGCCGGTAGTACGCGAACAGCGCCTCCGAGCGGTTGAGCAGGTACAGCTTCACCGGCGGGGTGAACGGCAGCGCCCGGAAGGTCACCGTCACCTCGATGCCGTGCGTCGCGCGCAGGGTCCGCAGGTTGTGCCTGAGCACCTGGACCTGCGCGTTGCGGTGCGCGAGCCAGTGGCGGTGCAGGCTCTCGGCGGGCGAGGCGGTGTCCACCGGGGCCGGGAAGGCGAGGTCGATGTCGCGGGCGGGCAGCAGGACCCGGACGTCGACCTTGGCCGGTTTCCGACGGTCCGTGTGAATCTGCCGGAGGGGTTCGCCCATGGCAAGTGTGAGGGAGACGGCGGTCAGGCAGAGCGCGTCGATCTCGACGTGGTCGGCCGCGAACGCCTCCGCAATGCGCGGCGCGAGCGCCACCATCGTGGGCTGCGGACCGTCCGCCGCACGGAGCCCGGACGGGCTCCGCTCCAGGTCCGGGGCCACGGTCGGCGGGGCGCCCTGGGTGGCGCCGGTGAGCAGGCGCTCCTCCCGCAGGATCCGCAGGGCCTGGCGCACCGCGCCGCGCTCCACGCCGAACTCGTCCGCCAGCCGCGCCTGGGTGGGCATGCGCTGGCCCGGTCGCAGCACCCCCGACCTGATCCGGGCGCGCAGTTCGTCGGCCACGTCGCGGTGTGATTTCTGTGGCCGCTGTTGCCTCTTCCGCCCACTGGCGGAGGCGTGTTCCGGCTCCACGGCCAAACAGTACAACTTCCCGCCATCTTTGGGCAGTTCAGCGAGAGATGGTTATAAGCCGCTTCCAAGCGGACATAAGCAGAGTGAAGTTGGCAGCCAACTTCCACAACATGGTCAAGCTTGCCGGTGGTTGGTCGGGTTCCCTTCCGGAGGGGAGCCGGGAGCCCGACAGGAAACCGGACCGGCACGAGACGGCACAGTCACAACTGAACACCGCGCACAGCCACAACCGAACATCGACAACTGAACATCGACCACTGAACAATCCGCGCTACGGATCCACCGAACGGCACGAGCATCGCAGCCCAGGGGGAAGGAGCGACCCACACTCAGAACATGTCCGGGCACCACGGTCGCCTGGACGTACGCAGCAGGGCGTCCGCCTTCCGGGCGGCGCCCGCTCGTTCTTCGCGCACCCGGCCCAGCGCCGCCAGCCGCACCGCCGACTCGTCGCCCAGCCACAGCGGCGCCAGGTCGGCCACGTCGAGCGTGAGGTCGGCGCTCCGGGTGCTCGGGGTGCAGGACGCCCCCTCGGGCGAGGCCTCCAACAGGAACCGGCCCCCGGTGAACCCGCCCGGGTCGGCCACCTCCAGCACCAGCCCGCCCCGGCCCTCGTACGTCCGCGCCTCCAGCGCCCGTACGACGTCCAGCAGCCGCACCCACAGGAAGTCGGCGAGGCTGACGATCCGCGCCGCCCGCGGGTCGGGCAGCAGAAGGGGCAGCACGTCGTCGGGGGCTCGGCAGCCGGAGCGCACCGTCACCACCCAGTCGATCGAGCACAGGTAGTGCCACAGCGCGCGCTCGGCGGCCGGCGTGGCCGCGACCAGCCACTCCACGGTCGCGGTGTTCAGCGGCTGCTTGGCGTCGCCCCACTTGTCGTCCGCCCCGTAGCGGACCATGCCCTCGATGTCGCCGGACGCCGAGCGGTACAGCGCGAAGAACGGCTCGGTCCAGTCCGGCTCGGCGCGCAGGACGCCCGTCTGGAACTGCCACCAGCGCTCGCTGCGGCTCACCGCGCCCGGCTGTGCCCGGCGCACGCGCTCGAACAGCTCGGGGCCCAGCTTGCGGACGTCGGCGCCGTCGAGCAGCTCGATGCGGCCGCCGTCGTCCGGGACCGCCCGGCGCGGGTCCAGCCCGGTCCGGGGCACGTCGATCGCCCACTCGGCGGTCCGGGTCGCGACGCCGAAGCCGTAGCGGCCGTAGATCGGATACTCGGCGGCGATCAGCGTCGCGGCGACGTCCCCGCGGTCCTTCGCGGCGGCCAGGTCGTGGCCCATCATGCGGGTCAGCAGGCCGCGGCGGCGGTGGGTGGGGGAGACGGTCACGTTGGTGACGGCGTCCGTGGGCACGATCGCCCCGCCCACGACGGTCAGCTCCTGCGCGAACGACCGGAACGTGGCCACGCACCGCCCCGCGTCGAATGCCCCCTGCGTCCGCGCCGGCTCCATCCCCGACGCCCGCGCGGCCACCACCTCCTCCGGCACGTCCCGGCTCCGCAGGAACCCGACGTTCATCGCCCGCACCCACGCGGGAATCTCGGCCTCGGTGATCGCACGGACATCGATGTCGGTGGCGGCGTGGCTGGTCATGAGGCCACGGTAGGCGGCCCACCGCTCGGCTGTCGCCCGCATTTCCGACCGCCGACGGGGGCGGGCGCGCGGGCGGCCACGGGTCAGGTCAGGAGGTCGTCGATCTGGGCCTCGCCGTCCCGGTAGCGGCGGGTGATCTCGGTGCTGCAGCCGTCCATGGTGCGCTGGCGGGCCAGGCGGTGGCGGGAGACCTGCTGCTCGTAGCGGGCGAGGCGGTCCATCGCCGCGGCCAGCTCGGCGTCGGTGCGGGCGCCCAGGTCGGACAGCTCCACCTCGGCGAGCATCTCGGCGGCGAGCCGCCGGTACTCCTCGCTGTGCGGGGTGGCCACGGTGACGTGGCGGGCGGAGGAGCGCTGCCGGGCCGGGCCGTCCGCGAGGATCTCGGAGAGGCGGGCCACGACCGACGCCTCACCGGGAGCGGGCCGCAGGGGCGCCGCCGCCGCGCCGCGCCGCGCGAGCTCCGCGCGCAGGATGTCGATCCGCCCGTGCAGCAGCCGCCGTACGTAGCTGAGGTCCGCCTCGTCACGCTGGGCGTCCCGGCGCAGGGTGCGCAGCTCGGCCAGGCTCAGCCGGGACAGGTCCGGTCGCGGCGGCTCCCCCGCCGGCTCCGGACTGTCGGTGCGCTGCACGGGCGTCCGCAGGGTGGTCGTGCCCCGCTGCCCGGTACTCGGTGTGCTCATTCCCTCTACCGTCCCCTCGACCGGCGTGTGGCTAGCATCGTGCCACCCCGAGTGGCCGCTCGGTTACCGAGTGCCCCCGAACGGCCCAGATGCGGGCCAAAGGATCAAAAGGAGACCGGCTCACGGCCAGGTCTGGGACCGGGTCACGGGGGTCGCCGGCGGGCACGGCATGATGGCCGTATGCGAGCGGTGGTGCAGCGGGTGGACGGCGCGAGCGTCGTCGTGGACGGCGAGACGGTCGGCGCGATCGAGGGCGAGGGACTGTGTGTCCTGGTCGGCGTCACGCACGAGGACACCAAGGAGAAGGCGGCCCAGCTGGCCCGCAAGCTCTGGTCGATCCGCATGCTGCAGGACGAGAGGTCGTGCAGCGACATCGACGCGCCCCTGTTGGTGATCAGCCAGTTCACGCTCTACGGCGACGCCCGCAAAGGCCGCCGCCCCACCTGGAACGCCGCCGCGCCCGGTGACGTCGCCGAGCCCCTGGTCGACGAGGTGGTGTCCCAGCTGCGCGCGCTCGGCGCGACGGTGGCGACGGGCCGCTTCGGCGCCCGCATGCGGGTGTCGCTGACGAACGACGGCCCGTTCACGGTGCTGCTGGAGATCTGAAGCCCGCGCCCCGGAGCACCGCTCGGGGTCCGGGCAGGGCGAAGAGGGCCGTACCCCAAGGCGTCCAACCCGCGGGGTACGGCCCTCCTGCCGTTCGGGGACCGGTCAGACCGCGATCGCGACCTCGGCCAGAGCGCCCTTCTCGGCGACGACGACGGTGCGGTCGGCGCTGCCGCCGGGCACCAGCGCGCGCACGGTCCAGGTGCCCTCTGCCGCGTAGAACCGGAACTGGCCGGTCGCCGAGGTGGGGACCTCGGCGGTGAACTCGCCGGTCGAGTCGAGCAGACGCACGTAACCCTGCACGGGCTCGCCGCCGCGGGTCACCTGACCCTGGATGGTGGTCTCACCGGGCTTGATCGTCGAGGCGTCGGGGCCGCCGGCCTTCGCTCCGCACATGTTGAACTCCTTGAGGGGTAAAGGTCGGTGAGGTCTTACTTGTTGGCGCCGAGCTCGATCGGCACGCCGACGAGGGAGCCGTACTCGGTCCAGGAGCCGTCGTAGTTCTTGACGTTCTCCACACCGAGCAGCTCGTGCAGCACGAACCAGGTCAGCGCGGAGCGCTCACCGATGCGGCAGTACGCGATGGTGTCCTTGGCGAGGTCGACCTGCTCCGCGGCGTAGAGGGCCTTGAGGTCCTCGTCCGACTTGAAGGTGCCGTCGTCGTTGGCGTTCTTCGACCACGGGATGTTCCGGGCGCTCGGCACGTGGCCCGGGCGCTGCGACTGCTCCTGCGGCAGGTGGGCCGGGGCGAGCAGCTTGCCGGAGAACTCGTCGGGGGAGCGCACGTCGACCAGGTTCTGCGAGCCGATGGCGGCCACGACGTCGTCGCGGAAGGCGCGGATCGACTTGTCCTGCGGCTTGGCCCGGTACTCGGTCTTCGCCCGCTCGGGCACCTCGTCACCGGCGACCAGCTCGCGCGCGTCCAGCTCCCACTTCTTGCGGCCGCCGTCGAGGAGCTTGACGTTCTCGTGGCCGTAGAGCTTGAAGTACCAGTAGGCGTACGACGCGAACCAGTTGTTGTTGCCGCCGTAGAGGACGACCGTGTGGTCGTTGGCGATGCCCTTCTCCGACAGGAGCTTCTCGAAGCCCTCCTGGTCGACGAAGTCGCGGCGGACCGGGTCCTGGAGGTCCTGGGTCCAGTCGATGCGGATCGCGTTCCGGATGTGGTTCTTCTCGTAGGCGGACGTGTCCTCGTCCACCTCGACGATGGCGATGGTCGGGTCGTCCAGGTGCTCCTGGAGCCAGTCGGCGTCGACCAGGACGTCGCTGCGGCTCATGCTGTTTCTCCTCCGGGGCAGTTGCGGCGGGGGCGTGCGAGTGGGAGAGGCGTGCGCGCAGGCCGTACGGGGGCGCGGCGCACGGGGTGCCCGGACGGAGCCGGGCGGGGGATACGGAAGCGCGTCGGCGCTCCCGCTCAGACGGTGCGACAGAGCATGGCGGCGACACGGCACAGGTCTACTGCCCGCCGCTTCGTGAGATCCGCCTGTCGCTTCATGCCCTCGATCGTAGGGACGGACGGGCGGGCATGTCACCGGCGTGTCATATAGCGAGACGGGATCGTCCGAATGCCGGGAAACGAAAAGCGCCCGGGCAGCCCCCGCAGGGGTCCCGGGCGCTCGCGGCCCTCGTCGTGCGGGCCGGCCATCTGCGGTACGGACGCCGCCGTCTCGCCGATCGGACAGGGAGCCGGCGTCAGCCCGCCAGCCGCACGTCGGTGCCCTTCACCGTGATGTCGACGCCGTCCTGCGCGGCGGTCACCTGGTCGAGCTTGATGCCGCCCGGCAGACCCTCGATCTTCTGCTGGAAGTCGGTGATGGAGCGCACCTCGTTCTCGGCGGCCCGGACGCCGGCGAAGCTGGGCAACGAGTCGGCGTGGACGCGGACGGTGTCGCCGTCGACGGTGACCGTGCTGAGGACGTAGACGGTCTGCGGCAGGATCGACGGCTTCACGCCGACCTTGATCTTGCCGTTGCCGCCGTCCGCGAGACTCACCACCTTCGCGGTGATCCCGAGGCCGATGTCCTGCGGCTCCGACTTGGCGGCCTTCAGCAGTTCCTCGTAGGTGATGCGGGCGGTGCCGGTGGCGCTGTCGGCGGTGGCGGAGCTGTAGTCGCCGGAGAACTCGACGCCCTTCATGTTCGCCTGGAGGTTGTCGATGCGGATCTTCCTGCCGTCGCCGGTGTCCGCCTCGTAGTCGTCGATGCCGACCTCGACGTCGTCCAGGGAGCCGCCGGCGACCTGGGTCAGGAACGGGAAGCCCTTGATCGAGACGTCCGGGGTCTCGGCCAGGTTCTCGCTGGTCCGCAGCTTGTCGGCGGCCTCGTCCTCGGCGAAGCCCACGGCCAGCCGGTCCGCGAGAACGAAGAGACCGCCGAGGATCACCGTGACGATCAACAGTATTCGAAGCGCGCGCATTGCGTTGGTTCCCCCGTGTGGAAGTAGGGCGGCGGCGGTCGGTGACCACCCACGGTAGCCCTGGGGGCAAGGGGAGCCGTGAAATTGTCGATCACCTGTGACATGGCTAGCCCAGCGCCCGCCCCAGCACGTACACCGCCGGGGCCGCCGCAGCGAGGGGCAGGGCCACGCCCGCCGTGAAGTGGACGAACCGCGACGGGTAGTCGTAGCTCGCCACGCGGTGCCCGATCAGCGCGCACACGGCCGCGCCCGCGCCGAGCACCGCGCCCTTCGTGCCGAGGTCGGTCATCCCGCCCACCGCGGCCCCCGCGCCGGCGGCGGCCAGCAGCGCCGCCACCACCGAGACCGGCCCCGGCAGCGGCAGCGCCCGCGCGACGACCGCCACCCCGACCGCAGCCGCGCCGACCGACACGGCGTCCGGTTCGGCGCCGAGGTAGCCCGTCGCCACGATCGCCAGCGCCGCCGAGGCGACCGTCGCCATCAGGCCGTACATCCGCTCGTCCGGGTCGGCGTGCGAGCGCAGTTGCAGCACCAGGGAGAGCAGTACCCACACGCCGAGGGTGCCGAGGATCGCGGCGGGCGCGTGCGAGCGGCCGGCGGCCAGCAGCGCGGCGTCGGCGACCAGTGCGCCGAGGAACGCCAGCGCGATGCCCTGCCGGGCCGGCCACATCCCGTTCAGCCGGAACCACCCGGCCGCGGTGACCGCCTGCAGCGCCACGACGGGCAGCAGCAGCCCGTACGTCCCCACGGCCGCGGCCCCGGCCAGCAGCAGGCCGAGCAGCAGGGTGAGCCCGGCGGGCTGGATCCCCGGCTCGATGATCGGGGACCGGCCTTCGAGGCGGGCCCGCTGGGCGTCGGTGATCCGGGAGTTCCCGGCGAGGGTGGCGGGGCCGTAGGCCGGGGCCGGTTCCTCGGTGGCGGCGGCCGGGGCGGGTGCCTGGTTCGGCTGCGCGAGGTACGAGGTCTGCGCGGCGTCCGCCACCGGCACCGGCGGCTGCACGCTGGTCTCCCAGGTCTGCCCCTGCCACTGCTGGGTGTACTGCTGGGCCTCGTCGTAGCCCTGCTGGGCCTGGGGGTACTGCGTGTACTGCTGCTGGTACTGCGGTTGCTGCTGGTATTGGGGCTGCTGCTGGTACTGCGGTTGCTGCTGGTATTGGGGCTGCTGCTGGTAGGGGGGCTGCTCCTGCTGGTGATGCTGGGGCTGCTGGTACTGGGGTTGCCCGTACGGGTCGTGCTGCTGCTGACCCTGATACGGGTCGTACCCCTCTTGGCCCTGGTAGGGCTGGTAAGGCTGGTCGGACATCGGTCTGCTCACCCTCCTGCGAACGGCGGGAGCACCTCGACCGTGCCGCCCTCGGCCAGCCGTACCGTGTCATGCTCACGCGTCCCCACGGGGTCGCCGTCCACCAGGAACGAGCAGCGCAGCAGCACGCGCGTGAGTTCCCCGGGGTGCCGTTCCCGTACCGCCGCGAGCGCGCCGGCGAGGGTGTCCGCGTCGTACGGCTCCTCGGCGACCCCGGCGGCAGCCTTGGCGGCGGCCCAGTAGCGCACCGTGACCTTGGCCATCTCGTCCCTCTGGTCTGTCATGTCGGTCGGGCTGTGTCGGCTTCAGGCTACTGGGCTCGGCCGACCTACCCTGGACCCATGTACGCACGCCGGCGTCACATCTACTTCGCCATGATGGCGACGTGCCTGGGCCTCTTCGTCCTGGCCTGGGGAGTCGTCCGCATCTGGTCGATCCCGGCCGCGGTCGCGATGTGTCTGGTAGCGATGGTCATCCCACCCCTCGCCGCGATGGTCGCCAACCGGCGGGGCCCGGAGGACCGCTGGTGGGACGACCCCTCCGGGGATCCGAAGTCCGACGAGTGGTGGGACGAGCTGGACGGCAAGAAACGGCGCCCGCGCCAGTAGGCGGGTCCCCGTCCGGGACTGAGCCGGTCTCAGTAGACGAGCGCCTGCGTCTCGTCCCCGAGCGCCTCCTGCACGAAGACCTGTGCGCCGGCGATCCGTACGCCCTCGATCACGTCCTTCTCGGTGATCTCGCGCCGGGCCGCGCACTGCGTGCACAGGGTGACGCGCCCGCCCGCCATGATCGACTCGATCAGGTCCGGCAGCGGCGCCGCGTGCGGCAGCTCGAACTCGGCCGCCCGCCCGGGCAGCGCGAACCACGCCGACTCCCCGGTCAGCCACAGCGACACCTCGACGCCGCTGGCCACGGCCACCGCCGCCACCGTGAACGCCTGGGAGCACCGCTCGGGCGCGTCGGCCCCCGCCGTCACCTTGATCACGAGCCTCTTGTCCATGGGCGGAAGGGTAGTCCCAGCAGCAGTACGGCGACGCCGAGCACGGTGAGCAGCCCGTGTCGCCCGCGTCGCACCACCCGCACCGCCCGGCGGGGCTCCGGCGGAGCCGGCGGGGGCGGCGGGGACGGAGCCGGTGGCCGGGGCGGGTAGCCCGGGTGGAAGGGCGGCAGCGCGTACGGCACCCGTTCGCTCACGCGCGGTGGTCCTTCCTCTGATGGCGGCGCAGCAGCACGTTCGCGTCGGTCTCCGCGCTCCGGTCGTACGCGGCCCGCGCGGCCTCCCGCAGCACCAGCAGCTCGGCGCAGGTGGCGCAGCCGGGGACGGGCTGCGGCGGCCGGCTCAGGTCATCGTCGATAACAGGCATGACTTTTCCACCCTTTCGTCCAACATATATACGGAAAGCACCAGTTGCACTACTCTGCGTATTCCTGGGCTGATACGAGGATGGCGCAGGGCGGGGGCCGTCGGGGCGTTGACGGGGCTTAACGCAACAAGGGGCGGTCTAAACGCAACAAGCGCAACAAGCGAGGGGGTGCCATGCCGCCGAGGCGGGCGATCACGGGCAAGAGCCAGGAACCGCGGCTGCGCTACGCGGAGGAGCTGCGCTTACTGCGCACCGAAAAGGGCCTGACGCTTCGGGAGTTGGCCGATGCGGTGGGCTGGGACTCCTCCGTCTTCAGCCGCCTGGAGAACGGACACACGCTGGGGAGCCCGGAGATCGCCGAGGCCCTGGACCGGTACTACGGCACGCGGGGCCTGCTGCTGACGCTGTGGGAGCTGGCGATGGGTGACCCCACGCAGTTCAAGGAGCAGTACCGGCGGTACATGATCCTTGAGTCGGAGGCGGTGAGCTTGTGGCACTTCGGGGTCAGCACCGTCCACGGCCTGCTCCAGACCGCCGAGTACGCCCGGGAAGTGCTCGCAATCGGCGGGGCCGACGGCGACGAACTGGACCGGCAGATCGAGGCGCGAACCGGGCGACGGCAGTTGCTGGAGGGGCGCGAGGCTCCTGCTTTCCGCGCTTTGCTCGCTGAGGCCGCTCTGCGGACCCCCCTGCTGGACCCCGGCGCCTGGACGAGGCAGCTGCAGCACCTGTTGGAGGTGTCGGAGCGGTCGAGCGTCACCATCCAAGTGCTGCCTCAACATGTCGGACTGTACGGCTTGGTGAGCACCGACGTGATGTTCCTGCGGCTGCCGGACGGACGGACCGTGGCGTACACGGAGAACGCCCTGCGAGGCGAACTGGTCGAGGAATGCGCCTCTGTCGAGCGACTGCACCGTGCGTACGATTCGATGCGTGACGCGGCTCTGAATCCCGCCCAGTCACGGAAGTTCATCCTGCGGATGTTGGAGGAGACGCCGTGCGATCCATCGACCTGAACGGTCTGACGTGGCGCAAGAGCAGCTACAGCAATCCGGATGGCGGCGCGTGCCTCGAAGTCGCCGAAGCCGTGCCCTCCCTCACCCCCGTCCGGGACAGCAAGGACACCACCCGCACCCCCCTCCTCCTCTCAACTGCCGCCTGGGCGGCCTTCGTCGGGGGTGTGCGGCGAGGAGCCCTTCCCGGATGAGACCAACTCGTGATCGAAGAATGCACAACTCACGGTGTTGTACATGAGTCCCCTGTGAAGCGCGTATGCGGAGTGCGCGCTTCACATTTGTGGGGGATGTCTTGGAAATACCCGAATCGGTAACGGAATCGGCACCGGACCCCGTTCCGGAATCCGTACCCGCGGAAAGACCACGGCGCCGGCGCGGGCGTACGACGCTGCTGATCGCGTCCGCCGCCGTGCTCGGTGCCGTCGCGGGCGGCTGTACCGGATACCTGATCCAGGCGGACCGGAACGCCACCGCGCTGCCCCCGCTGTCGCAGCCCACGCTGCCGCAGGCGAAGGGGCCGGCGCCGAAGCCGCTGTCGGCCGCTCGGGACCGGCAGGTCAGGATGGACGGCGACCTGCGCGAACTGCTGCTGGACAAGCCCCGCGGCGCGAAGGACGTGGACGGGCTCAAGGGCAACGACGGCTGGCTCCCGATGTATGAGTACGCCAACTACTTCGACAAGCCCGTGCGGGCCTTCGGCGCCCTCCTCGACGACGAGTTCCGCCGCGCCGTCACCACCGGCTGGGAGGTCGGCAACAGCTACACCGTGGAGATCCAGCTGGCCCAGTTCCGCCAGGAGGAGGACATGGTGGTCGACCACCGGGTGGAGACGTCCGAGCGCTGGGCGGACAACGAGTCCGACACCGACAGCTGGCCGGTCCCGGGCACGGAGAACGGCATGGTGTACGTCCACCGCACACCGGAGGAGAAGCCGGGATACCTGCCCCTGTACGGGGCGGAGGCCTACGCGTGGCGCGGGGACACCGTGATGGGGGTCTGGGTCTACTCCAGCAAGCCGATCGCCAAGGCGACGATCATGGACCTGGCCAAGCGGCAGATGGAGCGGCTGTGAGCGAGAACCGGACCGAGCCCGTCGTCCTGAGCGAGGCGCAGGAGGAAGCGGCACCCGATGTCCCGCCGCAGCCCGTGAAGAAGCCCGTGCGGTGGGGCCGGATCGCCACCGCCGCCGGCGCGGCGCTCGTCGTGGGGGCGGTGGTCGCCGGGGTCGGGTACACCGTCGTCACCGTGCGGGACGCCGACCGGGACGCCGGAGACCCCGTGTGGGCGTTCCCCGAGGAGACCGCGCCGACCGCCGTGCCGCCCAGCCCGACCGGACTCGCCGGCGTGATCGTGCCGTACGACACCGAGTGGGACCGGGGCCCGGACCTGGAGGACTTCGGCGCGGACGCCCAGCTGAGCGGGAAGCGGGCCGCGGCGCTGCGCAAGCAGGCGTTCAGCGATCTGCCCCGCACCGAGCGCAAGCAGCTGGAGAAGGAGATCGACAAGGAGCGCGTCCGGGGGATGGCGATGCGCAGCTACGCGGGCCCCTACGGCTCCGACGGGGTCACGGTGAGCATCGTCCTCACGCAGATGGACAACAAGTCGGCCGTCCGTGACGCCTCCAGCTGGCAGAACGACTTCCTGGCGGATCTCGACGCCATACGCAAGGGTCCCGAGGTCGAGGACCACAAGAAC
The DNA here is from genome assembly GCF_965341775.1 of Streptomyces sp. bgisy159. Taxonomy (GTDB): domain Bacteria; phylum Actinomycetota; class Actinomycetes; order Streptomycetales; family Streptomycetaceae; genus Streptomyces. Next base: position 22,328 of record NZ_CBDQZH010000042.1, on the reverse strand, counting down.
ACCAAGTGTTTCCTGCCGCCCAAGGAGGACGCGGACGAGGACGAGGACGACGAGGAGGCGCTCGACGCGATGATCTGCTCCGGGTACGTGGGAGACGTCCTGGTCAACCTCACGGCGTCTGGCGAGAGCGAGGCGTTGACGGACTACGTCCCGCGCCTGCTGGCCAATCAACTGGACCGCATCAAGGCCCCGGGAGCGGCCGTATGACCGAGCAGCCCCAGTCCGAGCCGCAGACCACGGACGGTCCGGTGAGCGACGAGCACGGTTCGGGGGCCGCCCCGGACGGCGTCCCCGCACCTCCGCCACTCCCCCCGATGCCACCGCAGGCCCCGCCCCCGCCCGAAGCACCGGAACAGGCCCCGGCCCCGGCCCCGGTCAAGAAGGACCGCCGGGTCCTGCGGGCCGTGCTGCGATGGACCGCCGCCGTCGTCGTCTTCGCCACGGCGGGGGCCGGAACGGCGTACGGCATCACGCGGATGGAGCGCACCGACGTGCCGGGACTGGCGACCGAGTCGGACGGGCGGTGGGAGTACCCGGCGCTGAGCCGGCCGCCGCTGCCCTCCGGCAGCCCGGGACCGTTCGCGGTGGACAACGAGGCCGGTACCCACCACGCCGACCTGCGCGCCCTGGTGCTGCCGGCACCGAAGGGCGCGACGGAGGACAAGGCGCTGCGCGGCACCGACGGGTGGCTGGCGACGAAGGACCTCCTCGCGGAGTTCCCGGACGAGAACGACCGCGCCGGCCTGGCCCAGCAGCTGAAGGACTACGGGCTGCGGCACGTGGCGGCGCGTGGCTGGACCACCCCGGACGGCACCCACACCCGCGTCTACCTGCTGCGCTTCAGCACGGCGGAGGTCGCGGAGAGCCTGTCGGACGAGCTGGTGCGGTACGGCGATCCGGCCTACCGCGTGCGCGGCACGGACGAGGTCGAACTCGACGAGGACTTCCCGGAGAACGCCGACGTCCGGAACGTGGAACGGTCCCCCCACGTCGAGAAGGAACCCTACGGCGACGAGCAGGTCCGCTACGCCTACCTGACCGCCGGCGACGTCGTCGCCCTCGTCGTGCAGTCCCGCAAGGGCGGTGCCGCGGCCGTGCCCTTCCAGCAGACGGTCGTGTTGCAGAGCCAGCTGCTGGGGTGAGCGGGGCGGGGGCGTACCTCACAAGGAGGGCCGGGCCCCGGCCGCGTAAGCTGGGGCCCGGCCCTGTACGTACGTACCCCACTCCGCTCATCCGAGGAGCAACCCGTGGAGATCTTCTTCGAGTCCCTGCTGGTCCTGGTCTGCGTCGGCGTGCTCGCCTTCGCCGGTCTGACCGTGAAGAAGCTGTACCAGGGCCAGCGCTGATCCATAGCTAGGAACCCCTCATGATCGAGATTCCGTCCGACCTCCACAAGGACCTCGTCCCCCTCGCCTTCCTGCTCGGCAACTGGGCGGGTGCGGGTGTGCACGACTTCCCCGGCGCCGAGAAGTGCAACTTCGGCCAGGAGGTCAGTTTCACCCACGACGGCCGGGACTTCCTGGAGTACCACTCCGCGACCTGGGTGCTGGACAAGGACGGCAACAAGGTCCGTCCGCTGGAGTCCGAGCACGGCTACTGGCGGATCGACGCCGAGCGCAAGGTCGAGGTGACGATGACCCGCGACGACGGCGTCATCGAGATCTGGTACGGCGAGATGGCCCACCAGAAGCCGCAGATCGACCTGGTCACCGACGCCGTGGCCCGGACGGCCGCCTCCCAGCCGTACAACGGCGGCAAGCGGCTCTACGGGTACGTCAAGAGCGACCTGATGTGGGTCGGTGAGAAGCAGACCCCCGAGGTCCCGCTGCGCCCGTACATGTCGGCCCAGCTGAAGAAGGTCGTCACCCCGGAGGACGTGGAGCGCTGGGCGAAGGCCCTCCCGGAGGACATGCCGGACGACGGGATCGCCTTCTTCAAGTAGGCGGGCCTTCGAGTGGTCCTAGACTTTCCGGTGTGGTGAGCACTGACTGGAAGAGCGATCTGCGGCAGCGCGGCTACCGGCTGACGCCGCAGCGGCAACTCGTGCTCGAAGCCGTGGAGTCCCTGGAGCACGCGACCCCCGACGACATTCTCGGCGAGGTCCGCCGGACCGCGTCGGGGGTCAACATCTCGACGGTGTACCGGACGCTCGAACTCCTGGAGGAGCTCGGGCTGGTCTCCCACGCGCACCTGGGGCACGGGGCGCCGACCTACCACCTCGCGGACCGGCACCACCACATCCACCTGGTCTGCCGGGACTGCGAGAACGTGATCGAGGCCGATCTGAAGGTGGCCGCCGAGTTCACCGCCAAGCTGCGGGACGAGTTCGGCTTCGAGACCGACATGAAGCACTTCGCGATCTTCGGGCGGTGCCGGAGCTGTGCTCTGAAGGGTTCAACTACCGGGTCGTAGGCTAGGGGTATGAAGAGCCCCCTGCTGTCCCTGCCCGGCGCCGTCCCCGCCGAGGGTGTGGACGAAGGCGTCGCCGCCCATTACGGCGATCTGTTCCGCGAGCAGCGCGCCCTCGCCGACGGCACCGGATTCGTCGACCTCTCGCACCGAGGGGTGATCACCGTGTCCGGCGCCGACCGGCTGAGCTGGCTGCACCTGCTGCTCACCCAGCACGTCAGCGACCTGCCCGCCGGGCGGGCCACCGAGGCGCTGATCCTCTCCGCGCACGGGCACATCGAGCACGCGCTGTATCTCGTCGACGACGGCGAGACGGTCTGGGCGCACGTCGAGCCCGGCACCCGGGAGGCGCTGGTCGCCTACCTGGAGTCGATGAAGTTCTTCTACCGGGTCGAGGTCGCCGACCGCACCGACGACATCGCGGTGGTGCACCTGCCCGCCGGTTCCATCGCCCCGGTCCCGGACGGCGTCGTCGTACGGGAGACGCCCTACGGGCGGGACCTGTTCCTGCCGCGCGAGGACCTGGAGGCCTTCGCCGAGCGGGTCGGGTCACCGGCCGGGCTGCTGGCGTACGAGGCGCTGCGCGTCGAGCACCACCGGCCCCGCCTCGGCTTCGAGACGGACCACCGCACGATCCCGCACGAGCTGGGCTGGATCGGCTCGGCCGTCCACCTGCAGAAGGGCTGCTACCGGGGCCAGGAGACGGTCGCCCGGGTGCAGAACCTCGGCAAGCCGCCGCGCCGCCTGGTCTTCCTGCACCTCGACGGCAGCGAGGTGCACCTCCCGGCGCCGGGCACGGAGCTCCGGCTCGCGGCGGACGGGCCCGACGGCCGCAGGATCGGCTTCGTGACGACGTCGGTCCGCCACCACGAGCTGGGCCCGGTCGCCCTCGCCCTCGTCAAGCGCAACGTGCCGCTCGACGCCCCCCTGGTCGCGGGCGACACGGCCGCCGCCCAGGAAGTCGTCGTGGAGCCGTAGCCCCAACGTCGACTTGCTTCTCCGCGCCCCTCACCGATGATGGAGGTGAGGGGCGCGACGACGTCCTCCACCGCAGGTCCGGTGACGTGTCCCGGCTGCCGTTCTCACCTCCACCACTCCTCGGAGTCGCACCGGTCACCCACTTTCCGGTGCTCGCCCCCTGACGTCCCGCCGACGAAGGGATGTGGCCGTCATGGCCACGAGAACCACGAAGAAGACAGCGTCGAAGGCCGTCTCCAAGGGCGCCCCGACATCCGCACCGCGGCCCGCCTCGGCGCGCCGGACCTCCCCCCGGGCCTCCTCCCCCGACGACGAACTCGTCGCCTCGCTGCGGCAGTACATCCGCACCCGGGGCCCGCACCTGCTGGAGGACCCGAACATCACCTCCGTCGGCATCGGCCGGAAGATCACCGACGGGGAGCGGGGCGAGGAGGTGGCGCTGCAGTTCACCGTGGCGGCCAAGGCCGAGCCGGAGGTGCTGGAGTCCCTGGGCACGTCCCTGATCCCGGCCACGATCACCGTCGACGGCCATGAGGTGCCGACCGATGTCGTCGAGCGCACCTACCAGCCGAGCTTCCGCACGGTGCCCGAGGTGGAGAGCCCCCTGCGCAAGACCCGGCTCGACCCGATACGGCCGGGGGCCAGCGTCGGCGCGGTGACGGTCTCGGCGGGCACCATCGGGTGCGTCGTCTTCGACAGGGCCGACGGCACACCGTACGTACTGAGCAACTGGCATGTGCTGCAGGGCCCGTTCGGGGAGCTGGGCGTGGAGGTGGTGCAGCCCGGCACCCGGGACGACAACCGCGTCGACCGCAACCGTCTGGGTGTGCTCAAGCGCTCGCACCTCGGCGTGGCCGGCGACTGCGCGGTGGCGACCGTGGAGAACCGCCACTTCTTCCCGGAACTCCTCGAACTGGATGTCGCACCCCGGACCCTCGGGGAACCCGAGCTCGACGACAAGGTGGTCAAGAGCGGCCGGTCGACCGGGGTCACCCACGGCGTCGTCCGCCGCGTCGACACCGTGGCGAAGATCGACTACGGCGGGGTGACCGGCGTCAGGACCGTGGGCTGCTTCGAGATCGGCCCGGACCCCGACCATCCGTCGTCGGACGGCGAGGTCAGCAGCGGCGGTGACTCCGGGGCGGCCTGGCTGTTCAAGGAGGGCGACCGCGTCAGCACGGTGATGGCCGGGCTGCACTTCGCCGGCGAGGGCACCGGTGACCCCGACGAGCACGCGCTGGCCTGCCTGTCGACCTCGGTGTTCGAGAAGCTCGACATCACCCTCACCCAGCCGGCTCCGGAGGAGCTGGAGATCATCGCCGGCTACGACGCCGGGTTCCTCGGCGAACGGATCGAGCCCCCTGAGCTGGACACCGACCTGGCCCAGGACGCCGTACTGCTGGGCGGCTCGCCGGTGATCCCCTACACGCATTTCTCCCTCGCCCTGAGCGAGCCTCGGCGCTTCCCGTTCTGGGTGGCCTGGAACGTCGACGGCGCCTCGCTGAAGAAGCTCAGCCGCAGCGGCATCCCCTTCGTCAAGGATCCGCGGCTGCCCGGCACCGCCCAGGTCGGCAACGAGCTGTACCAGGCCAACCGGCTCGACCGCGGGCACATCGCCCGCCGCGCCGACCTGCTCTGGGGGAGCCTGCCGGAGGCCCGGAAGGCCAACACCGACTCGTTCTTCTACACCAACATCACCCCGCAGATGGACGACTTCAACCAGAGCGCCAGAAACGGGGTGTGGGGCGAGCTGGAGGACGCCGTCTTCGCCGACGTCGACGTCGACGACCTGCGGATCAGCGTCATCGGCGGCCCCGTCTTCCAGGACGACGACCGCGTCTACCGGGACGTGCCCGTACCCCGCGAGTTCTACAAGGTGATCGCCTTCACCGAGAACGGAGAGCTCAAGGTCAAGGCGTTCCTGCTCACCCAGAACCTGGACCAGCTGGAGGCGCTGGAGCTGGACGAGTTCCGGGTCTTCCAGGTCACCCTCGGCGAGGTCGAGGACCGTACCCGGCTGCGCTTCCCCGCCGCCTTGCACAAGGGCGACACGCTCCAGGTGCCCGAGGCCGCCGCGGACCGGGCGCCGCTGGAGTCCACGGCCGACATCCGGTGGAGCTGACCCCGCCGGGGCCCGGGCCGGGTGCCCGCCCGGCCCGGGCCCGCCCCGATCGTGAAGGACCGGCGTATCACCATGACCCCCACGGCTCACGACAGCGCACGCGAGTTCCCCCGTAACGCGGCGGAACCGGTGCGGGACCACCTGCGCGGCGCGGCTCCCCTGCCCGCCTTCCTGGAGGGCGCGGGACGGCTGTCCCTGGAGGACCGCCGGCGCCTCGTCGACCAGGCCCTCGTCCTGCTGGAGCAGAACTACGTCCACCTCCCGCTGAAAACCGCGATGCACGCCGTCAACCCGGTCCAGCGGCTGCGGCTGCTGCACCGGCGCCTGGAGCGGCAGACGCCGCGGACCATGCCGCGGGAGTGGCTCTTCCACGCCGAGATGTCGGAGATCTTCCACTCCGTGCGCGACCTGCACACCAACTACCTGCTGCCCGAGCCGTTCATCGGCAAGATCGCCTTCCTGCCCTTCCTGGTGGAGCCCTGCACGGAAGACGACCGAACCCGTTTCCTGGTCACCCATGTCGCCCAGGGCTTCTCCGCGCCCGGGTTCGAGCCGGGGGTCGAGATCACTCACTGGAGCGGCATTCCCGTCCTGGACGCCGTCGACCTCAACGCGGCCCGGTTCGCCGGCGGCAACGCGGCGGCCCGCCGCAGCCGGGGTGTGCAGTCGCTGACCGTGCGCCCGCTGGTCATCCACCTGCCTCCGTTGGAGGAGTGGGTGACCGTCAGCTACCTCGACCTCGCGGGGACAGCCCGGGAGATCCGGCTGAGCTGGCAGATCGTGGAGAACCTGCCCTCCTTCGTCGCCGCCCGCCGGGACACGGCCGTGTTCCAGGGCCTCGACCTCGACGGCGACGAGACCCAGCGGGCCAAGGTGCTGCTGTTCGCGCCGCAGGTGGTCGCCCAGGCACAGGCCGCCGAGGCGGACGCACCGGTGCCGGACCTGGGGGCGGGTGAGGTCGTCACCACCATGCCCTCGGTGTTCCGGGCCCGGACCGTCCGGACGGCGTCCGGGGTCTTCGGCCACCTCCGCATCTTCACGTTCAACGTCGACAGCCCCGGAGCCTTCGTCGCCGAGTTCGTCCGGCTCGTGCGCCGGCTGCCGCAGGGCGGCCTCGTCGTGGACGTCCGGGACAACGGGGGCGGGCACATCCACGCGGCCGAGTTCACCCTGCAGACGCTGACACCGCGGCGGATCACCCCGGAACCCGTGCAGTTCCTCAACACGCCCCTCAACCTGCGGATCTGCCGACTTCATCAAAGGGACCCCGGGCTGGACCTGGGCTCCTGGGTCCCGTCGATGGAACAGTCGCTGGAGACCGGATCGGTGTTCTCGGCCGCCTTCCCGATCACCCCGGAGAAGGGTGCCAACGCCATCGGCCAGCAGTACTTCGGGCCGGTCGTCCTGATCACCAACGCCCGCTGTTACTCGGCCACGGACATCTTCGCGGCGGGTTTCCAGGATCACGGGATCGGCCCCGTGCTCGGCACCGACGACAACACGGGCGCCGGCGGCGCCAACGTCTGGACGCAGGAGCTGCTGTCCGACTTCATGGCGGACGACCCGGCCACGCCCTATCTGCCGCTGCCGGCCGGTGCCGGGATGCGAGTGTCGATCCGCCGCACGCTGCGGGTCGGGCCGAACTCGGGCACCCCGGTGGAGGACCTCGGGGTCGTCCCCGACGAGACGCACCGGATGACCCGCCGCGACCTGCTGGAGGGCAACGCCGACCTCCTCGACCACGCGGGGCGGCTTCTGCAGGGCATGGCTCCGCACGCCGTGAACCTCACGGAGGCCGTCCCCGCCGACGGCGCCCTGCATCTGCGGCTCACGGCCGAGAACGTGGACCGGGTCGACGTCTACCTCGACCAGCGTCCCCGCGCCTCCGTCGACCTCGCCGGCGGCCAGGCCGACCTTCTGGTGCCGGGAGCGGCCGCCGCTCACACCGCCCGCCTGGAGGGGTTCGAGATCGGCCGTCTGGTGGCCAGTACGACGCGGGACCTGCCGTAGACGCCGGAGACCTGCTCGAGGGGCCGGAGAACCGCCGGAGCGGGCGGTCAGGTTCCCCGCCGGGCCCGGTCGGCGGCGTCGGCCGCCGACCGGGCCCAGTCCGCGATGCGGTCCAGCAGCGCCTCGTCGGTCGCGTGCTCGGCGTGGCCCATGCCGGGCTCCAGCCACAGGTCGGCGTGGCCGGCGGAGGCGTCGGCGAGGGCGCGCGGGTGGTCGAGCGGGAAGTAGCCGTCGCTGTCGCCGTGGACGACGAGGAGCGGGGTGGGGGCGATCCTGGGGACCGCCTCCACGGGGGACAGCGGGACCGGGTCCCAGTCGCGGTGGTGGATGCGGGTGCGGAAGCCGTAGCGGCCGACCAGGCGGCCGGCCGGGCGGGTCACCAGCCAGTGCAGGCGGCGCATGGGGGCGGTGCCCCGGTAGTACCAGCGGGCGGGGGCACTGACGGAGACCACCGCGGACACCGTCCCGGCGTGCAGCGCCGCGTGCCGCAGGACGACCGAGCCGCCCATCGAGAAGCCGACGGTGACCACGCGCCGGTGCCCGAGGTCGCGGACCCGGCGGACCACCGCGTCCAGGTCGAGGACCTCGCGGTCGCCGACCGTGGAGCGGCCGCCGGAGGCGCCGTGGCCGCGGAAGGAGAAGGCGGCGACGGCCCCGTGACGCCGCAGACCCGCCACCACCCTCCGTACGTGTGGCCGGTCCACGTCGCCGGTGAAGCCGTGCGCGACGACGAACACCAGGTCACCGGAGGGTGGCCGGGAGGCGTCGTATACAACCGCGGGCGGGTCGTATACGAAATCGACCGAAACCCCGTCGGCCGTGCGCAGAAACGTCCGCAATGGTGCGTGTTGGGTCGTCTCGCCATACGGACGAACGGTGGAACGTGCCACATGACCTGCCGGACCGTCGCTCATGTCGGCTATTCTGCTGGGCAGAGGACTCGGGCAGCGTAGCCCCCGGGTCCTTTTGTGCTTTCGGAAGCGTTGTATACGAAGCGGGAAACCCCAGGCGAACGCTCGTGTATGGGCCTTCGGGATCGCAGAGCAGGTGCTGTGCCGAACACGTCCTCGCAGGGACCGAGGAGGAACCAGACATATGAGTTCTCTGCTGCTCCTGACCAACGCCCTCCAGCCGTCGACGGAGGTGCTTCCCGCCCTCGGCCTGCTGCTGCACCACGTGCGGGTGGCCCCCGCCGAGGGCCCCGCCCTTGTCGACACCCCGGGCGCCGACGTCATCCTCGTCGACGGCCGCCGCGACCTGCCCCAGGTGCGCAGCCTCTGCCAGCTGCTGCGCTCCACCGGGCCGGGCTGCCCGCTCGTCCTGGTCGTCACCGAGGGCGGCCTCGCCGCCGTCACCGCCGACTGGGGCATCGACGACGTACTCCTGGACACCGCCGGACCGGCCGAGGTCGAGGCGCGGCTGCGGCTGGCGATGGGCCGGCAGCAGATCGTCAACGACGACTCCCCGATGGAGATCCGCAACGGCGACCTCTCGGTCGACGAGGCGACCTACTCCGCCAAGCTCAAGGGCCGGGTCCTCGACCTGACCTTCAAGGAGTTCGAGCTGCTGAAGTACCTGGCCCAGCACCCGGGCCGGGTCTTCACCCGCGCCCAGCTGCTGCAGGAGGTCTGGGGGTACGACTACTTCGGCGGCACCCGGACGGTCGACGTGCACGTGCGGCGGCTGCGCGCCAAGCTCGGCCCCGAGCACGAGTCGCTGATCGGCACCGTCCGGAACGTCGGTTATCGATTCGTTACGCCGGAGAAGGTGGAGCGCGCCGCCGAGGAGGCCAAGACCAAGGCGGACCGGACGAAGAGTGTCGATTCGGACAAGTCGGCCGTCGTGGGTGCCGAGGAAGTGTCCGCCGAGGCGTGACACCGGCGCGGGGCCCGGCGCGGGGCGCCCACGAGGCGCCGTCCACCCCTCGGGACGGTCGGGCCGGGCTCCTTCACGCCCTGCCCAGAGGCGGTCTCTCCGCGTAGACTCCGCGCGTGGCCAAGGTGACTCGGGACGATGTGGCACGGCTGGCGGGTACCTCCACCGCCGTCGTCAGCTACGTCATCAACAACGGACCCCGGCCGGTCGCCCCGGCCACGCGCGAGCGTGTCCTCGCCGCCATCAAGGAGCTGGGGTACCGGCCCGACCGGGTGGCCCAGGCGATGGCCTCGCGGCGCACCGACCTCATAGGCCTGATCGTGCCGGACGCGCGCCAGCCGTTCTTCGCGGAGATGGCGCACGCGGTCGAACAGGCCGCGTCCGAGCGCGGGAAGATGGTGCTCGTCGGCAACTCCGACTACATCGGCGAGCGCGAGGTCCACTACCTGCGGGCGTTCCTCGGGATGCGGGTCTCCGGCCTCATCCTCGTCTCACACGCGCTGAACGACCTGGCCGCCGCCGAGATCGACGCCTGGGACGCCCGGGTGGTGCTGCTGCACGAGCGGCCCGAGGCCATGGACGACGTCGCCGTGGTCCTCGACGACCGGGGCGGCGCCCGGCAGGCCGTGCGGCACCTGCTGGAGCACGGCTACGAGTACGTGGCCTGTATGGGCGGTACGGCGCAGACACCGGCCGTCGGCGACCCGGTCTCCGACCACGTCGAGGGCTGGAAGCGCGCGATGGAGGAGGCCGGCCTGTCCACCGAGGGACGGCTCTTCGAGGCGCCCTACAACCGGTACGACGCCTACGAGGTGGCGCTGAAGATACTCGCCGGGCCGGAGCGGCCCCCGGCGATCTTCTGCTCCACCGACGACCAGGCGATCGGCCTGCTGCGGGCGGCCCGGGAACTGCGGATCGACGTCCCCGGCGAGCTGGGGGTGGCCGGGTTCGACGACATCAAGGAAGCGGCGCTGGCCGACCCGCCGCTGACGACGGTCGGCTCGGACCGCTCGGACATGGCCCGCGCCGCCGTCGACCTGGTCCTGGACGACGGACTGCGCGTCGCGGGCTCCCGGCGGGAGCGGCTGAAGACGTTCCCGTCCCGGCTGGTCACGCGCCGGTCCTGTGGGTGCGTGTAGCGCGCCCTCATGTAGGGCGAACGCACTTCTGGCCGGGTTCTCAGACCGCCCTCAGGCGGCTCTCATGGTCGGGCGGAAAGCTCGGTGCCATGACGGAGAACCCTTACGTGAATCCGGAATGGCCGGCCCCGCCGGCGCACCAGCCGACGGCGCACCAGCCGACGCCCCCCGCGCAGGGCAGGCGCAGGCGGACCCGAGGCCCCGTGGGGCTGCTGGCGGCCGTGGCCATCGTGGCCGCGGCGATCGGCGGCGGCACCGCCTACGGGATCCAGGAACTCGTCGGTGACGACACCGCCGTGGCGGCCACCGCCGCCACCAACGTGGTGCCGGCCGCCAAGAAGGGCGACATCGCGGCCATCGCCGCCGCCGTCAGCCCCAGCATCGTCGAGATCAACGCGACGCTCGGCAACGGCGCGTCGACCGGCTCCGGCGTGATCATCACCGGTGACGGCGAGATCGTCACCAACAACCACGTGATCGCCGGCGCCTCCTCGGTCTCGGTGCGCACGAGCGACGGCACGAAGTACAGCGCGCGGGTCGTCGGCACCGACCCGGCGAAGGACCTCGCGCTGATCAAGCTGGAGAACGCCTCGGGGCTCAAGGCGGCGAGCCTCGGTGACTCCTCCCGCGTCCAGGTCGGCGACACCGTCGTGGCGATCGGCTCGCCCGAAGGGCTGACCGGCACCGTGACCAGCGGCATCGTCTCCGCCCTCGACCGGGACGTCACCGTCTCCACCGACGAGGGCGGGCAGCAGCAGCGGCCGGACGGCGGGTGGCCGTTCGAGTTCGGCGGCCGGCAGTTCAACGGCGACACCGGGTCGTCCACGACGACGTACAAGGCGATCCAGACGGACGCCTCCCTCAACCCGGGCAACTCCGGCGGCGCCCTCATCGACATGAACGGCAACATCATCGGCATCAACTCGGCGATGTACTCGGCCGCGGGCTCCGGCTCCTCCGACGCGGGCAGCGTCGGCCTCGGCTTCGCCATCCCGGTCGACACCGTCAAGTCCGACCTCGCCACGCTGCGGGCCGGCGGCTCCGGCAGCTGACCCGCCCGCCCCCTCCCGAGGAGCACGTCATGATCAAGCAGGTTCCGCACCCGGCGACCGGGGCCGGCGCCGCCGGTCTCGCACTGGCCCTCGGCGTGGCGTACGAACTGCACCCGCCGGCGGCGGACGGCGGCCGGGCACCGGAGGTGGCGGCGCGGGGCACGGCCGGCCGCGGTGCCGCCAAGCGTGCCGCCCGGGCCCGGCGCCGCCGGGCGGACGTGCGACGCTGAGAGCGTCCCGCCCGCCCGACTCCCGACCGAGGAAGCCACGCCCATGAGCCCCGCCGAAGGCGACCGTGACCCCCAGCGCATCCTGATCGTCGACGACGAGCCGGCGGTACGCGAAGCACTCCAGCGCAGCCTCGCCTTCGAGGGCTACGACACGGAAGTGGCCGTCGACGGCGCCGACGCCCTCGACAAGGCGGCTGCCTACCGGCCCGACCTGATCGTCCTCGACATCCAGATGCCCCGCATGGACGGCCTCACGGCCGCCCGGCGGGTCCGCGGCACCGGGGACACCACGCCGATCCTCATGCTCACCGCCCGCGACACGGTCGGCGACCGCGTCACCGGGCTGGACGCCGGGGCCGACGACTACCTGGTCAAGCCGTTCGAACTGGACGAGCTGTTCGCCCGTATCCGCGCCCTGCTGCGGCGCAGCTCCTACGCCGCCGCCGTGTCCGCCGAGGCGCGGCGGGACGAGGCGCTCGCCTTCGCCGACCTGCGGATGGACCTCGTCACCCGGGAGGTGACCCGGGGCACGCGCCCGGTGGAGCTGACCCGCACCGAGTTCACCCTGCTGGAGATGTTCATGGCCCACCCGCGCCAGGTGCTCACCCGCGAGCAGATCCTGAAGGCCGTGTGGGGCTTCGACTTCGAGCCGAGCTCCAACTCGCTGGACGTGTACGTGATGTACCTGCGCCGCAAGACCGAGGCCGGCGGCGAGCCGCGGCTCGTGCACACCGTGCGGGGCGTGGGCTACGTCCTGCGCCAGGGCGGGGCCGAGTGAACAAGGTGCTCCGCCGGTTCCGCGCGCTGCCGATCCGGACGCGACTGTCGCTGCTGGTGGCGGCGGCGGTGGCGTTCGCCGTCGCGGCGGTATCGGTGACCTGCTGGTTCGTGGTGCAGGGCAAGCTGTACGACCAGTTGGACAGCGAGCTGGAGAAGGCGTCGGCGATCGGCCCGGCCCAGCGGGCGGGCATCGAGAACGCCCTGCTCAACTGCACCCAGAGCCCGCAGAGCGGCTTCAACGGCTACCGCAACGCCTACTCCCAGGCGATCACGCCCGACGGGACCGCCTGTGTCCTCGGCGAGTCCCGGGGCGTCGTCAAGGTCACCCGGGCCGACGAGAACGTGATCGACGACGCGGGCGACAACGAAGGGGTCTACCGCGACGGGACCGCGCAGGACGGCACCCCCGTACGGGTGCTGACCGTCCCCCTCGCCCTGCGCAACAACCTCACCGGCGAGGTGTCCCGCGCCGCCTTCCTCGTCGCCGTGCCCCTGGACAAGACCAGGGAGACCCTCAACGAACTCGCCCTGCTGCTGCTGCTCGTCTCCGGGGTCGGAGTGGTCGGCGCCGGGGCCGCCGGGCTCGCGGTCGCGCGGGCCGGACTGCGGCCCGTGGACAAGCTGACCGACGCGGTCGAGCACGTCGCCCGGACCGAGGACCTGGGAATCCGCATCCCGGTCGAGGACGACGCCGACGACGAGGTGGCCCGGCTCTCGCGGTCCTTCAACTCCATGACGTCCGCGCTGGCCGGCTCCCGGGAGCTGCAGCAGCAGCTCATCGCGGACGCGGGGCACGAACTGCGCACGCCGCTGACGTCGCTGCGCACCAACGTCGAGCTGCTGACCCGCAGCGAGGAGACCGGCCGCCCCCTCCCGGCGGCCGACCGCAAGGCGCTGCTGACGTCGGTGAAGGCGCAGATGACCGAGCTGGCCGCGCTGATCGGCGATCTGCAGGAGCTGTCCCGGTCGCAGGGGCAGCGCGGGGAGCGGGTGCAGGTGGTGTCGCTGGAGGACGCGGTGCGGGCCGCGCTGCGCCGGGCGCGGCTGCGGGGCCCGGAGCTGACGATCGACGCCTCCCTGGAGCCCTGGTACACCCGGGCGGAGCCGGCCGCGCTGGAGCGCGCGGTGGTCAACGTCCTCGACAACGCGGTGAAGTTCAGCCCCGCCGGGGGCACCATCGAGGTGACCCTGACCGGCGGTGTCCTCACCGTCCGCGACCACGGTCCCGGCGTGCCCGAGGACGAACTGCCCTACGTCTTCGACCGCTTCTGGCGGTCGCCGTCCGCCCGCTCGCTGCCCGGCTCCGGCCTCGGCCTGTCCATCGTCGCCCGCACCGTCCAGGAGGCCGGCGGGCAGGTGACGCTGGCCCGCGCGGAAGGCGGCGGCACGGTGGCGACGGTACGGCTGCCCGGGGCGCCGACGCCTCCCCCGGAGACGCCGGCGCCGTAGTGCCCCCCTCGGGCGGGATCAGGAGTCGAGCAGGGTGCCCGGCAGGTCGAAGCGCTCGGTGGCGCCCGTGGCCAGGTCGACGCGGGTGACCGTGTCCTCCGCGTAGACGAGCCAGCCCGCCTCGGTGGGCGTGATGCCGAGGGAGGCGGGGAGCGCGTCGAGGGTGGCGCGGTGCCGTTCCCTGCCGGTGGCGGCGTCGAGTTCCACCAGGTCGGTGGCGCCGCCGTGGGCCGCCGCGATCACGATCGTGTCCTTGGTCGCGGCGACCGCGTCGACCCGGCCGCCGGTCACCGAGACGAGGGTCGCGGCGGGGGTCCGGGTCAGCGCGGCCCCGACCTCGCCGGCGGTGTCCTTCGCCGGGGCGCCTACGACGACCGGCCGGCCTGCCGGGCAGGCCAGGTCCTTGACCGTCAGGTCCTTCGGAACGGCGACGGGCGTGGTGCGGCCGTCGGTCAGGGCGGCGGTGTAGACGCCGGTGCCGTTGCTCAGGCAGATCGTGTCCGACGCCGGGTCGGAGGCGGCGTGGGCGATGGTGCCGGGGATCCTCACATCGCGCTCGGTGGACCAGTCGGCGGGGTCCTTCACCAGCACGCTGGAGGTGCCGCCCGCCTCGGGCAGCCCGCCGACCTCCGCGACGAGCGTCCGGCCGGGCAGGGTGCGGCGCAGGCTCTCCCCCTCGGGCAGCCCGTCGAGGGCCTGATCGGCGCGGTCGAGCGTGTAGCGGCGGTCGGGCCTGCCGTCCGCGCGGGGCACGCTGAGCAGCCAGCGGCCGTCGGCGAGGCGGACGATGTGCGGGCTGATCGCGTCGGTGTCGTCCTCCTGCTGCGGGACCACGGCCAGGCTCTGCGCGTGCCCGGCGGCCGGGTTGATCCCGACGACCGTGACCAGGCCGTCGACGCGGGCCAGCGCGAAGGTCGTGGAGCCCTGCCAGTCGTCGCCCAGGTCGACGCCGCCGGGGCCGGAGCAGCCCGTCGTCAGCGCGGCCGCGGTCGCCAGCGCGGTCAGCGCCAGGGCGGCGCGGGCCGGTCCGGCCGGCCGGCCGCGCCCGGGGCGGTGCGTGTCGTCGTACGGCATGACGGGTGGCTCACCAGTCCTTCATCGCTTCGGTGGGGGACATCCTCGCCGCCTTGCGGGCCGGGGCCAGCGATCCGATCGCCACCACCAGCACGGTCAGGCCGAGGAGGAACAGCAGGGTGCCCGGCGCCGGGAGCGGCAGCCGGTCCTCGACGTAGGGCGCGAGGTCGGCGCTGTCGCGCAGCACGGCCGCCGAACCGGCGGCGAGGAGCGCGCCGAGCGCGGCACCGGCCAGCGCGGCCACCGCGCCGACCAGCGCCATCTCCGTGACCAGCATGGTCAGCACCGCCCGGGTGCGGAAACCGACCGCCTTGAGGACGCCGATCTCCTGGGCCCGCTGCCGGGACAGCGCGCCGGTCACGGTGATCGCACCGGCGAACGCCAGCACGGCGAGCACGCCGAGCAGCACCCGGCCGACGGTCCTGATCATCTCCAGTACGGCGGGCAGCGCGTCGAGCTGCTGCTGCAGGGTGACCGCCGGGTAGCCGAGGTCCTGGACGGCCCTCATCACGTCCGGGACGTTCTCGGCGCGGTCGGCGACCACGGTCAGCTGGTCGTAGCCGATGCCGCTCAGGTACGTCTTCTCGGGCCGGCCCGCGCGGTCGGCCGCCCACTTGATCACGGTGGCGTCGGCGGCGTACGCGGCGTCCGGGTTGTCCAGCTGCCAGGTGGGGTCGTAGACGCCGACGAGCCGGGCGTGGCCGGTGACACCGGTTCCCTCGCCGGGCCGGACGAAGCGGGTGGTCTCGATCTCGACCTGCTTGCCGACCAGCGCGCCGAGGTCCACGCCCTGGGACACGGCGGGTGCCACGATCTCGCCGGGCCGCAGCGGGAACAGGTCCTCGCGGACGGACTTGGTGACCGGCGGGGGGAGCGCGGGGCGGTACGTCGTCGCGTAGAGCAGGACGGTGTCGCCCGCGTCGGTCAGCACCCCGAACGACACCTGCGCCCGGTGCTGCACCGACGCCACGTGCGGCAGCGCGGCGAGGCGGGCGGCCGTGCGGTCGGTGAGCTGCGGGGTGTCGGGTCGGTCGGCGGGCCGGTCGACGGTGACGCTGCGGTTGGCGCTGCTCTGTGTGACGCCCGAGTCGGTGGCGCCCTGCGCACGGCCGGCGATGCCGAGGGCGGCGAGGCAGACCGCCGCGGCGACGGCGACCAGCGCGACCAGGCCGTAGAGGCGGCGGCGCAGGGCCCGGACGTTGGCCAGGGCGAGGCCGAGGACGTTCATTCCGTGCCCTCCGTTTCGGTCCGGGGGTCCGTTTCGGTCCGGGGGTCCGTAGCGGTCTTGGTGGTCGAGCCGGACTTCGTGATGGTGTCGGACTCCGTGGTCGTGTCGGACTTCGTGGTCGTGTCGGACTCCGTGGTCGTGTCGGTCCTGACAGTCGTGTCGAGCGCGCCCTTGTCGAGGCGGTGCACCACGTCCGCGCGGTCCGACACCGCCGGGTTGTGGGTGACGAGCAGCACCGCGCGGCCCTCGTCCGCCAGTTCGCGGAACAGGCCGAGCAGCACCTCCTCGCTGTCGGTGTCGAGGTTCCCGGTGGGTTCGTCGGCGAGCACCACGGGCGGGTCGTTGACCAGCGCCCGGGCCAGCGCGACCCGCTGCTGTTCGCCGCCCGAGAGCTCGCTCGGCAGGTGGTCGGCGCGCTCGGCCAGCCCGACCCGCTCCAGCAGCCGCCGGGCCCGGTCCTCGCCGTCGGCGCGGCGGCCGGCGTACGGCAGGAGCACGTTGCGCAGCGCCGAGTGCTGCGGCAGCAGGTTGTACGACTGGAAGACGAAGCCCAGCCGGGTGCGGCGCAGGCCGGCGAGCGCGCCGTCGCCGAGCCCGGAGGTGTCGGTGCCGTCGACGTACACGCGGCCCCGGTCCGGCGGGGTCAGCAGGCCGAGGACGTGCAGGAGCGTCGTCTTGCCGGAGCCGGAGTGACCGACCAGGGCGGTGATCTCGCCTCCTCCGACGGCCAGGTCGACCTCCCGCAGGACGTCGACCCTCCTTCCGCGCAGGGTGTAGGACTTGCCCACGCCCTCCGCGCGCAGCAGTGCGTTCACCGGGTTCTCGCTCACTTTCCGCTCTTCCTCCCGTCCTGGTCGCCGGCCGGCAGCCAGCCCATGGCGCCGTCCAGACGCCGGTCCAGCGTCCACACGGCCCAGGTGGTCTTCAGGTCGCACGCGGTGTCGCCGCCGCCGACCTGGTACAGGTCGGGCAGGGCCGGGCAGCCCCGGTGGGGGGTGATGCCCCGGTCCAGGGCGGCGCGCAGCGTCCCGTCCACGGGTCCGCCGAGCAGGACGTAGGCCCGGGCGACCAGCGCGTAGTC
Organism: Streptomyces sp. bgisy159; assembly: GCF_965341775.1. Lineage (GTDB taxonomy): Bacteria > Actinomycetota > Actinomycetes > Streptomycetales > Streptomycetaceae > Streptomyces. The sequence goes on along the minus strand of NZ_CBDQZH010000042.1, from coordinate 4,901 downwards.
GTAGACGGAGGGGAAGCGGTCCGGGTTCTGTGCCCAGGGCCGCAGGGCGTCGGCGGTGATCCAGGAGGGCACGGCGTCCCGGTGGCCGGCGTCGGCGAGGCCCACGGTGAGCGTGGCCGCCGCGACCAGCCGTGCGGGGGTGTCCAGGGCCCAGCGGGCGACCGTCGGGACGGCCGCCGGTGCGTCGGCGTCGGTGCAGGTCAGGGCGGTGCGCTGCCAGACGGTGGCGTTCTGCTCGGTGACGGTGGCGGGCAGCACCGTCGGGTCGGCGCACAGTTTCCGTGCCTGGTCGGCGGCGTCGTCGTCACCGTCGGTGACCTGGCGCAGGGCGGCCCGGTTCAGCCGCTCGGCGCCCTCCTGGCTCACGTCCGGTGCGTGTTCCTCGCGGTCGAGGGCGGACAGCAGCCCGGGGTCCCGGCGGGACCAGCCCGCGAGGGCGCGCAGCCGCTGGACGAAGAGGGAGGCGTCGGGGTTGCCGAGGTAGGCGTCGGGGTCGCGGACCGTGCCGTCGTCGAGGCGGTCGGCTTCGAGCCGCTCGATCACCGGCGTGAACAGGGACCGCGGCGAACCGGCCGCTCCGAGGACGTGCACCAGCTGGTAGAGCTGCTCGTACGGCAGCTCGGCGGCGCCGTCGCGGAGCACCGGCTCCCAGGTGCCGCGGTCCACCGCGGGCTTGCGTCCGGCCGCCTCCTGGACGACGACGTAGGCGTAGGTGTCGGCGAGCCGCTGGCCGCGGGCCTCGGGGGTGAGGCCGGCGTAGTCGTCGGTGCGGGGCGCGGGGACGCGGGTGAGGGTGGCCGGGACGGGTTCGTGCAGGAGGCGCAGGGAGGCGGCGAGGGCGCTGCTCTGGTCGAGGGGACGGCCGCCCGGGGCGGACGCGGGCGCGTCGGCGAGCGAGCGCAGCCAGGCCACGGTGGTGGCGCGGTCGTCCGCGGGGAGGTCGTCCAGGCCGTCGACCGCGTCGAGGACGTCGAGGGCGGCCCAGGTGCCACCGAGGCGGGCCGCGTCACCGTCGTCGCCGAGCGCGGAGTCGACGTACCAGCCGCCCTCGGCGCGGGCCTTGCCCACCGCCGTCGCGTCGGCGGGGCCGAGGACGTCGCCGGCGCCGGCGCGGCGCAGCGGGACGAGCCAGTCGCGGCCCCACAGGGAGGCCGTCTCCAGGGCGTCGTGGCGGAAGGAGGCGGCGTCGGCGGGGCTCATGCTGGTCTTCGGGTCCCGGCCGAGTTCGGTGAGGGTGCGCAGTGCGTAGGACTGGGCCTGCGGTCCGGCCGGCTCCCGGCGCAGGAACGGGTGGTAGTAGTAGCCGTTCTCGCCGCTGGCCAGCACGTCGAACTGGCGGGCCCTGGCCGGATCCCGTTGCTCCGAATCGCCGGACGAGGAAATGCACGACGCGCAGGACGCCATCAGGACGGCGGCCGTCGCCGCCCCGAGAAGACGGCGCACCGGAATTCCTCCACGCGCCCGCCGCGGCACGGTACCGAATCTCACGGATCTCCCCCGTTCATTCACAGGTCCCCCAGGAAAGCCGGCAAAAGCCAGCAAAAAATGCCACACCGCCGGGCCCTTGACGGTGTGACATTTCCTGTCGCTCGCTCAACTACTTCGGCACGCCGAAGCGGAAGCCGGTCAGGCGGCGCCCGCGTAGGCGCACTTCTCGCTGACCTTGATCGAGTTGGTGACCTTGGCCGAGCCGCAGCTCTTGGTCGACACGTAGGTGGTGGCGCCGCCCGGGCGCATCTGGCCGTGGGTGTCGGAGATGTTGGCGCGGGTGTTCTTCCAGCGGACCTCGCCGAGGGACTTGCTCTTCATGGTGAGCGTGGCCTCGGGGTTCTTGGAGATCTTGATGGAGACGCTGAAGCCGTGGGCCTGCAGCTCGGCGCGGTTCTGGATCCACTGCGCCTTGCGCGGGTTGCTGCCCGACATCTTGGTGGAGGCCTTCCAGTCACAGGTGGTGACGTAGAAGCCGCAGTGCCAGGCGTTCACCGAGATCTTGTTGCCGCCCGGCAGACCCACGGAAGTGGAGGCCGAGGTGGCGTGTGCCGGGGCCGCCGTCAGCACCAGCGCGCCGGCCGCGAAAGCGGCAGCCGCACCGGACATCAGGCGCGTACGTATGCCCTTGTTCATTCTATTGTCTCCCCGTGAGATCAACGAAAGCGGTTTCGGGTCAGGAAACCGCGCACATAAGCCGCGTCCGAAAGGGAGCGCGGCTTGTTGATCTCATTCATACGCGAGAGCCGAGCCGCCGCACAATTCCCGGGAGCCGCAAGGGCGGTTGGCTTGATCACATCGGTCGGACGGAACCGATCGGGGCCGTCGGCCATCGGGGGCGGACGCGGCGGCTACCTTCACCCGCGAGGCGGCGACCGCCTCGGCGGTCCGGTCCCCCGAAGGTGAAACGGAACTCCGGTCCCCGAACCGGGGGCCGGTCGCCGGTCCGTAGGGTAGGGCCATGTCCGAAGAGTCCCCGCTGATCAAGAGCCTCCGTACGGCCGTCGCCGCGGCCCCCGCCGACGTCCCCCTGCGCCTTCATCTGGCGGAGCTGCTGCTGGCCGCCGGGCACGGCGAGGCCGCCGTCGCCGAGGTCGCCACGGCGCTGCAGCAGGCGCCGGGGGACGCGCAGGCGCGGGCGCTGATGGCCCGGGCGATGGGGATACCCGCGTCCCCTGCCGGGACTGACGAGCCGCCACCCGCCACCACGTCGGCGGACGGTACGGGGGAGCCGTCGACCGGCTTCGACTGGAAAGCCGCCGAGCAGCAGATCGGGGACGTCGTACCGCCCCGGTTCGTCGAGACGCCGGACACCGGGACGCCGGACACCGGGACTACGGACACCGGGACACCGGGCACCGAGGCGCCGCGGGCCGCCGCCGACGGGCCGGGCGCGACGGGCGGCCCCGACGCCTGGGACGTGGAGGCGCCGGGCGGCGTACGGCTGGCCGACGTCGGCGGCATGCGGGAGGTGAAGGAGCGGCTGGAGGCGGCGTTCCTCGCGCCCCTGCGCAACCCCGAACTGCGCCGCCTGTACGGCAAGAGCCTGCGCGGCGGCCTGCTGCTGTACGGGCCGCCCGGCTGCGGCAAGACCTTCATCGCGCGGGCCGTCGCCGGTGAACTCGGCGCGTCCTTCCTGTCGGTGTCCGTCAACGACGTCCTCGACATGTGGATGGGCAACTCCGAGCGCAACATGCACGAGGTCTTCGAGGCCGCCCGCCGCCAGGCCCCCTGCGTGGTCTTCCTCGACGAGCTGGACGCGCTCGGCGCCAAGCGCAGCCGTACGGCGCACAGCGGCATGCGCAACACCGTCAACCAGCTGCTCACCGAGCTGGACGGCATCGACGCCGGCGCCAACGAGGGCGTGTTCGTGCTGGCCGCCACCAACGTCCCCTGGGACGTGGACGTCGCCCTGCGCCGCCCGGGCCGCCTGGACCGCACCCTCCTGGTGCTGCCGCCCGACGCCCCCGCCCGCGAGGCGATCCTCCGCTACCACCTGCGCGACCGTCCCATCGAGAACATCGACCTGGGCAGGCTGGCCAAGGCCACCGACGGCCTGTCCGGCGCCGACCTCGCCCACGTCTGCGAGGCCGCCGCCGAACGCGCCCTGCTGGAGTCGGCCCGCACCGGCACCGTCCGCATGATCGGCATGAAGGACCTGCTGGCGGCCGCGAAGGAGGTCGTCCCGTCGACCGAACCGTGGTTCGCCTCGGCCCGCAATGTGGCGATGTTCGCGAACGAGGGCGGCATGTACGACGACCTCGTCGCGTACCTGAAGAAGAGGCGCAAGCTGTGACGACCGCGCACTCCTCCCTGGAACGGGCCGACGGGCTCTTCGAGCTGAGGCGGTACGACGAAGCCAAGACGGTCCTCACCCGGCGGCTCGCCGAGGATCCGGAGGACGTCCGGGCCTGGGTCAGGCTCGCCCGGTGCCATCTCCGCCTGGAGAACGAGGCGGACCAGGCGCTGGAGGCGACCGAACGGGCGCTCGCGCTCGACCCCGAGGACGTCCCCGCGCTCATCCAGCGGGCCTACGCCCTCCAGGCCGTGGGCGGCCGCTTCCCGGAGACCGAGGGCGTCCTGCGGGAGGTCATCCGCATCGCCCCCGAGTACTGGGTGGGGTACGCGATGCTCGGCGACTGGCTGTGGCGCATCAAGGCCATCCGGTACGGTCAGGAGCACGGCGGCGGGTTCCCCGGAGGCGGGATCCCGCAGGTCTTCCTCGACGAATCCGCCGAACTCGCCAAAGAGGCCATGCGCCTGGCACCCGAGGAGGTCTTCCCCCTCGAAGTGGCCAGGCTGATCGCCGGCATGGCGGGCAACAGGACCGTCGCCGACATGCTGGACCAGGCCATCCTCCGGCTCGACCCCCACCACCCGGAGGCTCTCTCCCGGCTCACCGCCAAGGCCGCCGACGAGGCCAAGGCACCCCTCGCGGCCACCCTCTACGCCGATGCCCTCGCCGTCGCCCCCGACTCGGCGGAGATGCGGCGGGGCCTCGACAACGCCTCGTACCGCATGCTGCGCGGACTGCGCTGGCTCGCGCTGCTCTGCGTCGTCTTCGCCGGTGTCGGCCTCGACCTGTTCCCCGAGGACGGGGCGACGCCGCGCGCACTGCCTCTGGGACTCGGCCAACGCCTGTGGGACCTGGTCCCGATGGCCGGGATCTGGGCGCTGGGCGCGCTGCTGTTCTTCCGGCGGCTGCGGGCCGGGGTCCAGATCAATCTGCGGTCGGTGGTCCGGCGCCGCGTCTGGGCGCGCATCGTGCTGGTCCAGGCGGGGTGCACGATGCTCTGCGCCCTGCTGCTGGCCGAGGTGGCGTGGACGGACCGGACCGTGCCGCAGATCATCTTCTGGGCCGGGGTGCTGTCGGCGGTGGCGACGATGCCGTTCGACCGGAGGAAGAACCACTG
>NZ_CBDQZH010000041.1:0-65509 GCF_965341775.1 Streptomyces sp. bgisy159 | reverse complement strand
CAGGAAGTGAGCCAGACCATGCAGCTCGGACTCATCGGCCTCGGCAAGATGGGCGGCAACATGCGTGAGCGGATCCGCCGCGCGGGCCACACCGTCGTGGGCTACGACCGCAACCCCGAGGTCTCCGACGTGGCGAGCCTCGCCGAACTCGTCGACCGGCTGGAAGCGCCGCGCACCGTCTGGGTGATGGTGCCCTCCGGGACCGCCACCCAGTCCGTCGTCGACGAACTCGGCCGGCTGCTCCAGGCCGGGGACACCGTCGTCGACGGCGGCAACTCCCGCTGGTCCGACGACGAGAAGCACGCCGCCGAACTCGGCGCCCAGGGCATCGGTTTCGTCGACGCGGGCGTCTCCGGCGGCGTGTGGGGCCTGGAGAACGGCTACGCCCTGATGGTGGGCGGCGAGCAGGAGCACGTGGACCGTCTCCGGCCGATCTTCGATGCGCTCAAGCCCGAGGGCCCGTACGGCTATGTCCACGCCGGAAAGGTCGGCGCCGGGCACTTCTCCAAGATGGTCCACAACGGCATCGAGTACGCCATGATGCAGGCCTACGCCGAGGGCTGGGAGCTGCTGGAGAAGGTCGACTCCGTGGACAACGTCCGCGAGGTCTTCCGGTCCTGGCAGGAGGGCACGGTCATCCGCTCCTGGCTGCTCGACCTCGCCGTGAACGCCCTGGACGACGACGAGCACCTGGAGAAGCTGCGCGGCTACGCTGAGGACTCCGGCGAGGGACGCTGGACGGTGGAGGCGGCCATCGACAACGCCGTGCCGCTGCCCGCCATCACGGCCTCGCTCTTCGCGCGGTTCGCCTCCCGCCAGGAGGACTCCCCGCAGATGAAGATGGTCGCCGCACTGCGCAACCAGTTCGGCGGGCACGCCGTCGAGTCGAAGAAGTAGGCCCGGCCGCGGGGGGATCTCCTGCCGGTCCTCCCCCACTGCCTGAAGGGCGCGGGAGGTGCCCCGACGGGGAGACGGAGGCGAGCGCGTCGGGACGGCACACCAGCTGGACCGACCTGCCCCCGACCCCGCGGGGAGAGCAGTAGGCCGAGGCCCTCGCCCCGCTCCTCCCCGGCCGCGCCCCGCACCGCACCCGCCCCGACTGGTGCCTGGGGCCGACGGGTGCCGCCCGGGTCGACGAAGACGACAGGGAGTAGACACTGTCTACCCCCTTGGTGGACAGTGTCCACATGAACGAGGGACGACATTCCGAGGCCGGTTTGCGGGAGCGCCTCGTCGAGGTGGGTGTGGATCTGGTGGCCCGGGAGGGGGCGGGCGCGCTGACGCTGCGCGAGATCGCCCGTCGGGCGGGCGTCTCGCACGGCGCGCCGCGCCGCCACTTCCCGACCCACCTCGAGCTGCTGTCGGCCATCGCCGGACGCGGCTTCGCCGACCTCGGCACCCGTACCGAGCGGGTCCTGGCCGGCCACCCCGGACCACCTCGCTCGGCGATCGGCGAACTCGCCCGTGTCTACCTGGAGTTCGCCGCCGCCAACCCCGGCATGTACGAGCTGATGTTCCGTCACGACCTGCTGGTCAGCGGCGACCGGCTGGGGCTGCGGGAGACCAGCCTGCCCTTGTTCCAGGCGCTGGTGGACCTGGTGGGGCGCGTCCGGCCCGACGCCGCGGCGCGGGCAGTGGCGGCCGCGCTGTGGGCCAACCTGCACGGCCTCGCCCAGCTGTGGCGCTGGGGCAGTCTCCAACTCGCCGCCGGGACTGAGGAGATCACCCCGCTGCTGGACGCGGCGCTGACCGCGCACCTCGGCCCCGAGGCACACGGGTGAACCGCCCGCTCGTCCTGGCCGCGAGCATCGCCGGTGCCGTGGTGGTCGCTCTCGACGGCACCGTGCTCACCGTCGCCCAGCCGGTCCTGCGGCAGGACCTGGGCGCGTCCTACGCCGAGGCGCAGTGGACGAGCACCGGGTATCTGATCGCCGTGGCGGGGCTGCTGGTGTTCGCGGGGCGGCTCGCCGACCGTTACGGGCACCGGCGGACGTTCGCCGCGGGCATGCTCGGTTTCGGCTCCGTGTCGGCGGGCGTCGCGGTGGCGCCCGACGTGCGCTGGGTCGTCGCACTGCGGGTCGTGCAGGGAGTGTTCGGGGCGCTGCTGCAGCCGGCCACGCTGGGGATGCTGCGGGCGGCGTTCCCGCCCGACCGGCTGCGCGGGCCGCTCGCCGCGCGGACGGCGGCCATCGGGGTGGCGGCGGCCGCGGGCCCCCTGCTCGGCGGGGCGCTGGCGACCGGGTTCGGCTGGCGATCGGTGTTCCTCGTCCAGGTCGGACCGGCGCTGCTGTTCGGTGTCCTCGCGCTGCTGTTCCTCGCCGAGCCCGGGCCGCCGGCCGGGGAACCGGCGCCCGCGCGCGACTCGATGCAGCGGCCCTCGCAAGGATCTCGCGTTCGGCCCGCCGGTCCCCCGCTGGACGTCCCCGGTGCCGTGCTGCTCGGGCTGGCGCTCGCCGCGCTGGTGCATGCCCTCGTCGCGCTGTCCGGCTGGTCACTGGCCGGGGCCGGGGCCGCCGCGGTCGCCTTCGTACGGCATGAGCGGCGGACCGCGGCTCCCCTGGTGCCGGCGGAGGTGGTCGGCGTCCCGGCGGTGCGGGCGGCGCTGGGCGTCCTGGTCGCGGTGTCGGCGGCGCTGAACGGCGCCCTGTTCGCCGGCGTGTACGCCCTCCAGCGCGACCTGGGGCTCACCCCGCTCGGGTGCGCCCTGGCCGGGCTGCCGCTGGCGGTGCTGCTGATCGCGGCCGCACCGGCCGCCGCCGTGCTGCTGCGCCGGGTCGGGGCCCGGCGTACGACGGCCGTGTCCGCCGTCCTGGTGGCGGCGGGCGTCCTGCTGCCGGTGCGGGCGTCCGGCGCAGCGGTGTTCTGCGTCGGTTTCGCGCTGGTGGGCGCCGGGTTCGGGGCGGTGATGGTGGCGGCGAGCCATGTCGTCGTGCGGCGGGCTCCCGTGGCGTCGGCGGGGGTGGCGGGCGGATTGCAGCAGACGGCGATGAACGTGGGACCCGCTCTGGGAGTGGCGGTGGCGACCGTGCTGATGACGGCCGGCGGCGCGCGATGGCCGCTGCCCGTGCTGGCTCTCTGCGCGGCGGTCGCCGTGCCGCTGGCCCGGGCGCTGCCGGGGCGGCCGGGCGAGGGCCGGCGCGACGCGGCCCACACCCGGCACGCCGCCGAATCGGGCCCGTCCCGGCGCTGACTGCGCCACGATGTGGCGGCGGGGTCCGGCCGGTGTGCCCGGCCCCACCTCGACGAACGTATCTGAGGAGAGCGATGGCACGGCTGCGGCAAGAGGTGGACCCGGGCGAGGTCGGGCTGGACGGGCAGGCGCTGGACCGCGTGGACCGGCATGTCACCCGTCTGGTGGACGAGGGCCGGCTGCCCGGTTTCCTGATCTCGGTGGCGCGCGGGGGCCGGGTCGCCCGTCTCACCACGTACGGTCGGCGGGATGTCGCGGCGGGACTGCCCGTGGAGCCCGACACGCTGTGGCGGATCTACTCCATGACCAAACCGGTCACCACGGTCGCCGCGCTGACGCTGGTGGAGGAGGGCCGGTTGTCGCTGGACGACCCGGTCGCCGACCATCTGCCGGCCTTCGCCGAGCCGCGGGTGTACGTGCGGGGCTCAGGGGCGGACCTGGTCACCCGACCGGCGGACGGGCCGATCCGGATCCGTCATCTGCTCACTCACACGGCGGGGCTGACCTTCGCCTTCTACCACTGCCACCCCGTCGACGCGCTGTACCGGGAGGCCGGCCTGGAGTCGGCGGTCAAGCCGGGTACCGATCTGGCCGGCACGGTCGACGTGTACGCCTCGCTGCCCCTGCAGTTCGAGCCGGGCACGCAGTGGAACTACTCGGTCGCCACCAATGTGCTCGGGCGGGTCCTTGAGGTGGTGGCGGGCCGGCCGCTGGACGAGGTGCTGGCCGAGCGGGTCTTCCGCCCGCTGGGGATGCCCGATGCCGGGTTCCAGGTGAGCGACGCCCGGGCGGGACGGCTTGCGGAACTGTACGGCGAGACGGACCAGGGAGGTATCCGGCCCATCCCGGGGCTGCCCCTGCGTGGCGGCCGGCCCCGGTTCCTGTCGGGCAGCGGCGGTATGGCGGCGACCGCATACGATGTACACCGGTTCGTGGAGATGCTGCGGCGGCGCGGTGAGCTCGACGGGGTGCGGCTGCTCGCGCCGGACACCGTCGACCTGATGACCGCCAACCAGTTGCCCGGCGGCGCCGACCTGCGCTCCTTCGGCAGCCGCCCGGCCCACGACGAACCCGGCAACGACGGCGTGGGGTTCGGGCTCGGCGTGTCCGTGGTGATCGACCCGGAGCGCACGACCGCGCCGGCCGGGCTCGGCACCTACGGCTGGAGCGGGGTGGCCACCACGACCTTCTGGGTGGACCCGGGCCGCGACCTGACCGTGCAGTTCATGACCCAGCTGCGGCCCCGGTCGCCGCTCGGTCTGTTCCAGGACCTCAAGCGGCTGGTGCACGAGGCCGTCGTCGACTGATCGATCCCCCGGCCCGGAGCCCGAAGGGACCGGGCCACTCGAACCGGGCCGCTCGGACCGGGCCGCCTTCCAAGATCGATCCGCTCACTCACCCGCCGCATCGCCCTCCACGATGCCCAGTTCCCGTCGGGCCCGGTGGTACCGGTCGAGGCAGCGGCCCCATGCGCCGCCCGTCTCGAAGGCGAGGAGCTGCGGCAGCAGGGACGCCGAGAAGTCGATGCTGGACTCCCGCGGCAGCAGCGACGGCAGGTTGTCGATGGCGATCAGGTCCAGCGGGGGGTCCTTGTGGAGCCTTCGCACCGGCTCGGTCCACTCGGTGGTCCTGTCGTACACAGGCAACACGTTGAGGGGTGAGCCGACGTCGCAGGTGACGTCGGAGACGGTGCGCAGGCGGCGGGCCGGGGCGTCGAGGTCGGTGTCCCGGAGGAACGGCGGCACGGGAGTGGTGGCCAGGACGCAGTTGACCATTACCTCGTGGTCGAGCAGGGTGCGGCGGTCCAGCGCTCGGGTCTCGGCGAGGTCCCAGCAGGTGGGGTCGACGCCCGCGGTGGCGAACGCGGTGCGGGCGCCCCGGCCGCTGCGGCCCAGGGCACCGATGACGAGGGCGGTGAAGTCCGGGTCGCCGGGGGCGCGCAGCAGGGTCTCGTCCAGCGCGCCCTTGTCCGTGGGGCGCAGCGGGGCCGTCAGCCGCCCCCGGTGCTGGAGGACCGCCAGGGCCGCGCCGAGGTAACCCGCCCAGAAGCCGAAGGCGGCCAGTCTGCGGCCCTGGCCGTCGGCCAGGTACTCCAGGTCGAGGAGCGCGCCGCCGCCTGCGGTGAAACGGCGCAGCAGCTCGGCCGCGCCCGGCTGCCGCTTGTAGGCGTGCCCGAAGTAGACGTGGCGGTGCGTCAGCCGCGCTGGTTCGTCGGGGAGTTCCTTCAGGCCGAGGACGACGGTGTCGGCCGGTGCCGACACCCAGGAACCGGCCGGGGCGACGCGGGCGCCCGCGGCCTCGTACTCCTCGATGGGGAAGATCCGCTGCGGGGACTCCTCGACGGTCAGCCGCACGCCCCGCTCGACCAGGCGGCGGGCGTCGCCGGGCACGATCGGGGTGCGCCGCTCCGTGGGGCGGACTTCGTGGCGCAGCCACAGGTGCAGGGGCGTCATACGCGGTTGACCTCCGGACGCGGGGCGTCGGCCGTGGACCGGTCGGCGCTCAGGGGCGGGACGTCCACGAAGGTTACGCGGCCGGGGTGCGGGTCGCGGATCACCTCGCCGACGGCCGGTGCCCGCTGGGAGCCGCCCTCGGAGAAGTCGGCCGCATACAGAAGACGGGATACCGAAGTCACCGCCTCACTCGGGAGGTTGCAGTCCCGAGTTGCCTCCGCCGCGCTCACCGGGGCCGCCCCCTTGCGGCAGTGGCATGAACACCCCCGACGTCACCGCGAGAGCGCTCTCATCAGCGTCCGACTCGTCCCGTTCCGCGACCAGGACGCCCGCGGCGGTGGGGTGGTGGGTGATGCCGGTGCCCACCACCCCGCCGCCGATGACGACGGGCCGGGCAGGTGTGACCCTGCGTGTCCCGCCCGCGGTGACGGGTGGGGCGTTCAGGACCAGTGCGCCACGGCGTCCAGGTGCGGGAGGTGGTGGTCCATCCGCTCCCGCTTGGTCCGCAGGTAGGTGATGTTGTTCTCGCACGGCGGGATGAGCAGCGGGACGGTCTCGGTGACGGCGATGCCGTTGTCGGTCAGCGCCTCCCGCTTGCGCGGGTTGTTCGACATCAGGCGGACCGAGCGCACGCCGAGGTCGCGCAGGATGCCGGCGGCCACCGAGTAGTCGCGGGCGTCCACGGGGAGGCCGAGCGCCAGGTTCGCCTCGACGGTGTCCAGGCCCTCCGCCTGCAGTGCCATGGCGCGCAGCTTGGCGAGCAGACCGATGCCACGGCCCTCGTGGCCGCGTAGATAGACCACGATGCCCCGGCCCTCGGCGGCCACCGCGCGCAGGGCTGCGGCGAGTTGGTCGCCGCACTCGCAGTGCTGGGAGCCGAACGCGTCGCCGGTGAGGCATTCGGAGTGCAGCCGGGTCAGGACGTCCTCGGTGCCGATGTCGCCGTACACGAGGGCCACCTGTTCGTCACCGCGGTCGTGGTCCAGGTAGCCGACCGCCTGGAATTTCCCGTACACGGTGGGCAGCGGCGCATTCACCACGCGTTCCACACCGGTGCGCTGCGCTGTCTTCTTGCCGAGTACGCCAATTTTTTCTGTCATGATCTGGTTCCTAAGCGAAGAGAAAGGCCGGGAAAAGATGAGTGGTTCGGGAATACGGTCGGCGGCGTACGGGGTGTTGCCGGCGGACACCACGCACGATGTGCGTGAGCGGGGCGCGGGTGCCGCGACGCGGGTGGCGGTCCTTCCGGTGGGCAGTTACGAGCAGCACGGACCGTATCTGCCGTTGGCCACCGACACCCTCGTCGCCTGTGCCGTCGCGCGGGAGATCGCCGCCGGCTACCCGGTGCACCTCCTTCCTCCGGTGACCGTCGGCTGCTCGCACGAGCACGCCGCCTGGCCGGGGACCGTCAGCATCTCCGCGGTGACCCTGCACGCGGTGGTGCGGGACATCGCGGACTCCCTGCGCCGCTCGGGCGTCGAGGCCCTGGTGGTGGTCAACGGGCACGGCGGCAACTACGTGCTCGGCAACGTCGTCCAGGAGGCCTCCGCACGCGGTGAGCGGATGGCGCTGTTCCCGGCCCCGGAGGACTGGGAGACGGCCCGGGAGCGGGCGGGGGTGACGACCTCCCTGCTCACCGACATGCACGCCGGGGAGATCGAGACCTCGATCCTGCTGCACTCCGATCCGGAGGTGGTACGGCCCGGGTTCGAGGCCGCGGATCTCGTGGCCGACGACCGCCGTCATCTGCTCACCACGGGAATGTCCGCCTATACCGATTCGGGCGTCATCGGCCGTCCTTCCCTGGGGTCCGCGGAAAAGGGGAAGGAACTGCTGGTGAGCCTGGCGGATTCCTTCGCGTCGTATTTCTCGCTGCTGACGTCCGGGAATCCCGATGCCGCCGGGGGCGAGCGCGGGTAGCGCTCGTCAGGCCCGGGCGCGGGGCCGGAGTCGGCGGCACCGGCACCGGCCCGGTTCCGGCGGACGACCAGGACGACGGCGCCGGGCAGTGCGGCCACACAGCCGAGCACCCCGTAGACGACGGCGACGGCCAGCCCGGTGTCCGCCCCCAGGCCGGCGGCGCCGAACGCCCAGACCGTGACTCCCTCGCGCGGGCCCCAGCCGCCGACGTTCAGCGGCAGGCTCATCGCCAGCAGCGCCAGCACGGCCAGCGGCAGCAGGGTGGCCGCGGAGGCGGCCGAGCCCGCGACGCGGGCCGCCACGACGAACATGGCGATGTGTCCGGCGAGCACCACCAGCGACGACAGGGCCACACCCGGCCCGTTGCGCCGCGACAGCAGACTCTCGCGTGCCTCCACGAGCAGGGCACGCGCCCTGCCGCCCCGGCGGGCGGCGGCCGAGAGGGGGCGGTTCATCCGCAGCGCCAGCGCCACGGCGACCGCGCCCACGGTGCCCAGGGCGGCGAGCGGTACGGCATGGCGTACGTCCGCGCGGACCGGGGACGGGGCGACCAGCAGGACCGTCACACCGACGGCGGCCAGCGCCAGCTGACCCGCCGCGCGCTCCAGCACCACCGCGCGCACGCCGCGGCCCACGTCGCCCTCGCTGCGTCCGTGCCGCACCGCCCGGTGGACGTCGCCCAGGACGCCGCCGGGCAGCGCCGCGTTGAGGAACAGGGCGCGGTAGTAGTCGGCGACGGCCGGTCCGAGCGGCAGGCGGATGCGCAGCCCCCTGGCCACCAGCGCCCACCGCCACGCGCTGAACACGGTGGTGACCACGCCGATCCCGAGGGCCGCGAGCAGCGTCGGCAGGTCGATCCGGCGCAGCCCGTCCAGCAGGGGGCCGGTGCCCATGCGCCACATGAGCACGCCGAGGATGAGCACTCCGGCGGCGGTGCCCCCGTGAGTGCGCACGGCTCGCGAGGTGAGCGGCGCGAGCATCCGCCGCGCCGGCGACCGGCCCCCCGGCGAGGTCTCGGGGCGGGAGGCGGCGGCCACGGCAGGGGCGGGCGCCGCGGCGGCCGGCACCGCGGCGACGGGCGCCGGGGGGCGGGGACGTCGCGGGGCCGGGTGTGCGGCGCCGGGAGCCGTGGGTACGGCGTCCGGCACGCGCGGGGCCGGGAGCACGACACCGGTCACCGGGGGGACGGGTCCGCCGCCCCGGGGCCCGGACGAGGCCGCGTGGGGCACGCCGGAAGCCGGGGCGGCCGTGGCCTGCGACCGGGCCGGCGGTGGGGCCGGCACGGTGCGCCCCGGACGTCGCACGAGCCTGCGGCGCCGCTCGCCCGACACCGCGACGGGAGCCGCCGCGGGCGCCGGGGCCCCCACCCGGCGGCGCGCTCGGGTCGCCTCCGCGCTCACCGGGGGCCGCCCGTGGGCCGGGCCAGGGCCAGGAGGTCGGTGTGGTGGACGGTGACCCGCAGCGCGCCGGACGCGCAGGCGGCCAGCCGGGCGGCGAGATAGCGCTCGGCGCGGGCGGCCAGCGCGGGGCGCTGCTCGACCGCCGCGCTCACCCACCCGCGCAGCCACTGGGCCGTCAGATCGGACTCGGCGGGGCCCAGCCGCCAGGCGCTCGGCTGCGTGCGCACCGTCGCGCCGTGCCGGGCGAACACCTCGGTGGCGACCGGGACCGCGTCGGGTCCGAGGAGGCCGTCGCGGCGCTGGTGCTCGTTGAAGGCGTCGACGATCTCCGCGTCCAGCGGGTCCTCGGGCGTCAGGTCGACACGGCCCGCGACGGAGAGCGTCAGCAGCGCCGGACAGCCGGCCCCCACGCAGGCCGCGGCCAGGGCCTCGACGTCCTCACGGGTCAGTACGTCGAGCAGCGCCGAGGCGGTGACCAGCGAGGCGCCGGCGAAGGCGTCCGAGGTCAGCCGGGCGACGTCGCCGCGCCGCGTCTCCACGGTGATCGCGCTGCCGTCGGCGGCGGCACGCGGCGAGGCGACGGCGGCGAAGTGCAGGAGATAGGGGTCGCGGTCGTGCAGCACCCAGTGCTGGGCGCCGTCGAGCCGGGGCGCGAGCCAGCGCCCCATCGAGCCGGTGCCGCAGCCCACGTCGTGCACGACGAGACCGCCGGGACGCCGGGGCATGTTGGCGAGCCGGATCCGCAGCGGATCGAGCAGGTCGAGAGCGCGGGCGGCCGCGTCGGGCCCCTCCCGCAACCGCAGCCACTCGGGCGCGTACCGGGCCGGTTCCTCGGGCCCGGACTCGCGCAGCCGGACGGTCTCGCGCTCCCGGCTCCCCCCGGCCGGCCCGGCACCGGGGATCACCCCGTCCGTACCGGGCCCGGCGACTCCCGTGCCCGCTTCGGGACTCGCGGCGAGGTCGTCCGCCGGTACCGCCGTGGTCTTCCTCATGCCGCCCTCCGGGGTTCGCTGGGGAGCCGGAGCAGGACGCCGGCCAGGCTGCGGGCGGTGGTGGCCCAACCGTCCAGGGCGGCGCGGCGGCCGCGCGCGGCGGCCTTGAGCCGGCGCCGCACGTCGGCCTCGCCGAACCAGCCGCGCAGTTCCGCCGCCAGGGCGGCCGGGTCCTCCGGCGGGACGAGGATGCCGGGGACGCCCCCGTCGGGCGCGCGGCCCACCGCCTCCGGCAGCCCGCCGACGTCGGTGGCCAGCACGGGGATGCCGCGTGCCAGCGCCTCGGTGACCGCCATGCCGTACGTCTCCGCGTACGAGGTCAGCACCATCAGGTCGGCGGCCGCGTAGCTCGCGTCGAGTTCGGCCCCGGCCTGCGGGCCCGCCAGGTGCAGCCGGTCCGTCAGACCGTGCTCCGCGATCAGGTCGCGCAACCGGTCGACGTACGCCGGGTCCTGGTCCAGTCCGCCCACGCAGACACAGCTCCACGGCAGGTCGGTCACCGTGGCCAGCGCCTCCACCAGCCGGTGCTGTCCCTTGCGGGGTGTCACGGCGGCCACGCACAGCAGCCGGGACACGCCGTCGGTGCCGGGGGCGAGGGGCGCGATGTCGGCGCCGGGGGCGGCGACATGGACGCGGTCGGGGGCGAGCCCGTGGTGGGCGACCAGCCGGCGGACCGCCCATTCGCTGGTGGCGATCACCGCCGGGACGGCGCGCAGGACCGTCCGCTCCCTGGCGTCGAGTTCGGCGGCCACCTGCGGTGCCAGGCCGGTCTCCTCGGCCAGCGGGAGATGCACCAGGATGGCGAGGCGCAGCCGTTCGGCCTCGGGCAGGACGATCTCCGGGACGCCGCAGGCCACCAGCCCGTCGAGCAGGACGACGGTGTCGTCCGGCAACTCGCTGAGCGTACGCGCGAGTTCGGTGCGGGCGGCCGCCTCGGGCCGGGGCCAGGAACCGGCCACGAGATGCCGACGCACCTGCCAGCCGAAGCCGGGCAGGTCCAGGCAGACCCGCCGGTCGTAGGCGTTGCCGCCGCTCGGCCGGGCGAGGTCGTCGACGCCGCCGGGCATCACGAAGTGCACGGTGTTCAGGGCCATGGGGATCAGGTCGCCGTTCACGGGGGCGGGGGCGGTGCCGGCCTGCTGGGCGGGCACGTAGTCCAGCCGGTGGCGCCGGCCGACGGTCGTCTCGGTCACAGGTCACGCTCGTAGCTCGCCCACGCGACATGCGACTCGTGGAGCGTGACGGAGATGCGGGCGATGCCCCGGGCGCCCTCGCCGAGCGCGCCGCGGTGGACGCGCTCGGCCAGCCGGTCCGCGATGACCTGGGCGAGGAACTCGGTCGAGGTGTTGACCCCGGCGAAGTCGGGCTCGTTGTCGAGGTTGCGGTAGTTCAACTCGCCGACGACCGCGCCGAGCTCCCGGGTAGCCAGTCCGATGTCGACGACGATGTTGTCGTCGTCCAGCTGCTCCCGGCGGAAGGTGGCGTCCACGAGGAACGTCGCTCCGTGCAGGCGCTGCGCGGGGCCGAAGACCTCGCCGCGAAAGCTGTGGGCGATCATGATGTGATCGCGGACGGTGACACTGAACAACGGACGACCCTCCAGGTGCGGTGCGTCGGAACCGCCGGCCCCTTGCTGCCGGCGGCTGCCGACTAGTACGGCTCTTCGGTACCCCGTGTTCAGCCGCCGCCCACTCTTTTCTCAGGTCAGGCGCCGTCGGCGTAGCGCACGCGGTGACAGAGGGCGGGAAGCCGGCCGGAGGCCAGTTCGGGCATCACCTCGGGCAGTTCCCCGAAGGCGCACTCGCCGGTGACGAGCGCGTCCAGGGCGGGGTCGGCGAGCAGGTCCAGTGCCAGGGTCAGCCGGTCGCCGTAGGTACGGCCGGCGCGGCGGGGCGAGACGGTGCCGACCTGGCTGCTGCGCACGGTCAGCCGGCGCGAGTGGAAGGCCTCGCCGAGCGGCAGGCTCACCCGCCGGTCGCCGTACCAGCTCAGCTCGCACACCGTGCCCTCGGGGGCGAGCAGTTCCAGTGAGCGGGCGAGGCCGGCCTCGGTGGCGCTGGCGTGCACGACGAGGTCGCACTCCCCGAGGGCGCTCTGCGGCAGCGCGAAGTCGACGCCGAGCGCCCGGGCTGTCGCGGCGCGCGCCGGGTCGGCGTCGACCAACTGCAGTCGCACGCCGGGGAAGCGGGCCAGCAGTGCGGCCACCGAGCAGCCGACCATGCCGCCGCCGACCACCGCGATCCGGTCGCCGACGAGGGGGGCGGCGTCCCACAGCGCGTTGACGGCGGTCTCGACGGTCCCGGCCAGGACGGCCCGCTCGGCGGGCACGGACTCGGGTACGACGGTGACGGCGGCGGCCGGGACGACGTAGCGCGTCTGGTGCGGGTACAGGCAGAACACCGTACGGCCGACCAGGTCGTCCGGCCCCTCCTCCACCACCCCGACGCTGAGATAGCCGTACTTCACCGGGCCGGGGAAGTCCCCCTCCTGGAAGGGCGCCCGCATGGCGGCGTGCTGGCTCTCGGGCACCCCGCCGGTGAACACGAGGGTCTCGGTGCCCCGGCTGACACCGGAGTACAGGGCGCGCACCAGCACCTCGCCCTCCGCCGGGTCGGTCAGCGGTGTCTCGCGTATCTCACCCGCTCCCGGACGGCCGACCCAGAACGCGCGTGCGGTGCGCTTCATCCGCATCCTCCTGAACGAACGGGAACGTCTTCACGTACCGAGGTGTGCACAGGCCGCGCACCATACGCGGCGTTGATCGACTCTGTCACACGGCCGGAGGGGTGCGGTGGCCCTGAACAACACGTACGACGCGAGGCTGGTCCAGCAGGAGACCGCGGTGGGAGCGGGTGCGCAGATCCTGCTGCTGGCGCTGCTCGGTTCGGCCATCGGCTTGGGTCCGGTGGGCTGGCTGACCGGGCTGGTCTTCGCGGTCGCCAGCTGGGCGGTGCTCTCGCGGGCCCTGCACCGCGCCCGGCCTCGCTCCTTCGGTCCCGCCAACCGGGTCACGCTCGGCCGGGCCACCCTGGTCGGCGGGGTGACGGCACTGGTCGCGGACTCCTTCGCGAGCTCGCCGCCGGTGATGTTGCTGGTGGTGCTCACCGCCGTGGCGCTGATCCTGGACGGCGTGGACGGCAAGGTCGCCCGCCGCACCGGCACGTCCACCCCGCTCGGGGCCCGGTTCGACATGGAGGTCGACGCGTTCCTGATCCTGGTGCTCAGCGTGTACGACGCGACCCTGTTCGGACCGTGGGTGCTGTTGATCGGCGGCATGCGGTACGCCTTCGTCGCCGCCGCGCGCGTGGCGCCCTGGCTCAACGCCCCGCTGCCGCCGTCGATGGCCCGTAAGACGGTCGCCGCGCTGCAGGGCATCTGCCTGCTGCTGGCCGGGGCCGAAGTGCTGCCGTACGCGGTGAACTTCGCGGTCGTGCTGGCCGCGCTGGGCTCGCTGGTGTGGTCGTTCGGCCGGGATGTGCGCTGGCTGTGGCGGACCGCGCGGGTGCCGGCGGACGCCTTGGGCACGGCGGGCCCGGCCGGGGTGGCGGGCTGCCCGGTCGAGCCGGCGCTGGCCGGGCGGTGACGGTGCGGGGCGGGCGGTGACGGCGGGAGCCGAGCAGCGGCTCGAGGGGCGCGGGGGCTCGCGGGCAGGTGCTTCGAGGGGTGGAGGGTTGTGCGGGCCGGGGTTGGTGGGCAGGTGCTTCGAGGGGTGAAGGGTTGTGGGGGCCCGGGGGCTGCTGGGCAGGTGCATCGGTGAGTCAAGGATCGTGCGGGCCGGGGCCGTTCGGCAGGTGCTTCGTGAGGTGAAGGATCGTGCCGGGCCCGCGGCTCACGCACGGACGGGCCGGGCGGTGAAGTCGCCCGGCCCGTCGGTCCGGTCGCCGTCCTCGGGCCCGGTCAGCTCGGCGCCTCCGCGTCCTTGCGGGCGTAGAACCACCAGGTGATGCCGACGCAGGTGGTGTAGAAGGCCACGAAGCCCCACATCGCGCTGGTCACCGCGAAGTTCGCGAAGAGGGCCGGGATGAAGAAGAAGCCGTATGCGGCGATGGCGGCGGTGAAGCCGGTGACCGCGCCGGACTCCATCTCGGTCTGCTTCAGGGCGGCGGCGTAGGGCGGGGTGCCCGGGATCAGCCCCGTCAGGTGCGTGCCGCGGAAGATGACCGGGATCTGGCGGAACGTCGACCCGTTGCCGATGCCGCAGAAGAGGAAGGCGACGAGGAAGCAGGCGAAGAAGCCCGCGAAGTCGCCCGTTCCGCCGTCGGCCGGCAGGAAGTTGATCACGCCGATGATCGAGGCGGCCATGCCGACGAAGGACAGGATGGTGACGCGGGCGCCGCCCAGCCGGTCGGCGATCCAGCCGCCCGCCCAGCGGGACAGGGCGCCCGTGGCCGGGCCCATCCAGGCGTAGGTGGCGACGGAGTAGTCCGGGAAGGTCGTCTTGATCAGCATCGGCAGGGCGGCGGCGAAGCCGATGAAGGATCCGAAGGTGCCGACGTACAGCCAGGTCATCAGCCAGGTGTGCTTCCGGCGGAAGATCACCTTCTGTTGTGCGAACGACGTCGACGCGGTCTTCAGGTCGTTCTGGCCGAACCAGGCCAGCGCCGCCAGGACGATCAGGACCGGCACCCAGACGAACGCCGCGTTCTGCAGGTAGACGGTCTCACCGGTCTTCGAGTTCGCCTGGCCGGAGCCGATCGCGATCACGGAGCTGGTGATCACGATGGGGGTCAGCAGCTGTACCGCCGAGACGCCGAGGTTGCCCAGGCCGCCGTTGATGCCGGTGGCGTTGCCCTTCTCCCGCTTGGGGAAGAAGAAGCCGATGTTGGCGAGGGAGGAGGAGAAGTTGGCGCCGCCGATCCCGCACAGCGCGGCGATCAGCGCCATCTGTGCGAACGACGTCGAGGTGTCCTGGATCGCGCTGCCCAGCCAGATCAGCGGGACGACGAGAATCACGGTGGACAGCGCCGTGAAGGTGCGCTGACCGATTCTGGGGCCGAGGAAGGTGTAGAAGATCCGGGCCGTGCCGCCCGTCAGACCGGGTATCGCGGTCAGCCAGAACAACTGGGAGGTGGAGAAGGGGAAGCCCACGTCCTTCAGGTTGGTCGCCGTGACGCTCCAGACCTGCCAGACGACGAAGGCGACCAGCAGAGCCGGGACGGCGATCCACAGGTTGCGTCGCGCGACGCGCCGGCCGACCGAGTTCCAGAAGAGTTCGTTCTCGGGTTCCCATTCGGTGATGTCCCGTCCGGGCCGGTACTGGTCCGGGGCGTACGCCTGTCTGACGACGTCGCTCGTCGTTTCCTCTGCCGCGGGCATGGGCTGTTCCAGGTGGTGAGAAGGGTTGGCTTGGCCCGACCAGGCTGGCCCGCGGGACGAGGGCGGGGTGAGTGCCGTTGGTCGGCGGTACCCGTCGCCGCAGGTCCCTTCTCCCACGGACCAACGGCCCATGCCTCGCGCCGGCGCGGCCGTGGCACCCTGTGGTCGTCACGCGGGACGGGCGGCGGAAAGGAGTGGGCGGCATGGCGTCACGGGCGGTGCGACGCTGGCTGCCCCAGCAGCACGGGGCGTGGGCGATGCTCGTCGTGCCGTTCCTCGCGGGCACCCTGCTCGGCACGCCGACGCCCTGGCACGCGGTACTGTTCGCGGCCTGGCTGCTCGGCTATCTCGCCACCTACCACCTGCAGCAGTGGTTGCGGCTGCGCCGCGTCTCCCGCAATCCCAAGGCTCCGGCCCGTCACGTGCGGCCACTGGTCGTCTTCGCCGCCGCCCTGGTGCCGCCCGGCCTGGCGCTGGTCGTCCACGCGCCCTGGCTGCTGCTCGCGGGGCTCGCCGCGCTGCCGTTCCTCGCGGTCAACTGCTGGTACGCCGCCCACAACCGCGAGCGCGCCACCCTCAACGGCCTGGCCGCCGTGATCCCGGCCTGCGGCATGCTGCCGGTCGCCCTCCACCTCGGAGGCGGCGGCTACGCCCTGGTGGCCACGCTGACCTGCCTGCTGTACTTCGCGGGCACTGTCCTCTACGTCAAGACCATGATCCGCGAGCGGGGCAGCGCGGGGTACCGGTGGGCGTCGGGCACCTACCATGCCGTGGCGCTGGCCGTCGGGGCGGTGCTGAGCCTGTGGGCCGGCGTGTTCTTCGCCGTCTGCCTCCTGCGCGCGCTGCTCATGCCGGCCCTCGGACGGGTGCGGGTCGCCGTGGTGGGCGCCACGGAAGTCGTCCTGTCGGCGGCACTGCTGACGGTCCTGGTGACGGCGTACGGCTGAGCCCGCCCGACGGGCCTGGCTCGTGGGCGGCGCGGGCGGGACCTGCGCTCGGGGTCGGGGGCGGCTTCGGCGTCGAGCAATCGGGGTCGGGTGCGAGGTCGGGGTCGGCGTCGGCGTCGGCGTCGGCGTCGAGTTTGGAGTCAGCGTCGGGTTCGGCGTCGAGGTCGGGGTCGAGGGGCGAGGTCGGGGGGTTCGGGGGCGGCCGGGAAGGTCAATCTGTACGGATTCGACACGTTCGAGCGGCAGACCTGCGTCAGGGCCGCGCGCGAAGACCGGACGAGGAAGTCCCACCTACCCCTTGACGGCTTTCTTCATGGCGTGAAGTATTCCCCGGCGAGAGAGCGCTCCCATCACGCCCCACGGTTCGGTTCCCGAACTGTCGACCTCTCAGGAGAGCCGCCCCATGCCCTCGATGTCCCCTCAGTCCCCCGGGTCCCCCGAGTCCCCCGACGCCGCCCGTTCCGCGGGTTCCGCGGATTCCCCCGTCGCCCGGCGCTCCCCCGTCGCCCGGCGCTCCCCCGTCGCGCGCAGAACGCTCCTCGGTGCCGCCGCGGCCGTGCCCGCGCTCGGGGCCCTCGCCGCGCCGTCGGCGTACGCCGCACCGGTCACACCGGCAGCGCCGCCCGCGCCGGCGGCCGCCCATCCGCCGGCCGCGGCCACCCGGCGGTGCCGCCCGCTGCACGGCGGAGGTGACCTGGGCCCCAACGTCCTCGTCTTCGACCCTGCCCAGCCGGACATCCAGTCCCGCCTGGACGAGGTGTTCCGGCAGCAGGAGTCGGCTCAGTTCGGCACCGGCCGCTACGCGCTGCTGTTCAAACCCGGCACCTACCACGGGCTCAACGCCCAACTCGGCTTCTACACCTCGATCGCGGGGCTCGGCCTCTCCCCCGACGACACCACGATCCACGGAGATGTCACGGTCGACGCGGGCTGGTTCGGCGGCAACGCCACCCAGAACTTCTGGCGTTCCGCGGAGAACCTCGCCCTCGTCCCGGTGAGCGGCACCAACCGGTGGGCGGTCGCCCAGGCGGCGCCGTTCCGCCGGATGCACGTGCGCGGCGGTCTGGACCTCGCGCCGTCCGGGTACGGCTGGGCCAGCGGCGGCTACATCGCCGACAGCCGCATCGAGGGCCAGGTGGGACCGTACTCCCAGCAGCAGTGGTACACCCGCGACAGCGCGATCGGCAGCTGGCTCAACGGCGTGTGGAACATGGTCTTCTCGGGCGTCGAGGGCGCCCCCGCGCAGGGCTTCCCCAGCCCGCCGTACACCACGCTCGACACCACACCCGTCTCCCGCGAGAAGCCCTTCCTGCACCTCGACGGCGACGAGTACCGCGTCTTCCTGCCGGCCCTGCGCCGGGACGCGCGCGGCGTCACCTGGGGCAACGGAACCCCGCGCGGCACCTCGCTGCCGCTGTCGCGGTTCTACGTCGCGCGACCCGGCGACAGCGCCGCCACGCTCAACCGGGCACTGGCGCAGGGCCTCCATCTGCTGCTGACACCGGGCATCTACCGTCTGGACCGGCCGATCCGGGTGAACCGGCCCAGGACGGTCGTGCTCGGCCTCGGTTACGCGACGCTGATCCCCGAGGGCGGGGTCACCGCGCTCCGGGTGGCCGACGTGAACGGGGTCCGGCTGGCCGGATTCCTGATCGACGCGGGGCCGGTGGAGTCCGCGTCGCTGCTGGAGGTGGGGCCGCCCGGCGCCCGGCGCGACCACCGGGCCGACCCGACCACCGTGCAGGACGTGTTCCTCCGCATCGGCGGCGCGGGCCCCGGTCGCGCCCGCACCAGCATGGTCGTCAACAACCGGCACACCGTGGTCGACCACACCTGGGTCTGGCGCGCCGACCACGGCGAGGGTGTCGGCTGGGAGACCAACCGCGCCGACCACGGCGTCGTCGTCAACGGCGACGACGTGCTGTGCACCGGCCTGTTCGTCGAACACTTCAACAAGTACGACGTGCAGTGGTACGGCGAGCGCGGCCGCACGATCTTCTTCCAGAACGAGAAGGCGTACGACGCCCCGAACCAGGCGGCGATCCAGAACGGTGCCGTCCAGGGCTACGCCGCCTACAAGGTCGGCGACGCCGTCACCACGCACGAGGCCTGGGGCCTGGGCAGCTACTGCTACTACAACGTCGACCCGACGATCGTCCAGCACCACGGCTTCGCCGCCCCTGTGCGGCCAGGCGTGCGGTTCCACGACCTGCTCGTCATCTCCCTCGGCGGCAACGGCCAGTACGAGCACGTCATCAACGACACCGGAGCGCCGACATCGGGCACGTCGACGGTGCCGTCCACGGTCGTGTCCTACCCATGAGGCGGGGACCGCACCGGTGAGGCCCCGCGGCGTGCACGGCGGCGCTGACGCCGTCGTGACGGGCACGGCGGGCGCGGCAAGTACGGCGGGCGCGGCGGGTGCGGCCGTGAGTGGGGCCGGGCCGGAAGAGCCGCGCGGCGGGGTCAGGCCGGAGTAGCCGTGCGGTGGCTCCTACGGTGTCAGCACCGACGCGGGCGCCGGGGCGTACCCGGTGGACGGGGCGGTGAACGTGCCCCGTCCACCGGGTGCGACCACCGCCGAGCCACCGCGCGTCCCCGAGCCGCTGACCCGGCCAGGCCGCGCCGCGGGATCGCCGAGAACGGCCCCGGTGGCGTCCCCGGGCACGGGGACCTGACCTCCCGGCGGAGCCCCAGGGGCACTCGATGCACACGGGCGCGCCCCTCAGTTCGCGGCGGGTCCGTAGAAGTGCCGGCGTACCCGGCGCAGCCAGGCCTCGGCGGACCGTTCGTCCGGGCGTTCCGGCAGAGCGCTGCGCGTCTCGGCGAAGGCCGACTCGTAGTGGCGCAGCAGGGACCGTGCGGATTCGGGGTCGGCGGCCACCTGGTCGCCGAACCGGTGGTAGCTGTCGGGATCGTCGACGCGGATGGTCAACCGGCCGGTCGTGTACAGCTCGTAGCCCTGGTGGCACAGGCGCTTGAGGTGCCGGGCGTGCTTGGCGGTGCGCTTGCGGGTGGCCGCCGAGAAGGTGCCGTCGCCCCGGCTGAGCAGCTTGCGGAACTGTTGTGCGGCATAGCCCAGATAGGCGTCCCGCACCCGGTCGGCGCCGAGCAACGACGAGCGCAGGCCGATGAGTTCCTCGCCGAGCGGGGTGCGCACCTCGTAGAGGTCGGCGGGCAGCCAGACCAGTTCCATCACGGTGGGGTTGCCGCCGAGGGCGAGTCTGCACCACTTGGCGGCCTCGTGCAGGGTGCGGTCGGGGGCCGTGCTGACGTGGGACTCCTTCGGCGCGCGCAGTCCGTGCAGTTCCTCGGTGGGTGCCGCGAACACGCCCAGCCGGTCCACGTCGGATCCCTCGTGCGCCAGCCCGTACGCCGTCGAGCCGACGACGCCGGACAGCAGCACGTTCTCCACGGTCATTCCGCTCCCCTTGCCCCTTACCCCTTGCCCTGTGGCCTGGTTCCTCGGCCGTTGTTTCCTCGGCCCTCGCTCTTCGGCCGACCGGCGGACCGTGGCCCTTGCCTTCTCGACCGTCGCCTTCGGCCTTCGGCCCTGGATGGTGCCCTTCCGCATGGTGCCGTGCCGGCGCCTCGGGCACCTCGCATTTTCCGGGGCGTTCGAGTTCTTCGGGTGTCCGGGTGTTCACGGCCAGCAGGAGCATGTGACATATTACTGCCGTGACGAAGCGATCTGGCTGCGACGTCGTGGTGGTCGGCGCCGGCATGGTCGGTGCCGCGTGCGCGTTCTACGCGGCCCGGGCCGGGCTGGACGTCGTCGTGGTGGACCGGGGCCCGGTGGCCGGCGGTACCACCGGCGCCGGGGAGGGCAACCTGCTCGTCTCCGACAAGGAACCCGGCCCAGAACTCGAACTCGCCCTGCTCTCCCTGGGCTTGTGGCGAGAACTGGCGAACAGCCTGGGCGGGCCGTCGGAATACGAGGCCAAGGGCGGCCTGGTCGTCGCCGCCACCCCGGACAGCCTGACCGCCCTCTCGGACCTGGCGGCCGGCCAGCGGGCCGCCGGCGTCGACGCGGTGAGCGTGGCACCCGACGAACTGCCCGCGCTGGAACCGTACCTGGCCCGCGGACTGGCCGGCGGTGTGCTCTATCCGCAGGACGCCCAGGTCATGCCCGCCCTGGCCGCCGCCCACCTGCTGCGCGCCTCGGGTGCCCGTCTGGAGACCGGCCGTACGGTCACCGAGGTGCTGCGCGGGTCGCACGGAGCGGTCCGCGGTGTCGCCACCGACCGTGGTGACCTGTACGCGCCCGCGGTGGTGAACGCGGCCGGGACCTGGGGCGGCGAGGTCGCCGCGCTCGCCGGGGTCCACCTGCCGGTGCTGCCCCGCCGTGGCTTCGTACTGGTCACCGAGCCGCTGCCGCGCCGGGTGCGGCACAAGGTGTACGCGGCGGACTACGTGGCCGACGTGGCCAGCGACTCGGCCGCGCTGCAGACCTCGCCGGTCGTCGAGGGCACCGCGGCCGGGCCGGTGCTCATCGGCGCCAGCCGTGAGCGCGTCGGCTTCGACCGCGCCCTTTCACTGCCTGCCGTAAGGGCGTTGGCGGCAGGAGCGGTGCGGCTGTTCCCCTTCCTGGAGCAGGTGCGGGCGCTGCGGGCCTATCTCGGCTTTCGCCCCTATCTGCCGGACCACCTGCCCGCCCTCGGCCCCGACCCCCGGTTGCCCGGGCTGTTCCACGCCTGCGGACACGAGGGTGCCGGCATCGGCCTGGCGACCGGCACCGGCCATCTCGTCGCCCAGGCGCTCGCCGGTGCGCCCACCGACCTGGACCTGGGCCCCTTCCGCCCCGACCGGTTCGCCGAGGAGGCCCCCGAGTGAGACTTCCACAGCCAAGCCGCCGCACGAACCCGACGACCCTGGTACGGGCCCGGCCCGGCACGCCGTTCGCTCTCACCTTCGACGGCCGGCGGATCGAGGCACTGCCCGGTCAGACGGTCGCCGCCGCGCTCTGGTCGGCCGGTGTGACCGCCTGGCGCACCACACGCGGGCAGGCCCGGCAACGCGGGGTGTTCTGCGGCATCGGCGTCTGCTTCGACTGCCTGGTCACGGTCGACGGGCTCCCCAACCAGCGGGCCTGTCTGGTGCCGGCCGCCCCCGGCGCGGACGTCCGCACGCAGGAGGGGACGGGACACGATGACTGAGCCGGCGTCCGCCACGACGGCGTCCGGACCGGCAGCATCCGGACCGGCGCTGGCGGTGATCGGTGCCGGGCCCGCCGGGCTCGCCGCCGCCGTGGCGGCGGCCGCGCGCGGGCTCCGGGTGGTCCTGGTGGACTCGGCGGCCGACGCGGGCGGCCAGTTCTACCGGCAGCCCGCCGCCACCCTCGGCGCGCGCCGCCCGTGGGCTCTGCACCACCAGTGGCGGGCCTGGGAACGGCTGCGGGCCGCCCTGACCGCGCAGATCACCGCGGGGCGGATCCGGCACCTGGCGGACCATCACGTGTGGTGCGTCGAGCGGGAGTCGGGCAGCGGCTTCGCCGTGCACGCGCTGCTCGGACCGGAGCAGCGGGACTCCGTCGCCGTTCGCGCGGCCGGGGTGGTCCTCGCGACCGGCGGCTACGAGAAGGTGCTGCCCTTCCCCGGCTGGACCCTTCCCGGTGTGATCACGGCGGGTGGTGCGCAGGCCGTGCTGAAGGGCTCCCTCGCGTTGCCGCCGGGCCGCACGGCGGTGGTGGCCGGTACGGGGCCGTTGTTGCTGCCCGTCGCGACGGGGCTGGCGGCCGCGGGCGCCCGGGTCGCGGCGCTGGTCGACTCGGTCGATCCCCGGGCCCTGCTGCGACAGGCCGGCGCCCTGGCCGGGCAGCCCGCCAAGCTCGTCGAGGGCGCGGGATTCGCCGCCCGGCTCGCCTTCCACCGCGTCCCCGTCATGGCGCGTCACACGGTGCTGCGGGCGCACGGCGAGGAGCGGCTGACGGCCGTGACCGTGGCCGCGCTGGGCGCCGGGGGACGCCCGGTGTCCGGCACCGAGCGGCGGCTGGCCTGCGACACGCTGGCCGTCGGCCACGGGCTGCTGCCGCACACCGATCTGGCCGAAGGCCTCGGCTGCGGGCCCGACGGCCCGGCGGTACGGGTGGACGACGAGCAGCGCACCGACGTACCCGGCGTCTGGGCCGCCGGTGAGGCCACCGGGATCGGCGGCGCGGCCCTGGCGCTCGCGGAGGGCCACATCGCCGGCCGCTCGGCCGCCGCCCGCCTGCGCGGGGACGTGCCCGACGCGCGCGGCTGGAGCGCTGCCGCCCGGTCCCGGTCCCGGCTGCGGGAGTTCTTCGCGGCGCTCGACGCCGGCTACGTTCCGCCCGGGGGGTGGGCGGAACGGATCACCGACGACACGGTTCTGTGCCGCTGCGAGGAGGTCACCGCGAGCGCGGTCAGGGAGGCCGCCGGCCCGCTCGGCGCGGGCGACCTGCGGACCGTGAAGCTGCTCACCAGGGCGGGAATGGGCTGGTGCCAGGGGCGGATGTGCGCGCCCGGGGTCGCCGGGGTCGCGGGCTGCGGCGCCACCCCCGGCCGCCGGCTTCTGGCCCGGCCGGTGCCCCTGGGAGCGCTGGCCGCCGAACCAACCGAACCCCAGTGACGTCCCGCACCACCGCGCCGGGTCGCCGAGCGGCCGTCCCACGGCCCCGCACGAAACGGCCTTCACCTCATACCGGCCTCCACCTCGTACCGGCCTCCACCCGTGACGGCTTCCCCCTCGTACCGGCCTTCACCTCATACCGGCCTCCACTCGTAACGGCCTCCACTCGTAACGGCTGCCACTCGTAACGGCCTTCGCCTCGTACCGGCCCTCGGAAAGGGGACCCACATGACCGACTCCCGGCACCGCCCCTGGCGTGGCGTACTCGTCGCCACCGCGCTGCCGTTCACCGACGACCTAGCGGTGGACCACGACCGCTACGCCGAGCACTGCGCCTGGCTGGTCGGCAACGGCTGTGACGGCGTCGTGCCGAACGGCTCGCTGGGTGAGTACCAGGTCCTGACGCCCGACGAGCGGGCCCGGGTGGTGGAGACCGCCGTGGCCGCGGTCGGCGGGGACCGGGTGATGCCCGGCGTCGCCGCGTACGGTTCGGCGGAGGCCCGCCGCTGGGCGGAGCAGGCACGCGAGGCGGGTTGCGCTGCCGTGATGCTGCTTCCGCCCAACTCCTATCGTGCCGACCGGCGTTCGGTGCTCGCGCACTACCGCGAGGTGGCGAGGGCGGGCCTGCCGGTGGTGGCGTACAACAACCCGGTCGACACCAAGGTCGACCTGGTACCGGAACTCCTCGCCGAACTGCACGGCGAGGGGCTCGTGCACGCCGTCAAGGAGTTCTCCGGTGACGTCCGCCGCGCCTACCGGATCGCCGAACTCGCGCCGCAGCTGGACCTGTTGATCGGTGCGGACGACGTCCTGCTGGAGCTGGCGATGGCGGGCGCCAAGGGCTGGGTCGCCGGGTTCCCGAACGCGCTGCCGCGCGCCTGCGTGGAGCTGTACCGGGCGGCGGTCGCCGGTGACCTGACCACCGCGCTGCCGCTGTACCGCCGGCTGCACCCGCTGCTGCGCTGGGACTCGCGGACGGAGTTCGTGCAGGCCATCAAGGTGTCCATGGCGGTGGCCGGACGGTACGGCGGGCCCTGCCGGCCGCCCCGGGTTCCGCTGACACCCGAGCAGGAGGCGGCCGTGCGTACGGCCACCGGCAAGGCCGTCGCCGAGGGCGCGGCGTAGCACCGGCGCGAAGGAGCCACGAGATGCGCAGCAGAACGGTCCTGCACGCCGTCGACTCGCACACGGAGGGGATGCCCACCCGGGTGATCACCGGCGGGATCGGCACCATCCCGGGCGCGACGATGAACGAGCGGCGGCTGTACTTCCGCGAACACCGGGACCAGGTCAGGCGGTTGCTGATGAACGAGCCGCGTGGCCACTCCGCGATGAGCGGCGCGATCCTGCAGCCGCCGGCCCGTCCGGACTGCGACTGGGGCGTCGTCTACATCGAGGTGTCCGGCTACCTGCCGATGTGCGGGCACGGCACCATCGGGGTGGCGACGGTCCTGGTGGAAACGGGCATGGTCGAGGTCGTCGAACCGGTCACCACGGTCCGCCTGGACACCCCTGCCGGGCTCGTGGTCGCCGAGGTCGCGGTCGAGGACGGTGCCGCCAGGGCGGTCACCCTGCGCAACGTCCCCTCCTTCTCCGTGGCCCTGGACCGCACCGTCACGCTCGCCGACGGGCGGCCGGTCACCTACGACCTCGCCTACGGCGGCAACTTCTACGCCATCCTGCCGCTGGACCGGTTCGGGCTGCCCTTCGACCGCGCCCGCAAGGACGACATCCTGCGGGCCGGGCTCGCACTGATGGCGGCGATCAACTCGCAGGAGGAGCCGGTGCATCCGGAGGATCCGTCGATCCGCGGCTGCCACCACGTCCACCTCGTCGCACCCGGCTCCACCGCGCGTCACTCCCGTCACGCGATGGCGATCCACCCCGGCTGGTTCGACCGCTCGCCGTGCGGTACGGGCACCAGCGCGCGCATGGCGCAGCTGCACGCACGCGGTGAACTGCCCCTGCACACCGAGTTCGTGAACGAGTCCTTCATCGGGACCCGGTTCACGGGCCGGCTCCTGGACACCACCGAGGTCGCCGGCCGGCCGGCCGTGCTGCCCAGCTTCACCGGCCGCGCCTGGATCACGGGGACCGCCCAGTACCTGCTGGACCCGACGGACCCGTTCCCGGCGGGATTCGTCCTGTGACGGGCGAGCCGATACCCGGAGCGGACACCGAAGGGGACACCGGGAGCGACACCGACGGCGCCCTGTGCTTGAGTGATGCGTGACATGGCACCCCAGGACCCCGATGGAGACCTCATGACCGGCCGGCCCGGCGGCCCCCCGTCCGCCGCACCCGCGCTCCCCCGGCTGGGCGGTCGCCGCCGCAGCTACCGGGAGAAGGTCGCCGACGCGCTGCGTGCCGCGCTGATCGCGGGCGAACTACGGCCGGGCCAGGTGTACTCGGCGCCCGCGCTGGCCACCCGGTTCGGGGTCTCCGCGACCCCGGTGCGTGAGGCGATGCTCGACCTCGCCAAGGAGGGGCTGGTCGACGCGGTGCCCAACAAGGGTTTCCGGGTCACCGAGGTCTCCGACCGGCAGCTCGACGAGTACACCCAGGTACGGGCGCTGATCGAGATCCCGACGGTGGTGGCGCTCGCGGCCGGCGCCGACCCGGTCTCGCTGGAGGCGTTGCGGCCGGCCGCCCGGGAGATCGTCGGTGCGGCCGTCGCGGGCGACCTCATCGCGTACGTGGAGGCGGACACCCGCTTCCACCTCGGGCTGCTGGCCCTCGCCGGCAATGCCCACCTGGTCGAGGTGGTCCGCGACCTGCGCGGCCGTGCCCGCCTGTACGGGCTGACCGCGCTCGCCGCCTCGGGCCGGCTGCTCGCCTCCGCCGAGGAACACTTGGAACTCCTCGACGCCCTGCTCGCCCGGGACGAGCGCGCCGTGCGCGAGGTGATGACGCGTCACCTCGGGCACGTGCGGGGCCTCTGGGCCGGTACCGGCTGACGACGTCCCCGGGTCGGGCCCGGCACAGCGGCGTGTGCCGACCGTCCGGCACGTCCGTTCGGCAAGTCCGTGCGTCCGGCACGTCCGTTCAGCCCGTACGTCCGGCGGGTCCCTCCGTCCGGCAGGTCCGCCCGTCCGGACCGCCCGGCGGTCCGCGCCGTGGCAACCTCCCGTCAGTTCGCTCCGCGGGACCGACCGACGCGAGGAATCCGCCGGTCAGGCCCCCTCTGTCACCGCCCCGATGCCGACGCAAGACCGCCCGTCTGTGATCCTTGTCGCTGGTGTGAGAAGAGTGGTGGATGGGCAGTCAATGCGCGTGCACGGAAGGAAGGTGTCGTTCCTGTGGGGGAAACCGTGAGGGTGTGTCTCATCGGTGCGGGTCTGTCGGGGCTCGCGACGGCCCGAGCCCTCAAGAGCGGGGGTGTCGACTTCGTGTGCCTGGAGCGGTCACCCGGCGTCGGCGGCATCTGGCGCCGCCCCGAGGCCGGTGAGCCCGGCCCGGGCTATCTCTCCCTCCACCTCAACTCCACCAAGGAACTCACCGGGTTCGCCGACTTCCCGATGCCGGCGTCCTACCCGGTCTACCCCAGCCACCGCCAGATGGCCGCCTATCTGCGCTCCTACGCCGAGTGGGCCGGGCTGCTGGACCACATCGAGCTGGAGACCACGGTGGAATCCGTGCGGCAGCGACCGGACGGTACCTGGACGGTGGTCAGCCAGGACGCCCGGGGCGCACGCACCACGCGCACCTTCACCCAGGTCGTGGTCGCCTCCGGCCACAACACCGAGCCCGTGATGCCCGCCCCGCCCCAGGGCGCCGACACCTTCGACGGAACGATCCTCCACGCCTACGACTACCGCGACGGCGCCGACCACGAGGGACAGCACGTCGTCGTCGTGGGTCTGGGCGCCTCGGCGGTCGACATCGCCACCGACCTGTCCCGGCACGCCGCGCGGACCCTGCTGTCGGTGCGCCGGGGCCTGCACATCCTGCCCAAGCAGCTCTTCGGCATACCCCTGGACGAGGTCGCCGAGGCACCCTGGTGGACGGCGATGTCGCTGCCCGAGCAGCGCCAATTCCTCGAACAGGCCCTCCTGGTCGCCCGGGGCAGGCTCTCCGACTACGGGCTGCCCGAGCCGGACCACCCGGTCTTCGCCTCCGCGGTCACACTCTCGGACGAGATCCTCAGCCGCATCCGGCACGGTGGCGTCGTGCCCAAGCCCGCCGTCCACGCCGTCGAGGGCGACCGGGTGGTCTTCACCGACGGCACCCGCGAACGCGCCGACGCCATCGTCTACTGCACGGGCTACCGCATGGCCTACCCCTTCCTGCCCGACGGCTGCCCCCTCGGTCCCGGGGGTTCGGTCGAGCTGTACAAGCGGGTGGTGGCGCCCGACCGTCCGGGGCTGTCCTTCGTCGGTCTGGTGCGCCCGCACGGTTCGATCACCCGGCTCGTGGAGGCCCAGGCACGCTGGGTCACGCGGATCGCCACGGGCGAGGCGGTGCTGCCCGAGCCGGCGGTCATGCACAAGGAGATCAGCGCCCACCTGAGCGGGATCGCCGGTCAGTACGGCGACCGCGAGGGCGCTTCCCTCCAGGTCAACGTGGCACCGTACCTGCGGGAGCTGCGGGCGGAGTGACGCGCCGCGGGGCTCCGCGTCCTCGTGGGACGCGGAGCCCCGCGCGACCGGCCGCACCGGATCCGCGGGCGGCGGGCACCTGCGGACCTCAGTGCGCTGCCGCGGGCTCACCGAGCGACGCCAGAGCCGGCGGCCGCACCTGGTAGGCCTCCGACGACAGGTACACCGTCGCCCGGGGCGGACGCCCCGACTGGTGGGCGACGGACAGATAGGCGATGAGACCCACTCCGTCCTCCAGCCGCCGCCGGGTCAGCGCGGACACCGCCCCGCGCAGCGGTCCGGTGTCCATGCCGTACCGGTCGAGCAGGGCGGTGGCGCGGGCCAGCGCCTCGCCGTCGTGCGCGGCGTAGTCCCGGACCGGAACGTAGAGGGTGAAGCCGCTCGGCAGGGCGGTCGACGTCTCGGTGAAGGCGTGGCAGGACTGCACCGGACGGCGCGAGAGCCGGCCGTCCGCCCCGTCCCCCGTGTCGAGGCCGCCCGCCACGCGGAAGACCGCCTCGATGTCCTCGGGCGACGGACCGCCCGGCATACGGCACAGCAGGCCCGCCTCCGGCGCCGACATGTCGTGGTGGGCGAGGTAGACCTTGGCCCGCGGCTCCTCCCAGTCACCGAGGTCCAGGGCGAGGAACAGATGCCGGTCGCCCTCGGGCAGCACCTCGAACGCCGACCGGTGGCCGAGCCGGTGCAGCGCCTCGCGCATCGTGGCGGCGGACCGGTCGTCGCCGGCGGCCGCGGGGTTCAGGTAGGCCTTGACCTGGGGCACCCCGCCGGGCCTCAGCTCCAGGGCCAGCCACAGCGCCAGGGGTCCCTCGGGCTTTTCCGGGAAGAAGAGGTCCGTCAGCTCGTCGAGCCGGTCGGTGGCGAAGTCCCAGCGGCGCGCCGCGTCACGGAGGAACTCCAGGCCCGTACGGCCGTTCTGGGCCAGGGTGCCTGCGCCGCACCCCGGCTCCAGCAGCACCCGCAGGGTCGGGGCGGCGTCCGGCACGAAGGACAGCGAGAACTCCACCGGCGTGTGGTCATCGGAGAGGAAGCTGGGCGTGGCGGGCGGCAGGTCCAGCGGACGGCCGGCCACCGGGCCCAGCGACCGCAGCAGTGTGCGCGCGTAGACCGAGGCGTCGTCGTCGCCCAGACCCACGACCTCGCACAGCCGCAGCAGTTGGCGGGTGGTGTGGCCGCCGAGGGTGTCCGCGTCGGGAACGGCCGGCGCGCCGTGACGGAAGGGAGTCACCGCTCCTCCCGCCACGATGCGCGGCTGACACGAAGATACCCGCCGTCCTCGGCGGGTATCAGGGGGCGCACGACTCTGTGTCCCGGTATGTGAACGGCGTCGATGGCCAGGAGATCCACGACACCTCCTTCGTCTCGTGAGCAACACGGATTGACGCGTTCCTCACTACCCCGACGGTTGAAATGTCATGCGGTCGTGACGAGTTGGGGGGTGTTGTGTGAATCACCTCGTCAGCCAGTTGAGGAACTGGCTCCACACGCCACTGCGTTCCGCCTTCCGGCCGGCCGCGGACTCCTGCTGCGACACCGCCTCGGTACGGGCCTGCTGGGCCGGACGTCGCACGGTCTGCACCGGGGTGAACCGGGCGGGCAGGGTGGCCAGACCGCGGTTGAAGGGGCCGGGGCGCCAGGTCAGGCTGTCGGCCGGGACGGCGAGTTCGACGTCGGGGAGCTTGTTGAGAAGGTTCTCGATGGCGGTCACCGTGATCTGCCGGGCGGGCTCCTTGGAGGGGCAGGCGTGCGGGCCCGCGCTCCAGGCCAGGTGTGCCCGGTTGCTGCCGGCCTGACGGGCGGCGGTCAGTGCCGGTCCGGTGTTGGCGGCGGCGAAGCTGACCAGCACCAGGTCGCCGGCGCGCAGTTCGGTGCCGGCGAACTCCATGTCGGCGACCGGGTAGTGCGGCGCCAGGTTCGACATGGGCGGGTTCTCCCACAGCGTGTCGTCGATCGCCTCGTCGATCAGGCCGCCCTGGTTGGCGTACGCGTCGTGGGTGAGCAGCCGGTGGAGGGTGTTGCCGATGAGGTTGCGCAGCGGCTCGTTGCCGCCCACCATCAGAAGGGCCAGCTGGTGGACCATCTCCTCGTCCGTCAGTTTCGCCGGATGCTGCATCAGCCAGCTGGTGACGTCCTCGCCGGGCCGGGACCGCTTGAGCGCCACCAGCTCGCCGGCCGCCTGGAACAGCACGCCCATCGCCCGCTCGGCGTTGACGCCGTCGAACATGTTGGTGATGCCGAAGACCACACGGTCGCCGATGTCGGCCGGACAGCCGTACAGCTCGTTGAAGACGAACAGCGGCAGCTGCTTGGCGTAGTCGTTCAGCAGGTCGGCCGAACCGCGCGCGCTGAACTGGGAGATGAGGAAGTCGGAGGCGCGCTCGGTGGCCTGGCTGACCCGGCGGCCGTCCACCTTGGCCATGCTGTCCGCTATCGCCTGGCGGAGCCTGAGGTGTTCGGCGCCGTCACTGAACATGGCGTTGGGCCGGTACGCCAGGACGGGTGCGACCGGACTGTCGGGGGCGATCTTCCCCTCGTTGAGGTCCCGCCAGCGGCGCGCGTCCTTGCGGAACGAGGCGGAGTCCTGCAGCAGGTGCAGGGCGGCCTGGTAGTCCGTGACGAGGGTGGCCTCCACGCCGGGTGCCAGTTCCACCGGCGCGGTGGGGCCGTAGTGCCGCAGGTAGGCGTAGTAGGCCTGCGGGTCGGCGGCGAACTCGGGTCCGTACAGCGGCACTCGGGCGCCGGTGTGGTGCGCGGGACACCCGGGCGGGGGCACGGGGGTGGAATGGGCGTCCATGGTTGCTCCTACTAGTGGGCACGTTCCTGCAGATGGCGGACGAGGGTGATGAGCGCTTCGGCCGAGGACCTCTCGTCGCGCGCGTCGCAGGTGACGACGGGGGTGTCGTCGAGGAGGTCGAGCGCCTCACGCAGGGCGGTCTCGTCGCGCAGCGGGGCGCCGTCGAAGTGGTTGACGGCGATGGCGTAGTCGAGCCCGTACTGTTCGATCAGGTCGATCACGGCGAAGGAGTCGGCGAGCCGCTCGGGGTCGACGAGGACCAGCGCGCCGAGCGCGCCGCGGGCCATGTCCTCCCACATCTGGACGAACCGCTGCTGGCCGGGCGTGCCGAACAGGTAGAGCACGACGCGGTCACTGATGGTGAGCCGGCCGAAGTCCATGGCCACCGTGGTGGTGGTCTTGCCCTGAACGCCCTTGAGGTCGTCGACCGCCTCGGCGGCCCGGGTCATCGTCTCCTCGGTGGACAGCGGCTCGATCTCCGAGATCGCCCCGATGAACGTGGTCTTGCCCACCGCGAAGTGGCCCACCACGAGGATCTTCACGGCGGTCTGGCTCTCACCGGCGCGTACGTACGCGGCCTCATCCAAACTTGGCCCTGAGACCATTCAGCACCTCCTCCAGGATCTCCCGGTCGGCGAGGGGGGCCCGCTGCACGGGCGGGCGGGTGATGAGGTAGCCGCCCTCGGTGAGAGCGGCGAGGAGGATCTTCACCACGCCGAGCGGCAGATGGGTGTGCCCGGCGATCTCGGCCACCGACAGGTAGCCGGCCGAACACAGCTCCAGCAGGTTCTGTTCCTCCGGCGACAGGCGGGTGGGCCGCTGCTGGTGGTCCTCCGCCGCCGTGACCAGGGTGATCAGGGAGAGCTGTTCCTCGTCGGGCAGCCCACGCCCCTTGGTGATGACGTACGGTCGCACTAACTCCGGCGTCTGGGGTTCCAGTTGGCCGTACCCGGTCATGAGCGCACGCCGAGGTTCTCGCGCGGCGGCGTGGTGAGTGCCTTGCCGAGCTGGCCGACGAGCTGCTGCATACGGAAGGTGATGTCCTGCATGTCGACGTCCGGGGAGGCCGACACGCCGAGGTAGGCGCCCTCGCCCGCGGAGATCAGGAAGACCCAGCCGCCGTCGAACTCGACGAGCGTCTGCCGCCAGCGGTGGCCGGGGTCCTCGCAGAAGAACCCGAGCGAGCGGCTGAGTGACTGCACACCGCTCATCGCGGCGGCCACCCGGTCGGCGTTGTCCTTGCCGAAGTCCTTCGTCCGGGCCATCAACAGGCCGTCGGCGGAGATCAGGACCGCGTGCAGGGCCCCGGGAATCTCCAGGGCGCTGTCAAGCATCCATGACAGATCGTCGTTCACGAGACCTCATGCCCTTCACTGCTCGCACCACGTGTACTGCTCGTCTGGTCCGCCGGGCCGTCCTGGATCGCGCGGCCCGACTGGGTGCCGCGCTGGAAGGCGCCCATGATCGCCGCCGATTCCGCGCCCGTGCGGCGGGTCCCGCCGACGGCCGGTGCGGGGGCGGGCGCGGCGGTGGGGGTGTTCGGAACGACCGCCATCGGCCGCTTGCGGCGCCGCTTGGGCAGGCCGTCGGCGGTGGTGACGGCGGCCGGTGCGGGCTCGGGGCCGCCGGCGTGCACCGGA
The DNA here is from genome assembly GCF_965341775.1 of Streptomyces sp. bgisy159. Lineage (GTDB taxonomy): Bacteria > Actinomycetota > Actinomycetes > Streptomycetales > Streptomycetaceae > Streptomyces. The sequence goes on along the minus strand of NZ_CBDQZH010000041.1, from coordinate 33,671 downwards.
GCGGCGGAGACGTTGGTCACGACCGGCGCGGGCTCCTTCTGCTCGGGGGCGTTGGTGAGCAGGTCGTGCGGCAGCAGCAGGACGGCGCGGACGCCGCCGTAGGGGGAGGTGGAGTCGACGGAGACCTCGAAGCCGAAGCGCTCGGCCAGCACACCGATCACGGCGAAACCGAACTGCGGCGGGTTGCCGAGACCGGACACGCCCGAGACACGCTCGCTGGAGAGGAGTTTCTCGGCGCGGGCGCGTTCCTCGTCGTTCATGCCGACGCCGGCGTCGTCGACGACGATGCAGATTCCCTTGGGCACGGTGCGGATATTGATTTCGACGACCGTGTCGGGGCTGGAATAGCTGGTGGCATTGTCGAGGAGTTCGGCCAGCGCGAGCGCCACGGGCTCCACCGCGCGGCTGGTGATGCCGAAGTCCACCTGGGAGAGGATCTCCACCCGCCGGTAATGGCGGATCCTGCCCTGGGCGCTGCGCACCACGTCGTACACGGAGGCGATGTCGCGCTGCCGGCCGAGCCAGCCGTCGCACAGCACCGCGATGGACTGGGCGCGGCGGCCGAACTGCGAGTTGGTGTGGTCGATCTCCAGCAGGTCCTGGAGGATGACCGACTCGCCGTACTTGGTCTGCAGCCGGGAGACGATCAGCTGCTGTTCGGCGGCGAGACCCTGCAGGGTGCGCATCGCCGACTTCAGGACGGTCTTCGTGGCCTCCTCGGCGCGCTCCTGGGCCGCGGCGACGGACTGCGCGTACTCGTGCTCCAGTTCGGAGTAGTGGGCCTTGAGTCCTGCGATCTCCTGCCTTGACGTGCGTGCCGCCCTGCGCTGGCGAACGATCAGGGCGACGGCGGCGACGACGGCGACAAAGAGAACCCACGCCACCGGGTCCGGTATGTAATGCGTCATAAGACTCTCTTCAGGCGACTGACGGCCAGTTGCTGAATTCCCGTCAACGCGGGTGGACCGGCGGACCGCCCGCACCGGGGTCAACCGCCCGGACCGTCCCCGTAGTCGGGGATGTCCCGCACCCATCCGCCCGCTCTACAAGCGAGCGTGATCGTATCATCGCCGGAAGCGGTCACCGGACCGCCAATAAGCGCCCCTGGTTGAACATTGACGGACAGTCAGGCAACTGTCAGGCGTCACCGCGACAAGCCAACCGATAAACGGGCTTCCGCACCCATCAGGCACCGATCCAGACGTACGGCACGCGCGCGACGCGGGGCTACGGCTGCGGCTGCGGCTGCGGCTCAGCGCAGCGCCCGCGGATCGAGGTCCTTGCCGATGACGAGGGTGACCACTCCGGCGGCGGCCTGGGGGTCCTGTGCCGCGGTCGCCTTCGGCAGCCAGGTGGCGACGGCCCGGCCCTGCCGCTCCAGGCCGGACGGGTACCCGACCGTCGTACTGCCCGCGTCCTGGGGGGCGTTGCCCGTGCCGACAACCGTGAAGCCGGCGGCGGTCAGCTTGTCGGCGACGGCCTTGGCCCGCCCGGGGACGCCGGTGCCGTTGAGGACCCGCACCCGCACGCGGGAGGCGTACAGCGGGTTCTTCGCCTGGGCCTTGAGCCGGTCCTTGTCCACCTCCCGGTCATGGGCCAGGGCGGTGAACAGGTCGACGGCCTCCGGGTACTGCCACACCACGTTGGCCCGGTCGCTGGGCTTGTCCGCCTCGCGCGGGTAGCTGGGCACGGTGACGAACGCGAGCCGGTCGCCGGGGATGCCCTTGAGCTCGTTGGCGAGGCCGGTGACCGGCTGCAGTCCGGCCAGGTCGGGGTCGGTGGTCAGCGACTTGGTGGCCGCCTGCAGGAAGTCGTACATCGCCTTGGCGTTGGTCAGCTTGGACTTCGCCTTCTTGGCGAGGGAGTCCATGAACTCCTGCTGGCGGTTGATGCGTCCGGTGTCGGAGCCGTCCCCGACGCCGTAGCGGACCCGCACGTAGCCGAGCGCCTGTTCACCGCGCACGGTCTGACAGCCCGGCTCCAGGTCGAGACGCGCCTTCTCCGAGTGGATGGCCTGCTCGGGGCAGACCTCGATGCCGCCCAGGGCGTCGACCATTCCCTTGAAGCCCTGGAAGTCGACCGACATGAAGTGGTCGACACGCAGTCCGGTGTTGGCTTCCACGGTCTTGATGGTGCAGGCGGCTGCCGAGGCCACCTCGCCGGTGCTGCCGCCGATCGCGAACGCTTCGTTGATCTTGAAGTGGTGCGGGGTGGAGGTTCCGCCGTCGCCCTTCCGGCAGGCGGGGATCTGCACCCAGGAGTCACGCGGGAAGGACACCACGGCCGCCCACTCCCGGTCGGCGGGTATGTGCAGCAGCATCAGCGTGTCCGACTGCATCGTGGTGAGGTTCCTGCCGTACTTGGCGTTGGCGCCGTCACGGCTGTCGGAGCCGACCACCAGGATGTTCTTGGAGCCGGGGCTGATCTTCTCGGGGCGGTCCTCGCCGAGCTTGTCGTCGACGTCGGCGGACGTGATGTTGTTGTTGAGGTCCTGGTAGATCCAGGCGCCCACCCCGCCCACGCCCAGGACGACCACGCCGGTCACGCCCGCGCCCCAGGCGAGGATCCGGCCCCGCCGCGTCAGGCCGCCGCCCCGCGTACCGGCCCTGGCCGCCCTGCGCCTGCCCGTTCCGCCCACCCTCGCTCGCCCCTCCGCTCGGCCGTCGCGCGGTACGCCGCGTCGCCGCTCCGGCACGATTCACGCCGGCCGAACTCTGCTCCAGTAGACGTACGTTCGGAAGTCCCGAACGTCTCATCGTGCTCAGACCACCGATGAGCCCCATCGGTTGCCCTTGTCGCACGAATACGCGATTTCGTCACGGATTGACACAGTGGCCTCACGCTCCGGTGAGCGTCGGTCCGGCCCCGGCGGTGACACGGCCGGCGGCGGGGCGACCGCGACGGAGGACGGGAAGGGGACACCGAAGGAGGGCACGGGAACACCGCGGGCGGATCGAGACCGGCTCGATCCGCCCGCGGTGATGAACGAGGGGGCGATCTCGTGAACGCCCCGACGATGCGATGTGAAGTGTCCGAGGGGGGACTTGAACCCCCACGCCCGATAAAGGGCACTAGCACCTCAAGCTAGCGCGTCTGCCATTCCGCCACCCGGACCAGGTGCCTGCCGCCCCGGGGTGCTCCCCGCGGCGACACGGACAACAATACCAAGGTTTCGGAGCACGTTTCACCTGCGTATCCGCAGGCAGGACGCCGTGCGGGGACGTGGGACCGGGGCGCCGCCGATCATCACGACGGGTGATCGCCCGCTCACTCGGGGAACGGGGTCGGGACCGGCCCCGGGATCTCCGGGAGCCCTCGATTGCCGGTGCGGGGGCCGGAGTCACCTCGGCCGGGCTTGGTACGAACGCCGGGTGTACTCGGTGTGCTCGCGCATCAGCCGGGTGGCCTCCTGCTCGTCGCGGTTGAGGATCGCCGTGACCAGCTCCTCGTGCTCGATCCAGGACTGGCGGCCCCGCTGTCGGGCCACCGGCGTGTAGTACCAGCGCACCCGCCGGTCGACCTGGGCGGCGAGTTCGGCGAGCACCGCGTTGCCGGCGAGTTCCATCACCGTGGCGTGGAAACGGGCGTTGAGGGCGACCGCGGCCGCCACGTCATCGTCGTCGACGGCCGCGAGACCCAGGTGCACGATCCGTTCGAGGGCGTCGATGCCGTCCTCGTCCGAGTGGGCGGCGGCGAGCCGGGCGGCCTCCGCCTCCAGCAGGGCCCGCACGGTGAGGAGTTGGTCGGCCTCCTCGTCCGTCGGCTCGTGCACGAAGGCGCCCTGGGCGGGGCGCAGGTCCACCCAGCCCTCGGTGTTCAGCCGCTGCAGTGCCTCGCGCACCGGTTGGCGGGAGACCCCGAGGTGGTTGGCGAGTTCGCTCTCCACGAGGTGCTGGCCGGGCTGGAGGGCACGGGTGGTGATCAGTTCGAGCAGCGCCTCGTAGACGCGGTCGCGCAGCGGCCCCGGCCGTTCGAGCCGGGGCACCGCGCCCTGCGGAAGTCCTGTCGACAACATCGCGGTCCCCCTCCTGGGCTGCCCCACGCCCCGTCCGTGTCGGCCGTGACCGGTGAGGAGCCAGTATCGAGTGTCTTTCGTCTACGGTCCGCGGCTCCCGGTAGCCGGGCCGGGGGCCGTCGGGATCGGCACACCGCCCGGCCCTCGCCTCACCGCGCCCCGCCGGCCGACCCCGTCACGGACACCGTACGACCTGCCCGGCGTACGACAGGTTGCCGCCGAAACCGAACAGCAGCACCGGGTCGCCGCCGGAGATCGCACCCCGCTCCACCAGCTTGGACAGCGCGAGCGGAATGCTGGCCGCAGAGGTGTTACCCGAATCGGTGACATCCCGGGCGACCACCGCGTTGACCGCCCCCAGCTTCTCCGCGAGGGGTTCGATGATGCGCAGGTTCGCCTGGTGCAGCACCACCGCGGCGAGATCCGCCGGGGCGAGCCCCGCCCGCTCACAGGCCTGCCGCGCCAGGGGCGGCAGCTGCTGGGTGGCCCACCGGTACACGCTCTGCCCCTCCTGCGCGAACCGCGCCGGCTGGCCCTCGATGCGCACCGCGTGCCCCATCTCCGGCACCGACCCCCACAGCACCGGCCCGATACCCGGCTCGGCGCCGTCCGCACAGCCCTCGACGACGGCGGCCCCCGCACCGTCACCGACGAGCACGCAGGTGGTGCGGTCGGTCCAGTCGGTGACGTCGGACATCTTGTCGGCGCCGACCACCAGCGCGCGGCGCGCGGCACCGGCGCGCAGGGTGTGGTCGGCGGTGGCCAGGGCGTGGGTGAACCCGGCGCACACGACGTTGACGTCCATCGCCGCCGGCCGCGGCACGCCCAGCCGGGCGGCGACCCGGGCGGCGGTGTTGGGTGAGCGGTCGACGGCCGTCGAGGTCGCCACGAGCACCAGGTCGATGTCGTCGGGGGCGAGCCCGGCCGTCGCCAGCGCCTTGGCGGCGGCGTGCGCGGCGAGCTCGTCGACGGGCTCGTCGGGCCCGGCGATGTGCCGGGTCCGGATGCCCACCCGTGACCTGATCCACTCGTCGCTGGTGTCGACCCTGGCCGTCAGGTCCTCGTTGGTGAGCACCTTGGCGGGCTGGTAGTGGCCGACGGCGACGATGCGCGAGCCGTTCATTGGGTGGTCCCCCTCGTTGCCTGGATCTGCGGGATCCACCAGTCTGATCAGTGACTCACGGGTACGAGGGCAGGTGAAGCGACAGGAATCGGGCGCGCGGGTTGTCGGCTTCCCTCAGGGTCTCGGACACCCGAACGGCGGACAAACATGCGCCCGTCCGGGTACCCGGGACGCGTCGGTGACCGACACGGAAGGACGACCGCAGATGTGCGTACCGTGGAGCGGGCCGCGCTCGCACGCTCCATGTGCAGGACAATGGGGTCGCCGAGGTCACCTCGCCGCGCCGTCGGCCCGGCGGCCCGCGGCGCTTCTCGTATCAAAGGGCCGTCCGGGCCACCAGCACGTACAGAACCGGGGCTGATCAGAACATGGGACGTGTCACGGAACGGCGCAAGGTGATCCGGGTCCGGGACGGCGTGGTGTCCACCCGGCCGGACACCCTCGTGGCCGAGGAGCCGCTGGAGATACGGCTCAACGGCAGGTCGCTCGCGATCACCATGCGGACGCCGGGCGACGACTTCGCGCTGGCCGCCGGCTTCCTGGTCAGCGAGGGTGTGCTGGCGACCGCATCCGATGTACTGAACATCGTCTACTGCGCCGGGGCGACGGTCGACGGCTCGAACACCTACAACGTCGTGGACGTGACGACCGCCCCCGGCGTGCGGCTCCCCGACTTCACCCTCGAACGCAACGTCTACACCACGTCCTCGTGCGGGCTGTGCGGAAAGGCCAGCCTGGACGCGGTCCGCACGACGGCGCACTGGTCCCTGGCCGACACACCGCCGCTGCGGATCGGCTCCGACCTGCTCGCGGAACTCCCCGACCGGCTGCGCGCCGCCCAGCGGGTCTTCGACCGCACCGGAGGGCTGCACGCGGCGGCCCTGTTCTCCGAGGACGGCGGGCTGCTGGACGTGCGTGAGGACGTCGGGCGGCACAACGCGGTCGACAAGCTGGTCGGCCGCGCCCTGCAGAACGGCGAGCTGCCCTTGTCCCGCACCATCCTGCTGGTCTCCGGCCGCGCCTCCTTCGAGCTGGCGCAGAAGGCCGTGATGGCGGGCGTCCCGGTGCTGGCGGCGGTGTCGGCGCCTTCCTCGCTGGCCGTGGACCTGGCGGCGGAGAGCGGACTGACGCTGGTGGGCTTCCTGCGGGGCGGTTCCATGAACGTGTACGCGGGTGAACACCGGCTCGCGCTGCGAACGGCGGCCGCTCAGGGCTGACCGGTGTCCGTGTACCGGCCGGCGGGCAGCGCCGCGACGGGCACCAGCGCCCTGCGCCGCCCGGTCCACACCCTGCCGGCTCCACCGGCGGCCCTGACGTCACTGCCCGGCGAACGTCACCCGGGCCGACCCGACCACCGAGCCCAGCCGGGGGAAGTCGAGCGTCACCGACGCCCGGTGCTCGGCCTCGGTGAAGGCGGCCATGGCGTCCTCGACGAAGACGAGCTCGTAGCCGAGGTCGGCGGCGGCGCGGGCGGTCGACTCGACGCCGAGGTTGGTGGCGATGCCGCCGAACACCAGGGTGGCCACCCCCCGCCTGCGCAGTGCGTCGTCGAGGCCGGTCGCCTGGAACGCCCCGAGGGTCCGCTTCACGATCTCCAGGTCGCCGTCGTGCAGCAGTCCCTGGACCAGGCCGCTGCCCGGCGGTTGCTGCGCGGCACCGGGGCGTTCGACCCGGACCAGGACGACGGGGGCGCCGGCCGAACGGAACGCGGTCGCCAGCTCCTCTGCGACACACAGGGCTTCGGTGCCCTTACGGGGCTCCAGGGGCAACGCGACGATGCGGTCCATGAGATCGACGAGAACGAGGGCGGTGCGCGCGGGATCCAGTGCGAGAGGTGCGGTCATGACGGAACGTTATCCGCCATCAGCCCTCCGTACCGGAAATCCTGCTCAACAGGCGTATGAACCGGTCATGTTCCGCGGGGTCGAGCGAGGCGAGCGGGACGAGGGCCGGCCCGGTCCGATGACGAGGGCCGGCCCAGCCCGGCCCGGTCCGTGGACCCGAGTGCTCGGGGGCCGCGGCGGACCTTGTACGGCGGCGGGCGGCGGGCGGCGGGCGGCGGGGAACCGTGGCGGCTCGCCTACGGCCTCAGCGCGAGCGCGCCGCGCGGGTGTCGGCACCCGACTGTGTCTCGGCGGTCGCCCCGTCGCCGGCCTCGGCGGTCGCACCGCCGCCGGCCTCGGTGCGCGATCCGGCCTGCCGCGCCGAGTCATCGGCGTCTTGCCGGGCGGCCCCAGGATCGTGGGCCTCGCCCGTCCGGTCCTCCGGACCGGGCAGCGGGTCACGGGAGCGCCGCTTGGCGATGACGGCGCAGACCATGAGCTGCATCTGGTGGAAGAGCATCAGCGGCAGCACGGCGAGCGAGGCCTGCGCGCCGAACAGCACGCCGGCCATGGGCAGCCCGGCGGCGAGCGACTTCTTCGACCCCGCGAACTGGATGGTCACGCGGTCCTGCCGGTCGAAGCGCAGCGCCTTGGCGCCGTACCAGGTCAGGGTCAGCATCACGGCGAGCAGCACCGCCTCGACGACCAGCAGCCCGCCGAGCCGGAGAGGGCTGACCTGATGCCAGATGCCCTTCACCATGCCCTCGCTGAACGCCGTGTACACGACGAGAAGGATCGAGCCGCGGTCCACGTAGCCGAGCACCTTGCGGTGACGCGCGACGTAGGCCCCGATCCACCGGCGCAGCACCTGCCCCGCCAGGAACGGCGTCAGCAGTTGCAGCACGATCTCGACCAGCGAGTCGGCCGAGAAGCCGCCCCCGTCGTCGCCGAGCAGGGCGGCCGCCAGCAGTGGGGTGATCACGATGCCGACGAGGGAGGAGAAGGAACCGGCGCAGATCGCGGCGGGAACGTTCCCACGGGCGATCGAGGTGAAGGCGATCGACGACTGGATGGTGGACGGCACGAGGGTCAGGAAGAGCAGCCCCTGGTAGAGGGGCTGGGTCAAGAGGACCGGTACCAGGCCCCGGGCCGCCAGACCGAGCGCGGGGAAGACGACGAAGGTGCAGGCCAGGACGGTGACGTGCAGACGCCAGTGCCGGAGGCCGTCCAGCGCCTCACGGGTGGACAGGCGGACGCCGTAGAGGAAGAAGAGGAGCGCGATCGCCACCGTGGAGGCCCCCGAGGCCACGTCGGCCGCCGTACCCCGCGCCGGAAGGAGGGCCGCCAGACCGACCGTACCGAGCAGCAGCACGATGTACGGGTCGATCGGCAGCCGGCTCGGCCACTTCAGGCGTCTCACGGTGCTCCACTTGCTGGTCCGGGCGCTGTACTCCGGGGAGGGTTCCCCTTCCTCATGGTCCTCCCCTTCGGGGTGATCGGGAATCCGTCATACCGCTCTGACTGTCATCATGATGCGTGATGACCGGCTACCGTATGCGGTATGTATGACCCCTCCCATCTGCGAACCTTCCTCGCGGTGGCGCAGACGCTGAGTTTCACGCAGGCGGCGCGGCGGCTGGGACTGCGCCAGTCGACGGTCAGCCAGCACGTACGGCGGCTGGAGGACGCGGCCGGGCGGACGCTGTTCAGCCGGGACACCCACTCCGTCCGGCTCACGGAGGACGGCGAAGCCATGCTCGGCTTCGCTCGCCGGATCCTGGAGGTCCACGAACAGGCGACGGCCTACTTCACCGGCACACGGGTGCGCGGCCGGCTGCGGTTCGGCGCCTCGGAGGACTTCGTCCTGACCCGGCTGCCCGAGATCCTGGAGAGCTTCCGCTACGAGCACCCGGAGGTCGACCTCGAACTGACGGTGGAACTGTCCGGCACCCTGCACGAGCGGCTCGCGGCCGGAAAGCTCGACCTGGTCCTCGCCAAGCGGCGCCCCGAGGACCCGCGCGGCGAACCGGTCTGGCACGACCGCCTCGTCTGGATCGGCACGGACCGGCTGCGCCTGGATCCGGAACGCCCCGTGCCGCTGATCGTCTTCCCGCCGCCCGGCATCACCCGCGCGCTCGCGCTGGAGGCGCTGGAGCGGCAGGGCCGGCCGTGGCGGATCGTGTGCACCAGCACCAGCCTCAACGGGCTGATCGCGGCGGCCCGAGCCGGTCTCGGCGTGATGGCCCACTCGCGCGGCCTGATCCCGCCCGGTCTCGTCCGCGTACCCGACCGGGCCGGTCTGCCGGAACTCGGCCGGGTCGACTTCGTGCTGGTGCACGGCCGACGCCGGACGACCGCGCAGGACGCGGCGGACGCCCTCGCGGCGGCGATCCTGGCGGGCGGCGATCGGCTCCACCGGCGGTAGGCGCGCCCGCCCTGCCCCTACCCCGCCCTCTCCTTCCGCCCGCCCGCTCCCCGCTCCCCGCTCCCCGCTCCCCGCGTGACGGAATCGGTCCGCCGGACGCTGAGGCAAGTGACGGTCGAGGCCCGTGAGCCCGCCCGCTGAACGCGTGTGCGGGATACGGGGATTCGGTGGAGATCACGGCACCGAAACTTACTGAATGGTCAGTTTTCTGTCCGACCCTTCCCCATGTGGGCCCATATAGTCACCCCTGACCTGCACCGACGACGGCACCGCTCGCCTTCGCGCCCCCTGACGCGCCCTGCCGCGGTGGGGTAGCTTTCACGGCGCTGCGGCCAGAGAGCGGGGAGCCGGGTTTGCACGAGTTCACCAATCCTCCGTTGGCGTCGGCGCCGCCGGTGGGCGGCCTGGCCGACGTCGTCTTCGAGCACGCCGAGCGCGACCCGAGCCACATCGCGCTGGGCCGCAAGGACGAAGCGGGCCGGTGGCGCGATGTGACCGCCGCGGAATTCCGCGACGAGGTGCTGGCACTGGCCAAGGGCCTGCTGGCCCAGGGTGTGCGGTTCGGCGACCGGGTCGCGCTCATGTCGCGTACCCGCTACGAGTGGACCCTGTTCGACTTCGCCCTGTGGACGATCGGCGCACAGGTGGTGCCCGTGTACCCGACGTCGTCGGCCGAGCAGTGCTACTGGATGCTGTACGACGCCGAGGTGACGGCCGCGGTCGTCGAGCACGAGGACCACGCGATGACCATCGCCACGGTCATCGACCGCCTGCCCCGGTTGCGCCGGCTGTGGCAACTGGACGAGGGCGCGGTGCAGGAGCTGTACGACGCGGGCGCCCACCTGGAGGACGAGGTGGTGGACCGGCACCGCGAGGCGGTCACGCCCGACTCGGTCGCCACGGTCATCTACACCTCCGGGACCACCGGCCGCCCGAAGGGCTGCCTGCTCACCCACGGCAACTTCATGCACGAGGCGGACGCGGTGATCCACGGCTGGGAGCCGGTGTTCCGCTCCCGCAAGGGGGACGAGGCGGCGACCCTGCTGTTCCTGCCGCTCGCGCACGTCTTCGGCCGGATGGTGCAGGTCGCCGCGGTCCGCGGCCAGGTCCGCTTCGGTCACCAGCCGCAGCTCAACGCTGCGGCGCTGCTGCCCGACCTGGCCGCGTTCCGGCCGACGTTCTTCCTGGCCGTCCCCTACATCTTCGAGAAGGTGTTCGAGGCGGCTCGGCGCAGGGCGGAGCGGGAGGGCAGGAGCGGACCGTTCGAGAAGGCCGTCGAGGTCGCCGTGGCCTACGCGGACGCCGTGGAGGCGAAGGCGTGGGGCATCGGTCCCGGCCCCTCGGCGGGGCTGCGCGTGCAGCACCAGTTCTTCGACAAGGTCGTCTACTCCAAGGTGCGCGCTGCCATGGGCGGCCGGGTGCGGCAGGCGATGTCGGGGGGTTCGGCCATGGACCGCCGGCTGGGCCTGTTCTTCGCCGGCGCGGGCGTCCAGATCTACGAGGGGTACGGCCTGACCGAGTCCACGGCCGCGGCCACCGCCAACCCGCCCGGCCGCACCCGCTACGGCACCGTCGGCCGGCCCATTCCCGGCGTGACCGTGCACATCGCGGACGACGGGGAGGTCTGGCTGCGCGGCGCCAACGTCTTCCAGGGCTACCTCAACGATCCCAAGGCCACCGACCAGACCCTGCACGAGGGCTGGCTGGCCACCGGCGACCTCGGCAGCCTCGACGCGGACGGCTTCCTGACCATCACCGGCCGCAAGAAGGAGATCCTGGTCACCTCCGGCGGCAAGAGCGTCTCCCCGGGCCTGCTGGAGCAGCGGGTGCGTGAGCATCCTCTGGTCAACCAGTGTGTCGTCGTCGGCAACGACCGGCCCTTCGTCGCCGCCCTGGTCACCCTCGACCAGGAGGCCGTCGAACACTGGCTGCACATGAGCGGCAAGCCCCGGATGGAACCGGCCGAGCTGGTCCACGACCCCGATCTGGAGACCGAGGTGCGCCGGGCCGTGGTGGCCGCGAACACGTTGGTCTCCCAGGCCGAGTCGATCCGCACCTTCCGTATCCTGGCGCAGCCCTTCACCGAGGAGCAGGGCCTGCTCACCCCGTCCCTGAAGCTGAAGCGCAAGGCCATAGAGAAGGCGTACGCCGAGGAGGTGGACGCCCTGTACCACTCCCGGGGCTCCTAGGGCCGGTGCGGTGGCTGCCCCCGGGACGCGGACCGGGGCACGCTTCGTCCGGGGAGCGCGGCACCGCTCGTTCGGGAACCGCGGCCCGGCCGAATCGCACGAGCGGGATTGCGTGATCAGGAATGCACGGCGCCTCGTGATCGTTGACGATGTGAGTACCACCTGACGGACAACCGAAGGATCAAGAGCTCGTGAGCAGCAAGGTCCCCCCGATCATCCTCAACAACGGCGTCGAGATGCCCCAGCTGGGCTACGGCGTCTGGCAGGTGCCGGACGACGAGGCGGAGCGGGCGGTCTCCACCGCGCTGGAGGCCGGGTACCGCAGCATCGACACAGCGGCGATCTACGGCAACGAGGAAGGCACCGGCAAGGCGATCGCCGCCTCGGGCCTGCCCCGCGAGGACATCTTCGTGACGACCAAGCTCTGGAACAGCGACCAGGGATACGACTCGACGCTGCGCGCGTTCGACACGTCGCTGGCCAAGCTGGGGCTGGACCACGTCGACCTGTACCTGATCCACTGGCCGCTCCCGCAGCGCGACCGCTACGTCGACACCTACAAGGCGCTGGAGAAGCTGCACGCCGACGGCCGGGTCCGCGCGATCGGCGTGTCCAACTTCCTGCCGGAGCACCTGAAGCGGCTGATCGGCGAGACGTCGGTCATTCCGGCGGTCAACCAGATCGAACTCCACCCCCACCTGCAGCAGCACGAGGCCCGCGAGTACCACGCCGAGCAGGGCATCGCCACCGAGGCCTGGTCGCCGCTGGGCCAGGGCAAGGGCCTGCTGGAGGTCCCGGCCATCGTGGCCATCGCGCGGAAGCACGGTCGCACCGCCGCCCAGGTCGTGCTGCGCTGGCACCTCCAGGTCGGCAACGTCGTCATCCCCAAGTCGGTGACGCCGTCCCGCATCACGGAGAACATCAGCGTCTTCGACTTCAGCCTGGACGACGAGGACCTCGCCGCGATCAGCGCGCTGAACGAGGACCGGCGCATCGGCCCGGACCCGGCGTCGTTCGACGTGGGCTGAGCGTTCGACGCGGACCGAGCCGCGCCTTCCCGACGGGCCGACGCCTTCTGCGCCGGCCCGTCGGTGTGCCACCTCCGCGCTCCGTCAGTTGGGCTGGCCGAGGGGGCGTACGACGACGGTGTTGACGTCGACCCCGTCGGGCTGCCGGACGGCCCAGACGACCGAGTCGGCGATCTGATCAGCCGTCAGCAGGCGGCCGGGCGGGAGGCTGCCGCGGCCGTCCCAGAACGGGGTCTCGACCCGCCCGGGTGCGATCAGGGTCACCCCGACGCCGTGCTCGGTGACCTCGCGGCGAGTGTTCTCGGCCAGGCCGGTCACCGCCCACTTGGTCGCCCCGTAGAGGTTGCCCGGCGTGTTGACGAAACCGGCGACGCTGCCCACCAGGACGATCCGGCCCCGGGTCTCCTTGAGCGCCTCGACGGAGGCGCGGACGAGCAGCGCGGGCCCCAGGACGTTGGTGAGGACCATCTCCGGCCAGTCGGCCGGATCGCCGGTGGCCACCGAATCGTGGGTGGCGACACCGGCGTTGGCGACGACGGTGTCCAGTCGGCCGAAGGCGTGCAGTGTACGGTCGACCGCCGACTGTACATGGCCGTAGTCGGACGCGCTGCCGGCGATCGTCAACAGCCCGTCGGGCTTGCCGAGGTCCTCGGCGAACGCGCGCAGCCGCTCCTCGCCACGCCCGGTGACGGTGACCCGGTGACCGGCGTCGAGCAACCGCCGCGCCACCGCGGCGCCGATACCGCTGCCGCCGCCGGTGATCAGTGCGACCGGTGAGTGGCTCATGTGTGTACCCCCATATGCGTGGTGCGGACGACGGGAGTCCATCACTTGGAGCGCTCTCCAGGTCAACCCCGGCTGACGGCCCGGCTGACGACTACGACACAAGGGAGCCCCGTCAGCTGTGGCAGCCCTGGCACCCCTGCACCCCTGCACCCCTGCACCCCTGGCGCACGCGCTATCCCGGCCGGACGGCGGTGTACACCGTGTGCGCCGTCAGCACGAACAGATCCGGACGACGGTACACACTCGCCGTGTCCTGCCGATCCAGGAGCCGGTCCAGCGCGGCCCTGTCCTGCGCGTCGAGTTCGTCGCCGAGCCGGTCTCGTACCCGGGACAGCACGGTCCCGGCGAAGTCGCGGGCCCGGTCGGAGACGGGGGCGGGCAGATCGAGGAGGAAACTGCGGGTCCGGGTGTGCTTCAGGCCGGCGGCGGCGAGCAGGGCGGGCCAGTCCTCGGTCTCGGCGACGGAGTCGGGAAGCTCGGCGCGCATCCGGGCGAACCAGTCGGTCTGCAGAGCGTCCAGCCGAGCCTCGATGCCCGGCCGGCCGAAGCCGAGGTCCCGGGGGAGGAAGCGGGTCGGCAGGCCCCCCTCCATGATCGCCAGGGTGCCGCCGGGAGCGAGCCGTCCAGCGAACGCCGCCAGAGCGGCACGCTGGTCGCCCAGGTGGTGCAGGCTGCGGCTCGCCCACATCAGGTCCGCGGGGTAGTCCAAGTCGTCCAGGGCGTCGGGGAGTTCGCCGGCGAGGGTGTCGAAGCGGTCTCCGTGGCCCAGCCGGGCGGCCCGGTCACGGGCCCGTCGGAGCAGGGGCTCGGAGCCGTCGGCGGCCACCACCCGTGCCCCGGGGAAGGTCTCCGCGAACAGGCAGGAGATCACGCCGGGCCCGCTGCCCACGTCGACGATCAGTCCCGGTTCGGTCACCTCCTTGCCCAGCCAGGCCAGGGCACGCTCGTACATCGGGGTGAAGAGTTCGGCCTCGGCCTCCAGGTGCGCGGCCATCTCCGCCCAGTCGACCTCGGTGCCGTGGCCGTGGCCGTGCCCGTGGCCGTGCCCATGGCCGTCGTCCGGAGCATGACCACGCTCCCGACCGGGACCGGGACGGTCCCTCTCCTCGGAACCGTGTCCGGTGTCCCGGCCGGGGTGGTGCGCCGGGCCGTGCTCCGTGCCGTGCGGGTGCGGGTGGGTCTCGTGCTGCTCGTGCGCCATGTGCTCAGCCTCTCCTCCGGTATGCCGACAGCGTGCGCCGACGGACCGGAGGGAGGCCACTCCTGTTGCGGCTACGGCAAAATCCGGGCCCTGCGGCGCAAGGCCCGGCCGTGATCCGCCGGGGTGCCGGGCGGAGGACGGTAAGGCGGCCCCGGCGGATCACGAGTCGGTTCAGCCGATCAGGGCAGCGGCGGGTACGCGTTCTGCATCAGCTGCTGGAACTGGGAGGAGAACCAGTGCCCGGCCACCGGAGCGTCGGCCAGGGCGCCCGACGGGTTGTTGCCGTTGCGCGCGTTACCCCCGTAGGTGGGGTCGCACATACGGTCGAAGCCCTTGCCCTCGTCGTTGGGGATGGCGGAGCTGGCGCCGTCCGACTCACCCGGGGGCTTGACCCACACGTAGGCGTCGATCCCGGCGGCCGGGGCCGTGGTGGGACGTTCGCCGAGGCCGGCACCGCTCTGGTTGCACCAGTTGCCGGCGTGGATGCGGCGGTCGATGCGGCCGCCGTCGACGTAGCTGTCCACCGAGGTCGTCGCACCCGGGCCGGCGGGCCGGGCCGAGCCGCCCCAGCCGTTGCGCGAGGTGTCGATCAGCATGCCGAGACCGGATTCGAAGCCGGCCGCGACGAGCTTGTCGCGCAGGGCCTGCGCGAAGGACTGCTCGTCCACGTACCAGTTCCAGTCGATCCACTTGGACTGGCGCACGGTCTGCCCGTTCACCGAGTCGCCGATCTTGACGTAGGGCTCCTTGGTGGCGCCGTAGTTGGCGGTGTTCACGATGAAGCCGGCGACGTCGCTCACGCTCGCGCCGTTGGAGGTCGCGGTCTTGTAGAACTCCTGGACGGACGGGTCGAGGTTGGTGTCCCAGCCGATCCAGGCGTGGTGGCCGGCGTCGATGTAGTTGTAGACGTTCGGGATGGCGCCCAGCTGGTCGAGGGCGTAGCTGACGCCCTTCTCGTAGTTGCCGTTGGCCTTCATCGTCGCGCAGGCGTCGGTGCTTCCGGCGGTGCCGCCCGCGTTGGTGACCAGGTTGGGCAGCGAGTCCGGCTCGATGACGGTGGCGATCCGCAGCCCGGCGTACTTGGAGTCCGACAGGATGGCGGCGATCGGGTCGATGTACTCGGTCTTGTACCGGTCGATCTCGGTCGGGCCGAGTTCGCCGTTGGAGGCGAGCGCCGAGCAGTCGCGTCCGGGCAGGTCGTAGATGACGAGCTGGATGACCAGCTCGTCGGAGCCCTTCTGCCGAAGCGCCTCGTCGAGGTGGTCCCGCAGCCCCATGCCCCCGTTGACGCCCTCGATGGCGGCGATGCGGTCCAGCCAGACGGCGGTCGACTGGTCGGCGATGCGGCTGCCGCCCGGTTCGGCGGCGGCGTTCGCCGACCATTCCGGGTTCACATAGCCCTTGGCGCCGACGTAGGGGTTGTCGGCCTTGTCGGACGGGTTGCCGCCGCCCCCGTCACCGCCCCCGTCACCGCCGCCGTCGCCACCGCCGTCACCGCCGCCGTCGCCGCCCCCGCTGCCGTCGTCCACGTTGCAGGTCACGCCGTCGAGTGTGAAGGTGGCCGGGACGGGGTTGCTGCCGCTGTAGGTGCCCTGGAAGCCGAAGCTGACCGAACCACCGGTGGAGAGGCTGCCGTTGTAGGACTCGTTGGCGGCGGTGACACCGGTGCCGCTCTGGGTGATCCGCGCGTTCCAGCCGTTGGTGACGCGCTGGTTGCCGCCGTAGGACCACGCCACCGACCAACTGGACTTGGCGGCGCCATTGTTGGTCACGGTGACGGCGGCCGTGAATCCGGAGCCCCAGTCGTTCTGGACCTGGTAGTCGACGGTGCAGGGGACGGCGGCCAGGCCGACGCCGCCGGGGTCCGCGGCCGCGAGCGCGGTTCCCGAGGCGCCGGCGACCAGCGCCATGGCAGCGAGCATCGCTGTTCTGGTACGACTCATGAGTGCGGGTTCCTTCGTGGTTGCGGGTGTTGTCCGTCGAGCGAGCGCAGGTGGTCGCGCAGCCCGATGCCGTACGCCGTCGGCGTTCCGGCATGGTCGGAGATCAGCGAGGGACCAAGGAGCAGTCCCAGGTGTTCCAGGTCCAGCCGAGGTACGACAGGTCCCGGTCGTCGAACCAGTTCATGACGCGGTCGACGAAACCGTGCGAGCAGCGGTTCTCACCGTTGTCCCCGGCCACCAGCGGCACTTGGGCCCGCACGGGGGCGGGGATGGAGTTCCAGCAGCGCTCCGCGCAGCGGGCAGGACGGTCGTCCACGCGCCGGGCGGCGGTGAGATCGCCCGCCGGGCCGGTGGTCCGGCAGGCCGGCGTGGGCGGGGTGGGCGTGTGCGTGCGTGTGGGCGTGAGCTCGGTGTCGGTGTCGGTGTTAGAGGCTGTGCCGTCGAGCGGGAACGCCGTCGGTACCGTGTTGCCCCCGCCTTCGTTGCCAGGAAGCCGGCACTGACGCCGACGCCGACGCGAACGCCGGTGCTGGTGCCGGTGCCGAGCGAACCGTCGGAGCTCTCGTTCGCCGCGGTGACGGAGGCACCGGACTGCGGCCCCCAGGCGTTCCAGCCACGGGTGACCGGCCGGCCGTCGACGAAATCGAGGGTCGGGCTCCAACTGCTCAGGGCGGCCACGTGGTCGGTGTTCCGAACGGCGGCTCGGAGGCCGGCGTCCCACTGGCCGGTGACCGAGTACTCCACCGTGCGGGCAGGCGCGGCTCCCTCAGCCGTGACTGCCGACGGCGTCGACCCCGCGACGGGGTCGACGTCACAGGCCACGGCTAAAAGTACTGAAGGCGGGGGGTGTCGCATGAGCGACTCCTTGCAGCTCAGGCGCGTCGTGGCGGACGCGTCGACTGATGGAATCGCTCCCACTGGTGTCCAAGAAGCTAGCGCCAAGTGCCGGCAAAGAACAGGGGAGCCGCCGATTTTCCCTGACTTTCGCTCAATGACGGCCGGTGAAATTTTTTCGACTCTTCAAGCATCTTGACCGTCCGTAGCGTCGTCCTCACTATGGGAGCGCTCCCACTGGTTCAAGGCTTGTTGCTCCGCGCCCACCTTCTCCCGAGCCGCAAGGAGGAACCAGCACATGCATCCCCAACGCAGACGCCGCACGGCGCGGCGCCTGTGGACCGCCGCCGTGGCGGCCCTCGCGCTCCCCCTGGCCACCCTGAGCACACTGTCGACTCCCGCCCAGGCGGCTGCACTTCAGTGCAGCGTCGACTACAAGACCAACGACTGGGGTTCCGGCTTCACCGCGGACCTCACCCTGACCAACCGCGGTACCGACTCCATCAACGGCTGGACCCTGACGTACGGCTACACCGGCAACCAGCGGCTGTCCAACGGCTGGAACGGCACCTGGTCGCAGTCGGGCAGTCAGATCACCGTGCGCAACGCCCCGTACAACGGCACCATCGCCGCCGGCGCGGCCGTGAGCACGGGTGCGCAGTTCACCTACAGCGGCACCAACGCCGCTCCGACGAGCTTCGCGATCAACGGCACGCCCTGCGTCGGCGCCCACCAGCCGCCGATCACGGTGCTGACCAGCCCGGCGCCGGGCGCGGTCTACAGCCAGGGCGACGCCGTACCGCTCGCGGCGACCGCCGCGGCCGCGGACGACGCGAGCATCTCCAAGGTCGAGTTCTACGACGACACCACGCTGCTCGGCACGGACACCAGCGCTCCGTACACACTCTCGGCCTCCGGGTTGACCGTGGGCAGTCATTCTTTGCTGGCGAAGGCCTACGACAGCCTGGGCGCCTCGGCGGAGTCGGCCCCGGTCGGCATCCAGGTCGCCTCGGGACCGGCGATCGTGGTGTCCACCAACCAACTCGCGGTCAGGCAGGGCGAGTCGGGCACGTACGAGGTGAAGCTGTCGACACAGCCGTCGTCCGACGTGACCGTCACCACCACCCGGGCGAGCGGCAACTCCGGACTGACGGTGTCCGGCGGTGCCTCGCTCACCTTCACCCGGTCGAACTGGAACACCGGGCAGACGGTGCGGATCAGCGCCGATTCCTCCGGCACGGGCTCGGCCACCTTCGAGTCGTCGGCGAACGGGCACGCGAAGGCGTCGGTCACCGTCACCGAGCTGGCGGGGGCCAAGGAGTACGACGCCCGCTTCCTGGACCTGTACGGGAAGATCACCAACCCGGCGAACGGCTACTTCTCCCCCGAGGGCATCCCGTACCACTCGGTGGAGACGCTGATCGTCGAGGCGCCGGACCACGGGCACGAGACCACGTCCGAGGCGTACAGCTACCTGCTGTGGCTGCAGGCCATGTACGGCAAGGTCACGGGTGACTGGTCCAAGTTCAACGGTGCGTGGGACACCATGGAGAAATACATGATCCCCACCCACGCCGACCAGCCGACGAACTCCTTCTACAACGCCTCCAAGCCGGCCACCTACGCACCCGAGCTGGACACGCCGAACGAGTACCCGGCGCAGCTGGACTCCGGGGTGTCGGTGGGATCGGATCCGATCGCCGGTGAACTGAAGACCGCATACGGCACGGACGACGTCTACGGTATGCACTGGCTGCAGGACGTCGACAACGTCTACGGCTACGGAAACGAGCCCGGCAAGTGCGAGGCCGGCCCGACCGCGACCGGACCGTCGTACATCAACACCTTCCAGCGCGGCGTGCAGGAGTCGGTGTGGGAGACGGTGCCGCAGCCGACCTGCGACCAGTTCAGGTACGGCGGCCCGAACGGCTACCTCGACCTGTTCACCGGTGACGCCTCCTACGCCAAGCAGTGGAAGTTCACCAACGCCCCGGACGCCGACGCGCGTGCGGTGCAGGCGGCGTACTGGGCCGACAAGTGGGCCGGCGAGCAGGGCAAGAAGAGCCAGGTCTCCGCGACCGTCGCCAAGGCCGCGAAGATGGGCGACTACCTGCGCTACTCGATGTACGACAAGTACTTCAAGAAGATCGGCAACTGCGTCGGGCCCTCCTCCTGCGCGGCAGGCACCGGCAAGGACGCCTCGCACTACCTGATGTCCTGGTACTACGCCTGGGGCGGTGCCACCGACACCAGCGCCGGCTGGGCGTGGCGGATCGGCTCCAGCCACGTCCACGGCGGCTACCAGAACCCGCTCGCCGCGTACGCGCTGAGCAGCTACGCCGACCTGAAGCCGAAGTCGGCGACGGGGCAGGCGGACTGGTCGAAGTCGCTGCAGCGGCAGATCGAGTTCTACCGCTGGCTGCAGTCCAGTGAGGGCGCGATCGCGGGCGGCGCCACCAACAGCTGGGCGGGCCGCTACGCGACCCCGCCGGCCGGCAGGTCGACCTTCTACGGGATGTACTACGACGAGGCGCCCGTCTACCACGACCCGCCGTCCAACCAGTGGTTCGGCTTCCAGGCGTGGTCCATGGAACGCGTGGCGGAGTACTACCAGCAGACGGGTGACGCGGCGGCCAAGGCGGTCCTCGACAAGTGGGTCGACTGGGCGCTGTCCGAGACCACGGTCAACCCGGACGGCACGTTCCGCATCCCGTCGACGCTGCAGTGGTCGGGCCAGCCCGACACCTGGAACGCCTCCAGCCCCGGCGCCAACAACGGCCTGCACGTCACGGTCGCCGACTACACCAACGACGTCGGCGTGGCGGCGGCGTACGCAAAGACCCTGACGTACTACGCGGACCGTTCCGGTGACACCGAGGCCGCCACCACGGCCAAGGCGCTCCTCGACGGCATGTGGGACAACTACCAGGACAGCCTGGGCATCGCCGTCCCGGAGACCCGCGCCGACTACAACCGCTTCGACGACCCGGTCTACGTCCCGAGCGGCTTCAGCGGCGCCATGCCGAACGGCGACGCGATCAACTCCTCGTCGACGTTCGCCTCGCTGCGGTCCTTCTACCAGGACGACCCGGCCTGGTCGAAGATCGAGAGCTACCTCGCGGGCGGAGCGGCGCCCGTGTTCACGTACCACCGGTTCTGGGCCCAGGCGGACATCGCCCTTGCCATGGGCTCGTACGCGGAGCTCCTCGAGTAAGCCCCGCTCTCGCTCCGCGTAGCGCGCCGGGCGGTCCCCTTCCCGCTGTGGGGACCGCCCGGTCGTCGTGCCCCCACCCCTGACACGGCTTCGTGAGGGAAGGACCCCCACCGTGCGAAGAACCCGCATCCTGACGGCCGTACTGGCGCTGGCCGCCGGTCTGCTCGCGGGCAGCCCGCCCGCGCTCGCCGCGGACCGGGCGGCCGAGGCGAGTCCGGCCGCCGAGTCGTACACCTGGAAGAACGCGCGCATCGACGGGGGCGGCTTCGTCCCCGGCATCGTCTTCAACCGCACGGAGCGCAACCTGGCGTACGCCCGCACCGACATCGGCGGCGCGTACCGGTGGCAGGAGTCGAGCAAGAGCTGGACGCCGTTGCTGGACTCGGTCGGCTGGGACCGCTGGGGCCACACGGGGGTGGTGAGCCTGGCCTCCGACCCCGTCGATCCGGACAAGGTGTACGCGGCGGTCGGCACGTACACCAACAGCTGGGATCCGGGCAACGGGGCGGTCCTGCGCTCCGGGGACCGGGGCGCGAGCTGGCAGAAGGCCGATCTGCCGTTCAAGCTGGGCGGCAACATGCCGGGCCGGGGCATGGGCGAGCGCCTGGCGATCGACCCGAACAAGGACAGTGTGCTGTACCTGGGCGCGCCCAGCGGCAAGGGGCTGTGGCGGTCCACGGACTCGGGGGTGACCTGGGCGCAGGTGACCGCGTTCCCGAATCCCGGCAACTACGTACAGGATCCCAGCGACACCAGCGGGTACGCCTCCGACAACCAGGGCATCGTCTGGGCGACGTTCGACGAGTCCACGGGGACGCCGGGCAGCGCGACGAAGACGATCTACGTCGGGGTCGCCGACAAGGACAACGCGGTGTACCGGTCGACGGACGCGGGGGTCACCTGGCAGCGGATCGGTGGACAGCCGACCGGATACCTGCCGCACAAGGGTGTCCTGGATGCGGTCAACGGTTATCTGTACATCGCATACAGCGACAAGGGGGGTCCCTACGACGGCGGCAAGGGGCAGCTCTGGCGGTATGCCACGGCTACCGGCACCTGGACGGACATCAGCCCCGTGGCCGAGGCCGACACCTACTACGGCTTCAGCGGACTGACCGTCGACCGCCGGGACCCCGGCACGCTCATGACGACCGCCTACAGTTCCTGGTGGCCCGACACCCAGCTCTTCCGCTCCACCGACAGCGGTGCCACCTGGTCCAAGGCCTGGGACTACACCTCGTATCCCGACCGGGCGAACCGCTACACCATGGACGTCTCGTCCTCGCCCTGGCTCACCTGGAACGCCGACCCGCAGCCGCCCGAGCAGACACCCAAACTCGGCTGGATGACCGAGGCGCTGGAAATCGACCCGTTCGACTCCGACCGCATGATGTACGGCACGGGCGCGACGATCTACGGCACCGAGAACCTCACCGAGTGGGACGGCGGCGGCACGTTCACCATCAAGCCGATGGTGCGCGGGCTGGAGGAGACCGCGGTCAACGACCTCGCCTCGCCCCCGTCCGGCGCCCCGCTGCTCAGCGCGCTGGGTGACATCGGCGGCTTCCGGCACACGGACCTGACCGAGGTGCCGTCGATGATGTACACCGCGCCGGTCTTCACCACGACCACGAGTCTCGACTACGCCGAGACCGACCCGAACACGGTGGTGCGGGTGGGCGATCTGGATTCGGGGCCGCACGTCGCGTTCTCCACCGACAACGGTGCCCACTGGTTCGCCGGCAGCGACCCCTCGGGGGTCAGCGGCGGCGGCACGGTGGCCGCGGCGGCGGACGGCAGCCGGTTCGTGTGGAGTCCGAACGGCACCGGCGTGCAGCACACCACGGGCTTCGGGACGTCGTGGTCGGCGTCGAGCGGAATCCCCGCGGGCGCGATCGTGGAGTCCGACCGGGTCGACCCGCTGACCTTCTACGGCTTCAAGTCGGGGAAGTTCTACGTCAGCGAGGACGGCGGGGCCACCTTCACCGCGTCCGCCGCGACCGGCCTGCCCGGCGGCGACAGCGTCCGCTTCAAGGCGTTGCCCGGCACGAAGGGCGACGTCTGGCTGGCGGGCGGCGCGAGCGACGGGGCGTACGGGCTGTGGCACTCCACGGACGCCGGGGCGACCTTCACCAAGCTGTCCGGTGTGGAACAGGCCGACACCGTCGGCTTCGGCAAGGCGGCTGCCGGTGCCACCTACCAGACGCTGTACACCAGCGCGAAGATCGGCGGGGTGCGCGGCATCTTCCGGTCGACGGACCAGGGCGCGACCTGGACGCGCGTCAACGACGACGCCCATCAGTGGGGCTGGACCGGCGCGGCGATCACGGGCGATCCGCGGGTCTACGGCCGGGTGTACGTCTCCACCAACGGCCGGGGCGTGATCTACGGCGACACCTCCGACCCGAACGGCGGAGGCGACGGCGGCGGGGACGACGGGGGCGGCGACGACGGCGGTACGGACCCGCCCCCTGCCCCCACGGGTGCCTGCGCGGTGACGTACGAGATCACCAACGAGTGGTCGGGCGGCTTCCAGGCGGACGTCAAGCTGGCCAACACCGGCACGTCCCCGTGGTCCGGCTGGTCGCTCGACTGGGCCTTCCCGAACGGGCAGAGCGTCGGACAGCTGTGGAACGCCCGGTTCACGCAGTCGGGTTCGGCGGTGACGGTGCAGAACGCCGGCTGGAACGGCGACGTGGCGGCGGGCTCCTCGGTGAGTTTCGGGTTCACGGGCAGCTGGACCGGGTCGAACACCGAACCCACGGCGTTCCGGATGGGTGACCGGACCTGCGCCGTGCTCTGACACCCCCGGCGTGGTGGGTGGCCGCTCCCGGCGGCCACCCACCACGCCCTTCACGGACCGGCCTGTGGGGCTTTCCGGGTCAGGGGCCTCGGCGGTGGTGCGTCAGGGCGTGTACACGGCCGGTCGGGGCGCCGTGGCCATGCGGTCGCCGAGGAAGAAGCTCGGGTGGGGCGGCTGGTTGTACGCGGTGTTCTGCCAGGCGAGCCCCGTGCGGTACATGGTGTCGTGCAGCAGGGTCGTGATCCGGGTCGTCGTCTCGTAGGGCGTCGAGTAGATGCGCAGGGCCCGGTTGTCGGACGTGGGCCAGATCACCTCCTCGCGCCAGTCGCCCAGGATGTCCCCGGACAGCGAGGGGGTCGCCTTGGTGCCGTTGGCGGAGTGCACGCCGTACCCGGTCAGCAGGCGGGTGTCGCCGGACGGCCCGTACTTGTCGATGTGGGTGCCGTCGAGGAGTTCACGGACGGGGTCGCCGTCCCACCACGACAGGAAGTTGACGCTGGACGGCTCGCGTCCCTTGGCGGCGCCGGCCTCGTCGCGGACGGCGGTGTCGGAGGCGGACCAGACCTCGGCGCCGTCGTTGCCGGCCCAGATGTCGCCGGCGACGCCGCGCCCGTTGTCGCAGCACGGGGAGAGCTTCCAGTTCACCGCGCCGTTAGCCGGATCGATGTACAGCTCGGCCGGCTGGTTCCTGGACTCGGAGACCTTGAAGTACTCCAGACCGGGGTGCGACGGGTCGAGGTCGCCGAGGTGCTGGGCGTCGCCGTGACCGGTCCTCGTGGTCCACAGGCCCCGGCCGTCGTCGTCGACCGCCATCGCGCCGTAGACGATCTCGTCCTTGCCGT
The DNA here is from genome assembly GCF_965341775.1 of Streptomyces sp. bgisy159. Classification (GTDB taxonomy): domain Bacteria; phylum Actinomycetota; class Actinomycetes; order Streptomycetales; family Streptomycetaceae; genus Streptomyces. The sequence continues at coordinate 9,445 of NZ_CBDQZH010000041.1, read as the reverse complement.
CGCCGTCGACGTCCCCGACGGAGAGGCTGTGCGAACCCTGGCCGTCGTAGCCCCGGCCGGCGTTGGTGGAGGAGTTGGTGTCGAAGGTCCAGCGGCGGGTGAAGGATCCGTTGCGCCAGTCCCAGGCCGCGATCACGGTCCGGGTGTAGTAGCCGCGTGCCATGATCAGCGACGGACGGGAGCCGTCGAGATAGGCGGTGCCGGCCAGGAAGCGGTCGACGCGGTTGCCGTAGGAGTCGCCCCACGACGACACCGAGCCGCGCGCCGGCACGTATCCGACGCTCTGCAGGGCCCGCCCGCTCCGGCCGTCGAACATGGTCAGGTACTCCGGCCCGGACAGCACGTAGCCGCTGGAGTTGCGGTGGTCGGCCGAGGAACTGCCGATGACGGCGCCGGTGCCGTCCCGGGTGCCGTCGGCCGTCTTCATCGCCACCTCGGCCCGGCCGTCGCCGTCGTAGTCGTACACCTGGAACTGTGTGTAGTGCGCGCCGGAACGGATGTTGCGGCCCAGGTCGATCCGCCACAGCCGGGTGCCGTCCAGCCTGACGCCGTCGACGACGGTGTTGCCGGTGTATCCCGACTGCGAGTTGTCCTTGGCGTTCGTCGGCTGCCACTTGAGGACGATGTCCAGGGCGCCGTCGCCGTCGAGGTCGCCGACGCTCGCGTCGTTGGCCTCGTAGGAGTACGCGACACCGTCGGGGGTCGTGCCTCCGGCGGGCGGGGAGAGGGGCACGTCCTTGTAGCCGGAGCGGAACTGGACGGCGTGGACGGAGTCGCCCTGCTCCACGCCGTCGACGATCGCGCGGACGGTGTAGTCGGCGTGGGCGGGCGCGGCGGCGTGGAAGTAGTCGGTGGAGCCGGTGATCGGCGCGGAGTTGACCTTGGTGCCGGCCCGGTAGAGGTTGAAGGCGATGTCGCCGGGGTCGGTGCCGAGCCACCGCCAGCTGACCAGGTTGCCGTCGGTGGTGTGGACGCTCACCACGCCCCGGTCGAGGGCCTCCACCTGCCGGGCGGTGGCCGCCTCGGCGGTGGCCGCGCCCAGGGTGGTCAGCCCGGTGCCGACCAGGGCGGCCGAGGCGGTCAGCGCGGTGAGGACGAGGGTACGGCGTCTGCGGTGCTTGCGGGGGTGCGGCTGCGGGTGCTGCACGAGACGTGACCTCCCGTGAGAGCGGACAGGTTGTGTCCTGTCAGTCGTCGCCGGGGTCCGCCGGGTTGCCGTACAGCCGGGCCAGTTCGGTGGCCGTCCGGGCGATCCGCGCGCGCAGTGCGACCGGCCGGAGCACCTCGATGCCGGCGCCGAGCCGGAGGAACTCGGCGTGGGCGTGGTCGACGGACTCGATGGGCACCCGGGCGACGGTCCAGCCGTCGGGGTCCGTGCGGCCGCCGTCGTCCACGGCACGGCCGGCCGCCCCGGTCAGGTGCACTCCGGGAGCGAGGCGGACCAGGGCCTCGGCGCGGTGCAGCCGGTCGTGGAAGTCGCGCCGGCAGGCAGCCCAGTACCCGGCCAGGTCGAAGTCGCCGGGTCTGGTGAACACCTCGTCCCGCGTGGTCAGTTCGAGGATCTGGTCGACCCGGTAGGTGCGCGGTCCCGGGGCGGCGACGACGTACCAGCGCCCGGCTTTGAGCACGAGTCCGTACGGCTCCAGGCGGCGCCGCACGTCGGTTGGCTCCCGCCAGCGGCGGTATACGACATCCAGGACACGGTTGTTCCACACCGCGTCCGCCACCGCGGGCAGGAGCGGTACCTCGTCCCCCTCGGCGTACCAGCCGGGAGCGTCGAGGTGGAAGCGGCCGCTGATCCGGTCGGCGTGGGGACGCAGCTCCGCCGGGAGCGCGGCGCGCACCTTGAGCCGGGCGGCGGCGAGCACGTCGCCGAGGCCCAGCTCGGCGGCCGGTCCGGGGAGCCCGGCGAGGAAGAGTGCCTCGGCCTCGTCGGCGGTGAGACCGGTCAGGCGGGTGCGGTAGCCGCCGAGCAGCCGGTAGCCGCCGGCGTGACCGGCGTCGCCGTACAGCGGCACACCGGCCGCGCTCAGCGCCTCCACGTCCCGGTAGACCGTGCGGACCGAGACCTCCAGCTCCGCGGCGAGCTGGGCGGCGGTCATCCGGCCCCTGGTCTGCAGCAGGAGCAGGATCGAGACGAGTCGGCCGGACTTCACTGACACAGGATGTCAGTGAAGTCGCCCTAGCGTCGCGGTCATGGCCTTCCAGGAGAAACTGCTGACCGTCCCGCCGCCGATCGCGCTCGCGGGACGGCGGATCAAGCGCTACCACGTGACCGCCGACCCGGCGGGGATCGCCGCCGATGTGCAGGATGCCGCATACAGGATCCTGCCGACCCTGCTGCCGGATCTCGACGACACTCCCCCGGCGACGTTCGTCGTCCTGCACCAGGGCGGCGACGGCGGTACCTACCTCAATGCCTACAGCTGGGTATGGGACAACGTCCTGCACTTCCGCGGCGCCGCGGCCGGGCAGCCGGTGCTCGGCTGCCCCGACCGCGACCCCACGCACTTCGTTCCGGTGGACAGGCCGTGGATCGGCTGCGTCTGGGAGCTGCCCCCGATCCAGCACGAGCGCGACGCCTGGGTGCGCCACCTGCTCTCACCCGACATCCCCGATCTGCACAGCTACTTGACGGACAGTCTGCCCGAGGGAAGTACCGGAGGCCTCTCATGAGCGGCGCGCACGGGTCCGGCTTCCGCTCCGGGGACGGACAGGTTCGCGACCACCGCGGCAGCGACTTCCCGCCCCCGGGAGAGGCGGGAGGGAGCGGCTGGGGCGGCCTGGGGACCGGCCGGTTGCCGGGGTTCAGCCGTCAGGGGCCCGCCGCGCCGGCTTCCGGAACGCCCGCAGGGTGAACACCGGGTCCGGGCGCGGCCGGTCCTGGTCGGGCAGGGCGGCCAGGCGGTCGGCGAAGTCGTCCGTCCGCGGATCCCCCGGCGGGAGCGTGAGGAACCAGCCGCGTCGCAGGTCGGCAATGGCCCGGCGGGGACTGCGGCCCTGGCCCCGGCCGGGGAAGCGGGCCTGCCCGGCCGGGGTCAGGCCCTGGTCGGCGGCGTACGCCTCGACGATGTGCGCGGCGTCCCGTGCGGTGCTGCGCGGGCGGGCGGAGAGAACGCCATCGATGTCACTCCCCACGTTGTGGGCAGCGCCCTTGTCGACCGTCGTCACATACACCCCGCCCGGCCGCAGCACCCGGGCGCACTCGGAGACGATCCGGTGGACGTCCGCCGCCTCGTCGGGAAGGTGCAGCAGCCACACGCTGGACACGGCGTCGAACGCGGCGTCCGGGAACGGCAGCCGCCTGCTGTCGGCGACGACTACCGCGCCGGGGAGGCGGGCGGCGGCGGTCCGCGCCATCGCGTGCGCCAGGTCCACCCCGGCCACCCGGGTGTCGGGCCGCGCCGCGGCCAGGCGGCGGGTCACGATGCCGGTGCCGCAGGCGACGTCGAGCCACCGGCCTCCGCGCTGTCGCGGAACCAGGCCCAGGACGGCCTCGGCGGCCGCCTCGGCCCTGGGCTCACCGCCGCGCAGCCCGTCGTAGACGGCCGCTTCCTTCTCGTAGTCGAGCACGTGGGTCCCCCCGTCCCTGGGTCCGTCCCTCGGTGATCGGCCGGGTTCAGTCGGCACCGTGCGCCGGCGCGAGGGCTTCGACGCGGTGCGCGAGCTCGAAGTCGAGGCCGGTCAGGGCGCCGCCGGCGCTGTGGGTGTGCACCGCCAGCACGACCGTGTTGTACCCCAGGGTCAGGTCCGAGTGGTGGTCGAGCTCCTCCTGGACCTGGGCGATGTGGGTGACCAGGGCGGTGGCGGCGAAGTGGGACGCGAGACGGAAGGTCCGGGTGAGGCGGCCGCCCTCGACGGACCAGCCGGGCAGCTCGGCGAGCCGGTCCTCGATCTCCTTCTGCGACAGTGCTTCGGCGGGCATGTCCCAGCTCCCTTCCTCGTCGTCGCGTACCGGTTTCAGCCTGCCACAGGTAGGCGTCGGGGTCCTGGTCGCCGACGCGACCGCACCCCCCTGGCCGCGCCTTCTCGGCTACGGTCATGTATATGACCACTGCCCCGACCGCGCCCGCCACCACCCCGTCCTCCTCCGCCGTCCAGGGCGTCGGACCGCTGCTGCGGGCCTGGCGTGAGCGGCGACGGGTCAGCCAGCTGGACCTGGCGCTGCGCGCGGAGTCCTCGGCGCGGCACATCAGCTTCGTCGAGAACGGCCGCTCCCGGCCCAGCGAGGAGATGGTGCTGCGGCTGGCCGAGCACCTGGAGGTGCCGGTGCGGGAACGCAACGCGCTGCTGCTGGCGGCGGGTTATGCCCCGCGCTACCCGGAGACCCCGCTGGAGGATCCGTCGCTGGAGGCGCTGCGGGAGGGGGTGGAGCGGCTGATCCGGGGTTATGAGCCGTATCCGGCGCTGGTCGTCGACGGGCTGTACTCCGTGGTGGCCGCGAACCGGGGGATCGCGATGCTGCTCGACGGCGTCGACGAGGAGCTGTTGGCGCCCCCGCTGAACGCCATGCGGCTGACGCTGCACCCGAAGGGCCTCGCGCCGCGCATCCGCAACCTGCGGGAGTGGCGTGGGCACCTGCTGCATCAGATGGAGCGTCAGATCGCTCTGCAGCGCTCGCCGGAGCTGCGCGCGCTGTACGAGGAGGTGTCCGCCTACCCGTTGGCCGAGGGCGTCGGCGGACCGTCGCGTACGAGTGAACCGGCGGGAGCGGTACCGCACTTCGCGCTTCCGCTGCTGATCGAGCACGAGGGGCACACCCTGTCGTTCGTGTCGTCGATCTCCACGTTCAACACGCCGATGGACGTGACCGTCGCCGAGCTGGCCATCGAGACGTTCCTCCCGGCCGACCCGGCGACGGGCAAGTTCCTGCGCGGCGCCATTACCTGACCGATGCTCAGGGCGCGGTGGCCCCCTCGTGGCGCGCCTTGAGCGCGAGGTGCTGCAGTACGGCGAAGCCGGCCACCGTGCCCGCCTGCAGCACCGTCCACACCGCGCCCGGTCCGGTCGGCGACAGCCACGCGACCAGGGCGAGGAGACTCAAGCCCGACCAGGCGAGGTTGGCCTCCACCACCGCCCGGACCGGGACCGCCGCGGGTCGTGCGCCGAGGGCCAGGACCGCCACGAGAGCGGCGAACACGGTGAGGAACGCGCCCAGGGCGCGCAGCAGTCCGGCGTCGACGCCCAGGAAGCGGCCGAGCGGCCCGGCGGCGGCGAGGTAGGCGAGTCCGTTGGCGCCGGTGACGACGGCGTCCAGGGCGAGGAAGCGGCGCAGCGCGGTGTGCGGCTCGTCGGTGCGGGCGAGAGCGGTGAGCTGGGTCGTGGCCATGGTGAAGCACCCTCCGTCGCGGTCATGGGGCGGTACGGCCCGGCGGCGGCACTCCGGCCGGCCGGGGAGGTCGCGGGTTCCGGGCAGGAGCGCGCCGGCCGGAACCCGGTGACTCCACGATCCCGCCGTCGGCCGAGCCCGTCGATTACCCCCGGGGTCATGCGGCCGTCCGGCGGCCCGGCCCGTGCCGAGGAGATCCTTCCGCTTCCCGTGAGACCGGGCCCGGGACATGACACACTGCTGCCAGGTCGACACGCAGGGGAGACGTGGCGTGAGTGAACGGCGGCCCGCACCCACCGTGGGACAGGTGGTCCTCGGCAGACGGCTGCAGGAGTTGCGGGAGGCGGCCGGCCTCAGCCGCGAGGAGGCGGCCCGGGCGCTGCGGGTGGCTCCCGCGACGGTACGCCGGATGGAGACCGCCGATGTCGCGCTGAAGATCCCGTACGTACAGGTGCTGCTGGAGGCGTACGGCGTGCCGGCGGACGAGACGGCGGCGTTCGTGGAGCTGGCGGAGGAGGCGAACCGGCCGGGCTGGTGGCAGCGCTTCCACGACGTGCTGCCGGAGTGGTTCAGCCTGTATGTGAGCCTGGAGGGTGCCGCGCGGCTGATCCGTTCCTACGAGCCGCACTTCGTGCCGGGGCTGCTGCAGACGCGGGAGTACGCGCGGGCGGTGCTGGAGGCCGGCACCGTCGGGCAGACCACGCCGGAGGCCATCGACCGGCATGTGGCGCTGCGGATGGCCCGCCAGCAGCTGCTGGAGGGGCCGACACCGCCGCATCTGTGGGTCGTGATGGACGAGACGGTCCTGCTGCGGCCGGTGGGTGTGGAGCCGTCGGTGATGCGCGACCAGCTGGACAAGCTGCTGGAGTTCGCCGACCGCGACCGGGTCACGCTGCAGGTCGCGGAGTTCGCGCAGGGCCCGCATCCGGGAACGTACGCCCCGTTCTCGCTGTTCCGGTTCGCACAGCCGGAGCTGCCCGACATGGTCGTCAGCGAGTATCTGACGGGCGCCCTCTATCTGGACTCCCGTAAGGAGGTCTCGGTGCACCTGGAGGTCCTCGACCACATGACGACGCACGCCGCGTCGGCGTCACGCACCAAGGAGATCCTGCGTTCGCTGCGCGCCGCCTGCTGACCGGTGCCGGCCACCGGGAGCGGTGACCCGTACGGGCGCCGTGAACGGGTGTGCTCGCGTCCGCGCCCCTAGCGTCGAACCACGGGTCGAGCAAGGGAGCGCACGCGACCGACACGCGGACCGTCTCGGCCGTCGGGGGTCGGCGGCGGCTGCCGCTGGTGTCGGTGGAGAACTTCCGCGTCCCGCGCCGGCGGCGGACCACGGACGACGCGCAAGCCGTCGTCCCCGACGAGGCCAAGGAGGTCTGATGCCCTCGGACGCCGTGCTGTACCAGGCTGCCGCCCTCTGTCTGACCTATCCGGACGACGACTTCCGCGCCCGGCTGCCGCTGCTGCGTGAAGCCGCTCCGCAGCTTCGGGAGTTCGCCGACCACGCGGCGGTGACACCGCCCGGGGAGCTGGCCGAGCACTATGTGCGGGTCTTCGGCCTCAAGAACCGGTACAGCCTGTACCTGAGCTGGTGGCGGGACGGCGACACCCGTCGTCGGGGGATGTCCCTGGTCCGCTTCGAGGATCTCTACCGGGCGCACGGGCTGGAGTTCACCGGTGAGGAGCTGCCGGACTTCCTGCCCGCGGTGCTGGAGTTCGCGGCCCGCACCGGCAACATCGACATGCTCACCGAGCACAGGGACGCGCTGCGGCAGCTGCGTGACCGGTTGACCGCATACGGCACACCGTATGCGACCGTTCTGGATGCGGTCTGCGCCACACTGCCGACGGTATGCACCGGGGAGCGTCCGTGACCACACTCCTCTGGGGCGCCCTGCCCTCCATCGCTTTCGTCCTCCTGGTCTCCGGCCCGGTCTGGCGCCACCGCCACGACAGGTTCGGCGGGACGCGCCGTACACCCGCCCGGTGCACCTGTTCAGCGCGCCGGTGCAGTACCTGTTCCGGCCGTACATGCCGTACATGCCGTATATCGTCCACCGCAGCCGGGATCCGCACCGACTGGGCCCGCGCGGCGAACGGCCCGGCCGGGAACGGCTCGACCGGGGGTCCCGGCCGCTAGGCGGCGCCGCCCTTGGTGTCCTTCTCGTCGTCGACGATCTCCGCGTCCACCACCCCCTCCTCGTCGTGCGGCGGGGGCGGCCCCGCGTCGGCGGTCGGCTGTTGTGCCTGCGCGTACATCGCCTGCCCCATGCGCTGGCTGACGGAGGAGAGCCGGTCGGCCCCGGCACGCAGCTCGGCGGTGTCGGCGCCGCGCTCCAGCAGCGCCTTGAGGTCGGTCGCCGCCGACTCGACCTCGCTCCTGGTGTCCGACGGGATGCGCTCCGCGTTCTCCTGGAGGAACCTCTCGGTCTGGTAGACGAGTTGCTCCGCCTGGTTGCGGGTCTCGGCGGCCTCGCGGCGGTTGCGGTCCTCCTCGGCGTACTGCTCGGCGTCGCGCACCATGCGGTCGATGTCGTCCTTCGGCAGGGCCGAGCCGCCCGTGACGGTCATCTTCTGTTCCTTGCCGGTACCCAGGTCCTTCGCGGAGACGTGCATGATCCCGTTGGCGTCGATGTCGAAGGCGACCTCGATCTGCGGCACCCCGCGCGGTGCGGGCGGCAGCCCGGTGAGGTCGAAGACGCCGAGCTTCTTGTTGTAGGCGGCGATCTCCCGCTCGCCCTGGTAGACCTGGATGCCGACGGAGGGCTGGTTGTCGACGGCGGTGGTGAAGATTTCCGAGCGGCGCGTGGGGATCGTGGTGTTGCGTTCGATCAGCTTGGTCATGATGCCGCCCTTGGTCTCGATGCCGAGGGACAGCGGGGTGACGTCCAGGAGCAGGACGTCCTTGACGTCGCCGCGGATCACGCCGGCCTGCAGCGCGGCGCCGACGGCCACCACCTCGTCGGGGTTGACGCCCTTGTGCGGATCCTTGGTGGTCAGTTCGCGCACCAGGTCGGTCACCGCGGGCATCCGGGTGGAGCCGCCGACCAGGATGACGTGGTCGATCGCGGAGACCTGGATGTTCGCGTCCTTGACCGCCTGGTGGAAGGGCCTCTTGCAGCGGTCGAGCAAGTCCTGTGTGATCTCCTGGAACTGAGCGCGCGTCAGCTTCTCGTCGAGGTGGAGCGGGCCTTCCGCGGAGGCGGTGATGTACGGCAGGTTGATGGTGGTCTCGGAGGACGAGGACAGTTCGATCTTGGCCTTCTCGGCGCCCTCGCGCAGCCGTTGCACGGCCATCCGGTCGTTGCCCAGGTCGATGCCGTACTGGCCCTTGAACTTCTTGACCAGGTACTCCACGATCCGCTGGTCCCAGTCGTCACCGCCGAGGTGGGTGTCGCCGTTGGTGGCCTTCACCTCGATGACGCCGTCGCCGATCTCCAGCAGGGAGACGTCGAAGGTGCCGCCGCCGAGGTCGAAGACGAGCACCGTCTGCTCCTCGCCGCGGTCGAGGCCGTAGGCGAGGGCGGCCGCGGTCGGCTCGTTGATGATCCTCAGCACCTTCAGGCCGGCGATCTCCCCGGCCTCCTTCGTGGCCTGCCGCTGGGTGTCGTCGAAGTAGGCGGGGACGGTGATCACGGCGTCGGTGACGTCCTCGCCGAGGTAGGACTCCGCGTCCCGCTTCAACTTCTGCAGGACGCGCGCGGACAGCTCCTGGGCGCGGTAGCGGGTGCCGTCGACGGAGCCGTGCTCGGGGAAGCGCCAGTGCGCGTCGCCCATGTGCCGCTTGACGGAGCGGGCGGTGCGGTCGACGTTGGTGACCGCCTGCCGCTTGGCGACCTCGCCGACGAGGACCTCGCCGCTCTTGGCGAAGGCCACCACCGAGGGGGTGGTCCGCGCGCCCTCCGCGTTGGCGATGACCGTGGGTTCACCGCCCTCCAGGACGGCCACCACCGAGTTGGTGGTTCCCAGATCGATACCGACCGGACGTCCCATCGCCGTCCCCTTCCGCCAGGGCTTCGCGCCAGACAGCCTCCAGTTCCAGCACAGAACCTGGGCAGGTGCTTGTCAACAGGACCGTGGGGGGGAGACCCAAAAAGAACCCCACCCCCCCCC
>NZ_CBDQZH010000040.1:0-66032 GCF_965341775.1 Streptomyces sp. bgisy159 | reverse complement strand
TGCGCCCCCCCCGGTAGGCCCTCTCGGCAGGCCCTCTCGGCAGGCCCTCTCGGCAGGCCCTCTCGGCAGGCCCTCTCGGCAGGTCGGCCGCGGTGCGGCCTCAGCGGCGGAGCAGCTTCCAGGCCGTCGGCAGCAGCCCCATCGCCAGCGCCGCCTTCAGCGCGTCGCCGACGAGGAACGGCGTCAGGCCGGCCGCGACGGCGGCGGAGGCGGACAGGCCGGCGGACAGCGCGAGGTAGGGCACGCCGACGGCGTAGATGATCGCCGAGCCCAGCACCATCGCCCCGGCCGTCCGCCAGGCGCTGCGGTCGGCGCCGCGCCGGGCCAGGGCACCCACGACGGTGGCGGCGAGCAGCATGCCGAGGACGTATCCGAAGGACGGCATCGCGGCGCCGGAGGAGTGCTCGGCGAACCACGGCACTCCCGCCATGCCGGCGACGACGTACAGGGCGAGGGAGAGGAAGCCCCGGCCCGCGCCGAGGGAGGTGCCGACGAGGAGCGCGGCGAAGGTCTGGCCGGTGACCGGGACCGGGGAGCCGGGGACGGGCACCGACAGCTGGGCCGCGAGGCCGGTGAGGGCGGCACCGCCCACGACCAGGGCGATGTCGCGCACGCGGCCGGCCGGAAGGAGGTCGGCGAGGACCTGCCCCGGGCGGACGGATGCGGCGGATGCGGCGGCGGTGCTCATGGGGACTCCGCGGTGGAGGTGGGGGCAGAGGGACGCGTCGACGCTATCCCAGCGCCTTCCCCGCGATCACCGTCAGCCGTCGACAAAGGGGCGATCACGGACTTGGTGCGCTCCGCACAAAGAATGGTCGCTACACGCGGTTCGGAGTGACCCCGGTCACGGCGGCGCGGCGATCAGGCTCACACGCGACCGTACGGTCACGGAGTGGTCACGCAGCGCACACAGGACGTCCGGATAGCGGACGGAGGATCCCTGTGTCGGGTACGCCCGTCGAAACTGTGGGCGTTTTGCCCATCTCACGCATTGGACGAGCCGCGCCCATGCCCAGCACCACCAAGGTGGACCCGGTCTCCGGCCGGGACGAAGCCACCCTCTCCCACGGTCTCAAACAGCGCCACCTGTCGATGATCGCCCTCGGCGGTGTCATCGGCGCCGGCCTCTTCGTCGGGTCCGGCGCGGGGATCGCCGCCGCCGGCCCCTCCATCGTCCTCGCCTACGCGCTCTCCGGCCTCCTCGTGATGCTGGTGATGCGGATGCTGGGCGAGATGTCGGCCGCCTACCCCTCTTCGGGTTCCTTCTCGGCGCACGCCGAGCGGGCGATCGGGCCGTGGGCCGGGTTCGCCGCGGGCTGGTCCTTCTGGGTGCTGCTGTGCACCGCGGTGGGCCTGGAGGGCATCGGCGCGGCGAAGATCGTCACGGGCTGGCTGCCGGGGACGCCCGAGTGGGCCTGGGTGGCGCTGTTCGTCGTGGTGTTCTGCGCGACGAACCTGGCCGCGGTGAAGAACTTCGGCGAGTTCGAGTTCTGGTTCGCGGCGCTGAAGGTCGGCGCGATCTCGCTGTTCCTGGTGCTGGGCGTGCTGGCCATCGCCGGGCTCCTGCCGGGCACCGACGCCCCGGGCACCGCCCATCTCACCGACTTCCTGCCGAACGGCGGCGAGGGCCTGGTCATCGGCCTGCTGGCGTCGGTGTTCGCGTACGGCGGCCTGGAGACGGTGACCATCGCCGCCGCCGAGTCGGAGAACCCGGTCAAGGGCGTGGCGAGCGCCGTGCGGACGGCGATGTGGCGGATCGCGCTGTTCTACATCGGCTCGATGGCCGTCATCGTCACGCTGGTGCCGTGGGACTCCGAGGACGTCACGGTGAAGGGCCCGTACGTGGCCGCGCTCGACCGCCTGGGCATCCCCGGCGCCGGTCAGCTGATGAACGTGGTGGTGCTGGTGGCGCTGCTGTCGGCGATGAACGCCAACATCTACGGGTCCTCGCGCATCGCCTACTCCCTGGTGCAGCGGGGCCAGGGGCCGCGGGCGCTGGCCCGGGTGTCCGGCGGGGTGCCGCGCCTGGCCGTCCTGGCGTCCTCGGTGTTCGGCATCGGGTGCGTGGCGCTGAGCTACGCGCGGCCGGACGACGCGTTTCCCTGGCTGCTGAACATGATCGGCGCGGTGATCCTGATCGTCTGGATCTTCATCGCGGTCTCCCAGCTGCTGCTGCGGCGCCGGCTCGAACGCGAGGCGCCCGAGAAGCTGACCGTGCGGATGTGGGCGTTCCCCTTCCTGACCTGGGCGGCACTGGCCGGCATGGCGGCGATCTTCGTGTTGATGGCCCGGGAGGCGGACACCCGGGTGCAGCTGTACTCGTCGGGCGGGATGACGCTGTTCCTGGCGGCCGTCGGATACGTGTGGCAGAGGCGCCGCGGCTGACCGGCCCCGGCCGCGACGCGCAGCGAGCCCCCGTGTGATCCACACGGGGGCTTTTTGCTGCTAGCTTGTTGTTGCGAGCTATTTGCAATAAGAGCCGCCCAAGGCCCGGAGGAGACCCCGCCATGCCCGTCTACACGCTGCCCGACCTGCCGTACGACTACTCCGCGCTGGCCCCCGTCATCAGCCCCGAGATCATCGAGCTGCACCACGACAAGCACCACGCGGCCTACGTGAAGGGCGCCAACGACACGCTGGAGCAGCTGGCCGAGGCGCGGGACAGGGAACAGTGGGGCTCGGTCAACGGCCTGGAGAAGAACCTGGCCTTCCACCTGTCGGGGCACATCCTGCACTCGATCTACTGGCAGAACATGACCGGCCCGAAGGAGGGCGGCGGCGAGCCGCTGGCCCAGGACGGCGTGGGTGAGCTGGCCGAGGCCATCACCGAGTCGTTCGGCTCCTTCGCCGGCTTCAAGGCGCAGCTGTCCAAGGCGGCGGCCACCACCCAGGGCTCGGGCTGGGGCGTGCTGGCGTACGAGCCGCTGAGCGGCCGGCTGATCGTCGAGCAGGTCTACGACCACCAGGGCAACGTCGGGCAGGGCGCGACCCCGATCCTGGTCTTCGACGCCTGGGAGCACGCCTTCTACCTGCAGTACCGCAACCAGAAGGTGGACTTCATCGAGGCGATGTGGCAGGTCGTGAACTGGCAGGACGTCGCCCGGCGGTACGCGGCGGCCGCCTCCCGCACGGACGTGCTGCTGCTCGGACCCTGAGGACGTCCTGCCTCGTGATCGTCTTCTCACCCTTCACGCGGGCAGGCCGGTGGAAGGAGAGGCCCTCGCGAGGACGTGACTCGCGAGGGCCTCTCCCGTGGGCTCGGTCCCGACGGCGGTGAGCCGGCGGTCCGTGCCGGCGCCGAAGCCGTCGGCACGGCGCGGAACCGGGTCCTAGAGGTTGCTGAAGTCCGGGCCCTTGGTGCGGGTCCGCTTGATCTCGTAGAAGCCCGGCACCGAGGCGACGGCCAGGGTGCCGTCCCACAGGCGGGCGGCCTCCTCGCCCTTGGGGGCGGGGGTGACGACCGGACCGAAGAAGGCGAGCTGCTCGCCGTCGGAGCCGGGGACGGCGATGACCGGGGTGCCGACGTCCTGGCCGACCTTGTCGATGCCCTCCTTGTGGGAGGCGCGCAGTTCGGCGTCGAACTCGAAGTTCTCCTGCTCGGCGTAGTCGATGAGGTCGGCGGGCAGGCCGACGTCCGCGAGCGCGCCGGCGATGGCCGCCGGCGTCGGACCCTCGCCGTTGTTGTGGATGCGGGTGCCGAGCGCGGTGTAGAGCGGGCCGAGGACGTCGTCGCCGTGCTTCTGCCAGGCGGCGGTGACCACGCGGACCGGCTGCCACGCCTTGGTGGCGAGCATGTCCCGGTAGTCTTCGGGGAGTTCGTCCAGTTTGTCCTCGTTGAGTACGGCGAGGCTCATGATGTGCCAACGGACCTCGATGTCGCGGACCTTCTCCACTTCCAGCACCCACCGCGAGGTCATCCAGGCCCAGGGGCAGAGCGGGTCGAACCAGAAGTCGACCGGGGTCTTCGTGGCGGGCGTCACGCTGTCGGACATGAGTCTCCTTCGGAACCGGCGTTTGAAGGAGCAACATCCCGTGGGCGCCGCCCATTCCCGGCCGCCACGGGCGCCCCGGCCGCCGCCCGGTCCCCGCTGTCCGCTGTCCGGTGCCAGGTCCGCGTGGCAGGATCGGTGCTGTCCACATTCTGATCACCACCTGAGGGAGTGCCACTCGTGCCCGGTGAGAACCTGTCCCGCGACGAGGCCCGGGAGCGGGCCGCCCTGCTCAGCGTCGACGGGTACGACGTGTCCCTCGACGTGCGCTCCGCCGTCGGCGACGCGCCGTCGGACGCGGCGGCCGAGCCGCGCACCTTCCGGTCCGTCACCACGATCCGCTTCCGGTGCAACGAGCCGGGGGCCTCGACCTTCGCCGACCTGGTCGCCCCGCGCGTCACCGCCGTCTCCCTCAACGGCCGGGACCTCGACCCGAGCGAGGTCTTCGACGGCACGCGCATCGTCCTGGAGGACCTGGCCGCCGAGAACGAGCTGGTGGTCGACGCGCAGTGCGCCTACTCGCGCACCGGCGAGGGCCTGCACCGCTTCGTCGACCCCGAGGACGGCGAGGTCTACCTCTACACGCAGTACGAACCGGCCGACTCCCGGCGGGTGTTCGCCAACTTCGAGCAGCCCGACCTCAAGGCCCCGTTCCGCTTCGAGGTACGGGCGCCCGAGGAGTGGACCGTGTGGAGCAACGGCGCCGGGCACCGCGCCGACGGGGTGTGGCGGTTCGCGGAGACCAAGCCGATCTCGACGTACATCACCTGTGTCGTGGCCGGCCCCTACCACTACGTGACGGACTCCTACAGCAGGGTCCTCGACGACGGTACGACGCTGGAGATCCCGCTGGGCGCGCTGTGCCGCAAGGGTCTGGCCCCGCACTTCGACGCGGGCGACGTCTTCCTGCTCACCAAGCAGGGCCTGGACTTCTTCCACGACCACTTCGACTACCCGTACCCGTTCGGCAAGTACGACCAGGCGTTCGTGCCGGAGTACAACCTGGGCGCGATGGAGAACCCGGGGCTGGTGACCTTCCGCGAGGAGTACATCTTCCGGGGCAAGGTCACCCGGGCGTCGTACGAGGCGCGGGCGAACGTCATCCTGCACGAGATGGCGCACATGTGGTTCGGCGACCTGGTCACCATGGAGTGGTGGGACGACCTGTGGCTGAAGGAGTCGTTCGCGGACTTCATGGGCTCCTTCTCGCTGGTCGGCGCGACCCGCTTCGAGGACGGCTGGATCACCTTCGCCAACCGCCGCAAGGCGTGGGCGTACCGGGCCGACCAGCTGCCCTCCACCCACCCGATCACGGCCGACATCCGCGACCTCCAGGACGCCAAGCTCAACTTCGACGGCATCACGTACGCCAAGGGCGCCTCGGTGCTCAAGCAGCTGGTGGCGTACGTCGGCCAGGACGCCTTCCTGGAGGGCGCCCGGCGTTACTTCAAGCGGCACGCGTACGGCAACACCCGGCTCGGCGACCTGCTGTCGGCGCTGGAGGAGACCAGCGGCCGGGACATGGGCGCGTGGGCGGGGGCCTGGCTGCAGACGGCGGGCGTCAACTCGCTCACCCCGCAGGTGCTGCTGGACGCCGAGGGCCGGATCGACGAACTGGCCGTGCTGCAGGAGGCCGCCGAATCGCACCCCGAGCTGCGGCCGCACCGGGTCGCGGTCGGGCTGTACCGCCGTACCGGGGGCGGGGCGCTTGAGCGGTACGCCCGCGCGGAGGTGGACGTCGACGGTCCCCGGACCCTGGTCGCTGAGCTGGCCGGCGCGGACGCCCCGGAGCTGGTGCTGGTCAACGACGACGACCTGACGTACTGCAAGACGCGGTTCGACGAGACCTCGCTGGCGGCGCTGCGTTCGGGTCTCGGTGACCTGACCGACCCGCTGGCGCGCGCCCTGTGCTGGTCGGCGCTGTGGAACATGACGCGGGACGCGCTGCTGCCCGCGCGGGAGTTCGTCGACCTGGTGCTGCGGTTCGCGGGCCGGGAGACCGACATCGGGGTGCTGCAGATGCTGCACGCGTGGGCCGAGTCGGCGCTGGAGCACTATGTGGCGCCGGGTGCCCGCCAGGCGACCGGCCGGCGTCTCGCCGAGGGTGCGTCGCGGGAGCTGCGCGCGGCCGAGCCGGGCGGTGAGCGGCAGCTGGCGTGGGCGCGGTTCTTCGCGCGGGTGGCCGACGCGCGGGCCGACTTCGACCTGCTGAGCGGTCTTCTGGACGGCACGGTGACCCTGCCGGGCCTCGACGTGGACCAGGAGCTGCGGTGGGCGTTCCTGGACGCGCTGGCCGCGCACGACGTCGTGGGCGAGAAGGAGCTGGCCGCCGAACTGGCCCGCGACGACACCGCCTCCGGCAAGCGCCACCAGGTCCGCTGCCTGGCCGCCCGCCCGTCGGCGGCGGTGAAGGCGCAGGCGTGGGCGCAGCTCGTGGAGTCGGACACGCTGTCCAACGCCCTGGCGACCGCGACGATCGCCGGCTTCGCGCGGTCGTCCCAGCGGGAGTTGCTCGCGCCGTACGCGGACCGGTACTTCGAGGTGATCGAGCGGGTGTGGGCCGAGCGGTCGATCCAGATCGGCATGGACGTGGTGTCGGGTCTCTTCCCGTCGTGGCAGGACTCCCCCGAGACCCTGGCGGCGACCGACGCCTGGCTGGCGGCGCACGAGTCGGCGCCCCCGGCCCTGCGCCGGCTGGTGCTGGAGGCGCGGGACGACCTGGCCCGGTCGTTGCGCGGACAGGCGCGGGACGCCGAGGCGGCACCCGCCACCTGACCCCTCACCTTTGGCCATGAATTGAGCGGACGGCCACCGTTACGAAATTCGGTCCATCATGCCCGTAACCCCTGGTCCCACCCATCTGGACCAGGGGTTATCGGCGCCTACTCGGCATCCGAACACCCGTCCTTTAGCGCGGGCTTGTCCGGCTTTGTCGACGAGCGTGTAACAGCGGTTAGGAGCCGGACCCGGCGCGGAATCCCGATCGCATGAACCACAACCCCCCGCTCCCCCCGGCCTCCCCGCTCTCCCCCCGCCCCCTGCACCACCTGGCTCACGACCTGCGCCGCGTCCTCACGGCGGCCCAACTGCGCGCGCACGGCGTCTCCGCGGCCGAGACCAACGAGCAGTGCCGGCCCGGCGGCCCCTGGCAGCAGCTCCTCCCCGGTGTCGTCCTGCTCCACCCGGGCCCGCCGACCAGCGAGGAGCGGCTGCACGCGGTACTGCTGTACGCGGCCCGCCAGTCCGCGCCGGCCGGGGTGCCGGTCCAGCCCGACGCCGAGAAGCCGTACCGCCCCACCTACCGGGAGGCGATGATCACCGGCCTGGCGGCCCTGAACCTCCACGGCTTCTCCTGCGCTCCCCCTCTGCTGTCGCTGGAGCAGATCGACGTCCTCGTGCCTCGGCTGCGCCGCCTGCGCTCGACGGGCTGCGCCCGCATCGTCCGCACGCCCGACCTGCCGGCGGCCGAGCAGGCGACCGGCGTCCCGGTCGCCCCGGTGCCGCGCGCCCTCGCCGACGCGGTGGCGCGGCTGACCGACGCGAACGTGGTGCGGCGGCTGCTGACCGAGGCGGTGCGCGGCGGCCACTGTGAACCCGCCACGGTCGTGCGGGAGCTCAACCGGGCCAAGCTGCTCAGCCGCCCCCACGTGGTGGACGCGGTCGACTCGCTGCTCGCCGAGGGCCGGGCCGTCGCCGAGGACGGCCTCTACCGCATGGTCCACGAGTACGGCCTCCCCGACCCGGTCTGGAACGTCGACCTCCGCCTGCCGGGCGGCCCCCACCTCGGCGGCCTCGACGCCTACTGGCCGGAGCAGGCCGTCGCCGTCGAGCTGGACACCCGCGCCCCGCGCCAGGGCCTGCGGCAGGACGACGACGAGGTGTGGTCCGAGTACGCCCGCAAGCGGGAGCACCTGGAGCGGCTCGGCATCACCGTCGTCCACGTCACCCCCCGGAAGCTGCGCGACGCGATGGAACAGCAGGCGGCGGTGGTCCGCACCGCCCTCATGGCGGCACCGGACCGCGACCCCGCCGCCTACGTCGTGGTGCTCCCCCGGTAGTGACGGACCGGGGGCGCCAGGAGGGGAGAGGAGGGGCCCTGGGCATCACCCGGGGCCCCTCTTCCGGTGTGTTTCCACCTCCTCCTCGGCCGGAGGGAGCCGCCCCACCGCCGCCCCGGCCCCGCCTCGCCGCTCCCGCACGAACCCGGTACTCACCGCACCCCGCCTCGGGTGAGTTCGCACCTCCCGTCCACGCAGGAGCGGCGCAGCCGTCCGGCCGAGACCGTTTCCGCGAGGCCGATCGCCCAGCACATCGGGCAGCCGCGCAGCGCGATCAGGCCGGCCGGGGCGAGCAGCAGGCTCACCGGGCCGGTCACCGGCAGCAGGGCCAGGGAGGCGATGAGCGCGCCGAAGCCGAGGGTGCCGCGGGCCAGGTGGCGCGGGACGCTGTCGCCGGCGAAGCGGCCGGGCGGGGGTGGGTCCGCGCGGACGCCGGTGTCGCCGGCCGGCTCGGTGCGGATGGTCGTCGTCGGGTCAGCTGCCATGGTCGGGGCTCCTCGCTCCGGTCGGTTCCTCGTGCAGGGCCTCACGTACCGCCGAACGGGCCCGGTGCAGGCGGGACTTCATCGCGGTGGTGGTCAGCCCGAGCCGGTCGGCGACGGTGCGGCCGGGCAGGCCCTGGATGTCGCGCATCACCAGCACCCGCCGCTGGTCGTCGGACAGGGCGGCGACGGCGGCGGCGACGCGTTCGGCCTCCAGGCGCTGCAGGGCGTCCTCCTCGGCGGAGCGCGCGGTGACGGCCCCCGCTCGGCCGGTTCCGTCGGCCGGTGCGGGCCGGAGCAGTGTGCGGGTGCGGCGCAGGCACTCGTTGCGGACGATCCGGAACATCCAGGACGCCAGCGCCCCGGAGGCGCGCAGCATGCCGATCCTGCGGTAGAGGATGATCAGCGCTTCCTGGGCGGCGTCCTCGGCGTCCTGAGGAGTGGCGCGGAGCGTGTGCGCGAAGCGGTGCACGTGCGGGGAGGAGCCGTGCACGAGTGCGGTGAGCGGCCGGGGCCGTACTCCTGTCGGCGGACCCGTCAGACCCCGGTGTCAGGCCCCCGTGCCCCGGCCGTGCGGGGCCGTTGCCACTCGTCCCGTCGGCGGGCGGTCCCGCCACAGGCGCAGGGCCACGTCGACCAGCGGGATCCGGGGCAGGCCGGGGACGTCGTCCAGGGGGTGCCAGGCGGCCATGTCGGTCGAGCCGTCGGTCTCCCAGCGCAGTTCGCCGCCGGTGACGCGGGCCTCGTAGACGAGGCGTACCCCGTGGTGGTCGACGGCGCGGCGCAGGCCCCGGCGGGGGCGGGTCAGATTGAGGGAGTGGACGCCGAGGAGCCCGGTCACCTCGACGCGGTAACCGGTCTCCTCGGCCAGTTCGCGCAGGACCGTGTCGTGCGGGTCCTCGCCGTGTTCCATGCCGCCGCCGGGCAGCACCCACTCGGGGGTGCCGTCCTCCGCCGGGGAACGGGCCAGCAGGATCTCTCCGTCACGGACACACACGGCGTAGGCCGCCACCCTCAGATTCCGGCGCACGCCGGGACGTTAACGCGCGGGCCGCGGATTGGCAGGCGAGTATTCGGGCGGGGACCAGCGCAGCGGCAACTCCGCCGGGGTGTCGAGGGCCTCGGTGAGGGTGAAGCGGAGGGTGCGGGTGCCGTCGGGGCCGTGCTCCACGCGCGCCCGGCCGGTCAGGCGCAGGGTGCGGCCGGTCGTCCAGTCCAGGAAGAGCAGGCCGGCCCGCGGGTCGGTGGTGAGGTTGCCGAGGGTGAGGAACATGGAGTTGCCGGGGTAGTCCGGCCAGCTCAGCTCGCGCGGAGAGTCGACGCGGACGAAGCCGGGGTTGCCGCCCCGGTGGCTGGCGTCGGCGCCGTCGTCGTGCACGGTGGCCAGGAAGAACGTGTCGGCGGCCGTGATGAACCCCGCCTGGGAGGGCGTCAGTTCGTCACCGCGCGCCGCCTCGGCCGGCGGGCGGTCCACGAACTCGTAGGACTGCCGTTTCTGCAGGTACTTGGGGCAGTTGGCGAAGACCCGGTCGGCCTCGACGGCGAAGCCGCGTTCCGTCGGCCGGGAGCGGCCGCCCAGGCGCATACGGCGGCGGGTGCGCGGGTCGAGGGCGATGGTGCCCACGTGGGTGCCCGGGGTGGCGAGGGCGGCCGCCAGCGGGTCCGCGGGAGCGGGGCCGCCGATGACGGAGAGCTGTCGGGGCCCGGTGGCCCGGAGGAAGCCCGGGGCACCGGAGAGGACCGACGCCCACACCGCCCCCGTCACCGGGTCGGCGGCGCCGAGGAAGAGCAGCGGCTGGAGCTCCAGGAAGGCGGCGGCCACCGGTTTGATGCCGCCGAGCACGGACCGGCCGACGTGGTCGGCGAGGTCGCGTACGCCGGCCCGGTCCTGCACGGCTCGGGAGCCGGCGTGGTAGACGCCCGTCATCGGCGATCCCTCCATCTCGTGCGTTTCGAGCGTTCCAAGCGTTTCGAGCGTTTCGAGCGTTTCGGCGAAGACCGCTGGCCGGTCAGAAGAAACCGCAGGTCGGGGCGGACTCGGCCGGGGCGGGTGCGCCCTGGACGCCGGTCGGGACGGAGATCTCCAGACGGGTGCCGTCGGGGTCGTGGAAGAAGATGCCGCCGGAGGCCGCGCCCTCGCCGTGGGCGACCACACCGTCGTAGGCGAAGTCGACGCCGTAGGCGCGCAAGGCCGCCTCGTACTCCTCGACCCGGTCCACGGACGCGGCCTCGAAGGCCAGGTGGTGCAGGCCGGCGCGGTGCGGGTCGTAGCCCTCCTCGGCCTGCTGCCACAGGGTGAGGACGAGGCTGTCGCCGTCGCCGAGGAAGGCGTACCGGCGGCCCTCCTCCTTGCCCTCGCCGATCACGGTGAAGCCGAGGACGTCCCGGTAGAAGTCGAGCGAGCGGGCGATGTCGGTGACGTTGAGGCCTATGTGGCCGGTGCGCAGAGCGGTCATGGCTGTGCCCCCCCTTGGGTGGTGGTCCGGCCGGGAAGTTCCCTAACCGGCGTCTTTGACGTTAGTGGTTAGAGAGGGGTGCGTCAACCGGTCACGTACCCTTAAGTGGTTAGTACGCAAGGAGGCCCCGGATGTCCGCACCCCTCGACCCCCGCCCGCTGACCGGGGAACCGCTCTCCCTCGATCTGCTCAACACCCGGTGGCGGGGCGACGGCGGGCCGCAGGACCTGCTCACGGACACCGACGGGCTCGCGGTGTGGCTGGCCGCCAACGGCCTGGACGGCGACTTCGCCGCCGACGCCGCCGCGCTGCGGCACCTGCTCACCGCGCGGGACGCCCTGCGGGCCGCCGTGGACGAGTCACGTCCGGACGGCGTCGACGCCGTGCTCGCCCACGGGCGCGTCCGGCCCACCCTGACCGCCGAAGGGCCCGGCGAGCGGCCGGAGTTCGGCGACCCGGCGTGGGGGCCGGCCTGGCTCGCCGCCCGCGACTACCTCCGGCTGCTCGCCACCGCGCCCGACCGGATCCGGGCCTGCGCGCACGAGGCGTGCGTCCTGCACTTCTTCGACACCTCCCGCAACGGCACCCGCCGCTGGTGCTCCATGGCCGCCTGCGGCAACCGCGCCAAGGCGTCCCGGCACTACGCCCGTTCGAAGGACGCCTGACCCGGCCGGGCCGGCGCCTCACAGGAATGTCACAGCCGGCCCCGTACGCCCGTAACGTCCATCGCGGGTTTTCCCCATAGATCCCCTTCGATTCGGCCAATCTCCCCCAGAACTCCTTCCCTTGGGCAAGGCTGTGCGGTCGTCCGACGCACGTTCCTTCAGCTACAAGGGATGCCGATGACCCACACCCCCCACCGCGGCCCGGCACCGGTCGCGAGACGCGTGGCCCGCACAGCCGTGGCCGCCGGTCTCGTCGCCGCGCTGGCCGCGGCAGGTCCGATACCCGCCGCCCTCGCCGCGACCGCCGACGACCCGGCGCCCGCGCCCGCCACCCAGCCCGCCAAGTCCGCCGACGACAAGCTCGGTTCGGACGACGCGCAGCTACTGGCCGAGGCCAAGGCCGATGGCGACCGGACGGTCACCTTCATGGTGGCGACCACACCCGGCCGGACCGAGCAGGTCCGCGACCAGCTGACCGCCGAGGGCGGCACCCTGATCGGCAGGACCGACGACAAGCTCGGCTACGTCCGCGCCACCGTCCCGACCGGCAAGGCCGACAAGGCCCTCACCGCCGCCACCAAGCTCTCCTCCGTACAGGCCATCGACCTGCGCCAGGAGATCGCCCTGGACGACCCGGCCCCCGGCAGCACCGCCGACGCGACCGGCCACGGCGCCGGCTACCCCGCTCCCGGCCGGAAGACGCCCGCCAGGAACCCGTACAACCCGTCCTTCGAGACGGGCGCGGTGTCCTTCGTGAAGGACCACCCGAGGTACGACGGCCGCGGCGTCACCATCGGCATCCTCGACTCCGGCGTCGACATCGCCCACCCGGCGCTGCAGAAGACCACCACCGGCGAGCGCAAGATCGTCGACTGGGTGACCGCGACCGACCCGGTCACCGACCGCGACGGCACCTGGCTGCGGATGAACGCCTCGGTGACCGGCCCCGTGTTCACCGCCGGCGGCCGCACCTGGAAGGCGCCCGCGGGCGCGTACAAGCTGCAGACCTTCGCCGAGTCCGCCACCCGCGGCGGCGACATGGCCGGCGACCTCAACCGCGACGGCGACACCACCGACGTCTGGGGCGTGCTCTACGACCCCGCCGCCAGCACCGTCCGGGTGGACCTCGACAACGACGGGGACTTCACGGACGAAGAGGCCATGAAGCCGTACAAGGACGGCTTCCAGATCGGCTACTTCGGCACCGACGACCCGGCCACCGCCATCGCCGAGCGCATCCCGTTCGTCGTGGAGATCCGCAAGGACGTCACGTACGACCAGGCCGGCGACAAGTCCGACTACGTCAGCATCGGCGTCATCGAGGGCCGGCACGGCACCCACGTCGCGGGCATCACCGCCGCCAACGGCCTGTTCGGCGGGAAGATGAACGGTGCCGCGCCCGGCGCGAAGATCGTCTCCTCCCGGGCCTGCACCTGGACCGGCGGCTGCACCAATGTCGCGCTCACCGAGGGCATGATCGACCTCGTCACCAAGCGTGGCGTGGACATCGTCAACATGTCGATCGGCGGCCTGCCCGCGCTGAACGACGGCAACAACGCCCGCGCCGAGCTCTACACCCGGCTCATCGACCAGTACGGCGTCCAGCTGGTGATCTCCGCCGGCAACGAGGGCCCCGGCACCAACACCATCGGCGACCCCGGCCTGGCCGACAAGGTCATCAGCGTCGGCGCCTCCATCTCCAAGGAGACCTGGGCGGCCAACTACGGCTCCGTGGTGAAGAAGAAGTACGCCATGCTGCCCTTCTCCTCCGCCGGCCCCCGCGAGGACGGCGGCTTCACGCCGACGCTGACCGCGCCGGGCGCCGCCATCAACACCATCCAGACCTGGGCGCCGGGCTCCCCGACCGCCGAGGCCGGCTACAGCCTGCCGCCCGGCTACGCCATGCTGCAGGGCACCTCGATGTCCTCCCCGCAGGCCGCCGGGGCGAGCGCGCTGCTGCTGTCCGCCGCCAAGCAGCGTCACATCCCGCTGTCGCCGCTGACCCTGCGCACCGCGCTGACCAGCACCGCGCGCACCATCAAGGGCGTGCCGGCGCACGTCCAGGGCGCGGGCCTGATCCGTATCGTGCAGGCGTGGGACGCCATCAAGGACGGCGCGACCGCGCACGACTACACCGTCAAGGCGCCGGTCGACACCGCGATCGACCAGCTGCTGAAGGAGCCGGGCTTCGGCACCGGCCTCTACGACCGTGAGGGCGGCCTGAAGGTCGGCCAGAAGAAGACGTACGACATCACCATCACCCGTACGTCCGGCCCGGCCGGCACCGTCGAGCACGAGCTGGAGTGGAAGAACAACGACGGCACCTTCAAGCTGCTCGGTGACGACGAGGTCGAACTCCCGCTGAACAAGCCGGTCACCGTCAAGGTGCGGGCGAAGGCGAAGAGCGCCGGCGCGCACAGCGCCATCCTGGAGCTGGACGACGAGGACACCGAGGGCGTCGACAAGCAGATCCTCACCACCGTCGTCGCCTCCCACGAACTGGCAAAGCCGTCGTACGCGTTCACCAAGTCCGCCTCGGTGCAGCGCAACAGCAGCACCTCGTACTTCGTGACCGTGCCGCAGGGCGCCAGGACCCTGGAGGTCGCGCTCGGCGGGCTGAAGGGCGACAGCCAGACCCGGTTCATCACCATCAACCCGTACGGCGTGCCGGTCGAGGACAGCTCGACGATCTACTGCTACCCGCACTACTCGGTGCCGGACAGCCCCAACACCTGCCGTCCCGACCTGCGGACCTACACCGACCCGCTGCCCGGCGTCTGGGAGATCGAGGTCGAGTCGCGGCGCACCTCGCCGTTCCTCGACAACCCGTACAAGCTGGACGTCTCGGTGCTCGGCACGGTCTTCGAGCCGGCCGTGCGGACCGTCCCCGAGGCCACGGTCGGCACGCCGGTCACCGCCGAGTGGACCGTGACCAACGACTTCGCGGCCCTTCAGGGCAAGCTGGAGGGCGGCTCGCTGGGCTCCGCGAAGATCGCGACGCCGACCATCGGCCACCACGAGTCGCAGCGCAGCACGGTCGTCGTCCCCGAGGGCGTCGAGCGGTTCGACATCGCCATCGGCTCGACCTCCGACCCGAACGCCGACCTGGACCTGACCGTCCTCAAGGACGGCGTCACCGTCGGCCAGTCCGCCGACGGCGACTCGGAGGAGTCGGTCAGCCTGACCGAGCCCGCCGCCGGGACGTACACGGTCGTGGTCGACGGCTACAGCGTGCCGGCGGGCACCACGACGTTCTCCTACAAGGACGTCTACTTCTCCGCCGACCTCGGCACGGTGAACGTCGACACCACCAGGAGCGTCTCCATCGCCAGCGGCGCGTCCGCGACGATCTCCGGTGACGTGGTCGCCCGGTCGGCCGGCCCCGAGGGCCGTCAGCTCTTCGGCGAGGTCCGGCTGATCAACGCCCGGGGCACCGCGGCGGGCACCGGCACGGTGGT
The DNA here is from genome assembly GCF_965341775.1 of Streptomyces sp. bgisy159. Classification (GTDB taxonomy): domain Bacteria; phylum Actinomycetota; class Actinomycetes; order Streptomycetales; family Streptomycetaceae; genus Streptomyces. The sequence goes on along the minus strand of NZ_CBDQZH010000040.1, from coordinate 50,924 downwards.
GATCCAGAAGGTCGTCGGCTAGCGGCACACCGGCGGCGACCGTCGCCGGCCTGCCGTACACCGGCGCTCCGCGCGGCCGGCGGTCGCCCGCGGAGCGCCGGCCGAGAGAACGAAAAGAGGGGCGGGTGCTCCCCAAAGCACCCGCCCCTTTTTCCCTGGGCCCGACCGGGCGGTACCGCCCCCCGCGCGGCGCCGTCCTCGGGTCCCGGTCCGGATGGCTACGACCCTAGGCCCGCCCGGGACGCCCCGGACGGCCCCGCACCTGGCACCCGGTGGCCATGGCCGCAGCCTGCCAGCCGGGCGGCTCCCGCGGTGAGGGGCGGAAGATCCGGTACCGTCGGCCCAGCCGACCTGACCGTCACGAACCGCCAGGGGGAACGTTGCTGGACTCCATCGGCATAGACGGCTCCACGCACGACGTCTACCGGGCCCTGCTGCTGCACCCGTCCTGGACCCTGGAGGACATCGCCCGGGAGACCGGTCTGGCCCCCGCCGAGGTCCGTGCGGCGCTCGACCGGCTCACCCAGCTGTCCCTGCTGCACGAGGCCACCGACCACCAGTTCGTGCCGGTCAGCCCCGAGGTGGTCATCTCCCCGCTGCTGCTGCGCAAGGAGGCCGAACTCGACGAGCAGCGCGCCCGGTTGTCCCGTGAGCGGGCCGCGCTGGCCACCCTCGCCGCCGAGTACACCGCGATCACCGCGCACCGCGGGGACAGCGGGGTGGAGCGGCTGGAGGGCGTGGACGCGGTACGGGTCCGGCTGATGGAACTCGCCCACGGCGCCCGCTCCGACGTCCACACCTTCGTGCCGGGCGGCGCGCTCAGCGCCGCCGCGCTGGAGGCGGGACGGCCACTGGACGAGCAGAACCTGGCGCGCGGGGTGCGGATGCGGACCGTCTACCTCGACAGCGTGCGCAACGACTCCGCGACCGTCGAGTACGCGACCTGGCTGGCCTCCGTCGGCGGGGAGACGCGGACCGTGCCGACGCTGCCGATGCGCATGATCCTGTGCGACCGCGCCGCCGCCGTGATCCCCATCGACCCCGACGACAGCAAGCAGGGCGCCCTGCTGATCCGCTACCCCAGCATGGTGCGGGCGCTGGAGGAGCTGTTCGACCTGGTGTGGGAGAGCGCGGTACCGCTCGGCGAGCCGCCCCAGGAACCCTCGGACGACGCGCCCACCGACCGGGAGAGCGCGCTGCTGAGGATGCTGGCGGGGGGCATGACCGACGAGGGCATCGCCCGCAAGATGGGCGTCTCCCTGCGTACCGTCCGCCGCAACACCGCCGATCTGCAGAAACGTCTCGGTGTCCAGAGCCGCTTCCAGGCGGGGGCGGAGGCGGTGCGCCGGGGGTGGTTGTGAGGGGCGACGGGGGACGTACTGGGCAGGGGCAGGGAGACGGGCGGGGCAGGGCCGCGAGGCGGGCGGGGACCAGGGCCGCGAGGCGGGCGGGGGGCTGGTGCCGCAAGGGGTGGCCGCTCCCTGCCATGACCGGTGGCGGTCAGGGCTGACGCGCGGCCGGGCCGCCGTCCGGCCGCCTAAGGTCGCCGGGTGTACGCAGTCAAGGTCGTCCTCCTCCCGCCGCCCGGGCCCGCGTTCGCCGAGGGCCCCGCGCCGCCGGACGTTCTGCCCGGCGACCGGTGGCTCGACGACGTCACACGGCTCAGCCGGGCCGCGCCCCGGCCGGGGATCGCCCATGTGTCGCCGGTCCGCCGGGGCACCTCCGTGGTGGTCATGACCTTCGTGGAGGCCCCGTCCCGCAACGAGGCGACCGTGCTCGCCCGGCACGGCTGGGAGCACTGGCTGACCGCCCCCGGACCGCTCTCCGGCTGGACCCTCGACTGCTGCGCCCCCGACCCCTATCTGAACGCCCCCTGGCAGGTGCGCCCGGCGAGAGCCTGGCCGGCGTGAAACCCCCCGCGTGAAACCCCCCGGGGGGTGGCATGAGGCTGCCATGGCCGCCTCATGCCAGTGGTCACGTACTGACAGCGGCCGGACACACCGCACATGATCGTGTCCGCAGGCGCTTGGGAACCAAGGAATGCAGAGGCACAGCATGAGACAGATCACCAGGCGAGCCGCCCGGACCGCCGTCGGCACCGCGGCGGTCGTCGCGGCCCTGGCACTGCCGCTGACGCTCGGGGCCTCGGCCGCCGTCGCGGCGGACACGCCACCCGCCCCGGTCGTCATCGAGGACGACCTCGGCGACCCGCCGATGCCGAAGCCGGAGAAGCCGACCGAGGACACCGGCAGCTGGGTGTGGGACAAGTTCGAGCCGTAGACCTACTCGGGTCGGGGGACCGGCCGCGGTGGGGGGGGCCGTGGCAGGGGGTGCCGCGGTGGAGGGGAGCCGCGGTGGGGGCCGCGGTGAGGGGAGCCATGGCTGGGGGGAAAGCCGGGGCGGGGGGCCATGGTCGGGGGGGGTGCCGTGGTGGGGACGTACGCCGGCTGCGGCAGGTGTACGGCGGTCAGGGGCGGGCGCGGTGGGGGCGGCGCCCGCCCCTTCGACGTACGGGTGTCGTCGCCCTCCTGCGACGTCCGGTGGCCGGCCGGGCGGGCGTCAGCCACCCGGAGCGCAGTCCAGGTGCTCGGCCGCGGGCAGGGAGCGGTCCAGCGCCGACCGTTCCGCAGCGACACGGCTCTCGCCGACCGCCCAGACGTCCGGGACGGCCGAGCCCGGCGAGAGCGCCAGGAGCACGTGGTCGCCCTCGGCGAGCAGGGGATCGAGGTCGCGGGGGACCGTGACCGTGAGCGAGGCGGCGGCCCGCGCCGGCTTGTAGGAGCGGGTGACGCGCAGGGTGATCCGGCGGTCGCCGGTGCCGGCCCGCTGCCGCACGACGGTGACGTCACCCTCGACGACCGCACGGGCGCACGCGAGGTAACCGGGGTCGCTCAGCGGGCCGTACGCCGCCTCTGCGGAGTCCTCGGCGGTGCCCGACCCGGCGTCCGACCGGGCCTTCTCCGCCCCGCTGGACACAGCCGTGTCCCCCGCGCCCCCGCCCCGCGCGAGCAGCAGCCCGCCCCAGAGCACCATGACCCCGGCCGCGGCGACACCCACCGCCTGCAGCGCACGGCTCCGGGGACGGCGACGCCGGGACGGGGGCAGCGGGTGTACGGGGGCCGGGTCGGGGGCGCGTGCCGGTGCGGGGCGGTCGTCGGTCGCGGGGGGCGTCCCGGTGAGGGTGTCCGCGAGAGCCGTCAGGTGGGTGCGGAGCAGGGCCAGGTCGGCGGTGGCGGCCCGGTGCTCGGCCAGGAAGCCGGGGTCCGCGCGTTCCGCCTCGGAGAGCCCGGCGTCGGAGAGGGCGGCCATCAGAGCGTCCCGGGCGCCGGACACGTCACCGGGGTCCGGCTGGTGCGGGAGGCCACGCGGGGCCCGGTCGTCGCGCGGGTCGGGCTGGTCGGGCTGGTCGGGCTGGTCGGGCTGGTCGGGCTCGTCAATGCCATCACGCTGGTCGCGGCGGTCGAGCTTGTCGCGGCCATCACGCTGATCACGGCCGCCGAGCTCGCCGCGGCCATCACGCTGGTCGCGGCCGTCGCGCTCGTCGTGGCCATCACGCTGGTCGCGGCCGTCGCGCTCGTCGTGTCCGGCGGGCATGTCACACCACCTCGTCCTCGTGCAGGCGGGCGCGCAGGGCCCGGACCGCCGTGTGGAGGCGGCTCTTGACCGTGCCCTCCGGGACGCCGAGTTCCTCGGCGATGGAGCGCACCGGCAGGTCGGCGTAGAAGCGCAGCACCACGACCTGCCGCTGGGCGGCGGGCAGTTCGTCCAGGCCCTGCGCGAGCGCGAGGGAGAGCACGCTGGTGTCCTCACCGGAGGGCTGCTCGAACTGGCGCAGGGAGGCCAGCCGCTCCCCCAGCCGCTCCCGGCGCCGTCGGGCGCGGTGCCAGTCCATGGCGAGGTTGGAGGCGACCACCGCCGCCCACGCCGAGACGTCCCGGGGCGCCTCCCGGCCGCCGGCCGCGCGTTCCAGCAGCCGCAGGCGGACCTGCTGCACCCCGTCCGGCAGGTCCGCCTGCGGTACCCCGCCGAGCGCGAGCACCGCCCGCACCCGGCGTTCCTGCGCCGCGTCCAGCGGATCGCCGCCGGGGCCGCCCCCGTGCTCGGCCACGACCGTCCGCCGGCCGCGGCGGGCCCTCCCGCGCAGCACAGCACGCCCTCCCCTCACCGCGTTTCCCCTATGACGCCGACGGGGGCGGAAACGTTCGGCGCCTTGTGCGCCGGGGGCGCAGAGGCGTACGTCACACTGGGTGTGAGCCGCCGCGCGACGGGCAGGCGAGCTTCCGGCACGGGAGCCCGGCCGGATGAATTCCTCCAGTTCAGCGAGGGTGCGAGCGGTATTTCCGCGCCCCGGGACGAACCGTCGGCCGCTGCCGGGCGTCCCACGGGTTGACCACCGGGACCAAACGATTGGACAGGTGGGCCGGGGTCGGCCGCATGATGGAAAAGCCTCGGTCGGGCATTACGCAGGAAACGAGACAGGGAGTCACCGTGAGGGTCGGAATCGTCGGAGCCACCGGTCAGGTCGGCACGGTCATGCGCAGGATCCTCCAGGAGCGGAACTTCCCGGTCACGCAGCTGCGCCTGTTCGCCTCGGCCCGCTCGGCCGGGTCGGTCCTGGACGGCGTCACCGTCGAGGACGCGTCCACCGCCGACTACACCGGCCTGGACATCGTGCTGTTCTCCGCGGGCGGCGCCACCTCGAAGGCGCTGGCCGAGAAGGTCGCCGCGCAGGGCGCTGTCGTGATCGACAACTCCTCGGCGTGGCGCCGGGACCCCGAGGTGCCGCTGGTCGTCTCCGAGGTGAACCCGCACGCCGTCGCGGACCGCCCCAAGGGCATCGTCGCCAACCCGAACTGCACCACGATGGCCGCGATGCCGGTCCTGAAGCCGCTGCACGAGGAGGCCGGCCTGGAGGCGCTGGTCGTCGCCACCTACCAGGCGGTGTCCGGCTCCGGTCTCGCGGGCGTGGCGGAGCTGCACGGCCAGGCGCAGAAGGTGATCGCCGACGCCGACAAGCTCACCCACGACGGTTCGGCGGTCGACTTCCCCGAGCCCGGCGTCTACCAGCGCCCGATCGCGTTCAACGTGCTCCCGCTCGCCGGGTCGATCGTCGACGACGGTCTGAACGAGACCGACGAGGAGCAGAAGCTCCGCAACGAGTCCCGCAAGATCCTGGAGATCCCCGAGCTGAAGGTATCCGGCACCTGTGTGCGCGTGCCGGTGTTCTCCGGCCACTCCCTGCAGGTCAACGCCCGGTTCGCCCGCCCGATCAGCCCCGAGCGCGCGATCGAGCTGCTGGCGGCGGCCCCCGGTGTCGCGGTCACCGACATCCCGACCCCGCTGCAGGCGGCCGGCCAGGACCCGTCGTACGTGGGCCGCGTCCGCCGCGACGAGACGGTGGAGCACGGCCTGGCGCTGTTCATCTCCAACGACAACCTCCGCAAGGGTGCCGCGCTGAACGCGGTGCAGCTGGCGGAGCTGGTCGCGGCCGAGCTGAAGGGCTGACACCCGGGCGGCCCGGCTCCGACGAACCCTGCCCTTCCCGCCTCGGCGGGGAGGGCGGTCGTCGTTCCGGGCCGGACCGTGTCGCGCGCCCGGCCGGGCGGGGCGCTCAGGCGGCCGGGGACGGGACGCTGCGGGGCCGGGTGCTCGCCGCCCCGCGCCGAAGGAACGGGGGCGCCCGGTGTGCTGCACACCGGGCGCCCCCTCAGACGCGAAGGGGACGGCCGGTCACTGGGCCGCCGCGTCCGCCTGCTGGGCCTTGAGGGCGCGTTCCACGCCCGCGCGGGACTCGGAGACCAGGCGGCGCAGGGCCGCGTTCGGGCCGGTGGCCGCCAGCCAGGTGTCCGTCTTGGTCAGGGTGTCGGCGGAGACCTGGATCGACGGGTAGAGGCCGACCGCGATCTGCTGGGCGATCTCGTGGGAGCGGGAGTCCCAGATGTCCTTGACCACCTCGAAGTACTTGTCCGCGTAGGGGGCGAGCAGTTCGCGCTGGTCGGTCTGGACGAAGCCGGCGATGACGGCCTCCTGGACGGCGTTCGGGAGGTTGCCGGACTCCACGACCGACGCCCACGCCTCGGACTTGGCCGCGGCGGTCGGGCGGGCGGCGCGGGCCGTGGCGGCGTGGCGCTCGCCGGCGGCGGTCCGGTCGCGCTCGTACTCGCCGGCGATCTCCGCCTCGTCGAAGCGGCCGACGGCGGCCAGCCGCTGCACGAGCGCCCAGCGCAGCTCGGTGTCCACGGCCAGCCCGTCGATCGTCTGCGTGCCGTCCAGCAGCCCTTCCAGCAGGTCCAGCTGCTCGGGCGTGCGGGCGGTCGCCGCGAAGGCGCGGGCCCAGGCCAGCTGGTGGTCTCCGCCGGGCTCGGCCGCGCGCAGGTGGGCCAGGGTGGCGTCGGTCCAGCGGGTCAGCAGGGCGTCGCGGGCGGTCGGGTCGGCGTACAGGTCGATCGCCAGCTTCACCTGCCGGTGCAGCGACTGCACGACACCGATGTCCGACTCCTTGCCGATGCCGGACAGGACGAGGGACAGGTAGTCGCGGGTGGCCAGTTCGGCGTCGCGCGTCATGTCCCACGCCGACGCCCAGCACAGGGCGCGCGGCAGGGACGCCTCGAAGTCGCCCAGGTGCTCGGTCACGAAGGCGAGGGACGCCTCGTCGAGGCGGACCTTGGCGTAGGAGAGGTCGTCGTCGTTCAGCAGCACGACCGCCGGGCGGCGCTTGCCCACGAGCTGCGGCACGGCCGTCAGTTCGCCGTCCACGTCCAGCTCGACGCGCTCGGCGCGCAGCAGCTTGCCGGAGGCCTCGTCCAGGTCGTACAGGCCGACGGCGATGCGGTGCGGGCGCAGGGTGGGCTCGCCCTTGGCGCCGGCGGGCAGCGCGGGGGCCTCCTGGCGGACGGCGAAGGAGGTGATGACCCCGTCCGCGTCCGTCTCGATCTCAGGGCGCAGGACGTTGATGCCCGCGGTCTCCAGCCACTTCGTCGACCAGGTGCCCAGGTCGCGGCCGGAGGTCTCCTCCAGGGCGCCGAGCAGGTCGGACAGGCGCGTGTTGCCGTAGGCGTGGCGCTTGAAGTACGCCTGTACGCCCTGGAAGAACTCGTCCATGCCGACGTACGCGACGAGCTGCTTCAGGACGGAGGCGCCCTTGGCGTAGGTGATGCCGTCGAAGTTGACGAGCACGTCGTCGAGGTCGCGGATCTCCGCCATGATCGGGTGGGTGGACGGCAGCTGGTCCTGCCGGTACGCCCACGTCTTCATGGAGTTGGCGAAGGTGGTCCACGAGTGCGGCCAGCGCGACCCGGGGGCGTATGCCTGGCAGGCGATGGAGGTGTAGGTGGCGAACGACTCGTTCAGCCAGAGGTCGTTCCACCACTCCATGGTGACCAGGTCGCCGAACCACATGTGGGCCAGCTCGTGCAGGATGGTCTCGGCGCGGATCTCGTACGCCGCGTCCGTGACCTTCGAACGGAACACGTACTGGTCGCGGATGGTCACCGCGCCGGCGTTCTCCATGGCGCCCGCGTTGAACTCGGGCACGAACAGCTGGTCGTACTTCTTGAACGGGTACGCGTAGTCGAACTTCTCCTGGAACCAGTCGAAGCCCTGCCGGGTGACCTCGAAGATGGCGTCCGAGTCCAGGAACTCGGCGAGCGAGGGGCGGCAGTAGATGCCGAGCGGGACGCTCTGGCCGTTCTTCTCGTACACGCTGTGCACGGAGTGGTACGGGCCGACGATCAGCGCGGTGATGTACGACGAGATCCGCGGCGTCGGCTCGAAGGCCCAGACGTCGTCCTTGGGCTCGGGCGTGGGCGAGTTGGAGATGACCGTCCAGCCGGCCGGCGCCTTCACGGTGAACTGGAAGGTGGCCTTCAGGTCGGGCTGCTCGAAGGAGGCGAAGACGCGGCGGGCGTCCGGTACCTCGAACTGCGTGTAGAGGTAGGCCTGCTCGTCGACCGGGTCGACGAACCGGTGCAGGCCCTCACCGGTGTTGGTGTACGCGCAGTCCGCGACGACCCGGAGGACGTTGCGGCCCTCCAGCAGCCCCGGGAGCGCGATCCGCGAGTCCTTGAAGACCTCGTCGGGGTCGAGGGCGTCGCCGTTGAGGGTCACCTCGTGCACGGCCGGCGCCACCAGGTCGATGAAGGACTCGGCACCGTTCTCGGTGACGTCGAAGCGCACGATGGTCACGGACCGGTAGGTGCCGCCCTCTTGCGCGCCGGAGAGGTCGAGATCGATCTCGTACGAGTCAACGGTCAGCAGCTTCGCCCGCTGCTGTGCCTCTTCGCGAGTCAGGTTTGTGCCAGGCACGCGGTCATCTCCTCGTTATGTGTGGGTTCGGCCATCCTTCCACGGGGCGGGGTGCGGTGCGACGAGGGAAACCCCTTGACCTGTCCGGATCCGTCCGGGCCGGCGGGGGCCACTGGCCGGCCCGGGCGGGAGGCTCCCCGCGGCCGGGCCCGGACCCGGTGCAGCACCGGGTCCGAAAGCCGCCGGTGCGACGGGCGGGCAGGCGTCAGCCTGGGCGTATGACGACGACGTACGACACCCCGCACCCCCGCGCCATCCCGCCGCACGTCCTGAAGGACCTGCTGGACCGCGACGACGCCGGCCGCCCCGCAGCCCCCTTCACCGACTCGGAGGGCGGCTCCCCGCTGCGCTGCTGTCTGCGGCACAGCACACCCGGCGAACGGATCGCGCTGGTGTCGTACGCCCCGCTGCGCCGCTGGGCGGCCGGGACCGGGGCCGAACCCGGGCCCTACGACGAGCAGGGCCCCGTCTTCGTGCACGCGGTGCCCTGCGCGGGACCGGCGGCCGGTTCCGGCCTGCCCTTCACCAACGACCGCCGGGTGCTGCGCCGCTACTCCGCCGAGGGGCGCATCCTCGGCGGGCGGCTGGTCGACGGCGGCTTCGGCGACGCGCTGCGTGAGGCGTTCGCCGACCCGGCGGTGGCGGTGGTGCACGTACGGGCCGTGGAGTACGGGTGCTTCCTGTACGCGGTGGAGCGCGGCTGAGGCGGTGCCGGTCAGCCGAGGGGGGTGAGGCCGTCCAGTGCCGCGAGGATGTCGGCCGGTTCGGCGCGGGCGGTGTAGTCGGTGTCGACGAAGGCCCAACGGACCGTGCCCGCGGTGTCGATGACGTACGTGGCGGGGAGCGGGAGGGTGCGGGCGTGGCCGCCGTTGGCACGGTGGAGGTCGGAGCCGATGCGTGCGTAGATGGCGGCCAGGTCGTCGGGCAGGTCGAAGGCGAGGCCGTACTGCTTGGCGGTGTCGCACCCCAGGTCGCTGAGGACGTCGAAGGCCAGGCCGTGCTTACGGCCTCAACCTGCGCTCCCGCGCGGGGACCGCCCCGGAGACGCTGCGGCGGACGGTGACGGCGGCGATCGACGCGGTGGCGGGGGCACGACGGCCAGCGACGTGGCGGGCGGGCGGCGCGCAGAGGCCAGCGACGCGGAGGCCGGGGGCGCAGAGGCCAGCGACGCGGAGGCCGGGCGTGCAGAGGCCAGCGACGCGGAGGCCGGGCGCGGCGAGAGCAAGGGCGGGCGCGAGGACGACCACGCATGGCGAACGGGTCAACTCGGTTCATCAGCAGCCCTTTCGGGGCGCCGAACCGGCGTGCCCGTCCTCGGACTACGGTGATCGTCCGCCGAGCCGAGGGAGACCATGCAGACCGCCACGACGCCGGGGACGACCCGCCGAGGGCCACTGGGCAGCGCCGGCTTCCGGCGCTTCCTGATGGCCCACCTGATCTCGTCGACCGGCTCCGCGATGGCGCCGCTGGCCCTTGCCTACTCGGTCATCGGGGGCGGCGGGGGCGCCGGTTCGCTGTCGCTGGTGCTGGCAGGCAACACCGTGCCGGCCATCGCCTTCCTCCTGGCGGGCGGGGTGCTCGCGGACCGGCTGTCGCGCAGCCGGATCCTGTTCGCCGGCAATCTGCTCGCGGCCGCCGCGCAAGGCGCGCTCGCTCTGATCGTCGCCGGGGGTCACGCGACGACCGCCGCCATCGCCGCCTGCGGCCTCGTCTCCGGTGCGGCCACCGCCGTGACGGCGCCCGCCGCGCAGGGCGCCGTGCGCCTGCTGGTCACCGCCGAGCAGTTGCAGCGGGCCAACGCGCTGCTGCGGCTGCCGGGCAACGCGGTCAAGTTGCTCGGTCCGGTCATCGGCGGGCTGGTCGTCGCCGCGAGCGGTCCGGCCTGGGCGCTGGCCTGGGACGCGGCCACCTTCGCCGTCGCCGCGACGCTCCTGCTCGGGCTGCGCCTGGACGCCCCGCTCACCGTGACCAGCGCGCTCGACGACCTGCGGGCGGGCTGGACCGGCTTCTGGTCGCGCGCCTGGCTGTGGACGTACACGGCGGCGGGAACGGTTCTCGTCGCCGCCTGGCTGGCCGGATTCCAGCTCCTCGGCCCGGTGGTGGCCGCTCGGCGGTACGGGGGCGCCCCCGACTGGGGGTTGGTGCAGGCCACGTTCGCGGGCGGTCTGCTGGCCGGCACCCTCCTCGCCCTGCGCCTGCGCACCCACCGCCTGCTGCTGGTGTCGGTCACGACCGGTTCCGGGCTCGCCCTGCCCCTGCTCGCCCTGGGCGTGGGACTGGCGTTGCCGTACGTGCTCCTCGCCGCCGCGCTCGCCGGGGTCGGACTGGACCTGGCGATCGTCGCCTGGACCACCGCCTTCCAACGCCACGTCCCACCGGCCGAATTGGGCCGCATGAGCGCGTTCAACCAGGTCGGGGAGCGACTCGCCGTCCCCCTCGGCTACCTCGTCGCCGGTCTCGCCGCCGACGTCTGGGACAGCCGTACGGTCCTCCTGGCCTGCGCCACCCTCATCGTGGCCGCCACGGCAGTCAACCTGTGCGTGCCGGACGTGTACCGGGTCGACCGGGCGGGAAGGGCGGGGCCGGCGGAGCGGCCCTGACCTGGGCCGGCCGCGTAGGGCGGCGCCGGGTGCCTGGGCAGGCGGGGCATTTGCGGTGCGACCCGTCTCGATGACTTCGACCCACTCGGTGGACTGGTCCATGAGGCCGGCCACTACGGGACCACCGCACGGCCCCGACACCGCGCCCAACCAGTGCGTGCCGGACGTGTCCTGCAGACCGGGCGGGGGCGGCGAGCGGGGCGGAGGGGACCTGAGGAGGTGGCGGTGGGTCAGCGGCCCGAGACGGCGGGTGCGGGCTCGGCCGTCGGGACGGTGGTGCCGCCGGGACGGGCGGGGGCCGTCGGCCGGACCGTGCCGGTGCCCGCCGGGAGCTGGCCCGCCACCGTGGCGCCGAAGGCGAGGAGCAGGCCGGTCAGCTGGAGCGGGGTGAGGGACTGGCCGAGGGCAGCCCAGCCGAGGACGGCGGCGGTCAGCGGGGAGAGCGGGCCGAGGAAGGTGACCTGGGTGGCGGTGAGGCGGCCGATGCCGCGGAACCACAGCCAGTAGGCGAGGGCCGTGTTGGCGAGGGCGAGATACATGTAGCCGCCGACCGCGGGGGCGTCCAGGGCGGGCGGGGCGCCCTCGACGAGCAGGGCGACCGGGGCGATGAGCAGGCCGCCCGCGGTCAGCTGCCAGGCGGTCAGGGCCAGCGGACCGACACCCGCGGGGCGGCCCCACCGCTTGGTGAGGACCGTACCGGCGGACATGGCGGCGGTGGCGGCGAGGGCCGCGAGCACGCCGAGGGCGTCCAGCGCGCCGGCCGCTCTCAGGACGACCAGGCTGACGCCGAGGGCGGCCACGACGCCGGTGAGCAGCGCGCGAAGGGTGGGGCGCTGGGCCAGCAGCAGCGCCGAGAGGCCGACCACGAACAGGGGGCCGACCGAGCCGACGACCGCCGCCATGCCGCCGGGCAGCCGGTACGCCGCCAGGAACAGCAGCGGGAAGAACGCGCCGATGTTCAGCGCACCGAGCACCGCCGCCTTGGCCCACCAGATGCCGCGTGGCAGCACCCGGGCCAGGGCCAGCAGCAGCAGGCCGGCGGGCAGGGCCCGCAGCAGGCCGGTGAACAGGGGGCGGTCGGCCGGCAGGAACTCCGTGGTGACCGCGTAGGTCGTGCCCCAGGAGACGGGGGCGAGGGCGGTGAGCAGGACGGTGGCGGATCGCTTCATGGCCGGACCCTCTCCAGCAGTGGGATAGCTCGTAGGTGGCTTACAGGAGAGTAGCTTAGCGCTAAGCAACTTGCTGGCAAGTTGCTTTCTTGCGGGCGAACGGGAATCCGGCCGATACTGGGCGCATGAGCTCAGAACCCCAGGCCACCGGGGACGCCGTCGACGCGATCATCGAGCAGTGGGCGGCGGTCCGGCCCGATCTGGACACGGCCGCCATGGAGGTGTTCGGCCGGGTGTTCCGCCTCGCGCGGGCGATGGGCGACCGGATAGAGAAGGCTTACGCGCCACTCGGCCTCGCCCGCGGCGAGTTCGACGTCCTCGCCACCCTGCGCCGCTCGGGCGAGCCGTACGCCCTCTCGCCGCGCGAGCTGTCCGCGACGCTCATGCTCACCACCGGCGGCATGACCGGCCGCCTCGACAAGCTCGAACGGGCCGGCCTGCTCAGCCGCTCCCCCGACCCGCACGACCGGCGGGGACTGCGCGTGACGCTCACCGAGCGGGGCCTCGACCTCGTCGAACGCGCGGTCGGCGCCGGCCTCGCCGTCCAGACGGAGGCCCTGTCCTCCGCCCTCGACGCCGAACAGGCCGGCCAACTGGCCGACCTGTTGAGAGAGTTGCTGTCCGCGACGGAACGTTAGCCGCGCCGGTACCGGCCGCCGCCGGGCTCAACCGACGTGCGCGGCGAGCGCGGCCTCCAGCGCGGCGGCGTCGGGGGCGTCGGACGCCCAGGCGGCGTATCCGTCGGGGCGGACCAGGACCGTCGTACGGCGGGCACTCGCCCAGCGCGCCACCGTCACCCCGTCGGCGCGGACGCCCTTCGGGTCGGCCCCGGGGCCGTCGGCCGGGGCGAGCAGGACGAACCGGCCGCCGCGCAGCGCCTCGTAGAGGCGGCCGCCGTCGGCCAGGGCCACGTCCGGGACGCGGGTGCCGGTGAGGCGGTGGGCACCGCGCGGGGCGGGGTACCGGTACCCGATGCCGGAGATCTGCCCGAGCGCCTTGCGCTGGGCGGGCCGGGCCACGTTGACGAACGCCGAGACCAGGCCGCGCACGGCTCGCAGCACCGGGTTCCGCGCCCGGGCCAGCCGCACCAGGCCGCCGCTGCTGCGCAGCACCGCCTTGCCGACCGGGTGCCGCTCGGTCTGGTAGGTGTCCAGGAGCGCCTCGGGGGCGTGCCCCTTGACCACGGCCGCGAGCTTCCAGCCGAGGTTGGCGGCGTCCTGCAGGCCGGTGTTCATGCCCTGACCGCCCGCCGGGGAGTGCACGTGCGCGGCGTCCCCGGCGAGGAAGACCCGCCCGACCCGGTACCGCGGCGCCTGCCGCTCGTCGCTGTGGAATCGCGACAGCCAGCGCGCGTCGTGCATGCCGTAGTCGGTGCCCAGCGCCCGGCGCGTGACCTCCTTGACCTCGTCGAGGTCGAGCGGGGCGTCGTCCGGGACCTCGTGACGGCGGTTCCAGCCCATCACCCGGTACCAGCCGTCACCGAAGGAGGCGATCATCGCGAAGGCGTCGCCGGCGCCGTTGACGGTGAGGACGCCGTCGGGCCGCTCCGCGAGCCGGACGTCGGCCAGGAACAGCGACTTGATGACGGCCACGCCGGGGAACGACACGCCGATCGCCTGCCGTACGGCACTGCGGTGACCGTCCGTGCCGACCACGTAGGCGGCGCGGCGGGTGACGACCTCCCCGTCCGGGCCGCGCACGTCGAGGTCGACCCCGTCGCCGTCCTGCCGCAGCGCGACCACCTCGCTCTGGTGGGAGAACTCGACGCCCAGCTCCAGCACCCTCCGCTCCAGCAGCCGCTCGACCTCGTACTGCGGGGTGATGAGCAGGAACGGGAAGCGGGAGCGGAGCGTGCCGAGATCCAGGGAGAGCCGACGGAAGAGGCTCAGCTCGGTGATGGTGTCGCCGGTGGCGATCAGCTGGTCGGCGAGACCGCGGGCGTCGAGCTGCTCCAGGGTGCGGGCGTGCACGCCGAAGGCGCGGGAGAGGTTGCTGATGCCGTGGGGGCGCTTCTCGAGGACGGTGACCGGGACGCCGGCGGCAGCGAGGTCGCCGGCGAGGAGGAGGCCGGTGGGGCCCGAGCCCACGACGATCACGGGGTGCGGTGTTCCGGCGGCGGCTTCGGTGAGGGTTTCGGTGTGGGTGCCGGGGCGGGGCGCGGTCATTCTTGGCCTCCTGATGCCAACGGTTGTTGGTCAACGGCTGTTGGTCAACGCTTGTAGGCAAGCTTAGGTCCACCGTCGATGGCGGTCAACGGGTGTTGGCAAACAACTGTTGGCATCACGGGCGGGAGGCTGAGGCTCACGCCGAGCCGGAGGCCAAGGCTCGCGCCGAGCGGGGGGCCAAGGCTCGCGCCGAACGACCCCACCCACACCAGAGGGCCCACACTGGTTGGCCAACACGAGTTGGCCTACGCTCGTTGGCATGACGGACACCAAACGCCGCTCCGACGCCACCCGCACCGCGATCCTCGACGCGGCCCGGGAACGCTTCGCCGCCGACGGCTACGACCGGGCCACCATCCGGGCCATCGCCCGGGACGCGAACATCGACCCCTCGATGGTGATGCGCTACTACGGCAGCAAGGAGGGCCTCTTCGCGGCGGCGATCGCCGTCGATCTCAAGCTGCCGGACCTGACCGCGTTCCCCCGCGAGGAGGTCGGGCAGGCACTGGTGGGCCACTTCCTCGACCTGTGGGAGGCGAACGAGGTGCTCACCGCCCTGCTGAGAGTGGGCATCACCAACCAGGCCGGCGCCGAGCGGATGCAGATCATCTTCCGTGAGCAGCTGCTGCCCGTGGCCCGCACGGTGTGCCCGGACCCGGAACAGATCCCGATCCGTGCCGCGCTCTGCTCGACGCAGCTCCTGGGGCTGGCGCTCACCCGATACGTACTGCGTTTCCCGCCTGCCGCGGCGCTGTCCCGGCAGGAGGTGCTGGCCTGGCTGGCCCCCACCGTCCAGCGCTACCTCACGGCGCCGCACCCGTGAGCCCGGGACCGCCCCGCCCCGCCCCGCCCGCACGGTCACAGGCACCCATCCGCAGGACCACCCACCCGCATGACCACCCACCCGCATGACCGACCGATCGCGTGACCGTCCGACCGCCCGGCCGCGTGGCCCTGCGACCGCGCAGCCGCAGCGAGCCCGCAAACGCCGAAGCAGCGCCGCACCAACGCCGCACCAACGCCGAGGGCGCCCTCCCTGTCGTCGTTCGGCACGGGGCCGTACGGCGGTGGGGAGGGCGCCCTCGGAGTGGAGCGGAGCGCGTCCTGAGACGCGGCGGGTCAGGCCTTCGCTTCGGCCTTGGTGGTGATGTTGGTGCTGGTGGTGTCGCTCTTCTTCTGCGAGCGGTCCAGGACCATGACGAGGCCCGCGATGATCGCGAACAGCGCGAGCGGGGCCAGGACGAACAGGCCCAGCGTCTCGATGACGCTCAGGCCCGGGCCGGGGTCGTCGCCGTCGTCGCGGGTGAGCGCGAGCGCGGGGGACGACATGAGCAGCATCATCAGCGTCGTACCGGCGGCCAGGGCGCCGGCGCGCAGGGCGTTCTTCTTGTCCACGGTGCCAAGGTAGCGAACGGCGGGCGGGCGGGCTCGCCCGGGGTGCCTTATGAGTGGCCGAGGCCGGTCACACGTGGCCGGTACCGGCGCCGTCCGCCTCGGCCTCAGCCGCGGACCCGGGATCCCGCAGGACGTCGACCAGCGCGCGGAGTCTCGCCGACCCGGTCAGCTCCTCCAGCGTGACCGGCCGGCCTTCCGCGTCCGCGATCGGCAGACGCCAGTTCGGATACTGGTCCCAGGTGCCGGGGAGGTTCTGCGGCCGGCGGTCACCGACGCCGTCGGGCAGCCAGACGCCGATCATGCGGGCGGGGGTGTGCCGCAGGAACCGGTGGACGGCCTGGATCTGGGCCTCCTCGGAGCCGCGGTCGGCGCCGCCGCCGGTGCCGGCCAGCAGCCCCAGCTGGGTGAGTTCGCCCAGCCACTCCCCCGTGTCGGCGGCGTCGGCGGCGCGCTCCTCCTCCAGCGGGCGGGTGAGCAGCCCGAGGCGGTCGCGCAGGGCGACGTGGTCGCCGGTGAGGCGGGCGGCGGTGGGCGGCAGGTCGTGGGTGGTGGCGGTGGCCAGGCAGTCGGCGCGCCAGCGGTCGGGGGGCAGCGGGCGGGCGTCGCCCTCCCAGTCGCGCTCGAACCACAGGACGGAGGTGCCGAGCACCCCGCGCTCGCGCAGCGCCTCGCGCACGCCGGGCTCCACGGTGCCGAGGTCCTCGCCGATCACCACGGCGCCGGCCCGGGACGCCTCCAGGACGAGGACGGCGAGCATGGCGTCGGCGTCGTAGTGGATGTACGTGCCCTGGGTGGGCGGTTCGCCCTGCGGGACCCACCAGAGGCGGAACAGGCCCATGACGTGGTCGATGCGCAGGGCACCGGCGTACCGGAAGAGGGCGCGCAGCAGCCGTCGGTAGGGCGCGTAGCCGGACGCGGCGAGGCGGTCCGGGCGCCAGGGCGGCAGGCCCCAGTCCTGGCCGCGGGCGTTGAAGGCGTCCGGGGGCGCGCCGATCGACATGCCGGACGCGAGGTAGTCCTGCTGGGCCCAGGCGTCCGCACCGGTGGGGTGCACGCCGACCGCCAGGTCGTGGACGACACCGACCGGCATGCCGGCCTCGCGCGCGGTGCGCTGGGCGGCGACGAGCTGGGTGTCGGTGAGCCAGGCGAGCCGGCAGTGGAAGTCGACGCGGTCGGCCAGGTCGGTGCGGGCGCGGGCGGTCTCGGCCGAGCGGGGGTCGCGCAGGCCCGCCGGCCAGCGGCTCCAGTCGGAGCCGTGGACCTCGGCGAGGGCGCACCAGGTGGCGTGGTCCTCCAGGGCCTCACCCTGTTCGGCGAGGAAGTCGCAGTAGGCGGCGTGCCGTCCGGGCCCCAGGGGCACCTCGGCCAGCAGGTCGAGCGCGGCGCGCTTGAGGGCCCAGGTCGCGTCGCGGTCGATCAGGGCGCCCTCGTCCAGTACGGCGGCGCGCAGCCGGGACGCGCGGTCGCGCAGGTCGCGGGTGCGGTCGGGGTCGGCGACGAAGGCGTACTCGGGGATGTCCTCGATGCGCAGGTGCACCGGGTCGGGGAAGCGGCGGGAGGACGGCCGGTAGGGGGAGGGGTCGGTGGGGGTGCCGGGTACGGCCGCGTGCAACGGGTTGACCTGCACGAACCCGGCGCCGAGGGCCCGCCCGGCCCAGCCGGTGAGTTCGGCCAGGTCACCGAGGTCGCCCATGCCCCAGGAGCGGGTGGACAGCAGGGAGTAGAGCTGGACGAGCAGTCCGTACGAGCGTCCGGGCGGCGCCGGGAGCCGGGCCGGGGCCACGATCAGGTGGGCGCGGGCGGTGCGGCCGTCCGGGGCGGTGGCGGTCAGGGCGTGGACGCCGGGCGGGAGGTGGGCGGGCGGGCCCGGGGCGGGCATCGGCGCGTGGGCCCGGCCGTCCTCGGTGGTGATGTGCAGCTGGGTGCCCTCGGGGAGGGCGGCCAGGGCCCGGGGCGGCCGGGTGGAGCCGTTCCAGACGACGACCGTGGGCGGAAGCAGTCGTCGTGCCAGGTCCCGCTCGCGGACGGCGAGCGCCTCGCGCACGGCCTCCGGGTCGCTCGCGTCGACGCCCAGGGCGGCCAGGGCGCGGATGACGGCGAGGACGGAGGCGGGGACCGTGCGGTCCGGGGCGGGGCGGTAGGACGTGGCGACGCCGTGCAGGTCGGCGAGCCGGGCCAGTTCCTCGGAGAGCGCCCCGCTCGCGTCCGGCGGGTCCGGTGGCTCGGTCGGGGCCGGCTCCGGCCCTGGCGCGGTCATCTAGGACCTCATGAAGTCGGGGTCTACGGCGGCGAGCGGCGGCTCGCTGGTCAGCGGCTCGACGGCGGCGAGCGGCGGCTCGCTGGTCAGCGGCTCGACATCGGGCAGGGGCGGTTCGCTGGTCAGCGGCGCCTCGGTGCAGGCGCTCTCGGCGCTGAACGCGCAGGCACGGGATTCGGCTGCGTCGGCGTACTCGGCAGACGCGCGGTATGCGGCGGACGCCCGGTGATCGGCGGATGCCGTGCGCTCGGCGATGCCGGTGCGCTGGACGGGCAGTTCCGCCGGGCGTTTGGAGTGGATGGGGAGCCGGGGGTGGGCGGGTGCGACCACGGTGACCTCCTAGTCGGGCCGTTGCGGGATTACCGCAGCCCTACCCAGTGGGCGCGGCCACAGACGTACCTGATGGAACAACGCGCTGTTCATCACATTCTGTCCCATCTTGGCGGGGGCTCGGCAACCGTGCCGGAGGGGCGTGGGGCGAGGTGGGGGCGCGGAAGTGCGCCGCGTGCGCGTCCCGCAAGAGCGCCGTGCGTGCCCGGGACACGCCCGCGTGCACGCCCGCACGCCGGGCGCGGGAGACCTGCGCCATGCCGCGCGCCCCGGGGCGTGCACAGCGCGGAGGGCACGGCGGGGGCGCGAGAGGCTTACCGAGGGGGGCGGCGAGGGTGCGAGGACCATGGCGGGGCGGTGAGGGTACGGCAGGGAGGCGAGAGCCATGCCGGGGCACCGGGAGCACGGCGGGAGCGCGACAGCCATGCTGGGGCGCGAGGCGTCCGACGCGCGCCGGCGGCGACTGTCGAGCACGGGCGGGCGGCCGTCGAGTACGGGCACTGTCGAGCACGGGCGGCACCGGCAAGGGCGGCGCCCGGCGCGGGACGGACGACGCCCCGCCCCGGCCGGACCGGCGGCGGCCTCCCGGTGGTGGGGCGGGTGCGCGAAGGCCCGGACCTCAGGCGGAGATGCCGTCGATCCGGGCCAGGGCGTCGTCCGCGCCGTACGGCTGCAAGTAGGGCAGCCAGCGCGGGTCACGGTGGCCGGTGCCGATGATGCGCCAGGCCAGGCCGGTCGGAGGAGCGGGTTTGTGGCGCAGCCGCCAGCCGATCTCACCGAGGTGACGGTCGGCCTTCACGTGGTTGCAGCGGCGGCACGAGGCCACCACGTTGTCCCAGACGTGCTTGCCCCCGCGGCTGCGCGGAATGACGTGGTCGACGCTGGTTGCGACGCCACCGCAGTACATGCACCGGCCGCCGTCGCGCGCGAAGAGCGCACGGCGGGTAAGAGGAACGGGCCCCCGATAGGGAACCCGGACGAATCGCTTGAGCCGGACCACACTTGGCGCGGGGACAGTGACGGTTGCGCTGTGCAGGAAGGCGCCCGACTCCTCAAGGCACACGGCCTTGTTCTCCAGGACGAGGATGAGCGCGCGGCGGAGCGGTACGACGCCGAGCGGCTCGTACGACGCGTTGAGGACCAGGACATGCGGCACGGATGCCTCCTTGGGCGTCGGCGGCGCGTGGCTCGCGCCGGGACGATCTGCAGTCAGTCTCCCCTCATGCCTGGTGAACGCGCCACCATGTCCCGGTAACGGGCTGGGAGTGTTTTCGACCACATCTGGATGTGTCCCCCGGATCGAGGGGCCGCTAAGCGCAGGTGGGCACGTTCCGCGCGCCGGGCGTCCGGCGGGGGCACGCCCCGGACCCCGTTAGTGTGTTCTTCCCGCCCGTACGGTGACCTTTTCGTGACCTTGGTGAGCGCCGGGGGTGGGCCGACGCACCTGGAGGTACCCCGCCGTGTCCCTGTTCGCCGCTCCGTCGGCCGCCGATCCCTCGCCGTCCCCGTCGTCGACCGAGACGCCGGCCGTGACGGTGCCCTCGCTGCAGGACGCCCAGCAGAGCGCGACGAGCGCCGCCGGGTGGGTCGAGGAGAACTGGGCGACGTGGCTCGCGATCGGGCTGCGGGTGCTGCTGATCCTGGTGATAGCGGCGGTGCTCCGGGTGGTGGTGCTGCGGGCGATCACCAAGCTGATAGACCGCATGAACCGCACGGCGCCGGGGGTGGACGGGACCACGCTGGGCGGTCTGCTGGTGAACGTGGAGCGCCGCCGTCAGCGCTCACAGGCGATCGGGTCGGTGCTGCGCTCGGTGGCGGGCTTCCTGATCCTGGGCACGGCGGCCCTGATGGTGCTGTCCACCTTCGAGATCAACCTGGCTCCGCTGCTGGCGTCCGCCGGTGTCGCGGGCGTGGCGATCGGCTTCGGCGCGCGCAACCTGGTCACCGACTTCCTCTCCGGCGTGTTCATGATCCTGGAGGACCAGTACGGCGTCGGCGACACGATCGACGCGGGGGTCGCC
Source organism: Streptomyces sp. bgisy159 (assembly GCF_965341775.1). Lineage (GTDB taxonomy): Bacteria > Actinomycetota > Actinomycetes > Streptomycetales > Streptomycetaceae > Streptomyces. Next base: position 30,683 of record NZ_CBDQZH010000040.1, on the reverse strand, counting down.
TCCGGCGAGGTCGTCGAGGTCGGGCTGCGGGTCACCAAGCTGCGCGGCGACAACGGGGCGATCTGGTACGTCCGCAACGGCGAGGTCAAGCGCATCGGCAACATGTCCCAGGGCTGGTCCACGGCGCACGTCGAGGTCACCCTGCGCCCCGACGAGGACCTGACGCTGGTCAAGGAGGTCCTCACCACGGCCGGCGAGGCGATGTCGCGGGACGAGCCGTGGAACGAGCGGCTGTGGGGCCCGGTCGAGGTGCTCGGCCTGGACAGCGTGAAGCCGGACGCGATGGTGATGCACGTCGCCGCCAAGACCATGCCGGGCAAGGCCGCGCCGGTGGAGCGCGAGCTGCGCTGGCGCCTGAAGCAGGCCCTGGACGCGGCCGGCATCAGCGTCGTCGCCCCGGCGGAGGAGGCCGGGGCGGAGGAGACCGCGCCGGACCCCTCGGCGTCGATCGCGGCCCCGTCGGCCTTCGCCAACGCCCTCTCCCCGCAGTCCCGGGCTACGGCGCCGCTGACCCCGCCCGGTGCCACGAGGTAGCACCGGACCGCCCGTCCGACCACCGCCCCGGCGCCTTCGTGCCGGGGCGGTGGTGTGTCGCCGCCGGAAGCACCCCCTTGACGCCTTGCTCCGCCAAGCCCTACCGTCCTCGCACACCGACGATAGGAAACTTTCCTAACAGTCGCCTCGGAAGGGGCGCCGTATGGGAAGCTGGGCAGCCGAGAGGCAGGTGTCGAACTCCATGGCAGGAACCGCCGGTACGCCGGGCACCCCGCGGGTGCTGCGCGCCATGAACGACCGCGCGGCCCTGGACCTGCTGCTGGCGCACGGGCCGCTGTCGCGCACCCGGATCGGCAAGCTCACCGGCCTGTCCAAACCGACCGCCTCCCAGCTGCTCGCCCGCCTCGAAGCGGCCGGGCTGGTGCTGGCCACCGGCACCAGCGAGGGCCGGCCCGGACCCAACGCACAGCTCTACGAGGTCAACCCGGACGCCGGGTACGCCGCCGGGCTGGACGTCACCCCCGAGCGCGCCCTCGCCGCCGTCGCCGACATCACCGGGCGCACCGTCGGCACCCACGAGGTGCCCGCGCCGGGCCGCAAGACCGCCGAGGCGGTCGTACGCCAGGTCACCGACGCACTGGACGGTGCCGTGAAGGCGGCGGGGCTGGCCCGGGACGACGTGCGCCGGCTCGTGGTCGCCACCCCGGGCGCCTTCGACCCCACCACCGGACGGCTGCGCTACGCCTCGCACCTGCCCGGCTGGCACTCCCCCGCGTTGCTCGACGAGCTCGCCGCCGCGCTGCCGATGCCGGTGGAGTACGAGAACGACGTCAACCTGGCCGCCGTGGCCGAGCAGCGGCTCGGGGCGGCCCGGGGGCACCAGGACTTCGTGCTGCTGTGGAACCAGGAGGGGCTGGGCGCGGCCCTGGTGCTGGGCGGACGGCTGCACCGCGGGTGGACCGGTGGCGCCGGCGAGGTGGGTTTCCTTCCGGTTCCCGGCGCGCCGCTCGTACGCCATGTCACCAAGGCCAACAGCGGCGGCTACCAGGAGCTGGCCGGCTCGCAGGCCATTCCGCAGCTCGCGGCCGCACTCGGCTTCTCCGACATCCCCATGGGGCCGTACGCCGAGTCCGCCGCCGAGCTGGTCGCCCGTGCGGCCGCCGAGGACACCGCGCAGCACCAGCTGCTGCTGCGGACCTACGCGACACGGCTGGCGACCGGTCTGGCCTCGCTCGTCTCCGTCCTCGACCCCGAACTCGTCGTGCTGAGCGGCGCACTGCTCACGGCCGGCGGCGAGCCGCTGCGCGCCCTGGTCCAGGCCGAACTGGCGGAGCTGGCCGCGTCCCGGCCGAAGCTGGTCGTCGGCGACGTACGCGAACACCCCGTGCTGCGCGGCGCGTTGGAGAGCGCGCTGGCAGCCACCCGCGACGAGGTCTTCGACACCTCCCGCTGACCGCACGGCGCACGGCGCGCACCCGCCCCCTGCTCCCCCTCGCGTTCCCCTCACCCCCGCTTTCTCCTCATCCACCGCCCCGTCCCTGGGAGGCCCCGTCATGCCCGCAGCCATGCCCGAGAAGACAAGAAAAGCGGCTTTCACCCTGATTGCGGTGACCGCGCTCTCGCTGCTGGCCACCGCCTGCACCGGCCAGAGCGGCGGCACGGCCGCCGACGACGCGTCCGGGGAGGCGACGATCACCTTCTGGCACGCGTGGAGCGCGCCCGGCGAGGTCAAGGCCGTCAAGGAGCTGGTGGCCGGCTTCGAGAAGGCGCACCCCGACATCCATGTGAACGTCGTCGGCAACATGACCGACGACAAGATCAACCAGGCGCTGCGCGCGGGCGGTTCCAAGGCGCCCGACGTGATCTCCTCGTTCACCACGAACAGCGTGGGCCGGTTCTGCGCGTCGGGCGCGCTGGTCGACCTCAACCCGTTCTTCGAGAAGGCCGGTCTCGACCCGGAGAAGACCTTCCCGAAGGCGATGAACGAGTACACCCAGTACGACGGCGACCGGTGCACGGTCCCCTTGCTGGGCGACGCGTACGGGCTCTACTACAACAAGACGGCGTTCGCGAAGGCCGGGATCGCCGCCCCGCCGAAGACCTGGTCCGAGTTCGAGACGGTCGCGAGGAAGCTGACGATCCCCCAGGGCGACGGCTACCGGCAGCTCGGCTTCATGCCGAACTACCACGGCTGGGAGAGCACCACCGAGCACTACCTGGGGCAGTTCTCCCCCACGTACTTCGACCGGGACGGCAGGTCGACCGTCGGCACCGACCCGGCCGTCGCCGCCGGCTTCACCCTGCAGAAGAAGCTGGTGGACTCGCTCGGCGGCTACCGGCGGCTGGAGAAGTTCCGCGCCGGCCTCGGCGACGAGTGGGGCCCCCGGCACCCCTTCCACACCGGTCAGGTCGCCATGCAGATGGACGGCGAGTGGCGGCTCGGCATGGCTCTGGAGGCCAAGCCGGACTTCGAGATCGGTGTCGCCCCGCTGCCCGTCCCGGACGACCGGGCGGACGAGTACGGCAAGGGCTACATCACCGGCACCATCGCCGGCATCGCCGCCACCAGCCGCAAGCAGAACGCGGCCTGGGAACTGGTGAAGTACATGACCACCGACACCGACGCGGTGGTGGGCTTCGCCAACGCCATCCACAACGTGCCGTCGACGCTGGCCGCCCTGAAGTCGCCGAAGCTGACGTACGACCCGCGCTTCAAGACCTTCCTCGACATCGCGGCGAACCCGCACTCGACCACGGCCCCCGCGACCGTCAACGGAGGCGTCTACCTCGCCACGCTCCAGCAGTTCGGCTACGACTACGAGAGCGGCAAGGCCACGGACCTCAAGGCCGGACTGCGCGAGACGGCCGAGCAGATCGACACCGACATCGCCCAGGCGAAGTAGCCAGCCGATGCGCACCGTCACCCTCGCCGCCAAACGCCGCCGGGCCGCGCTGCGGACCGTTGCCTTTCTTTCCCCCTGGCTGATCGGGTTCTCGGTCTTCTTCGCGTATCCGCTGCTGTCGACCGTCTACTTCTCGTTCATGCACTACGACGGCTTCCGGCCGCCGACGTGGAACGGCACCCGCAACTGGACGTACGTCTTCGCGCACTACCCCTACTTCTGGCCCGCCCTGCGCAACACGCTGTGGCTGGTCCTCGTGGCGGTCACCCTCCGGGTTGCGTTCGGCCTGGGCGTGGGGCTGCTCATCACGAAGATCAAGACGGCCACCGGGGTCTTCCGCACCCTGTTCTACCTGCCCTACCTGGCCCCGCCGGTGGCCGCCACCATGGCCTTCGCCTTCCTGCTCAACCCCAGCACCGGGCCGGTGAACTCGCTGCTGGAGAAGACCGGCGTGCCGGCACCGGGCTGGTTCAACGACCCCGCCTGGTCCAAGCCGGCACTCACCCTGCTCGCCCTGTGGGGCGTCGGCGACCTCATGGTCATCTTCATGGCCGCGCTGCTCGACGTACCGAGGGAACAGTACGAGGCGGCGGAGCTGGACGGGGCGTCGGCGTGGCAGCGGTTCCGGTACGTGACCCTGCCCACCATCTCGCCGATCGTGATGTTCGCCGTGGTCACCGGCGTGATCCAGACCATGCAGTACTACACGCAGCCGCTGGTCGCCGGGAAGGTCGCCTCGGGCGTCATCCAGGGCGCCGGCACCCTCTTCGAGCCCGGCTACCCGGAACACTCCACCCTGACCCTCCCCCAGCTCGTCTACAACCTCGGCTTCCAGCGCTTCGACTACGGCTCGGCGTGTGTGGTGGCCCTCGTCCTGTTCGCCCTGTCGACGGCGTTCACAGCGCTGCTGATGCGCCGCCGGGGCGGACTCGTACAGGCAGGTGACTGACCAGTGAACCGCCGTACGACGGCACTGCGGTGGATAGCGGTGCACTCGCTGGGCGTGGCGGCCGCCCTGTTCTTCGTGCTGCCCTTCGTCTTCGTCCTGCTGACCTCCCTGATGAACGACAGCCAGGCACTGAGCCGGGACCTGATCCCCGACACCTGGGAGTGGGGCAACTACCGGAAGGTCTTCGACACCCCGGGCTTCGCGCTCTGGTGGAGAAACACCCTGCTGTACGCGGGGCTGGGAACGGTCCTGACGGTCGTCTCCTCGATCCCCGTGGCCTACGCGCTCGCCAAGTTCCGCTTCAGGGGCCGGAACCTGGCGCTGATGCTGGTGATCTCGATGATGATGCTGCCGCCGCAGGTGGTGATCATCCCGATGTACCTGTTCTGGGCCCGGCAGCTGGACCTGTCCGGCACGCTGTGGCCGCTGATCGTGCCGATGGCGTTCGGCGACGCGTTCTCGATCTTCCTGCTGCGGCAGTTCCTGACGACGATCCCCGACGAGTACGTCGACGCGGCCAAGGTGGACGGCTGCGGTGATCTGCGGACCCTGCTGAAGGTCGTCCTGCCCATGGCGAAGCCCGGCATCGCGGCCGTCGCCCTGTTCCAGTTCTTCTACGCCTGGAACGACTACTTCGGCCCGCAGATCTACGCCTCGGAGAACCCGGACGCCTGGACCCTGTCCTACGGCCTGGAGTCGTTCAAGGGCATGCACCACACCGACTGGAACCTCACCATGGCCGCCACGGTGCTGGTCATGGCCCCCGTCATCCTCGTGTTCTTCTTCGCGCAGAAGGCGTTCGTCGAGGGTGTCACGCTGACCGGAGTGAAGGGCTGAACCGGCGATGAAACTGACAGTGGTCGGCGGAGGCTCGACCTACACCCCCGAACTCGTCGACGGGTTCGCCCGTCTCAGGGACACCCTGCCCGTCGAGGAACTAGTGCTCGTGGACCCGGCGGCCGACCGGCTGGAGCTGGTGGGCGGCCTGGCCCGGCGGATCCTCGCCCGGCAGGGCCACCCGGGCCGCATCGTCACCACCGCCGACCTGGACGCGGCCGTGGAGGGCGCCGACGCGGTGCTGCTGCAACTGCGGGTCGGCGGCCAGGCGGCCCGCGAACAGGACGAGACGTGGCCGCTGGAGTGCGGCTGCGTGGGCCAGGAGACCACCGGTGCCGGCGGGCTGGCCAAGGCGCTGCGCACGGTCCCGGTGGTCCTCGGCATCGCCGAACGGGTGCGCCGCGCCAACCCGGACGCCTGGATCATCGACTTCACCAACCCGGTCGGCATCGTCACGCGCGCGTTGCTGCGCGCCGGGCACAAGGCGGTCGGGCTGTGCAACGTGGCGATCGGCTTCCAGCGCCGGCTCGCCGGCCACCTCGGCGTGCCGCCGGCCGAGGTCCACCTGGACCACGTGGGCCTGAACCATCTGACGTGGGAGACCGGGGTGCGGCTCGGCGGCCCGGAGGGCGCGGACGTCCTGCCCCGGCTGCTCGCCGACCACGCGGAGGCGATCGCCGACGACCTGCGGCTGCCGCGCCCGCTGCTGGACCGCCTCGGCGTGGTCCCGTCGTACTACCTGCGCTACTACTACGCGCACGACGAGGTGGTCCGCGAGCTGCGCGCCAAGCCGTCGCGGGCGGCCGAGGTGGCGGCCATGGAGCGGGACCTGCTGCGGCTGTACGCGGACCCGGCGCTCGACGAGAAGCCCGAGCTGCTCGCCCGCCGGGGCGGCGCCTACTACTCGGAGGCCGCCGTGGACCTGGCGGCGGCGCTGCTCGGCGGCACGGGCAGCCCGTACCAGGTGGTGAACACGTACAACAACGGCACGCTGCCCTTCCTGCCGCCGGACGCGGTGATCGAGGTGCAGGCCGCCGTCGGCCCCACTGGCCCCGTCCCGCTGCCGGTCACCGCGCCGGACCCGCTGTTCGCGGGTCTGATGGCGGGCGTGACGGCGTACGAGGAACTGGCGCTGGAGGCGGCTGTCGGGGGCGGCCGGGAGCGGGTGTTCCGGGCGCTGCTCGCGCATCCCCTGGTCGGGCAGTACGCGCACGCGGAAGCCCTCACCGACCGGCTGCTCGCGCACAACCGGGAGCACCTCGCGTGGGCCTGAGCGCGAGTGTCCTCGCCATCGACGCGGGCAACAGCAAGACCGACGTGGCGGTGGTGGGGGCCGACGGGCGGGTGCTGGCCGTCGCGCGCGGGGGCGGCTTCCGGCCGCCGACGGTGGGCGTGGAGCGGGCCGTGGACGGGCTCGCGCGGACGGTCACGCGCGCGTACCGGGCGGCGGGTGTGGACACGGCCGCCCATGTCTCGGCCTGCCTCGCCAACGCCGACCTCCCGGTGGAGGAGGAGCGGCTGACGGCCGCGCTGCACGCCCGCGCGTGGGGCGCGTCGGTGGACGTGCGCAACGACACCTTCGCGATCCTGCGGGCGGGGGCCGCCGAGCCGCGGGGCGTGGCCGTGGTGTGCGGCGCGGGCATCAACTGCGTCGGCATGCGCCCCGACGGCCGTACCGCCCGCTTCCCCGCCCTCGGCCGTATCTCCGGGGACTGGGGCGGCGGTTGGGGCCTTGCGGAGGAGGCGCTGTGGTTCGCTGCGCGCGCCGCGGACGGGCGGGGCGAACCGACCGCGCTGGCCCGCACCCTGCCCGCCCACTTCGGCCTCGACTCGATGGACGCGCTGATCGAGGCGCTGCACCTGGAGCGGGTCGAGCCGCGCCGCCGCCACGAGTTGACGCCGGTGCTGTTCGCGACGGCCGCGGGGGGCGACGCCGTCGCCGGGGGGATCGTCGACCGGCTGGCCGGCGAGGTGGTGGCCATGGCGACCGTCGCGCTGACCCGGCTCGACCTGCTGGCGGAGGACGTCCCGGTGCTGCTGGGCGGCGGTGTCCTGACCGCCGGTCACCACCGGCTCGACGACGGGATACGGCGGCTGCTCGCGGCCCGGGCACCCAAGGCCGTACCCCGGGTGGTGCGGGCCAGCCCGGTGCTGGGGGCGGCGCTGCTGGGGCTGGACCGGGTGGGCGCTCCGCCGGAGGCGCACGCGCGCGTGAGGGCGCACTACGGCGGCTGAACCGAGCCGCCCGCACCGTCGCCCGCACGGGGGCGCGGCGGTCCCGGGAACGTCTCCCCGCGGGAGCGGCCGGGTGCCGCGCCCGCCCCGGCGCACGCGCGGCGGGCGCCGGGGCGCGCGCCGCCCAGGTTCGCGTGCGCCAGGTTCCCGTGCGCCGGGTTCCCCTGCACCTGCGGGTTTAGGGCGGCGGCCCTCCGCCCCGGCCACGCTCCCAGGTACCGGCGACGCCGGCCGGCCGGAACCGAACAGGGCCCCCGGACGTGTACCCCGGTGGTCACGCTCGGCCACGCTGCGATCCGATCAAGATCCAGTGAAGGCCGGTGCGGATGTCGGTCCCGGCAGGGATACTTGCGGCGAGGGATGACCATGGGGGAGGTCGTACGTGATGAACCCGCCGAACGGCAGCGCGGCGCCACCGGGTTCCGGCGCGTCCACGGTGCCGGCGGTACCACCGCAGCCCGGGCCCCCGCCCCGCCCCGCCGCACCGCGTCCCCCGCGTCCGACGGGACCGGCCGCGCAGGCCGCCCCGCCCCGCCGTACCGCGTTCGCCGAGGGTGTGGACCGGCTACGGGCGTCCGCCACCACCGAGCCGGGCCGGCTGCGGGCCATCGGCGCGGTCCTCGCCCTGCTCGTCGTCGCGTTCGGCGCGGTCACCGCCTGGCAGACGGCGGAGCGGGCGGCCGCGGCCGACGCCGTACTGCACCGCAGCCAGCCGCTGAGCTCCGCCGCCGCCGACATCTACCGCTCCCTCGCGGACGCCAACACCGCCGCGTCCAGCGGCTTCCTGGCGGGCGGCCAGGAGACCGCCGCGACCCGGGAACGCTACGAGCGGGACATCGACACGGCCGCCGCCAAGCTCGTCACCGCCGCGAACAACGCCGAGCCGGGCTCCGCCTCGACGGAGGCCGTCACCAAGCTGAACACCCTGCTGCCGGAGTACAAGGGCCTGGTCGAGCGGGCCCGCACCTACAACCGGCAGGGATTCCCGGTCGGCGGCGCGTACCTGCGCTACGCCAACCAGAAGATGCAGCAGGAGATGCTCCCGGCGGCCGAGGACCTGTACAAGCGGGAGAACCAGCGGCTGCGCGACGACTACGGGGACGCCACGCCGTACCCGTGGGCGGCGATCGCGCTCGGTGCGCTCGCGCTCGCCGCGCTCGCCTGGGCGCAGCACCGCACGTACCGCCGTACCAACCGGGTCCTCAACCACGGCCTGGTGGCCGCGACGGCGGCGGTCACGGCGGTGCTGCTGTGGCTGGTCGTCGGCCACACCCTCGCCCGCGCGGGCCTGAACGACTCCTACGACCACGGCGTGCGATCGCTGAACGCCCTGCACGACGCGCGCATCGCGTCCCTGAAGGCGCGCGGCAACGAGAACCTGACGCTGGTGGCGCGCGGCGCGGAGACGGTGAAGCGGGGCGGCGAGACGGTCGACCGCTACGACAGCGACTTCGCCGAGGAGATGGGTCTGCTCGGCAGGGACCTGGCCAGGGCCGCGCGGATCGCCGACGACGGCGCGGGCCGGGAACCGGTCGCCTCGGCCGAGGGCAACATGGCGGAGTGGAAGAAGCGGCACACCGCCGCCCGCGCGCAGGACGACAACGGCAACTACCGGCAGGCGCTGGCGATGGTGATCGGCGCCGAGGGCGCCACCGGCGAGTGCTTCGACAGCGTCGACGCCAACCTGGCCAAGGCGCTCGACCACGAGCAGGACGAGTTCCGGCGGGCGGCCGGCGACGGCTCGGACGCCTTCGACGGGCTGCCGGTGGGCGCCGCCGTCCTCGCCGTCCTGGGCGCGGCGGGCGCCCTGTCGGGCATCGGCCGCAGGCTGTCGGAGTACCGGTGAGAGGGGGCATGGTGACCAAGCGCGCGCGACGGATGCGGGCGGCCCTCAAGGGCTGGGGCGGAGTGGGAGCGATGGCGGCGGTGTGCGCGCTCGCGGCGGCGCTGGTGCTGCTGCCGGCCGTGCGCTCGGCCGGACCCGGGGCCAAAGCGGCCGGCGTCGGCGGTCCCGGCCTGGCCGCGGGCACCCCGGCGAAGGACACCACGTGCACGGCCCCCGAGGAGCAGACCCTCGCCCCGTCGGGCGTGGACGGGCCGTCCATCGAGGCCATCAAGAGCCGGCCGGGCGAGAGGCGCAAGCTGGTCGTCGGCGTCGACCAGAACAGCTACCGCTGGGGCTACCGCGACACCAACAACGCGGACGCCGGGCTGGAGGGCTTCGACATCGACCTGGTGCACCGGATCGCCCAGGACATCCTCGGCGACCCGGACGCGGTGCAGTTCAAGGCGATACCGACCAACCAGCGGGTCCCGGCGATCCAGGAGGGTCGGGTCGACATGGTGGTGCGGACCATGACGATCACGTGTGGCCGGCTGGAGGAAGTCGCCTTCTCCGCGCCCTACTTCAAGACGGGGCAGCAAGTGCTCGCCGCCAAGTCCTCGCCGATCACCGGCTACGACGGCTCGCTGGCCGGCAAGAGGATCTGCACGGCGGCCGGTTCGACGGCTTACGCCAAGCTGGAGGGCGATCTGAAGGCGGGGCGGCTGCCGTCCGACACGGACATCTCCCTGACGGTGCCCAACCAGTTGGACTGCCTGGTCCGCCTCCAGCTCGGCGAGGCCGACGCGGTGGTCACCGACGGCGCCCTCGCCGCCAGCCAGGCCGCGCAGGACCCGAGGGTGGAGCTGAAGGGGGCGCCGTTCACGACCGAGTACTACGGCGTGGCGATGAAGAAGGACGCCGACGATCTGGTACGCCGGGTCAACCAGACCCTCGTGCGGTACCGCGCGAACGGCTGGCAGACCTCGTACGACACCTGGTTGTCGGCGACACTGGGGAAGGACGCGAGCGGGTCGCAACCGCCGGCCCCCCGGTACCTGCGCACCAGCTGACGGCGGACACGGCACGGCGGGCGGGCACGACGGGGCGGGGCAGCAGCGGACGAACGGCAGCACACGGCGAGCGAGAGGTGATCGATGAGCGTCACGGGGCCTCCTGGGCCGGTGATGGACCGGGACGAGGTGGACCGTGCGCTGGCGCGGCTCGGCCAGGAGCACGAGGCCATCGAGACCTCGCTGCTGGCCCTCCAGGACCACGCGGGCCGCAGGCTCCTGGAAGGGGCCGAGCTGACCGGTGTCACCCAGGAGCGCTGGCGGGCCGCGGAGGCGGCGATATCACTGCTGTGGACCTACTTCGACGCCTACACGGACGCCTTGCGCACCGCCCGGGACATCCGCTCCCGGCGCCGCTGGTCCAGCCGTGAGGATCTGGCGGAGCTGACCGAACTGCTGCGCGGAGACGCCGTGACGGTGGCGGGCGGGACCACCCCCGGCCATACCTCCGTCCCGGACGGCGCCGGCCTGCTCAGCCGGCGCTTCACCCTGGCCGCGCTGGTCGACCGGATGAACGAGCTGTACGCGTCGTCGCTGGACATGGTCGTCGCCGCCGACGCGGTCTGGTCGGCGCTGCCCGCGCGGATAGACCTCCTCGCCGCCGAGCTGCAGCGCACCCGCCGGCTCGCGCACTCCGTGGGCGTGCGGCCCGGCGAGCACCCGGCCGGCGACGACCTGGAGCGCATCACCCGCACCCTGACCGGCCTGCGCGAGCAGGTGGTCCGCGACCCGCTGGCGTTCTGGCAGCCCACGCAGGGCAGTTCGGCACCGGGCGGCGGCCGGCCGGACACCACGGTGTACGACCGGGAGGCACGCGCCCTGGAGGACGTGCGCCGGGAGATCGACGCCGTGCTCACCGTCCGCCAGGACGCCGAGCAGCGGCTGGTGCGGCTGCGGGACGTGCTCAGCCGAGCGGACCGCACCCTCGCCGAGGCGCGCACCGCGCGCGGGGAGGTGCTGGCGAAGATCGCCGCGACGGAGGTGCCGGTGGTCAGCGGCCCGCCGACCGCGCTGCAGGAGCAGCTGGCGACGGCCGCCGAGTACCGCCGGCGGGCCCAGTGGCACCGCCTGTCACCGCTGCTGGAGTCGCTGGAGGAGAAGGCGGAGGACGAACTGCTGCGCGCCCGTGAGTCGTTGACCGCGGTGACCGCCCCGCTGGCGGTCCGCGCGGAGCTGCGCGGCCGGCTCGACGCCTACAAGGCGAAGGTCGCCCGGCACGGCCTCGCCGAGGACGCGCTGCTGGTCGAACGGTACGACGCGGCCCGCCGGATGCTGTGGAGCGCGCCCTGCGACCTGCGCGTGGCCGAACAGGCCGTGCTGCGCTACCAGCAGGCCGCCGCCGAACTGCTCGGCGGGCCGCGGGTCCCGGAACAGGGCGGGCAGCAGGACCGCACGGGGGGAAGGTAGGCCATGAGTCAGGCAGGACAGTCGTGCCAGCGGCCCGGCTGCGACGGGTCGTACGAGGACATGGGCGGCGGCGAGCTGTACTGCGGGACCTGCGGGCTCGCCCCCGTCGTCGCGGCCGCGGGAGGCATGGTCGCATCGAAGCCGACCGGGATCACCTCGGGCGGCAAGGACTCGGCGGGCGGCGGCGGTTCGGGCTCCGGGCGGTCCGCCCGCTCCTCGCGCACGTCGTCGCAGTCCTCGCGGTCGCGGCGCTCGGTGTCGGGTCGCCTGTCGCGGTCGCTGTCGGGCCGGTCCACGGGCCGCTCGGTGTCCGTGCGCAGCTCCGGCTCCACCGCCGGGTCGTCCGGGCGGGCTCGGCTCGGCGTCGGTCTGGTCACCGTGCCGCAGGTGCCGCGCCCCGACCCGCGCGCGATGGTGCTGCAGAACCCGGAGGTGCCCGAGCGCAAGCGGTTCTGCTCGCGCTCCGACTGCGGTGCGCCGGTGGGCCGTTCGCGCGGCGACCGGCCGGGCCGCACCGAGGGGTTCTGCACCAAGTGCGGCCACCCCTATTCCTTCGTGCCCAAGCTCGCGGCCGGTGACATCGTGCACGGCCAGTACGAGGTGGTGGGCTGCCTGGCGCACGGCGGCCTGGGCTGGGTCTACCTCGCCGTGGACCGGGCCGTGTCCGACCGGTGGGTCGTCCTCAAGGGCCTGCTGGACACCGGCGACCAGGACGCGATGGCCGCCGCGATATCCGAGCGGCGCTTCCTCGCCGAGATCGAGCACGCCAACATCGTGCGGATCTACAACTTCGTCGAGCACCTCGACCAGCGCACCGGCTCGCTGGACGGGTACATCGTCATGGAGTACGTCGGCGGCAAGTCGCTCAAGGAGATCGCCAACGCCCGCCGCACGCCGGACGGCCGGCGCGACCCGCTGCCGGTGGAGCAGGCGTGCGCGTACGGCATCGAGGCGCTGGAGGCCCTGGGGCACCTGCACAGCCGCAACCTCCTCTACTGCGACTTCAAGGTCGACAACGCCATCCAGACCGAGGACCAGCTCAAGCTGATCGACATGGGTGCGGTGCGGCGGCTGGACGACGACGAGTCCGCGATCTACGGCACGGTGGGCTACCAGGCCCCCGAAGTCGCCGACGTCGGCCCGTCGGTCGCCTCCGACCTGTACACGGTCGGCCGTACCCTCGCGGTCCTCACCTTCGACTTCCAGGGCTACACCACCGCCTACGCGGACTCGCTGCCCGACCCCGACACCATCGAGGTGTTCCGCGCCTACGAGTCCTTCTACCGGCTGCTGGTGCGCGCCACCGACCCCGACCCGGCGCGCCGGTTCGCCTCCGCGCAGGAGATGGCCGAGCAGCTGACGGGGGTGCTGCGGGAGGTGGTGTCCCTGCAGACGGGACGCGCCCGGCCCGCGCTGTCGCCGCTGTTCGGTCCGGAGACCCGGGTCACGGACACCGAGCTGGTGCCGCTGCTGGACGGCGACGTGTCGCGGCTGGGTGCCCGCCGGGCGCGCGGGAGTGCCGGGCGGCCCGGTGGTGGTGCCGCCGTCGGCCCCGGCCTGGTCAAGCCGGTGGACGCGCCGGCCGCCGCTCTCGCCCTGCCGGTGCCGCACGTCGACCCGGCGGACCCCGACGCCGGTTTCCTCGCGGGGCTGCTGGCCTCCGCGCCCGGCGAGCTGGTGACCGCGCTGGCCGCCGCGCCGACGCCGTCCGTCGAGACCCGGCTGCGGCTGGTGCGGGCGCGGCTGGAGCAGGGTGACGTACCGGCCGCGCTGACGGAACTGGACGAGCTGGAGGACGAACGGCCCGACGACTGGCGGGTGGTGTGGTATAGGGGCGTCGCCGCGCTGGTGACCGCCGACCACGAGGGAGCCGCCCTCGCCTTCGACGCGATCTACGACGCCTTCCCCGGCGAACCGGCTCCCAAGCTGGCCCTCGGGCTGTGCGCGGAGCTGCTCGGCCAGCTCGACAACGCCGCCGAGTACTACCGCCTGGTCTGGTCGACCGACCCCAGCTACGTCAGCGCCGCCTTCGGCCTGGCCCGGGTCCAACTCGCCGCCGGGGACCGGCGAGGCGCCGTACGGACCCTGGAGTCGGTACCGGAGTCGTCCATCCACTGCACGGCCGCCCGGGTGGCCGCCGTGCGGGCCCGGCTGCGGCAGCGGACCGCCGCCGCCGGCGACGTACCCTTTGTGGAGGACCTCACCGCCGCGGCGGCCCAGGTGGAGGCGCTGGACGCGTTCGGCCTCGACCCGGCCCGGCGCGAGCGGCTGGCCGCCGAAGTCCTCGGCAGCGCGCTGGACTGGATACTCTCCGGGGGCCAGGGCACCGGCCGGCAGCCGCTGCTCGGCAGCGACCTGGACGAACGGGGGCTCCGCTTCGGCCTGGAGCGCTCGTACCGCACGCTCGCCCGGCTGGCGACCGGCGGTGAGGAGAGGATCGAACTGGTGGAACGTGCCAACCGTTACCGCCCCCGGACGTGGGTGTAGTTGATGTCGCAGATGCCCCGGCAGGCCGCCCTGTCGACGTGTCCGAGCTGCGCGGAGCCGCTCGAATCGGGTGACCGGTTCTGCGGCGCGTGCGGATACGACCTGTCCGCCGTGCCGCCGCCCCCGGACGACCATCCGACGCTCGCCATGCGGGACCCGGTGCCGTTCCGCACGGACGACCCGGACCCCGGTCCGCGGCCGGGCGGGCCGCCGCCGGCCGCCGACGCCGTTTCCGTGACGGTCCCCGCTCCTCCGGCGGGCGTACGGTTCCACCGGCCGCCGGAGCCGGAGGAGTACCCGTTGCAGGCGCCGGACCCGCGGGTGGCCGCCGACGCGGCCAAGGTGTGCGTGGCGTGCCGCGCGGGCCGGGTCGACGGCGACGGCTACTGCGAGAACTGCGGGCACGCCCAGCCGCGCGAACGCGACCACGTGGAGCAGGAGTCGGGCCCGGTCGCTGCGGTCAGCGACCGCGGTCTGCGCCACCACCGCAACGAGGACGCCTTCGCCCTGGGCACCGCCGCGCTGCCCGACGGCTCGCCCGCCTGTGTGGCCGTCGTCTGCGACGGCGTGTCCTCCGCGACCCGCCCCGACGACGCCTCGCTGGCCGCCGCGCGCGCCGCGAGCGAGTCGCTGCTGGCCGCGCTGCCCCTGGGCACCCACCCGCAGCAGGCCATGCACGACGCGATCTTCGCCGCCTCCCGGGCGGTCAACGCGCTCGCCGAGGAACCGGCCACCGCCCGTGAGCACGCCCCGCACCAGAACGCCCCCGCCTGCACCCTGGTCGGCAGCATCGTCGCCGCCGGCCTGCTGGTGGTCGGCTGGGTCGGTGACAGCCGCGTCTACTGGGTCCCCGCGGACCGCTCGGCGCCCGCCGCCCGGCTCACCGAGGACGACTCCTGGGCCGCGCAGATGGTCGCGGCCGGCCTGATGAACGAGGCAGAGGCGTACGCCGACGAGCGCGCCCACGCGATCACCGGCTGGCTCGGCGCCGACGCCTACGAACTGGAGCCGCACACCGCCTCGTTCAAGCCCGACCGGCCCGGTGTCGTGGTGGTCTGCACCGACGGCCTGTGGAACTACGCCGAGTCCGCCGAGGAGATGGCCGGCGCGCTCCCCCTGGACGCCGCCGTGCGCCCCCTGCACGCCGCCCGCGTACTGGTCGGGCACGCCCTGGACGGCGGGGGCCACGACAACGTAACAGTGGCCGTCGTACCGTTCCCGGCGCCGCCCCAGGGGGCAGGATCGGCCTGAGGCGACAGACACGGGGACACCTCCCCGGACCGGAGGGGACCGGTCCGGGCTGACTCATCACTCCGCCGCCGGCGGGGTCCGCGAGGGGGATGCTGATCTGGCATGGCCAATTTCTCGAAGCCGAACATGCCGCGGTTCTCGGTGGACGTCTACCAGAACGAGTACCTGCCCGAGGGCGGCCGCGAGGTCAACGCGATCGTCACCGTGACCGCCACCGGCGGCGGCACGACCGGCGGCGCGGTCGCCGCCCCGCACCTCTACGCACCCGGTCAGGATCCCGACGCCGCCGTGGCGATCATGGTGGACTGCTCGGGGTCGATGGACTATCCGCCGACCAAGATGCGCGGCGCCCGGGACGCCACGGCCGCCGCCGTCGACACCCTGCGCGACGGGGTGCGCTTCGCGGTGATCGCCGGTACCCACGTCGCCAAGGAGGTCTACCCCGGCGGCGGGGGGCTCGCGGTCGCCGATCCCACCACCCGCGCGCAGGCCAAACAGGCACTGCGCCGGCTGAGCGCGGGCGGCGGCACCGCGATCGGGACCTGGCTGCGGCTCGCCGACCGGCTGCTGTCCTCGGCCGACGTCTCCATCCGGCACGGCATCCTGCTCACCGACGGCCGCAACGAGCACGAGTCGCCGCAGGAGCTGCGGGCCGCACTGGACGCCTGCGCCGGGCGGTTCACCTGCGACGCCCGGGGCGTGGGCACCGACTGGGAAGTGAAAGAAGTCACAGGGATCGCCTCCGCCCTGCTCGGCACCGCCGACATCGTCGCCGACCCGGCGGGTCTGACCGCCGACTTCACGCGGATGATGGAGACGGCGATGGGCAAGGAGGTCGCCGACGTGGCGCTGCGGCTGTGGACGCCGGTCGGCACCACCATCCGGTTCGTCAAGCAAGTCGCCCCCACGGTCGAGGAGCTGACCGACCGTCGCGCCGAGGCGGGGCCGCGGGCCGGGGACTACCCCACCGGTTCCTGGGGGGACGAGTCCCGCGACTACCACCTGTGTGTGGAGGTTCCGGCCGCCGCGATCGGCCAGGAGATGCTGGCCGCACGGGTCTCCCTGGTGGTTCCGCAACCCGACGGGGGCGTACAGAACTTGGGCGCGCAGGGCCTCGTACGGGCCGTGTGGACCGACGACATGGTCGCCTCGACGTCGATCAACCCCCAGGTCGCGCACTACACCGGGCAGGCGGAACTGGCGCAAGCCATCCAACAGGGCCTCGATCTCCGCAAAGCGGGCGATATGGACGGAGCGACGGCCAAACTCGGGCGAGCGGTTCAGCTGGCAAGCGCTTGCGGAAACGCGGATACTGCGAAACTGCTTGCGAAGGTGGTGGACGTCGTCGACGTCACGACGGGTACTGTGCGGTTGAAGGCGAAGGTCGCGGAGGCGGACGAGATGACTCTCGAAACCCGGTCCACCAAGACCGTTCGCGTCAAGAAGTGACCGTTGCTGACGTTGAGGACTCCCTAGCAGGACCCTGAGGAAAGGGGGAAGCGCCGACATGCCGACCTGCCCGAACGGACACCAGTCGGGTTCCGACGACTGGTGCGAGGTCTGCGGTCACCGCATGGCCGGTGCCGTGCCCCCGCCCCCGCCCCCGCCGCCCCCGACCGGTGGCGGTTACGGCTTCCCGCCGCCGCAGGGCACCCAGCCCGGCGGCCGGCCGCCGCACCTGTCCGCGGTGCCCGAACCAGAACCCGAGCTCTGCCCGCAGTGCCGCACGCCCCGCGAGGGCGGTGCGCCCTTCTGCGAGGAGTGCCGGTGGAACTTCCTCACCAACACGGCGACCTCGTACACGCCGGCCGCGCCGCGGCCCACGGGCTCCGCGCCGGGCGGCCCCGGCGGTGACCCTTCGGGGGGTCCCGGCCGCCCGGGCGGCCCCGCTGGTCCCGGCGGTCCCGGTGGTCCCGGCGGGCGCTTCACCCCGCCGCCCTCCTTCGGCGGCGGTGACGCCTTCGACTACCAGGGCTCCCGGCCGTCCCAGGTGAACCGGCCGGCCGAGCCCATCCCGACCGGCCCGCCGTTCGGCGGGGAGCCCGGCAGGCCGGGCGGTCACGGCGGCGGCCCTTCGGGCGGCCCGGGTGCGCCCGGCGGCTCCGGTGGTCCGGGTGCGCCCGGCGGCCCGTTCGGCGGTCAAGGCGCTCCAGGTGGCCAGGGGGCTCCAGGTGGCCAGGGCGGTCCCGGTGCGCCCGGCGGCTCCGGTGGTCCGGGCGGGCCCGGCGGTCCCGGTCCGGGCATGCCGTTCGGACGGGAGACTTCCGGCTCCGGCGGCCACGCCGGTCCCGGTGGAGCCCAGCCCGGTGGCTACGGCTATCCGCAGCCCGGCGGCCCGCAGGCCCAGTCCGGTGGCTACGGCTACCCGCAGCCCGGCGCCACCCAGGCCCCGCCCACCCCCGGCGGTCAGGGCGCTCCGGGCGGCCCCGGCCGCCCCAACGGTCCCGGCGCCCCCCAGGCGTTCCATCAGCCCGGCAATCCCGGTGGTCCCGGGGGCCCCGGCGCGTCGCCGTTCCAGCAGCCGCAGCGGCCCGCCGGCCCCGGTGGACCGCCCTTCGGCGGCGGTGAGGACGACTGGGTGCTCTCCCCGCCGTCCGGCCCCGCCCCCGGCGGACCGGGCGCAACCGGCGCTCACGGCGGTCACGGCGGCGGTCATGGCGGTCAGCAGTCCGGCGGCTACGGCTACCCCCAGCCGGGCGGCGCCACCCAGGCCCCGCCCCCGCCCGGCCCTGCGTTCCCGCAGCAGCCGACCACCTGGACGGCCACCATCGGCCCGGACCGCGACTACTTCATGGCGATGATGCAGCGCTCCGGCCCCGAGGCAGCGGGCCTGAACCTGCCCGCCTACTCGCCCGAGCAGCAGCGCACCCTCACCGGCAACCAGATCACCATCGGGCGCCGCCGGCACTCCACCGGCGAGACCCCGGACATCGACCTGTCGGTGCCGCCGGAGGACCCGGGTGTCTCGCACCAGCACGCGGTGCTGGTCCAGCAGCCCGACGGCGGCTGGGCGGTCGTCGACCAGAACTCGACGAACGGTACGACGGTGAACGGCTCCGACGAGCCGATCCGCCCGTTCGTACCGGTACCGCTGCAGGACGGCGACCGGGTGCACGTCGGCGCCTGGACGACGATCACCGTCCGCCGCGGCTGAGCTGCGCCGCCGCAGCGGCGCCGCGTCGGCCGTGGCGGCGCACACGGCCGGAAGGACCGAAAGAGTCAGGAAGGGTCAGGAAGGGTCCGGCAGGGGCCACGCGTAGGGCCCCGCCGGATCGTCCAGCCATGCCCAGGCCCGGCCCTCCGCCACCGTGATGCCGTACCGCTCCCGGCCCGGCATCCCCTCGCGCCGCCACAGCGCGAACGCCTCCTGGGGTGCGAGGACGCCCCGGGTCAGCGCCACCAGGAACCGGAACAGTTCGTTCTCCCGGGCCCGGTGCGGCACCCCGCCCAGGGCGACGGGCTCCGGGCCGGGCCGGCCGCGCAGCGGTACGAAGTAGGCCGGGGACCGCAGGAAGGACCCTTCGGCGTGGTCCGCGTCCCGGACGGTCAGCGTGAGCAGTCCGGTGGCCAGCGGCGTCAGCACCCGCGCACCCGGCCGGCACTGGGCGAGCCAGGCGCCCGGCACGGTGTCGAGGGCGCAGGTCGCGATGATCCGGTCGTAGGGGGCCCGCTCGGGCACGCCCCGCGCCCCGTCGCCCGTGACCACGGCGGGGTGGTGGCCGGCGGTGGCCAGATGGCGGCGCGCGGACTCGGTGATCTCCGGGTCGAGGTCGACGGTGGTGACCCGGTCGTCGCCGAGGCGGTACGACAGCAGCGCCGCGTTGTAGCCGGTGCCGGCCCCGACCTCCAGCACCCGGTCGCCGTCCTCGACGCGCAGCTCGGCGAGCATCAGGGCCATGAGGGAGGGCTGGCTGCTGGAGGACACCAGTTCGCCGTCGCGCAGCCGGGTGGCCAGCGGGGTGTCGGCGTAGGCGCCGCGCAGCCAGCGTTCGCGGGCCGCCGGGTCGGGGCTCTCGCCCCAGCGCCGTTCGTACCCGCCGGTCGTGGCGACGTAGTAGTACGGCACGAAGAGGTGGCGCGGCACCACCGCGAACGCCTCCCTCCAGCGCGGATCGGCGGCCAACGCCCCGCTGGCCTCGATCTCGCGCACCAGCCCGGCCCGCGCCGAGACCGCGAGGTCCGCCAGGTCCTGATCGCGTGCGTCCGCACCCATGTCTCCACTGTGCGGCCCCACCGCGCGGGAGGCGAGCACCCCCGCCGGGGCGGGGCGGACCGGAGGGGACCTACGCCCCGAGTCCTCGGTCGCCGCGTCTGAGACCATGGGGTGCGTGAAAGAGATTCGGCGCGGCACGCTTCAGGAGCAGACCTTCTACGAGCAGGTCGGCGGGGAGGAGACCTTCCGCCGGCTGGTCCACCGTTTCTACCAGGGGGTGGCCGAGGACCCCCTTCTGCGGCCGATGTACCCGGAGGAGGACCTGGGCCCGGCCGAGGAGCGGCTGACGCTGTTCCTCGTGCAGTACTGGGGCGGCCCCACGACCTACAGCGACCACCGCGGCCACCCGCGGCTGCGCATGCGGCACGCACCCTTCGTGGTGGACCGCGCGGCGCACGACGCCTGGCTGCGGCACATGCGGGTGGCGGTCGACGAACTCGGGCTGTCCGAGGAGCACGAGACGACGCTGTGGAACTACCTGACGTACGCGGCCGCGTCGATGGTGAACGCCCCCGACTGACCCCTCCCGCGGCACGGTCTCGTCCCACGGCACCGTCCCGTCCCACGGCAGCGTCTGGTGGCGCGCCACGGACCCTTCCCGCCGTCCAGAATCCCGAATTCCGGTCACCGCACGCCGATTTCCGGTCACAATCCGGTCAAGGCTGATCCACAATCGCTTACCGCGGACGCGACCGGTCTGACAGCATCACCGAAGATCTGGTCAGCGAAGGCTTGGGGGAAGCCGGGTGGCGTCGTACGCGGGTTTCGCTCGACTGGTCGTACGGCGGATGCGGCCGCACCGGCCGCTGCTGGCCGCCGCGCTGCTCACCGTCCTGCTGACGACGGCCGTGCTGGCCGCGCTCACCGCCTACTCGGGCGCGATCGGCGACGCCGCGCTGCGCCACTCCCTGGCCCGGCCGCGCAACGCCGCCGACACCGCGCTGGTCGTCACCGCCGAGGTGCCCGCCGACCGGCGCGCGGCGGCCGACACCGCGGTCCGCGAGGGGGCGCGCAAGGCGTTCGACGGGCTGTCGGTGACGGTGCGCACCCTGGTGCGGTCCGGCCCGTACGGGCTGCCGCGCTCCCTGCAGCCGCCGGAGAAACGGTCCGGCGACCCGGATCTGACCCACTTCGCGGCGCTCGACCGGAGCCAGCTGCGGCTCGCCTCGGGCCACTGGCCGAGGGCCGCCGACGACACCGGCGCGATCGAGGCCGCCCTGCCGCAGCCCGCCGCCCGCGTCCTCGGGGTGGAGCCGGGCACCCGGATCCACCTGGCCGACCGGCTGGGCGGCCCCCCGGTCGACGTCGTCGTCACCGGGCTGTACCGCCCGCTCGACCCGGCCGCCCCGTACTGGCGGCTGGACGCGCTGGACGGCCGCGGGGTGAAGAAGTCCAGCTTCACCACCTACGGCCCACTGCTGGCCGACCCGTCCGTCGTGACCGGCGGCCGGGTGAGCGCCGGTCCCTCCGGGTGGCTCGCCTCCGCCGACTTCGCCTCGCTGACCACCGGCCGTCTCGACGCCCTCGGCGACTCGGCGCGCTCCGCCCGCGCGGCCCTGCGCGCGGACCCCGCGCTGAACGGCGGCACCGCCACCACCGCCCTGCCCGATGTCGTCGACCGCGTCCAGCGCTCCCTGCTGGTCTCCCGCTCCACCCTGCTGGTCGTCGCCCTGCAGCTCGCGCTGCTCGCCGTGTGCGCGCTGCTGCTGGTGGCCCGGCTGCTGAGTACCGAACGCCTCGGCGAGACCCGGCTGCTGCGCTCCCGGGGCGCCTCCGGAGGACAGCTCGCCGCCCTGGCCGCCCTGGAGGCAGTGCTGCTGGCGGTCCCGGCGCTGGTCCTCGCCCCGCTGCTGGCGGCACCGGCGACCCGGCTGCTGTCCGCCTGGGGCGCACCCGCCCGGATCGGACTGCACCTGGACGTACCCGTCGGCGGGCGCACCGGGGTGTGGCTGGTGACCGCCGGTGTCGCCCTCACGTGCGCCCTCGCGGTGAGCGTGCCGGCCCTGACCGGCTCCGGCCTGCGCGAACGGCGGGCCCGCGCCCTGCCCATGCCGCTGCGGGCCGGCGCCGACCTGGGGCTGGTCGCCGTGGCGGGCGTCTCCTACTGGCAGCTGGACCGGCGTACCTCCGGCGCGGTGGCCCCGGACCGCGGCGGCGCCCTGGGCATCGACCCGCTGCTGGTGGCGGCGCCCGCGCTGCTGCTGCTCGCCGGAACCGTGCTGACGCTGCGGCTGCTGCCGCCGGTGGCCAGGCTCGCCGAACGCCGGGCGACCAGCGGGCGCGGCCTGACGTCGGCGCTGGCGGGCTGGCAGGTCAGCCGTCGCCCGATGCGGGGCGCGGGCCCGGTCCTGCTGCTGGTCCTCGCCGTCGCGCTCGGCATGCTGGCGATCGGCCAGGTGTCCTCCTGGGGCCGCTCGCAGGAGGACCAGGCCGACTTCGCGGCGGGCGCCCCGCTGCGCGTCCTCGGCGCGGGCGACGGCGAGCTGGGCCGCACCCAGGAGTACGGTGCCGTGCCGCACGTCGCCGCCGTCGCGCCGGCCGTGCGCAGCACCCTTCCGGTGGCCGGCGACCGCACGGCGACCGTGCTGGCCCTGGACACCGAGCGCGCGGCGGACACCGTGCTCATGCGCCCCGACCTGGCGCCCGCCCCGGCGCGGGAGCTGGTGGCCGGGCTGGCGCCGAAGGGTACGGCGGTGGGTGCCGCCGTACCGGCCGACAGCACCCGGCTGGTGCTGACGGCGACGCTGCGCAGCTCGGTCGCCGGGTCGGAGTCCGCGCCCACCGTCGCGCTGACCGTGCAGGACGACCACGGCACCCCCTACCGGCTGCCCGTCGGCCGGCTCCCCGCCGACGGCCGCCCGCACCGGCTGACCCTGGAACTGGGCGGCGGACAGGGCGAGCTGACCCTCACCGGGGCGGAACTGGTGCTGCTCGTGCCGTCCGGCCGCGCCGAGCACCACACCCTCACCCTGGACGCCCTGAGCGCGGCCGGGACCGACGGCACGGCACACCCGGTGCCCCTGCCCACCTCGTGGACGGCGAGTTCCGCCACCGACGGCCAGGTCTCCTCGCGGCCCTCCCCCGACGCCCCCACCCGGCCCGCCGAACCGCGCGTCACCACGGGCCCGCCGCTCACCCTCGAGTACGGCACCGGGTACGTGCCCGCCGAGGAACCCTGGCTCACCCCCGGCCTCACCGTCCGGCTGCACGTTCCCCAGCCGCCCGCCGGCGCCGTGACCGCCCTGGCCACCGACCGCTTCCTGACCGCCACCGGCGCCCGTCCCGGCCAGAGCCTCGACATCACCTTCGAGGGCCAGACCGTTCCCGTACGGATCGGGCACGCGGTACGCGAACTGCCGACGGCCGGGCCCGCCGAGGAGGCGAGCGGCGACGGCGGCGCCCTGCTCCTGGACCTGCGCGCCGTGAACCGGGTCCTGCAACAGTGCTACGGCGTCTTGGCCGCGCCCACCGAGTGGTGGCTGCGCCCCGGCTCACCCGGTGCGACCGCCCAGGTCGCGGCCGCGCTGCGGGCCCGCCCGGACATGGACCCGGCCCAGGTGGTGGTGCGCGACGAGATCGCCGCCGAGCTGCGCGACGACCCGTTCGGGGCCGGCCCGGAGGCCGCGTTCACGGCGGCGGCGGGCGCGGCGGCGGTGCTGGCCGCGCTGGGCTTCGCGGTGAGCGCCGCCGGATCGCTGCGCGAGCGGGACGCCGAGTTCGCGGTGTTGCGGGCGCTGGGCGCGCCCCGCCGGCGGCTGGCCCGCACGGTCGCCGCCGAACACGGCGTGCTGGTGGCGCTGGCACTGGCCGTGGGCACCGCCCTGGGCACCGTGCTGACCCGGTCCGTGCTGCCGCTGATCGTCCTGACCGGCCAGGCCACCCGCCCGGTGCCGGATCTGCTGGTGGAGCTGCCGCCGACGCGGGTGGCCGCGCTGCTGGCCGCGGTGGCCGTCGTGCCCGTCCTGGTCACGGCGGTGCTGTCGGTACGGCGGGCGGATCCGGTGCAGGTGCTGAGGGAGGCCGACTGACATGCCGAACCCGATCAGGCGCCCCCCGCGGGTCGCCGCCCCGTGGCTGCGCACCCGGCTGCGCGCGGCCCCCGGCGCCGCCCTCGCCCTCGCCGTCCTCGTCGCGGTGACCGCCTGCCTCGCCGCCGCGTTCCCGCGCGCCCTCGGCCGGTACGAGGACGCCGCGCTCCGGCACACCGTGGACAAGGCGCCGCGCAACTGGAGCTCCGTCCAGCTGTCCGCGCCCGAACCGTACGCGACACTCCCCCAGGCCGAGCGGGAGAGGCTGCTGAACGCGGAGGTCCTGGCCCAGCAGTACGCCAGGGTCCGCGCCCTTCCGCGCGCGCCGCTCACCACCGACCCCGGGCAGTCGACGTACGGGGTGCGGACCAAGGTCGACCTGGAGACCGCCGATCCCTGGCTGCCCCGGCCGAGCGAACTGCCCGCCCGGATGTCGCTGGTGGCCCAGGCGGGGCTGGCCGAGCACGCCCGGCTGCGCGGGGGCCGGCTGCCGCACCTGTCCGGCCCGGTCACCGCCCGGACGGCCGAGGTCGAGGGCGCGGTCACCGCCGCGACCGCCCGGACCCTGCACATCGAGGTGGGTTCGGTCATCCATGTGCCGGCGCTGGACCGGGGCTGGTTCGCCGTCCGGATCACCGGCATCGTCGAACCGCTGGACCGGGACGACGCCTACTGGTCGTACGACCCGCTGCTCCACGAGCCCCTTCTGGTGAAGCTGCCGCCGGGCGGCCCCGACTCCCCCAGCTACTGGCTCGGCGCGCTGCTGCTGCCGCCCGAGGCCGGGCCCGCGCTCCTCGGCACGACCGGGAACCCGTACCCGTTCTGGCGGCTGACGCCCCGGCAGGACGCGCTGCACCACCAGGACCTGGACCGGCTGCGGTCCGCCGTCGGGTCCCTGGTGTCCGGACCCGATCTGCGCACGATCCGCGGCTTCACCAGCCCGTACACCGACGCGAACACCAAGCTCGACCGGGTCCTCGGCTCGTACGACCGCCTGCAGTCCGCGATCTCACCGCTGATCGCGGTCGCCGTGTTCGGCACCGGCACGGTGGTCGTGGTGGTGCTGATGATGGCGGGCGGTCTCGCCGCCGACCGCCGCCGCACCGAGCTGGCCCTGCTGCGGGCGCGCGGCGCCTCACTGAGCGGCCTCACCGTCCGGCTGCTGGCCGAGACCGCGGTGGTCGCCGTGCCGGCCGGCGCCCTGGGCCTGGCGGCGGCGCTGCTGGTCCTGCCGGACGCGCGCGCCCTGCCCGCCGCCCTGGCCGCTCTCGCCGTGACCGTCCTGGCCTGCGTCGCGCTCCCGCTGCGCGCGGCCGCCGCGCACCGCGTGGTCCGCCTGCACGCGGCCCGTCAGGACGTGACGTCCGTACGGCCGTCGCGGCGCCGCACCGTCGCGGAGCTGACCCTGGTGGTGATCGCGGCCGGCGCGGTGGAGGCGCTGCGCCGGCAGGGCACGTCCGGTGACCAACTGGTGTCCGCCGCGCCGGTCCTCGTCGGCGTGATCGCCGCGCTCGTGCTGGTGCGTCTCTACCCGCTGCCGCTGCGCGGCCTGGCCCGCCCGGCCGGCCGGCTGCGCGGCTTCGTCGCCCATCTGTCGCTGGCCCGCGCCGGCCGCACCTCCGCCTCGGCGGTGCTGCCGCTGCTCGCCCTGCTCACCGCGCTCACGACCGCCGCGTTCGGCGGTTCGGTGCTGGCGGGCGTGGACCAGGCGCGGGACCGGGCGGCGCTGCTGGAGGTCGGCGCGGACGCCCGGATCGAGTCGATCACGTATCCGCTCGCGACCGGGCTGGCCGACCGGGTCGGGAACGTCTCCGGGGTGCGGAACGTGACCGCGGTGAGCGTCGACTACCAGGGCAGGCCCGGCAACGGACGGCACTCCGTACCCGTGGTGGGCGTCGACCCGGCCCGCTACGCGGACCTCGCGCGGGAAACCAAGCTCGGTGCCTTCCCCGCCGGTGAGCTGGCCGGGGGCGGCCGGGGCGAGGCGCTGCCCGCGCTGGCCTCGCAGGCGGTGGCCGAACGCTACGGCAGGGCGCCCTTCGAGGTCGCTCTGGCGGACGGCAGCACCGTCACCGTCCGCATCACCCTGGTACGGGCCGTCACCCCCGCCGTGCCCAGCGAGAACTTCCTGGTCGTGGACCGCGCCGGGCTCGCCACCGAGGCCGCCCGGCCGACCGCGCTGCTGGTCAGCGGGGAGCACGCGGACGGCGACGCGCTGCGCCGGGCGGCCGGGAGCGCCGTGTTCGTCCGGGTCCGCGCCGCGGAACGGGCCCGCTACGCCGACTCGCCCCTGCAGTCCGGCACGGAACGCCTGTACGCGGCGGCCGTCGCGGCGGGCGCGGGCTACGCCGTGCTCGCCCTGATGCTGGCCCTGCTGCGCACCGCCCCCGAACGCGGGGCGCTTCTGGCCCGGCTGCGCACCATGGGCCTGACCCGGGCGCAGGGCCGCCGCCTGCTCGTCCTGGAGTCGCTGCCGCAGGCCGCGCTGGCCGCGCTGGGCGGCGTGCTCACCGGGTGGGCCGCGATCCGGCTGCTCTCCCCCGGCCTGGACCTCACCGTGATCGCCCTGCCGGCGTCGTCCTCGACGCCGAGCCGCGCGGAACTCCACACCGACCCGTTGTCCCTGACCGTCCCGGCCCTGGCCGTGATCGCGGTGACGGTGGGCGTGGCGGCCGTCCAGGCATGGTGGTCGGGGCGGCGGGGGACGGTACGGGAACTGAGGGTGGGGGACGGCAGGTGAACGGGCGGGACGAGGTGGCCTCTCGGGGGGACCGGGACCCTCGGGGGCACCGAGACCGCCGTGGAGACCGAGACCGCCGTGGAGACCGAGACGACCGTGAAGCCCGAGACGACCGTGGTGGAACCGGAATGAGCCGGCCGCGAAGGAGTGCCATGACGACGACCGACCCCACTCTGGCCGAGCTCACCGACCGGGTCACCAGCGCCCGCGAACAGCCCGGCTACGGACACGACGCGCTGATCACCTGCGACCGGCTGGTCCGGGTCTTCTCCACGGACGGCGTGGAGGTGCAGGCGTTGCAGGGCCTGGACCTGCTGGTCCGCGAGGGCGAGCTGATGGCGCTGGTCGGCGCCTCCGGAAGCGGCAAGTCCACGCTGATGAACATCCTGGCCGGTCTCGACACCCCCACCGCCGGTGCGGCCCGGGTCGCCGGCCACGACCTGCTGGCCATGACCGCGAAGGACCGCCTCCGCTACCGCCGCAAGGTGGTCGGCTTCATCTGGCAGCAGACCTCCCGCAACCTCCTGCCCTATCTCACCGCCGCCCAGAACGTGGCCCTGCCACTGCAGCTGACCGGCCACCGCGCCCGAGCCCGGGACGAACGCGCGCTCGCCCTGCTGGAGTTGCTGCAGGTCGCCGACTGCCGGGATCGCCACCCTCACCAGATGTCCGGCGGGCAGCAGCAGCGCGTGGCCATCGCCGTGGCCCTCGCCAACGACCCGTCCGTGCTGCTCGCCGACGAACCCACCGGCGAACTCGACTCACACACGGCGGAACAGATCTTCGCCGCGTTCCGCACGGCCAACGAGGAACTCGGCACGACCATCGTCATCGTCACCCACGACAGGGCCGTCGCGACCGAGGTCCGCCGCACGGTCGCCATCCGCGACGGCCGCACCTCCACCGAGGTGCTGCGCCGCAGCGAGGTCGACGCGAGCACCGGCCACGAGACGGTCGTCGCCCGTGAGTACGCCATGCTCGACCGGGCCGGCCGGCTCCAACTGCCCGCCGAGTACACCCGGACGCTGGATATGCGGGACCGGGTGGCGCTCGATCTGGAGGAGGACCACATCACGGTGTGGCCGGATGACAGCGCGGGCTGAGCGGCGGGGGCGGGTCGCTCGTCCGGCGGGCGCTCGTCAGGTGGGCGCTCGTCAGGTGGGGGCTCCTCCGGTGGGGCTCCTCCAGCAGCCGCCCGTCCGGCAGGCGCTCGTTCGGTGGGGCTCCTCCGGCAGGCGCCCGTCCGGTGGGCTCCTCCAGCAGGCGCTCGTCCCGCGGTTCGTCAGCGGACGCTGAGGCCGAACGTCCCCAGCCCCGACCGCCGTACGGCGACGGAGCCGTAGGGCGTGCGCAGCCGCAGCCACGCGCCGGAGGCGACCAGCCGCGCCGGTGCCGCGGCGCCCGCGCGCAGGAAGCCGAGCGACTGGGCCGCGTGCACGGCGCGCACCGGCAGCCCGGTGTCGGCGATCGTCCGGGACCATATCTCCCGCCCGATCAGGTCGAGTCGGGAGCGGGTGCGCTCCTCGGGCGCCAGTTCCTCCGTACGGCCGCGGAACTCCGCGACGGCCGTCGAGACGAGCCGGCGCAGCTCCTCCGCGCCCGGCAGCCCGGCGACCGGCTGCCAGCCGCCGCGCGGCGGCAGCACACCCGCCCAGGGCGGGCCGGTGACCGCCGCCGGCACCGCGGCCGTGGCACCCGCCTCGTCGACGGACTCCAGCAGCTCACCGGCGGAGACGGTCACGTCGAGGGTGTCGTCCAGCCCGTGCTCGTAGGGCTTGGCCAGCCGTACCGCGCGTACCGCCAGCACCTCGAAGGAGGGGGGCCGCCCGAAGACGGCCAGCGCGGTGCCGACCGCCTGAAGGCGGACCGCGGCGCCCCGGTCGTAGTGGAGCAGCCGGGAGAGGAAGGCGGCGAGATCCGCCGCCTCCCCCTCGTCGGCCAGGTGGAGCACGGTCATGCGGCGACGGCCTCCTCGTCGCCGACATCGTCCGTGTACTCCCGGAGGAACTCGCGTTCCTCCTCGGTGATCCGGCGGGGCCGCTGTGCCTCGAAGTCGAAGGGCACGATGACCGTGGAGGCCCGCACGTAGACGACCTCGCCGTCCTTCACCTCATAGGTGAGGGTGAACGACGCGGCCCGTATCTCGGTGACCCACAGCTCGATGTCGACCGGGGTGTGCCGGTGGACGAGCTGCCGCTTGTAGTCGATCTCGTGGCGGGCCACCACCGACCCCTGCTGGAAGTCCTTGTCCGGGCGGAACAGGAAGTCGATACGGGCTTCCTCCAGGTAGCGGAGGAAGACCACGTTGTTGACATGGCCGTACGCGTCCATGTCCGCCCAGCGCAGCGGGCAGCGGTAGAGGTGCCGCAAGATCGATCAGCCCCGGGTCAGCTTCTTGTACGTCGCACGGTGCGGACGGGCCGCGTCCGGGCCGAGCCGCTCGATCTTGTTCTTCTCGTACGACTCGAAGTTGCCCTCGAACCAGAACCACCTGGAATCACCCTCGTAGGCGAGGATGTGGGTGGCGACGCGGTCGAGGAACCAGCGGTCGTGGGAGACGACCACGGCGCAGCCGGGGAACTCCAGCAGCGCGTTCTCCAGGCTGGACAGGGTCTCGACGTCCAGGTCGTTGGTCGGCTCGTCGAGGAGCAGCAGGTTGCCGCCCTGCTTGAGGGTGAGCGCCAGGTTGAGGCGGTTGCGCTCACCGCCGGACAGCACACCGGCCGGCTTCTGCTGGTCGGGACCCTTGAAGCCGAACGCGGACACGTACGCCCGGGACGGCATCTCGACCTGGCCGACGTTGATGTAGTCGAGCCCGTCGGACACGACCTCCCAGAGCGTCTTCTTCGGGTCGATGTTCTCGCGGCTCTGGTCGACGTAGGAGATCTTGACGGTCTCGCCGACCTTGATGTCGCCGGAGTCCGGGGTCTCCAGACCCTGGATCATCTTGAACAGGGTGGTCTTGCCGGCGCCGTTGGGGCCGATGACGCCCACGATGCCGTTGCGCGGGAGGGTGAAGCTGAGGCCGTCGACGAGGACCTTCTCGCCGAAGGCCTTGTTGAGCTTCTCGACCTCGACGACCACGTTGCCCAGGCGGGGGCCCGGCGGGATCTGGATCTCCTCGAAGTCCAGCTTCCGCATCTTCTCGGCCTCGGCGGCCATCTCCTCGTACCGCGCGAGGCGGGCCTTGGACTTGGCCTGCCGTCCCTTGGCGTTGGAGCGGACCCACTCCAGCTCTTCCTTGAGCCGCTTCTGCCGCTTGGCGTCCTTCTGGCCCTCGACCTTGAGACGGGTCTGCTTGGTCTCCAGGTACGTGGAGTAGTTGCCCTGGTACGGGTAGGCGCGGCCGCGGTCGAGTTCGAGGATCCACTCGGCCACGTTGTCGAGGAAGTACCGATCGTGGGTGATGGCCACGACGGTGCCCTCGTACTTGGCGAGGTGCTGCTCCAGCCAGTTCACCGACTCGGCGTCGAGGTGGTTGGTGGGCTCGTCGAGCAGCAGCAGGTCGGGCTGCTCCAGCAGCAGCTTGCACAGTGCGACGCGGCGCTTCTCACCACCGGAGAGGTTGGTGACGGGCCAGTCGCCGGGCGGGCAGCCCAGGGCGTCCATGGCCTGCTCCAGCTGGGCGTCGAGGTCCCAGGCATTGGCGTGGTCCAGCTCCTCCTGCAGCTTGCCCATCTCGTCGAGCAGCGCGTCGGAGTAGTCGGTGGCCATCAGCTCGGCGATCTCGTTGAACCGGTCGAGCTTGCCCTTGACCTCGGCGACGCCCTCCTGGACGTTCTCCAGGACCGTCTTCTCCTCGTTGAGCGGCGGCTCCTGCAGCAGGATGCCGACGCTGTAGCCGGGCGACAGGAACGCGTCGCCGTTGGAGGGCTGCTCCAGCCCCGCCATGATCTTCAGAACGGTCGACTTACCGGCACCGTTCGGCCCGACGACGCCGATCTTCGCCCCGGGGAGGAAGTTCAGGGTGACGTCATCGAGGATCACCTTGTCGCCGTGCGCCTTGCGCGCCTTGCGCATGGTGTAAATGAACTCAGCCAAGAGAAACCGTCCGGCAGCTTGAAATCAGGCAGTGGGCAGATACACCCCATCTTGCCGGATCGCCACCCCTGGGGGGAAACCCGTATGGGCCTGCCCCCCTGACCTGGGCTTTCGCCACTGCCGGTCACGACTCGCCTGTCACTGTCGGTCGCCATCGGTCGGCCTCGGGCACCCTCGCACGGCCCAGAGACGGCCCAGGGTT
>NZ_CBDQZH010000039.1:0-69503 GCF_965341775.1 Streptomyces sp. bgisy159 | reverse complement strand
GGGGTAGCGGCTTGGGGGCGGGAGGGCCCCTTTGGGCGGGGGGGTGCTTTTCGGCGGGCGGGGGCGCGCGATCGGTGCGCCCCCGCCGTCGGCGTTCGCGCGGCGGGGACCGGCTCAGTCCACGCTGGGCAGGATATGGGGCTCGGCGAGGTCGTCCTCGTAGCCCGCCAGGCGGATCGGGGCCGAACGGGCCCACACGTCGAGGCTGCCGAGCTCGCCGGGCCGGCGGCCGACGCGCTCGCTGCGTTCCTTGGGGCGTTGCTCGCGATTCGTCTTCTCCGGTGTCACCGCGCACTCCTTATGTGTCGGGTCACCCTCGGGGCGTGCCGGTCGGTCTGCGCTCCGGCGCCTGACGCGCCCTCGGGTCATGCTTGAAGGCGGCTCGGGCGCGGTGGCGCCGATCACTGCAAGGAGAGCAAACCGCTGTGTCCGGCTTGTCCCATGACGGACGGTGGGTGTGGGTGGGACCCCTTACTGCTGTCCGTCCGCCCCAGATTAACCAGATGAGCGGGGGCCTGCTCGATAGCGCCGAAAATTTGGGGTAACTATGGCAAGTCACCCCGATGTCGTCCCATGTGAATTGACCCGTACGCCCGGAAAGTCACCCTCGGTGTCTCACCCGTTCGGTCGATCGGCGCAAGGGACCGGCAAAACGGCGCGCCGCGGCGTCCGGGCCGTCCGGGCCCGGGCGGGCGTCACCACTTGCCCGGCGCGTAGTCCTTCAGGAAGACCCCGTAGACGTCCTCGCCGGACTCGCCGCGCACGATCGGGTCGTAGACCCGGGCCGCGCCGTCGACCAGGTCCAGGGGGGCGTGGAAGCCCTCCTCGGCCAGCCGCAGCTTGTCGAAGTGCGGGCGCTCGTCGGTGATCCAGCCGGTGTCGACGGAGGTCATCAGGATGCCGTCGGCGTCGAACATCTCCTGGGCGCTGGTCCGCGTCACCATGTTGACCGCGGCCTTCGCGGCGTTGGTGTTGGGGTGGCCCGCGCCCTTGTAGCCGCGGTTGAACACTCCTTCCATGGCGCTGACGTTGACGATGTGGGCGCGCTTGCTCCGCGCCCTGCGCGCGGCCTCCGCCATCGCCGGGCGCAACTTGCTGATGAGGATGAACGGCGAGGTGTAGTTGCACAGCTGGGTCTCCAGCAGCTCCACCGGCGAGATCTGCTCGATGGTCTGCACCCAGGTGTTGCTCTCGACGACGTCCGGGACCAGACCGCCCGCGTCGATGGCGGTGCCTGCGCGGTGCCGCTCCACGCTGGCGTGGCCGGCGACCAGCGCGAGGTCGGCGACCTGCTGCGCGTCGAGTCCGCTGACGCCGACGGGCAGCGCGGCGAGGCCGTCGACCGCGCCGGAGCCGAAGGCGCCGATGACGTGGTGGGCGGGGAGTTCCCCGGCCGGCAGCGGAGCGCTCTCGCCCTCGACCAGCGCGGCGTAGGCGGAGGGCAGCCGGCGCACGGTCTGCGTGGCGTTGTTGATCAGGATGTCCAGCGGGCCCTGCTCGGCGACCTGGTCGGCCAGGGCGACGGCCTGGGCGGGGTCGCGCAGGTCGATGCCGACGACCTCCAGGCGGTGGATCCAGTCCGCCGAGTCGTCCATCGCCTTGAACCGGCGGATGGCGTCCTTCGGGAAGCGCGTGGTGATGGTGGTGTGGGCGCCGTCGCGCAGCAGCCGGAGCGCGATGTACATGCCGATCTTGGCCCGGCCGCCGGTGAGCAGTGCGCGCTTGCCGGTGAGGTCGGCGCGGGCGTCGCGCTTGGCCCGGTTGGTGCGGGCGCAGTCCGGACAGAGCTGGTGGTAGAAGTAGTCGACCTCCACGTAGCGCTTCTTGCAGGTGTAGCAGGAGCGCGGGCGCTGGAGTATCCCCGCGATCTTCCCCTCGCCGACCCGGGAGGACGGCAGGAGGCCCTCGGTCTCGTCGTCGATGCGCTGCGCGGAACCGGTGGCCGTGGCCTCGGTGACCTGCCGGTCGTGCGCCGTCTTGGCGGCCCGGCGCTCCTGGCGGCGGCGCTGCTTGACTGAGCGGTAGATGTGCGAGGTGGCGCGGCGCACGGCGATCGCGTCGGGGTGGTCCACCTCCAGCTCGTCGAGCTCCTTGAGCACGCTGAGGCAGACCGCGAGGCGCTCCGGGTCGATGCCGGGGCCGTAGGGCTCCACGGACGCGTCGTCCGTCGTCACCGGGCCGTCTTCTGTCACCGTCATCGCGCTGCCGTTCCCTGGTCCACCGAGCGGCGCGCCGACCGCGCTCGCTTTCGAACGCGGAATTTTACTTCAGCACCGGGCCCCGCCCCCAAACCCGCTCGGCCACCCGCCGCGGCCCCGGACCGGCGCCCGGCCGGCGCCGGCACGGACCCCCGACCGCGCCGGAACCGGACCCGCCCGCTCACACCTCACCATCGGGCCCGCCCGCTCACACCTCGCCGCCGGCCCCGCCCGCTCACACCACGCACACCGCGACCAGCGCCGCCACCTCCGCGGTCAGCGCCCCCGCGAACCGCTCCAGGTCAGGCACGGCCACGGCGTCGGCCACCAGTCCGAAGTGGACCCGGCCGCGGTACGTCGAGACGGCGACCGCGAGGGACTGGCCGCGCGCCAGCGGGGCGTACGGGAACACCTCGGTGAGGGGGTTGCCGCCCAGCTTCAGGCCGAGGCTGGGCAGCGGGACGCTGGTGACGAGGATGTCGAACCAGAGCCGAGCGGCCTGGCTGACCAGGGGCCCGCCGATACGGTGGCCCAGGGCGGGCACGTGGTCGGCGAGCAGCGCGACGGCGCCGGCCCCCCGGCCGGGTCCGGCGTCCTTGTTGCGGTCCATGGCCGTGCGCACGGCGGCCAGCCGCCGCAGCGGGTCGCTCTCGCCGACGGGAAGCCTTATCAGGTACCCGGAGAGCCGGTTGCCCTGCGGGTGGGCGGTGCGCGGGCGGCGCTGGGAGACGGGGATGAGAGCGCGCGGCGCCACGCCCTCGCTGCCGTCGCCGCGCTCGTCGAGCCAGCGGCGCAGCGCCCCGGCGACGACCGCGATCAGCACGTCGTTGACGGTCCCGCCGACGGTCTTGCGCACCCGGTGCACGTCGTCGAGGTCGAGGGCCACACCGGCGGTGCGGCGGGTACCGGTGGGCGCGGCGGTCAGCGCGGCGGTGGAGCGGGTGCCGAGGGTGGACACGGCGACGGAGGCGCCGATGTCGAGGGCGCGCCCGACGTCCGACAGGGCGCCGCGCACCAGCGACGGCAGCCGGCGCACGTCCGGCACCGCGCGCCGGGACGGTGCGGTGGGGCGGGGCCGCGGCTCGGGCAGGTCCAGCGGGTCGAGGACGGCGGCGGCCAGGCCGAGCGCGCGCAGGCCGTCGGCGAGGGCGTGGTGGAACTTGAACAGCACCGCGAAGGACACGCCGTCCTCGCCGGGCAGGACGTGCGCCTCCCAGGGCGGCCGACCCCGGTGCAGCGGCCGCTCCATCAGCAGCCCGGCCGCCCCCTGGAAGTCGGCGGTGGGCGAGTGCAGCCGGACGTGGCGCTGCGGGTCGAAGTGCGGGTCGCTCTCCCGGACGGCACCGCCCAGGGCCAGCGGCCGGCGCAGTTCGAGCGGTCGGTCCGGGTCGAACGGCCGCCACACGTCCCGGATGCGCATGCGCAGCCCGGGCACGGCCGCGGCCCGCGCGGCGAGCAGGTCGGCGGCGTGGGCGCCCGCTGTGGGCGAGCGGGCCGGGAACACGCCCAGGGCGCCGAGGTGCATCGGGTGCTCGGGGGACTCGATGTTCCAGAACGCCAGGTCGAGGGGTGCCAGCAGATCAGCAGTCAAGGGCTTCGCCTCGCGACGACGGGGATGAGGTGACAGCAGTCAATCGCCTGCGCGCGATTACGGTCAAGTGCGATCAGGCTACGCTCAGTTAACAGCGCATTAAGTGCCCGCCCGATTGCTCCGTACGGCCGACACGGGCGGCTCGGACCGTTCACCCGCCCGGCCCCGAACCGCCTCCCTTCGAGGCGGCCCGGGCCGCCTCGCCCCGCGCCGGGTCAGGACACCCGCTGGCCCTTCCCCAGGGCGATCACCCCACCCTTCGAGACGGTGTACAGCGCCGCGTCCCGCTCCGGGTTGACGCCGATCGTGGCCCCCGGTGGGACTTCGACGTTCTTGTCCAGCACGGCGCCCCGCACCACCGCCCCGCGGCCGATGTGGACGTTGTCGTGCAGCACGGATCCCTGCACCATCGCTCCCGGATCGACGACCACCCCCGGCGACAGCACCGAACGGGTGACCTGCCCCCGGATCAGGCACCCCGCGCTGATGATCGACTCGCTGGCCATGCCGCCCGCGTTGAACCGGGCGGGCGACAGCTGGGTGGAGTGGGTGTAGATCGGCCAGTTGCGGTTGTAGAGGTTGAACTTGGGGCGCTCGGCGATGAGGTCCATGTGGGACTCGTAGTACGTGTCGAGCGTGCCGACATCCCGCCAGTACCCCTGGTCGCGGGAGGTCTCGCCGGGCACGTAGTTCTCGCTGAAGTCGTACAGGCACGCCTCGCCGCGCACAGTGAGCTGGGGGAGGATCGAGCCGCCCATGTCGTGCACGGAGTCCTCCTCCTCCGCGTCGCGCCGCAGCGCCTCGACGAGGGCCTTGGTGGTGAAGAGGTAGTTGCCCATGGAGGCGAAGACCGACCCGGGGTCGTCGGCGAGTCCGGGCGGATCGGCCGGCTTTTCCAGGAAGCGTTCGACCGTCCGTCCGTCGGGGCCCGGTGTGATCACCCCGAACGACGACGACTCGGCACGGGGCACCCGGATGCCGGCGACGGTGACCCCGGCCCCGCTGTCGATGTGCTGGGCGAGCATCTGGCGCGGGTCCATCCGGTACACGTGGTCGGCGCCGAACACCGCCACGTACTCCGGCTGCTCGTCGTGCACCAGGTTCAGCGACTGCAGGATCGCGTCGGCGCTGCCCAGGTACCAGCGCGGGCCGAGCCGCTGCTGCGCCGGCACGGGGGTGACGTAGTTGCCGAGCAGGCTCGACATCCGCCAGGTGGTGGTGATGTGCCGGTCCAGCGAGTGCGACTTGTACTGGGTCAGCACACAGATCCGCAGGATGTCCGCGTTGACGAGGTTGGACAGCACGAAATCGACGAGGCGGTACGTCCCGCCGAAGGTCACCGCGGGCTTCGCGCGGTCCGCGGTGAGCGGCATGAGGCGCTTGCCCTCGCCGCCCGCGAGCACGATCCCCAGCACGGAAGGTCCGCCGATACGCATGGGCCGCTCCCCTCACCCTGGTGTAGAGCCATGGTTGCCCCGAGCAGACCGGAGTAAGCCTGTTCGAAGATCTAAGCCTGTTCGAGGATCTCCTCGTAGAGCCGGACCGTCCGCCGGGCGACCGCGTCCCAGCCGAACTCGTCCACCGCGCGCTCCCGTCCCGCCTCGCCCATCCGCCGGGCGGCCGCCGGGTCCCCGATCACCGCGTCCAGCGCCCGGGCGAGACCCTTGGCGAAGCTCTCGTCGTTGTCGTCGTTCTTGTCGTTCTTGTCGTTCTTGTCGTTCTCGGCGCCCTCGTCCACCGGTACGAGTACCCCCGTACGCCCGTCCTCGACGACCTCCGGGATACCACCGACCCGGGAGGCCACCACGGGCGTGCCGCATGCCATCGCCTCCAGGTTGACGATGCCGAGCGGCTCGTAGACGGACGGGCAGACGAACACGGTCGCGTGGGTGAGCAACTGGATCACCTCCGGCCGGGGCAGCATGCGCGGGATCCAGTGCACCCCGTCGCGGGCCCGGCTCAGCTCCTCGAACAGCTCGCGGAACTCCCGGTCGATCTCCGGGGTGTCGGGCGCGCCGGCGCACAGCACGACCTGCGCGGCCGGGTCGATGTCGCGCACCGCCCGCAGCAGGTGCGGCACGCCCTTCTGCCGGGTGATGCGGCCGACGAACAGCACGTAGGGGCGGTCCGGGTCCAGTCCGACGCGGGCGAGGGCGTCGGTGCCGGGGTCGGGGCGGTACAGCGTCGTGTCGATGCCGTTGTGCACGACGTGGACCCGCGCCGGGTCGAGCGCGGGATAGCAGTCGAGGACGTCGGCGCGCATGGCGGCGGAGACGGCGATCACCGCGTCGGCGGCCTCGATCGCGGTGCGCTCGGCCCAGCTGGAGAGCGCGTACCCGCCGCCCAGCTGCTCGGCCTTCCAGGGGCGCAGCGGCTCCAGCGAGTGCGCGGTCATCACGTGCGGCACACCGTGCAGCAGTTTGGCGACGTGCCCGGCGAGATTGGCGTACCAGGTGTGGGAGTGGACCAGGTCGCGGCCCGCCAGGGCACCGGCCATGGACAGGTCCACGGAGAAGGTGCGCAGGGCGTCGTTCCCGCCGTCCAGGGCGGACCAGGGGCGGTGCCGCAGGACGCCCTCGGACTTCTCCCGGGGGGTGACCTCGCCCCAGCAGTGCACCTCCAGGTCGACGAGCCGCCGCAGCTCCCGGGCGAGGAACTCGACATGGACGCCGGCCCCGCCGTACACGTCCGGCGGGTACTCACGGCTCAGCAGTCCCACTCGCACCCGGAACCCCCTGCTCCTCGTGGCCGGTTCCTTCATGGTCGCCCAGACGGGGCGTGCGGGGAAGAGCGCGGGGGCCGGGTGAAGCAGCAGTCGCCGCAGACGCCCCCGCCGGGGACGCGGTAGTACAGGCAGCAGCTGCGCCGGCGGAAGACGGGACCGCCCGCGCCGGTGCCGGAGGCTTCCAGGCGCCCCGTGCCCGCGAGCAGGGGATGGGTGAACAGCCGGCCGGCGAGGGAGCGGGTGGCCGCGACCAGGTCGGGGCGGCCGTGGTCACCCGCCCAGCGCTCCAGTTGCCGCGCGGCCCCCGCCAGCGCCGAGGCGGCGTTGCCCCACAGCAGGCCGGGGGCGAGCCGGTGGTCGGCGCGCACCACGGCGGCCAGCGGTTCCAGGTGACCCTCCAGCACGACCTCGGCGAGCCGGTCCACGGGCAGGGGCCGTACGCGGGTCAGCCACAGGTCGTCCGGCGCACCGGCGTCGGGGTCCCACCGCACCAGCCGGGGGTCGAGGTCGGGCAGCCGGCCGTAGAGCACGGCGCAGCCCAGCGCGATCGACCAGAGCCGGGCGGCCAGCCCCTGGTGCGCCACCGACGCGGCGACCCGCTCCTCCGGGGCACGGATGCTCCGCGCGACCTTCCGGACGCGGAAAATCATGGAATGTCCGTAAACATGGGATGACCGTCCGGCGTAGGCGTCCGCCAGGGTCGGCAGCGCGCCCGGCGGGTCTCCGGCCGTGCGCAGGAGGAAGAACCCGCCGAGCGGGCGGAGGGCGGTGAGATCGGGGTCGAGGTCCACGAAGGGCAGTAGTACCAAGGGGGATCGGGGTTGTGATCAGGGGGTCCGTCGGGGGTGTCACCCGTCCTGGGGAGGAGGGTGCGTCCGGAGTACTCCATCGGCAGTAGGACCCATTGAATGCTCAGGGACGACGACGGGAAGAGATCCGCGCGGCATCGTGTTCTCCATGGAAGCCGACCGTTCACCGCGCCGGGCCCCGCGCCCCCGCCCCACGCAGAGGAGCTGCCGATGAGCGCCCTCGCGTTGTCCGTGGTCCTGTCGCTCGTGTCCGCCGTCGCCTACGCCGGCGGGGCGATCGTGCAGGAGCAGGTCGCGCTGTCCTCGCCCGAGGGGAGCTACGCGCCGCTGCACCGGCCGAGTTGGTGGGCGGCGGTGGCGATGAACGGCCTCGGCGGCCTGCTGCACGTGGTGGCCCTCGCCTACGGGCCGCTGAGCCTGGTGCAGCCGCTGGGTGCCCTGACGATCGTGTTCGCGCTGCCGATGGCGGCGCTCTTCGTGGGCCGCCGGGCCGGACGGACCGCCTGGCGGGGCGCGCTCATGGCGACGGTGGGTCTGGCCGGACTGCTGTCCCTGGTCGGCGCCTCCGAGACGCACTCGCTGAGCACCGCGGAGCGGGTGAGCGTCGCCCTGGTCACCGGTGGGGTGGTGGTCGCCCTGATGATCGCCGGCCGGGCCGCCCACCGCCATCCGGCGGTGCGCAGTGTGCTGCTGGCCACCGCGTCCGGGATCGCCTTCGGCATGGCGTCCGTGTTCACCAAGATCGCGACCGTCGACTGGAGCGGCGCCGTCCGCCCGGCCGACCTGCCGACGCTCGCCGCGATCGGCGTCTTCGCCGTCGCCGGAGTACTGCTGTCGCAGGCGTCCTACCGGGGCGCCGGCCTCGCCGCCCCGCTGGCCACGCTGACCGTGGTCAACCCGGTGGTGGCGGCCGCCG
Organism: Streptomyces sp. bgisy159; assembly: GCF_965341775.1. Lineage (GTDB taxonomy): Bacteria > Actinomycetota > Actinomycetes > Streptomycetales > Streptomycetaceae > Streptomyces. The sequence goes on along the minus strand of NZ_CBDQZH010000039.1, from coordinate 61,264 downwards.
TGGGCATCACGATGTTCGGTGAGACCTTCCGCTACGGCACCATCGGTACGGCGCTCGCGCTGAGCTGCGGCGTGGTGGCGGCGGGCGGTCTGATCCTGCTGACCACCGAGCGCCTTGCGAGGACGCCCGGGGGTGGCGACATGGTGGTGGGTGTGGGCGTGGACGGCACACCGGACGCGGCGGCCGAGGGCGCGCCGACGCCGGTGATCCAGGAGGCCGGACTCGCCGCGCGCGAGGAACTGGTTCTGGAGGAGGCACTGGTTCCGGACAGGGTGCTGGTCCCGGACCAGCGTCTTGTACCCGACGGGGTGGTGGTCCCGGACGAGCGTCTCGTTCCCGACGGGGTGCTGGTCGCGGGCGGAGAACCGGTGCCGGAGGCCGAGCTGCTGGGCACCGTGCCGGTGCAGTCGGCCGCCGTGCCCTACGCGGGCCGGGCGGCGCCGGCCTGGCTGCCCTCCCCGCTGGGCGGGCCCGTCGGCGCACCGGTGCCGCCGTACGGGTCCGGCACGGACGGCCGGGCAGTCCTGCCGGCCCCGGTGCTCGACCGGCACCGTACCCGCGTCAAATCCTGACGCCGCCCGCCCGGAGGTACGCCACCGGGTCGATGTCGGAACCGAAACCGGGCCCCGTCCGCACCTCGAAGTGCAGATGCGGGCCCGTGCTGTTGCCCGTGGAGCCGGAGCGGCCGATGCGCTGACCGACGGTGACCGACTGACCGGCACGTACGGAGATCGCCGAGAGGTGGGCGTACTGGGAGTAGTGCCCGTCGGAGTGCCGGATCACCACCTGGTAGCCGAACGAGCCGCCCCAGCCCGCGCTGACCACCTCGCCCGCCCCGACCGCCTTCACGGAGGTGCCCGTGGGCACGGGGAAGTCGACGCCGGTGTGGTAGCCCTTCGACCAGGAGGAACCGGTGGCGTGGTACCGCGTGCCGGTGGCGGCGGCCACGGGGGCGACCAGACCGGCGGTGTGGGTCCTGGGGGCGGCCTGGGACGTGGAGGTGCTCCGCGTCTTCGGCTCGGCCGGCTGCGTGGTGCGCCGGGGCGCGGTCCTCGGCTCGGGTGCCGTCTTCTGTTTGTGGGCCGCCTCGGGTTTCTGGGCCGTCTTCGGCTTCTGGGCCGTCTTCGGCTTCGACGCGGTGCCGGGCTTCTCGGCGGTACGGGACTTCGGTGCGGCCGGCCCCGGCCTCGACGAGGCGCCCACGTCCAGCCGCTGGCCGGGCAGGATCAGGTCGGGGTCGGCACCGATCGTCGACCGGTTGGCCGCGTAGAGCCGCTGCCAGCCGCCCTGGACGTGCCGGCGCTCGGCGATGCCGGAGAGGGTGTCGCCGTGCACCACCGTGTACATCGCGGTCTTGCCGACCCGGGACTGCGGGGTGCTCTGCGGCTGGATGTCCTTGGCCTGGACGGCGGTGGGACCACCACCGGAAGGGGCCTTGTGCGGCCGGGGCTCGGCCTGGTCCCGGGTCAGCCCGCCCCGCGTCGAACAGGTCGGCCAGGCGCCCGGCCCCTGGCCGTCGAGGACCTTCTCGGCCACGGCGATCTGCTCGGCGCGGGTGGCCAGGTCGGCCCGCCCGGCGTACCGCAGACCGCCGTAGGCCTCCCAGGTGGACTGGGTGAACTGCAGCCCGCCGTAGTAGCCGTTGCCGGTGTTGATGTGCCAGTTCCCGCTCGACTCGCAGGCGGCCACCTTGTTCCAGGTGTCCGCGTCCGCCGCGTGGGCGGCGCCGGCGCCCATCAGCGGGATGGCCATACCGGCGCCACCCGCGGTCACGGTGAGCGAGGCGCGGTTGATCCTGTTCGGCTGGTACCGGCGGTGCCGGCCGCGTACGGCCATGTCTCAAGCCCCCTCGACAGGCGTCAGGGCGGCAAAAGTAAGCGCTGCGAACCGGCCGGGACAAGGGCGCAATCGGCCGCTTGCGCCCCCCAAATGGCGAGAAAGCCGCGCTCCTTGGCCGGATCGTCGGCGCCCCGGCTGAGGCGAACGCGGCCCGGCGCGCGTACTGGAGCGGGCAGAAGCGGATGTGCGGCCGGTGGAACGGCACGTCAGCATGGTCGGGGAAGCCGCACGGACCATACTGGCGGGCGAGCACGACCGGTACGGCCTCCACGTTGTCCATCCATGTTTCGAGGAGCAGGCGGTATGAGCACTACAGCCCAGATCGGCGTCACGGGACTCGCGGTCATGGGCCGCAACCTCGCCCGGAACTTCGCCCGCAACGGCTACACGGTGGCCGTGCACAACCGGACGGCGGCGCGGACCCACGCCCTGGTGGAGGAGTTCGGGCACGAGGGCGAGTTCGTCGCGGCCGAGACCGCCAAGGAGTTCGTGGCGGCGCTGGAGCGCCCCCGCCGCCTGGTGGTGATGGTGAAGGCCGGTGACCCGACGGACGCGGTGATCCAGGAGTTCGCGCCGCTGCTGGAGCCCGGCGACATGATCATCGACGGGGGCAACGCCCACTTCGCCGACACCCGACGCCGGGAGCGCGAACTGCGCGAGCAGGGAATCCATTTCGTGGGCATGGGCGTCTCCGGCGGCGAGGAGGGCGCGCTGCACGGCCCGAGCATCATGCCGGGCGGCCCGAAGGAGTCGTACGACTCGCTCGGCCCGATGCTGGAGAAGATCTCCGCGAAGGCGGCGGACGGTGCGCCCTGCGTGACGCACGTGGGCCCGGACGGCGCCGGTCACTTCGTGAAGATGGTGCACAACGGCATCGAGTACGCCGACATGCAGTTGATCGGCGAGGCCTACCAGCTGCTGCGCGAGGTCGCCGGGTACGAGCCGGCGCGCATCGCGGAGATCTTCCGCACCTGGAACACGGGCCGGCTGGACTCCTACCTGATCGAGATCACCGCCGAGGTGCTGTCCCATGTGGACGCGGCGACGGGGCGGCCCTTCGTGGACGTGGTGGTGGACCAGGCGGAGCAGAAGGGCACCGGCCGGTGGACCGTGCAGATCGCGCTGGACCTGGGTGTCCCCGTGTCGGGGATCGCCGAGGCGGTGTTCGCGCGGTCGCTGTCCGGGCACGCCGGGCTGCGCGCCGCGTCGCGCGGGCTGGCCGGGCCGACGGCAGCGCCGCTGGGCGAGGCGGAGGCGGCGGCCTTCGCCGACCGGGTCGAGCAGGCGCTGTACGCGTCGAAGATCGTGTCGTACACGCAGGGCTTCCACGAGATCGACGCGGCCCGTGCCGAGTACGACTGGGACATCGACCTGGGCGCCGTCGCCTCGATCTGGCGCGGTGGCTGCATCATCCGCGCGGCCTTCCTCGACCGGATCCGCGCGGCCTACGACGCCCGTCCCGACCTGCCGAGCCTGCTGAGCGACGAGACGTTCGCGCGGGAGATCGCCGCGGCGCAGGACGACTGGCGCGAGGTGCTGGTCGCCGCGACCCGTCAGGGCGTGCCCACCCCGGGTTTCTCCGCCGCGCTGGCGTACTACGACGCCCTGCGCGCCGAACGGCTGCCGGCCGCCCTCACGCAGGGGCAGCGGGACTTCTTCGGGGCGCACACGTACCGGCGGGTGGACCGGGACGGCTCGTTCCACACGCTGTGGGGCGGCGACCGGTCGGAGGTGTCCGCCTAGCCAGGACGCCGGAGTCCGGCGTCCCGTCACGACGTGAGCGGTGACGGGTCTGCGGGGCTACGGGGGCGCGGGGGCCGGTCGCACGGTTCCCGCGCCCCTCGCGCGTCGAGGCACCCTCAGCTGAGCGGAGGACCTGGTTCCGGGTTGGGGACCGGTTCCGGTCCCGGGGGGATCGGCGACGGACCGGGCTCGGGCACCGGGCCGGGGGCCGGGGGCGCCGGTGTCGGGGGCGCCGGCGGTGTCGGGGTGGGGGGTGGCGGCGGGGCCGGCGGAGGCTCCGGGGCGGGTACCGGGCCAGGAGGTGGCTCCGGGTGCTGCGGATCGGGGCCCTGCGGATCGGGGCCGGGCGTGGGGCCCGGCTGCACCGGGTCGGGGTACGGGTCGGTCATGGTGTCCTCCAGCCAGTGGTCGGCAGTGGCTTTGGACTACTCCCCCGGCTACCCGCCCGGCGCGCGCACAGTCACCCGGCGGCACGGACCGTCACCGTCCGCTTGGCGCAACGAGGGGCACGTGGGTCGTCCGACGGCGTCGGGCGGGCAGAGGAGCACGGGCACCCAGCTGGCGGCGGGCCCTGCCACGCGCGGGGCTGTCCGGTCGCCGAAGGCCGACGGCACCGTCCCGCCGACGCGATGTTCCGCCAGGGCCGGGGGACGCCGTGGGAAGGCGCACGCGGTGCGTCAGAAGCGGCCCGGGTGGGCCGCCAGCCAGTCCTTCGCCGCGCGCAGCAGGGCGGGGTCGGCGACCGGCGCCTCCTCCGGGTGACGCGCGGCCCACTTCATGACGTACGGGCACAGCGGGGCGACGGCGCTGCCCTCACGGGCGGCGACGCGGTACAGCGCACGGGCCAGGGACCCGGCGATGCCCTTCCCCTCGTGCGCGGGCTCCACGATCGTGTGCACCGGGACCAGCGCCGACGCCGGTGACTCCAGCGTGAAGTACTCGATGCGGCCCACGACCTCACCGCCGTCTCCGAGGGCCTCCAACCGCCCGTCGGCCCGGTCGTCACGGATCTCGATGTCGGTCATGGGCGCGCTCCTCGTCGGCTGGTCAGGCCCGTACGGCCTGTGGGCTGCGCTCCTGGTCGGAGCCCGGCACCGGCTCCGAGGGGTCGGCCCCCAACGACACGATCCGGTTGTCCGCGTCCACATGCACGACCTGGGGCCGCAACGCCCGCGCCTCGGCGTCGGTGACCTGAGCGTAGCTGATGATGATCACCAGGTCGCCGGGGTGCACGAGATGGGCCGCGGCCCCGTTGATCCCGACCACACCGGAGCCACGCTCACCCTCGATGACGTACGTCTCCAGCCGGGCCCCGTTGGTGATGTCCACGATGTGCACCAGCTCACCGGGCAACAGATCGGCGGCGTCGAGCAGATCGGCGTCGATCGTCACGGATCCCACGTAGTGCAGGTCGGCCTGGGTGACGGTGGCGCGGTGGATCTTGGACTTGAACATGGTGCGCAGCATGTTGAACTCCTGGAAGACGGCTCCCTGCCAGCTTTCTGCAGGTCAAGGGCGATATCACCCTACAACTGGCACGCACCTGAGTCGAAGATTGTGAGGAACATCGCTTCACTTCGGTGAGCCGGCTCCCTGCCTGGGCTTCCGTACGAACCAGGCTGTTGTGGCTCGTCGAACTGAACCGCCCCGGGTTCGGTAGAGATCTCAGTTAGTGGTTGTGACCTGGCGTTTCGTGGCTGTCAGGTAGTAGCTGGTCTCGTATTCGACGGGTGGGACGTGGCCTATCTCACCGTGCAGGCGTCGGTGGCAGTACCAGTCGACCCACTCGGCGGTGGCCAGTTCGACCTGGGAGAGGGTCTTCCAGGGGCGCTGCGGCTTGATCAACTCGGTTTTGATCAGGCCGATCGTGCTCTCCATCAGGGCGTTGTCGTAGGCGTCGCCGACGGAACCGATCGAGGCCGCGATGCCGGCCGTGTCCAGGTGCTCGGCCAGCTTGAAACTGGTGTACTGGCTGCCCGCATCGCTGTGACGTATCAACTCGCCCCGGACGTAGGGGAGTTCATCGCGATCGCGCTGCCACAGCGCCATCTCCAGAGCGTCCAGGACGAGCCGGGTCTCCTTTGATGTCGCGGCGGACCAGCCGACGATCCGGCGGGAGAAGGTGTCCACGACGAAGGCGACGTAGACCACTGCGGACCAGGTTCGCCACGTGCGTGAAATCCGCAACCCAGCAGCGGTTCGGCGCGCTGGCGACGAAGTCGCGCTCGACGCGGTCGGGCGCCCGCTCGACTTGCTGGTCGGGGATCGTGGTGATGACCTCCTTGCCACGGACGGCGCCGGTGATGCCCATCTCGCGCATCAGCCGTTCGACGGTGCAGCGGGCCACCGTGCGGCCCCGCCGGTTCAGCTCCCGCCAGATCTTCCGAGCCCCGTAGACACGGTAGTTGTCGGTGTGGACCTGCCGGATCAGCTCCTTGAGTTCCGTGTCCCGCACGGTACGGGCGGACGGAGCGGCCAGGCGTTTCTTGTGGGCGTAATAGGTGGAAGGGGCGATCTTGCAGTCGTGCTCGGTGAGCGACCTGCAGATCGGCTCGACCCCGCCGAAGCGGTCCCGGTGCTCGTCGATGAACGCTACGAGCGCGTGTGTGGCCGGTCGAGCTCGGCCGCGAAGAAACTCGCCGCTGCCTTGAGGATCTCGTTGGCCCGCTTCAGCTCGGCGTTCCCCTTCTTCAGCGCCTTGAGCTGGGCAGACTCCTCCGTCGTCGTCCCCGGACGCGTCCCCGCGTCGGCCTCGTGCTGCTTCACCCAGTTCCGCGGCGTCTCCCGCGAGCCGATGCCGAGCTTGTCGGCCACCGCCTGCAGAGCGGCCGTCTCGTTCGGGCAATCGTCGCGGACCTCGGCGACCATGCGCACCGCACGGCGGCGCAGCTCAAGCTGGTAACGGGAGGGTCGTGCCATGACTCGATGCTTTCACGAAATCGAGTCTCCATCCGAGCCGGGGCGGTTCAAGGATTACGCCTGGGCTTTCGCAACGCGCCGGTGCCTGTTCGGGCAATTGTCCGGGAGAGCCCAGCGACTCATGCTGGCCGGATGCTGACTTGCCTGATGAACCATTAAAGGTGCGGGAGACCACTCTGCACACGGACAACGTGCGTCCACGCACCGACCTGTCGGGCACCGACATCGCTCTAGTCCGTGGGAAACGGTCCCCTTTGGTAATCGCCCGGTCGGCGCTCGACCGCCCGGAAACCGGCTCGCTGCCTGCCGCCCGCCCGAGGCCCTCGGCAGCGTGGAACTCGCGAGCGAGGCGGGGTCGAGGCGCTGACACCGACCGCCCGGGCCGAAGTCCAGCTCACGCGCCCCTGCGCACTTGCGTGCGCCGCTCCTCCCTTCCGTACGGTCCAGCCGATGGCTGAACCGCCCACGCACACCGTGAAGGAGAGCCGTTGAAGCCGACCGAGGAAGTGCTCCAGGACCTGACCCGGCCCTCGAACGTCTCCGTCCACTCCGACGACGCGCTCGTCGGGAAGGTGAAGGCCGCCATCACGGCGGACGACGAGAAGCGGAAGGAGAACGAGGACGAGCCGCTCCGCCGGAAGCCCGCCCTCGTCCCGATCCTGCCGACAGAGCTGCCCCGGCAGTTCGAAGTGACCCTCTGGGACGTGCTCCACACCCTCGCCCGGGCCACTGCCCTGTCGTGGCGCGGTGCGGGCCGGGGACTGGCGGAGCACTGGGGCGCACTCAAGTACACCCAGGCCCTGGCCGGCGGTCGTGACTCCTTCCTCGGCCTCACCGACGAACATCGACCTCACACTCCTCGCCGGTGTCCGGATCGATGACGAGGAACCGGCCGCTGAGCGGATCAGTCTGGACGTGCGTGGTCCGGCATCCGCGCGCGGAGGCCGGCTGTGAGTGAGGCGACGATCTCCTGCATCGGAGCGGGGTTCTCGGTGGCGACGTCGAGGTCACGACTGAAGCGTTCGACCAGGCCGTGAGCCTGCACGGCGTATCCGCCGGTGAGGACCAGAGGGTAGGGGGAGCCGAGGTCGAGGATGTCGGCGAGGAGACGCTCGTGGAGCGGAGTGAGCTTCATGCGGCGGTCGTGTCGGCCGGAGCGGTGCGGAGCAGCTCGGGGAAGGCGTCCTCCCAGACCTCGCGGATGTAGGGGCTGATCAAGCGCCGCAGCACGGGCCACTGATCGGCGAGCAGCCGGTGGTGCAGGAGGGTCACCAGGTCCTGGCGCAGTCCTTCGGCGAGGACGGTCCGGTAGAGCGTCATGCGGGACTTCGGACGGTCCAGGCTGTAGCTCGTCCGCCCGGACCAGACGATGTGGAGCGGCAGGTCCACGTTGCCCTCGATGGGGCCGGCCAGCTCCTGCAAGCGCTCGGGCAGTCGGCTGCGATAGCGGTCCCGCAGCACCTCGGCGCGGGGCGCGGTGGTCGTCGTGTCCATGCATCCAGCATCACTGCTGGGAGGCGGCGGCACGGCGGATTCGGGGTCCCCTGTGGTACGTACATCGGGCGGGCGCCCGCCCTTCCCTCGGACGTCTCACCCAGTGGGCGCTTAGAACTCCTAACGAAATGATCTTCGAGGTGGTTGGATCACTCCGGAACCGATGATCTGGGGGTGCGGGGTGGCTCGTCCGAAGCCGTGGGAAGTCGACGACGAGCTGTGGGCAGTGATCGAGCCGCTGCTGCCCAAGGTTGAGCGCCGGACCCTGCACCCTGGGCGCAAGCGGCATCCGGACCGGCTGGTGTTCCAGGGCATCCTGTTCGTGCTGCACACCGGGATCTCTTGGGAACACCTGCCGCAGGAACTCGGCTTCGGGTCGGGCATGACCTGCTGGCGGCGCCTGGCCGAGTGGACCGAGGCCGGCGTGCGGTCCCGGCTGCACTAGGTCCTCCTCGCCAAGCTCCGCAGCGCGGACGCCTTTGACTTCTCCCGGGCGGCCGTCGACGGCTCCCACATCCGCGCGTTAAAGGGGGCTCCAAGACCGGACGAAGCCCTGTCGACCGGGGCAGGACGGGCAGCAAGCACCACCTGATCACCGACGCCACCGAGATCCCGCTCGCCGCCACCCTGACCGGCGGCAACCGCAACGACGTCACCCAGATGATCCCGCTGCTCCAGGCCGTGCCGCCAGTGCGGGGCAAGCGCGGCCGGCCCCGGCGCCGCCCGGACGTGGTCCTCGCGGACCGTGGCTACGACCACGACAAGTACCGCCGTCTTGTCTGGGACCTCGGCGTGAAGCCACTGATCGCCCGCCGTGGCACCGAACACGGCTCCGGTCTGGGCACTCAACGCTGGGTCGTGGAGCGCGCGTTCGCCCATCTGCACTGGTTCCGCCGCCTGCGGATCCGTTGGGAGATACGAGATGACATCCACGAAGCCTTCCTCACCCTGGGATGCGCACTCATCTGCTGGCGACGCCTGAACTCACTGCCAGTAGCCCCTTGACCGAGGCGTCGTCACCACCTCGTTCGGCCACGTCTGCCGGACCCGTCCGAGCTGCTCACGCAGTTCGTCCACCCAGTTGTCCCCCGGATCCAGGACAACGCGGACCGAAACCCCGGACTCGCCACCGTCGTCCACCGTGACGACGGGACGGGGCACCGAGAATTGCCTGTCGATCTCAATCCGGATCTCGGCGTCGCTCATGGCCGTCCAGCGGATGCCCTGCCTGTCGGAGAGCTCGTTCAGGGCCGTTGACCAGTCGTCCATGACTTCCGGTGACAAGCACAGCCCAAGGCGCCCGCCGACGAAGGCGCTCGTGATGACGAGCTCGGCATCAAGGTAGTCGTTGTACGGCGTGTCCCCGGGCCTGTTCCGCCCCAGAATGCGTACCCGGACGCTGCTGTCCGGGTCGATCAGGCAGATCAGGTCCACCCCCTCCTCATCCACGCGCCCTCCCGAACCCCAACGTCTTCCCGATCATCATGCCCGAGTCGCGAACTGGCCCCGGTCGGTATTTCGTCAGGAGTTTTCAGCGCATCATCGCCTACCCGTGCAGGCCCCCAGATGGCGTGGCAACCGGCTGCCCTACAGACCCGGGAGCAGCCCCGCTCGCGGGCGCGGGTGATCATGACGCAGGAGGTTACGCGGAGGGCCGCCGCAGTGGAGTCGGCTGTGGCTTCGGTCTCGGTGTCAGAAATGACGACCTTGCCGCGGGAGCCAGGCACCTGTGCCCAGGTCCTCCGTCATGGCGGCCATCGGTCAGCAAGCAGGGACGCTCCGCGACCGATGCTGACCGTTTGCTGACCTGGAGGCAGCGATCAGGGCGCTGACCTGCCACAATACCCAAACGCTAGATCTTGGACTTGAACATGGTGCGCAGCATGTTGAACTCCTGGAAGTCGGCTCCCTGCCTGCTTTGTGCAGGTCAAGGGCGCTCTCGACTTTACACGGGCACACGAAGCCGATGATTGTGAGGAACATCGCTTTCAACGGGGAGAGGGCTCCCTGCCTGGGCTTCCCTGACGCTGCGGCTTGAGGGCACACACGGGTGTGGCCCCCGAGCACCTCGTCACACACTCCGTTCCGGGATCGCCGGAAGAACCTTCTCGGCGATGTCGAGGAGAGCGCTGTCGTCCGGGAGGGCTCCGGATGCGCTCCACACGGTGATGTCGTAGTAGCCGCCCAGGTCCTTGCCGTCGAGGGCCACGGTCAGCGTTCTGGCCTGTGGGCCTCGCTCGACGGGTCCGCCGGATCCGCCGCTCCCGAGATCGATCTCGATCTTCATGGTGTGATCCGAGAAGAGGACCGCGGGTCGGCCGAGGACCGAGAGCGTCCTGATGTCCGTCTCCTCCCCGAACGCCATCAGTTTCACGTACTGGGCGACCGACAGCTCGTTGTACGTGGCCGAGACGTTCACGGTGTAGGTGTCGAACTGGACCTCAGCCTCCGGCTGGGCGACCTTCCCGTCGGTCAGGGGAGCGGTGTTGCTGGTGCCGGAGGCCACCGCCGCGGTCTCCGTGGGCGTTCCGAGGAGTTGGGCCAGGTCGGGCCTGTTGAGCGCCTTGCACAGCTCGCCGCCGGTGACAGCCCGGGCCGTGTGTTCGTAGGCGCTCGGCAGCTCCTCGTCCTCCCCGCTCGAACATGAGGCGGCCGGGGGCGCGTTGTCGATGTCGGAAGGTAGGAGATGCGGTCCGAGCCACAGTGCGGCCCCGAGTGCCGCGACCACGGCCACGGCGGCGACTGCCTGGCCCCACGCGTTGGGCTCCTTCTCGGTAGCGGCCGGAGTCGGCCGCTGCCCCGCCGGAGCCTGGGACTGGGACTGGGACTGGGGCTGGGGCTGGGGCTGGGGCTGGGCGGCAACGTCGGACACCGCCCTGCCCGCGGAGGCCGCCGTGCTCGGGTTCCGGCGCGCACGCAGGGCCCGGACGACCATGTGGACGCGCACCGCGGTGAAGACAAGGAACGCCACGCCGATCGCGGCTGCCGCCCCTTCCTCGTCGCGCAGGGCCAGATACATGATGCGTACGCCGAAAACAGACCCGACCACGATGAGCAAGGGCTCCCGGATCCAGAAGGGCAGGAGACGGAGGAAGAAACCGAGCATCTGGCGATCACACCAGGGCAAGATCGCGCCGGCTGTGATGGAAGCCATAATTCCGGCTCAGGACCCAACCGTGACCGCAGAGAAGGCATGGCTGCCCCCGAGCCCCGGCGGGCCGGGGCTCTCCCTTCACCGGCGCACCTCGGCTACCGCCTCGACCGCTGCGAGAACCTCACGCGAGGAGGAGCCACTCGACAGGCTCGGCGCCCAGCGCGGGTCCGGGGCTCACCAGCGGGTGAGAGCGGCGAACGCGGGCCGACAGAAGGTGGCGGCCATCGCGAGTCCGGCCGGCGCCTCGATGAGCGTGTTGCGCGCGTACTGGTACGCCGGCGTGCCCTCCTCCAGCTCTCCGAGCCGACGGAACCCGGCTGAGGAAGACCGGGACGGCGGGGGCCGGGGCCACGATCAGCAGGCTGATGACGCCGAGCACCGTGCCGGCGGTCGTCACGGCGCGGGGGCCGCGACGGCCGAGGAGGCGGCCGACACGGATTCCGGCAAGGGCGGAGACGCGAGAGCCTGGGAGAACACCGCGGTGGCCGCCCCGGTCGGCCAACCGGTCGCGGCGGTGATCTGGGGGGTGAGGACGGGGGAAGGCTCTGCCCGCCCTCCCGCCACGCAAATCCTGACCTGGGGCCTCGTCCACGCACTCTGCGGAGGGCCGCGACCCGTCGTCCCCTGTTCCGGTCGCAGCCCCGCCGTCGCGGGTGTCCAGGCCGGTCATGAACCGCAGCAGCCGCCCGCCGGGGCCTGCTGGGCAGGCGTCCCGAGCGTGGCGGGGGCGCCGAGCTGGACGAGCGGCGCGGTGGGCGCGCAGCAGCCGCCGCCGTCGGCCTGCTGGGCGTCGGGAGCGTCGAACAGGCCGGCGCCGCCGCAGACTCCGGTCTCGGGAAGGGTGAGTTCGACGCGGTCGGCTGACTCGAGGTCGCCCGCGAGCGCGGCGGCGACGGAGCGGACCTGCTCGTAGCCGGTCATCGCCAGGAAGGTCGGGGCGCGACCGTAGGACTTCATGCCGACCAGGTACACCCCGGGTTCGGGGTGGGAGAGCTCGCGGTGGCCGTGGGGGTGGACGGTGCCGCAGGAGTGCTGGTTCGGGTCGATCAGCGGAGCCAGTTCGGCCGGCGCCTGGAGGCGCTCGTCGAGGCCCAGACGCAGCTCGCCCAGGAAGGAGAGGTCGGGGCGGAAGCCCGTCAGGACGATCACCTCGTCGACAGGGGCCAGGCGGCGCCCGTCCTCGCCGACCAGGGTCAGGCGGCCGTCGTCCGCCCGCTCGATCGCCTCGGTGCGGAAGCCGGTGACCGCGTCGGCGTGGCCCTCGTCGACGGCGGCCTTCGCCGTCAGGCCCAGCGCGCCGCGCGCCGGAAGCTGGTCGGCTTGCCCGCCACCGAAGGTGGAGCCGGAGATGCCCCGGCGCAGGATCCACACCCCCTTCGTTCCCGCGCCGTCGTCGGACTTGGCCAGGTCGGCCAGGTAGGCGAGGGCGGTGAAGGCCGAGGCTCCGGAGCCGATCACGGCAGTGCGCTTGCCCGCGTACCGGGCCCGGACGGCGGGGTCCTTCAGGTCCGGGACACGGTAGGTGATCCGATTCGCGGCGGCCTTCTCACCGAGCGCGGGCAGGCCGCTGCCGCCGGCCGGGGACGGTGTGGCCCAGGTACCGGAGGCGTCGATGACGGCATGGGCGAGGACGCGCTCGTCACGGCCCTCGGCATCGGTGATGTGAACGACGAACGGCTGCTGCTCGCGGTCGGCGTCCACGAGCCGGTCCCGGCCCGCCCGGGAGACACCGGTGACGGTGACGCCGGTACGTACCCGCTCGCCGAGGACGTCGGCGAGCGGCCGCAGGTAGAGGTCCGCCCAGTCGCCGCCGGAGGGGTAGGCGGCCGGGTCGGGTCGGGTCCAGCCGGTGGGAGCGAGGAGCTTCTCGGCGGCCGGGTCGACGACTTCGCCCCAGGTGGAGAACAGCCGCACGTGGCTCCACTCGCGCACCGCGAAGGCGGCGGCCGGTCCCGCTTCCAGGACCAGTGGCTCGATGCCGCGCTCGACGAGGTGGGCGGCAGCGGCCAGGCCCGTGGGGCCGGCTCCGATGACGACGACGGGGAGCTGCTGGGTGCTCATGGTGCTCGGGCTCCTTGAGAGGTGGAGGAGGCTCAGCGCGCGTGGGTGAGGGCGATCGGCTGGTTGTGCCGGCGGAACCGGCCGCTCGGGCAGGGCGCCACTGGCCTGGGCGCGGCTGTCGCAGAAACCGACGCCGGCCGGATGGCGGGCGGTGCGGCGTTCCAGGGTCACCGCAAGCACGGTGTGGACGGCGGTAGCCACGACGACTCCTTGTTTCGATATCTGTCGATGACTGCCGACACCTCGGAGCTTGCCAGCTGTTTCGACGAACGTCAACATAGACGCATATCGAAATTCGGGGGGTCTTCGGACCGGGGCGACACCAGGGTCTCCCGTCAGGTCGCCGCACGCGGTCGACCACCGCGGCCCCGAGCCCTTCACCGGCCGACGTGTCGGCGTCGTGGGCGGCGCCAACCCCGCTGTGCGGGTCGCCGCCGCACTCGCGCGCGGTCGCCGTGAGGGCGGTGGCCGTCCGCCGGCCGATCAGCTCGACGCGACAGGGCCCGCCAGGCCGCGTCTGGCAAGTACTGCGTGAGTGAGAGGGCTCTGTTGTGTCGGATGTGCGCTGGACCCGTCGCGTGAGGGCGGGCGTGCGCCGCTTTCGACGCGAGGCGGCCGGTCTAGAAGACGTGCACCATCGGCACGATGCTGAGGGCAACTCCCAGCAGGCCCGCCATGTCGTAGTGCTTCCAGAACGGTTTGCGGGAAGCGAGTGCCGTCTCCGCGCGCCCAGGGGACATCGGGTCGTAGAGGACTGCGACGGTGGCCCCCTCTCGGGTGCCGGCGGGGACGTGGCCTTCATCTGCACTGTGTGTCCGCTTGACGCCGTCTGGCGTCGTATAGCTCAGAAGGAACCGCGGGCCGCCCTTCCCACGCCAATCACGATCGATGCACCGAGCGGCGACCTCGACGCCCCAGGAACGAAGCGTCAGCCGCCGCCACATCTGCCAGACCACTGTGAGCAGCAGGAAGACTGCAACACTGTCGCAAGCGATCATGTCCTGCACCCTCAAGGCTCCCCCATTTCCGCGGCGGCACTGATGAGCATTCAGCCAGCCGTCGAGGCCCTCCGGTGCTGCGTTACCGGCTCGCGAAGCCAGAGGACGAGTGGGGCGAGGCCCGACCGGGCAGCGAGGAGTGTTCCGCCGGGGAGAAGAGACGCAGCGAGTCCCACATGTGCTGCCAGGCCCCGCCCGGCGCGGACGCGGCATCGAGGATCGTGAAGTCCAGTCCCCGGCAGACGCAGGTGGCGGCCGGCGGCCAGCCCCGCTTGGCCGGCGCCGACCACCACCACGTCCACGTGCCGCGTCATGAACCCGGCCGGTCGGCCGTGAACCTTCGCCGCCAGGCCAGCGACACGTACACCAGCGCCACGAGGACCGGGACCTCGATGAGCGGGCCGACCACGCCCGAGAGAGCCTGGCCGGAGGTGACACCGAAGGTCGCGATGGCGACCGCGATGGCCAGCTCGAAGTTGTTGCCGGCGGCCGTGAAGGCGAGAGTGGCGGTGCGGTCGTAGGCGAGACCGATCGCCTTGCCGAGCGCGAAGGTGCCGAACCACATCACCGCGAAGTACACGAGCAGCGGCAGGGCGATACGGGCCACGTCCAGCGGCTGCGAGGTGATGGTTCTGCCCTGCAGGGCGAAGAGGACGACGATCGTGAACAGCAGCCCGTACAGCGCCCACGGTCCGATCTTCGGCAGGAACTTCTGCTCGTAGTTCTCGCGGCCCGTCTTTCGTTCGCCGATCCGGCGGGTCAGGAAGCCGGCCAGCAGCGGGACGCCCAGGAAGATCACCACGTTCAGGGCGATCTTCCACATGGAGATGTCCAGGTGCTCGCCGTCGCCGAGGCCCAGCCAGCCGGGCAGCAGGTCGAGGTAGAACCAGCCGAGCAGGCCGAACGCCAGGACCTGGAAGACCGAGTTCAGCGCGACAAGGACGGCGGCTGCCTCGCGGTCCCCGCAGGCGAGGTCGTTCCAGATGATCACCATGGCGATGCAGCGGGCCAGGCCGACGATGATCAGGCCGGTGCGGTACTCGGGCAGGTCCGGCAGGAAGATCCATGCCAGGGCGAACATCACCGCGGGGCCGAGGATCCAGTTGATGACCAAGGAGGGGATCATCAGCTTGCGGTCGCCGGTGACGGCGTCGAGCTTGTCGTAGCGGACCTTGGCCAGGACCGGGTACATCATGATCAGCAGGCCGAGGGCGATCGGCAGGGAGATCCCGCCGATCTCCACCTTCGCCAGCGCGTCGTCCAGTCCGGGGATCAGCCGCCCGAGCCCGAGGCCGACTGCCATGGCGATGAGGATCCACACGGCGAGGTAGCGGTCGAGTGTGGAGAGCTTGGCGACGACGGATGCTTCCTGGTTCGTCGCGGGCGCCTCGGTGCGGGTCACGGGCAGGCCCTCTTGTTGTGGGCGGCAGCACGGGCCTGCTCGGCGAGGTCGGCGAACTGCCCGGCGAGCTGGGCGACGACGTCGGGGCGCAGCTTGTAGTAGGTGAAGCGTCCGCACGGTTCGGTCTCGACGACCCCCGCCTCGCGCAGAACTCTCAGGTGGTTGGAGAGGTTGGTCTGCCTGGCACCGGTCTCCTCGACGAGGTGGGTGGTGCACAGCGTCTCGCGGGCGAGCAAGGTCACGATCCGGAGCCTGAGCGGGTCGGCCAGCACCCGGAGCAGGTCAGTGTCGACTGACGTCATCATGGGCTGATAATGTCACATCAGCCGAAGGTGATACCAGCCTGGACTGACCTATTAGCACGCCGAACGGGTCCCTCGACGGCGCCCAGACCGCGCCCCGACCGCGGTCACCCGCCACATCCGCAGCGGCATCGACCGCCGCACCACCGACTTGCCCGCCGGCCGGCCGGGCATCCGAGCCCCCGCGCCGCCTGCCCCTCCCCTCGACAAGGAAGAACACATGCCCTCCGCCCCGCTCGCCTCCGTGCTGTTCGTCTGCGTGCACAACGCCGGCCGCTCGCAGATGGCCGCCGGTTTCCTCTCCCACCTCGCGGGCGACCGCGTCGAGGTCCGCTCCGCCGGCTCCCTCCCCGGCGACCAGGTGAACCCCGCGGCGGTCGAGGCGATGAAGGAAGTCGGCATCGACATCTCCGCCGCCGAGCCGAAGGTCCTCACCACCGAGGCCGTCCAGGCGTCGGACTACGTGATCACGATGGGGTGCGGCGACGCCTGCCCGGTCTTCCCCGGCAAGAAGTACCTCGACTGGGCTCTCGAGGACCCCGCCGGCAAGGGCGTCGCGTCCGTACGCCCCATCCGCGACGAGATCAGGACCCGCGTCGAGGCCCTGATCGCCGAGATCGACGCCGAGCCGCATGCGGGGACCCCGTGAGACACGGCCGCGGGGCGGCTCCGCGGTTGGCCGGACGCGGAGCCGCCCCAGCAGCGGGGACGGCCCGCCCCGGTGCGGTTCGTCAGCCGGCGTTCGCCGGGTGGGAGAGGTTGGAGCCGGTCCTCGGGTCGAACACATGGGCCTTGCTCATGTCGACCCGCATCTCCAGCGGCCGGCCCTCCCGCGCACGCGTGGCGGCGTCCAGGCGGGCGACGACCTGCTGGACGTCGCCGGCCCCGGTGTCCCTGAGACCCGAGTCGGTCGCGAGCTCCTCCAGTTCGGCGCTCCGCGCGGGGCCGCCCTCCTGGGTGAAGTAGACGTACACGTCGGAGCCCAGGGACTCCAGCACGTCGATGGTGGCGGTGATGACCGGGCCGTGGGCGTCGTGCGCCAGGGCCGCGTCCTCGAAGGCCTCGGGACGCAGGCCGACGATGACCTCGCGGGGTGCGTTCTGCCGCTCCAGTGCCTGCCTGGTCCGGTCGTCCAGAGGGAGTTCCCCTAGGGCGGAGCGCAGGGTGCTCCCCTCGAAGGTCGCGTTGAGGAAGTTCATCGCCGGGGAGCCGATGAAGCCGGCGACGAAGAGGTTGCGCGGGAGGTCGTAGAGCTGTGCGGGCGTTCCCACCTGCTGGACGACTCCCAGCCTCATGACGACGACGCGGTCGCCGAGGGTCATCGCCTCGGTCTGGTCGTGGGTGACGTACACGGTGGTGGTCCCCAGGCGCCGTTGCAGGCGGGCGATCTGGGTGCGCATCTGGACGCGGAGCTTGGCGTCCAGGTTGGACAGCGGCTCGTCCATCAGGAACGCCTTCGGGTCGCGGACGATCGCCCGCCCCATCGCCACGCGCTGCCGCTGGCCGCCGGACAGGGCGGCCGGCCTGCGGTCGAGGAACTCGCTCAGGTCCAGGACCCGCGCGGCCTCCTCGACCTTGCGGTTGATGGTCGCCTTGTCCACCTTGGCCAGCCGCAGCGGGAAGCCCATGTTCTCTCGGACGCTCAGGTGCGGGTACAGGGCGTAGCTCTGGAACACCATCGCCACGTCGCGGTCCTTCGGCGGAAGGTCGTTCACCACCCGGTCGCCGATTCTCAGGGTGCCGTCGGTGATGTCCTCCAGGCCCGCGATCATGTTCAGGGTGGTGGACTTGCCGCATCCGGACGGACCGACCAGGATCACGAACTCGCCGTCGGCGATGTCGAGGTCCACGTCCTGCACGGCGAGGGATCCGTCGGGAAAACGCTTGGTGACTCCCGAGAGGACGATCTCGGCCATGGGTGGTGCCTCCTTGTCTTCACAGCTTCCGGTTCAGGGGTGCGCCATCGGGGGTGGCGGGTCCACGGCGGGCCCGCCGCCCGGGGGCCGGTCACCCCTTGACCGCCCCGGAGGTCAGTCCGGCGACGATCCGCCGCTGGAAGAACAGGACGAAGATGATGATCGGAACGGTGATCACCACGGCGGCCGCGGCGATCGACCCCGTGGGTTGCTCGAACTGCGAACTGCCGGTGAAGAACGCGATCGCGGCCGGCACGGTCCGGGCGCGGTTGGTGGAGGTCAGCGAGATCGCGAAGAGGAAGTCGTTCCAGCAGAAGATGAACACCAGGATGGCCGTGGTGAACACGCCTGGCGCCGCCAGCGGGGCGATGACCAGCCGGAACGCCTGCGCCGGGGTGGCCCCGTCGACCTTGGCGGCCTTCTCCAGGTCCCAGGGGATCTCCCGGAAGAACGCCGACAGGGTGTAGATGGCCAGCGGCAGCGAGAAGGTCATGTAGGGGATGATCAGGCCGATCCAGGTGTCGAAGATCCCCAGGATGCGCTCGATGTTGAACAGCGGCGAGACCAGGGAGATCGGCGGGAACATGGCGATCAGCAGCGACATGCCGATGAGGAGCCCCTTGCCGGGGAACCTGAGCCTGGCGACCGCGTAGGCGGCCATGGTGCCCAGCACGACGGCGATCGTCGTGGAGATCAGGGCGATACCGATCGAGTTGATCAGCGCGCGGGTGAACTCGCTGGTCTGGAAGATGCCCCGGTAGTTCTCCCAGGTCCACTGCCTGGGGATGTAGTACCCGTCGGTGAGCGTGCTCGGGTCCTTGAAGGAAAGGGCGATGATCCACCACACCGGGAACAGGGCGTACAGCACCACCGCGACGTTCAGGACGCCCCATCGGACGGCGTGCGTCCTTCCGACGGCTGCCATCAGCGCTTCACCTCCGCGCCGGGTGCCGCCGCACCGAACAGTTTGACGAACGCGAACGCGATGATCGCGACGCAGATGAAGATCAGCACCGAGATCGTCGATCCGATGCCCAGGTTCAGGGCGGTGAACAGGTTGTCGTAGCCGAGGATCGACACGGACCCGGTGCCGTGCGCGCCCGAGGTGAGGATGTAGATGTTGTCGAAGATCCGGAACGCGTCGAGCGTACGGAAGAGCAGTGCCACCAGGATCGCCGGTTTCATCAGGGGCAGCATCACCTTGGTGAAGCGCTGCCAGGGGGAGGCGCCGTCCACCATGGCCGCCCGCAGGGTCTCCTCGGGCACCAGGGCGAGGCCCGCGAGGAGCAGCAGCGCCATGAACGGCGTGGTCTTCCACACCTCGGCGAGGACGATCAGCCACAGGGCGGGCCACTGCTCGGTCAGCGGGGCGCTGCCGCTGGGCAGCAGCCCGGCGAGATAGCCGAGTTGGGGGGTCCAGGCGTACTGCCAGGAGTATGCGGCGACCACCGTGACGATTCCGTACGGGATGAGCACCGAGGTGCGGACGGCGCCGCGCCAGAAGATCGTCCGGTGCATGACGAGGGCGAGCCCCATACCGAGGACCAGTTCGACGGCGACGGAGACGCCCGTGATGAACACCGTCACCCAGAAGGCGTCCCACCAGTACGGGGAGGACAGCACGATGCCGTAGTTGCTCAGCCCGACGAACTCCGCCTGCCCCGGGAAGCGCAGGTCGTAGCGCTGGAGGGAGAGGTAGACGGCGTACCCGATGGGGTAGGCGGTCACCGCGAGCATGACGATCACGGCCGGGGCGCAGAGCAGCCAGCCGAGCCGCCGCTCCTGCCGGGCGCCCTCCGACAGGGCCTTGCGGTCCTCCCCCTGCTGCTGCTCGGCGGGCGGTGGGCCCGCTTCCGACGGGGCTTGCGTGCTCATCTCGGACCACCTCGGTGCGGGCGTGGCGCACGAGGGTTCCGGCCGGCGGCGGATCGGGGACGGTGGCGGTTCACGGGATCACACCCTTGGATTGCAGGGCATCGTCGATCTGGCTGCTGATGGTGGCGACCGTGCTCTTCGGTTTGATCGCGGAGGGTGGGGAGAGCGCGTGGGAGATCACGATCGACACGTTCTGGTAGGCCGGGGTGATCGGGCGGACACTCGCCGACTGCAGGGCGTCGAGCACCTCTTGGGCGAACGGGTACTCCTTGACGAACGACGCTTCGTCGTACAGGGCCCGCAAGGTCGGCGGCAGACCGCCCTCCAGTGCCGCGGTGAGCTGGTTCTGCCGGTCGCGCAGGCACAGGGCTGCTTCGAAGGACAGGTCGGGGTGGCGCGAGTAGGCGCTGACCGCCAGGTCGATGCCGCCGATGGTGGGCCGTGACGGCCGGTCGGCGTCGACGCGGGGGTAGGGGGCCCAGGCGAAGTTCTTGAACAGCTGCGGGTTGTTCGCCTTCATCGACGGATAGACGAACGGGTAGTTGAGTTCGAACGCCGCCACGCCCGACTCCATGGCCAGCCGGTTCTGGTCCTCCATCTGGTTGGACAGGGAGGGGTCGGCGGCCGGGGAGTTCGCCATGTCGCGCATGACGGAGGCGGCCCGTACGGCGGGCGGGCCGAGGGAGGGCTCGGTGGCGCTCGGGTTGAGGATGGATCCGCCCGCGCTGCTGACCATCGTGTTGAACCAGACGGTGAGCCCCTCGTACTGGGCGCCCTGGATCTCCACGTAGTGGGGCTTGCCCTGCTGGGCCAGCCGGCGGGCCGTGTCCAGCATCTCCGCCCAGGTCCTGGGCGGAGTGGGCACCAGGTCCTTGCGGTACCACAGCAGCTGCGTGTTGGTGTTGTACGGGACGGCGTAGAGCTTGCCCTCCCAGGTCGCCGTCTGGAGGGGGACGCGCAAGGTGCCCTCGGTGGCCTGCTGCTTGTTGCGGCCCGTCCACTCGCGGATCCAGCGTGCCTCGGCGAACTCGGCGGGCCAGGTGACGTCGAGGCCGAGGACGTCCATCGAGTCGTCCTCGGCGGCGAGCCGGCGGACGAGTTGCTGGCGCTGGCCGTCGGCGGCGCGCGGAAGCTTGTGGTAGACGATCCGGTAGCGCCCGCCGGACTGCTGACCGCACCGGTCGGCCGCCTTCTGCAGGGCGCCGGAGTCGTCGGGGAAGTTGTACCAGTTGACGGTGACCGGGCCGGAGCCCTCACCGCCGCCGCACGCGGCGAGCGGGGACGCCAGCAGCGGCAGTGCGGCAAGAGCCCTGAGCCACCGCTGCCGCGCGGTACGCACGTTCCTGCCCGGAGCCCGCTGGATTCCACACCCGCGCACGCGGCGACACCTCGAATCCGGGTTGGTGGCACGGGACTGGGCCCGGCGCGCTTCTCTTCCGCGACCACGCTAAGCCCCCAGAACGCCACATGACGTCACAAGAGCCAGAAATAGCCCATATCGCCCAATAGAATGCGACACTCGTGTTCGTCCGCTCCGGCGGCCCTCGCCCCGCGCTCTGGCCGGCCGCGACGAGGGGACGACGGGGCGGGCGGGCACGCCGGGGGCGCGCGCCGCACGGTTTCGCGCCTCCTGCGGGCGGGCTCTGCCCTCACGCACGCGGGTACGCCCGCCGCGAGGAGGGGCGGGCTTCGCTCCACAGTCGGCGGGCGGGCGGCTCGAAGAGCGGGGAGAAGGCGACTCGAAGAGCGGGAAGAACGTCGCTCCGCCCCGGCGAGCGGGCTCCCCGGCCACCACGGGCGGCCCGCACGAACCGCCCGCCCAGCGCATCGCCCCGAGGGCTCGCGCCCGTGGACGCCGGTCCGGCCGCCCCGGGGGCGACCGGATACAGTGCCCGCAACGGCAGACCGGCCGGGGAGGGGAGAACGTGACCGCCACCAGCAACACCCGGACCGCCGAGGGTGAGGCGCGGACGCCGCGGCGCAGCAGGCTGCTCCGCCTGCTGCGCTACCTCCCCCTGATCGCCCCCGTCCTGCTGTGGGCCACGCCGTGCTGGGTGCTCCTGTACGGCGGCCAGCACTGGCCGCTGCCCGTCACACTGACCGGCACCCTCCTGTTCGTCGTCGGCCTCGTCGGTATGCCGCTGGCGATGGCGCGCGGCCACGGCCGGCGCCAGCGGGACCGGGCGGCGATCGTCGGTGGCACCCTGCTGGGCACCAGCTGGGTCCTGTTCACCTGGTCCGTTCTGCTCGGCGTGCTCGTGCGGCTCGTCCTGACCGCGGCCGGCGTCGGCGAGAGCCAGGACCGGGCCCGCATCGTCACCTGGGCCGTACTCGGTACCACCGCCGTGCTGCTCGCCTGGGGGTACGCCGAGGCCCGCCGCGTGCCACGCGTGCGCCGACTCGACGTGCCGCTCCCCCGGCTGGGTGCCGGGCTCGACGGCACCCGCGTCGTCCTCATCACCGACACCCACTACGGCCCGATCGACCGGGCCCGCTGGTCGGCACGGGTGTGCGAGACGGTGAACACCCTGGAGGCCGACCTGGTCTGCCACACCGGGGACATCGCGGACGGCACGGCCGAACGCCGACGGGCCCAGGCGGCACCGCTCGGTACCGTGCGGGCCACCCGGGCCCGTGTGTACGTCACCGGCAACCACGAGTACTACAGCGAGGCCCAGGGCTGGGTCGACCTGATGGACGAGCTGGGCTGGGAGCCGCTGCGCAACCGCCACCTGCTGCTGGAACGCGGAGGCGACACCCTCGTGGTCGCCGGCGTGGACGACGTCACCGCCGAGTCCTCCGGACTGGCCGGCCACCGCGCCCACCTCGCCGGAGCCCTGAACGGCGCCGACCCCGACCTGCCCGTCCTGCTCCTGGCGCACCAGCCCAAGTTCGTCGACCGGGCGGCGGCCGCCGGCATCGACCTCCAGCTCTCCGGCCACACCCACGGCGGCCAGATCTGGCCCTTCCACCACCTCGTCCGCATCGACCAGCCGGCCCTGGCCGGCCTCAGCCACCACGGCACCCGCACCCTCCTCTACACGAGCCGCGGCACCGGCTTCTGGGGCCCGCCGTTCCGTGTCTTCGCCCCCAGCGAGATCACCCTGCTCGTGCTCCGCAGCCCGCATCCGCCCACCTCGCCGTAGCAGGGGCCACCGCTGAGGAGCAGCCGGTCGGTGCGGCAGGGCGGATACGGGGCTCGGGTTCACCTGGCGCATGTGCGGTTCGGGCGTCGCCCGCCCCTCGGACCTCGCACCGGCGGGCCCTCGGCGTGTCATGGCCGGCCCGTGGGCCCCGTACAGGTGGCGCGGCAGCTCATGAGCAGCCGCTCGCGGGTGCGGTGGTGCGGCCCGGATCAGCCGGGCCGCACGCCCGCCGTTCAGAAGGCGGAGTTGGCGAACCAGTGGGTCAGCAGGTGCTCGTCGCCCTCGTGGGCCAGGGGCTCGGCGCGGTGAGGAAGGCGGCCGTAGACGAGCAGGAGCAGATCGGCCGCGGTGCCCCGGACGGTCGCGTCAGCGGTGTCCGCGGTCGCGTCGGCCGAATCCAGGCCGAAGCCGTCGGGCCGCAGGCGAACGAGCCAGGTGTCGTCGCCGTCGGTCGTGCTGAAGCGGATGGTCCTGTCGGGGCCGCGCAGCTCGGCCACCTTGGGAGCGAAGAAGGTGGCGAAGGGCAGGTTGACGAGGAACTCGTCGATCCCGTCGACGGCGAGGGAACGGTCGATGGCGGGCCGCAGGCCGAGGGCGAGTTCGGCGTCGGCCCGGTGCAGCAGCGTCTCGAAGAGCATGCGGCGGGCCCAGAATCGGGCGTGCTGGTCCACGCCCCACGCCCACATCGGCAGGTCAGGGTCGGTGGCCGCGAAGGCCTCGGCGGCCACGAGCGCGCTCTCGGCCAGCCAGTCGGCGTATCCGTCCTCCCCCTGGGGAAGCCGCAGGTCCACCTCACGCGTGCGCGGGGGTTCCTGGATGCGCGTGCGCAGCAGCACCGAGAACCAGCGCTGGACACTGCCCGTGTGCTTCACCAGGTCGGCCAGGGTCCAGCCGGGGCAGTGGGGCACCGCGGTGGCCAGGTCGGCGTCCCTGACCGTGGCGACGAGCCGTGCGGTCTGAGCCGCGACCGCCGCGCGGTGATCCACCGGCGGGACGGCGGAGGCGTGGTGGGTGGGGTCGGAGGTGTTCATCGTGACATGCCTTTCCGCGAAGGGTGCGAGGTCAGCCGGACGGCTGGTCGAGGACGGCCCGGGAACGGCCACGGCCGGGCAGCTCACCTGAGAGCGTGAGCCGCCCGGCACCATGGGGCACGTCGTCGGGATGTACGACGCTCAGACGCCGGCGGGCCTGCCCGGACCGGGCACGTTGCGGAACCGGAACGGCTCCGGGTCGCGACCGGGCTGGATGAACCAGCACTCCCCCGTGCCCTCCCCGGTGGCGATCCGCAGCACCGTGTCCGCCACGAGTTCGGCCGGGATGACCGGCAGCCCCTGCTCGGAGAGCATGCCGCGCAGGTGGTCGATGATGCGCGACTCGGCGAACCCCGGGCAGACCGCGTTGAAACGCACGTTGTCCGGGGCGAGGGCCGGGCCCAGGGAGCGGGCGAGGCCCACGACCGCGTGCTTGTTGGCCGCGTACAGGGGATCGAGCGGCACCGCCGCCAGACCGGCCAGGGAGGCGGTCGCCACGATCGAGCCTCCGCCGCGTGCCCGCAGGGCGGGCAGCACCGCGTGCGTACCGAAGACCACGCCGTCCAGATTGGCGCCCATCGCCCGCCGGTAGCGTGCCGGGTCGAAGTCGTCGCCGATGCCGCATCCGGTGGCCACGCCGGCGTTGAGGAACGCGATGTCGACACCGCCGTAGCGTTCCTGGGCGAAGTCCACCAGCGCGCGGTTGGCGTCGAGGTCGGAGACGTCGCAGGCACGGAAGTGGCCGTCGATCGTCTCGGCCACCTCGCGGCCGCCCTGCGCATCGAGGTCCGCGACCACGACCCGCGCCCCCGCCTTCGCCAGCGCCAGCGCCGTGGCCCGGCCCAGCCCGCTGGCGCCGCCGGTGACGATCGCCACCTTGCCGCGGAGCCCGGCCCCGCCGCCGACGGCCGTCACGCCAGCTCCAGGACGAGCTTGCCGACGTTCTCACCGCGGAAGAGCATCTGCAGCGTCTCGGGGAAGTCGTCCACCGTGCCCCGCACCACGTGCTCCTTGACCTTGACGCGGCCGGCGCCGATCCAGCCGGAGATCTCCTTCGCGGCCTCCGCGTAGCGCTTGGCGTAGTCGAAGACGACGAAGCCCTCCATGCGGGCGCGGCGCACCAGCAGCGAGAGATAGTTGGCGGGTCCCTTGACCGGGGAGGCGTTGTTGTACTGGCTGATCGCGCCGCAGACCACGACGCGCGCGTGCATGGCCAGCCGGGTCAGGGCGGCGTCGAGGATGTCGCCGCCCACGTTGTCGAAGTAGACGTCGATGCCGTCGGGAGCGTGCTGCCGCAGCGCCTTCCTGACATCCTCGGCACGGTAGTCGACCGCCGCGTCGAAGCCCAGTTCACCGGTGAGCAGGGCGCACTTCTCCGGCCCGCCGGCGATGCCGACGACCCGGCAGCCCCTGGCCTTCGCGATCTGACCCGCGATGCTGCCGACCGCTCCGGCCGCCCCCGACACCACGACCGTCTCACCGTCGCGCAGTGCCCCGACGTCCAGCAGGCCGAAGTAGGCGGTCATGCCGGGCATGCCCAGCGCGCCGAGATAGGTCGAGGGCGGAGCGAGGGAGGTGTCGATCTTCATCGCGCCCCGACCGTCGGAGACCACGTACTCCTGGACACCGAAGGTGCCGACCACGTGGTCGCCCGGCTGGAAGTCGGGGTGGTCGGATGCCGTGACCTCGACGACCGATCCGGCGCGCATGACCTCACCGATGCCCACCGGGGGCAGGTAGGAGGGACGGTCGTCCAGCCAGCCCCGCATGGCCGGGTCCAGGGAGATGACGCGGGTCCGGCCCGCGAAGTGGCCCGGGCCCGGTTCGTCCACGGGCCCCTCGGTGTGCTCCCAGTCCTCGGGTTTCACCTGGCCCACGGGGCGGGCTGCCAGACGGATCTGGCGGTTGGTGGCAGACATGGCGCCTCCTGTCGTCGCGGCTCCCTGCGACCATACCGACCAGTAGGTACGTCAGTTGTGGTGATATTCGCCACAGACCGCTCCGGCCGCCGCACGCCTATGGTTCGGAGGCCCTCGGACCGCCGGCCACCCCCGCCGTCCGAATGCGGTCTCGAGTTCGAAACGTGACGCTCGACTGGCTTACCAGGCATTCCAACCGGTCGGTATCGTGCGCCGCCACGTTCCCCCAAGCCCCCACGGTCCCCGCAGCATCGGAAGGCCTCGCGATGACATATCCCGAAGACGGGTGGTACCCGCAGCCGGCATCGCCGGAACGGACACAGCCGCGGACCGGGCCGTCCGGCCATGTCCCTCGGCACGAGTCGTACGGGCGGCTCCCGGGGCGGCAGCCCTCCGCGTCCGGATACGGCACCCCTGCGCTGCGCGACGACGGTGACGGGCACGGCGACTCCCCGTACGGCAGGTACGGAACGGCCGCCCCGCAGGAGCCGTACGCCCACGAGCGGCACGGCGGCGACCTGGTCGCCCTCCGCTCGGCCTACCGTGTGCTCCGCCGCGTCTCCACGTTCACCGCGCTCGGCTCGTTCGTGGTCTACGTGGTGCTGTCCTGCTGCGCGCCGGGCCTGATGGGATCCAGGATCGCCGGGGAGCTGAGCCTGGGGATGGCCCTGGGGGTCCTGCAGCTCGTCGTCACCTTCTGGGCGGTCCTCTGGTACGGGCGCAGTGCTCGGCGCTCGGTGGATCCGTTGGCCGCCTTGGTCAGGGAGCGGCCGGGCGGCCGGGTCGCGGGCGTGGCGAGATGAACACCGTCGACTCCGGGACCCAGGCCACCGTCCTCGTCCTGTTCACCGCGCTGGTCACCGTCACGCTGCTGATCTGCGTGGTGGCGGGACCGGAGCGCGACGACCTGACGAACTTCTATACCGGCTACCTCTCGCTCACCCCGGTCAAGAACGGCCTGGCCATCGCCGGCGACTACATCTCCGCGGCCACGGTGCTGAGCACCACCGGCATCATCGCGCTCACCGGATACGACGGTTATGTCCTAGCGGTCAGCACGGCGCTCTCCCTGGTGCTGCTGATGTTCCTGCTGGCGGAACCCCTGCGCAACGCCGGCCGGTTCACCATGGGCGACGTCCTGGTCCGCACCCTGCCCGGGCGTGACCGGGCCGTGCGCGTCGCCGCCTGCCTGGTGACGCTTTCGGCGACCGTGCCCTTCCTGGTCGTCCAGCTCTCCGGGGCCGGGTCGCTGCTCACCTTCATCCTGGACATCCCGCACGGGGAGGGTGCCCGGACCGCGTGCATCGTCATCGTGGGCAGCCTGATGATCATTTACGCGGCGCTGGGCGGCATGCGAGGCACCGCCCTCCTGCAGATGATCAAGATCGTCATTCTCCTCGGCGTCAGCGTCGTCGTCGCCGCGCTGGTCCTGAACCGCTTCGACTGGAACCCCGGGGAGGTGCTCAGGGCCGCCCAACACGGCAGCGGCGCGGGCCCCGCCTTCCTCCAGCAGGGACTTCAGCTGGGCACCTCGGCCGTGGACCGGCTGGACTTCGTCGGTCTGCAGATCACCGTGGTCCTCGGCGTGGCCTGCCTGCCGCACATCACCATGCGTCTGTACTCCGCGCAGGACGTGCCGGCCGTGCGTCGCTCGATGTCGTGGGCGGTCGGCACGGTCACCACCTTCTGCCTCCTCGTGATCATCGTGGGGACCGGCGCGGCGGCGCTCGTGGGATCGCGGTCCATCACCGCGGCCGACCCGCACGGCAGGACCGCGCTGCTCATGCTGTCGCAGGTGCTTGGCGGGGCACCCGACTCCGCGGGCGTGACGATTCTCTACTCGGCCGTGGCGGGGATGGTGTTCATCACCCTGCTGTCCTCGGTCGCGGGCATGACCCTGGCCGCGGCCTCGTCGCTCGCCCACGACCTGTTCGCCCACGCGGTGCGGCGGGGGCAGGGGAAGCCGCGTACGGAGATGACGGTGGCGGCGTGGACGAGCGTGGCCGTGGGAACGGTGGCCATCGGGCTCTCGACCATGGTCCAGGACTGGGACGTCGGCGTGCTGACCACGCTGGCCGTCTGCATCGGGGCGTCCGCGGTGGCTCCCGCGCTGACCTACTCCTTGTTCTGGAAGGGCTTCACGCGTACGGGCCTGCTCGCTTCCCTCTACGGTGGTACGGCCTGCGCGGTGGTGCTGATGGTCTTCTCCAAGGCCGTCTCGGGCACGCCGTCCGCGGTCTTCCCGCACTCCGACTTCCACTGGTTCCCCATGCAGTCCACCGGACTGGTCTCGATCCCGTTCGGCTACCTGGCGGGCTGGCTCGGCAGCCGTCTGGACCACCGGCGCCGCGCCGCGGGCAGCCGGCAGACCCGGCAGCTCTACGAGGAGAGCGAGGCCCGGCTGCTCGCCGCCGCCGAGTGACCCGGCACCGCGCGGCGTCCCGGCTCTCGCGAGGCGGCCCGGCGGGACCCGCCGCCGTCCTCGCCGCGTAGGCGGCGCTCACCGCCCCCACAGCCGGAGCCGCCGCGTCCGCGGCGTTCATGGTGGACCCCGTGTCCGACGGGACCGACGCGGACCGTCGGACGGCCGGTGCCGCACCGCGTCGGGCACGTGCAGTCCGCGCGCGGCGGTGACGTCCCCCAACCGCCGCCCGGGCGGCACCGTCACGCCGCCCGGCCGCTACCGGCCGACCGTCCCACCCGGCTCCGCCTCATCGTGTGTGGTGCCGTGCTCCTCCTCGGGGCTGGCGGTCTTCCCGTGGTCGCCACGATGCGTCAGGGGCGGTCGGCCACGGCCGCCTCGACCGCCGCCCGCACGGTGGGATAGACGCGCATCAGCTCCGCCCTGGCCGCGGCGGTGCGCAGGACGTCCCGCACCTGGCCCACGTCGCGGGCGAGCAGGAGCCGGGTTCCGCGGGCCTCGAGTTCCTCGGCCAGGTCGTCGAGCATCCGCACGGCGCTCACGTCGACGAAGGGAACTGTCTCCGCGTCGATCACGACGGCCGTCACCTCCTCGTGTGCGGCGGCCGCCCGAACCCTGGACTCGATCCGTTCGGCGTTGGCGAAGTAGATACCGGACTCGACCCGCAGCACGATCACCCCCGGGACCCGGCGGCTCTCGGCGTGCCTGTCGAGCGCCGCGAAGTGTCCGTCGCCGGGCAGCTGCCCCAGCTCGCTCACGACCGGGCGCGAGGAGCGGTACAGGAGCAGGAGCAACGAGGCGCCGATGCCGATGAAGAGCCCGGGCAGCGTGTCGAAGGCCATCACTCCGAGCATCGCGGCGACCGCGGCGAGGAAGTCGGGCCGCGCGGCGACGCCGTACGCCTGGCCGAGCCTGCGGGTGAAGACGTGGTGGAGGGCGACCAGCGAGGGGATGTCGACCAGTTCGACGACCGCCGCGATCACCACCGCCGCGAGCACGGCCTCGGGGAGCTGTTCGAACAGGCCGGTGAGGAAGAGGAGCGTGATCAGGGTCAGGGCGGCGACGACGATCCCGGAGAGCTGGGTGCGCGCGCCCGCCGACCAGTTGACGGCCGTCTTGGAGAGGCTCCCGTTGACGACCATACCGCTGGACAGACCGGCGCCCAGACCGGCGGCCCCCAGTCCGATCAACTC
Source organism: Streptomyces sp. bgisy159 (assembly GCF_965341775.1). GTDB lineage: Bacteria > Actinomycetota > Actinomycetes > Streptomycetales > Streptomycetaceae > Streptomyces. The sequence goes on along the minus strand of NZ_CBDQZH010000039.1, from coordinate 31,850 downwards.
GCGGTCGGCGTCGATCTGGTAGTGGTCCCGGGCGGAGTAGGTCTTCGCCGCCCCGAGTCCCTCGGCGAAGGCGACGAGCAGCACGCCGACGGTTCCGGCGGCGAGGGCACCGAGGTCGTCGAGCGAGACGTCGGGGAAGCCGTAGGACGGCAGGCCCGCCTCGATGCCGCCGACCACGTCGACGCGATGGTCCTCCAGGTCGAAGGCCGTTGCCGCCGCGACCCCCAGCACCACCGCGATCAGCGAGCCGGGCACCGCCGGGGCGAGCCGCTTGAGGACGAGGATCAGCAGCAGGCTCAGGGCACCGACCAGGAAGGTGGAGACGCTGGTGCCGCCGAGGTCCGCGATCAGGCCCCAGAGCCTCTCGAAGAAGTTTCCCGAGTCGCCCTCGACGCCGAACAGCTTCGGCAGCTGGCCCGCGATGATCGTCAGGGCCAGGCCCACGATGAAGCCCTTCAGCACGGGCTCCGAGATGAAGCCGGCGAGGAAGCCGAGGCGCAGCAGCCCGGCGAGGAGCGCCGCGACGCCCACCGTGAGGGCCAGTGCCGCGGTCAGCGCCGAGAAGCTCGCGCTCGAACCGCCCGCGGCCTCACCGACGATGGCCGCCGAGAGTGCCGCGGTCGCCGCCATCGGCCCGACGATCAGGTGCCTGGAGCTGCCGAACGCGGCGTAGAGGATCAGGGCCGCGGGCGCGGCGTAGAGGCCGACGACGGGTGAGACGCCGGCGATCGTCGCGTAGGCGAGCGCCTCGGGCACGAGCACCGCCCATCCCGTCGCCCCGGCCAGCGCGTCCCGCCCCAGCCACTGTCGCCGGTACCCTCGCAGCGACGGGAACAGTCCACCCATGTCCGCCCTCCCGCCTTCAGGACGACAGGTCGCTGACGGCCTGGCCGATCAGCTTCGCGGCGAGGATCAGGCAGAGCACGGCCATGATGGCCGAGTTGTTCTTCTCCATCCAGGACTTGAGGCCGTCGAGGATGTGTTTCGAGCGCTCCTTGAGGGCGAAGTAGAGCACGACCGGTGTGCCCGTCCCGAGCGCCCCGATGACCACGAAGACCGCGAGTGCCACGGCCTGCGCGCCCGCGGAGGCGCCCGAGCGCGCGATCGCCGTCGCCGCGGCGATCGTGAGCAGCAGGTTCTTGGGGTTGACGGCCGACAGCGCCAGCCCGAGTGCTCCCGCCTTGGCCGGGGAGAAGGAGTCGACTGTCTTCATCCACTTCGGCAGCGCCACCTCCTCGTCGCCGCGCGGCCGGTCGCGCCACTCCTTCACCGCCACCCACAGCAGCAGCACGCCGATCGCCAGGTCGAGTGCGCTCACCCAGTCGGCGGGCTGCCCCTGGTCGCTCGGGTCCGCGCCGCCGGAGACCAGCAGCACGATCGTGCCGACCAGGGCCAGACCCAGCACCCAGCCCAGCAGCAGCGCCGGTCCGTTGATGCGCCCCCGGGGCGTGGCGAGCATCAGGATCACGCCGATGATCGGGAACGGGCTCAGCGCCACGCCGACGCCGTAGGACAGAATCTGACCGATCGCCTCGCCCACGGTCGTCTACCTCACGCCGGTTCGATCTCGCCCGGTCGCCAGCTCTTGTCGAACCAGCTGTCGAGCGGACCGTAGAGCCGGAGGATCATGAACCATCCCTTGCCGGGGACCGTCTGGACCCAGTTGCCCTCCTTGCCCTGCGGCGCCGTCGGGCCGAAGTGGATGACCGTGTCGCCGTTGTCCTCGGGCCGGACGTCGTCCGAGAGGCTGTTCACGCTCGGGTACGGATGGTCGGTGCGCAGCATCGAACGCGTCTGCGTGTCATAGACGTTGACGGCCCAGAAGTCCTTCACCGGGATGCCGCTCGGCAGTCTGAGCGTGTAGGAGCGCCCGCCGTCGAGCCAGGCGCCGGTGGAGTCCTCGGCCGTGTAGGCGTACTGCGATCCGGTCCCGAGGGCCGCCGCCGCCATCGCCGGGGAGGTGCCCGCCCCGACGTAGTAGAACACCGCCCGGGCGTCCAGCAGCCGGGCGCCCTCCGCCGACTGGAACTCGTAGCTGCGCGACGGCCACGGGGTCTTCCACGAACTGCCGGGGTAGTAGTAGAAGTTCGGGTCGCGCGGCTTGAAGGCCAGCGTCCGCACCATGCTCGATGCGATCCGCGCGGCGGTGTCGAGGATCGAGCGCATCCGGTCGTCCGGCCGGAAAGGCTTGCCGGGCACGATGCCGATCGCGGCGAGCTGTCCGGCCCGCTCGGGATCGAGGGCCTCGGGCGGCTCCGCCTGAACGAGGGTGTCGATCTCCTCGAAGAAGGAGAAGTCGTTCGCGTGGACGGCGTTGAAGTCGGATTCCGCCCAGTTGACGAAGCGCTGCTCGGGCGGGTCCGCCGCGGCCGACAGCGGGTAGATCCGTGTCCGGAGCAGGCTCTCCTCGCCGCCCAGCGCACGCAGCAGTACCCAGGAGGAGTAGGTCTTCTGCCGCGTGACGAGGTAGCCGTCGGGGACCTCGCCGTCGTAACCCGGCGGCAGGAAGAGGTACTTGCCTCCCTCTCCCTTGTCGCGTCCGGCCATGCCCATGTCGGTGACGAAGCGCTGCCACAGGTCGTTGACGAAGCACAGCGACTTCGGCGGTACCTCGATCACGGTGGGTCCGTCCCGGTCGAGCGCCAGGTAGGTCATCCCGTAGGTCGTCTCCGTGTTCGCCGTGAGCACCAGCGGTGCCGAACTGCAGCGCGGGGAGGCGAAGCCGATGGTGTGGGAGTCGATGCCGAGGCCGGCGAGGCCGCGCCGCATGGCCACCATCGAGGCTCCGGGCACGCAGTTGAGGAAGACCTCGATCCCGCGCAGCAGGTCCAGCGCGTCGTAGCTGCGGGTGACCGTGTCGGGCAGGGGCAGGCCGTCGAAGAACTCCAGCGGGCCGAAGACCGTCTCCACCCGGTCCGGCACACTGATCGAGGCCAGGGTCTCGGCCGACGTGCCGGGGCTGGCGCCGTCGCTCACTTGGGGCATGGTGTCCCTCCTAGTCGTGCCGTTCCGTCAGGACGGTCTTCCGGTCTTCACGGTCTTCCGGTCGTCACGGTCTTCCGGTCGTCACGGTCTTCCAGTCGTTCTTCACGCTGACCGTCGTCCAGCCGGACCGCTCGGCCTCAGCGCGGGCCCGCAGCGCGCTGTCCTGGTACGCGTACTCCCGTTCGTCGTCGTCGTGCACGACGAGCAGGGCGAATCGTGCGGACCGGAGCAACTCGACGTCCACGTCGTCGTTTCCGGCCGCGAAGCCCGGCAGCCGGCCGGTGCGGGCGAGGACGTCCTCCGGTTTGCCGGGTCCGAGCGCGATCGGTCCGTGCGGGACTGCCTGGCGGATCAGTTCGCCGTCCCGGTAGGCGAACTCCGGGGCCGAGCCGATCACGTTCTCCCGAGGCAGGCCCCAGGTGCCCTCGCAGATCACCCGCATGAAGTCGCGTCCGCCACCCGAGCAGACGAAGAGGCGCCAGCCGTGTGCGCGGAGGTAGTCGAACAGTTCCAGCATCGGGCGGTAGACCAGGCCGGTGGCGGGCAGGCCGAAGCGTTCGTGGCGCCAGGACGCCAGGTAGCGGGTGGCCTCTGCCTCGAACTCCCCGAACGGGGTGCCCTCCCAGGCCGAGCCGACGGCCTCGACCATCGACGTCACGGCGTCGGGGTCCTGGTCGTTCAGCGCGCGGAGGTACGACTCGTCCCGCTCGGCGAGCGCCCGGTAGGGCTGCTCATCGGCCAGCGACGGGTCGGTCTCAAGCCGCGCGGCCAGTTTTCCCAGGACGAAGGGCATCTGCACCGGCGCCGGCTTCTCGACCCACAGGGTTCCGTCGTTGTCGAACACGGCGATCCGGTCCATCGGTGCGACGAAGCCCGGCGTCCCTTCCGTCGCCGCGGACGTCACGAACTCGACGATCGCGCGCTTCGCGGCGCCGTCGTTCCAGCTCCCCAAGGGGGTCGTGCTCATGGCTACCTCATCGTCCGGGCCGGCGTGTCCTCGTGGCACCGTCGCACCAGGTCAGTCCACTGCCTCGATCTCGCCCGGCCGCCAGGTCTTGTCGAAGAACGGCCGCAGGGGGTGTAGAAGCGCAGGACCGCGAACCACCCGCGGCCCGGTGTGGTCTGGATCCAGTTGCCCTCCGGCACGCCCTCGGGCCGGTCGGGCCCGAAGTGCACCGTGGTCGTACCGTCCGCGTCGGCGACCGCCGCCGGGGTCGGATAGTCCTGGCTGCCTGCCCGGGGAAAGCGCTGCGGGGTGTCGAGCATCGAGCGCGTCTGGTTGTCGTAGACGGTGACCGACCAGAACCGGCCGGCGGGGATGTCCGGCGGGAGCACCAGCCGGTAGCGCTCGCCGCCGTCGAGCGTGCGGTCCTCCCGGTCGGCGAACGCGAACAGGTACTGCGAGCCGATGCCGGGCAGCGGCGCCGTGAACGCCGGGCTGATGCCCACGCCCAGGTACGACCACCAGGACCGCAGGTTGAGTTTCCGGGCGCCGTCGTCCGGGCGGGGCTCGACGCCGCTGTCGGTGATGTCCGCGGGCGGTGTCATGAAGTCGTAGCCGGACACGAGCAGGCCGTTGACCCACTGGGGGGACGTCCCGTAGTAGTGCGCCCCCTCGGCCGGGCGCGGGCGGCACGCGAGGGTACGGGCCGTCGCGTTGCCCACCGCGGCCGCCTCGGTGAGGATCTCCCGCATCCGCGGGTCGGGCTGGAAGGGCCGGCCCTTGACGATCCCGATCGCCGCCAGAGAACCGGCGATCTCGGGATCGAGCGCCTCGGCCGGCTGATCGTGCACGAGTTCGCTCGCGAGGTCGAAGTACGTCGCGTCCGCGGGCGGAACCGTGTTGACGGCCAGGCCGGAGCCGTCGACGAAGCGCGGCGGGTCGGGCCTGCGGAGCGCGGCGGTCCACGTCTCGGCGGTCCAGGGCAGCGGCGGGGCCGTGCCTCCCGTGACGATCTCCCCGATGCTGGTTCCGTAGAACCCGGGGACGTAGCGGTGGATGCGCAAGCCTTCCTTGATCCGCTCGGCCGCCGGCTTCGGGTCGCCGTTCTCCAGGAACGCCCGTCCGCCCAGGAGGAGCCGTGTGGTGCGGATCCGCTGGGTGAAGAAGCCTCCCTCCGGGAGAGGCCCGTCGTAGGCGGGCGGTACGAAGAGGTATCTGCCGCCCTCCCCGCGATCCGGTCCGGCCATGCCGGGATCCGCGACCCAGCGGTACCACATGTCGTTGACGAAGCAGAGGGAGAGGGGCGGCATGTCCACCACCAGCGGGCCCTCGGTCAGGTCGAGGAAGGTCACGAAGTAGACGGTGTCCGCGTTCCCCGTCAGCACGAGCGTGTGGGGATCCATGAACTCCGAGAAGAGCAGGGATGTCGTGGTCCCTGATCCCCGCTTCGAGGAAGCCCTTGCGGCTCGCCCACATGCTGACGCCGCAGTACGCGTCGAGGAACCCGCGGACGGCGTGCACATGGTCCAGACGGTCGTAGACGCGGTCGACGGTCTCCGAGGTGGGCATGCCCAGCGGGAACTCAAGAGGGCCGAGGTGCGTGTCGACCCGTTCCGGCGTCGAGAGCGCCTCCATGGCCTGAGGGGAGATGCGCGCTGCTTGCTGCAAGGAACTGCTCCGTTCTCGGGAAGGGCCGCGCTCTCGACACTGGGCGGCACCTGCGCCGGCCACCACCGCGCGTAAGCCGTTGGAGGGCCGTCGTGGGGCCATTGGAGGGCCGTCGGAGGCCGTCGGAGGCCGTCGGAGATGAGCGGCGTGTGGGGGGTAGGGCTCCCGGCGTGGGTGAGGGCCTGAGACGCCGAAGGGCGCACCGGCCGGCGCGGCACAGACACCGCGAGGGACGGCCCGGTCCGTCGCACCCGTCGTCCGCTTGGACGGCCGTCAGCTGAACGTCACCGTCGCCGACCGTCCCGGGCACCGGCGCACATCGCCCCGGACGGGACGCGTTCCACCCAGCTGTGCGCCGCGGGGGCACGGCGGGACGACCGCCGGGACACCCGGGCCCCGGAGAGGGACCTCCGGAGCCCGGCACACGAGTGCGCCCCTGGACGAGAGCCCCGATGTCGCGGCAGCATGCCAGCCCCGACCTCAACAGTCAACAGAAAGCAACATAGGGTTCGTTTCTTTTTGTTCGCAACCCTCATTCGCCGCCACCCACCGCCCTCACGCCCGCGCCGGCGCCACGCCGGCCCGGACCCACCCGACGCGACCGTTCGACCAGGCCGACCGGCCTGCGCGTCGGCGCGGGACTCGCCGCCCCCGATTCGCGACGGCATCCCCCCAAGTGGCCTTCGGAATCGGGGACGCGGGGAAATCGATTCGCAGAAGCACATTAACGGAAGTGCCTTCTGACAACGTTCGACAATCCCGTCCCGCAGTCGGCAAGGTCACCGACCCCAGGTCAGCGGGCCGGATACGCAGGCGAACAACGTCGATAACGGTTCGCGTTTGATTCCGTGATTTCCCGGGGGACTGTGTTGACTTTGCCGCCAGCTAACGGTCAGGGTATGCCCACGCCGCCCCTCCGAGGGACGTAGCAGGGCGGCACACACCTGAGGAGACGCCATGTCACTGCGGACGCAACGCCCCACGCTGCGCAGAGCCCTGGTGGCTCTCGCCGTGCTTCCCGTACTCGCCACCGCGGCGGCGTGCGGCGGATCGGACGACGCCGACGCCTCGGGCGAGGCGGCGAAGTGCGAGAAGAGCGAGGGCAAGGTCGAGCTGTCGTACTGGTCGTGGATCCCTGGCGTCGACAAGGCCGTGGCGGAGTGGAACCGCCAGAACCCCGACATCCAGGTGACCGTCAAGTCCACGCCCGCCGGCAATGCCGGCACCTACCAGAACATGTCGAACGCGCTGAAGGCGGGCAACGCTCCCGACCTCGGCCAGATCGAGTACGACTCGCTGGCGAGTTTCCGCCTCCAGGACGGTCTGACCGACATCGCCTCGTGCGCGGGCGTCAAGGAGGCCAAGGCCGACTTCGCCGACTGGACGTGGTCCCAGGTGACCTTCGGTGCCGACGGCAAGGACGGCGTCTGGGCGGTGCCGCAGGACACGGGTCCGATGGCCCTGTTCTACCGCAAGGACCTGTTCGAGAAGTACGGCATAGCCGTGCCGAAGACCTGGGACGAGTACTACGAAGCGGCCAAGAAGCTGAAGAAGGCCGACAGCAAGGCCTATATCACGCATTTCTCACAGACCGACCCGAACTGGTTCACCGGACTGCTGTGGCAGAAGGGCGCGAACATGTTCGCGCAGGACGGTGACACCTGGCGGGTCGACGTCGACAGCCCGGCCGGCCAGGAAGTGGCCGACTACTGGCAGAAGATGATCGACGAGAAGCTGGTCACCACCAACCTCCAGGGCTTCTCACCCGCGCTGTACAAGGCGTGGAACAGCGGCGAGGTCGCGACCTGGGTGAGCGCCGCCTGGGGCTACAGCACCATCCGCGACAACGCCAAGGCCACCGCCGGCAAGTGGGGCGTCGCGCCCATGCCCCAGTGGTCCGCGGGCGAGAACAAGGCCGGAAACTGGGGCGGCTCGACGACTGCGGTGCTCGGCAAGAGCAAGCACCCCTACGAGGCCGCGAAGTTCGCGCTGTGGCTCAACACGGATCCCAAGGCGCTGGAGATCCTCAACCGTGAGGGCGGCCTCTACCCGGCGGCCACCTCCGGTCTGCGGATGAACGCCCTGCAGCAGCCCGTGGCGTTCTACGGCGGCCAGAAAATCTTCGACACCTTCGCCGAGGCCGCCGAGAACGTGAACACGGACTGGACCTTCGGTCCGACGATGACCGACACCTACCGCTTCATGGGGGACGGCATAGCCGGAGCCCTGGGAGGCAAGGGCACGCTGAAGGACGCACTGAAGCAGGCGGACACCAAGACGGTGGACTCCCTGGAGAAGCAGTCCCTCAAGGTCGCCAAGTAACAGCCCGGGGCCGACGGCAGGGCGGGACAGCCCGCCGTCGGCCCCCGCGTCCCTCGCCAAGGAAGCCCAGGAAGTAGCCACGACATGACCGCCGATCAGACAGCGGCGACAGCCGCGCCACCCTCCGCAGCCACCCCGGCACCGATGCCCCGACGCCGCAGGCGCAACTGGGCGCCCGCCGTGTTCCTGCTGCCGTTCTTCGTGCCGTTCGTGCTGTTCACCCTGGTGCCCGTCGGCTACGCGTTCTACCAGAGCCTGCTGCGGACCGAGCGGACCGGAGGCACCTTCGGTCACAAGACGACGGTGTTCGCCGGTCTCGACCAGTACGCCGAGGTTCTCGGCGACGCGGAGTTCCTCGACAGCGTGGGCCGCGTGCTGCTCTTCGGGCTGGTCCAGATCCCGGTGATGCTGCTGCTGGCCCTGGTGCTCGCGCTGCTGCTGGACTCGACCGTGGCCCGGCTCAAGCGGTTCTTCCGGATCGCCTACTTCGTTCCTTACGGCATCCCCGGTGTGATCGCCGCCCTCATGTGGGCCTTCCTCTACGACCCGCGGCTGTCTCCCGTCGTCGAGCTGCTCAACGACGTCGGGGCGGAGCCCGACCTCCTCGGCTCGGGGATGATCCTCTGGTCCATCGGCAACATCGTCACCTGGACGTACACCGGCTACAACATGCTGATCATCTACGCCGCTCTCCAGGCCATCCCCTCCGACATCTACGAGGCGGCCCGGATGGACGGGGCGAGCGAGGCGAAAATCGCGTGGCGGATCAAGGTGCCGATCCTGCGCCCGGCCCTCATCCTGACCGGTGTCTTCTCGATCATCGGCACGCTTCAGCTGTTCACCGAACCTCAGGTGCTGCGCTCCATCTCCACCAGCGTCACCAGCACCTACACGCCGAACCTGACCGCCTACTCGCTCGCCTCGGCGAACAACTACAGCGAGGCCGCGGCCATGTCGGTGACACTGGCCCTGGCCACGTTCGTCCTGTCCTTCGGATTCCTCAAGCTCACGGGTCGAAAGGCTGAATCATGAGCCTCCTCACCGACACCGCCGGCGCCCACGCGCCCCGACAGGCCACGGAGGGGAAGGCCCGAGGCCCCCGGGAGAGCCGCCTCTCGGTCGTCCTCGCGACCACGTTCCTGGCGGTGATCGCCGTCTACATGCTGCTCCCCGTGTTCTGGCTCGTCGTCTCGGCCACCAAGAGCCAGGGCGACCTGGTCGACTCGTTCGGCCTGTGGTTCTCGGACTTCCACCTGATCGACAACCTCAAGGCGCTGTTCGACAAGCAGGACGGGATCTACCTGCCCTGGCTGTTCAACAGCCTCCTCTACGCGGGGGCGGGCGCGGCCGTCGGCACCCTGCTGTCCGCCATGGCCGGCTACGCGCTGGCCAAGTACCGCTTCCGCGGGCGGGAGTTCCTGTTCTCCGTCGTGCTCGGCGGTGTCCTGGTCCCGGCGACGGCGCTCGCCCTGCCGCTGTTCCTGCTGTTCGCCGAGGTCGGCGGCACCAACACGTTCTGGTCGGTCTTCCTGCCCAGCATCGTCAGTCCGTTCGGGGTGTATCTCTCGCGCATCTTCGCCGCCGCGTCCGTGCCCGACGAACTGCTGGAGGCCGCCCGGATCGACGGATCCGGCGAGCTGCGGACCTTCTTCACCATGGCCCTGCGGCTGATGTCGCCCGCCATGGTCACCATCTTCCTGTTCCAGTTCGTCGTCATCTGGAACAACTTCCTGCTGCCGCTGGTGATGCTCCAGGACGACCGTCTCTACCCGGTCACCCTCGGCCTGTTCACCTGGCAGTCCCAGGTCAGCCGCGACCCGTCCCTGCAGATCCTCAGCCTCACCGGCTCGCTGGTCTCGGTCGTACCGATCGTCATCACCTTCCTGGTACTGCAGCGCTACTGGAAGGCCGGCCTCGCGGCGGGAGCGGTGAAGTCGTGAACGACGCGCTCAAGCAGCTCTCCGACCGGCTGGGCGGCATCGCCTACGGCGGGGACTACAACCCCGAGCAGTGGCCGCGCGACGTGTGGGACGAGGACGTCCGCCTCATGCGGGAGGCCGGCGTCAACCTCGTCACCGTCGGTGTCTTCTCGTGGGCGTTCCTCGAACCCCGCCCGGGAGAGTACGAGTTCGGGCTCTTCGACGAGGTCATGGACCTGCTGCACGCCGGCGGCATCGCGGTCGACCTCGCCACCGCCACCGCGTCTCCGCCGCCCTGGTTCTCGTTGCGGCACCCGGAAGCCCTCCCCATGACCGCCGACGGCGTCCGGCTGTGGCACGGCTCACGGCAGACGTTCTGTCCCAGCAGTCCGGCGTACGCGCAAGCCGCTGGGCGACTCGTCGAACGGCTGGTGGACCGCTACCGCGACCATCCCGCGCTCGCGTTGTGGCACCTCCACAACGAGTGGGGCAACCACAACGCGCACTGCTTCTGCGACACCAGCGCGCAGGCGTTCCGGGTCTGGCTCCGGGAGCGCTACGGAGATCTGGACGGACTGAACAGGGCATGGGGCACGGCGTTCTGGAGCCAGCGGTACGGCGACTGGGCGGAGGTGATGCCGCCCCGTGCCACCACCGCCGTCGCCAATCCGACCCAGCGGCTCGACTACTGGCGGTTCTCCTCCGACGCGCTCCTGGCACTGCACCGGCGGGAGGCCGAGATCGTGCGCCGTCTGGCGCCCGGCACCCCGCTCACCACGAACCTGCTGGTGACGCTGGAGAAGAAGGTGGACGGGTTCGCACTCGCCGACGCGTGCGACTTCGTGTCGGTGGACCAGTACCTCACCGCCGCGGACCCGGAGGCACACATCGGTCTGTCCCTCGACGCCGACCTCGCGCGCGGCATGGGGGCGGGCGCACCGTGGCTACTCATGGAGCACTCCACGTCGGCGGTCAACTGGCAGCCCCGCAACATCGCCAAGACGCCGGGACAGATGCGGCGCAACAGCCTCGCGCATCTGGCGCGTGGCGCGGACGGCATCATGTACTTCCAGTGGCGCCAGTCGACGGCCGGCGCCGAGAAGTGGCATTCGGCGATGCTCCCCCACGGCGGCACGGACACCACGACGTGGCGCGAGGTCACCGGCCTCGGCCGGGACCTCGCGGCGCTGGCCGAGGTACGGGGCAGCCGCGTCGAGTCGGACGTGGCCCTCCTCTTCGACTGGAACGCGTGGTGGGCGCTGGAGATGGACGCCACCCCCTCGCGCGACGTGCGCTACCTCGACCTGGTCCGCCACTGGTACGAGGCGCTGTGGTCGCTGGGTATCACCTGCGACCTCGTCCATCCCGGAAGCGAGCTGAGCGGCCGCCGGCTGGTGCTGGTCCCCAGCCTCTGTCTGACGACGGACTCGGACGCGGAATCTCTGGGAACCTTCGTCAGGGACGGCGGGCACGCTGCCGTCGGCTTCTTCAGCGGTGTCACCGACGAGAACGACCATGTCCGGGCCGGCGGGTATCCCGGTGCCTACCGGGACATGCTCGGTGTGCGAGTGGACGGGTTCTTCCCGCTGCGTGAGGCGGAGGCGGTCCGGCTCGGCGACGGCTCGACGGCCACGGTGTGGAGCGAACTCGTCGAACCCCGCGGGGCCGAGACACTCCTGTCGTTCGCCGACGACCCGACGTGCGGCGGTCCCGTCGCCGGACACCCGGCGATCACCCGACACTCCTACGGCGACGGCGTGTCCTGGTACGTGGCGACCCGCCCGGACGCGGACGGCCTGCGCGAGTTCCTGGCCCGGGTCTGCGAGGAGGCCGGGGTCACCGCCGCGGCGGAGGTCCCGGCCGGGGTCGAGGCGGTGCGCAGGCGGGGGCCCGACGCCTCGTACCTGTTCGTGATCAACCACACCGCGCGCGACGTGTCCGTTCCCGCGGCGGGCGTGGACCTGCTGAGCGGTACGGCCGTCGACGGCAAGGCCGAGGTACGCGCGGGCGAGGTCCTGGTGGTCCGGGAACACGCCGGTACGTCGCCGGAGGTATGACGGCGTGCTGGCCAGGCAGAGGCAGGAGAAGATCGCCGAGTTGGTCCGGCAGCACGGCGCGGTGCGGGTGAGCGCGCTCACGGGCCACTTCGACGTGTCCGACGTGACGATCCGCCGAGACCTGGAGGCACTCGCCCGCCAGGGTCACCTGGAGAAGGTCCACGGCGGGGCGACGACACCGGAGTACGGCGGTTCCGTGGAGCCGGAGTTCGCGGAGAAGCAGTCCCGGGAGACCGCGGCCAAGGAGGCGATCGCGGCCGCGGCCGCCCGGCTGGCCGTGCCGGGCGCGGCGGTCGGCCTGACCGCGGGCACCACGACCTGGACCCTCGCCCAGCGGCTCGTCGACGTCCCGGACCTCACCGTCGTGACCAACAGCGTCCAGGTCGCGGAGACTCTGTGCGCCCACCGGAGGACGGAGCAGACGGTCGTCCTCACCGGGGGCGCCCGGACGCCTTCCGACGCCCTGGTGGGTCCGCTCGCCGTCGCCGCGCTGAGCTCCCTCCACGTCGACGTGCTGTTCATGGGCGTGCACGGCATGAGCGCCGCCGCCGGCTTCAGCACGCCGAACCTGGAGGAGGCGATCACGAACCGGGCGATGTGCCGGTCGGCCAGGCGTGTCGCGGTGCTCGCCGACCACACGAAGTGGAACGTGGTCGGACTGGCGCGCATCGCTCCGCTGGAGGCGGCCGACGTTCTGATCACCGACTCCGGAATCGACACCGGGTGCCGGGAGCTGATCGAACGCCGGGTCGGGGAACTGACCGTCGTCGAGCCCGCCTGACCGCCGGCTCCCGGTGAACCGCCGCGCGGAAGATCCACAAGAAGACCGAACGAACGAAGGCCTCTCCACGTGACCACCGACCGTTCTTCCGACCTGCTGCACTTCCGTGCCGCGGGCACCAGCCTCGTCCTGGACTGCACGGGGCCTCGGCTCCCCCGGATCCTGCACTGGGGAGCCGATCTCGGCGACCGGCCGGGCGGAGCCGAGGACAGCGGCGGGGACGGCCTTGCCGCACTCGCCCGGGTGAGCCTCGCCCAACTGGTCACCAGCGTCCCCGACGTGCCGGTGCCCGTGAGCGTGCTGCCCGAGCAGAGCGCCGGCTGGCTGGGCACCCCCGGTCTGTCCGGCCACCGCGAGGGCACCGGCTTCTCTCCCGCGTTCACGGTCCGGGAACTGCACGCCCCGGGCCCTCGGTGCCTGACCGTCACGGCCACCGACGACCCGTCCGGTCTCGCCCTGCGGATCGATCTGGAGCTCACCTCCTCCGGTCTCGTACGGCAGCGGGCCGCACTCACCAACCAGGGCGAACGCCCCTACACGCTCGACGCGCTCCTGCTCACGCTGCCGGTGCCGGCCCACGCCACGGAACTGCTCGACCTCACCGGCCGTCACCTGCGTGAACGGTCGCCGCAGCGGCATGAGTTCACCCTCGGAACGCACCTGCGGGAGAACCGGCGCGGGCGCACCGGCGCCGACGCCGCACTCGTCCACGCGGCGGGCGAGCGCGGCTTCGGTTTCCGCGACGGAGAGGTGTGGGGCCTGCACGTCGCCTGGAGCGGGAACCACCGTACGTTCGCCGAGCGCACCAATTCGGGGGTCTCGCTGCTCGGCGGCGGCGAACTCCTGCTCCCCGGCGAGGTGCGGCTGGAGCCCGGCGCCACCTACGACACCCCCTGGCTGCTCGGCTCGTACGGCCGGGGCCTGGACGCCATGGCGGCGCGCTTCCACACCTTCCTGCGGGACCGCCCGCACCACCCGAAGGGGCCCCGCCCGGTCACCCTCAACACCTGGGAGGCCGTCTACTTCCAGCAGGACCTGGGCAAGCTCACCGCCCTGGCGGACGCGGCGGCGGAGGTCGGGGCGGAGCGCTTCGTCCTCGACGACGGCTGGTTCCGCGGACGCCGCGACGACCGCGCGGGGCTGGGCGACTGGTACGTCGACCCGCAGGTGTGGCCCGCCGGCCTGCACCCGCTCGTCAGCCACGTCCGTTCCCTGGGGCTGCAGTTCGGCCTCTGGGTCGAACCCGAGATGATCAACCTGGACTCGGACCTGGCCCGGGCGCACCCGGACTGGATCCTGTCCGTGGCCGGGCGCCTGCCTCCCGAGGCACGGCACCAGCACGTCCTGGACCTCGGTCGGCCGGACGCCTACGCCTACGTACTGGAGCGGCTGGACGCCCTGGTCACCGAGTACGCGGTCGACTACCTGAAGTGGGACCACAACCGCGACCTGATCGACGCGGGCAGCGGCCCGTACGGCGTCGGCGGCGTGCACGCCCAGACCGCCGCGGTGTACGCGCTGCTCGACGAGGTGCGCCGACGGCACCCGGAGCTGGAGATCGAGTCCTGCTCCTCGGGCGGCGCCCGCGTGGACCTCGGGATCCTCGACCGCACCGACCGGGTCTGGACCAGCGACTGCATCGACGCCCTGGAGCGCCAGCAGATCCAGTGCTGGACGGGGCTCCTGCTCCCCCCGGAGCTGATGGGCGCCCATGTCGGCGCACCCACCTCGCACACCACGGGCCGTACGCACGGCCTCGACTTCCGCGCCGGCACCGCGCTGTTCGGCCACATGGGAATCGAGTGGGACCTCACCCGGGCGACCGCCGGGGAACGCCGCAGGCTGGCCGAATGGATCGCCGCGCACAAGCGGCTGCGGCCGTTGCTGCACAGCGGGTCGGTCGTCCACGCCGACCACCCCGATCCGGCGCTGCTGGTGCACGGCGTCGTCGCGCCCGACCGGTCCCGTGCCGTGTACGCCCTGGTACAGACGGCCACGAGTGTCCAGGCGCCCGCGGGCAGGGTGCGTCTTCCCGGTCTGGCGGAGGACGCCCACTACAGGGTCGCTCCGCTCGCGCCGGGCGACGAGTTCCACGGTCCGACGACGAGCGGGCTGCCGTGGTGGACGCCGGAGGGCGTCGAGTTGTCGGGGCGTGCCCTGGCGGTGCTGGGTGTCCAGGCCCCGACCCTGCACCCGGAGAGCCTGGTACTCGTCGAGGCCCGACGGCTGGGCCGCTGACCGGCCCGCTCTCCGAACACCGGCGATCCCCGGACCGTCCGCGAGCGCCGGGGCTTCGGTCCGGGGTGGACCGGGTACGGCCGCCCGCGAGCTGCCCGGTATTGCGCCGGCCATCCGAAGTGATGGCCGATGCCCGTCCCGGCGCCGTCGGGCGGGCTGTGGACGTGGCGAGGTCACCTCCCCCGTAGCCTCTGTCCCATGCCCGCCTCACGCCTGCATCGTGTCGCCGTCCTCGTGCTCGAAGGTGCGAAGCCGCTCGACGTCGGCATTCCGGCGCAGGTTTTCACCACCCGCGCGAGCATGCCGTACGAAGTGCGGGTGTGCGGGGCGCAGCCGGGTCTCGTGACCGGCGGCGACGGCCTCTCCTACTCCGTCGCCCACGGCCTCGACGCGCTCGCGTGGGCGGACATCGTCTTCGTCCCCGGCTACCGGCACCCGGACCGCGAGGATCCGCCGCGGCCGGTCGTCGACGCGCTGATCGCCGCCCACGCCCGCGGCGCACGCCTCGCCGCCATCTCCACGGGCGCGTTCGCGCTCGCCGCCACGGGCCTGCTCGACGGCAGGCGCGCCACGACGCACTGGCACTACACGCGGCAGCTCATGGCCAGGCATCCGCTCGTGCGGGTGGACGAGAACGTGCTGTTCGTCGACGAGGGCAGCGTGCTCACCTCGGCCGGCGCCGCCTCCGGCATCGACCTGTGCCTGCACATCCTGCGCGGCGACCTCGGGGTGGCCGCGTCCAACCACGCGGCCCGTCGCCTGGTCGCCGCCCCCTACCGCAGCGGGGGCCAGGCCCAGTACGTGCCGCGCAGCGTCCCCGAGCCGCTCGGCGAGCGCTTCGCCGCCACCCGCGAGTGGGCGCTGCACCGGCTCGGTGAGCCCCTCACCCTGGACACGCTGGCGCGGCAGGCCGAGGTGTCGCCGCGCACGTTCTCCCGGCGGTTCGTCGAGGAGACCGGCTACACGCCGATGCAGTGGGTGATGCGTGCCCGCGTCGACGTGGCCCGCGAGCTGCTGGAGCGCTCCGAGCGCAGCGTCGAACAGATCGCGGCCGACGTCGGCCTCGGCACCGGCGCGAACCTGCGGCTGCACTTCCAGCGCATCCTCGGCACCACCCCGAGCGAGTACCGGCGCACGTTCACCCGGGGCGAGTGACGCCCGGGGCGGGACCCGGCGGCTGGCGCGATCCTTTTGAACCGTGGCACTCCCGCCACTGTCGGCGGCGTGCGCCACGGGCGAGCCTGGTGGCGAAGGGAAGGGACACCACTCATGACTCGCATCGCCATCAACGGATTCGGCCGCATCGGGCGCAACGTGCTGCGCGCCCTGCTGGAGCGCGACAGCGCCCTCGAGATCGTCGCGGTCAACGACCTCACCGAGCCCGCCACGCTCGCCCGCCTGCTCGCCTACGACAGCACGGCCGGCCGGCTCGGGCGCCCGGTGTCCGTCGACGGGGACGCCCTCGTCGTCGACGGACACCGGATCACGGTGCTGGCCGAGCGGGAACCGGCGCAGCTGCCGTGGGCCGACCTCGGCGTCGACATCGTGCTGGAGGCCACCGGGCGTTTCACCTCCGCCAAGGCCGCCCGTGCCCATCTCGACGCCGGCGCCAAGAAGGTGCTCGTCAGCGCGCCCTCCGACGGCGCCGACGTCACCCTCGCGTTCGGGGTCAACACCGACGCCTACGACCCGGCCCTGCACACGATCGTGTCGAACGCCTCCTGCACCACCAACGCGCTCGCGCCGCTGGCGGCCGTCCTCGACGAACTCGCCGGGATCGAGCACGGCTTCATGACGACGGTGCACGCCTACACGCAGGAGCAGAACCTGCAGGACGGTCCGCACCGCGACGCCCGTCGCGCCCGGGCCGCCGGTGTCAACATCGTGCCGACCACGACCGGCGCCGCCAAGGCGATCGGCCTGGTGCTGCCGAACCTCGACGGCAAGCTGTCGGGCGACTCGATCCGGGTGCCGGTGCCGGTGGGTTCGATCGTGGAGCTCAACACGGCCGTCGCCCGCGACGTGACGCGCGACGAGGTGCTGGCGGCGTACCGCGCCGCGGCGCAGGGGCCGCTCGCCGGTGTCCTGGAGTACTCGGAGGACCCGCTGGTCTCCTCCGACATCACCGGCAATCCCGCCTCGTCGATCTTCGACTCGGCCCTCACCCGCGTCGACGGCCGCCACATCAAGGTGGTCGCCTGGTACGACAACGAGTGGGGCTTCTCCAACCGCGTGATCGACACGCTGGAACTCCTCGCCGGACGCTGAGCCGCCGCCGGGCGTGCGGCAGGGGTGGTACGCCGCCCGCGCCGCACGCCACCTGACCGTGATCGCGTCACCCGACAGTGACCGCGGCAGCCTGGAGGAGCACACACGGTGGCCGATGCGCGGCACGGTCGGCGATGCGCCAGGTCATCAAGGTCCGTAGGGTGTAAGCCAGTTCGACGACCCCGACCGCAGGAGCCGCCGGCCGTGACCGACCACGTCCGTCTCACCTCTCCGCCCAGCGTCCCGATGGCCGACGCCGCTGCCTGGCACCGCGTCGTCGCCGCCTCGATGGCCCACGATCTCCCCGGGGTCCCCGCACCCGCGCCCGAGCAGATCCAGGCCCAGCTCGCCACGCCCGGCCTGGACAGCCGACGGCTCACCTGGCTGGCCACCGCTTCCGATGACGTCGTGACCGGGGTCGCGGCCCTGCGTCTGTTCAGCTCGCCCGGCCGGGACCACCTGGCCGAACTCCAACTCCACGTCGACCCCGCGCACCGCCTCCGCGGAACCGGCTCCCTGCTCCTGTCGGCGGTCCTGGACGCGTGCCGGGCCGACAACCGGCGCAGCCTGATCACCGAGACGGCCGCCGACAGCCCGGGCGAGGCGTTCTGCGAGCGGTCGGGGTTCTCCCGCGCCCTCACGCTGAACCACCTGGTCCTGAGCCTCGCCGACGTGGACTGGACCGAGGTCGACGAGCTCGCCGACGCCGAGCGCCCGGGGTACCGGCTGGCCGGCTGGACCGGCACCGTCCCCGACGTCCTCGCCGACGCCTTCGCCGCCGCCAAGAACGCGATGAACGACATGCCCGTCGGTGACCTGGACTACGGCACATCGCAGTGGGACGCCGACCGGGTGCGCTCCATGGCCGAGGTGGTGTCCGGGCGGGGGGACACCCTGCTGACCGTCGCGGCGGTCCATGAGGACGGCAGCATGGCCGGTTACACCGAGATCGTGCTGCCCCGGGGCGGAACCGCACGGGCCGAGCAGTACGACACGGCGGTCGTCCCCGCCCACCGCGGCCACGGGCTGGGCCTGTGGGTCAAGGCCGCCATGTTGCGGCGGCTGCGCGCCGAACACCCCGCCGTCACGGCCGTCAGGACCGACAACGCCGAGGACAACGTCCACATGATCGACGTCAACCGTCGGCTGGGCTTCGGCACGGAGCGCCGCACGCACGAGTACCAGCTCGATCTGCCCACCCGGCCGAAGCCGACCCCGCTCACCAGGTGACCCCGCCTGCCCGGGCCACGCCGTCGGCCCGCCCCGCCGGGGCGTTCGCGCCGGTCGGCTCACGCGGCGGGCGGCGGGGGAACCGGCTGCCGGGCGACGTCCTCGGTCGCCGCGTGGACCGCCTGCGGCGGGAAGAGCGACATGACGGAGGCTGCCCGATGACGAACACCGACATTTCCGCTGGAAGCACCGACTGTCACAACCCGGCGATACCATCGGATCCATGGCGTCGAACACCCAGCGGCGGGACATGACCCGGGACCGCATCGTGAAGGCCGCTGCCGGTCTGCTGCGCGAGCAGGGGCCGGCCGCGGTGACCACCCGCCGCGTGGCCCAGGAGGCCGGGCTTCAGCCCCCGGCTCTCTACCGCTTGTTCCAGGACAAGGACGACCTGCTGGACGCCGCGGCGGAGCACGTCTTCGCCGAGCACGTCGCGGGCAAGCAGGCCACCGCGGTCTCGGACGACCCCGTGGCGGACCTGCGCGCCGGGTGGCACGCCCAGATCGACTTCGGCCTGGCCAACCCCTTTGTCTACGGCCTGCTGCTGGACCCGGTCCGAGCCCGCGACACCCCCGCTCAGACCGCGGGGGTGCGGATCCTCGCCGAGCGGGTGCGCAGGGTCGCCGCCGCGGGGCGGCTCACGGTGAGCGAGGAGCGGGCGGTCAACCTGATCCGCGCGGCGGGGGTCGGCACCGTCCACACCCTGCTGACCCTGCCGCCGGAGCGGAACGACCCGGGCCTGGCCGACGCCGCCTTCGACGCGGTGGCGCGCGCCGTCCTCGCGGACGAACCCGCCGTCGCCGTCCAGGACCGGACGGCGGTGGTCGCCGCCTTCCGCACCCTCGTGCCCGACCTGCCCGGGCTCAGCACGACCGAGGCGGCGCTCCTCGACGAGTGGCTGCGCCGCTGACCTGACCGCACCGCCCGGGCCCGGAACCGAAACCGCTACGCCACGGTCTGCACCGTGGTCGGCTCCTCGAACTGGGTGCGGTACAACTCGGCGTAACGGCCCGCGGCGGCGAGAAGCTCGTCGTGCGTGCCCTGTTCGACGATGCGGCCGGCCTCCACGACCAGGATCCGGTCGGCGGCGCGGACCGTGGAGAGCCGGTGGGCGATGACCACGGCCGTACGGCCCGACAGCGCCTCGGTGAGGGCCTCCTGCACCGCGGCCTCGGAGGTGTTGTCGAGGTGCGCGGTCGCCTCGTCGAGGATGACGACCCGCTGGCGGGCGAGCAGCAGCCGCGCGATGGTCATGCGCTGGCGCTCACCGCCGGACAGCCGGTAGCCGCGCTCCCCCACCACCGTGTCCAGACCGTCGGGCAGTGACCGGACCAGCTCGTCGAGGCGGGAGCGGCGCAGCGCGTCCCACAGCTCCTCCTCGTCGGCGCCCGGCCGGGCCAGCAGCAGGTTGGCGCGGACGGTGTCGTGGAAGAGATGGCCGTCCTGGGTGACCATGCCGAGGGTGGCCCGCAGAGAGCGGGAGCCGAGTTCGCGCACGTCCACGCCGCCGATGCGGACGGCACCCGAATCGACGTCGTACAGACGCGGAAGCAACTGGGCGATGGTCGACTTGCCGGCACCGGAGGAGCCCACGAGGGCGATGGTCTGCCCGGGTTCGGCGCGGAAGGACACACCGTGCAGCACGTCCTCGCCGCCGCGGGTGTCGAGGGCGGCGACCTCCTCCAGGGAGGCGAGGGAGACCTTGTCGGCGGACGGGTAGGCGAAGCGGACGTCGTCGAACTCGACGGACACCGGCCCGTCGGGCACCTCCCGGGCGTCCGGACGGTCGTCGATCAGCGGATCCAGGTCTAGCACCTCGAAGACCCGCTCGAAGCTCACCAGCGCGCTCATCACCTCGACGCGCGCTCCGGCGAGCGCCGTCAGCGGCGCGTACAGGCGGGTCAGCAGCAGCGCCAACGCGACCACGGCGCCGGGGTCGAGGGTGCCCTCCAGGGCGAGGTGGCCGCCGAGCCCGTAGACCAGGGCGAGGGCCAGCGCGGAGACCAGGGTGAGGGAGGTGATGAAGACGGACTGTGCGGTCGCGGTGCGGATCCCGATGTCGCGGACGCGCGCCGCGCGCTCGGCGAACTCCGCGGACTCCTCCTCCGGGCGGCCGAAGAGCTTCACCAGAGTCGCCCCGGGCGCGGAGAACCGCTCGGTCATCCGGGTTCCCATCGCGGCGTTGAGGGCGGCCGCCTCCCGCTGCATGGCGGCCATCCGGCGGCCCATGCGGCGGGCGGGCACCACGAACACCGGCAGCAGGACCAGCGCGATCAGCGTGACCTGCCAGGACAGGGTGAGCATGACGACCAGGGTGAGCAGCAGGGTGACGAAGTTGCTCACCACTCCGGACAGGGTGTTGCTGAACGCCCGCTGGGCCCCGATGACGTCGTTGTTGAGCCGGGAGACGAGCGCGCCCGTACGAGTACGTGTGAAGAACGCGACCGGCATGCGCTGCACATGATCGAACACAGCCGTCCGCAGATCGAGGATGAGTCCCTCACCGAGCGTCGCCGACAGCCTCCGGGCGAGGATGCCCAGCCCGGCCTCCAGGACCGCGATGACCGCGATGAGCAGGGCGAGCCCGACGACGGTGCCGTCCTCGCCGTGCGTCACGATCGCGTCGACGACCCGCCCGGCCAGCAGGGGGGTGGCCACGGCGAACAGTGCGGTCACCACCCCGAGCACGACGAAGAGCGCGATCCGGCGGCGGTGCGGGCGGGCGAACGCGGCGATGCGGCGCAGCGTGTCTCGGTCGAAGGGGCGGCGGTCCTGCTGGGCGTTCAGGACGCTGTGCAGCTGCATCCACGCCGTGGTCTCCATGCTCATGGCCGAGAACCTAGAACCTCGACCGGCATTGAGGTCAAGACCGGGCCGCCGGGACGCGGCCCGGTGCCCCGGTCGGCGAGCGGACCGAAGCCCCGATCGGAGCGGGGACCGGCATCCCGATCGGAGCGGGGACCGGCATCCGGACCGGAGCGGGGACCGGCGTCCGGACCGGTGTCCGCGTGTAAGCCGGGGGTCGTGGCGCGGCCATCCCCCGTTGGGGTGGCGCGGGCAGGATCTGCGGACGTGACCGTGGCAGAGCTTCACCAGGGTGTGCCGCGCCGTCCGGGGCGCGTTCCGGTCCGCCGGCTGCTGTGCCTGCTGCCGCCGGCTCTCGTCGGCGTGGTGGCGGTGCGGCATCGGCAGGTGCTCGTCGAGGGGTTCGGGCAGGTGCGGCGGGCCGAGTGGCCGTGGCTGATGGCGGCCGTCGGGGTGACCTGCCTGACCTGGGTGGCCGCCGCCGTCACCCGGCAGGGCGCGGTGGTCTTGCGGCTGCCCCGGCGGCGGTTGCTCGCCACCCAGTTCGCCGCCGGCGCGGCCAACCATCTGATGCCCACCGGGCTCGGCGCGGGCGCCGTCAATCTGCGGTTCATGACGGTGTGCGGCGTGCCGCCGGCCCGCGCGGCGGCGGCGCTCGCGCTGTACCTGCTGGCCGAGGGGGTGGGCCGGGTCGGGCTGCTGGTGATGCTTGCGCTGGCGTTCCCGCAGGCCCTGCGGCTCGGCCCACTGCTGCCGCGGGGGGCGCTCTGGCCGATGCTGGCGGTGCTCGGCGGCGTGCTGCTGGTGGCGGTGGCCGCACTGGTCCTCGTACGGCGGCTGCGCACGATGGTGTCCGCCTTCCTGCGGACGGCGCTCGCCGAGGCGCGCTCGGTGCACACCCTGCCGGGGCGGGCGCTGGCACTGTGGGGCGGGTCCCTGGCGTTCCCGGCGCTGCAGTCGGCCGCGCTGGTGCTGGTGGCGCGGGCGCTCGGGCTGGCGGTGCCGCCCGGGCACGTCATGGTGGCCTATCTCGCGGCGACGGTCGCGGTGGCGCTGGTACCGACCCCGGGCGGCATCGGCTCGGTTGAGGCGGCGCTGGTCGTGGCACTGGTGGCGGCCGGCGGCCCGGTCGCCGCGGCCACGGCGGTGGTGCTCGCCTACCGGATCATCACGGTGTGGCTGCCGTTGGTGCCGGGGGCGCTGACGCTGGGGGCGCTGGTGCGGTGGAAGGTGCTGTGAGAAGCGCGGCCGGGGCGCGCGTCGGGGACGGTTGGCGGGCCGCTCGGGCTCGGGAACGGCAGGCAGGGCAGGCACGGCCAAGTCTCTGACTGGGGCTGGGGCTCGGGTCGGAACTCGGGCACGGGTCGGAACTCGGGCACGGCCTCGGTAGCGATCGCGCGGGCGACCAGAGGCCCCGCTGACGGATGGATCCCCGTCCCCCCGGCCCGGCCGCCCCGGCCCCGAGTGCGGAACGGCTCAGCCCGGATGAGGGGGCCCGGTTACGTCATGCGGCGGCCCGGGTACGCCGACCGCCGTCGGCCCGGCCGGTCATGCGGCTGCACCGGTCCGGGCCGGTCCGCTCCCCGCCGTGCGCGAACTGGCGTTCAGAATGCGGCAAGATGAGCGCTCACGCGGTCGGTGGAGTCGCCCGGCGCGCGTGATCGCACTTCCCGCAAACGAGCAGGTGGACAACGTGACGCGTTCTCACATCCGACCGTCGGCGGCCTCGTCGGCCGTGGAGCGTACCTTCGGAGGTGCCCGGTGATGACCCGCTCGCTGACGGCGCACGACCTCGTCTTCTCCGGTGTGGCCGTGGCCGCCGGGCTCCTCGCGGCGTTCCTGTCCCGCGCATTGCTGCGCTGGCTGGGCAAGCACGCCAAGCGGACCAAGTGGAGCGGCGACGACGTGATCGTGGACGCGCTGCGCACGGTGGTGCCGTGGGCGGCGATCGCGGGCGGGGCGGCGGCCGCGGGCGCGGTGCTGCCGCTGACGCGGGCCGTGCAGCACACCGTGAACCAGTGTCTGACGGTGCTGCTCATCGTCGTCGCGACCATGTCGGCGGCACGGGTGGTCGCCGGGCTGGTGAGCAGTGTCACCCAGTCCCGCTCCGGTGTCGCCGGGTCGGCCACGATCTTCGTGAACATCAGCCGGATCCTGGTACTGGCCATCGGCTTCCTGGTGGTGCTGCAGACGCTCGGGATCTCCATAGCCCCGCTGCTCACCGCCCTCGGCGTCGGCGGTCTGGCGGTGGCCCTCGCGCTGCAGGACACGCTGGCCAATCTCTTCGCCGGTGTCCACATCCTCGCCTCGAAGACGGTCCAGCCCGGTGACTACATCAAGCTGAGCAGTGGCGAGGAGGGCTACGTCGAGGACATCAACTGGCGTCAGACGACCGTGCGGGCGCTGTCCAACAACCTGATCGTGATTCCCAACGGCCAGCTGGCCAAGGCCAACATGACCAACTTCATGCGGCCCGAGCACCAGCTGACGATCCTCGTGCAGGCCGGCGTCGCCTACGACAGCGATCTGGACCGGGTGGAGAAGGTGACCATGGAGGTCGTCTCGGAGGTGATGACCGGGATCACCGGGGCGGTGCCCGACCACGAGCCCGCGGTGCGCTTCCACACCTTCGGTGACTCGCGGATCGGCTTCACCGTGATCCTCGGCGTCGGGGAGTTCAGCGACCAGTACCGGATCAAGCACGAGTTCATCAAGCGGCTGCACCGGCGGTTCCGCGCGGAGGGCATCCGGATCCCGGCGCCCGCCCGCGACGTCAATCTGCTCGGCCCGGGGGCGATCCCGCAGCAGCGTGGCGCGCAGAACGCCGAGCCGGGCGGACTGCCCGTCGTCCGGCTCGACTGACACCTCCCCCGGCTCGGCCGACGCCTCCCCCGCTCGGCCGACGCCTCCCCGGCTCGGCCGACGCCTCCCGGCGCGGCGCACGCGCGTCGCGGCCCTGCCGGCGCGCGTCCCGCCGGCTCGACGGACACACGTACCGGTCCGGCCGGCCTTCTCACGTCCCGACCGGGCGCCGCGCCGGGGAGCCGACCGGCCCGGGCGCCGGTCGCCTCCCCGGGCCGCCGCCGTTGTGGCCACCCCTGTCGAGCCGGACCCGCTCACGAGATATCTTGATGTCGAGCAATGTTGCAGACGTGGAGCGGAGCACCCGGTGACTGACTCGACCATCATCTATACGCACACTGACGAGGCCCCGGCCCTGGCGACGTATTCCTTCCTGCCGGTGGTCCAGGCTTACGCCTCGCAGGCGGGTGTCACTGTGGAGACCCGTGACATCTCCCTGGCCGGACGCATCATCGCGGTGTTCCCGGAGTACCTCACCGAGGACCAGCGCATCCCGGACGCCCTGTCCGAGCTGGGCGAGCTGGCCAAGACGCCGGCGGCCAACATCATCAAGCTGCCGAACATCTCGGCGTCGATCCCGCAGCTCAAGGCCGCGGTCGCCGAGCTGCAGGCGCAGGGCTACGCGCTGCCGAACTACCCGGACGACCCCAAGACCGACGAGGAGCGGGAGATCAAGGCCCGCTACGACAAGATCAAGGGCTCCGCCGTGAACCCGGTCCTGCGCGAGGGCAACTCCGACCGCCGTGCCCCGGCCTCGGTGAAGAACTACGCCAAGACCCACCCGCACCGCATGGGCGCCTGGACCCCCGAGTCCCGGACCAACGTGGCGACCATGGGCGAGAACGACTTCCGGTCCACCGAGAAGTCCGCCGTCGTCGCCGAGGACGGCACGCTGCGGATCGAGCTGGCGGCCGAGGACGGCACCACCACGGTGCTGCGCGAGTCCGTACCGGTCCTCGCCGGTGAGGTCGTCGACGCCTCCGTGATGCGCGTCGCCGAGCTGCGCGAGTTCCTCACCGCCCAGGTCGCCCGCGCCAAGGCCGAGGGCGTGCTGTTCTCGGTGCACCTGAAGGCCACCATGATGAAGGTCTCCGACCCGATCATCTTCGGCCACGTCGTCCGCGCCTTCTTCCCGAAGACGTTCGAGCGGTACGGCGCCGCGCTGGCCGCCGCCGGGCTCTCCCCGAACGACGGCCTCGGCGGCATCCTCAAGGGGCTTCAGGCGCTGCCCGAGGGCGACGCGATCAAGGCGTCCTTCGAGGCGGAGATCGCCGAGGGCCCGGCCCTGGCGATGGTCGACTCCGACAAGGGCATCACCAACCTGCACGTCCCCTCGGACGTGATCGTCGACGCCTCCATGCCGGCCATGATCCGCACCTCCGGCCACATGTGGGGCCCGGACGGCCAGGAGGCCGACACCCTCGCGGTCCTGCCGGACTCCTCGTACTCCGGCGTCTACCAGGCCGTGATCGACGACTGCCGCGCCAACGGCGCCTACGACCCGGCCACCATGGGCTCCGTCCCGAACGTCGGCCTGATGGCGCAGAAGGCCGAGGAGTACGGCTCGCACGACAAGACCTTCGAGATCCCGGCGGCGGGCACCGTCCGCCTGGTCGACCAGGCCGGCAACGTGGTCCTGGAGCAGCCGGTCGCCGCGGGCGACATCTTCCGCGCCTGCCAGACCAAGGACGCGCCGATCAGGGACTGGGTGAAGCTGGCCGTCACCCGCGCCCGCGCCACGGGCGACCCGGCCGTCTTCTGGCTGGACGAGACCCGCGCCCACGACGCGCGGCTGATCGAGAAGGTCGAGGCGTACCTGCCGGAGCACGACACCGAGGGTCTGGACATCCGGATCCTGGCGCCGGTCGAGGCCACCAAGCTGTCGATCGAGCGCATCCGCCGCGGCGAGAACACCATCTCCGTCACCGGCAACGTGCTGCGCGACTACCTGACCGACCTGTTCCCCATCCTGGAGCTGGGCACCAGCGCCAAGATGCTGTCGGTCGTCCCGCTGATGGCGGGCGGCGGCCTGTTCGAGACGGGCGCCGGCGGCTCCGCGCCGAAGCACGTCCAGCAGCTGGTCAAGGAGAACTACCTGCGCTGGGACTCCCTCGGTGAGTTCTTCGCCCTGGTGCCCTCCCTGGAGCAGTGCGCCACCGCCACCGGGAACGCCCGCGCCAAGGTGCTGGCCGACGCCCTCGACCGCGCCACGGCGACCTTCCTCAACGAGGACAAGTCCCCGACCCGTCGCGTCGGCGGCATCGACAACCGCGGCAGCCACTTCTACCTGTCCCTGTACTGGGCTCAGGAGCTGGCGCGGCAGACGGAGGACGCCGAGCTCGCCAAGGCGTTCGCGCCGCTCGCCGAGACGCTCGCCGCGAACGAGCAGAAGATCGTCGACGAGCTGAACGCGGTCCAGGGCCGGCCGGCCGAGATCGGCGGCTACTACCAGCCCGACCCGGCCAAGGCCGCCGCGGTGATGCGTCCGTCGGCGACCTGGAACGAGGCGCTGGCGTCGCTGAGCTGACCTCGTAACGCCCCGCCGCCGCGCCCCGCCCGGGACCGTCCCCGGGCGGGGCGCGGTCATGCCGCCCGTGCGCACCGCGGTGACTTAGGTGACCGCGGGGACTCCGGCCCGCGGCTGGTCCGGCGACCGGGCCCGTGCACCCGTTGTCAGACCCGTATGGCACCTTGATCCTTCCGGCGCCGGTTTCCGGGCGCCGGTCCCGCCGTACGTCGTCGAACCGCCCCGGAGCCGCCCAGTGTCCCGTCCCGCGCCGCCCCTGACTTGCGAACTGCTGCCGGGTGCCGACGACTCCCCCGTGATCCTGCACGTGCCGCACTCCGCCCGGGAGATCCCGGCCGGTGTGCGGGCCGGGATCCTGCTGGACGACGGGGAGCTGGAGCGGGAACTGGACCTCATCACCGACGCGCACACCGCGGAGCTGGCCGAGGAGGCCGCCCGGCTGGCCGCCGTGACGCCGTGGCGGTTCGTGAACCGGCTGTCGCGGCTGGTGGTGGATCCGGAGCGGTTCCCGGACGAACGGGAGGAGATGCGCGCCGTCGGGATGGGGGCCGTGTACACACGGACCACGCACCAGGAGGTGCTGCGGGCCGGGGACGGTGATCCCGAGCCGCTGGTCGAGCGGTACTTCCGGCCGTACGCGCGGGCGATGACGCGGGCCGTCGCCGGGCGGCTGGCGGCCACCGGCCGGGCCGTGATCGTCGACGTGCACTCCTACCCGGCCGTCCGGCTGCCCTACGAGCTGCACGGCGACGGCCCGCGCCCGCCGGTCTGCCTGGGCACCGACTCCTTCCACACCCCGCCCTGGCTGGCGGCGGCGGCCCGGGAGGCGTTCGCGGAGTGCGGGGGAACCGGCTTCGACAGCCCGTTCGCCGGTACGTACGTGCCGCTGGAGTTCTACGGGACCGTGCCCCGGGTGAGTGCGCTGATGGTCGAGATCCGCCGGGACACGTACATGAGCGAGCCGGGCGGTCCCGCCGGGCCGGGGTTGTCCCGGCTCGCCTCGGCGCTGGCGCGGCTCGTCGACGCGCTGCCCGGGTGACCTCCGGCTGGAGCACTCCGGGGCGACAGCCGGGCGGACGGCGGTCAGGGTGGGGGCATGACAGAGGAGACCACCACGCTCACCGAACCCCCGGTGAGGGACTGGCCGACGCCGGATCTGGACGGCACCGACTTCGACCCGGTGCTCGCCGACCTGATGCGCGAGGGGCCGCTCACCCGGATCCGGCTGCCGCACGGCGAGGGCTGGGCGTGGCTGGCCACCCGGTACGAGGACGTCCGGACCGTCACCAACGACCCTCGGTTCAGCCGGGCCGAGGTGACCAGGCGCCAGGTCACGCGGATGGCGCCGCACTTCAAGCCGATGCCGGGCTCGCTGGCGTGGGCCGACCAGCCGGACCACAACCGGCTGCGCAAGGTGGTCGCGAGCGCGTTCACCGTCAGCGCGATGAAGCGGCTGCGGCCCCGGGCCCAGAGGATCCTCGACGGGCTGCTGGACGGCGTCGTGGCGGACGGGCCGCCCGCGGACCTGGTGGAACGGGTGCTGGAGCCGTTTCCGCCGGCCGTGGTCAGCGAGGTGATGGGGGTACCGGCGGACCAGCGGGAGCGGGTGCACTCCTGGACCCGGCAGATCATCTCCACGTCCGGTGGCGCCGAGGCGGCCGAGCGGGCCAAGAAGGGCCTCTACGGGTGGATCACCGAGACGGTACGGGCGCGCTCCGACGGCCGCGGCGAGGACGTCTACGCCATGCTGGGGGCCGCCGTGGCGCGCGGCGAGGTGGGCGAGGAGGAGGCGATCGGGCTCGCCGGGCCGCTGCAGATCGGCGGCGAGGCCGTCACCCACAACTGCGGGCAGATCCTGTACCTCCTGCTCACCCGGCCGGAGTTGATGACGCGCGTGCGGGAGCGGCCGGCGGAGCGCGGGCCGGTCCTCGACGAGCTGCTGCGTTTCGTTCCGCACCGCAGCAGCGTGGGCCTCGCCCGGATCGCCCTGGAGGACGTCGAGCTGTCCGGGCAGCGGATCTCCGCGGGAGAGCCGGTGTACGTGTCGTACCTGGCCGCCAACCGCGACCCGGAGGTGTTCCCGGACCCGGGCGCCATCGACCCCGACCGGGACCCCAACCCGCATCTGGCGTTCGGGAACGGGCCGCACCACTGCACGGGCGCGGTGCTGGCCCGGACGCAGATCGAGCTGCTGGTCGACACGGTGCTGGAGCGGCTGCCGGACCTGCGGCTGGCGGTCCCCGCCGAGGAGGTGGCCTGGCGCCGCAAGACGATGATCCGGGGGCCGCGGACCCTGCCGTGCACCTGGTGAGCGCTTCTGGTTCGTGCGCTCGGGGCTGCCTCGCGCCGGCCAGGGGCGCGGGCATCCCCCGGGCGCCGGGCCCGGGGTGTGGGCGCCGAGTTCCAGGCGCGTAGGCGCCGGACTCCGGGGCGTGGGCTCACTCGGCCGCAGCGATGGCGCGGCCGCGGCCGGTGACACGGACGCGCGGGTCCGACGGGTCGACGTCCACGAGGAGTTCGCTCGGCCGGCCCATGTCCTCGCCCTGCCGCACGGTGACCGTCACCGGCTCCCGCACCAGGCCGAGGGCGCGCAGATAGCCGCCGAGGGCGACCGCGGCCGCGCCCGTCGCCGGGTCCTCCACCACGCCGCCGACCGGGAACGGGTCCCGGGCGTGGAACAAGACGTCGGACGCGCGCCGGACCAGTTGCAGGGTCGTCCAGCCGTGGCGGCGCATCACGTCGGCGAGGGTGTCGAAGTCGTAGTCCAGCTCGGCCAGCCGGGCGCGGGAGGCGGCGGCCAGGACCAGGTGGTCGTTGCCCCCGAAGGCGACGTGGGGCGGCAGCTCCGGGTCCAGGTCGTCGCCGCTCCAGCCGAGGGCGGCCAGCGCGGCGTCCAGCTCCCGCGGGGTGGCCGGCCGGGAGCGGGTGGGCACGCTGGTCAGGGTGGCCCGGACGTCGCCGTCGGCGCCGGTGGTCGTCGTCACCGGGATCTCGCCCACCGGTGTGTCGAAGACGAACGCGCCCGGCCCGATCCGCTCCGCGAGGGCCACCGCCGTGGCCACGGTGGCGTGCCCGCAGAAGGGGACCTCGGCCAGCGGGCTGAAGTAGCGGAGGCGGAAGCGGCCCCGGGCGTCGTCCCGGGCCGTGACGAACGCCGTCTCCGAGTAGCCGAGGTCGGCGGCGACGGCGAGCATCGCCGCGTCGTCGAGACCGGCGGCGTCGAGGACCACGCCGGCCGGGTTCCCGCCGGCCGCCGTGGCGGGGACCGACGGATCGGCGGGGTCGGGGGTGAAGGCGGCGTAGCGGAGGATGTCGCGGCTGGTGTCGATGCTCATGCTCTTACGCTGCCACGCGCGAGCCATGCAGGGAAATGATGATCGATGAAGGTTCCCATCGGGATACTCGATGGCACTGCGGGGTGGCAGGACCTAGGGTCGCGGTGTGGACACCCGACTCCTGTGCACCTTCGCCACCCTCGCCCGCACCGGCAACTTCACCGCCACGGCCGCCGAGCTGCACCTCGCCCAGTCGACCGTCACCGTCCACATCCGGGCGCTGGAGAAGGAGCTGGGGGCGCGGCTGTTCGACCGGCTGCCGCGCGGCGCGGTGCTCACCGACACCGGCCGGCGGCTGCTCGCGGACGCCGAGGCCGTCCTGGAGGCGGAGGCGAGGCTGCGCGCCACCGCGGCGGCGCACGACGGCGGGCCGGTGACCGGCCGGGTGGTGCTCGGCGCGGGCGAGACGCTGTGCGCGGCCCGGCTGCCGGGGGTGGTCGCCGCGCTGAGCCGCGCCCAGCCCGAGCTGGAGATCGAGCTGCATCCCACGGGCACGGCGGACGCCGTCGACGGGCTGCGTGCCGGCCGGCTGGACCTCGCGCTGCTGCTGGAGGAACGGGCCGAGTACGCGGATCTCAGCGCCGAGCGGTTGGGTACCGAGCCGCTGGCCCTGGTCGCCGCCCCGGGGCACCCGCTGGCCTCGGCGGACGGCCCGCCCGCCGACTGGGCGGACCTCGCCCGGCAACACTTCTTCCTGCACGAACAGGGCTGTTCCTACAGCGACCGGCTGGCCCGGGACCTCCTCGCGGTGGCCGGCGCACGGCCCCGGCTGACCCGGTTCGGCAGCATCGAGGCGGCCCGCTCCTGCGTGACGGCCGGCCTCGGACTGACCCTGCTGCCCCGCGTCACCGTGGTGGAAGCACTGGGCGCGGGCCGGCTGGCCGAGGTGCCGGGTCCGGCCTTCCCCGACGTACCGGTGCAGCTCGTTCGGGCGCGCAGGAGGTGGCGGTCGCCCGCGGTCCGAGCCGTGACGGCGGAACTGGTGCGGCAGTTCGCCGCCGCCTGACCGGGTTACGGCGGTCGGCGGGGTCCGGGCCGAGGCCGGCGACGGCGTCGCCCCCGGCTCACTGGCGACCAGGCCCGGCGGCCTTCCCGGCGGTAGGGCCGCGCCGTCGAGTCGGGGACCCGGTGGAGGTGATCGCGGTCCAGCGACCACCGCCCCCTCATCGTCGAGCCCGACTAAAGTATGGTGTGTGGACGGCGCGTTGATGACAAAGGGCGCGCGGGAGAGGATCTCCTCACAGACAGCCGCACAACCCGCTGCGAACACAAGGGGATCACCACCGATGCGCACCCTGATCAGCACCGCGTTCATCTCGCTCGACGGCGTCGTGGAGGCCCCGGGCGGCGAGCCCGGCTACCGGAACGCGGGCTGGACCTTCAAGGACATCGAGTTCCTGCCCGAGGCGTTCGAGATCAAGGGCCGGGAACAGCAGGAGGCCACCGCGATGCTGCTGGGCCGGGCCAGCTACGAGGCGTTCAGCCCCGTGTGGCCGGACATGGCGGACTTCGCCGACTACAAGGTGATGCCGAAGTACGTCGTCTCCACCACCCTGACCGAGGGCGACCTGGTGTCGAACTGGGGGGACACCACGATCCTGCGCTCACTCGACGAGGTCGCCGCGCTCAAGGAGGGCGAGGGCGGTCCCGTCATCGTCCACGGCAGCGCGTCGCTGAACCGGAGCCTCTCCGACGCCGGCCTGATCGACCGTTACCACCTGCTGGTCTTCCCGCTGCTGCTCGGCGCCGGCAAGCGCCTGTTCAGCGACGCGGACATGGACACCCGGAAGCTGCGGCTCGTCGAGCACGAGGCGTACGCCAACGGCATCCAGAAGAACGTCTTCGACGTCGTCCGGTGACCGCCGCTTCGGCGCGCCCGGCCCCCGCCCCGGCCGCGCCGAAGAGGCCGG
>NZ_CBDQZH010000038.1:0-70365 GCF_965341775.1 Streptomyces sp. bgisy159 | reverse complement strand
GAAGAAGGCGTCGAATCCCAGGTCCTCGGTGGCCTTCGCCACGGTGAGCAGGGTGTCGTAGGTCGCCCCCTGCTGGGGCTCGGTGAAGATGCGCAGATCCATGTCCTCCATCCTGCCTGCCGCGCCTCCCGTCAACCGCATCGGTGCCCCGGAGCGCACGGATCCCCGGCCGGGGTGAAATCCCCGGTCCGGCGCGGCGGGCGGCGACCGGGCCAGTGACCCGTCCGGGCGATGATCGTTGGCCCGTCGGAGCCGGACCGCCCGGCCCGTGCCCGGCGGCCGAGCCGTCGGGACGTCACGCGCGTACGGCCCCTTGGCGGGGCCGGGGGCCGAGGAGGCCGTCATGTCCGAGGAAACCGTGGGCCGCGCCGGTCAGCCGAAAGGGCTGCTGCAGCAGATGGAGGAGCTGATGGCGGCGCTGAACGCGGACCTTTCGGCGCTGGATGCGGATCTGCAGTCGACCGGGCCCGTGCGGGTGCCCGTCGAAGAGGGCGAGGCCGGCTGAGGCCCTGATCCGGCCGCAGCGCTCAGCGCTCGGGTAACGCCTCTTCCCGGGCGGCCAGTTTGCGCAGCATCTCCAGCACTCTGTCTCTGGACTCGTCCGCCGCGTCGATCGCCTCCATGCACTGCCAGTACGTGGACTCGTCGCGCGCGGAGCTGGCGACGCCGACGAGGGCGATCCCGACCTCGCCGAGCAGGCCGCTGAGGCAGCGCAGGGCCTGGCGGGCGTCGTCCAGTGCGGTGAGCTGGGCGGCGCGCAGGTCGCCCGGGTCGAGCGGCGGGGTGTCCAGCACACCGCAGCCCCGGCCCGCCAGCTCGGTCAAGCCCAGCGCCTCGCCCCGCAGTTCGGGTGGGCCCGACACGGCCAGGCGGCTGCCGACGGCCTGGGCCAGGGCCTGCGCCTGCCAGACCTCGGCCAGGATCTCCGGGGCACTGCCGCTGCCCACCAGCGCCTGCCTGCCCGCCACAATGAGCCGCACCGCGTCCATGCGACGCCCCCGTCCGTCCCCGCCGTGCTCCTCGCACGTGCTGCCCGAACTTCCGTGTCCACTACCCAGAGTGAGGGTCTGTGGGACGAAAAGCCAGAGGAAGGCGGAAATCTGTGGACAACAAATCGGTTTCGGGCCGTCATTTCCTCACGGAGAGTGAAAACGGAGGGGGTCACTCCTGTGGGGGTCGCGCTCCGGATCCGGGAGCCGGGAAGCGGTGCTCGTTGCGCTCGATCTTCGCGGCGAGCGCGGCGAGCGGGTCGATGTCGAGCACCTCGCACAACTGCAGCAGATAGGCGAGGACATCGGCGACCTCGTCCCTGACCCGGTGCGCTGTGCCCGGGTCCGCCATCACCCGCCCGGACTCCTCCGGCGTCAACCACTGGAAGATCTCGACCAGTTCGGACGCCTCCACGCTGAGCGCGGCGACGAGGTTCTTCGGGGTGTGGTACGGCTGCCAGCCACGCGCGGCGGCGAACTCGGCGAGCCTGTGCCGCAGCGCGGCGAGGTCGGGCGGATCGGTCTCGGCGGTCACGGCTCAGGTGTACCACCTCCGCCCCACCGGCCCCGGACCACCCCGACCCGCCGCCACGCCCCCCGCTGCGGGCCTGGACGCCCGAACGCCCCGCCGAACACACCGCACACGCGAATACACCGCACACGCGAACACACTGCACACACCGCACACACCGCACACACCGCACACACTGCACACACCGAAACCCTGCGGCGACCGTCATGTCCGCCCGCACCGCCGCCGCTCCGGGCCCGCCACCGCTCCGGGCCCGCCGCCGCTCCGGGCAAGCGACCGACCGGTCACCGTTCCAGCCGCACCACCGCGGCCTGCGGCACGCCTGCCGCCCAGTCCGGGTCGCTCGTCGTGAAGGCGCAGCGGAGGTGGCCGGGGGCGGTCGTGCCGGCGGCGAGGTGGAGGAGGGAATGGCGTTGGTGGGGGTCGAGGGAGCGGGTGAAGCCGTCGGCGAGGACGGTGAGGGTGCGCATCGCGTCGGGCACCTCGCCGGGGGTGTCCACGTCCAGGACGCCGGGCCCGGTGAGCAGGACCAGGGCGAGTGCGAGGTAGCGCAGTTCCCCGTCGCCGAGGTGGGCGAGGTCCGTGACCGTGCCGTCGCCGCGGTCCAGGACGGCGCGCACGGTGCCGTCCGGCCGCGCTTCGGCGCGCACGTCGGTGACCGGGCCGGCACACCCGGCCGCCACGGCCTCGACGAGCCGGGCGTGCCGGCGGGCGCACTCGGCGCGGGTGCGCCACAGCACGTCGGCGAGGTTGTCGCAGCCGGCGAGCAGCCGCCCGGACCCGGCGGGCACGGGCGCCCGCATCGACTCGGGCCGCGGATCACAGGCGTAGACCGAGCGCAGCGCGACGACCACCTGCTCGGCGGCGGCGAGCACCCGGCGCTGGCCGTCGGTCCGGCCGGCGACGCGCAGCGGCAGCAGTGCGGTGCCCAGGAGGTCGTCGGGAAGCGGGGCCCGGGTGACGGGGGCGGAGCCGGCGGTGTGCCAGGCGGCCTGGACGGTGCGTCGGCCGGGGTCGCGCAGGGCGGTCTGCAGCAGGGTGAGCCGACCGGCGGTCAGCCGCTCGCCGACGATGCGCAGCTCCGGCTCGGCCTGGACCGAGAGGTCGAGCCGGACCGGTCCCACGGGCCCGTCGACCGTGCAGCCGAGGCGGAAGCCGCGGCGGCGCTGGGCGTCGGGGCGCGCCCGCTCGGGCACACAGCCGGCGGCGTCGGGGAACACCTCGTCGAGCGGGGCGCCGCCGCCGAGCCGGGCCAGGGCTTCGAAGGCGCGCAGGGCACTGGACTTGCCGCTGCCGCTGGGCCCGGCGAGCACGGTGACGGGACCCAGCGGGAAGCGGGCGCCTCGGTGCCGGGCGAACGCGGACAGCCGCAGCTCGGTGACGCGGGGACGCGCGGGGTGGACGTGCCCTTCGCCGGATGGCCGGGCCGCGCCGGGTGACCCGGTCCGGGCCGCGCCGGGTGACCCGGTCCGGTCGAGGGACTGGCCGTGAGCCGACGGCGTCCAGGGCTCGTCGGGTGACCGGCCCTGCTCGGGTGCGCGGGGCTCGCCGGGCGGCTGTTCCTGGGTCAGCCGCTCCTCGGTCGGCTGTTCCTCGGTCGGTGGCCGGCCTTCGAGGGGCGAGGCTCCCTGGGCCGGTACGCGGACGCGGGGCAGTGGGGCGGAGGCACGCGGAACCGTCATATGCGGACGGTAGGAGTCCGCCACCGCGCCGAACCGTTCCCTCTTGCCCGCCGTCCCACGAACGAGCGACCTCGTCGGAACGGCTCGGCCCCTCACACCCCCGGGACGCCGGCGCTCTCCATGATGCCGCTCACCTCGGTGCCGGGCGGGGTCAGCAGGAACACGTTGCGGTCGACCCGGTGCATGCCGCTGGCCAGGCCGAACACCACACCCGTGGAGAAGTCCAGCACGCGCTTGGCGACCTCGGTCTCCGCGCCGGTGAGGTCGAGGAGGACGGGGATGCCGGACATCAGGGTCTCGGCGACCTCCCGCGCGTCGGCGAAGACATTGACCCTGAGGACGACGAAGCGGCGCCGGGTCTCGGTCTCCGCCTCGGGCAGCGAACGGTGGTCCACCGCGGAGGGCCAGGCGTCCCGGCCGCGCAGCGGAACGACCTGGGCGAGCCCTTCCCATTGTTCATCGGTGACGTCGTACCGGTTCACCGGATCCCCCCGAACTGACTCGCGTTCCATGGCTGCACCGGCCAATTCTTACGCCATGTCACCCGTACGGCCCAATAACGACACGGACCGCGACCGGAAACGGGCCGACGGGCGGGCCGGCGGGCCCAGGGCGCCGCGGGTTCAGGGGCGCCCGGTGTGGCCGGCGTTCCGGTCCCAGGCCCGTTCCCGGCGCAGGCGGCGGGTGATCACCAGCAGGTCCACGGCGGTGAGCAGCGCGAGGACCGCGCAGACGACGGTGACGCCGGTCAGCACTCCGCTGCTGGGGCTGTCGCCGGCGTCGGACGCCGCGCTCCAGAAGCCGAACCCGACGGCCGCCGCCGTGAAGACGGGGAAGAAGACCGACGCGAGCAGCAGCCGCAGCCCGAGCGCGCTGCGAGCGGTGATCGGCTCGGTACCGGTGCGCGGCCGACGGCGGACGCTCGGGCGGTCCCGCCGCCGGGAGACGTCCGCACGCGAGCCGTACGGGTGCCGGTCGGTCATGTTCCTCGTCTCCCCTCGGTGGTTGGGGCCGGCCGTCTCCCCTCGGTGGCGGTGGCCCGCTCAGTGGTTGGGGCCGGCCCGGCCGATGCCGGCGAGCGCCGAGCGCGGCTCTTCGGTGAGCGCGAGGTCACCGATGCTGACCACGCCGACGGGGCAGCCCCCGTGCTCGACGACCGGGATGCGCCGCACCGCGTACCGGCTCATCAGCTCCACGGCTCGGTCGGTGGTGTCGTCGGGGCCGAGAGTGACCACCGGCGGCCGGCTGCACACCGAGCCGACCGGGGTGCTGTGCGGGTCGCGGCCCTCGGCGACGGCTCGCACGACGATGTCCCGGTCGGTCAGCACACCGAACAGATCGCAGTCGTAGGCGACGAGGACATCGCCGACGTCGTGTTCGCGCATCAGGCCGGCGGCCCGCTCCACGCTGGTCATCGGCTCCACGGACACGGCGCCGGGTGTCATCACGTCGCGGATCGTCCGGGTCATCGCGCCCCCTCTCCGCCCATCCGGTCGAGACACCACTCCTTGGCCATGGCCACGGCCTCCTCCCACGCGCCGGGTTCCTCGAAGAGACGGTTCGCCCCGGCGATCACCCGGACGCTGTGCGGTGCGCCGAGCGACTGCGCGGCCCGCTGGTTGGTACGCAGCACGCCGTCGTCCCGGTCCCCCGCGATGATCAGCACGGGGACCCTGACCCGGCGCAGGTCGTCACCCGCGAGGTCCGGGCGGCCGGCCCACACCACGGCCGTCCGGACCCGGTCGGGCAGATCGGCCGCCGCCCGCAGCACGGCCGCCGACTCGATGCCCGCCCCGAGCAGTGCGACGGGC
Organism: Streptomyces sp. bgisy159; assembly: GCF_965341775.1. Lineage (GTDB taxonomy): Bacteria > Actinomycetota > Actinomycetes > Streptomycetales > Streptomycetaceae > Streptomyces. Next base: position 65,351 of record NZ_CBDQZH010000038.1, on the reverse strand, counting down.
AGGCCGCGCAGGTCGGGCTGTGCCGTCAGCCAGTCGACGGCGGCCACGACCCGGCGGCCCAGCAGGCCGACGTCGAAGCGCTGGTCGGCGGTGCGCAGGGTGGTGGCGTCCTCGCGCTCGCTGAGCAGGTCCAGGGAGAGGGTGCCGATGCCGGCCGAGCGCAGTTCGGCGGCGACCGTCCGGCTGCGTGGGTCGAGCCGGGAGCTGTCGAGGCCGTAGGCGCACACCGCCGCCGCCAGGGGCGACTCGGGTACGTCGAGGTCACCGGCGAGCGTCACCACGTCCGCGGGAACCCCCACGGTCTGGGAGATCATTCGGTTCACCTGATTTCCGTGCGGTCGTTGTGGTCATGCGGTCATCACGGTCGTTGTGGTCATGCGGTGGTCGCGGTCGTTGTGGTCATGCGGTGGTCGCGGGTCGGCGACGGCTGCGGGCACCGCGGTCGTGCGCCGTTCAGGGGGGATCGCTGTCCCGCAGTGCCTCCAGTACGTCCTCGTCGGTCAGTTGCTCGAAGTCCCGGTACCACTGGCCGACGGCCATGAAGCCGCTCGGGCGGTAGGAACAGACGATCTCGTCGGCCTCCGGGCGCAGGGCCTCGACGGCCTCCGGGGAGCCCACCGGCACCGCGAGCACCACCCGCTCGGGGTCCTGGTGGCGCACCCAGCGCAGCGCGGCGCGAGCCGTCGCACCGGTGGCCAGTCCGTCGTCGACGACGATCGCGGTACGGCCCCGCAGATCGGGCGCGGGACGGCCCTGCCGGTAGCGTTCCTCCCGGCGGTGCAGCTCGGCCCGTTCCCGTTCCACGGTGCCGGCGACGGAGGCCTCGCTCAGCCCGAGCCGGTCCAGGGTCCGCCCGTCGAACAGCGGGGGGTCCTCCCCGGCGAGCGCGCCGACGCCCAGCTCCTCCTGGAAGGGCGCGCCGATCTTACGGACGACGACCACGTCGAGCGGCGCCCCGAGAAGCCGGGCGACCTCGCGGCCCACGGCGACCCCGCCGCGCGGGAGGGCGAGGACGACGGGGTGTGGCAGCACCCCCTTCTCCTGGAGGATGCGCAGTTGCTCGGCCAGCTCCCGTCCGGCCTCACGCCGGTCACTGAACTGCATACGCGCCACTCGCTCCTTCCGCCTCGGCGGCGCACCACCGCCGGACCGTCGCGGCGACCTGTTCCAGGGCGCCGGGTTCCTCGAAGAGGTGGGTCGCCCCGGGCACCACGTACAGGTGGTGGGGTGCGCGCAACCGTCGCAGCGCCTCCTCGTTGAGGGCGAGGACCTCCGTGTCACGGCCGCCGACGACGAGCAGCACGGGCGCGCGTACGGCGGGCAGGGCGTCGCCGGCCAGGTCGGGCCGGCCGCCGCGGGAGACCACGGTCAGGACGCGGTCGGGGCGGCGTGCGGCGGCGACCAGGGCGGCGGCCGCGCCGGTGCTGGCGCCGAACAGCGCCACCGGCAGGTCACGGGTGGCGGGCTGCGTGGCGAGCCAGTCGATGGCGGCGACGACCCGCCCGCCGAGCAGCGGGATGTCGAACCGGTGCTCGGCGGTCAGCTCGTCGCGGCGGTCCTCCTCCTCGGTGAGGAGGTCGATCAGCAGGGTGCCCAGTGCGGCGGTGCGCAGCTCGGCGGCGACCGCGCGGTTGCGCGGGCTGTGCCGGGAGCTGCCGCTGCCGTGGGCGAAGAGCACCACCGCCCGGGCTCCCGGCGGCACCACCAGGTCCCCCGGGACGCCGGCGCCGTCGACCGGCACGAGGACCGATTCGGAGATGGTCGGCATCGTCCTCTCCCTCCGCGTCTCTCCTCGTTCCTCCGTCCCCCTCGACCTCACGGTCGGGCGGGACTCGGTCGCCTTGCGCCCGGGTACCCGGCGCCGACGCCCGCCAACCAGCCGACCCGCCCGCTCGTCGAACTGCCGCGAGGGGTCCGTCCGAGGGGTCCGCCGGAGGCGTCCCGTCCGAGGCGTCCGCCGGGCGCGGGTCAGCGTCCGTGCGCCCCGTCGTCGGCGGTCCCGGGCTTCAGGGAGCAGCTGTTCAGGAGGGTCGCCGGGGTCGCCCCCGTGGGCAGGCCGACCGTGTGGGACGCGGGGGGCCGGTGCCCGGTGAGCCAGCCTTCCAGGGCGGTGAACGCCGAGCGGTGGCAGGGGGTCAGCGGGCGCAGCCGGTCCGGGAAGAGGTCCACCAGGGCGTCGGTGTGGGTGCCGCCCTCGACACGGTAGTAGCGGTGCAGGGCGCCCCGTCCGGCGGCGCGGACCATGCGGGCGTAGACGTCCGAGTCCTGGCTGATCGGCAGCAGCACGTCCAGGGTGCCGTGCAGGGTGATCAGCGGCTTCCCTATGCGTCCGGTGAGCGCGATCCGGCGCACCGCCGGCCCCACCGCGTCGGCCCGCGCCGCGTAGTCGTAGTCCGCGTCGCAGGCCGGTGTGCCGGACGCGCAGTACGGGGTGCCGGCCTCGGTCGGCCCGTCGTAGCCGGGGTCGAGCTCCTCGCGGTAGATGCGCTGGGTGAGGTCCCAGTAGACCTGGTGGTGGAAGGGCCACAGGAACTCCGACCCGGCCGGGTAGCCGGCCGCGTGCAGGGCGTCGCGGGCCCGCTCGGCGCCCTGGCCACCGGCGGCGAACGCCGGGTAGTGGCGCAGCGCGGCGGGCAGGAAGTGCAGCAGGGTGGGCCCGCCGGTGCGCCACAGGGTGCCCTCCCAGTCGACTCCCCCGTCGTAGAGCTCGGGGTGGTTCTCCAACTGCCAGCGCACCAGGTAGCCGCCGTTGGACAGGCCCGTGACGAGGGTGCGCGCCGGCGGACGTCGGTAGTACTGGGCGACGGTGGCGCGCGCGGCGCGGGTGAGCTGGGTGAACCGGGTGTTCCATTCGGCGATCGCGGCACCCGGCGACGTGCCGTCCCGGTAGAAGGCGAGGCCCGTGTTGCCCTTGTCGGTGGCGGCGTAGGCGTAGCCCCGGGCGAGCACCCAGTCGGCGATGGCCCGGTCGCCCGCGTACTGCTCCCGGTTTCCAGGGGTGCCGGCCACGACCAGGCCGCCGTTCCAGTGGTCCGGCAGCCGGACGACGAACTGGGCGTCGTGGCGCCAGCCGTGGTTGGTGTTGGTGGTGGAGGTGTCGGGGAAGTAGCCGTCGATCTGGACGCCGGGCACTCCGCTGGGCACGGCGAGGTCCCGCGGGGTCAGCCCCGCCCAGTCGGCCGGGTCGGTGTGTCCCGTGGCGACGGTACCGGCCGTGGTCAACTCGTCCAGGCAGGCCACTTCCTGGCGCTCGGCCCCGGGTACGCGCGGCTGCGCGCCCCGGGCGCAGTGACCGGCGGGGCCGGGCGGGGCCGCGGGCCCGCCCGGTCCGTGGGGTGCGCCGGCCGCCGTGGCCGTGCCCGTGAGCGGGGTGGCGGCGAGGGCCGCCAGGGCGAGGACCGTGGCGGAGAGGAAGGCCGCGCGCCGTGAGAAGAGCGCGGCGCTGCCGGGGAGGGCGGGACGTGCGGAGCCAGGGCGGCAGCGGACGGGACGGAGGGAGTCAAGGCGGGAGGGGGCGGAACGGGGAAAGGGGCGCATGGGGCGGCCTCCGTGACGGGGGTGCGGCGACGCCCGGGAGGCTATGGCGGCCACGTACCTCGTCCCATGGGCCGGTGGCCCACTGTCCGGCCTCGGGATGTGGGGTGCCCACCCATCCCTACGGTGTTGTGGCCGGTGCGGGTCGCTCCTGGGTCCGGCTCGCGGCACGGACGATGTTGCGGGCCATGCCGCCGAACACGACCGCGTGGAAGGGTGAGACCCCCCACCAGTACAGGTGGCCCAGCAGTCCGTGCGGGTGGAACAGCGCCCGCTGCCGGTAGCGCACGCCCCCGGGCCCGTCGTCGACCCGCATCTCCAGCCAGGCCAGCCCGGGCAGCCGCATCTCGGCGCGCAGCCGCAGCAGCCGTCCGCGCTCGATCTCCTCCACGCGCCAGAAGTCCAGCGAGTCGCCGACCCGCAGCCGCCGGGCGTCACGGCGTCCCCTGCGCAGCCCCACCCCGCCGACCAGCCGGTCCAGCCAGCCCCGGACGGCCCAGGCCAGCGGGAAGGAGTACCAGCCGTTCTCGCCGCCGATCCCCTCGATGACCCGCCACAGCGCGTCCGGCCGGACCGGCGCCTCCCGTTCGCGCACATCGGTGTAGAGGCTGCCGCCCGCCCAGTCCGGGTCGGTGGGCAGCGGATCGCTGGGCGCGCCGGGCAGGGACGCCGACGACCAGTGGGTGCTGACCTGGGCCTCCCGTACGCGGCGCAGCGCGAGGGCGACGGCCCGGTCGAATCCGATGGGGTGGCCGGGCGGGTTGGGCACGTACCGTTCGATGTCCTGGTTCCGGCACACGACCTCGTGCCGCAGCGACTCGGTGAGCGGGCGGGCGATCGACGCCGGGACCGGGGTCACCAGGCCCACCCAGTGGCTGGACAGTCCGGGGGTCAGCACCGGGATGGGCAGGATGACCCGGCGGGGCAGCCCGGCGACGGCGGCGTACCGCACCATCATCTGGCGGTAGGTCATCACCTCGGGTCCGCCGATGTCGAAGGCGCGGTTCACGTCGGACGGCAGTCCGGCGCAGCCCACCAGGACACGCAGCACGTCGCGGACGGCGATCGGCTGGATCCGGGTGTGCACCCAGCGCGGCGTGACCATCACCGGCAGCCGTTCGGTGAGGTAGCGCAGCATCTCGAAGCTGGCGGAGCCGGAACCGATGATGACGGCGGCGCGCAGTACGGCCGTGGGAACGCCGGAGTCGAGCAGGACGCGGCCGACCTCGGCGCGGGAGCGCAGGTGCGGGGAGAGCCGTTCCTCGGGGACGTCGGCGGGGGTGAGTCCGCCGAGGTAGACGATGCGGCGGACGCCCGCCCGGCGGGCCTGCTCGCCGAAGGTGCGGGCCGCCCGGCGGTCGGTGTCCTCGAAGTCGCGGCCGCTGCCCAGGGCGTGCACGAGGTAGTAGGCCACGTCGACGCCGTCCATCGCCCGGGCCATCGCCTCGGCGTCGGTGACGTCCCCGCGAACGATGTCCACCCGGTCGGCCCAGGGGTGGTCGCGCAGCTTGCCCGGGGTGCGGGCCAGGCAGCGCACCCGGTACCCGGCGGCGAGCAGCTCGGGCACCAGCCGTCCGCCGATGTAGCCGCTGGCGCCGGTCACCAGACAGGTCCGGGCGCCCTCGCCCGGACCGCCGTCCGTCGCGCCACCCGGCGCGTCATCCGGCGTGTGCCCCGTCGCGTCACCCGTGCGCTCGTCCATCGACGATCACCTCCTCCACCTCTGCAGCGATCCCGCATCGTTCGTGCGTCGAAACGTCACGGACGCGGTGTCACGCCGCTGCCACGCCTTCTTCTTCCAGACAGCGGCGCAACCGGTCCAGCCCGCGCCGGGTGTGGCTCTTGACGGTGCCGAGCGGCCAGCCGGTGACACCGGCGATCTGGGTCTGGGTGAGGTCCTGGTAGAAGGCGAGGCACAGCACCCGGCGCTGCGGTTCGCTGAGCCGTTCCAGCGCCCGGGCCACGACGACACGGTCGAGCACGGCCTCCTGGCCGCCGCCCGCGCCCTGCGCCGGGGCCGGGAGCCGGGCGGCCACCGCCATCGCCAGTTCGGCGCGGCGGCCGCGGGCGGCCAGGGCGTCCGCCACCTTGCGCCGGGTGATACCGGCCAGCCAGGCGGGGAAAGCACCCCGCTCGGGCGCGTACCCGGCGCGTCCGCGCCAGGCCGCGATGAACACCTGCTGGGTCACGTCCTCCGCGTCGCCCGGGTCGCCCAGCGCCCGCCGGGCGAGCCCGTGGACGAGCCCGGCCCACTGGTCGTGCAGCGCCGCCCAGTCGTCCGGGTCGCGCCACCCGTCTCGGGCCGGGCGGGCGGGGCGGGGCAGGACGGTGGCATCGCCGGGAGCGGCCGGGAGCCGGTTCATGTCAGCCTCCTCTGCGGAGCCGCGCGGCGGCACACGGCCTCGTGACGCCTGCGCGTTCGATGGCCCGACGGGGACCACCCTGAGGGGGACCGGGTGCCCCGGTCTTGCTTCAGCGTGCGAGCCGGGGGACGATGGCGACAACTCGCATCGATACCGCATCCATTTGGCCACCACCATGTCGCGCCACCCCACGAGGCCGCCGCAGGCGAAGCAGCCCCGCCGGCCCCGTCGACCGCGGCAACCGCAGCAGCCCTGCCGGTCGCGGCGACCCCGACTGCCTCGACACCACCGCGTCCCCCGGCTTGCCCTCGTCCCCCGCCTCCCCCACGTCGCCCGTACGGAGTGCCCATGAACGACGCCGGAGACGACGCGGCCGAAGCGGCCGGTCTGACCACCGGGTCGCTCGCCCGGCGGCTCGGCGTCTCCCCGACCACCCTTCGCTCCTGGGACCGCCGCTACGGGATCGCCCCGGCCGAGCGGGCCCGGGGCCGGCACCGCCGGTGGGCGCCCCAGGACGTCGCCATGGTGGAGGAGATGTGCCGGCTCACGGCGTCGGGCGTCCCACCCGCGGAGGCCGCGCGGGTGGCCCGGCTGCGGTTCACCGGGGCCGGCGCCGCTCCCCCTGCCCCGGCCGAGCCCCCCGCCCCCACGTCGGACCTCGCGGGCCCCGCGGACCTCGCGGCGCCGGTGCGCCCGGGCGGTCCCGGGGGCGGGCTGCCGCTGGGCGACGTGCGCCAGGAGTGCCGGGGTCTGTCCCGTGCCGCCGTACGCCTCGACGCGCCGGAGCTGGAACGCCGTCTGCGGGAGGCCGTGCTGCGGCACGGGCTGACGGTGGCGTGGGAGGAGGTGATGGTGCCGACGCTGCGGGCCGTGGGGCGGCGGTGGGAGTCGTCCGGCGACCGCTACGTGGAGGTCGAGCACCTGCTGTCCTGGCACGTCTCCACCGCCCTGCGCAGCGCGCCGCTGCTGCTGCCCTGCCCCGAACCGCTCACCGGAGCACCGCCCGTCGTCCTGGCCTGCACCCCCGGTGAGCAGCACTCCCTGCCCGTCGAGGCACTGACCGCGGCGCTGGCCGAACGCGGGGTACCGACCCGGACGCTGGGCGCGGCGGTGCCCGCGGAGGCGCTGCTGGCCTGCGTACAGCGCACCGGGCCGGCCGCGGTGGTGCTGTGGGCGCAGGCCCGCTCCACGGCGTCGGCCCCACTGGCCCGGCATGTCGCCGGGCTGGAGTGGGGCGTGGCGGGCGCCCGCGGCCGGCCCCTCGTCCTGCCCGTCGGCCCGGGCTGGGACCGGCGCACGTACGGCGACTTCCCGCGCTGCGCCGGGCTGCGCGACACGGTGGAGACGATCGGCCGACGCTACGAGGACAACGGCTGGGGGCGGCAGGCGCGGGCACGCTGACCGAGGCCGCCGCGGCCCCGTCCTCCGGTCTCTCAGTCCTGTCGGCCGCGGGCTCTGCGGAACCGGTCCAGCCCCTCGGAGAGGTGCACCACCGGGTCGGGGTAGTCGAGGGCGGCCCGGTCGCCGCCGGGCAGCTTCCACGGCTCGTGCACCGCGGGCGCGGCCACGCCCCGCAGCTCGGGCACCCAGCGGTGGACGTAGGCCCCGTCGGGGTCGTACCGCCTGGCCTGGGTGACGGGGTTGAGGACCCGGTTGGGGCGGGAGTCCGTGCCGGTTCCGGCCACCCACTGCCAGTTGAGCTGGTTGTTGGCGACGTCGCCGTCGACCAGCCAGTGCAGGAAGTGGGCGGCGCCGATCCGCCAGTCCACGTAGAGCGTTTTGGCGAGGAAGCTCGCGGTGAGGAGGCGGGCACGGTTGTGCATCCAGCCCTCCTCGCGCAGTTGCCGCATCGCCGCGTCGATCACCGGGTATCCGGTGCGGCCCTCCCGCCAGGCCTCGATGTCGGCGCTCGCGGTGCGCTCCGAGCGCCAGCGGTCGCGCTTGGTGCGGTAGTCGTCGCGGGCGGCGGCGGGGCGGGCGGCCAGCACCTGGCGGTGGAAGTCCCGCCAGGCGACCTGCCGCACGAAGGCCTCCGCACCGGGGGTGTCCTGGCGGCGCGCCCGGTGCACCAGCTCCACGGGGGAGAGCGTGCCGAAGTGCAGGTGCGCGGAGAGCCGGGAGGTGGCGTCGGCGGCCAGGTCGTCGCGGGTGTCGTCGTAGGCGGCCAGACCGCGCCCCCAGTAGGCGGTCACCCGCTTGCGCCCCTCGCTCTCGCCGCCGGCCGGGAGACCGGGCGAGACGCCGGGGACGTCGGCCCGCGCGGGCAGCGGCTCCCCCTTGACGTGCTCGGGCACGCCCACCCGGCGCGGGGCACCGGCGACACCCCGCAGCCGGGTCTGCGCCCAGCGGCGGTAGTACGGCGTGAAGACGGCGAAGTGGTCCGACGAGGCGGGAGTCAGCTCACCGGGCGGGACGGCGACGGTGACCGCGTCGTGGACGAACAGCCGGCGGCCGTCGCCCTCCAGGGCGCGGCGCAGCCGGTCCTCCCGGCGGACGGCGAACCGGCTGTGCGCCGCCGCCATGTGCACCTCGTCGGCGTCCGCCTCGGTCACCGCCCGGCACACCTCCGTCGCCAGGTCCCCGGAGCGGACCACCAGCCGTCCGCCGCGCTCGCGCAAGGAGGCGTCCAGGTCGGCGAGGCAGTCGGCGAGGAACGCGTTGCGGTTGGGCGTGGCGAACCCGGCCGCCGCCACGGCGTCGTCCCGCACGAACAGCGGGACGACCGAGTCGGCCGAGTCGAGGGCGGCACGCAGCGGGGGGTGGTCGTGCACCCGCAGATCGGAGGTGAACAGGACGACCGAGACGGACATGGGCTTCAGCTTCTCTCTCCGGTTGCCTGGCGCTGCCGGTGTGGCTCGCCCTGTCTTCGGGCGGTGCGGCGGATACGGATGCGCCGCGGAGGCCGTGTCCGGCGGGCTCCCGGGCACCCGGGCACCCGGGCACCCGGGCACCAGCAGGGCCGTACGCCCCGTGCGTCATGTCCCCGAGCCCGTCTCGCCCCTCCGCCCATCGCGCGGGCGTGCGGTTCTCCCGGCACCCGGCCGGGTACCCGGCGCGCTCCGGAACGGAGCAGCCGTGAGGCACACCCGGCCGTGGCGCACGTTCGCCGTGCTCACGGTGCGGACCGCGCTGCCCGCGGAGCGGACCGCGAGCCCCGGCTTCGACCCGTACGCGCACAGCCTGCCCCGCCTGGCTCCCGGCGCCGCACTGGCCGGGGCCCGCAGCGCCGCGTACCGGGGCTCACGTACGGGACGCCGTGGCCGCCGGAGCGACCGGAACCGCCGCCTCGGGCGCGGCTCACCGGCGGGCGGGTGAGCGGGGCGCCCGCGCGCAGGCTCCCGGGGGCGGCCGGACGGGCGGTCGGCCCACCCGCTGCCGCGGGTCACTGGCGGGTCACTGGCGGGTCACTTCGCCAGGAAGGCGAGCAGCGCCTTGTTGACCTCCTCCGCGTGGGTCCAGAGCAGGCCGTGCGGGGCGCCCTCGATCTCCACGTAGTCGGCGGACGGGAGGGCCTTGTGGAACAGCCGGCCCGTGCTGTCGATGGGCAGGATGCGGTCGCCGGTGCCGTGCAGGATCAGCGCGGGCACGTCGACGGCCGGGATGTCGTCACGGAAGTCGGTGTACCAGGTCGAGGGCGCGGCAGCCGCAGCGTAGAAGCCGCCGCGCGCGGCGACGTTCCAGCTGTTGCGCACGGCCTCCTCGCTGATCCTGCTGCCGAGGTTCTCGTCCAGGTTGTAGAAGTCCTGGTAGAAGCTGGTGTAGTACGCGTACCGGTCCGCCTTGACGGCTGCGACGATCCCGTCGAAGAACTCCTTGGGCGCGGCCCCGCCCGGGTTGTCGTCGCTCTGCAGCAGGCACGGCTCCAGTGAGGCGAGGAACGCCGCTTTCGCGACCCGTCCGGAGCCGTGGCGGGACACGTACCGGGCGACCTCGCCCGTGCCCATCGAGAAGCCGACGAGCACGGCGTCGCGCAGGTCGAGCCGCTCCATCACGGTGTTCAGGTCGTCCGCGAAGGTGTCGTAGTCGTAGCCGGTGGTCGGCTGGCCGGACTGCCCGAAACCACGGCGGTCGTAGGTGATCACCCGGTACCCGGCGTCGAGCAGCGCGGCGCTCTGGCGCTCCCACGAGTGACCGTCGAGCGGGAAGCCGTGGATGAGCACGACCGGCTGCCCGGACCCGTGGTCCTCGTAGTACAGGTCGATGTCGGTGGAGTTCTCCCGGCCCACTGTGATGAACGGCATGAGCTGATTCCTCGTTTCGGCTCGGCTGTCAGGGACGCGGTCACACGCCGGGGCGCTCCCGGCAGTACGACGAGTCGCCCGGCGCACCGATCCTTGCCCACGAGCGCAGACCTCACAACCGCGACCCCGGCGCCGGACGACGTACCCCCGCCGCCGCCCCCCTATTCAGGCGCTTCGGCAGCTGGGCGCCGGCAGAAGCCTGGGCCAGGACGAGTTCGAGGCCGTGGGTCTCGACCGCCATCGAAGCAACGAGGACTGGGTTTCGTCCCGTCCCTCGTGAGCGCGGCGCCCGGGTGCAAGCGGTCGTCGATCGGCAGCCAGCGGTCGGCAATCGGCGCTCAGCGGTCAGCGGTCAGCGGTCAGCGGTCGGCTCCAGCCGCTCGTGGCCGTCGTCGGTGTTCCGCTCCCCCCCTCTCGCGCAGGGCGCGCGCGAACTCCTCGGCCCGCGCGAGCTGGACACGCAACCTGGCCACCTGCTCGGCGGCCTCCCGCTCGTATCCCCTGACGCGCTCCAGGAGTGCCGCTCGTTCACCGTGCGTCAGCGGGCCGCCGTCGAGGCGGTCGGTCGCGTCGAGGAGGTCCCGCATCTGGTCCAGGGTGAAGCCGAGCGGCTTCATGCGGCGGATCACCATCAGCCGCTCGACATCCCGCTCGGTGTAGAGGCGGAAGCCACCCTGCGAGCGGGCCGAGGGCACGACGAGGCCGGCGTCCTCGTAGTGCCGGATGGTGCGCAGGGACAACTCGGTCCGCGCGGCGACCTCGCCGATCTGCATGTGCTCGCCGTCCACGTCCGTCGCTCTCCGACCCGTCTCGGTGCGGCGGACAGCCCGCCGGCCTCTACCCTAACGTCAGGGTAGAGTTGCCGGTGGCGCGTGGCGTTCCGCCGCGCCGCCGTTGCCGTGTCGGGGCCGATGGCGCCCCCGGCGAAGCCACGATCGTCGCAGGAGAGAAGTGTGCGCGAGCCCATGACGCCCGGCACCGCCGCCTGCCCACCGTGACGCGTCGCCACCGCATGTGAGTCCGTCGCCCGCACGGGCGGCGCGCCTCGTTCCCGTTCGTCCTCCGGTTCCGTGCGTACGGAGCCGCCCGCGGGGTGCCGCCCCGGCCGCTCCGCGTCCTCCCGCCCGCCCCTGCCCGCCGAAGTGGGGCGTGCCCGAGCACGACAGGTCTTCCTTCCCCTTGTCCTCTGTTGCTTCCCCTGACTCCCCGAACGGTGCTTCCCCCGACTCCCCGATCACGCTCCTGCGCCGTGTGAAGCCCGACTGGCTGGGCGACCCGAAGGTATGGCGCACCGAGGTGCTGGCCGGCCTGGTCGTCGCCCTGGCTCTGATCCCCGAGGCGATCTCGTTCTCGGTCATCGCCGGTGTCGACCCGGCACTCGGCCTGTTCGCGTCGTTCACCATGGCCGTGACGATCGCGATCGTCGGCGGCCGGCGGGCGATGATCTCCGCCGCCACCGGAGCGGTGGCCCTGGTCATCGCCCCGCTCAACCGCGAACACGGCCTCGGGTACCTGGTCGCCGCGGTCATCCTCGCCGGTGTCTTCCAGGTGATCCTCGGAGCGCTCGGGGTGGCGAGGCTGATGCGGTTCGTACCGCGCTCGGTGATGGTCGGCTTCGTGAACTCCCTCGCGATCCTGATCTTCATGGCCCAGGTCCCGGAGATGACGCACGTGCCGTGGGCGGTCTATCCGCTGATCGCCGCCGGCCTGGCGCTGATGGTGTTCTTCCCGAAGGTCACCACCGTGATTCCGGCGCCGCTCGTGTCCATCGTCATCCTGACCGTGATCACCGTGGGCGCGTCGATCGCCGTTCCCACGGTGGGTGACAAGGGCGACCTGCCGTCCTCGCTGCCGGTGCCGGGCCTGCCCGACGTGCCCTTCACCCTGGACACGCTGAAGATCATCGCCCCGTACGCCTTCGCCATGGCGCTGGTCGGCCTGATGGAGTCGCTGATGACCGCCAAGCTGGTCGACGACATCACCGACACCCGTTCCGACAAGACCCGCGAGTCCATCGGCCAGGGTGTCGCCAACATCGTCACCGGCTTCTTCGGCGGCATGGGCGGCTGCGCCATGATCGGCCAGACGATGATCAACGTGAAGGTCTCCGGCGCCCGCACCCGCCTGTCCACCTTCCTCGCCGGCGCGTTCCTGATGGTGTTGTGCATCGTCTTCGGGCCGGTCGTCTCCGACATCCCGATGGCCGCGCTCGTCGCCGTCATGATCATGGTCTCGGTCGCGACCTTCGACTGGCACTCCGTGGCCCCGAAGACCCTGCGGCGGATGCCCGTCGGCGAGATCACCGTCATGGTCGTGACCGTGGTCTGCGTGGTCGCCACCCACAACCTCGCGATCGGCGTCGTCGTCGGCTCGGTCACCGCGATGGCGATCTTCGCCAAGCGGGTCGCCCACTTCGCCGAGGTCACCGCCGTCACCGACCCCGACGGCTCCGCGGTGGTCTACCGGGTCAGCGGTGAGCTGTTCTTCGCCTCCTCCAACGACCTGGTCGGGAGGTTCGACTACGCGGGCGACCCGGACAGGGTCGTCGTCGACCTCAGCGCGGCACACGTCTGGGACGCGTCCTCCGTGGCCGCCCTCGACGCCATCGAGACGAAGTACGCCCAGCGCGGCAAGACCGTCGAGATCATCGGGCTGAACGACCCGAGCGCCGACCTCCACGGCAAGCTAAGCGGCGAACTCACGGCCGGTCACTGACCCCCGCCGCGGACCACGTACGCGTGGGGGCGGGGCCGTACGCCTCCACCGCGCGGTCCGCAGCGCCGGCCGACCCTACGGTCCGGCCCCGCCGGACCGGCCAGTGGAGGCGTACATCTCCCTTCCTCGTGCGCCTGGGCAGGGCACAGCCTGTTGGACGGCGACCGCCCGCGTTCGCCAGGGAGATCGACACTGCGACGGCTTTCCGCCCAAGGGCCGCACAGCTGGTACCGGGCGCACCGGCCAGGACGCTCACTTGACCGTTCGGTCAAGCGGCTTTACGGTTGACCGAACGGTCAACTGGAGGCCCGATGACGGACGACACCCGCACCCGCCTCGTACAGACGGCGCGTGCGCTGATCCACGGCTCGTCCTTCGCCGAGGTCGGCATCGGCGACCTGTGCCGCGAGGCGGGAGTGCACCGCGGCAGCCTCTACCACTTCTTCCCGTCGAAGGAGGCCGTCGGCCTGGCCGTGATCGACGCCAACTGGGAACTGCTCAAGGCCCTCCTGGACGAGGCGTTCGGGAGCGAGGCACCGCCGCTGGAACGCATCGACGCCTTCGTCGTCGGATTCGCCGGCATGCTGACCGCCGCGCGGGACTCGATGGGCGCCGTGCCCGGCTGCCCCATCGGCAACCTCACGCTCGAACTCGCCGGACGGCCGGGGGCGGCCCGGCACAGGATCGCCGAGATCCTGACCACGTGGCAGCGGTACTTCCGCGAGGCGATGAGGGAGGCCGTGCTCCGGGGCGACGTCCCGGCAGGAGTGGACCCCGACACGGCCGCCCTGCGCGCACTGGCGTACCTCCAGGGCATCACCCTCATGGCCAAGGCGTACGACCGGCCGGCCCTTGTCGCGGAGGCCAGGACCGCCGTTCGCGCGCTGGTGGAGACCCCCGTCACCTGATCCCGGCCACCTGACCCCAGCCCTCGGACCCGGCCACTCAACCCCGGCCCGCTCCGCCCGCGCCCACCCCCTGCCGCCACTCCGGCCCCATCCCCGACCCCGTCACCCGGCCTCCGCCCCACAGCCCCGTCACCCGACACCGCCCCCTTCCCTGTCTTTCCCCTGCCCCTTCACTTGACCGAACGGTCAACAGATTCCGCCCCCGCCCCGAGGAGCACGCATGGACCTCCGCCCGACCACCCGCGACGCCGGCTCGGACTACCGCTTCGAACGCTTCCGCACACGGCTCCTGATCGAGGACATGACCTTCGGCCGGAATGCCCTCGGCCCCGGCAGCCCACTGCCGGAGTTCGACCTACCCACCCTCGACGGAGACCGGTTCGCCTCCCGGACGCTGGGCGGCCGGCCGGTGCTCATGGTCTTCGGGTCACGGACCTGCCCCGTCACCGAGAGCGCCGTGCCGGTGCTCAAGCGCCTGCACGCCCGGTTCGGTGACCGCGTCCGCTTCGTACTGGTCAACACCCGCGAGGCGCACCCGGGTCAGACGATCGGCCAGCCCACCACCGCCGAGGAGAAACACCGGCACGCCGAACGGCTGCGTCACCACCACGGCGTCCCGTTCGAGGTCGCGGTCGACGACATCGACGGCACCCTGCACCGCGCCTTCACGCCCAAGCCGAACTCCGCCTACCTCATCGACACGGACGGCACGATCCGCTTCCGCTCGCACTGGGCGAACGACGAACCGGCCCTGCGCCGGGCACTCGAGCAGGCGGCGGCCGGGTCTCGCGTCCACGGCCGCAGCCGCGCCATGGCGGGCCCCCTGCTCCGTGCCGTCGGGCACCTCCCGGGCATCGTCACCGCCGCCGGCAGCAGGACCGGGCGCGACATCTGGCGTGCCGCACCCCCACTCGCCGTGCTCGGCACGCTCTCCCGGCTCTTCACCCGCCTGCCGGCCGACCGGCGGGCCCCGCCGCGGCCGCCGCCCTGCTCGCCTGCGCGGCCGCCGCGGCCCTGCTCGCCACCCTGACGTGACATCACCAGCCCTTCCAGGCACCTCCACACCCGCACCCACACCCACAAGAGCCACCTCTTGCATATGATGTGCAAATGCAAGATGTATGCATAAAGGAGGCCTCGGCGGCAGACCTCGGTGGGGCGCGGGCGGTGATGCTCGACGCCGTGTACCGCGACTTCGGCACGGGGTACGTGCCGCGCTGGCACGCCGACATCATCGACCCGGTCGCCTTCTATCTCGCACCGCCGCGGCACACCCTGCTGGTCGCCGTCGACGAGCGGGACGGGACGGTGGCGGCCACGGCGGCACTGGATGCGCGGGGCCCCGCGCATCCGCCGAACCCGCGGCGACTGGCCGAGCGGTATCCCTCGGGCGAGACGGCGCAGTTGCGGCGGGTGTACGTGCGCCCCGAGTTCCGGCGGCGGGGCCTGGCCCGGCGGCTGGTGGCGGGGCTGGTGGACTTCGCCGAGGCGGACGGCGGCTACCGGTCCGTGTACCTGCACGCGTATCCGCACTCGCCCGGCGCGATGGGGCTGTGGCGGGCACTGGGCGAGGTGGTCTGCGACGAGCGGGAGGAGGTGCCGGGCGGCGGGAGCGGCGTCGTGCACTTCGAGATCCCATTGCCTAAATGATAATCATGTTCATATACTCCGGGTCGCGGACCCCGGAACGCCGCACACGGAACCAGAACACGGAACGACGAGGAACATGCGAACTCTCCGCCGTCGGCTGACAGCCGGCCTGCTGCTCACGCCTCTGCTGTCCGGCTGCTTCGCCTCCTCCGGCGGCGACGCGTCGTCCTCCGACGCCGCAGGCTCCGCCGACGGCGCACGTCTGCGAGTCGCTCTCGCCTTCGCTCCGACGGAGAACTACTCACCGTACGGCCAGGACGCCTTCACCCTGTCCCGGCTGGGCGTCTCCGAGGGACTGACCCGACTCGACGCCAACGGCACCGCGGCCCCCGCGCTCGCGGAGTCATGGAGCAGTGAGAACCACGGCAGGAGCTGGGTGTTCACCCTGCGGGACGCGGAGTTCCAGGACGGCGGGGCCGTCACCGCGCAGGCCGTCGCGACCGCCCTCGACGCCGCCGGCCGGGCCGACCCGGCCCCCTCCGCGATATCCGGCGTGCGGATCACCGCCGAGGCCGTGGGCACTGACCGGGTCCGCGTCAGCACCGGTGCACCCGATCCCGCGCTGCCGCTGCGGCTGTCCAACCCGTCCCTCGCGGTGTTCTCCCCGAAGGCGTACGCGAAGAAGGGCACGGTGGATGTGGTCGGTACCGCCACCGGCCCCTTCGAACTCACCAGCACCACCGGGGACACAGCGGCGAGCCTCGACCGCTTCGACGCCTACTGGGGTGGACGCGCCCAGGCATCCGGCATCGACGCGAGGTTCGTCTCCGACGGCACCGCCCGCGCCAACGCCCTGCGTACCGGAGACGTCGACATCGCCGAGGCGCTGCCCGTCGCCCAGCTCGCCTCCCTGGACAAGGACACCGTCAAGGAGGCCGACACCGCCCGCAACCTCAGCCTGCACCTGAACACCGCGTCCGGCGCCTTCACCGACGCGGGCCTGCGGGCCGCCGCCCGCGAGGCGATCGACACCTCCGTCATCGCCGAGGACGTGTACGAGGGACACGCCGAACCGGCCGAGGGACTCTACGGCCCCGCCCTCAACTGGGCGTCGGACAAGCGCGTCGCGCCGCCCGGACGGGCGAAGGCCACCGCACCCGGCGGCAGGAGCATCACCCTCGCCACCTACAACGACCGGCCCGAGCTGCCGGAGGCCGCCCAGGTGCTCCAGCAGCAGCTGCAGAAGGCCGGATTCACGGTGGAACTGGAGGTGCGCACGTACGCGCGCCTCGAAAGCGACCTGCTCGCCGGGAAGTTCGACGCTTCGATCGTCTCGCGCAACATGCTGCTCGACACCGGAGACCCGGTCACCGTCCTCGGCAGCGACTACACCTGCGGCGGCTCCTACAACATGTCGTTCCTGTGCGACAAGGACATCGGCGAGCTCGTCGCCGCCGCCCGGACCGAGAGCGACACCGCCGAACGGCAGGACGCCTCGATGGCGGTGGAGGCCGCCGTCCTCGGCACCGACGCGGTCGTTCCGCTGGTGCACCTGAAGGTCGCCACCGGCATCGGGACGTCCGTGCGGGGCGTGCCGCTCGACCCGTACGAGCGGACCCTCGTGGGAACGGGGACCCGGCGCTGAACACCTCGGACGCACCCCTGACCAGGGGCGCCGCCGCCCTGCGCGCCCTCGCGCGGGGCGGCGGTCCCACGCTGCTGTGGCGGGCCGCCCTCACGGCCGCCCTGGTGTGCGGGATCGGCCTGCTGCCGTGGCTGTCGCGCACCGACCCCGCGCTGACCGTACTCAAGGCCCGGTCGGCCGAACGCGACCCGACGCCCGAGACGCTGCGGGCCGTCCGGGACCAGCTCGGGCTGGACGACGGCCCGCTGCCGCTGCTGCGGCGGTGGCTCGACGGGCTGCTGCACGCGGACGCGGGCACGTCGTGGGTCTCCGGCACCGAGGTGCTGCCCGCCGCGGCGCAGGCCCTCGGTGTCTCCCTGCTGCTGATGGCCGGGGCCCTCGCCGTCGCCCTGGCCACGGCCGCCGCGGTGAGCGCCCGCACACTGTGGCTCGGCTCGCGGCGCCGCCTCGGCGACCGTGCGCCCGGTGGAACCGCGACGGCCGTGCTCGCCGCGCTGCCCGAGTTCCTCCTCGCGTCCGTACTGGCCTCGGTGATCGGAGTGCGGTTGGGCTGGCTGCCGGCGCTCGGCTGGTACGGGCCGCGGTGGACGGTACTGCCCGCGCTCGCCCTCGGGCTGCCCGCCGGGGCGGTCCTCGGGCGGCTGCTGGCCGATCTGCTGCCCGGCGCGTTCGCCGAGCCGTGGGCGCCGGCGGCCGCCGCACGGGGGGTCGGCCCGGCGTCCGTGGCCCGGCAGGCGCTCCGGCGGTGTGTGCCCGGACTGCTGCCCAACCTGGGGCTGTTCGTGGTCGGCCTGACCGGCGGATCGGTCGCCGTCGAGCAGATCTTCGACATCCCGGGCCTGGGCAGGCTCACCCTGCGGGCCGCCCTCGCCCAGGACCTGCCCGTGCTCCAGACCGGCACGCTCGCCCTGGTGCTCCTCGCGGCAGCCGCCGGACTCCTCGCCCGGCTCACGGCACGGTGGCTGATCGGGCCCGCGCTGCGCGGCGGCGCCCTGCACTCCCTGCACCGGTCCGGCCCGCCCACCGCCCGGCCCCTCCCCCTGCTGTACGGGGCGCTGCTCCTCGCGGTCATCGGCCTCGGCCTGCCGCGCGACCCGCTCGCCCTGCACCCCGGCGACAGGCTGCGGGCTCCGTCCGCCGCCCACCCCTTCGGCACCGACGCGCTCGGCCGGGACCTGCTGGCCCGCGTCGCGCACGGGGCTCTGAACACCCTGGCCCTGGCCCTCGCGGTGAGTGTGGCCGCACTCGTGGCCGGGGTGCTGCTGGGCCTGCTGCCCCGGCTGTCCGCCCCGCTGGCCGACACGGTCAACGCCGTACCGGCGGTGACGGCCGGTCTCCTCGTCACCGGCATCACGGGCAGGGGGCCCTGGACCCCGGCGCTCGCCGTGGCCGTCGTCGCCTGGACCCCGCTGGCCACCCACACCTCCGCCCTGCTGCGGCAGGAGCGAGCCACCTCCCACCTGGCCGCCACCCGGGCGCTCGGCGCCGGACGCCGGTACCTCCTCCGGCACGAGCTGCTGCCCGCCGTGCTGCCCCCGGTCACCCGGCACGCCCTGCTGCGACTGCCGGGTGTCGCCCTGTCCCTGGCCGCGCTCGGCTTCCTCGGCCTGGGCGCGCAGCCGCCGTCCCCCGAGTGGGGGCTGCTGCTCGCCGAGAACCAGCCGTACGCCGAACGCGCCCCCTGGGCGGTCCTCTTCCCGGCCGCGGTGCTCGCCCTGCTGGGCGCTCTCGCGGTGACCGCCGCGGGCGGCATACGGCTGCCCCGGCGGCCCAATCGGCGGCAGAGCCCCTCCGGCACAGCCGGCGAGGCCGTGCCCGCCCAGCTGCGGCCGCCGAACCGCCCGGACGCACTCCCTGCCCCCGCTCCGGCCTCACACCGGGTGACCTCATGACGGATCCCGCCCCCCGCCCCCCGGCCCGCCGGGCGGGCCACTCCCTCGGTGACGAGACACCCGGCGGCGGGACACCCGACGAGGGGGCACCCGCCGGCAGGACACCCGAAGGCGGGGCGCCGCCCGAGGCCCCACGCGAGCGCGTCCGGACGCTGTGGAGGGACCTCACACCGCTGCTGCGGCTGCTGATCCTGAGCCAGCTCGCCTTCAACGTCGGCTTCTACGCCGTCCTGCCGTTCCTCGCCGGGCACCTCGGCACCGCGCTCGGCATGGCGGGCTGGCTGGTCGGTCTCGTCCTCGGGCTGCGCACCTTCAGCCAGCAGGGGCTGTTCGTGGTCGGCGGCCGGCTCGTCGACCGGTACGGCGTACGCCCCGTCGTCCTCGTCGGCTGTGCCCTGCGCGTCGCCGGGTTCGCCTGGCTGGGGTACGCGCAGGCCACCTGGGCGGTGATCGGGGCGGTGCTGGTGATCGGTTTCGCCGCCGCGCTGTTCTCCCCGGCCGTGGAGTCCGAGGCGGCCCGCCAGGCCGTCGCACGGGAGAAGGAGGGGCACGGCTCCCGGACCCGGGTCCTGGCCCTGTTCAGCGTGGCGGGCCAGGCGGGCGCCTTCGTCGGCCCGCTGCTCGGCGGGCTGCTGCTCGCCGTGGACTTCCGCGCCGCCTGCCTCGCCGGAGCCGGGGTCTTCGTCGTGGTGCTGGCCGGGCACGTCCGGTTGCTGCCGCGCCACATCCCCGGCCGGCTTCCCGCCCAGGAGCGCGGCGGTGCGCGGGTGCTGCTGCGCGACCGCCGCTTCCTCGCCCTCTGCGGCGCCTACGGCGGCTACTTGCTGGCCTACAACCAGCTGTACCTCGCCCTGCCGGACGAGGTGCAGCGCGCGGCGGGCTCCCAGGCGCCCGTGTCCTGGCTGTTCGCCCTCTCCTCCCTGCTGGTCGTGTTCGCGCAGCTTCCGGTCAGCCGCTGGGCGGGCGACCGGCTCGGCCCGCGACGTTCCATGACGGCCGGGCTGCTGCTCGTCGCCGCCGGCTTCGCGGTCGTGGCCGTCGCACGCCGGGCCGACGGGACCGGAGTCGCCGGGCTGCTGCCCGCCGCCGGCTTCGTCGTCCTGCTCACCCTCGGCCAGATGCTCGTCGTGCCCGCGGCCCGCGCCTGGGTGCCCGACCTGGCCCCCGAGGGCCGGCTCGGCCTGTACACCGGTGCGCTGTCCTCCGTCTCCGGCCTGATCGTCCTCATCGGCGGCTCGGCCACCGGCTCTCTGCTCGACCTCGGCCTCCCGCCCGCCGTTCCCTGGCTTGTGCTCGCCATGGTTCCGGCGCTGGCGGTGGCGTTGGTTCCGCGGCGTCCGAGACGGACCGGGGGCACGGGCCGACCGGGCTGACGATCCGCCGGCCGGGCGGCCGGCGTCGGTCTGCCCGGGCGGACCAGCCGAGCGAACGGCCTGCCGCCGGACGTACGGGGAACCCCGGCGGTCGCACGGCCGGGGTTCCCCGAAGCGGTCCCTGTCGGTCAGCGGCCGCAACCGCTCACCGGAAGGGTCAGCGTCGCAGGGTGAGGACGCCCGGCCGCCACGGCAGCTGGTTGTAGTCGCCGCCCGCGTTGGGGTCCTTGCCCTGGTAGAGGAGCTGCAGGTTGCAGGGGTCGATGGTCATCGTCTGGTCGGGATTGTCGCGGACCAGGTCACCGTGGCTGATGTCGTTGGTCCAGGTGGCACCGCTGTTGGCCTTGCCCGCGAAGGGGTTGTTCTCACTGGCGGCCTGGGGGGTCCAGGAACCGCTCAGGCTGGAGGCCGTGAACGAGCGGAAGTAGCGTTGCTCGTTCGCGCCCCGAGCCTCGACGATCATGAGGTACTGGTTCTGGCCCTTCACCTTGTAGACCTGCGGCGCCTCGAACAGGTTCTTCGTCGTGTCGCTCATGACCGTCGTGTACGAGGAGCCGAAGTTGCCCGGGAAGTTCCCGATCGGCATGCTCGCCCGGTAGATCTTGCCGTTGTCACCGGCGAAGAACAGGTACATGTTCTGGCCGTCGGCGATCAGGGTCTGGTCGATCGGGCCGGTGCCGGAGCCGGAGATGCTCCCGGTGAACAGGGGCTGGGGGGAGGACCAGCCGTTGGGGTTGGTGGGGTCGCTCGACGTGCGGTAGATGAAGGGCCACGCGCCCCACTGGTACGCCAGCACCCAGATGTTCTTGGGGGCGAAGTAGAACAGCGTGGGCGCCACCGCGGCCTGGTTCATCCCGGTCTGGCCGGCCGACGCCATGTCCGACCAGTTCGTGAAGGGGCTGAACATCATCGAGCCGTACGAGGAGCCCGAGACGTTCGACGCGTAGACCAGGTGCTTGCCGTTGTGCGTCACGGTGGTGAAGTCCTTCACCGCGGCCCACCCGTTCGCCGGCCGCGCCAGCACGCCCGTGGACGTCCACCGGTAGGTCGAAGGAAGGGTGCACGTGCCGTCCGGCGGGGTCGGGTCCGCGGACAGGCCACTCCACTTCTGGCCGGTGCCGCCGTTGCACGTCCCGATCTGCACCGCTGTGCCGTTGGCCGTACCGCCGCCCGCGACCTCCAGGCACAGTCCGGACTCCACGCCGACGACCGTGCCGTCGGAGTTGACCCGCCACTGCTGGTTGGCGCCGCTGTGGCAGGTCCAGATCTGCACCCGGGTTCCCGGGGTGGTGGTGTGACCCGGGACATCCAGGCACTTGTTGCCGTACACGCTGAGCTGGTTGCCGTCCGTCAGTGTCCACTGCTGGTTGGTGCCGCCCCAGCAGTCGTAGATCTGCAGGAGGGTGCCGTCGCTCTGGCCGGCACCCACCACGTCGAGACACCGGTTCGAACCGGCGGCGCGCAAGGCGCCGGTGGTCGCCGCCTGAGCCGGGGCGGCGGCGAGCAGCGCCGCCAGCGCGGACAGGACCGCGACCGCGGCGGCGAGCACCGCAGACGGACGCCTGCGGATGAAACTTCCTCTGTGCATGGGCACTTCCTCAACCTTGAGTGGGCGGTTCCGGCCGGCCTGGTCAGAGGTCGTCCGGACGGTCGGTGCGGTGCGGCGTGCGACGGCCCGCGAGCCCCGCGCACCGGACCGGCGCGGCCCGAGAGCGCGACGGCAACATTGGCGAGAACATGACATTCACCTCTGCCACGACCCCCTCACGGCTCCGCGTCCCGGCGGTGCGACGGTCGCCCGTGGGGCACTGAGGCGACTCGACGTGTTCTGGATATCGAACGACAGTCGAAGTGTCGAGCAAGCTGAATGATAGGGAACGGGTGGACAGCGTCAATACCTCTCGCATGCGTCGCCGGTGAATTCGAAACATTCGACAATGCGACCCGCAACGGTCCGCCAACTCATGGTATATGGCGAGGATTCCCGGTCGGCGCGACGACACCATCCACTGAGGGCACGAGGGCCAGCCCGACAAGCCCTCGCGGCTCCGAATGTTTCGACCAATCGGCAGAAACTTTTTCTGCGGAAGTATTGACGATGCATCATCAACACCTCAATCATTCCTGCCTGAGGAACCGGCCGTGGTTCGAGACTCCGAACCCCTCGGCTCTGAGAAATCCGCACTGCACGGCACCCCGGCCCCCCGGCGGATTCCGTGGGACGCCGCACTCCCCTGCGCCGTCCACTGCGCCGGAGTCCGTCCGTGATTTCTACCTTGGAGGCACAGTGATGGGCTCGTATGCCCTCGCCAGACCCGTTGTCCGGCGGAAGATCCGCGGCCTGCTGCTGGCGCTGGTCGTCGGCGCCCTCGGCGTGGTCACCGTACTGGTGGCGCCGCCGAGAGCACACGCCGCGGAGAGCACACTCGGCGCAGCAGCGGCGCAGAGCGGCCGCTACTTCGGCACCGCCATCGCCTCGGGCAGGCTGGGCGACTCGGCGTACACGACGATCGCGGCCCGTGAGTTCAACATGGTGACGGCCGAGAACGAGATGAAGATCGACGCCACCGAACCCCAGCGGGGCCAGTTCAACTTCAGCTCCGCCGATCGCGTCTACAACTGGGCGGTGCAGAACGGCAAGCAGGTGCGCGGCCACACCCTGGCCTGGCACTCCCAGCAGCCCGGCTGGATGCAGAACCTCAGCGGCAGCCAGCTGCGCCAGGCGATGATCGACCACATCAACGGCGTGATGGCCCACTACCGCGGCAAGATCGTCCAGTGGGACGTCGTGAACGAGGCCTTCGCCGACGGCGGTTCGGGAGGCCGGCGCGACTCCAACCTGCAGCGCACCGGCAACGACTGGATCGAGGTCGCCTTCCGCACCGCGCGCGCCGCCGACCCGGCCGCCAAACTCTGCTACAACGACTACAACATCGAGAACTGGACCTGGGCCAAGACGCAGGGCGTCTACTCCATGGTCCGGGACTTCAAGCAGCGCGGCGTGCCGATCGACTGCGTCGGCTTCCAGTCGCACTTCAACAGCGGCAGCCCCTACAACAGCAACTTCCGCACCACCCTGCAGAACTTCGCCGCCCTCGGCGTCGACGTGGCCATCACCGAACTCGACATCCAGGGCGCCTCGCCCACGACCTACGCCAACGTGACCAACGACTGCCTGGCCGTCTCGCGCTGCCTGGGCATCACCGTCTGGGGCGTGCGCGACACCGACTCGTGGCGCTCGGGGGACACCCCGCTGCTGTTCAACGGCAACGGCAGCAAG
Organism: Streptomyces sp. bgisy159; assembly: GCF_965341775.1. Classification (GTDB taxonomy): domain Bacteria; phylum Actinomycetota; class Actinomycetes; order Streptomycetales; family Streptomycetaceae; genus Streptomyces. The sequence goes on along the minus strand of NZ_CBDQZH010000038.1, from coordinate 41,810 downwards.
AAGCCCGCCTACACCTCCGTCCTCAACGCTCTCAACGGCGGCTCCACCACGCCCCCGCCCTCCGGGGACGGCGGACAGATCAAGGGGGTCGGTTCCGGCCGCTGCCTGGACGTCCCCGGGACCTCCACCGCCGACGGCACCCAGGTCCAGCTGTGGGACTGCAACAGCGGCACCAACCAGCAGTGGACCTACACCGACGCGGGCGAGCTCAGGGTCTACGGCAACAAGTGCCTGGACGCCGCCGGCACCGGCAACGGCGCCAAGGTCCAGATCTACAGCTGCTGGGGCGGCGACAACCAGAAGTGGCGCCTCAACTCCGACGGTTCCATCGTCGGCGTCCAGTCGGGCCTCTGCCTCGACGCCGCCGGGGCCGGCACCGCCAACGGCACCCTGATCCAGCTCTACTCCTGCTGGAACGGCAGCAACCAGCACTGGACCCGCACCTGACGCGCCGTCGCCGGCCGAGGACGGCCGGAGTCGTTCGTCCGTAGGTCCGTGCAGCGCTCGGCCGGGGTGTCCCGGCCGAGCGTTCCGCGCCGTCCAGTGCTCAGGTGCGCGGGACAGGCCGCGGCGACCGGCTCACTCCTCGGGTCCGCCCCCGCCCGCTCCGGGCCGGGGCGGGCCGAACCACGTGGTGAGGGCGGTCCGGAGGGCGGCGGTGTCGGGCGCGCGGTCCGCGTCGGCCGCCCAGGCCACATGGCCGTCGGGGCGAACGAGCACGGCGGCGGGTGCGGGGATCTCCCCGTGGGAGGCGACGGCCCAGTGCTCCTCCTCGCACCACGCCTCGACGACGTCGACGCGGTCGGTCCAGTCCTGGGCGGCAGCGGCCAGGCCGGCGCCGCCGCCGCGCAGGTCGAGCAGGACGGGACGGGCGGCGTGCAGCAGCTCGTACACCCTGGTGGCACCGCCGAGGGCTTTGAGGCCGGCGTCCGGTACCCGGCGGCCCGACAGGGGGTGACGGCCACCGACCGGGTACCGGATGTCCAGGGCGGTGAGCATGTTCCGCAGCCGCCGGTTGACGTCGTCGAACACCAGCAGCGAGGCGAACACCTCGCGCAGCGCGTCGGTCTGGGCGCCGGGGCGGGTCAGGGCCGCCTGCGCCCGGGTGTTCTGCAGGACCCGCTCCCCCACGGGATGACGCTCGGCGTGGTAGGTGTCCAGCAGGCCGGCCGGGGCCCGGCCGTGCACCACCGAGGCGAGTTTCCAGCCGAGGTTGACCGCGTCCTGCACCCCGGTGTTCAGGCCCTGCCCGCCGGCCGGGAAGTGGATGTGCGCCGCGTCGCCCGCGAGCAGCACCCGGCCTTCCCGGTAGCGGGCCGCCTGCCGCGCGGCGTCCCCGAACCGGGAGACCCACCGCGGGTTGCGCATCCCGTAGTCGGTGCCCGCCAGCTTGATCAGGGACTGCCGGAGCTGCTCGAAGGTGGCGGGTTCGTCGCGGTCCGCGACACGGTCGTAGTCGGACGTGATGACCCGGTGCCAACCCGGCTCGAAGGGGATCGCCGAGTACTCGCCCGTCTCGCAGCGCCGCGCCCACACGTACTCCTCGGGCAGGTCCGGGAGTTCGACGTCGCCGATCAGCGCGGTCATCGTCGCCGGGGTGCCGGGGAAGGCGATGCCCGCGAGCTTGCGCACCGCGCTGCGGCCGCCGTCGCAGCCCACCAGATAGCGGGCGCGCAGCGGTACGGAATCCGCCCCGGGGGTGCGCAGCCCGACGGAGACGCCGTCCTCGTCCTGGCGCATCTCGGCCACCTCCGCCGACCAGCGCACCCGTGCGCCGAGGTCTGCGGCCCACTCCTCCAGCAGCCGCTCGACCGCGGACTGAAGGATCATCAGCGGAAGCGGATGCCGGGATTCCAGGCCGTCGAAGTCCAGCATGAGCCCGGAGAAGTGGCCGACGGGTGTCAGGTCGCCGGCCGCTTCGAAGCGGTCCAGGACGCCGCGCTGGTCCAGCACTTCCAGGGTGCGGCAGTGCATCCCGCCGGCCCGGGACTCCCCGGTGCGCCGCGCGAGCCGGTCGACCACCGTCACGTCGACGCCCGCCAGGCGCAGTTCGCAGGCGAGCATCAGGCCCGTCGGCCCGGCGCCCGCGATCACCACGTCCGTGTCCCTGCCGGTGTGTCCCACGCCGCCTCCCCCTGCCGCTCGCATGCCCTCCGACGTCCGCGGAGCACCACCACGGTCACGGAAGCCGATCAGGCGGTCAAGACGATGCCGGGCCGCGCGGGGTGCGCGGCCACCGGACGTTCGCCTCCCCCTTCCGCTGCGCGTCACGGACCCGGCCTCCGGCTCGTCCGCTGTCCCGTCGGCGGGACGGGACCGCGACGGCCGGGGTGACCGCGGGAGCGTTGCCGGGGTGGGGTGAGGTGTGTTCTCGTGGTGCCGTTCACCGGGAGGGAAGGTCGCCACGGTCGGCCGAACCACCCGTATCCCCTCCGCCGTCGGGCGTCCGCGCCGCCGGAAGCACCGGGCCCGCGGCCAGGTCCGAGCGCACAGGGCTGCTTGGCCGTCGGCCGACGCGTCCCGGCCGCGCACCGCGTCACCCGGCGCCCCACCGCCTTCCGGCCACACCCGGGACAGCGTCCAGTCCCCTCCGGACGGGACGGCGAGCACGGGGCCCGACGCCGCCGAGGCCGGCCGGACGCCGGCGCACACCGCTCGTTTCCCCACCCCGCCCGCGGCGCCTGCCCCGTCCGGAGCCCGCCCGGGGATGCGGCGCACGAGCACCGCACAGCCGATCACGAACGACTCCCAGGAGCACGCATGACGATCCGCAACCGCCTGAAGACCGGCGCGGTCGCTCTGGCGGCGGCCACCGCGCTGCTGGCCACCGCCTTCACGGCGCCCGCCGGGGCCTCGCAGAAGACCCCCGCTCCGGTGGCGGGCCACGAGGCCACGCAACGAGCGATGGACGCGGCTGTGGCGGCCGGTGTCCCCGGCGTCACCGCCCAGGCGCGGCGCGACGGCCGCGTGTGGTCCTCGGCAGCGGGCGTCGGCGACCTGCGCACAGGTGCCCCGCGCAGGAGGAACGACCGGTTCCGCGTCGGCAGCATCACCGACACGTTCGTGGCGACCGTCCTGCTGCAGATGGAGGCGGAGAAACGGCTCCGTCTCGACGACGCCGTCGAGCGCCACCTGCCCGGTCTGGTGCGGGGCAACGGCAACGACGGCCGCCGCATCACCGTGCGGCAGCTCCTCAACCACACCAGCGGGCTGTTCGACTACCTCGCCGACGAGGAGTACGTCGCGACGTACATGACGGGTGAGGGGTTCCTCCGGCACCGCTACGACACCGTGACCCCTGAGCAGCGGGTGCGGGTGGCGCTCGCCCACCGGCCGCCGTTCCAGCCCGGTGAGCGGCACTGGTTCTCGCACACCAACGACGTCCTGGCCGCGCTGATCGTCGAGAAGGTCGGCGGCAGGCCGTACGAGGAGGAGGTGCGCGCGCGGATCATCCGTCCGCTGGGTCTGAGGGCGACGTCCCACGCCGGCGACGGTGTGGGCCTGCCACGGCCGAGCAGCCGCGGCTACGCCCGGCTCTTCCCCTCGGCTCCGGACCGGGTCGACGACGTCACCGAGATGAACGGCTCCCAGGGCTGGGGCGACGGCGACATCATCTCCAGTGCCCGTGACGTGAACCGGTTCTTCCGGGCCCTGATGAGCGGCAGGCTGCTGCCGCCGCGGCAGCTGAAGGAGATGCGGACCACCGTCGACAACCCGGACTTCCCCGGCTCGTCCTACGGGCTCGGCATCGAACGGTTCACGACGAGCTGCGGCACCCCGTTCTGGTACCACGACGGCGGCATGCCGGGGTGGATCACCCTGGCGGCCACCACCCAGGACGGCAGCCACCAGATCACCGTCAACTACAACAGCAGTTGGGGAGCCGAGACGGTGCTGCCGATCCTGGAGGCCGAGTACTGCTAGGACCTCCGCGACCGCACCGGGCCGTTCCCGCCGCTCCCGTGAGCGGCGGGAATTGCGGTTCCGTCTCGCCTTTCTCCGGTGGGACTCATCGAAGACGACCTCGGAAATGCGCCGCCCGCGTCATGTGCGCGCATATCCGTAAGCAGCGGACCTGTTTCGGAAAACCGACACGGAGGAGTGTGATGTCCGGGTGTTCGTTCCCAGTCACTATCGCGAACCGGACGGTTCCTGGATAGCCGACCTGATCCGCCGGAACCCCCTGGCACTGGCGGTGACCAACGGGAGTCCGCAGGAGGGCCCCTTCGCCACGCACCTCCCCGTGATCCCGGACCCCGGGACCACCGGCGAGTGGCCCGACGACCTGGTGGGCGCCACGCTGCTCGGACACATGAACCGGGCCAACCCGCACTGGCGGGCGCTGAACACCGGGGACGTCGTGCTGCTGGCCTTCACGGGTCCGCACGCGTACGTCTCCCCGACGGTGTACGGGACGTCACCGGCCGCGCCGACCTGGAACTTCACCTCGGCCCATGTGCGGGGCGTGGTGGAGAAGATCGGCTCCGTGGAGGAGACGCTCGGCGTCGTGCGCGCCACGGCGCTGTCCTTCGAGGAGCGCTTCGGGGCCGGCTGGGACCAGTCGGAGTCGATCGACTACTTCCGGAGCATCGTCTCCGGGGTCGGCGCGTTCCGGATCTCGGTGACGGGCGCCCAGGGCATGTTCAAACTGAGTCAGGAGCAGCCCGCCGAGGTGCGGGAGCGCGTACGGGAGTCCTTCGGCGGACGCGCGTGCACCCGGCACCGGGAGACGGCCGAGCTGATGAGCAGGCTGCCCCGCTCCGCGACCTGAGGCACCCCGGGCGGGGACGCGGGACACCCGGCGGGTGCCCCGCGTCCCGCCGCGCCCGGGGGCCGCTCCGGTCGGAGCCCGCCCCCCCCGGCCGCTTCCGCCGCGCTAGCGGGTGCGCAGCTCGAGCGTGCAGCACTTGACGCTGCCGCCCGCCTTCAGCATCTCGCTCAGGTCGGCTCCGACCGGCGTGTAGCCGCGCTCGCGCAACTGCGCCGCGAGCCCGGCGGCCTGGCGCGGCAGCACGACGTTGCGGCCGTCCGACAGCGCGTTGAGGCCGAACACGGCGGCGTCGGCCTCGCCGGCCAGGACCGCGTCGGGGAAGCGCTCGGCCAGCAGTGCACGGCTCTCGGCGGAGAACGCCGCCGGGTAGTACATGACCTGCCCGTCGCCGAGCACGGCGAGTGCCGTGTCGAGGTGATACCAGCGGGGGTCGACCAGGGTCAGGCTCACCACGGGACGGCCGAAGAACTCGCGCACCTCGTCGTGCGCCCGGGGGTCGGACCGGAAGCCGGTCCCCGCCAGGATCTCGTCCCCTGCGAAGAGGAAGTCCCCTTCCCCCTCGTTGACGTGCTCGGCCTGACGGACCTCGGACCAGTCGCCGCGGCCGAACCAGTCCAGGTACGCCTGGGCCTCGTCGGTGCGCTGCGGGTGCCGGAACCGGGCGACGAGGACCTTGCCGTCGACGACCGTGGCGCCGTTCGCCGCGAACACCATGTCGGGCAGTCCGGGCACCGGGTCGATGAGTTCCACCTGGTGGCCGAGGCCGACGAACGTGTCGTGCAGCCGTTTCCACTGACCGAGGCCGGTCTCGGTCGACGTGGGTCTGCCGGGATCCATCCACGGATTGATCGAGTACGTGACGTCGAAGTGCGTGGGGCGGCACATCAGATAACGGCGCGGCGACGCGGCAGGGACGCTGCCGGCGGAGATCTTCGGAGGCCTGTGCGACATTTCGCTCCCGTCTTTCCTGCAGCAATGGCTGACATAGTGAAGCAGTACCGGACGGGCGTGAGGTGCACGATCGCCATCGAATGCGGTGACGCCTGATGAACACGCTCGGACGTGCCACTCACTTCTGTGTTCTCCGTGTGTGTCCCTTTCTCCGGGAAACACCTCCGCCCCGTCCGCGGGAGGACGGGGCGGGGTCGCGCACATCGCGGGACGGCAGGCGCACCGGGCGGGAATTCCGCTGTCCCGCCGACGGGACAGCGCGGGGGTCCGGTCCGGGGGCCCGGGTCCGCTCAGTCCAGGGACAGGCTCCGGCCGGGGTCCTCCAGGAGACGGCTGGCGGCGGCGTCGAGCGTGGCCATCACCCATTCCTCCAGCTCGGTGCCCGCCTGCGCCGCCGCCCTGTGCCACCACTGGAGCCGGTTGTCGGGCACGGCGAGCCGACGTGTCGCCGCCGCGACGTCCGGCTGCGCCGAGCCGCTCTCGCGTTCGCTGCGGATGGCGTTGCGGAGCTGCTTGGTGCTCCACCGCATTCGCTCGGCGCGGTCCAGCCAGGACTCCTGCTCCTCTACGGGCAGCGAGGCCAGCTCCGCGTGGTGCTGGAAACTGAGGGCGGGGCGCCGCCGGTCCAGCTCGAACCGCCGGGAGACCCAGGCGTAGTTGCGCAGCGTCTGGTACTGGAGGCCGGCGGCGCGGATGCCGCGCTCGTAGCGGTCGGCGTAGTGGGCCTTCCCGTACACGAGCCAGTCACCGAGCCACCAGGACGAGGAGTTGAGCAGCCCGGAGAGCTGGCGTCCGGCGTGTTCCCACTCCTCGAAGGCGAGTCCGACGGGGATGTGCAGCCCCACCTTCGTGGTGAGTACCTGCTCGCGCCGGTTCTCCGTCCCCCTGCTTCTGCGGGCGCGCGGCGCGGGTCCCGCGGGTCCCGCGGGTCTACCGAAGATAACCGTCTTGGGTTCTGAGCATTCTTCGACTTGATTGGTCATGATGCCCCCGTGTCGACGTGCTGGTACACAGACTGATCTCGCGCCATTGCCTCCTCGGCACAGAGGCAATCACGTGGTTCGTGGCACGTTTACGAAGAACCTCGGCCCGCGTCCCGCCATTGAACGGTGACGACCTGAACAAATCGAGAATTGACCGGTATTCAGTGCCGGCGGGTGGGCCACCTGCTGCGGCCTTGAGTAGATCCCAGCGGCGGCACCACTTCAAGGATCTTGGCGCCATCGAGTACTACTTTGCGGAGTTCGAACGCTCACTTGACACCGCAGCGCGGGCCTGCGATGGGTGGTACCGGGACAGGCGGCACGCCGAGGGGCGGCCAACACCCTGGTTTACAAAGGAGTTTCATCGTAAATCGTCTGATTCGGGGGCCACGGGCCGGGTGCTCCGCGTCCGCTCCCCGCCGCCTGTGCCCGGCGGGCCGTGGGCGGGTGTGCCGGCGCGGGACCGACCGCACGACGCGCGGACGCACCGGTTCACGCCACCTCGGTGACGGCACTCTGCGCCACCCGAGGCGCCAGATCAAGCCACCTGACTCAACAGTGGCGTCACTGTGAAGCGCGTCCTACACTCAACCTCCACACGGTCAGGAGAACTCGGGGGGAGTTGTCGCGGAATGGAAACGGCCCCACCGCAGTCGTCGTCGCTTTCGCGCCACGCGACGGACACCGCCGATTCACATTCAGCGTTGGATTCACCTTCAGCGTTGGAGCACTTCAGCGGGACGATCTTCAAGAGCTTACGCCGGATCGATCAACGCAAGTGCGCCCACGCGTATCTGAGCGGATTACTCGCCACACCGGGCAAGAAGACGTTACGCAGGATTGCCGCCGGAATTTCCCGCGATCCGTCCGTGGTGCAGTCGCTGCGCCAGTTCGTCAGCCTCAGCCCATGGGGCTTCGACGACGTGATGGAGGAGATCACCCGCTGGGTGGCGCACCGGCGCCCCAGGACCGTGTGGTCCATCGGCCGGGTGGTGCTGCCCAAACGGGGTGACAAGTCGGTGGGCGTCCATCGCCGCTTCGACCTGCATTCCAGCCGTACGCTCAACTGCCAGCTGGGGCTCGGCTCCTTCCTCCACGTGGACGCGGCGCAGGTCCCCGTCGACTGGTGCCTGTACCTGCCGAGGGCCTGGACGCAGGACTCCGCCCGGCGCAGGGACGCGCGCATCCCGGACTCCGAGCAGTACCTGCCGATGTGGGCGCACGCGCTCCGGCTGGTCGACCGGCTGTCGGCCCGCCTGGGCTCCCCGTCCTCCGTCGTCCTCGCCGACATGAGCCACGATCCCGACGTGGGGTACCTGGTGCGCGGGCTGGCCATGCGGCGCCGGGACGTCGTCGTCGCGGTGCCGCCGCAGCTGGCCGTGCTCCCCGTCGGGGAGGCCTCCCCGGCACCGGTCAGTGCGCGGAGCCTGGTCCACGCGCAGCAGGCGGAGGGCGACGTCACCGCACAGGCCGACGGGCAGCAGCGCTCGGCCGTCCCGCACTGCGCGCTGGTCCACCTGCCGGGCAGCTTCCCGGGACACTCGCCCGGCCCTCCCTACCGGCTCTTCACGGACGGGGGCGCCGCCGGTGCGCCGGGCCGGCTGTGGCTCACCAGTCTCGTGCACGACTCCCCGGGCGCGGTCGCCGCCATGACCGCGCTGACCGGTGGCACGACGGCCGTGGTCGACGCGCTGCGAGAGGACTTCGGGCTGCTGGACTTCGCGGGGCGCTCCTTTCCCGGCTGGTACCACCACATGGCCCTGATCTCCGCCGCCTACACCTTCCGCAGTCTGCACGGTGCCGTCGCACCGCAGCACCGCGGCCCGGCGCTGCGGCTGCCGTAGCGGCACCTGGGCCGTCGCCCGGTCACCCCGGGCGCCGGTCCCGGGTGCGGCGCCACCCCTCGTCTTGACGACCGAGCCGCCGGTGGTGCCGTCCTCGCCGGCGTCGTACGAGATGAACGGAGAGGCGGTGGCGGCGACCAACACCATGATGACGTCATGTGCCGCCGTTTCCAGCGCCATATTGCGCCATCATGACACCCGTCAGGCAGTATCGAGACGCCAGCAGGATGTGCCGGTAGCACGGCTACGACCGCCGGAAGAACGGGGGACCTCGACACCTCCGACAGGCCGACACCCGGCAGAGCGCCCTCGTGCACGTCGGCGCGGCTTGCCGTGGAGCCAAACAGATGCCACTATGACGCCATCGCCATCGTCGTACGCACGGCCGGTGGCGCCCCGCTCGCGGGCCCCGGGGAGAAAATCCCCCGGTCTCCGGGGCCCGCGTCTCAGGCGTCCTCCACGACGTTCCTGACAGGCCGCAGCGCGTCTCTCAGACCCGCCAGCAGCGCGGGCTCCTGGGCCCGGAGATAGAAGTGCCCGCCGGGCAGCACCTGGAGCCGGAACGCGCCGTCGGTGACGTCCGCCCAGCCGCGCATCTGCCGCGGGGTCACTTCGGAGTCGGCGTCGCCGGTGTAGGCGTACACCGGGCAGTCCAGCGCGGGGCGGTGGCCGCCGGCGTACTCGTCCACCATCCGGTAGTCCGCGCGGACCGCGGGGAGCAGGATCTCCCGCAGCTCCGGCTCCGCGAAGATCGCGGCCCGGCTCTCGTCGAAGCGCACGATCCCTTCGATGATCTCCTCGTCCGTGCCGGACAAGCGGCGTCTGCCGTCCAGCAGGTGCGGCGGGCGCCGGCCGGACACGCACAGGGCGGCCGGCGGGCGCCCCCGCTTGTCGAGGCGCACCGCCACCTCGTGGGCCACCGAGGCGCCCATGCTGTGGCCGAACAGCACCAGCCGATGCCGCGACAGGCCGTCGAGTGCCTCGGCGATCTCGTCCGCGAGGGCTTCCAGCCCCGGCGGGAAGGGATCGCCGAGCCGGTCCTCACGGCCCGGGTACCGGACGGCCAGCACACCGACGTCCGACGGCAACCGGGCGGGCCAGCCGCCGTACGCACTCGCCCACCCGCCGGCGTGCGGGAAGCAGACGAGCTTCGTCGCACACCCGTCGTCGTCGTGGAAGCGGCGTATCCACCGCTCTTCGGCCAGGCCGCTCATCGTGTTCCCCTCGTCGGACGGGCGTTCAGTGGAGGTCGCCACCGACCTCGGCGGGGACGGCGACCGGCCTTCCGGTGATCCGCCCGGCCCTGCCGGCGACGATCGAATCGGCGATCTCCCCGCTGCGGACGGCGATGTTCGACAACAGCGAGGAGGTCAGACCGTGGCTGTGCTCGGTGCCGCCCTGGAGATAGATCCCGCAGCGCAGCTCCGGCCCGGTCACGACACGGTAGTCCCGCTCGACGCGGTAGCGGCCCGCGCCGTCGCGCAGGCAGTACCGGTCGAGTTCGCCCAGCAGGCCGGTGGGTTCCATGCCGTTGTAGCCCGTCGCGCAGACCAGCGCGTCGCAGTCGAGTTCGCGCACCTCGGCGTCGGGGCCCACCTGGAGCGAGACGCGGGTCTCGGCACCCACCCGCTTGACGCCGGTGACGCGCGTCAGGTTCATGAACTGCAGCCGCCTGGTGCCGCGGACCTCGTCGTCGTAGGCCCTGCGGTACAGGTCCCGGATCACCTCGTCGTCGACGACCGAGTAGTTGGTGTTGCGGTGGTAGCGCCAGAACGCCTCGCGGGTCTGGTCGGTGCCGAAGTAGTAGTCGTCGACGGCGCCGGGGTCGAAGATCTGGTTGGCGAAGGGCGTGTCGTCCGCGACGGAGTACCCGTAGGAGGGGATCACCGAGTACACCTCGGCCTGCGGCAGCTCGTCGTAGAGGAACCGGGTGATCTCGGCGGCGCTCTGCCCCGCCCCGACAACCGCCACCCGCCGCAGCGCCGACGGGTCCATCCGGCGGTACTTCTCCAGGAACTCGGAGCTGTGCCATACCCGTTCGTCGCGCTCGGTGCCCTCGGGCATGCTCGGGACCAGGCCGGTGGAGACCACCACGTTCCGTGCCTCGACCACGCGCCCGCCCCGGTGAGCCCCGCCCGCGATCTCCAGCCGCAGGCGGTCCCCCTCCGGGACGTCACCCGTGACGAGCCGCAGCGACGTCACCTCCGAGCCGTACAGGACACGGTCGGCGACCCGGGCCTGCGCCCACTCCAGGTACTGGTGGAACTCCTCCCGGGTGGGGAAGAAGTCCTGGTTGTTGACGAACTGCGGAAGCCGCCCCGACGCGTGCAGGAACGCGATGAAGGAGTAACTCGACGTCGGGTTGCGGAAGGTGACCAGGTCCTTCAGGAAGGAGATCTGCATGGTCGCCGACGGCAGCAGCATGTTGCGGTGCCAGCCGAAGGAGGACTGCCGCTCCAGGAACAGGGCGCTGACCTCCCCCTCCCGACCACTCGTCCAGTGTTCCCGCAGGGCGATGGCGAGCGACAGGTTGGACGGGCCGAACCCGATGCCGACCACGTCGTAGATATCCGGTTCACGCTGACTCATAGAGGATTCTCCCGCTGGCATGGCTGCGCGATGCGCCGTCCGCATCGTCGACGGGTGATCTTCCGCCCCAGAAGGACCGGCACGGGGGCGGGCTGTGGTGTCCCTCGGTCGCGCCGCCGACCCGAAACGGCATGAGGGGTCCTTCACGTGCGCCGGACTCGGCCGGCGTGTGTCCCGTCGGCGGGACACCGAGGTCGTCCGCCCCCATTGTCCCGGGCCGGACGGGGATGGGGAATGGCCGGCGGCCCGCCGCACCCGTGCGCCCACCGCCGCGGCGGGCGGCCGGGCCGCCGGCGAACCACCCGCGCACTCACAGGACCCGGCCGTCCCGGGTCCGCCTGCGCAGTGCGGGCCGGCTCGACGGAGCCACGTCCCCCCACAGGTCCGACAGGCCGGCGATGGTGCGGGCCGCGAACAGCTTGCGGATCGACACCTCCTGGTTCAGCTCGGCACGGATCAGGCCGACCAGCCGGATCGCCCGCAGCGAGTTGCCGCCGATGTCGAAGAAGTCGTCGTCGATCCCGACCCGTTCCACCTCCAGCACGTCGGCGAACGCGCCGGCCAGGATCCGCTCGGTGTCGTTGCGCGGCGCCCGGTAGGAGTCGTCGTCGGGCACCGGGTCCGGCAGGGCCGCCCGGTCCGGTCGCCCGTCCGCCGTGACCGGCAGGCGATCCAGCACCACGAACACCGACGGCACCATCGCCTCCGGCAGCCGCCCGGTGGCGAACGCCCGGAGCTCCCCGACCGACAGTACGGCCGAACCGCCAGGGGCGACGTACGCCACCAGCCTTTGCTGCCCCGCCTCGTCCCGCGTGACCTGCGCGACGACCGCGGCGACCCCGGGGTACTCGGACAGGGCCTCCTCGACCTCGGCCGGTTCGATCCGGAAACCGCGCACGTCCGCCGGGGCGCCGGCCCGTCCGACGTATCCCACCCGCCCCTCCTCGTCCCGGCGCACCCGCGCCCCCGTCCGGTACATGCGCGTGCCGGGCGGGCCGAACGGGCAGGGCACGAACTGCGTGGCCGTGAGCCCCGGCCGTCCCGGACGGCCGCGCGCCACACCGGGTCCGGCCAGGTACAGCTCCCCCGTGACGCCGGGCGGAACCGGCACCAGCCCCGGTCCGAGGACGTGCAGTGCGGTGTGGTCCACCGGACGGCCGAGGAGGCCCGCCGGGCCGTCGGAGGCGTCCCCGGCCGGGCGGTGGCGCACGGCGAACGCGGTCGCCTCCGTCGGCCCGTGCACGTCGACGACCGTCAGCCCGGGGCAGGCCTCCCGCACGCGCCGCACCGCGGCGGGGAAGACGCGCTCCCCTCCGGTCCACACCTCGCGCAGCCCGGCGAGACGTTCGGGACGGTCGGCCGCGACCGCCGAGAACTCGTCGGCACTCAGACGGACGGTGGTGATCCCGAAGGTCTCCCGCAGCGCGGGCAGGGTGTCGGCGTCCAGGTCCCCCGGCGGGGCCAGGACGATCCGGCCTCCGCCCAGCAGCGGCACCCAGACGTCGAGGGCGAGCGCGCCGGCGGTGGGCGGGGCGTGCCACAGCACGGTCCCGTCGGCGCCCTCGCGCCAGTGGCGGTCCATGACGAACCGCTCCATGTTCCGGTGCGTCACGGCGACGTCGGTCACCGCACCGTCGGGCCCCGGGCCGGGCAGCACGGCCAGCAGCTGGTCCGCACGCGGCGGCGGCGAAGGAGTGTCCGTCCCGGCGTCGTCCGCCTCGGCGCACAGCTCCTCCACGATCAGGACCGGAACGTCCGGGTCCGCGGGCAGGGCCGCGGCGGTCGCGGCGTCGGTGAGCAGGAAGCCCGGCACGGCCCCGGTGCTCCCCCGGAGCGGGGTCGCAGGGCCGGTCGGCAGGTAGGCGCCGCCGGCCCGCACCACGCCGAGCAGGGCGACCACCAGCTCCACCGACCGAGGGACCGCCACCGCCACGACCGTCTCGGGTCCGACGTGCCGGCGGCGCAGCGCCCGGGCCAGACGGCCGGACCGTTCGGCGAGTTCGCCGTACGACACCGCGGTCTCCCCGGACACCAGCGCGACGGCGTCGGGGGCGTCGGCGGCCCGGCGGGCGAACAGTTCGGGAACCGTCAGGCCCGGCAGCGGCGCGCCGGTGTCCTCCGTCGCCGCCGCCCGGTGCCGTTCGGCGCCGCGCAACAGGTCCAGGGCGCCGACCGGCGTCTGCGCGGGGGCGGCCAGCACGGCCCGGACGTGGTCGAGCAGGTCCTCGCCGACGGCGCGCAGCTCGGCGCGGGAGTACAGGCCCGCCGGGGCGTCGAGCCGCAGGAACAGGTCGCCGTCGGGGGTGCCGTCGGTGCAGAAGCCGATCGACAGTTCGTCGAAGGTCCCGGTGGTCGCGGAGAAGTACCGCGCCGGGTGGCCGCCGAAGCGCAGCCGCTCCACGAAGTCGACGACGTTCAGCACCGCCCCGAAGCTGCCCCGTCCGGTCAGGACGGTGCCGCACGCGCGCTGGATGTCGGAGTAGTGGCAGCCGGTCTGCCCGAAGACCTCGTACGTCTCGTCGACCACCGCGTCGGCGACGCGGGCGAACGGCGCGCCCAGCGGGACGCTCATCCGCAACGGCACCACGTTGACCGCCAGACCGGGCGTCCGGCCCGCCGCCCCGGTCCGGTTGCCCACGGCCAGCGACAGCAGGAACTCGGGGCGCTCGCAGCGGTGGCGGAGGTAGACCGCGGCGGCCGCGGTCAGCAGCGAGGACATCCATACGCCCAGGGACTTGGCGGTCTGCGTCCATGTGTCCGCCTCGGCCCGCGGGACGGTCAGGGTCCGGCTCACCATGCCGATGGCCCCGGCCACCTCCGACCAGCGGTCGGCCCCGCTCAGCGGCTCGGAGAGCAGGGCGCGCCGCGCGTCGGACAGGGCCACGCCGGGCACCTGTGCGGGTGGGGGCGCGTCCGCCAGGTGGTCGCGCCAGAACTCGGCGTCCTCGGCGGCCTTGCCGGAGGCGGTGTACTCCTCGGCCAGGGCCGCGTAGGAGGCGGCGTCCCACGGCTGCGGGGGCTGCGGCACCGGCGCGCCGGCCAGCAGCGCGGTGTACACCTCGGCGATGCGGCGCGACAGCAGGCCGCCGGCGCCGTAGCCGTCCGAGACGAGGTGGTGGTAGGAGATCACCACCAGGGAGCGGGCCGGGGCGAGGACGACCACGCCCAGGCGGAGCAGCAGGTCCCGCTCCAGGTCGTAGGGCCGGCTCACCATCCGGGCCAGTGCTTCGCGCGCGGCCTGCTCGGGGTCGGGCTCGCCGCTCAGGTCGAGGTGGAACGGGCGCCAGTCGCCCAGCTCCCGGGGCACCATGCGCAGGCCGCCGCCGTCGTCGTCCACGAAGGTGACGCGCAGGACCTCCGCCTCGTCCAGCACGCGCAGCATCGCCGCTTCCATGACCGCGGCGTCGAGTTCACCGTCCACCTCCCACATGGACAGCGCGTGATTGAGCATGTCGGGCGACATCTTCTGCGCCAGCCACATGCCTTTGTGCGCGGAAGACGCACCGAACGAACGCACTCGGATCAACCCCTCGGCTACTGCCCTGGAACGGATGGAACGGGGACGCGGCCGGGCTCGCGGTGGTCCGCGGGCGGGCGACGCGCCCGCCGCCCGGCCGGATTCACGCGGGGCCGCCTTCGGCCATCGCGGACACGATGTGCCGGGCGACGAGTCTCGGGGACGGGTACCGCAGCAGCAGGTTCGCCCTCAGTCTGAGCCCCGTCGTCGCGGCGAGGCGCTTGCTCAGTTCGACCGAGAGCAGCGAGTCGAACCCGACCTGCCGGAACTCCGCGTCGGGGTCCAGGGCGTCGGCCGAGGCGTGCCCGAGGACGGCGGCGGCCCGGTCGAGGACGTGCCCGAGGACGATCGCCTCCGCTTCGGCCCCGGGCCGGCCGGCGAGCAGGTCCGGCAGGGAGACCGGACTGCCGTCGTCGGGGGCGGGATCCGTCGGCAGCTCCACCGCCACGGCCGTGTGCGAGGAGCTCAGCCAGTACCGCTGCCGCTCGAAGGCGTAGGTCGGGAGGTCCACACGCTGCCGCGTTCCGAGCAGGGCCTCCCAGTCCACGGAGCCGCCGCGGGTGTGCAGTTGGGCCAGCGAGTCCAGGACCGCGTCGGTCTCCGACCGGTCCCGCCGGGAGGAGGACAGGACCACCGCGCCGTCCAGGTCCTCGACCATCTCCTGCACCGGATACGTCAGCACGGGGTGCGGGCTCATCTCGACGAACACCCGGAACCCGTCCTCGGCCAGCTGCCGCACGGACGTCTCGAAGCGGACGCGCTCGCGCAGGTTGGCGTACCAGTAGGCGGCGTTCAGCTCCGCGGTGTCGGTCCTCCGGCCGTGCAGGGTGGAGTAGAAGGGCAGCGCCGACGACTTCGGGCGCACGCCGGCGAGCCGGCCGAGCACCTGGTCGCGGACCCGGGCCACCTGGGGCGAGTGGGAGGCGTAGTCCACCGCTATGCGCCGGGCCTGGACGCCTTCGGCGGTCATCTTCTCGACGAATTCGTCGAGGGCGTCCGGTTCGCCGGAGACCACCACCGAGCGGGGCCCGTTGACGACGGCGACGCTCACCCGGTCGCCCCAGGGGGCCAGGCGTGCCTGGACGAGCTCCGCGGACTCCGTGACGGACGCCATGCCGCCGTGGCCCACGAGACCGGTCAGGGCGCGGCTGCGCAGGGCCACGACCCGGGCGGCGTCGCGCAGCGACAGCGCACCGCAGACGTGGGCGGCGGCGATCTCGCCCTGGCTGTGTCCGACCACCGCGGCCGGTTCGACGCCCCAGGACCGCCACAGGGCGGCCAGGGACACCATCACCGAGAACAGCGCCGGCTGCACCACGTCCACCCGGTCCAGCGTGGGCGCCCCTTCGGCGCCGTGCACCACGTCGAGCAGCGACCAGTCGGTCCATTCGGCCAGGGCGCCGGCGCACGCGTCGAGGGCGTGCGCGAACGCCGGGAAGGTGCCGTACAGCTGACGGCCCATCCCGGCCCACTGCGAGCCCTGGCCGGGGAACATGAAGGCGATGCCGCCGAGGTCCGCCGCGGCCACACCGCGCACCACGCCGGCGCGGTCCGTGCCGTCGCGCAGCGAGGCCAGGCCGCTCAGCAGCTCCTCCCGGTCGCGGCCGAGGACGACCGCGCGGTGCCCGAAGCGCGACCTGCCGGTCGCCAGCGACCAGGCGGTGTCGGCGAGGTCCGGGTCCGGACGGGCGGCGGCGAAGTCGTGCAGCCGGCCCGCCTGCCGTGCCAGGGCGGCCGCGTCCCGGCCGGAGACGATCCACGGCACGAGGCCGCCGGCCACGACCGGGACCGGACCGCCTCGCCGCGGCGGCTCCGGCGAGAGCTCCTGCGGCTCCTCCAGCACGACGTGGGCGTTGGTGCCGCTGACGCCGAACGACGACACGCCGGCCCGCCGCGGGCCGTCCGGCCGGGGCCACGCGCGTCCCTCCTCCAACAGCCGGACCGCCCCGGACGACCAGTCCACGTGCCGCGAGGGCGTGTCCACGTGCAGGGTCTTGGGCAGCCAGCCGTGCCGCATGGCCAGCACGGCCTTGATGACGCCGCCGACCCCGGCGGCCGCCTGGGCGTGCCCGATGTTGGACTTCAGGGAGCCGAGCCACAGCGGCCGGTCGTCCTCCCGGTCCTGCCCGTAGGTCGCCAGCAGGGCGCCCGCCTCGATGGGGTCGCCCAGGACGGTCCCGGTGCCGTGCGCCTCGACCAGGTCGACCTGCGCGGCGGAGACCCGCGCGTTCGCCAGGGCCGTGCGGATCACCTGCTCCTGGGCGCGGCCGTTGGGGGCGGTCAGCCCGTTGCTGGCACCGTCCTGGTTCACCGCGCTGCCGCGCAGGACGGCCAGCACGGTACGGCCGTTGCGCCGGGCGTCGGACAGCCGCTCCAGCAGCAGCACGCCGGCCCCCTCCGCCCAGCCGGTGCCGTCGGCCCCGTCCGCGAAGGCCCGGCACCGCCCGGTGGGGGACAGCGCCCGCTGTCGGGAGAACTCCACGAACAGCGCCGGGGTCGGCATCATGGACGCCCCGCCCGCCAGCGCGAGCGAGCACTCCCCCGAACGCAGCGACTGCGCGGCCATGTGCAGGGCCACCAGCGACGAGGAGCACGCCGTGTCGAGGGACACCGCCGGGCCGGTCAGGCCCAGCTGGTACGCGACCCGGCCGGAGGCGACGCTCAGCGCGCTGCCGTACAGCAGGTGGCCCTCCAGCTCGCCGTGGTGCGCCTCCAGGAAGCGCCATCCGTACTCGGAGGAGCTGACGCCGGTGAAGACGCCGACGTCGGTGCCGCGCACGTCGGCGGGGACGATACCGGCCCGTTCGAAGGCCTCCCAGGAGGTCTGCAGCAGCAGCCGGTGGTGCGGGTCGACGGTCAGCGCCTCGCGCGGGCTGATGCCGAAGAACCCCGCGTCGAAGTCCGCCACGTCGTCGAGGAATCCCCCCTGGCGCGTGCAGGAGCGGCCGACGGCGGCGGGGTCCGGGTCGTAGACGTCGCGCCAGCCCCGGTCGTCCGGGAACTCGTCCACGGCGTCGACACCGTTCCGCACCAGGTCCCACAGGTCTTCGGGCGAGGAGACGCCTCCCGGGTAACGGCACGCCATCGCGACCACGGCGATCGGCTCGGCGTGCCGGGCCTTCAGCGCCTCGTTCTCCTGGCGGAGGCGGTCGCGTTCCTCCAGCAGCGAGCGCAGCGCGCGCTGCACCCGGTCGGCGCCGTCCGGTCCCGCCACGCCGGTCGCGGCGGTCGCGGCGCGGTCCGCGGAGTCCTCCATGTCACTTCCCCCTCTCGTCCAGGGCCAGGTCGACCAGTGCGTCGAGGTCCAGGCCCGCCAGTTCCGGCGTGGCCGGGCCGTCCTTCGCGCCGGCGGCGTCCGGCACGGCGGCGTCCGGCACGGCGGCGTCCGGCACGGCGGTGTCGGGCGGGGCGGAGGCGGCGCAGGCCAGCACCGGATCCAACAGCCCGGCCTCGCGCAGCCGCTCGATCGACACGGTCCGCAGCAGCTCCCGGATCCCGGCGTCGTCGTCCGGCTCCGTCCGTTCCGCCGGGCGCACCAGGCCGGACAGGTGCCGTCCCAGTTCGCGGGGCGTGGGGTAGCTGAAGACCAGGGTGGACGGCAGGCGCAGTCCGGTCGCGGAGCCCAGGCGGTTGCACAGCTCGACCGACGTCAGCGAGTCGAAGCCCATGGGCGTGAACGCCTGGTCCGCGTCGACGGCCGTGCCGGACGGGTGTCCCAGCACCAGGGCGACCTGGTCGCGGACGAAGTCGAGCACGGCGGCTTCCGCCTCGTGGGCCGGGAGCGCGGCCAGGCCGGCGGGCAGGCCGGAGGCGGCGGCCCGCTCGGGGGCGGCCGTCCGCGTGCGGCGGGCGCGGTCGCCGTCGGCCAGGTCGCGCAGGAGCGGCGGCCGCTCCCCGCGCGGCGTGGCGCGCAACGCGGTGAGGTCCAGCCGGGCCGGGGCGAGGACCGGTCTGCCGAGCGCGCACGCCGTGTCGAACAGATCCAGTGCCTCGGCGGTCGGCATCGCGGCGACTCCCATCCGCCGTACCCGCGCCAGGTCGGCGCCGTCCAGGTGCCCGGTCATGCCGCTGCGCTGCTCCCACCAGCCCCAGCACAGTGAGGTGCCGGGCAGTCCGGACGCCCGGCGGCGCACCGCCAGGGCGTCCAGGAAGCCGTTGGCCGCGGCGTAGGCGGCCTGTCCCGCGGTGCCGAGCGTTCCGGCGAGGGCGGAGAACAGGACGAACGCGCTCAGGGTGTGCCCGCGGGTCAGTTCGTCGAGATGGACCGCGCCGCCCGCCTTGGCACGCAGGGCCCGGTCGAGGTCGTCGGCGGTGAGCGCGGCCACGGTGCCGTCGGCGAGCTCTCCCGCCGCGTGCACGACCGCCGTCAGCGGGTGCGGTCCGGGGAGGTCGGCGAGCAGGTCCGCGACGGCGGCGCGGTCCGCGACGTCGCACTCCACGACCGTGACCGTCGCGCCCGCGTCGGCCAGCTCCGACACCAGCTCGGCGGCTCCGTCGGCGGACGGGCCCCGCCGGCTCGCCAGCACCAGGCCGCGCACCCCGTGCTCCCGGACGAGGTGCCGTGCCACCAGCGATCCCACTCCCCCGGTCCCGCCGGTCACCAGGACGGTCCCGCCGCCGAAGTCGTCCTCCAGGTCGAGGACGAGCTTGCCGGTGTGCCGTCCCTGGCTCATCTCGCGGAACGCGGCGCGCGCCTCGCGGACGGGCCGGACGGAGACCGGGTTCGGACGGAGCCGGTCCTCGGCGAACAGGTCCATGACGGCCCGGAACATGTCGTGCAGCAGGTCCGGTCCCGCCTCGTAGAGGTCGAAGGCCCGGTAGTCGACGCCTGGGTGATCGGCCGCCACCCGGCGGGGATCGCGGATGTCGGTCTTGCCCATCTCGATGAAGCTGCCGCCGCCGGGGAGCAGGGTCAGCGAGCTGTCGACGAAGCCGTGCGCCAGGGAGTTGAGCACGACGTCCACGCCGCGGCCGCCGGTGGCGTCCAGGAACGTGGTCGCGAACGCGTGGTCGCGTGAGGAGGCGAGGTGCTCGTCGTCCAGTCCCATGGCGCGCAGGGCGGGCCATTTGGCGGGGCTCGCGGTGGCGTACGTCTCGGCGCCGATGTGCCGTGCCAGCTGGACGGCGGCCATGCCGACGCCGCCGGCCGCGGAGTGGATGAGGATGCGCTGTCCCTTCTCCAGCCGGCTCAGGTGGACGAGCGCGTAGTAGGCGGTGAGGAAGGCGCCCGGTACGGACGCCGCCTGCGCGTGGCTCCAGCCGTCGGGGACGGGCGTGAGCAGACGGTGGTCGGCCACGGCCACGCGGCCGAAGGCACCGGTGAAGATGCCGGTCACCCGGTCGCCCGGGGCCAGGCGTGTCACGTCGTCCGCCACCTCCAGGACGGTGCCGGAGCCCTCGCTGCCGAGCCCCGCGTCGATCGCGGTCCGTTCCACCAGGCCGAGGGCGATGGTGACGTCGCGGAAGTTGAGCCCCGCCGTGTGCACGGCGACCCGGACCTGTCCGCTGGTGAGGGGCTCCTCGACCTCGGGGCAGGGGACCCACGTCAGGTTCTCCAGCGTTCCCTTGTCGGGGATACCGAGGCGGTACGGTCCGGCGGGGGGCGGCTCGATCTGCCGGTGTGCGGGGGACGCCGGTGCCAGGCGGGGGGTGAGGCATTCGCCGTCGCGCAGGGCCAGTTGGTCGGCGTCGAGGGCGAGCGCGTGCGGGAGGCGTTCGAAGGAGGCCTCCGCGTCGTCGATGTCCAGCAGGCGCAGCCGGCCGGGGTGCTCGGTCTGGGCGGAGCGCAGCAGGCCCCATGCCGACGCTCCCGGGAGGCTCTCGGGGGTCTGCCCGCCGCCGGTGTCCTGCGCCAGGCGGGTGAGCAGGACCAGGGTGGCCCCGGTGCGACGCTCCTCCGCGAGGAAGCGCTGGACCCAGCCGAGGACGCGCAGGCCGGCGCCGCGGACCGCGGCGAGCGTACCGGTGCCGTCGGTGGCGGTGGCGGTGGCGGTGGCGTCAGCGTCGGCGTCGTCCAGGCAGAGGACGATCTGCGCGGGGTCCGCGTCCCGCAGGACGCCGTCCGTCAGGGCTTCCTCCAGGGACGTGACGTGGACGGCGGACGAGCCGCCCGCACCGGCGGCCCTGGCGGCCAGGCCGTCGCGCGCCCCGACGACGATCCGCGTCCCGCCCGCGGCCGTGCCCGCGCCGAGCGGGACCGGCCGCCACTCCACCTCGAACAGGGCAGGCTCGTGCCCGCCGCGCGTCGCGCGCACCTGCTCGGGGGAGGCCGGCCGGAACGTCAGCGCCCCGATGCGGGCGACCGGCCGCCCCTGCTCGTCGGCGACCTCCACGGACACGACCCCGTCGCCGGCCGGGGTGATCCGCACCCGCACGGCCGGACCGCACTGCCCGACCGGGTCGACACCGGACCACGAGAAGGGCATCCAGCCCCGGCCGCCGTCCACCTCGATGACCCCGCCGGCCACCACCGCGTGCAGCACGGAGTCGAGCAACGCGGGGTGCAGGGTGAAACCGCCGCCGTCCGACGTGCCGGCGGTCTCCGGCAGCACGGCGCTCGCGAAGAGGTCCGCGCCCCGTCGCCACACCTCGCGCAGCCCGCGGAAGGCGGGGCCGTAGTCGAAGCCCCCGTCCGCGAAGGAGTCGTACAGATCCGTGATGTCGAGCTGCCGGGCCCCGGTCGGCGGCCACACGGCGAGCGGCGGCGCGGTCGCGGGGAGCACGGGCGTCAGCGGGGCGCCGGGTGCCAGACGGCCCGTCACATGCCGGGTCCAGCCGCTGTCCGTCCGGTCGTCCTCGCCGGAGTGCGAGAACACCTCCAGACGGCGGCGTCCCGTCCCGTCGGCGGCGCCGGCGACGACCCGCACCCGCACCTCCCCGGACTCGGGAAGGACCAGGGGTACTTCCAGGGACAGTTCCTCGACGGCGGTGGCTCCGACGTGGCGGCCCGCGGACAGGGCGAGGTCCAGGTGGGCCGTCGCCGGTACGACGACCGTGCCGAACACGGTGTGATCGGCCAGCCAGGGGTGGGTGCGCAGCGACCACAGGCCGGTGAGGACGGCCTCGCCGGTGCCGGGGTGGTCGACCACGGCGCCGAGCAGCGGATGGTCCGCGGTGGTGAGCCCGGCGCGGGCCACGTCCGCCCGTCCCGTGGCCGCCCGGAAGTCCAGCCAGTACCGCTGCCGCTGGAACGCGTAGGTCGGGAGGTCCACCGGCGGCCCCGGCGGGAACAGGGCGCCCAGGTCCACGCTCACGCCGCGCACGTGCAGCCGGGCCAGCGCGCCGACGAGCGCCTCCTCGGGCTCGCGGTCCCGCCGTGACACGGGGACGACCAGCGCGTCGTCGACACCCTCGTGGGCGAAGGCCTCCTTGGTGAGGCCCGTGAGGGTCGAGCCGGGGCCCACGTCGAGGAAGACGTCCGCGCCGGACTCGCGGGCGCGCCGCACGGCGTCGTGGAAGCGGACGGGTTCGCGCAGGTGGCGCACCCAGTGCGCGACGGACGTCAGCTCGCGGGCCGTGGCCTCGCGGCCCAACAGGGACGACACGACGGGGATCTGGGCGGCGCCGCCGCCGAGTTCGCCGAGGGACGCGGCGAACTCGTCCAGGACGGGGGCCATGAGCGGGGAGTGGAACGCGTGCCCGACGGCGAGCGGTTTCGCGGAGATCCCGTCGGCGACCAGGCGGTCGCGGAGCGCGTGGACCTGGTCGCGTGCGCCGGAGACGACGACCGACGCGGGACCGTTGACGGCGGCGACGCCGACGCGGCCGTACCCGGCGAGCAGGGCGCGCACCTCGTCCTCCGGGGCCCGTACGGCCAGCATGGCGCCGGGCTCCTCGACGGTCTGCATGATCCGGCCGCGGGCGGCCACGAGGCGGGTGGCGTCGTCCAGGGCGAGGGTGCCGCAGACGTGGGCCGCGGCGATCTCGCCGACCGAGTGCCCGATCAGCCGGCCCGGCGGCGGACAGTACCGGGTGATCAGCCGGTAGAGGGCGATCTGGAGGGCGAACAGGGCCGGCTGGGCGATGTCCGTGCGGTCGGCGAGGTCGTCCGCGGGCCGGCCGGACAGCAGCAGGGGCTTGAGGGCGAAAGGCAGGTGCGCGTCGAAGCGGGCGCAGACCTCGTCCAGGCTCCGTGCGAAGACCGGGAAGGCGTCGTACAGCGGTGCCGCCGCGCCGGCCCACCGGGAGCCCTGCCCGGGGAACAGGAAGACGGTGCCGCCGGGCTCCGCGGCGATCCCGTGCACCACTGCGGCGGACTCGGCGCCCTCGCCCAGCGCCTCCAGGCCGCGCAGCAGTTCGTCCCGATCGCGGCCGAGCACCACCGCGCGGTGCTCGAACCGGGTCCGGGTCGACGCCAGCGACCGCCCGGCAGCCGCGAGGTCGGCCCGCGGGTCGGCGGCGGTGAAGCCGTGCAGCTTGCGCGCCTGCGCCCGCAGCGCGCGGGCGGACCGGGCGGAGACGATCCACGGCATCACCCGCGCGGCCCCGCCCGCCGGGCGGCCCGCCGCGGGGAGGTCCGCGGCGGGCGGGTCCTCGGCAGGGGCCTCCTCCAGGATCAGGTGCGCGTTGGTGCCGCTGGCCCCGAAGGCCGACACACCCGCCCGCCGGGGCCGGCCCGGGGCGCTGGGCCACCGCATCGTGCCGGTCAGCAGTTCCACCGCCCCGGCCGACCAGTCGACGTGCGTCGTGGGGCGGTCCACGTGCAGGGTCTTGGGCATCGTCCGGTGCCGCAGCGCCATGATCATTTTGATGACCCCGCCGACGCCCGCGGCCGCCTGCGCGTGACCGATGTTGGACTTCAGCGATCCCAGCCACAGCGGACGGTCGCCGTCCCGGTCCTGCCCGTAGGTGGCGAGCAGCGCCTGCGCCTCGATCGGGTCGCCCAGCTTCGTCCCGGTGCCGTGCGCCTCCACCACGTCCACGTCGCACGCCCGCACCCGGGCGTCGGCGAGCGCGGCCCGGATCACCCGCTGCTGCGCCGGGCCGTTCGGCGCGGTCAGTCCGTTGGACGCGCCGTCCTGGTTGATCGCCGAGCCGCGGATCAGCGCCCAGACGCGGTGTCCGTTGCGCCGCGCGTCCGACAGCCGCTCCAGGACCAGGACCCCGGCGCCCTCGGAGAACCCGGCGCCGTCGGCCGTGTCGGAGAACGCCTTGCACCGGCCGTCGGCCGCCAGGCCCCGCTGCCGGGACATCTCGCGCAGGACCTGCGTCGTCGCCATGACGGTCACTCCCCCGGCCAGGGCGAGCCCGCACTCGCCCTGCCGCAGCGACCGCACCGCCTGGTGGATCGCCACCAGGGACGACGAGCACGCGGTGTCGGTCGACACGGCCGGTCCCTCCAGGCCCAGGACGTAGGCGACGCGTCCGGACGCCACGCTCAGCAGGGAGCCGGTCTGGCCGTAGCCGGAGATGACCTCGGGTGTGGTGTGGTGGTCGCCGTAGCCGAAGTAGGCGAGTCCCGCGAAGACTCCCGTGGCGCTGCCGCGCAGGGTCCCGGGGTCGATGCCGGCGCGTTCCAGGGACTCCCAGGAGGTCTCCAGGAGCAGCCGCTGCTGGGGGTCGGCGGCCAGCGCCTCGCGGGGGTTGATGCCGAAGAACTCGGCGTCGAAGTCGCCCGCGTCGGGCAGGAACCCGCCGGAGCGCGCGTAGGACGTGTTGGGCCGGTCCGGGTCGGGGTCGTACAGGGCCTCCAGGTCCCAGCCGCGGTCCTCGGGGAGGCCGGCCACCGCGTCGCGGCCCGAGCGCACCAGGTCCCACAGTTCCTCCGGGGACGCCGCCCCGCCCGGGAAGCGGCAGGCGGCGCCGACGACCGCGATGGGCTCGGCGGCGGCCTCCGTCAGTTCCTCCAGCCGCCGGCGGGTCTCGATCAGCTCGATCGAGGTCCGCTTGAGGTAGTCGAGGACCTCGGCGTTGTTGTCGTCACTCATCGCTCTCCCTGGCCGAGTTCTTGGTCCAGCAGCGAGAGAAGCTCGCCGGCTGAGGCGGTACTGATCCGGTCGGTGATGACGGCCGCCGGTTTCTCGCCCGCCATCGAGCGGACCCGGCCCCGCACGTGGCCGACCAGGGCGGACAGGGCGACCTTGTCCTCGTCCGCGAGGGCGGGGAACGCTTCCTCCAGCCGGGCGCCCAGCTGCTCGATCTCCTCGGCCAGCCGGTCGGCCGGTGTCTGCCCCGGGCCGCCGGGGGCCGGCGTGACGGTGTCGATCAGGAACCGGGTGAGGGCGTCGGGGTTCGGGTGGTCGAAGGCGAGCGTGGCGGGCAGCTTCAGGCCGGTCACGGCCGACAGCTTGTTGCGCAGTTCCAGCGCGGTGAGCGAGTCGATGCCCAGGTCCCGGAACGCGACGGCGGGGCCGATCCGTTCGCCGTCGTCGTGGCCGAGGACCAGGGCGGTCTGCGCCCGCACGAGGTCGCGGACCACGGCCTCCGCCTCGGCCGCCGGCTTCGACAGCACGAGGTCGGCGAGTTCGACGCCGGCGGGCTCCTCCCGGCCCGGACGGCCGGGTCCGGCGGGGGGTGCGAGCAGCTCGCGCAGGAGCGGCGAGGCCGCTCGGCCGGTGGGCGCGCCGTCTCGGGGCAGGTGGAGCCGGGCGGGCACCAGCACCGGCTCGTCCCGTGCGACCGCCGCGTCGAAGAGCGCGAGGCCCTCGTGGGTGGGCAGCGGCAGCACGCCCTGCCGTCGCAGGCGCACGAGGTCCGTCTCGTTCAGAGCGGCGCCCAGTTCGCTGCGCTCCGCCCAGTAGCCCCAGCACAGGGCGGTGGCGGGCAGACCCTGGGCCCTGCGGGTCTCGGCGAGGGCGTCGAGGAAGGCGTTGGCAGCCGCGTAACCGGCCTGTCCGGCCGTCCCGAGCACGCCGGCGACGGAGGAGAACAGGACGAACGCGGACAGGTCCAGGTGGCGGGTGGCCTCGTGCAGGTTCCAGGCCCCGTGCGTCTTCGGCGCGAGCACCGCGTCGACGCGGTCGCCGGTGAGCGACTCGACGACGCCGTCGTCCAGGACGGCCGCGCAGTGGATCACCGCGGTCAGCGGGTGCTCCTCGGGGACGGCGTCGACCAGCGCGGTCACCGACGCCCGGTCGGTGACGTCGCAGCCGGTGATCTCGACGTGGGCGCCCGCCCCGGTCAGCGCGGCGCGCAGGCCGGCCGCCGCCGGGGCCGCCGGTCCCCGTCTGCTGGTGAGCAGCAGACGGCGCACCCCGTGCCGCTCCACGAGGTGACGGGCCAGCATGGCTCCCAGGCCGCCGACGCCACCGGTGATCAGCACCGTGCCGGAGCCGAGGGCGGGACGGCCCTGTTCGGCGGCGCGGGACCGGGCAGCGCCGGTGGGGGTGGGGAGGCGGGTGAGCCGGGGTGTGGTCAGCGTGCCCGCGCTGATCCTGAGCTGGTCCTCCCCGGCTGCCGCCGCGGCCGGGACGCGGGCCCAGGACTCGGTCCGGTCGTCGGTGTCGAGGAGTGTGAACCGGCCCGGGTGCTCCGTCTGGGCGCTGCGCAGGAAGCCCCAGACCGCGGCGGCCGCCGGGTCGGTGCGGGGCGCCTGGCGGTCCCCCGTCGCCCCGCGGGTGACGACGACCAGGCGGGAGGCGGCGAACCGGTCGTCCAGGAGCCACTCGCGCGCCCACCGCAGCACGCGGTGGAGGTTGCGCTCGGCCGCCTCGGCCGGAGCGCTGCCGTCGGCCGGAGCGTCGCCGTCGGCCGTCCCGCCGTCCAGGACGGCGAGGACCACGGGCGGGGTCTTTGCGCCGGATGCGGCGAGTTCGGCCGGGCCGGGGAAGACCGGACCGCCCTCTGCCAGGAAGGCGGTGAGCGCGTCCGGCTCGCCCAGCACCGCGTACCGGGCGGCGGCGTCGCGCGACGGGACCGGCGCGGGCACCCAGTCCACCCGGAACAGGGCGTCGTGGTGGCCGGAGGCGAGTTCGGTCAGCCGCGCGGTGTCCACGGGCCGCAGGGTCAGCGACTCGATCCCGCCGGCCGGTGCTCCGGTCCGGTCCGCGAGGGTCACGGACACCGCGTCGGGCCCGGCGGGCGTGAGGCGGACGCGCAGTTCGCCCGGACGGGCGGGCCGCAGGCGGACGCCCCGGAACCGGTAGGGCAGCCGCCCCTGCGGGGAGTCGCCGGCGACCGGCCCCAGGCCGGTGGCCTGCAACGCGGCATCGAGCAGCGCCGGGTGGACCAGGAACCCGCCGTCCTGCTCCGCTCCGCCGCCCGCGGGCAGCTCCGCCCGCGCGAGGAGCGTGCCGTCCAGGTGCCACACCTCCTTGAGGCCCCGGAGCGGGGGCCCCGGCGTGAGGCCGAGGGCGGACAGCCGGGCGTACGCCTCCTCGCCGGGCACGCCGGCCGCGTCCGCGGGGGGCCAGACGGCGAGGCCGTCCGCCCGTGGGCTCCCGCCGGTGTCGGACCCGGCGAAGCCCGAGGCGTTGCGGGTCCATCCGGCGTCGCCGTCGCCCCGCGAGTGCACACCGATGACGCCGTTGCCGTCCACGACCACGCGGACCTCACGTTCCGCGCCGCCGGTCAGCACCAGCGGTGCGTCCAGGACGAGTTCGTCGACGACGTCGCGGCCCGTCCGGTGCGCCGCCCACACCGCCATCTCCAGCAGCACCGTGCCCGGCACCAGGGCGGCGCCGTCGACGAGGCGCCCGGCGAGCCACGGATGGCGCTCGGCGGACAGGAAGCCCCGGGCCGCCACGCCGCCGCCCGCGTCGTCCGGCAGGTCGAGCACGGTGTCGAGGAGCGGATGGCCCGACCGGGGCCCGGTGGTGGTCTCGCGCGGGGTGTCCAGCCAGTAGCGCTGCCGCTGGAACGGGTAGGTGGGCAACTCCGCCCAGGCGCCGTCCGGTTCGGGCAACGCCGTCCGCCAGGACACCGCCGTGCCCGCCACGAAGGCCTCGGCCGCCGAGCGGTACAGCCGCGCGAGGCCGCCCTGGCCGCGGCGCAGCGTACCGGTCGCCACCCGGGCGGTTCCCGGCAGGTCGTCGAGCATCTGCTGGATGTTGACCATGAGCAGCGGATGCGGGCTGACCTCGATGAACGCGCCGTGGCCGGCTTCGAGCAGGCTCTTCGTGGTGGCGTCGAAGCGGACCGGTTCCCGCATGTTGCGGAACCAGTAGGCCGCGTCGAGGTCCGCGCCGTCGACCGGGCCGCCGGTCACGGTCGAGTAGAACGCCACCGGCGAGGACACGGGCCGGATCGCTCCCAGCTCGTCCAGCAGCGGCCGCTCGAACCGGTCCATCAGCGGCGAGTGCCCGGGGACACCGGCCGGGATGGGGCGGGCGCGCACGCCCTGCGCCTCGCAGGCCGCCACCAGTTCCCCGACCGCGTCGGCCTCGCCCGACACGGTCGTCGAATAGGGCCCGTTGACCGCGGCGACCGCGACGCGGGAGCCCCACGGCTCCATCAGCCGCCGTACCCGGTCCTCGGTCGCGACGATGCCGGCCATGCCGCCGTCCTGGGCGGCGGTGGCCAGGAGCCGGGAGCGCACGGCGACGATCCTGGCCGCGTCCGGCAGACAGAGGGCCCCCGCGACGCAGGCGGCGGCGATCTCGCCCTGCGAGTGGCCGATCACGGCGTCCGGGGCGACGCCCAGCGCGCGCCAGACCCGGGCCAGGGACACCATCGTCGCGAAGAGCGCGGGCTGTACGACGTCGATCCGGTCCAGGTCGGCGGCCTCGGGGCCGCCGCACACGGTGTCGACCAGCGACCAGGAGATCCACGGCCGCAGCGCCTGTGCGCAGGCCCGCAGCTGTTCGGCGAAGACCGGGCTCGTCTCCCACAGCTCGCGTCCCATGCCGGCCCACTGGCAGCCCTGGCCGGGGAAGACGAAGACCGTCCCGCCCACGGGTCGCGCGGCGCCGGACACCACGTGGCGGGGGTGCCTGTCTCCCGCGGCCACGGCGGTCAGGCCGGCGAGCAGCTCGTCGCGGTCCGCACCGATGACCACCTGGCGGTGCTCGAACAGCGAGCGGGTCGCCACCAGGGCGTGCCCCACCGCCGCCGCGGACCGCCCGGCATCCGCCGCGACGTGGTCCCGCAGCCGCAGGGCCTGTTCCCGCAGCGCCTCGGGGGACCTCGCGGAGAGTATCCAGGGCACCGGCGCCGCCCCGGTGGACACCCGGCCGGGGCCGGGGGCCGCGGGCGGGCGGGCCGTGCCGTTCGCGGCCTCGGGAGCCTCTTCGAGTACGAGGTGGGCGTTGGTGCCGCTGACGCCGAAGGACGACACGCCCGCGCGCCGGGGCCGCCCCGGAGTGACGGGCCAGTCCCTGGCCTCGGTCAGCAGCTCGACCGAGCCGGCCGCCCAGTCGACGTGCGGGGTGGGGCGGTTCACGTGCAGGGTCCGGGGCAGGGTCCCGTGCCGCATCGCCATGATCATCTTGATGATGCCGCCGACGCCCGCCGCCGCCTGCGTGTGGCCGACGTTCGACTTCAGCGAGCCCAGCCAGAGCGGCCGGCCGGGCTCCCGGTCCTGCCCGTAGGCGGCCAGCAGCGCCTCCGCCTCGATCGGGTCGCCCAGGCGGGTGCCGGTGCCGTGGGCCTCCACCGCGTCCACCTCGCCGGGGGCGAGGCCCGCGTCGGCCAGGGCCGCTCGCACGACCCGCTGCTGGGCGCTTCCGTTCGGCGCGGTCAGCCCGTTGGACGCGCCGTCCTGGTTGACGGCCGAGCCCCTGATCACCGCCCGGATCCGCCGCCCGTTGCGCAGCGCGTCCGACAGCCGCTCCAGGACCAGCACGCCCGCGCCCTCGCCCCAGGCGGTTCCGTCGGCCGCTTCCGCGAACGACTTGCACCGCCCGTCGGCGGACAGGCCCCTTTGCCGGGAGACCTCCACGAACAGACCCGGGCTCGGCAGCACCGACACCCCGCCGGCCAGCGCCAGTGCGCACTCGCCGGACCGCAGGGAGCGCACGGCCTGGTGGACGGCGACCAGTGACGACGAGCAGGCCGTGTCGACGGACACCGCCGGTCCTTCCAGGCCCAGTACGTACGCCACCCGGCCCGAGGCCACGCTGGTGTACGTCCCGGCGATCCCGAAGCCCTCCACCCCGGCGGCCGTCCCGCCGCCGATCCGGGGCCCGTAGTCCACCCCGTAGATCCCGGTGAACACGCCGGTGGCCGAGCCCCGCAGCCCCGCGGGGTCGATTCCGGCCCGCTCCAGCGCCTCCCACGTGATCTCCAGCATCAGGCGCTGCTGGGGGTCCATCGCCAGTGCCTCGCGCGGGCTGATGCCGAAGAACGGCGCGTCGAACTCCGCGAGCGAGTCGAGGAACGCGCCCCGGCGCGTGTACGTCCTCCCGGCCGCCTCGGGGTCGGGATCGTAGAGCGCCTCCACGTCCCAGCCGCGGTCCCGCGGGAACTCCCCCGTCGCGTCCACTCCGGCGGACACCAGGTCCCACAGGTGCTCGGGGGACACCGCCCCGCCCGGGAAGCGGCATCCGGCGCCCACGACGGCGACGGGCTCACGAGCCGACTCCTCCCACGCGCGCACCCGCTCGCGCAGCTCCTGTGCGTCGCCGACGGCGCGCCGCAGGTAGGACCGGAGCTTGTCGACATCGTCCACTGGGTCTCCTTCACCGATGACGGGGTGAACGGGCGGGTGCTACACGTAGCCGCGCTCGATGAGCGCGTACAGCTCGTCGTCGCTGCGGTCCTGCTGGCTCGTCTCCTCCCGCCGGGCCGGTTGCGCGGCTTCCGGGGGCGCGAGGAGTGAGAGGAGGTGGCGGGCCAGCCGCCGCGGCGTGGGGTGGCTGAAGGCGACGGTGGCCGGCAGCCGTACTCCGGTCGCCGCGGTGAGCCGGTTGCGCAGCCGCACCGCCGTCGAGGATTCGAATCCCAGGTCCTTGAAGGTGCTGTCCGGGCGGGCCGCTAGCTCGCCGGGCGTCGGGCGCGGGCCGCCGGCGCCCCACGCGGCCGCCGCCTCGGCGCACACGAGGCCGAGGGCCGCCGGTTCCGAGTCCGGCACCGCCGCCCGGGTGTCCGCGGCGCCGTCCGGGCCGGCGGGGCCCGGGTCGTCGGACGCCGTCAGCCAGTACGACCGCCGCTGGAACGCGTAGGTCGGCAGGGCGACCCGGCGTGGCCGGTGCGGGGCGAACAGCGCCGTGAGGTCCACCGGTACGCCGCGCACGTGGAGTTCGCCCAGCGAGGCCAGCAGCCCGGCCTCGCCGCCGTCGTCCTTGTGCAGGGTGCCGACCACGGCCGGGGAGGCGGCGAGCGCGTCGGCGGTCTCCGCCATCGCCACCTCCAGGACCGGATGGGGGCTGACCTCCACGAACGCCCCGGCGCCCTCGCGCATCAGGGCTTCGACGACCGCGCCGAAGCGCACCGTCGAGCGCAGGTTGTCGTACCAGTACGCGCCGTCCAGCGGCCGGTCGCCGAGCGGCCGCCCGGTGACCGTGGACCGGAACTCCACGTCCGGCCGGGCCGGCGAGAGGCCCGAGGCGGCCGACAGGAGCCGCTCCCGGATGCGTTCGACGTGGTGCGAGTGCGAGGCGTAGTCCACCTTGACGCGCCGCACCCGCACGCCCTCCGCCGCGGCCCGGGCGGCGAACCGGTCCAGCGCCTCGTCGTCCCCGGAGACCACCACCGACGCCGGTCCGTTGACCGCGGCCGTGGACAGCCGGCCGGGCCACTGCCGCAGCCGTTCGCGCACCCACTGCGGGGACGCGGCGACCGCGCTCATCCCGCCGGTGCCGGCCAGCGCGGTCAGTTCGCGGCTGCGCAGGGCGACGAGCCTCGCCGCGTCCTCCAGGGACAGCGCGCCCGCCACGCAGGCGGCGGCGATCTCGCCCTGAGAGTGCCCCACCACCGCGTCGGGGACCACTCCGAGCGAGCGCCACACCCGGGCCAGCGACACCATCATCGCGAACAGCGCGGGCTGGACCACGTCGACCCGGTCCAGCGTCGCGGCCGGCTCGGCGCCGGTCACCACGTCCACCAGCGACCAGTCCACCCACGGCGCCAGCGCCCGCGCGCAGGCGTCGATGCCGCGCGCGAACTCCCGCGACTCCGTGTACAGCCGGCGGCCCATGCCGAGCCACTGGGAGCCCTGCCCGGGGAAGACGAAGACGACCGGTCCGGCCGGACCGGGGGCCGTTCCGCGCACCGCCCGCGCCGTGTCCGCGCCGGCCGCCACCCGTTCGAGACCGGCCAGCGCCTCGTCGCGGTCGCCGGCGAGCAGTACGGCCCGGTGCTCGAAGAGGGTCCGGGTCGCCACCAGTGAGTGGCCCACGTCGGCTGCGGTCAGGGTCGGGTCCGCGGCGACGAAGTCCCGCAGCCGCAGCGCCTGTTCGCGCAGCGCCGCCTCCGACCGGGCCGACAGCGGCCACGGCAGCACCCCGGAGCCGCCCGGGTCCGGCTCCGGGTCCGCGGCACGGGTCGCCGGTGTCCGGGGGGCCTGTTCGAGGACGGCGTGGGCGTTGGTCCCGCCCATGCCGAACGCCGACACGCCCGCCCGTCGCGGCCGCCCGGGCGTGCCCGGCCAGGGCCGGGGCGCTCGCAGGACCTCGAAGTCGCGGTGGAAGTCGGGGATGGCGGGGTTCGGCGACGCGAAGTTCAGGCTCGGCACCAGCAGGCCGCGGTCCAGGCACAGGGCCGTCTTCACGAGGCCGGCGAGCCCCGCGGCGGGCTCCAGGTGCCCGACGTTGGTCTTCACCGAGCCGATCGTCAGGGGGCGGCCGCGGCCGGTCGCGCGGAACACCTCGCGCAGGCCGGACGCCTCGGCGGGGTCGCCGAGGCGCGTGCCGGTGCCGTGGGCCTCCACGTAGTCGACGCTGTCGAAGGGGACGCCCGCGCGTGCCAGGGCGGACAGCACGGTCGCCGCCTGCGCGCCGGGGCTGGGGTCGGGCATCCGCGTGGAGGCGCCCCCGCTGCCCACGCTCCAGCCCCGCACCACCGCGTAGACGTGGTCGCCGTCGGCGACGGCCAGGTCGAGCCGCTTCAGCAGGACGAACGCCCCGCCCTCCCCGCGCACGAAGCCGCTGGCGCGGGAGTCGAAGGCGAAGCAGCGGCCGTCGGGCGACAGCGCGCCCAGGTTGGCCAGGCCCAGTCCCGTCTCCGGGTCGGCGATCAGCTCGACGCCGCCCACCAGGGCCGTGTCGACCGCGCCGTCGAGGATCCGGTCGCAGCTCAGCGCCAGGGCGACGAGGGAGGAGGACTGGCCGGAGTCCGCGCAGTAGCTCATGCCGCGGAGGTCGAACAGGGCGGAGACCCGGTTGGCGATCAGCGCGCCGGCGGAGCCGAGCGCGGCGTGGTGGTCGTCCCGGTCGCTGCCGGCCAGGGTGCGCAGCCGGTCGTATCCGGAGGGCGCGCTGCCGACCACGACGTCGATCTCACGGCCCGCGAGCGCGCCCGCGGGGATGCGGGCGTCCTCGACGGCCTCCCAGGCGAGTTCCAGCCCCAGCCGCTGCACGGGGTCCATGGCGGCCGCCTCCGCCGCGCCGAGGCCGAAGAACTCCGCGTCGAACCCGTCGACGGCGTCGAAGAACGACCCCGTCCGCAGGGTGGCGGCGTCCGGGTGGTCCGGACGCGCGGGGCCGGCCGGCCGCTGCTCGGGGAACGTTCCGACGGTCGACCGCCCGTCGAGCAGCAGGCGCCAGAACTCCTCAGGGCCGCTCACTCCGGGGAAGCGGCACGACATCCCGACGACGGCGATACCGGTGGCTCGGCCACTCATACGATTCCCTTCCGGTTCCTCAGCCCCGCGGGGCGCACGGGGCCGCCCTCAGCGCCAGTCGGTCAGCGACGTCAGAAGTGCGGGGGGCGCGTGCATGAAGTCGTAGTGGCCGCCGTCGACGACCCGGACGTCGACCGACTCCGCGTACGGCAGCCAGCCCTGAAGGTCGTCCCGGGTCACGTCGGGGTCGTCCCGCCAGTGCAGGACGACGACCGGGCACGGGAGCCTCACCGGGCGTGTGCGCCGGTAGGCGCCCGCGGCGGCGTGGTCGCCGAGCAGCACGGTCAGGCCCATGTCGACCATGTCCGGCCGCGGCTGGAGTCCCCGGCCGCGCAGGAAGGACTCCAGCTCGGTGCGGAGTTCGGCCTCGGTCATGGCGAGCATGCGGTCGCGCGAGGCGTGGTGCGGTGCCGGCTGTCCCGACACGAACAGGCGCTCCGGCACGGGCAGGCCCCGGTCGGCGAGGCGGAGCACGGTCTCGAAGGCGGGCAGCGCCCCGGCGCAGTGCCCGAAGAACGCGAACGGCCGGTCGAGCAGCGGCACCAGCGCCTCGGCGAGCCCGGCGGCGAGTTCCTCGTAGGTGCCGTAGTGGGGTTCGGCCATCCGGCTCTCCCGGCCGGGGAACTGCACCGGGCAGACCTCGGCGCCGTCGATCGCGGGCGGCCAGGCGCTGAAGGCCGAGGCGCCGGCCCCGGAGAAGGGGAAGCAGAAGATCCGGGCGGGGTGGTCGGTCGCGGACGGCGGCCGGACGAACCACGGTGAGGTGGTGGAGCCGGAGGTCATGGTGCCCTTCGTTTCCGGACGACGACGGGGAGGTGGGTCATCCCGGCGATGAAGCAGGACCGCAGGTGCTCGGGTTCGCCGGCGAGTTCGATCGATCCGCATCGCCGGAGCAGTTCCTCGAAGAAGACGCGCAGGGTCATCCGTGCCAGCGGGGCGCCGATGCAGAAGTGCGAACCGAAGCCGAACGCGACCTGGCGCTTGGCGCCGGTGCGGGTGATGTCGAAGGTGTGGGGGTCGGTGAACCGGGCGGCGTCCCGGTTGGCCGACCCGATCCACGCGACGACGGCTGCGCCGGCCGGGACGGTGCCGCCGCCGATCCGGGTGTCGCCGACCGCGTACCGCATGAAGTTGCAGGCGGCCGAGGTCCAGCGCAGCCCCTCCTCCACCAGGTTCGGCACGAGGGACGGGTCGGCCTGCGCCTTCTCGTACTGTTCGGGCCGCTCGACGAGGGCGAGCACCGTGCCCGAGACGGTGTGGGGGGTCGTCACGTTGGCGCCGAGCAGGATGCTGTAGCCGTTGAGGGCGATCTCCTCGTCGGTCAGCGGGGCGTCGCCCGCGTGGACGCTCATCAGGTGGTCGAGCAGGCTGCCGTCCTCGCCTCCGGCCGCCCGGCGTCCCTTGACCCACGCGGTGACGTAGGCGACCAGCTCGTGGTGCGAGATGGCCAGGGTCGCGGCTTCGCCGCCGAGCCGGAAGTGCGGGTCCGAGGGGGCCGTCACCATCGCGGTCAGCCGCACGAGGTCGTCCCAGTCGCGCTCCGGGATGCCGAGCAGTGGTCCGGTGACGATGGCCGGCAGGCGCAGTGCCTGCTCGGCCAGGTCGAAGGCCGCGCCGTCGAGCGCGGGTTCGAGGAACCGCACGACCGCCTGCCGGATCCGGTCCTCCCAGGGCGCCACGGCGCGCGCGGTGAGCCGGGAGCCGATCGCCCTGCGGACCTCGGTGTGCCGGGGCGGGTCGGTGGAGGTCATCAGCTTGCCCGCCGCGACGTCGTCGACGCCGAGGTGGGTGACGACCGTGCCGCGTTCGGAGGTGAACTCCTGGTGGGAGCCGAGCACCCGGCAGACGTCCTCGTAGCGCGTCACGGACCAGAACTCACGGCCGTCGGCCAGGACCTGGTGGTGCAGCGGGGCCTCGGCGCGCATGACGTCCCAGACGGGGTGCGGGTCGCCGGTGGTGTAGAGGTCCAGGTCGAACAGGTCGACGCGGTCGAGGTCGACGTCGCGCGCCGAGCCGGGCGTCAGCCTCATGTCAGCGCCCTCGCCCGCTCGATCAGCGCGGCGACCCGGGCCGGGGTCTGGGCCAGGTAGAAGTCGCGCACCGACAGTTCTACGCCGTGGTCGCGCTTCACCCGGTCGATGATCGCGATCCCGATGAGCGAGTTGCCGCCGAGGGAGAAGAAGTCGTCGTCCGCCCCGACCTCGCGGCCGGCGAGGTGTTCCGCCCACAGCGCGCAGACCTCCCGTACGAGCGGCGCCGGCACGTCGCCGGGGGCCGCGCACGCCTCGGGAGCCTCGGGTTCTCCACCTTGCCCGTGAGCCCGCGGTCGCGATTCCATCGCCACCTTTTCCTTTCTCCGAGGGACACAAGGACCCTTTTCGGGGGGGACATTTACGTGCCGCGCCGGCGGGGTTGTTCACTGAATGGCGGCCACGGGACGAGGCTAAAGCGCGGAATTGAATTACGGAAGGCGCGGAGCGAGTGCCGTGAATCTTCGGGCGGCGGCCGGGTGTCCCGTCGACGGGACACCCGCGCGTGCGCCCGGCCACACCCTTCCCGACCCCCTGGACAGCGGCTCCCAGGGGGAGTTCACGGCGCCCCCATCGTGCCATCCGTGACGCGTCCTGGCCAGGGAAATCGACGCTTTCGGCCGACCCCGGTCCTGCCCGGCAGCGTCGGCGGCCACGTCATTGCCATCACATTTTCCAAGAATTACTGTGACGCCCCGGAGGGCGTCCAGGAGCCTCCGCGTGCATCACACAACCAGCTACGGGAGGGGATTTCCTTGCTCAAGTCGCAACGGCTTGCGGTGCTGCCGATCGACGCGTACGACCTGGATTCCGAGTTGTCCGTCGTGGACCAGCACGAGTACGGCGGCGACTATGACGCCTTCACCTTCGGCTCGTGGTCGTCGCACGTCCTGGCCAACGGCACGGGCGCCGACTCCGACACCGCCTTCCGCCCGCACGACGGCCGGCTGACCCTGACGGACCTGGGCAAGCGGCTGCCGAACATCATGGCGCTGGTGACCGACAACTTCCCCCTGGAACGGCTGCAGTGGGTGCGGGTCTTCAGCCTCCGCGACGGGCTGATCTCCCCGCACGTGGACTTCCTCGAGTTCTCCGAGCCGGGAACCCGGCTCCAGGTCCCGCTGCGCACCAGCGAGGAATCCCTCCATTCCGAGAACGAGTCCGTCTACCACATCCGCCGCGGTGAGGTCTGGAAGATCCATTCGACCGATCCGCACTCCGCCCGCAGCACCTCCCGGACCGCCCGGCTCTCCCTGTGCCTGGACTTCGCGGACGCCGAGGAGCCGATCGAGATCCGCAACCAGGTCCCCGCGACCGAGCCGATCCGCATCGTCGAGCGGCCCGAGCCGACGGACGCGGAGCTGCGCGACCTCATCGAGTCGGGGCGGGACTTCACCCCGGCGACCATGCGGCCGGCCTTCCGCAGGTTCGCCGAGCTGCACTTCGAGCGGCGCGCCCACGCCACGGCGGCGTTCGACTGGTACGTGGAGGCCGCCCGCCTGACCGGTGACGAGGACATGGTGGCGAAGGCCCGGGCCTTCCGCACGTACTGCGTCGAGAAGCGGGGCGACGGGGAGAAGTTCGACTGGTGAGCAACGCGGCGCCGCAGCCGCCGCCGACCGGCCGATGGCCCACCGCGCCTGTGCGGTGGGCCATCGGCCGGTGTGCGATCAGCTCTTCACGGTGCCTTCGCGCAGCCGGTCGATCATGTGCCGGGTCGTCTCGATCGGGCTCTCCTGCGACAGGTCCCAGGAGCCCGACGGCAGCGCCCCGTTGAGTGCGGCCGCCCTCTCGTCCCACTCCTCCTGCCCGGCGAAGGGGACCGTCTCGCCCTCCTGGTAGGCGGGGAACGGACGGTACCGGTTGAGGCCGGCGGCGTCGGCCCCGCGCACCAGCAGCGGGTCGAGGTAGATGCCCTCGCTGTGGATCCGCGTGGTCGTCGAGATGTAGCCGATGTCCAGACCGCAGCGCCGCTTGGCGGAGGTGTTCGCCTCCGAGTAGTGCAGCAGGTGGGGGTGGTGGATCGACACGTCGCCCGGCTGGAGCTCGATGTCCACCACACCGCGCTTGTCCACCCACTCCCGCACCAGGGCCTCGTCGGAGCTGGAGAACAGCATGTTGGGCTCGTCGGTGCGCACCTGCGGCTTGTGCAGCGGCAGTTCGTGGCTCCCGGGGATCATCCGCAGGCAGCCGTTCTCCGTGGTGCTCTCGTCGACGGCCAGCCACACCGTCAGCGCCTCCATCGGGCTCAGCGTCCAGTACGCGCCGTCCTGGTGCCACAGCACGGGCTGGCCGTCGTACGGGGGCTTGCAGATGTAGTGGGCGGTGAAGCACGCGAGGTTCGGCCCGAGGAAGAACTCCGCGATGTCCACCAGACGGGAGTCGGAGACCAGCCGGGCCCAGAAGGCGTCGTTGCGGATCAACGGGTGGTGCAGGTGCTCGGGGCGCAGATCCGGGTACTTGCCGGTGAGCCAGTCGACGTGGGCACGCACCTCGTCCAGCAGATCCCGCGGCACGACACCGCGGATGATGGAGAAGCCCTGTTCGGCGTATTCCGCCCTGGCTTTCTCAAGAACGCCCTCGCCCAGTGTGTTCATGCGTCGATTCCTTCTCGGGTGTGAGGTCCTGCCTGCCTGACTTGCGGGACACGTGCTCGGAACCGTCGAGCGTTCCCGCTCGCGGGCTTCGGGGTAGCGCGGCTCCGGACGTGGAAAAGGTGGTGGGGCCGGGATGCCGGAAATCGTCGCCGGCAGCTCGGGCGTGGTCGACGGGGCGACCGCCGGGCGACAGGGCCCTCTTGACGGCGGACGCGGCTCCCGTGGCGCTTTCACGGCGTGCGGGAGCGGTTCTCGGGTCGGGCGGCGGTCCGTCGGACCGGCATTCGCCGGCCGGTCGCAGCGGCGTTCCCCGCGCCCTTTACGCCGGTTCCCCGGCCGTTCAACACTCTGTCCGCCGTGCGGGAGGGTGTCAATGTTCCCGGGCCCGTCCGGGGCGTTCGGCGAGGCGCCGGCACGAATGCCGGGTTCTTCCTTCTTCGCGGTGCCGGGGAAACCGGTCTCGCGCGTGGTCCGCGCGGGATGCCGGTCCCCGGGCACGAAGCGTTTGTCCCGCTGACGGGACAGGCACGGGTGCGCCTGGAAACGGGGCCCCGGACGAGCCGGGGCCCGGCCCGCTGTCCCCGGCCCCGCGCGTACGACATGTCCGCCGGGTTCCGGTGCGGCCCTGGCGGGGCCGCTGCCGCAAGGAAGGACCGTCGACAACGCTCCTGACCGATACACCTAGCGGCCCGCGGCCGACTCGGCCTCGATCAGGTCCAGCACCTCGCGTCCCCGGTCCACCAGGTACATGTGGTCGCCGGGGAGTTCCACGTAGCTGAAACCGGCCGTGGTCGCCTTCTGCCACTGGTGTGCCTGGTCCGCGCTGACCAGGCCGTCGCCGGCGCCCCGGACCGAGCAGATCGGCACGGCGACCGGTTCGTCGGTGCTCGGCACGTAGTTCTCGTGCATCTCGCAGTCGGCCTGGAGGACGGGCAGGATCAGTTCCCGCATCTCCGGGTGGTCGAGGGCCTCGTGCCGGAAGCCCGCGAACTCCTCGACACGGGCGAGGAACTCGTCGTCCGGAAGCCCGGTAGCGCGTCTGGCCCGCTGGGTCCAGGGCCCCGGCGAGCCGCTCACGACGAGCCGCTCGACGGCGACTCCGCGCGCGGTCAGCAGATGCGTCAGCTCGTAGGCGAGCACCGCGCCCAGGCTGTGCCCGAACAGCACGACCCGCGCGCCCTCGCCCGCCTCCGCGACGAGGGCGTCGACCACGTTGCGGGCCGCCTCCACGACGTTGCGGTACGGCGTGTGCAGGATCAGCCGTTCACGACCGGGCAGTTCGACCGGGACCACGCGCCACCGGCCGGCGGACAGCGCCCGCCACGGATGGAAGAACGACGGCCCCGCTCCGGCGAACGGTGCGCACATCAGGACGGTCCGGTCCCGTTCGGCCGCGGTCGTCCCGTGTCCTGTGCTCACGGTCTTCTCCCCTCGCCCCCCGGGGCGGTTCGCCGGGCCGGTCACCGCGCCAGCTTCTCGGCGATGACCCGCATGATCTGGCCCGCTGGGCCGGGCATGTGCAGGTCGTGGTGGGTGGCGTCCACCGGGTGCTCCTCGATGGTGCCGAGGACGTGCGGCCGCCAGTCCGGCCCCCAGGAGGAGACCTCCTCGGTCTTGTCCAGCTTGGCGTTGAAGTACAGCAGGTCGCCGCGGTAGACCGGCGATTCGAAGTCACCCATCTTGTTGAGGTTGTTGGCACCCACCTTCGACATGGTGTCCAGGAAGCTGTCCATGCCGCGGGTGTTCATGAACTGGCCGAAGATCTCCTCGACGTCCGCCCGGTACAGGTCCGGAGTCCGGCCGGAGACCTGCTTGAACCCGCTCTCCGGACGGGTGGTGGCGGGCTGGGAGTCCAGAACGGCGACGAGGCCGACCCGGTGCCCGAGCCGGTCCAGTTCCACCGCGAGGGCGTGCGCGAGCGGGCCGCCGTAGGACCAGCCGACGAGGTGGAAGGGGCCCTCCGGCTGGACGCGGAGCATCTCGGCGAGGTAGTCGTCGATCATCTCCTGGACGGAACCGGCGAGCGGGTCGGTGCCGTTGGAGCCACGGGACTGCAGCGCGTAGGCCGGACGGTCCGGAATGTGGGGGCCGAAGGTGAAGTACGCCCAGCCGAGGCCGCCTCCGCCGTGCAGGAACCACACCGGCGGCTTGCCCGTGCCGGGGTCCCTGTTGAGTGGCAGCACGACGTCGAACGAGCCGGTGTGGTCGTCGGGGATGCCGCCGATGAGCATCAGCGCCGCCAGCTCGGCCACGGTCGGGTACTGGATGATCGTCCGCAGCGGCACGTCGAGGCCGAACTGCTTGCGGATGCGGGCGCTGAGCCGGGTGGCCAGCAGCGAGTGCCCGCCGAGCACGAAGAAGTCGTCGTCGATGCCGACCCTCTCCAGGCCCAGCAGCTCGCCGAACATGGCGCACAGCTTCTCCTCGTGGGAGTTGCGCGGCGCGCCGCCGCCCCCGGCGGTGGTGTGCTCCGCGGGCAGCGCGCGCCGGTCGAGCTTGCCGGCGGGGTTCAGCGGGATCTCCGCGAGCGGCACCACGGCGGCCGGGACCATGTAGCCGGGAAGGCGCCCACGCAGGTACTCGGGCAGCTCGGCCAGGAGCGGACCGATCGACTTGGCCAGGGCGGGGGCGTTGATCCGCGTCCGCCCGGTGGCAGGGCCCGGGACGAACCCTCCGCCGACGGCCCTCGGTTCCGGCAGCAGCACCGCGTCGAAGCAGTGGGCGGCCTCGGCGGACCAGGTGAGGACGGCCTCCCCGCCCTGCCGGCGAGCACCCTCGACGAGGGCCTGCGGATCCACCGGGACGCCCCGCGCGGCGTTCGAGGTCAGAACACCGGACGCCGAGGCGGCGGCGGCCTCCTCGACCAGCCGCGCGTTGGGTATCCCGGTCACCCGGAGCGGGCCGCCGCCCACCCGTCCGGCCAGCTCCGCCGGGTCGGACACGTCCCGGCCCCAGGCGAGGGCGGGCACATCGGCCAGGTCGAGGACGGCGGCCGGCCGCTTGTGCAGGACGACCTCGTAGCGGTGCCGGGTCAGCTCGTTGTGGGCGCGCCCCTCCTTGAGCCGGATGTCGACCGCGGCCGAGCGGTCCGCGGCCCATTCGGTGAACCACTCCGGGGCCACCACCAGTTCCCGCTCGGCCAGCAGCGCCTGCTCGACCAGCGCCCGCACCTCGTCGTGCGAGGCGTGCGGCTGCGCGGCCCGCTTCTCCGCGGTGGCCAGCAGCCGCAGCGTGGCCGCGTTGCGGACGTCACCGACGATCAGCCGGCCTCCCGGCGCGAGGAGTTCCATCAGCTCGCCCAGCACCCGGTCCAGGTACGCGGCGCTCGGGAAGTACTGCACCACCGAGTTGAGGACGACGGTGTCGAACGCGCCGCGGGGCAGGCCGGAGACGTCGTGGGCGGGCTGCGCGGCGAGCCGGACCCGGTCCGCGTGGCCGGCCCGCTCGGCCTGTGCCCGGAGCCGGTCCACGACCGTGGCCGAGATGTCGGTCCCCCAGTACTCGTCGACCTCGCCGACGATCTCGGCCAGGAGCAGACCGGAGCCGACACCGACCTCCAGCACCCGGCGGGGAGCGAAGCGCAGGACCTGCGCCACCGCCGCCTCACGCCATTCGTGCATCTGCTCGATGGGGATCGGCTCCCCGTCGTAGACCGACTTCCAGCCGTGGAAGTCCTCGCCCCAGGCCTTCTCGGCGGCGTCGGCGTAGCTCTCGTCGTAGACCTGGCGCCACTCGTCCACGAGGGTGTCGGCGTCGGCCACCGCGGCGTCCGGATCGGGTGCCACGTAGGCGACCAGGCGCTGTTCGCCCTTCTGGTCCTCGCGCACGACGACGGCCGCCTGGGCGACCGCGGGGTGCGCGGTCAGCGCGTGT
>NZ_CBDQZH010000037.1:0-71396 GCF_965341775.1 Streptomyces sp. bgisy159 | reverse complement strand
GACCCCCCCTGCGCCCTGCCCTTCCCCGACCCCCCCCCCCCCCCCCGCGACCGGGCCGCCCCGCCGTGCGAGAGCGGCCCGGAAAGGGGTACGCCGTCCTGTGTGGGCACTCGTCCGCGTGCGGCGAGGAGGTCGACATGCGTACCCGTGTGCGGTGCTGGCGGCGGCAGGGCTACCCGCTGCGGCGCCGGTCGGACGTGGTGGAGACGTGGACGGCGCTGGTGGCGGCCGTCCTGCTGATGGTGGGTGCGCCGCTGGCCGGTGCCCTGAGCGGACTGTGGGCTCATCAGGAGGCGCGGTCCATGACGGCCGAGCAGCGAGCCGAGCGGCACCGGGTCAGCGCGCAGGTGGTCGGACGGCCGCCCGAGGCGCTGCCGACCGTGGCGGCCGGCCGGCAGCGGACGTACCCGGTGACGGTGCGCTGGGCGGAGCCCGGCGTGGGAGAGCGGACGGCGACGGCCCGGGTGCCGACCGGTACGGCGGCCGGGGACCGGGTGACGGTGTGGCTCGACGACAGTGGTCACGCAGTGCCGCCGCCGCGGG
This sequence comes from Streptomyces sp. bgisy159, assembly GCF_965341775.1. Lineage (GTDB taxonomy): Bacteria > Actinomycetota > Actinomycetes > Streptomycetales > Streptomycetaceae > Streptomyces. The sequence continues at coordinate 70,853 of NZ_CBDQZH010000037.1, read as the reverse complement.
GCGCCACCACCGTCTGGCAGCACACGCTGACCGTCGGCACGTGCGCGGCGATCGGCTCGGCCGGCGCGGTCCTGCTCGGACACGCGGCGGTGCGCCGGGCGGCGCTGCGGCGCCGGCTCGCCGAGTGGGAGCGGGACTGGGCCCGCACGGAGCCGCTGTGGACCCGGCGGGACGCGTGACGGACGCCCGGGCCGGAAGCGCCCGACAGACGGGCAGGGTCTGGAAAGCGCTCTCGCCCGCACGTACGGTGTGATCATTCGTATGCCTCATTGACAAAAAGGCGGTCCCGCATGGCCCTGTTCGATCTGCCCCTCGACGAGCTCCGCGAGTACCGCAGCGGGTCCACCGCACCGGAGGACTTCGACGCGTTCTGGGCGAAGACCCTTCAGGAGGCGCGCGAGCACGACCTCGACGCCCGTTTCGAGCCGGTCGACACCCCACTGACCACCGTCCAGGTGTTCGACGTGACGTTCTCCGGCTTCGGCGGCCATCCCGTCAAGGGCTGGCTGACGCTTCCGGCGACGGCCGACGGACCACTGCCGCTGGTGGTGGAGTTCGTGGGATACGGCGGCGGGCGCGGGCTGGCGCACGAGCACCTGCTGTGGGCCTCGTCGGGCCGCGCCCACTTCGTCATGGACACCCGGGGCCAGGGCAGCACCTGGGGCGGTGGCGGCGGTACGGCGGACCCGGTGGGCGGCGCACCGTCGTACCCCGGCTTCATGACGCGCGGCCTGGACGCGCCCGAGAACTACTACTACCGCCGGGTGTTCACCGACGCGGTGCGCGCCGTGGAGGCGGCCCGTTCGCACCCGCTGACCGACTCCTCGCGCACGGTGGCGGTGGGCGGCAGCCAGGGCGGCGGCATCACCATCGCCGTCGGCGGCCTGGTGCCCGATCTGGCGGGGATCGCGCCGGACGTACCCTTCCTGTGCGACTTCCCGCGCGCCGCGACGCTCACCGACCGCCACCCCTACCGCGAGATCGGGCTGTTCCTCAAGACGCACCGGGGCCGCACCGCGGACGCCCTGCGCACGCTCTCCTACTTCGACGGCGTCCACTTCGCCGCCCGGGGCTCCTCCCCGGCGCTCTTCTCCGTGGCACTGGAGGACCAGACGTGCCCGCCGTCGACCGTGTTCGCCGCCTACAACGCCTGGGCGCACGACGACAAGGCGATCGAGGTCTACGACTTCAACGACCACGAGGGCGGCGGCCCCTACCACGAGGCGGCCAAGCTGCGCTGGCTGGGCCCCCGGCTGTGACGACGGAGTTGGGCCGGGGAAGGGCGCGGCGGCGTCCGGTTTCGGCCGATCGAGCCGACCGCCCTTCCCTATTGGTTTAGACCAATGCTAGATGTGGTGGCGCAATGAGCCCGCACGGCCACGGTACGTCATCACACAGGAGGCGCGGCATGGCCCGCACCACCCCCCAACGCCCCCAGCCCCTCTACTGGAGGGTCGCCACCCAACTGCTCGGCGAGCTGCGCGACGGCACCATTCCGCCCGGCGAACGCCTGCCGGGGGAACGGCAGTTGGCCGAGCACTTCGCGGTGAGCCGGGAGACCGTACGGCAGGCCCTGGAGGTGCTGCGCCGCGACGGACTGGTCGCCACCGACCGGCGGGGCAGCCATGCGGCGCTCACCGGCCCGCCCGCCGAGACCCCGGCCGCGCCGACCTTTCCGGTCGGCGCCCGGCAGGCGGAGCCGAACGCCGTGGACCGGACCGCCGTCAGCTGGGAGACACCCCCGCCCGCGCACGCCGAGGCGCTGGGCCTCGCCCCGCACCGGCCGACGCTCGTCCACCGCTACGAGTCGGCCGGAGCGGACGGCCGCGCCCGCCGTACGGCACTGTCGTCGTTCTCCGCCGTCGCGCTCGCCGAGGTGGAGGAACTGGCGCGCTACCGCGACCGCGCCCCCTCGGCCGGCTGCCCCGAACTGCGGCGCGCCTACGACTGGATGCGCCGGGCCGGCCTCACCCTGCACCACCGGGACAGCATCACCCCGTTCGGAGACCCGCCCTCGGTGCGGGTCACCCGGCGCGTGCACGACCAGTACGACCGGCCGCTGGAGATCACCGACCTGGTGCTGGACGCCCGGCGGGAGCCGCTGGTCTACGAGTTCACGCTGCCGTCGGCCGGCTGACGGTCAGCCGACCCGCACCGCCGTGACCAGGCGCACACGGGGGCTGCCGTCCCGCCGCAGACCGAACTCGGGCAGGGCCTGCAGACCCACCCGGAACCCGGCGCGCTCCAGCTCCCGCCGCACGTCGCCCAGCCGGAAGGCCCGGTAGTACATGACGAACGGGGGCCGCCACAGCGCGTTGCGCACCCGCATCACGGCGTCGAAGCCGAGCAGCATCCAGAACGCGGGCGTGGCCGGGCGCGGCGGGGCGAGCACGGGGAAGGCCAACGTGCCGCCCGGCCGCAGCGCGGCGCGCACCTGGGTGAACAGGCCCGGCAGTTCGCGGGGCAGGAAGTGGCCGAACGCGCCGAAGCTGACGACGAGATCGAAGGCGGAGGCGAACGGCAGCACACGGGCGTCCGCCCGGACCCAGGACACCCGCGGCCCGTCCTGCGGGACGCCGGTGCGCCGGGCGGCCTCGGCGAGCATCCCGGCGCTGAAGTCCACCCCGGTCACGCGGCGCCGGCACACCTGGGCGAGCACACCGATCCCGGCGCCGGTGCCGCAGCACAGGTCGAGCCCGTCCTCCCAGGTGCCGGTGCGGGCCAGCGCGGCCGCGACGGCGTCGAGCACGGAGTCCGGGGTGCGGAAGGGGGTGTGGTCGAACTTCGGAGCGAGCAGGTCGTAGCCGTGCTCGACCGACGACAGTGCCTGGACGGCGAGTTCACGCAGGCTGGGGCCTTCAGGGCTGAACATCCGCCTCAGCCTAGGGCAAGGCGCCGGCCGGCCGTCACTTGCGCAGCTTGTCCAGGGTGGCCCGAGTATCCGTCTTGAGCCACTCGGCTATCTCGTCCGCCGTGGGCGGTTCGCTGTCGTCGTCCGCGCTGTACGAGGAGAAGGCGCTGAAGCTCATCGTGTACGTCACCCAGCCGTCCCGCACGGCGAGCACCGAGTACCGGGAGGAGGTGCCGGAGCCGTCGGCGACCAGGTAGGCCTCGTCACCGATGCCCTCCACCTCGGTCACGTCGTAGTCCGAGTACATCTTGTCGTAGTTCTTCCACGACGCGGTGAACTCGGGCCCCGGGTCGGTCTCCTTGTGCAGGGCAACGTCGACGGAGAGGTACCCGTCCTGGGAGTCCGTGCCCTCCGTCTCCAGACTGAGGCTGCACCGGCTGGTGTCGACGGCGGGGTCCTTCACCGAGTGGGCCTGCGGGGTGTCGTCGTCCTTGGGGTACTCCTTCTTGAACGACGCGTAGTCCCCGGCGGTGCAGAGGTTCTCGGGCGCCTGGTAGCCGCGCAGGTCCGCGTCACCGCCCTTGATGCCGCCGCCGAGCAGGAAGACGCCGCCCGCCCAGGCCGCGGACGCCACCACCGCGCCGACGGCCGCCCACAGCACGGCCCGTCCGGCTCCGCCTCGGCCTCCACCGGCCGGTGAGCCGAGCACCTCCGGATACGCGCCGGGCTGGGCGTACGGGTTGGCCACCGGCGGCTGACCGGGCTGACCGGGCTGACCGGGCTGACCGGGCTGACCGATCATGGTGGGCTGGCCGTAGAAGTTCTGCGCCGGGGCGCCCGCGGGCGGCGGGTAGCCCGCCGGGGACTGCGGGTCGGGGTAGGGGTAGGCGCTCGGCGCGGGCGGGTTCCCGGCGGGGACGCCCGGCTGCGAGGCGGGTGGCTGACCTGGCTGCGAGCCCGAGGGCGGGACGGGCGGCTGCGGAGGCTGAGGCGGCGTCGACATGCCGCGACAGTAATCGATGGCCGAACATCCCGACAGAACCGGGGCCAATGAGGTAAGGTGGACTCCGCACTTGTGTCGAGCCCCGTCGTGGGCCCCGGTGCCTTTCCTCTCTCCGCGCCGCCTTCACGCCCCGTCACTTCGGGCGGTGTGCGCAGGCGTTCCTCCGCCGCTCGCCAGGCAGGCGTCCGGGACATCCGGGCTGTGCCGTCCCGGCGCCCTCGCGGCCTCTCCCCTCCCCCGTCTTCTTCCCGCACGTCCCATGCCGCCGTCCTCGAAAGGACCGCCTCCCATGACCACCAGTCTCGAACGTCCCCCGGCCCAGCAGTCCTCCGCCCGGCTCGTCACCGGCGTCCTCGACGTCGACGGCGGCGGGAAGGGGTGGCTGCGCGGCCCGGACCTGCTGCCCTCCCCCGGCGATCCCTCGGTCTCGGCCGCGCTGATCCGCCGTCACCACCTGCGCGCGGGCGACCTGGTGACCGGCGTGCGCGGCGACCGGTCCGCGCTGACCGACATCACGCTGGTCGAGGGGAGGCGGCCCGTCGCCCGGCGCCGCCGCCCGGACCTCACCCCGATCCACCCGAGCGAGCGGCTGCGCCTGGAACACCCGGCGGCCGGTCTCGCCGGGCGCCTCACCGACCTGATCGCTCCCGTCGGCAAGGGGCAGCGCGGGCTGATCGTCGCCCCGCCCAAGACCGGCAAGACGGTACTGCTGCAACAGATCGCGGCGGCCGTCGCCGGGAACCATCCCACGTGCCGGCTGATGGTCGTGCTGCTGGACGAACGCCCCGAGGAAGTCACCGACATGCGCCGCTCGGTGCGCGGCGAGGTGTACGCCTCCACCTTCGACCGCTCGCCCCGGCACCACATCGCCCTCGCCGACCTGGTCGTCGAGCGGGCCAAGCGGCTCGTGGAGGCCGGCGAGGACGTCGTCGTCCTGCTCGACTCCCTGACCCGGCTGTGCCGGGCGCACAACAACGCGGCCGCCGCCGGGGGCCGTACGCTCAGCGGCGGCGTCGACGCGACCGCGCTGATCGGCCCCAAGCGGTTCTTCGGCGCCGCGCGGGCCGCCGAGGAGGGTGGCTCCCTGACGATCCTCGCCACCGCCCTGGTCGAGACCGGCTCCCGCGCCGACGACTTCTTCTTCGAGGAGCTGAAGAGCACCGGCAACATGGAACTCCGCCTGGACCGGGGGCCCGCCGCCCACCGGATCTTTCCCGCCGTCGACCTCGCCGCGTCCGGCTCGCGCCGCGAGGAACTGCTGCTCTCCCCGGCGGAGGCGGCCGCCGTGGGGGCACTGCGCCGGGCGCTCGGCGCCCGGGACGGACACGGCGGCCTGACGACCCTGCTGGAACGGATGCGGGCGACGCCCGACAACGCGGCCCTCGTCCGCCAGGTCCGGCCGGCCCTGCCCTGCGACTGACGCCGACGTCGGCGCCGGACCGCACGAGCGCGCCCGGATCCGAACCGTGTCCGCCATCCGGGGGCTTGCGGGTGTGGCTGGACCGCCGGCGTCCTCGGCGCGCCCCACAGTTCCTGCATGACACGTACCCGCAAGACCTGGCTGTCCGCCGCCGTGCTGCTCTCCCTCCTGCTGAGCGGTGCCCCCGCGCTCGCCGCGCCCCCGGCCCGTCCGAGGCCCGCCTGCGCGGCCACGCCCGACCCGACCCACGGGCAGGCTCGGAAGGTCGCGGACATCGTGCGGGAGACACGCGACGACCTCGAGCTCAACGCCGTGCTGGCCGAGGTGACCGTGCACGGGCGCGAGATCGTCACCATGGCCGACGGCGAGTCGATGACCGGCGTCCCCGCCACGGCCGACATGCGCTTCCGGGCCGGCGGGGTGGCCATCGGTTATCTGACCACCGTCCTGCTGCAGTTGGCGGACGAGAAGCGGGTCGGTCTCGACGAGCCGGTGTCCCGGTGGCTGCCCTCGCTGCCGCACGGCGACGCGATCACGCTGCGGATGCTCGGCAGCTCCACCTCGGGCCTGTACGACTACGTGACCGACCCCGGCTTCCTCGCCGCCCTCGACGCCGACCCGTTCCGCCGGTGGACCCCCCGAGAACTCGTCGCCCTCTCGACCGGCGAGCCGCTGTGGTACGAGCCCGGCACCAACTGGAACTACTCGCACGCCAACTTCGTGCTCCTGGGCGCCGCCCTGGAGCAGATCACCGGTACCCGGCTGGACCGGCTGCTCCGGGAGCGGATCATCCGCCCGCTGGGACTTCGCGGGACCCGCAACGGCTTCACACCCGAGATGCCCCGGCCGGTGCTGCACGCCTTCACCTCCGAGCGCGGCCGCTACGAGGAGTCCACCTTCTGGAACCCGTCCTGGACGATCGCGCCCGGGGCGGTGCTGACTTCGACCGTGTGCGACATGGCCCGTTCGGCCCGCGCCATCGGGTCGGGCGAGCTGATCTCGCCACGGTCGTACGCCACCCTGCTGAACCCCGGCACCGTCGGCACGGGCGGCCCCACGGACACCTGCCCGGCCGACGTGTGCCGGCCGCAGACCGAGGAGTCGCACTACGGGCTCGGCATGGTCGTCAGGAACGGCTGGGTGTTCCAGAACCCGCTGTTCAACGGCTACGGCGAGGTGATGGCCTACCTGCCGGGAAAGGGCCTGGCGATCGCGGTCGCGACGACCGCCGGACCGTCGTCGCCCGCCGGCAACACCGCGCAGGAGGTGGCGTCGCGCATCGCGGCCGCCCTGGCACCCGGCCGTCCGCTGTTCGGCTGACGGTGACCCCTCGCCGCGGCGCCGCCCGGCACGGTCAGCACGAGGAAGAGCGGGATCCTTCCTACGTTGGCGGTATGACGATCGGATTCTCCTCACGCGCCGTCACGTCGGCCTGCGCGGTGTGCGCGACGGGGGTGCTGGCGCTGGGCCCGGCCGCGGCCGCACACCCCGTCCGGCCCGACCCGGGCGCGCCCGGGGGCCGGGCGGGCGCCACCCCCGCGCCGGCGCTGCTCCACCGCACCGGCACGCAGGTCCGTCCCCGCCCGGGCGCCCCGCGGGTCCCGGACGTCTCCGCGCTGTCGTGGCTGGTGGCCGACGCGGGCTCGGGGGCGGTGCTGGCGGCTGGGAACGCGCACCGCCGGCTGCCGCCCGCGAGCACCCTGAAGACCCTGTTCGCCCTGACCGTGCTGCCGGCCCTGCCGGCCGGCATCCGGCACCGGGTCACCGAGAAGGAACTCGCCGGCATCGGGGCGGGCAGCAGCCTCGTCGGCGTCGCCGAGGACCGCTCGTACACGGTCGCCGACCTGTGGCGCGGGGTGTTCCTCGCGTCCGGCAACGACGCCGTGCACGTGCTCGCCAGGCTCAACGGCGGCTGGCGCACGACGGCCCGGCTCATGCAGGACAAGGCGCGCGCGCTGGGTGCGCTGGACACCCGGGTGGTGTCGCCCGACGGCTACGACGCCCCCGGGCAGGTGTCGTCGGCGTACGACCTGGCGGTGTTCGGGCGGGCGGGGCTGCGCAACGCCGACTTCGCGCGCTACTGCGGCACCGCCGAGGCCAGGTTCCCCGGGCGGGACGGGGGGTCGTACCCGATCGCCAACACCAACCGGCTGCTGACCGGCGGGAGCGGTGTCGCCCGTTACCCGGGGCTGATCGGCATCAAGAACGGTTACACCAGCAAGGCGGGCAACACGCTGGTGGCCGCCGCCCGGCGCGAGGGGCGCACGCTGGTCGTGACGGTGATGAATCCGCAGGAGGGCGGCGGCTACGCGGTGTACGAGGAGGCGCGGGAGCTGCTCGACTGGGGGTTCGCGGCAGCCGGCCGGGTGGACCCGGTGGGCTCACTCGACGCGCTACGGGCCCGGCCGCGCCCCGGTCCGCAGACGGCGCCGGTGGCCGTGCCGAAGCCGGCCGGCGCGGAGCTGGGGCTGCCGACCGCGCTGCTGGCCGCGGCCGCTGCCGTGGCCGGCGCGGCGGCCGTGGCACTCGCCCTGCACCTCCTCACCCGCCGCCCGGCCGACGGGTGAGCCGACGGGCCGGGCCCGCGCAGGCAGCTCGTGGACGCCTCCGGTTCCACGGGGTCACCTGTCGGCCGGGCAGCACGGGCACCGCCGGAAGGCCGGACGACGCACCTGCCCGGTCCGCGGGTGAACCGCAGGTCCCGCCTCACCCGAAACGGCCACTGCGCACCGGACCCGCCGTCTTCAGGGCCGCACGGTCGCCGTACAGCCAGGTGGGGCGGATCGCGGTGACGAAGGCGGTGAGCCGGCTGTCCGGGTCGGCCGGGGTGTCTCCGTCCCCGTCGTCGGGCGCCGGGTCGGCGGCCAGGATGTCCGCGGCGATGTCGGCCTCGGGGCGGACGTCGGGTTCGCCAGGCGCCACCCCGCCGTCGGCCGTCTGCCGCAGGCCGCCGCTCCACGGGGCCATCACGGCCTGGTGCAGCAGGGTGACGCTGTCCGGGGTGACGGCCGGCGGATCGGTCCAGCAGCCGGCGTGCTCGTGCAGCACCTGGCCGGGGGCGCGGTGGAAGAGCTGCCCGGTGATCCGCGGGCCCTCGTCGTGCCCGGCCAGTTCGTTCAGGTCGTGGGCGACGACGACGGTGTCCTCGCGCTCCGGTGCGAACGGCAGGGCGGGCAGGCCGAGCACCTCGGCGGCCGCATGGCCGAGGATACGGCTGCCGCGGTCGGGCAGCAGCGACACCGAGGCCGGGCGCAGCTCGGCCGCCGCCAGGACGGACTTCAGCCGCAGCAGCCCGCGCAGGCACTGCTCGTGGGTGTCCTGCAGGAACGCGTACCGGCCGGCCATGCCCGAGGCGTAGCCGTACGGGGAGAGGGTGCCGAGGACGGTGCCCCCGATCACGTACTGCCAGCCGCGCAGGTCCTCCGGGTCCAGCGCGGTCACGGCCTCGGCGGCCGCGGCCCGGCTCAGCATGCGGTTCTGGCGGTCGCGCGCGGGCTGCCACATCTCCTCGTCCGGGTCCGGCAGCAGGGCGTGCCGACGGCGGGCCAGGGGCAGGTCGCCCGCCATGACCGCGTTGAAGACCAGCAGATAGCCGTCCGGCCAGTCGGCGAGGCCGGACTCGTGCGCGAGGAGCGCGTCGACGGCCTCCCGGTGGCGTTCCTCGCCCTCGTACGCCGAGATCAGCTCGCGCAGCACCGGCAGGGCGCCCCCGCTCCGGTTCAGCGCCTCGCGCAGGGCGGGGACGGCGAGGTGGTGGACGCCGCGTTCGACGCAGGCGTACCCGTAGTCGTAGAGGGCCCGCACCCGGTCGGGGGCGGCGCTCACGGCGGTGGCGGCGTCCCGAAGGTCGTCGAAACCGGCCGTGGCGGCGGCGCGGGCGACGACCAGCGCGACCTCCGGGAGCGGCAGGTCGTCGGCGCCGGTGCGCAGCTGCCGCAGGGCTCCGGGGACGTCCCCCGCGTCGAGGCACTGCCAGGCCTTGAGGACGTCGGGGTGCTGGGGGCGGTGTTTCCTGCGCGAGAACATGCGCGAGATCCTCACCGCGGACCGGCCGCGGAGACAACCGTTTTACGGGCCGGCCGGTTTCGGCGGATTCCGCGGGTTCAGAAGACGGACAGTCCGGTCAGCGTCGTGAAGCGGTCCAGGGCCGCGACACCGGCCACCGAGTTGCCGCGCTCGTCGAGGCCCGGGCACCACACGCACAGCGTGCAGCGGCCCGGGACGACGGCGATGATGCCGCCGCCGACCCCGCTCTTGCCGGGCAGGCCGACCCGGTAGGCGAAGTCGCCGGCCGCGTCGTAGGTGCCGCAGGTCAGCATGATCGCGTTGATCTGCTTGGCCTGGCTGCGGGTGAGCAGCCGGGAGCCGTCGGCGCGGATGCCGTGCCGGGCGAGGAAGCCGGTGGCCAGGGCGAGGTCGGCACAGGAGGCGGTGATCGAGCACTGGCGGAAGTACTGGTCGAGCAGGGTCGGCACGTCGTTGTCGATGTTGCCGTAGGACGCCATGAAGTGGGCGAGCGCCGCGTTGCGGTCGCCGTGCGCGGTCTCGGAGGCGGCGACCTCCCGGTCGATGCCGAGGCCGGGGTTGCCGCTCTCGGCGCGCAGGAAGGCCAGGAGTTCACCGGCCGCGTCACCGCTGCGGGTGTGCAGGCGGTCGGTGACGACGAGCGCGCCCGCGTTGATGAAGGGGTTGCGCGGGATGCCGTTCTCGTACTCCAGCTGCACCAGCGAGTTGAACCGGTTGCCGGAGGGCTCCCGGCCCACGTGCTCCCAGAGTTCGTCGCCCTCGATGGCCAGGTCGAGGGCGAGGGTGAAGACCTTGGTGATGGACTGCGCGGAGAACGGCTCCCGCCAGTCCCCCACGCCGTACACCGTGCCGTCCGGATCCGCGACCGCCATGCCGAAGCGGCGCGGGTCGCGGGCGGCGAGCGCCGGGATGTAGTCGGCGGGGTGGCCGCGTCCCGGGGTGCCTTCGATCTCCCGGAGGATGCGGTCGAGGACGGGCTGGAATTGCGACGACATGATCGTCATCATGCCGCACCCCCGATCGACCGGCTCGCCGGGGTCGCGGAGGGTCGCCGTGCCGTCCAATCAGGCATGTCTTGGGTCGCCTTCCGCGTGCTGGCCACGCGGCGGCGCCGCGCGTCAGGGCGTGGCCGGGGCGGCCGTGTCCCGTGCGTGACGCTTCAGCCCTGGGGGTGACGTCACCCCGCGTGTCGGCCCGGCGCGGGGCGCAGGGTCCGTCGTACGCGGGGTGCGCCGGGACGCGTCGCCCGGGTCAGACGACCGTCACGGGACCGCTGCCCGCGAGCACCTCGGGGCGCAGCAGGACCGCCAGGCGCTCGGCCGGCAGCAGCCCCTTCTCCAGGACGAGTTCGGCCACTCCGCGGCCACTGGCCAGGGCCTCCTTGGCGATGGCGGTGGCGGCCTCGTAGCCGATGTGCGGGTTGAGGGCGGTGACCAGGCCGATGGAGTTCTCGACCCCGGCGCGCAGCATCTCGGTGTTGGCGGTGATGCCGCAGACGCAGCGCTCGGCGAGGGTCAGGCAGGCGGCGCGCAGATGGGTGAGGGACTCGGACAAGGAGTGCAGGATGACCGGCTCGAAGGCGTTGAGCTGGAGCTGGCCGGCCTCCGCGGCCATGGTGATGGTGACGTCGTTGCCGATCACCTCGAAGGCGACCTGGTTGACGACCTCGGGGACGACGGGGTTGACCTTGCCGGGCATGATCGACGAACCGGCCTGGACGGGCGGCAGGTTGATCTCGCCGAGGCCGGCGCGCGGCCCGGAGGAGAGCAGGCGCAGGTCGTTGCAGCTCTTGGAGAGCTTGACGGCGATCCGCTTGAGCACGCCGGACATCTGGACGAACGCGCCGCAGTCCTGGGTGGCCTCGACCAGGTTGGCGGCCGTGACCAGGGGCAGGCCGGTGATGTCGGCCAGGTGGCGGCGGGCCGCCTCGGCGTAGCCGGCGGGGGCGTTGAGGCCGGTGCCGATGGCGGTGGCGCCGAGGTTGATCTCGTGGATCAGCTCGACCGCCTCGTCGAGACGGGACCGGTCCTCGCCGATCATGACGGCGAACGCGGAGAACTCCTGACCGAGCGTCATGGGGACGGCGTCCTGCAACTGTGTGCGGCCCATCTTGAGCACGTCGCGGAACTCGACGGCTTTGCCGGCGAACGCGTCCTGCAGCACGGCCATCGCCCTGAGCAGTTCCCGTACCGCGAAGACCGTCGCGACCTTGACGGCGGTCGGGTAGACGTCGTTGGTGGACTGGCCGAGGTTGACGTCCTCGTTGGGGTGCAGGAACCGGTACTCGCCCTTGGCGTGGCCCAGCAGCTCCAGCGCCCGGTTGGCGACGACCTCGTTGGCGTTCATGTTCGTCGAGGTGCCGGCGCCGCCCTGGATGACGTCGACGACGAACTGGTCGTGCAGGTCGCCCGCGCGTATCTCCCGGCAGGCGGCGACGATCGCGGCGGCCTTCGCGGACGGCAGCAGCCCCAGCTCCTCGTTGGCGAGGGCGGCGGCCTCCTTGACGGCGGCGAGGGCGGTGATCAGGTGCGGGTACGTGGAGATGGGGGTGCCGGTGATGGGGAAGTTCTCGGTGGCCCGCAGGGTGTGCACGCCCCAGTAGGCGTCGGCGGGGACGTCACGGTCCCCGAGCAGGTCGTGTTCGCGGCGGGTGGCGGCGGTCATGGCGTACGGATCCTCTTTCCGAGGGGTGAGGGTGAGGGCCCCGCGCGGGGCGCGGGCGCGAGGTGGGACGGCCCTCCCCGCGGGCGCGAGGTGAGGCGGCGGCCTGCGCGCGGGAGGGCGAGGTGGGGTGGCGGCCTAAGCGCGGGCGGGCGAGGCGACCGGGTCGAGCGCCCGCACGGGACGCATGCGGCCCACCGGTTCGCCCCCGCCGAGCAGGGGCTCGCCCGCGAACTCGGTGAGCAGCTCCGGGTCGACGCCGGCCCGGGCCAGCGCGGCGGCGGCCACGGGTATGCGGGCCCGGTTCGCCCCGTCGGAGATCTTGACGGCGACCGCCCGCCCGTCGGGGAGGGCGGCGACCTCGACACCCTCGAAGCCGTCCTTGGCGAGCAGGCCGGGCACGGCCCGCATCAGCGCGGCGACGTCGCGGCCGGAGCCGGAGGCCATCTCGGCGTGCTCACGCATCGCGTCGGCCACCCGGGCCTGCGGGGTGCCGCCGGCGGCGGTGGTGATCCGGGCGGCCGCACGGGCCAGGCCGTGCAGGGAGACGGAGAACAGGGGCGCGCCGCAGCCGTCGACGCTCACCCGGGCGATCCGCTGGCCGGTGAGGTCCTCGACGGTCTCGGCGACGGTCTTCTGCAGCGGGTGCCCGGGGTCGAGGTAGCCGTCCAGGGGCCAGCCGTTGAGGCGGCAGGTGTACAGCATGGCGGCGTGTTTGCCGGAGCAGTTCTGGGCGAGCCGGGAGGGCAGCGCGCCCGCCCGCACCCAGGCGTCGCGCACCACCGGGTCGTACGGCAGGTCGACGACGTTGCGCAGGTCGTCCTCGGTGGCGCCGGCCAGCTCCAGGATCCGCCGGGTGCCGGCGAGGTGGCGTTCCTCGCCGGAGTGGCTGGCGGCGGCGAGGGAGAGCAGTTCGCCGTCGAGCGGCAGTCCGGCCCGCACCATGGCGACCGCCTGCACCGGTTTGAGGGCGGAGCGCGGGTAGAAGGCCGCCTCGATGTCGCCGAGCTGGAACTCGACCTGCCCGTCGCCGCCGAGGACGACGACGGAGCCGTAGTGGATGCCCTCGGTCACGCCGTCGCGGACGAGCTGGGCGACGGGGGCGTGGAGGGGTTCGCGGATCGCGGGGGGGTCCGCCGGGAAGCTGCTGAACATCACTGCCTGATCACTGGTGGGTGGGTGGCGGCCGGCGCGCGGTTCACGCGCCCGCCTCGGGGGCGGTGGTGCGGCGGGCAGGGCACGGTGGTGCGTCCGGCGCCGCCGTCGGCATCATCAGCCGGAACGTTTCTGCGGACCGCTGTGCGAGTGCTGCCCGCTCATGACCGGGGGCCGCCTTCCGCGGGGAGTCCGGGGCGGGCCGCGCGCACGATCGTGGTGAGGGTCGTCGCGACCCCGTCGAGGTGGAAGGCCATGGCCTCCACCGCGTCCCGCTCACTGCCGTCGAGCAGCGCCTCGTAGATCGCCACGTGCTCGCGGTGACCCCGGTCGCGACGGCCGCCGACCTCGTTGAGGAAGGCGGACTGGCGGGCCAGCGCGTCCCGGATCTCCTCGATGACCCGGCGGAAGACCGGGTTCTGGGAGGCTTCGGCGACGGCGAGGTGGAACAGGGTGTCCATGGCCACCCACGCGGTGGTGTCGGTCTCCCGCTCCATCCGGTCCAGCAGGTGCTTGATGTGGTCGAGGTCCTCCTGGGTGCGCCGCACGGCCGCGTAGCCCGCGACCGGTATCTCGATGTGGCGGCGGACCTCCAGCAGGTCGCTGGCCGCGTAGTCGCCGAAGGTGGGGTCCTCGACGGTGTTCGCGATCACGAAGGTGCCCTTGCCGGTCTTGGCGACCGTGAGGCCCATGGCCTGCAGGGCACGCAGGGCCTCCCGCAGGACGGGCCGGGATACCTCGAGGGTGCGGCAGAGCTCGGCCTCGGAGGGGAGCTTGTCGCCCACGGCGTAGTCGCCGCGCTCGATGGCGCCGCGGAGGTGGGTGAGGACCGCTTCCATGGCGCTGACGCGCCGCGGGCCGCTCCCACCTGTCTGGCTGTCTGACAGGTTCACGGAAGTGATGGTCGGGCCCATCGGCCGGTCGTGTCAAGGCGGGCGGAGGACGAACCCCGGCGGGTGTGCGGTGGACGGCGGCACCGCACACCCGCCGGGCGGCCAGCGGTCAGCCGTCGAGCGTGCCGGTCGCCAGCAGGCCCAGGAGCAGCACGCCGACGACGATCCGGTAGACCACGAAGGCGTTGAAGGAGTGCTTGGCGACGAACTTCAGCAGCCAGGCGATGGAGGCGTAGGCGACGGCGAAGGACACGGCCGTGCCGACGGCCAGCGGGAGGGCGCCCGCGCCGGTGCCGAGGGCGTCCTTGAGCTCGTAGATCCCGGCCCCGGTGAGGGCGGGGATGCCGAGGAAGAAGGACAGGCGGGTGGCGGCGACCCGGTCGAGGTCGAGCATGAGCGCGGTGGACATGGTGGCGCCGGAGCGGGAGAAGCCGGGGAAGAGGAGGGCGAGGATCTGGGAGCCGCCGACCAGCATCGCGTCCTTCAGCGAGGTGTCGTCCTCGCCGCGCTTGTGCCGTCCCATCCGGTCGGCCGCCCACATCACGCCGGAGCCGGCGATCAGCGAGCCCGCCACCACCCACAGCGAGGCCAGCGGGCCCTCGATGAGCGGCTTGGCGGCCAGTCCGACGACGACGATCGGGAGGGTGGCGTAGATCACCCACCAGGCGAACTTGTAGTCGTGGTGGTAGCGCTCCTCCTTGTCGCGCAGGCCGCGGAACCAGGCGGAGACGATCCGCGCGATGTCCTTGGAGAAGTACACCAGCACGGCGGCGATGGCGCCGACCTGGATGACGGCCGAGAACCCGACGACGGCGTCGTCGTCGACCTGGATTCCCATCAGGCCCTCGGTGATCTTCAGATGGCCGGTGGAGGAGACGGGGAGGAACTCGGTCACTCCCTCTACGGCTCCGAGGACGACGGCCTGGCCGACGGAGATGGCGCTCATGGGGTCCTGTTCGGGTTCGGTTGGCGGAACGTGCGGGAGACCGTCCTACCAGGCGCCGGTACGAGCGCCGGCCGGAACCGGCGGCCACCGGGGGCCCCGCGGGCCCCTAACCCCACACCGTCCGGCCCAGCCACACTCCCGCGAAGGCGGCCGTGAGCCCGGCCAGCACGCTCCCCACGGCGTTGACGGCGGCCTGCAGTCCGGCCCCGGTCTCCGCCAGCCGCAGCGTCTCGTACGAGAACGTCGAGTACGTCGTCAGCGCCCCGCACAGCCCGGTGCCCAGGAAGAGCCGCAGGTCGGCGCTCGCGGGGGCGGCGCCGGCGAGCAGCCCGAGGACGAGGCAGCCGGTGACGTTCACGGTGAACGTGCCCCAGGGGAAGACCGAGTCGTGACGGCTCTGCACCGCGCGGTCGGTGAGATAGCGGAGCGGGGCGCCGACCATGCCGCCCGCGGCGACCACCAGCCAGTTCACAACCACTTCTTACCCTTCGTGTCCGATGTGCCGGATTCCCCGCGGCCGGTGTACCGGATCACCTCGCACGCCTCGAGGGTCACCAGACCTTCGGTGACGAGTTCGTCGAGCTGGGGCAGGAAGGCGCGGACCCGGTCCTCGGTGTCCACGACGACGACGGCCACCGGCAGGTCCTCGCTGAGGGAGAGCAGCCGGGAGGTGTGCACCCGCGAGGAGGCGCCGAACCCCTCGATGCCGCGGAAGACACTGGCTCCGGCCAGGCCGGCCGCGTGGGCGCGGTGCACGATCTCGGCGTACAGCGGTCTGTGGTGGACGGTGTCGTTCTCGCCGACGAACACGGTCAGGCGCAGGGCACGTCCGGTCAGTCGCGTCATCGCCGCCTCCGGATCAGGGCGCGGCGGGTCGCGGTGGCCGCCAGCCAGACCGCCGCGAGGGCCGCGAGCAGGGTCGCCGCGAGGTAGGCCGGCGCGGTGAGCGGGTGGCCCGTGTCGAACAGGTGGCGCGCGTCGACGGCGTAGGTGGAGAAGGTGGTGAACCCGCCGAGCACCCCGGTGCCGAAGAACGGCCGCAGCAGGCGGTGGGCGGAGAGCACCTCCGTGAGCAGCACCAGGAAGACGCCGATCATCGCGCACCCGGCGACGTTCACCCAGAGCGTGGTCCACGGGAAACCGCCGGCGGTGGTGGGCCACCACTGGGCCGCCGCGTATCGCGCCGTGGCACCGAGACCGCCGCCGAGGGCGACGGCGGCGACGACGGGCAGCTGCTCCCGGCGGGCGGGCCGCCGCGGGGCGGCCGTCGGCGGGCTCCCGGTTTCCTGCGCTGTCATCGGTCGTACGTCTCCTGCCCGGCCGCCCCGCCCCGCCCGTCGGCGGGTGATCACGGCCGGGCACCAGCGTAACGCCGTCTCACCGGGCTGCCGGGGTCGACGGCCGGCAGTCCGCCGTGGCCGTCGCGGACCAGGAATTCCCCGTCGGGGCACAGGTCCGGGCCGAGCGGACGCCCGCCGATCTCGGCGACGCACTCGACGCGGGCCGAGGGCGGAGCGTCCGGACCGTCGACGCGCGGGATCCGTCCGTCGGCCACCCCGGTCAGCACACGCCCTCTGGGCTCCACGACGGCGTCCTCGGGGCGGTGCCGGGGAGGGTGACGTAGCGGAGCGGCGCCGGGGGCGCGGGACGGTCCATCGGCGGGCCTTCCTGTCCGAGGCGGTCGTCGTCGCAGCCGGATGTGTCCGGTGCGGCGGTCTGCCACGACTTCGCAGGGTTTTCCGGACATGGTTCGGCACGGGTTCCCGTCCGCATCGACGGGCGGCCGGGTGGCGCTACCACCCCTCCTGGAACAGCCGGGACACCTCGGCGATGCGCGGCTCGTCGCGTCGGTAGAAGGTGCGGTGGCGGATGCGCTTGGTGCGCAGCAGGCCCAGGTCGGCGAGGAGGGCGAGATGGGAGCGCGCCACGCGGCGGTGGACACCGAGCCGGGCGGCGACGGCCCCGGCCGTGACGCCGTCGGTCGCCGGGTCGCCGTGGCGCTGCGCCGGGAAGTGCCGGTCCGGTTCCTTCAGCCATTCCAGGATGTCCAGGCGCCGCCCGCCGGCGGGAGTCCTCGCCATCGCCGCCCCCTTCGGTTCCCTCCGCCGGGGTCCTTCTTGTTCCGCGTTCTTCCCACTTTTCCGGATCCGAGGCCGGGCTGTCGCGCGCTGGGCGCACCTTCGGCCGGGAACCGAACGCCGTTGCCGGGTCCGCGGGCGCGGCGGGCCGGCCGAACGCCGTCTGGAGACGCGGCGAGGGCCCGGCCGCCCGGTGTGGTCCTGGTGTGGCGCGGCCGGGCCCCCGCGGGTCGGGTCAGCGGTGGCGGAACCACGACGTGGAGGGCAGCGCCTTGTCATCGAAGCCGAACAGGGCCTGGTTCTCCCAGCCGTTGCCGGAGGAGGCGTCGGCGGGGTCCCAGCCGTTGCCGGTGACCGCGGTCCAGGTGGCCTCCCAGTAGAAGACGCCGAGGCCGCGGCCGTTGGGGACGGCCTCCACGATGCTCGCGACGTCGTTCATCCACCTGGTCTGACCGGCGACCGTGGCCGGGTAGCCGGGGACCAGTTCACCGGTGGTGTCGATCTGGTTGACCAGCGGGTCGTCGCTGTCGAGGCGGAAGGGGTAGGCCGTCTCGGCGACGAACACGGGCTTGCCGTAGCGGGCGGCCGCGTCGTCCAGGGTGGTCTGGAAGTCGTACAGCGAGCCGTGCCAGTAGCCGTAGTACGACAGGCCGATCGCGTCGAACCGCACGCCGCTCGCGACCGCGTTGTCGAACCACCGGCGGGTGCCGGCCGGATCGCCGCCCTCGGCGAGGTGCAGGGCGACCGTGGTGGACGCGTCGACCGCCTTGACGGCGTCGTATCCGCTGTTGAGGAGTCCGGCGAGCTGGGACCAGTTGGCGGTGGAGCCCTCGTTCCACAGCATGCCGCCGTTGATCTCGTTGCCGACCTGGACCATGTCGGCGGTGGTGCCCTGCGCCTTGAGGGCGTTCAGCACGTCGTACGTGTGGGTGTACACGTCCGTCCTGAGCCGGCTGTAGGTGTGCCCGGCCCACGCGGCGGGCTTGGTCTGCTTGCCGGGGTCCGCCCAGGCGTCCGAGTAGTGGAAGTCGACCAGCAGTCTCATGCCGGCCGCCTTGACGCGTCTGGCGACGGCGAGGACGTGCGCCTTGTCGTTGTAGCCGTCGGCCGGGTCGACCCAGACCTTCAGCCGTGCGTAGTTCATGCCGGCGTTCCTCAGGATGGTGACCGCGTCGCCGCTGGTGCCGCCGGCGGTGCGGTACACGCCGCCCTCGGCCTCGCTCTTGGCGAGGGAGGAGATGTCGGCGCCGTGGATCGACGTACCCGATGTGCCGGCCGTGAAGGCCAGGTCGTCGACATTGATCCAGTTCCCCGCGCCGGCGTCACTGTTGATGCTGATGGTGCATTGGTTGTTGGTCACCCTGACCGGCACGACGACATGTATCCACCCGCTCGCCGAGACGGGCAGGTCGGTGCGCCGCTCGGTGCCCCCGCAGTTCTTCAGCGCTATGTAGGCGGCCTTCTGACCGCCGCCGGAGCGGACCCATGCGGTGAGCCGGTAGTCGCCGTTGGCCAGTCCGGACAGGTACTGCCAGGTCTCCACCTTGTAGGCGGAGGACGACCAGTGGCTGAGGCGGTAGCCGCCGCTGTGGCCGCCGGCCTCGGTGAAGGAGGCGGAGTTCTGCCCGGCCGCCGAGTACGTGGACCAGCCGGCCGGTGCGGCGGTGCCGGTGCCGTCGGACTCGAACCCGCCGTTGGTGAGGGTGGTCGCGGCCCGGGCGGTCTGCGCGGGCAGGGCGGTGAGGGCGAGCCCGGCGGTGAGGGGTACCAGCAGGGCCTTCAGGGTGCGTCTGGGATGGAACATCGTCGTCCGTCGTCCCTTCGACGTGGTGGGGATGGGATGCCCGGTGCCCCCGGGATGGCGCTGGGTGGGAGCGGGGCCCCCTCCGCCCGCGGCTCGCGGCTCCACGGGCGGAGGGGAGTCGGGTTCAGCCGTCGAGCCGGACGACCCGGACGGCGCCGGCCGGGACCGCGAGGCGGCCGGCGGCGGGCTCGCCCGTCAGCAGCTCGGTGCCGGGCGTGTCGAGCGGCACCTTGGCGTCGGCGCCGGTGTGGTTGACGGCGAAGAGGAAACGGCCGCTCTCGCCGCTGCGGACGACGACCTCGACGTCGTGCGGCAGGTCGGCGCGCGGGGCGAGGCGCGCGTCCTCGGCGGCCCGCCCGAGCAGCACGTCCAGGCCCTCGCGGCCCAGGCGGGTGGAGACGTACCAGGCGATGCCCTCGCCCAGGCGGTGGCGGGTGATCGCGGGGTGCCCGGCGGTCGGGCCGTCGGCGTACCTCCAGACCGACTCGGCGCCGCGCGGGACGACGAACTCGGTCCACACGTCGCCGCCCAGCTCGGCGCCATCGGGACCGGTGACGCGCACGTTCCGTCCCGGCAGCAGCGGGGAGAACTCCTCGACGCTCAGGCCCAGTACCTCGCGCAGCGGGCCGGGGTAGGCGCCCTCGTGGACGGCGTCGTGCTCGTCGACGATGCCGGAGAAGTACGACACGACGAGGGTGCCGCCGTTCTCGACGTACGCCCTGAGGTTGTCGCCGGCCGCCTTGGTCATCAGGTACAGGGCGGGCACCACGACCAGCGGGTACGCGCAGAGGTCCGCCTCGGGGTGGGCGAAGTCGACCGTGAGGTGGCGGTCGTAGAGCGCCTCGTGGAAGGCGTCGGCGCGCTCTCGCGGGTCGGCGTCCTCGCTGGGGCGCCAGGCGAGGTTCTGCGCCCACCAGGACTGCCAGTCCCAGAGCACCGCCACGTCGGCCTCGGTGCGCGTGCCGCGGACGGCGGACAGCGAGTCCAGGCCGGCGCCCAGCTCGACCACCTCGCGCCAGACGCGGGTGTCGGTGCCGCCGTGCGGGACCATCGCCGAGTGGAACTTCTCGGCGCCGCGCCGGGACTGGCGCCACTGGAAGAACATCGCGCCCTCGGAGCCGCGGGCGACGTGCGCCAGGGAGTTGCGGGCCATCTGGCCCGGCGCCTTGGCCGGGTTGTGCGGCTGCCAGTTGACGCCCGAGGTGGAGTGCTCCAGCAGGATCCAGGGGGCTCCCCCGGCCACCGAGCGCGTCAGGTCGGCTGCCATCGCCAGGTTGACGTGGGTGCGGCGGCCGTCGGTGATCAGGTAGTGGTCGTTGGTGACGATGTCCACCTCGCGGCCCCAGGCCCAGTAGTCGACCGAGTCGCACTGGCTGAGGGCGGTCATGAAGTTGGTGGTGACCGGCACGCCGGGTGCCAGCCGGTGCAGGATGTCCCGCTCCGCCACGAAGTTCTCGCGCATGGTCGCGTCGGCGAACCGCCGGTAGTCCAGCGCCTGGCCCGGGTTGCCGACGGTCGGCGTCAGGCGCGGCGGGTTGATCTGCCCGAAGTCGGCGTAGCGCTGGCCCCAGAAGGCGGTGCCCCAGGCGTCGTTGACGGCGTCGACCGTGCCGTACGTGGTGGCCAGCCAGCGGCGGAAGTGGGCGGCGCAGGAGTCGCAGTAGCAGGCGGAGACGGGGACTCCGTACTCGTTGTGCACGTGCCACATGGCCAGCGCCGGGTGGTCGCCGTAGCGCTCGGCGAGCTCGGTGGTGATGTTCGCCGCCGCCGCGCGGTAGTCGGCGTTGCTGTGGCAGATCGCGGCGCGGGAGCCGAACTCGTAGCGCACGCCGTCGGCGGTGACGGGCAGCGCCCCGGGGTGCTCGCGGTAGAACCAGGCGGGCGGGGCCACGGTGGGGGTCGCGAGGTCGACGCGGACGCCGTTGTCGTGCAGCAGCCCGATGATCCGGTCCAGCCAGCCGAAGTCGTACTCCCCCGGCGCGGGTTCCAGCAGCGCCCAGGAGAAGATCCCGACGCTCACCATGGTGACGCCGGCCTCCCGCATCAGCCGGACGTCCTCCTGCCAGACGCTTTCCGGCCACTGTTCGGGGTTGTAGTCCCCGCCGAAGGCGAGCCTGGTCAGGCCCCTGGGCGTGGTCTCCGGCATGGATCTCTCCCGTTGTGTTCGATCATTTGGGAACGTGCACACACATCGATGGCGGCGTAAGCCCAACATAACCGCACAGCAACAACCATTGACAAGTGTCCGGGATGTTTCTCTACTGTGAACGCTCACAGAAGCATGGCAGGTCCACGCAGCAGGCGGGGGCCCAGGTCAGGGGAGATTTCCATGCCCAACACCCAGCGCCGGAGACTCTTCGAGGTCACGGCCGCCGCCGTCGCCGTCGCACTCGGCGCCACCACCCTCGCCGCGTGCGGCTCGTCGGACGACGACGGCTCGGCGCGGTCCGGTCCCGTCTCGCTCACGTACTGGACGTGGACGCCGGGCATGGACAAGGTCGTCGACCTGTGGAACAAGGGCCCCGGCAAGGACCGGCAGATCACCGTCACGGTGAAGAAGCAGGCGTCCGGCGACACCCTGGTCACCAAGATCCTCACCGCGCACAAGGCGGGCAAGGGACCCGACCTGGTCCAGGCCGAGTACCAGGCGCTGCCGACGCTGGTCAGCAACGACGCGCTGGCGGACATCTCCGGGGAGGCGGGCGACGCCCGGAGCAAGTTCGCCGACGGCGTCTGGCAGCAGACGACGCTGGGCACGGACGCGGTGTACGCGATCCCGCAGGACATCGGACCGATGATGTTCTACTACCGCAAGGACCTGTTCCAGCAGTACGGCCTGACGGTGCCGACGACCTGGGACGCGTTCGCCGAGACCGCCCGCGCGCTGAAGAAGAAGGCGCCCGACGTCGACCTGACCACCTTCTCCGCCAACGACTCCGGGCTGTTCGCGGGGCTCGCACAGCAGGCCGGCGCCAAGTGGTGGACCACCGAGGGCGACAAGTGGAAGGTCGGCATCAACGACGCGGCGACGAAGAAGGTCGCCGACTTCTGGGGCGGCCTGGTCGAGGAGGGCGCCATCGACAACCAGCCGATGTACACCCCGGCCTGGAACAAGGCGCTGGACACCGGCAAGCAGATCGCCTGGGTCTCCGCGGTGTGGGCGCCCGGCACGCTGACCACGGCCGCGCCGTCCACCAAGGGCAAGTGGGCCATGGCCCCGCTCCCCCAGTGGTCCACGAGCGACAACGTCACCGGCAGCTGGGGCGGCTCCTCGACGGCCGTGACGACGGACTCCGGGCACAAGGCCGCCGCCGCCGAGTTCGCCGCCTGGCTGAACACCGACGGCGACGCCCTCAACGCGCTCGCCAAGGAGGGCGGCATCTACCCGGCCTCCACCTCCGCGCAGCTCAGCGGCGCCTTCACCACGCCGCCGGACTTCTTCGCCGACCAGGCGGACTTCTACACCACCGCCGCGAAGATCGCGAAGACCACGGCGCCCTCCGCCTGGGGCCCGAACGTGAACGTCGCCTACACCTCCTTCAAGGACGCGTTCGGCGCCGCCGCCAAGAACAAGTCGGACTTCGGTGCCGCCCTGGACAAGATGCAGGCGGACACGGTCGCCGACATGAAGAAGCAGGGCTTCGGGGTCTCCGAGTGAGAAGCGCACGCAGGAGGTCGTACGGGGCCGAGGGGGCCCCGTACGCCCACCCGTCTCCCGCCACCGTCCTCGAACGAGGGCGAAGCGCCCCCTACTTCTTCCTCCTCCCCGGCACGGTCCTGTTCGCCCTGTTCTTCGCGCTGCCCATCGGGTACGCGCTCTGGCTCAGCCTCCACACGGTGCGGGTCTCCGGCCTCGGCCTGGGCGCCGGCGCCCGCGAGGAGGTCTGGGCCGGCGCGGAGAACTACGCCGACGCCCTCACCGACGGCGAGCTGCTGGACGGCGCGCTGCGCGTGCTGGGCTACGGCTGCATCGTCGTCCCGGTGATGCTGGGTCTCGCCCTGGTGCTCGCGCTGATGCTGGACTCCGACAAGGTGCGGCTCACCCCCTTCACCCGGCTGGCGATCTTCCTGCCGTACGCGGTCCCCGGCGTGGTCGCCGCCCTGCTGTGGGGCTTCCTGTACCTGCCGGACGTGAGTCCCTTCTACTTCGTCCTCGACAAGCTGGGGATGCCGCAGCCGGACCTGCTGGACGGCGGCCCGCTCTACCTGGCGCTGTCGAACATCGCCGTCTGGGGCGGCACCGGCTTCAACATGATCGTCATCTACACCTCGCTGCGGGCGATCCCGGCCGAGGTGTACGAGGCGGCGAAGCTGGACGGCGCCACGCCGCTGCAGATCGCACTGCGGATCAAGGTCCCGATGGTGGCGCCCTCGCTGGTGCTGACCTTCTTCTTCTCGATCATCGCGACGCTCCAGGTGTTCAGCGAGCCGACCACGCTGAAGCCGCTCACCAACTCCGTGTCCACGACCTGGAGTCCGCTGATGAAGGTGTACCGGGACGCGTTCGGCGCCGGTGACATCCACGCGGCGGCCGCCGAGGCCGTGATCATCGCCGTCGTCACGCTGGTGCTGTCCTTCGGGTTCCTGCGGGCCGCGAACCACCGCAACAAGCAGGAGGCATCCCGGTGAGCTCCCTCGCCGTACCCCAGGCGCCCTCCACGACCGGCACCGCCGGTACCACGCGGGGCCGCCCGCCGCTGCGCCGCCGCGTCGCCCTGGTCCCGACGGTGACACTGCTGCTCGGCGCGGTCTACTGTCTGCTGCCGGTGGCGTGGGTGGTGATCGCGTCCACGAAGTCGGGCCGGGAGCTGTTCTCGACGTTCACCTTCCTCCCGGGGTCGGGCTTCGCCGACAACGTCCAGGACCTCAGCTCCTACCGAGACGGCGTCTACTGGAAGTGGATGGGCAACTCGGCGCTCTACGCCGGGCTCGGCGCCCTGCTGTCGACGTGCGTCTCCGCCTTCAGCGGCTACGCGCTCGCGACGTACCGCTTCCGGGGCCGCGAGACGATGTTCAACGTCCTGCTCGCGGGCGTGCTGATGCCGCCGATCATCCTCGCGATCCCGCAGTACCTGCTGATGGCCGAGGCGGAGCTCACCGACTCCTACTGGTCGGTGCTGCTGCCGCAGATCCTCTCCCCGTACGGCGTGTACCTGTCGCGGATCTACGCGGCCGCCGCGGTGCCGGCCGACGTGGTCGAGGCCGGCCGGATGGACGGGGCGGGCGAGTGGCGGATCTTCAGCCGGATCGCCCTGCCGATGATGGTGCCCGGGCTGGTGACCGTGTTCCTGTTCCAGTTCGTGGCGGTCTGGAACAACTTCCTGCTGCCGTTCATCATGCTCAGCGACGACGAGAAGTTCCCGATCACGCTCGGGCTGTACACGCTGCTGGAGCAGGGCTCCAGCACCCCGGCGCTGTACACCCTGGTGATCACCGGGGCGTTCCTCGCGGTGCTTCCGCTGGTCGCGCTCTTCCTGGTCATCCAGCGGTTCTGGAGCCTGGATCTGCTGTCCGGGGCCGTAAAGTCATGACCATGAGCACCTCGGGGGGTCGGCGCAGGGCGCCGACGATTCACGACGTGGCGCGGGAGGCGGGGGTCTCCCGCGGCACCGTCTCGCGCGTGCTGAACGGCGGCCACTACGTCAGCCCCGCCGCCCAGGAGGCGGTCAACGCCGCGATCCGCAGGACGGGGTACGTCGTCAACCGGCACGCCCGGTCACTGATCACCGGGCGGTCCGACTCGGTCGGCTTCCTGCTGACGGAGCCTCAGGAACGGTTCTTCGAGGACCCCAACTTCAACGTGCTGCTGCGCGGCTGCACCCAGGCGCTGGCCGCGCACGACGTGCCGCTGCTGCTGATGCTGGCGGGCACGAAGGACGAACGGCGGCGGATAACGCGGTACATCACCGCCGGGCACGTCGACGGCGTGCTGCTGGTCTCCAGCCACTCCGGGGACCCGATCGCGCAGGAGCTGCGTGAGGCGGGCGTACCGCTGGTGGCGTGCGGCAAGCCGATCGGGCTCGGCTCGAAGGTGAGCTATGTGGCCGCCGACGACCGGGACGGCGCGCGGGACATGGTGCGCCACCTGCTGTCCCTCGGGCGGCGCCGGGTGGGCGTGGTGACCGGCCCGCTGGACACGCCGGGCGGTGTGGAGCGGCTCGCCGGGTACCGGGAGGTCCTCGCCGAGGCCGGCATCGACCACGACGAGCGGCTCGTCGTCTCCGGCGACTACAGCCGGGCGAGCGGTGAGGCGGGCGGCGAGCTACTGCTGGAGCGGGCGCCGGACCTGGACGCGGTGTTCGTCGCGTCCGACCTGATGGCCCAGGGCGTCCTGGCCGCGCTGGGGCGCGCGGGCCGGCGGGTGCCGGAGGACGTCGCGGTCGGTGGCTTCGACGACTCGCCCGCGGCCACGGCGGCCACCCCGGCCCTCACCACCATCCGCCAGCCCTGGGACCGCATCAGCGCCGAGATGGTCCGGGTCCTCCTCGCCCAGATCGGCGGCGAGGAGCCGGCCGCGGTGATCCTCCCGACGGAGCTGATCGAACGCGACTCGACGTGAGCGAGCGCCGCGCACCGGCGGGCGCTGTCCCGGACCCGGGGCCCGGGCCCCGGGGCCGGCACTCGAGGCGGTGGTGGAGCAAGCGGTCAGGATCGGAGAAGCCGGCCGCGGCCGGTCCGTCCTAGCGTGGAGGGACCGCTTCGGCGTTCGGCGTCAGGCCGCGCCGGGCGGTGCGTTCCGCCGATTCCACTCGCGTGACCTCACCGGTCCGCCCCGCACAGGAGTACGTCATGGCCAACGGACTGCAGACGATCATCTACCCCGTGAAGGACCTGGACCGCGCGAAGGCCGTCTTCCGCACACTGCTGGACGTCGAGCCGTACGCGGACGAGCCCTACTACGTCGGCTTCAAGGCGGCGGGCCAGGATGTCGGCCTCGACCCCAACGGGCACGGCAAGGGCATGACCGGACCGGTCCCCTACTGGCACGTCACCGATCTGCGGGCGCGGCTCGCCGCCCTGCTGGAGGCGGGCGCGGAGCTGCTGCAGGACGCGCAGGACGTGGGTGGCGGCCGGCTGATCGCGTCGGTGAAGGACGCGGACGGCAATCTGGTGGGCCTCCTGCAGGACCCGGCCGCCTGAGGCTGCCGCGGCCGCTCCGCCCCGCCGGCCGGGTCTCCGCAGCCGGGGCCGGGGCCACGGAGCCGGAGCGGAGCCGGAGGCCCGCCGCGGAGTTCCATGCATCCGCACTAGTTGCACACTCAATGAATGGCCGGAACGGTGCTACCTTCGGAGTATGGGAGCGAAGACGGCCGGGGCGGGCCTGGAGCAGCGGTGGCGGGACATCCTGTCGGTCCACGCGCGCACGATGTGCGAGATAGACCGGGTGCTGCACCCGCACGGGCTCGGCGCCAGCGACTTCGAGGTGCTCGACATCCTGGCCGCCGAGACCCCCGGCGAGGGCGAGCAGTGCCGGGTGCAGAACCTGGCCGGGCGGGTCCATCTCAGCCAGAGCGCGCTGTCCCGGCTGATCGGCCGTCTGGAGAAGGAGGGCCTGGTCGAGCGCTCGGTGTGCGCGGAGGACCGGCGCGGTGTGTGGGTCGCCCTCACCCGTAAGGGCCGCGACCTGCACGGCGCGGTGCTGCCGCTGCAGCGCGCCGCCCTGGAGCGCATGCTGCCGCCCGGCCACGCCGGGGCGCCGGCCCCCGAGACACCGGCGCGGTGAGAGGCGAGGCGCGCCGTCAGCGCGCGAGCAGGGTGCGCACGCCCTCCGACGTGAGGGTCAGCCCGTGGTCGCCGGCCGCGTCGATGGTCAGGGACAGATCATCAGTGGGCCACTGCGCGGCGAGCGCACCGAGCGGGATCAGGCGGTAGCGGGAGATGTAGGGCAGCAGCTCCGACATCTCCAGCTCCGAGGTGAACACGGGTACCACCGGGCTGCCGCCGGGCTGCTCCAGCACGGGCAGCGCGACCGCGGTGGGGTCGGAGGCGTCCTCGTCGGACGTCTCGTCGGGCACCGGGACCAGCACCTCGCTGTGCGCGAGGGTGTCCAGCGCGTCGTTGTCCTCGGCATCCCTGGCCAGCGCGTCCAGCGCCCGCCGGGCGGGGGTGGTGGGGTCGTGGGCAGGTGTGTCCATGGGGGTTCCCTGGTGTGCGGTTGCGGCCGGAACCTGAGCGGTCCGTCCGGAGGGTCGTGGCTCGCGTACCCGGCCCCCGGCGGCTCAATCCGATCGACGGGCGGGGCCGCACGGCGCCGTGCCGGACGGCGGCCGCGGGGTGGGCGGACTCAGCCGCCGTGGCGGCGGGCCGACTCGTTCTCCTGGGCCATGCGGCGCAGCGCCATCAGGGCGGGTTCCAGGAGGACGGTCATCAGCAGGGCGCGCTCGGCGGCCTCCAGAGGGTCGTCGAGCCCGCCGAGCTGGTCGAGGTCGAGGACCGCGATCCGCTCGGCGAGACGTGCGTAGGGCAGCAGGGTCCGCCCGTCGACGGGGACGCCGAGACAGCGCAGGGAGGCCAGGGTTCCGGCGAGCACGGCGCGGGCCGGGGCGTCCTGGTGCACCTGCCAGCCCAGCTCCTCGACCAGGGCGTCGACCTCGGCGGTGTCGGCGGTCCGGTCGGCGGGGTCGTCCGCGACCCGGATCGCGCCCAGGGCCAGGCCGAGGACGCGGTGGGTGTCGTCGCCGTGCTCACCGAGGGCGTCCAGCACCTCGCGGGTGGTCGCCACCGACAGACCCCGGACACCTGTCAGGGCGCGGATCAGCCGGAGCCGGCGCAGGTGCTGGTCGTCGTAATCGGCCTGGGTGGCGGCGGTCTGACGGCCGGGCGGGAGAAGGCCCTCGCGCAGGTAGTACTTGATCGTCGTGACCGAGACGCCGCTGCGGCGGCTCAGTTCGGAGATGCGCATCGCCGACGCCTCGCCCTTCGAACCCTTGGCAACTGGATACCTTCACTGTCTAACATGGATAGCGTAAGTATCCAACTGCCGACGAAGGGGCACAGCCATGCCCACCCTCCCCTGGTCCACGGTCGACATCCCCGCCCCGGACGCCGAGGCGTTCGTCATGGCGTCCCGCTTCGAGGTGCGCTCCCCGGCCGACGTACCGCGCTTCTTCCTGAAGTCGCTGGCCGCCTGGAAGCAGGTCAAGGGCGCACCCGGCGCGTACGGAGCGTCGCTGGTCGCCCAGCCGCTCAGGCGCACCTTCTGGACCCTGTCGGCCTGGCGGGACGAGGACGCGCTGCGGGCGTACGCGCGCACGGAGCCACACAAGTCGATCATGGTCAGGCTGCGGCCGACCATGAAGGACTCGGTCTTCGTCTTCTGGCGGGTCCCGGCCTCACAGCTGCCCCTCGACTGGCCGGAGGCCCGGCGCCGGCTGGCGGAGCGGGCCGCGCGGTCCTGACGGCGCCCGCCCGGGTGAGGGACGGCCGCGCCGGGCGTCGGGTATCGGCCGTCCCCGGCGTGTGCCCCCTGCGGTCCGGCGTCCGACGGCTAGCGTGAGCGGGGCCGTACCGGAGTCCGCCCCGGCGCGCGCTCCCCGGCGCGCCTTCCGGGCGTGCGCACCGCTCGCGCGGCACCGGGACGGCCACCTTGACCGCCGCACCAGCCACCACCGCATCAGCGGCAGCCCGCGGTCGCCGTTCTCGCGGAACTCGCGGTGCGCGCCGCACCCGCCGCACAGGCAGGCCGCACTCGCGCAAGGGGTGACACCAAGCAGATGGCGCAGACCGTACGACCACGACCGCCGGGGTTCGCCCGTGCGTTCCCCTGGACCCGCGGCGACGACGTCCGCACGGCGGCGGTGGCGTGCGCGTTCGCCGCGGCGCAGCTGCTGCTGGTACCGCCCGCCATGGGGCTCGGCTGGGACGAGTCGGTGTACGTCAGCCAGGTCGGCGACCAGGCGCCGGCGGCGTTCTTCAGCGCGCCGCGCGCCCGCGGGGTGCCGGTGCTGGTGGCGCCGATCGCCTCCTGGTCGTCGTCCACGCCCCTGCTGCGGGTGTATCTCGCCGTCCTGTCGGCCGTCGCGCTGTTCCTGGCGCTGCGCGCCTGGCGCGGGCTGTTCCCGGCGCGGGTCGTCGCCGGCGGCGGCGCGCTGTTCGCCTCGCTGTGGGTGACGGTGTACTACGGCCCGCAGGCGATGCCCAACATCTGGGTGGCCCTCGGCGCGCTGGCCGCGGTGGGCTGCTTCCTGCGCTTCCAGCGCGACCCCGTCCTGCGCGGTCCCGTGTGGGGGCTGGGCGTGAGCGCGGTGCTGATGGCGCTGATGCGGCCCGGTGACGCGGCGTACGTGGGTCTGGCGCTCCTGGTGGCGCTGGTCACGGTGCGCCGGTGGCGGTCGGTCCGGCTGTCGGCCGCGCTCCTCGGCGGCCTCGCCGCCGGAGCGGCGCCCTGGCTGATCGAGGCCTACGCCGCCTACGGCGGTCCTCTGCGACGGCTGGCCGAGGCCTCCCGGATCCAGGGCGGACTGAGCTGGCATCTCGCCGTCGACGACCAGATGCGCAGCCTGTCGGGGCGTACCCTGTGCCGCCCGTGCGAGGGGCCGATGCCGGACACGCCGGTCATGCTGTGGTGGTTCGTGCTGCCGGCGCTCGCACTGCTCGCCCTGGTGATCGCCGTGCGGCGGGACCGGGCCGCGCCGACCGTGCTGTCCACGGCCTGCGCGGCGACGGTGGCCGTGCCGTACCTGTTCCTCATCGGCTACGCCGCTCCGCGCTTCCTGCTCCCGGCCTACGCGCTGCTGGCCCTGCCGGCCGCGGACGCCCTCGGGTATCTGCTGACGCGCGCGCGGGCGGCCCGGCGGCCTCTGGTGGTGACGGCCGTGGCGGTCGGGCTGGCGGGGCATCTGGCGGTGCAGTCGGCGGTGCTCTGGCGCACCGCCGAGCGCACGACCGCCGAGCACGAGCGCTGGGCGCGGGTCGCGGCGGACCTGCACCGGCACGGCGTACGACCGCCGTGCGTGCTGACCGGCCACTCCTCCCTGGCGCCGACGGTGCCGATCGCCTACTACACGGGCTGTGCCTCGGCCCACACGCGCGGGCACGACACCAACACCACCACGGCGGCCCTGGCCCGGACCGCGCGCCGCGTGCCGGTGGTGTTCCTGACCCGGGGGGCGCGGACCCCGCCCGGGTACGCGCACGACTGGGACGCGGTGCGGCTGGAGGGCGGACTGTCGGCGTACCTCACGGTGCCGGCGCCCACCGGTACGGCCCTGGCCGGCGACGGGCGCTGAGCCGGCGGACAGAACGGGCACTGAGCCGACGGACGGAACCGAGCGTGGCCCGGGCCTCCCGCGAGATCTGCTCGATGCCCGTGCCGCCGTGGCCGTGCCGTCGTGGCCGTGCGGTCGCATGAGCAGCGGGGCCGTGCGGATGACGTGCTCGCGCGGGGCGCCCCGACCGGCCCGCGAACCGGCGCCCGTCGCCGTGGGGTAGGGTTTACCTGCGTGTTCGCACGGTTCGCCGCCGGACACGACGGGACGTGGCGCAGCTTGGTAGCGCACTTGACTGGGGGTCAAGGGGTCGCAGGTTCAAATCCTGTCGTCCCGACCGAGAGAGTCGCGGCTCAGGGCCGGTTCGGAGACATCCGAACCGGCCCTCGGTCTCCCGCCGGGCGCTTCAGGTCACTCCCGCCTCGGCAGCCGAGGAGTCTCCGGCCGCCGCGGGATGCCGGAAAAGTGCGCCTGGATACGGACATGGGCCGACCGTCCGGCCGGATTTCTCCACGAGCTCGTGTTTCATCCGGCGGGAGCGGGAAAAGGGCCGGGCCGCGGCGAAAAGGAATTGGCCCGATTTCCGCCGCGGTGGCCGTGATCGGCCGCCTGACCGGATCGATGCGGCGGCTGACCTCGCGACTGTTGCTTCATTGACCAGCGAGTAACAAGCGGTCTACCTTTCAACGCGTTTCGCGCTAGCGCCTTTCCGTCAGTTTCACCTCGATTCGGAGAATCATGACGTCCGCTGTGCGTTCCGAGGATTTGATCATCGGCATCACTCCACTGGGTGAACCCGATCCGGGGCTCGCCCTGGCCGTGGGGCGCGCGGGCGGGCTGGGGGTGCTCGACCTGGGCGACGGCGACCGCGTGGCCCGTGCGGCGCTCGCGCGGCTGCGGGCCGCCGGCGAGGGGCCGTTCGGCGTCAGGGTCGGGGCGCGCTGCCGGCTCGGACCGGACGACCTGGACCCCGGCCCCCCGCGTACGGCGGTGCTGGCCCCGGACTCCGCCTGGCCGCTCGGTGACGCGCTCGCCCTGTTCCCGCGCGTACTGGTGGAGGTCACCGACCTGGCCGGCGCCCGCGCGGCGGCCGCGGCGGGGGCCCACGGGCTGATCGCGCGCGGCACCGAGAGCGGTGGACGCGTCGGGGAGTCGGGCACGTTCGTCCTGCTGCAACGACTGCTCGGCGAGCCGGAACTCGACCTCCCGGTGTGGGCGTGCGGAGGCATCGGCCCGCGCACGGCCGCCGCCGCGGTGGCCGGCGGGGCCGCGGGCGTGGTCCTCGACACCCAGCTCGCCCTGCTCGCGGAGTCGTCGCTGCCCGGGCCGGCCGCCGCCGCGTTGCGGTCCCTGGACGGCTCGGAGACGGTCGTGGTGGCCGGGCACCGGGTGCTGCGCCGCCGCGTCCCGGGTGCCGTTCGGCCACCGTCGGATCCGGCGGGCGTGGCCGTCCTGCTGGGCGCGCGGGACCCGGACACCCAACTGCTCCCGGTGGGTCAGGACGGTTTCCTCGCCGCCCGGTTCGCCGACCGGTGGGGGGACGTACGGCGCACGGTGCGGGCCGTGACCGACGCGGTGCGCGACGCCCTGCGGGACGCGGCACCGGCGCGGGCGCTCGGGCCGGACTCCCCGATGAGCCGGGCGCTCGGTACCCGGCTGCCCGTCGCCCAGGGCCCGATGACCCGGGTGAGCGACCGGCCGGCGTTCGCGGCGGCCGTGGCCGGCGACGGCGCGCTGCCGTTCCTCGCGCTGGCGCTGGCGGACGGCACGCGGACGCGGGAACTGCTGCACGACGCCCGTCAGGCGCTGGGCGACCGGCCGTGGGGGGTGGGGGTGCTCGGGTTCGCGCCGGAGGAGATCCGGGCCGCGCAACTGACCGCCGTACGGGAGATGCGGCCGACGCACGCGGTCATCGCCGGCGGGCGGCCCGCGCAGGCGGAGGCGCTGGAACGGGCCGGGGTGCGCACCTTCCTGCACGTGCCGTCGCCGGGGCTGCTGCGGCAGTTCCTGCGGGCCGGGGCCCGGCGGTTCGTGTTCGAGGGGGCGGAGTGCGGCGGTCATGTCGGTCCCCGGGCGAGCTTCCCGCTGTGGGAGGCGCAACTGGACGTGCTGGAGGAGCACTTCGGACGTGAGGGCGCCGACGGCGTAAGGGACGTGGAGGTGTTCCTCGCGGGCGGGGTGCACGACGAGCGGTCGGCGGCCATGGTCGCCGCGCTCGCCGCGCCGCTCACCGGACGGGGTGCCGCTGTCGGCGTACTGATGGGCACCGCCTACCTGTTCACCGAGGAAGCGGTCGTCCACGAGGCGATCCGGCCCCTGTTCCAGCGGCAGGTGATGGCCGCCGACCGCACCACACTGCTGGAGTCGGCGCCCGGTCACGCCACGCGGTGTCTGCCCAGTGCCTTCACCGCGGACTTCGCCGCGCTGCGGGCGCGGCTGCGCACGGAGGGCGTGCCCGAACGGCAGGTCTGGGAGGAGCTGGAACGGCTCAACGTGGGCCGGCTGCGGGTAGCCAGCAAGGGCGTGGCACGCGATCGGGCGGGCGGGCTCGCCCCGGTGGACGAGGAACGCCAGCTCACCGAGGGCATGTTCATGGCCGGGGAGGTGGCGGCGCTGCGCTCGGCGGCCACCACGATCCCCGAGCTGCACCGCTCGGTGACCACGGGGGCCGCCCACTTCCTGACCGAACGTGTCGCCGTGTTACGCCACTTGGCCGCGACCGAGCCACTGCCCGAGGCCCCGGCGCCGCTCGACATCGCCGTCGTCGGCATGGCCTGCATGTTTCCGCAGGCACCCGATCTGGCCACCTTCTGGGCGAACGTCGTCGGCGGCCGGGACGCCGTCACCGAGGTGCCGCCCGAGCGCTGGGACCCGGCCGTGCACCACGGCACCTCCACCACCTCGAAGTGGGGCGGCTTCCTGCCCCGCATCCCCTTCGACCCGCTGCGCTACGGCATCCCGCCGGCCTCGCTCGGCAGTGTGGAGCCGGTCCAGCTGCTGTCCCTGGAGGCCGCCCGGCGGGCCCTGGAGGACGCCGGGTACGGCGACGGGGGCCGGGGCTTCGACCGGTCGCGCGCCTCGGTGGTGTTCGGCGCGGAGGCCGGCAGCGACCTGTCGAACGCGGCGACGCTGCGGGCCGTACTGCCGGCCTACTACGGCCGGGTCCCCGACGGCCTGGACGGGCAGCTGCCCCGGCTCACCGAGGACTCCTTCCCCGGCATGCTCGCCAACGTGATCTCCGGGCGGATCGCCAACCGGCTCGACCTCGGCGGCGCCAACTACACCGTGGACGCCGCCTGCGCGTCGTCGCTGGCCGCCGTGGACGTCGCCTGCAAGGAACTCGCCGCGGGCACCAGCGACGTGGTGCTGTGCGGCGGCGCCGACCTGCACAACGGCATCAACGACTATGTGCTGTTCTCCTCCGTGCACGCCCTGTCCCCGACCGGCCGCTCCCGCGCCTTCGACGCGTCGGCGGACGGCATCGCGCTCGGTGAGGGCGTCGCCTGCGTCGTCCTGAAGCGGCTTGCGGACGCCGAGCGGGACGGCGACCGGGTCTACGGGGTGATCAAGGGCGTCGGCAGCTCCAGTGACGGCCGCTCCCTCGGCCTGACCGCGCCCCGTCCGCAGGGCCAGCGGGCCGCGCTGGAACGCGCGTACCGCAACGCGGGGATCTCCCCGGCCGACGTGGGTCTGGTCGAGGCGCACGGCACCGGGACGGTGGTCGGTGACCGCACCGAACTGGCCGTCCTCAGCGAGGTGTTCGACGCCGCCGGGGCGCGGCCGGGCAGCTGCGTGCTCGGCTCGGTCAAGTCGCAGATCGGGCACACCAAGTGCGCCGCCGGGCTGGCCGGCCTGATCAAGACGGTGCTCGCGCTGCACACCGGCGTCCGGCCGCCCACCCTGCACGTGGAGCGCCCCAACGCGGCCTGGGACGCGGACGGCAGCCCCTTCGTCTTCCACGACGGGGCCCGGCCGTGGGCGGTGCCCGCACGCGAACGGGTCGCGGGCGTCAGCGCGTTCGGATTCGGCGGCACCAACTTCCACGTGGTGCTGAGCGCCCACGACGGCGGTGTGCCGCCGGTGCGCGGCCTGGACGTCTGGCCGGCCGAGCTGTTCCTGTTCCGGGGCCGCGACGAGGCGGCGGCGCGCCGGGCGGCCGAGGAACTGCTGACGGCCGCCGCGGCGGAGGGCCGGCCCTGGCGGCTGCGCGACCTGGCGCTGGGCGCGGCCCGCCGGGCGGACGCGGGCACCGGGCCGGTCCGGATCGCGGTCGTCGCCACGGACGTCGACGACCTGACCGGCAAGGTGCGCCGGGCGCTGGCCGGTGAGCACGACCCGGCCCGCGGTGTCCATCTGGCCGAGGCACCCCTCGACGGGCAGGTCGCCTTCCTCTTCCCCGGACAGGGCAGCCAGCGCACCGGCATGTTCGCCGACCTGTTCGTCACCTTTCCGGAGCTGCACCACTGTCTGGAGCTCGGTCGGGACCACGTCGGCCCGCTGTATCCGCCGGCCGCCTTCGACGACGCCGCCCGGGAACGGCAGCGGGCCGCACTCACCGACACCCGGGCGGCGCAGCCCGCGCTCGGCATCGCCGGGCTCGCCGCGCACTGGCTGCTCGGCGCCGCCGGGGTGCGCCCCGACATGGCGGCCGGGCACAGTTACGGCGAACTGGTCGCCCTGTGCGCGGCCGGTGCCCTCGACCCGGCGACGCTGCTGCAGCTGAGCGCGGACCGGGCCGCGGCGATCCTCGCGGCCGCCGGGGACGAACCGGGCGGCATGGCCGCGGTACCGGCCGGTGCCGAGTCGGTCGCCGCCGCGCTCGGCACGGCCGGCGCGCCGGACACGGTGGTCGTCGCCAACCGCAACGCGCCCGACCAGACGGTGATCTCGGGCCCGTCCGACGACCTGGCCGAGGCGGTGCGGCTGCTGCGTGCGGCGGGGCTGCCGGCCCGGCCGGTCCCGGTGGCGTGCGCCTTCCACAGCCCGGTGGTCGCCGGGGCCGGGGACCGCTTCGCCGAGGTACTCGCCGAAGTGCCGGTACGCGCGCCCGAGTTCCCCGTGTGGGCGAACCGTACGGCGGCCCCGTACGCGGCCGACGCGGACGCGGTGCGGGCCGGCCTGGCCGCGCAGATCGGCGCGCCGGTGGCCTTCGTGGAGCAGATCGAGGCGATGTACGCGGCCGGGGCGCGGCTGTTCGTGGAGGCCGGACCGGGTTCGGTGCTGACCCGGCTGGTCGGGCGGATCCTCGGGGACCGCCCGCACCGCACGGTGGCCTGCGAGCCCCGGCCGGGCGACGGGCTGCGCGGCTTTCTGGACGCCCTCGCGCGGCTGGCCGTCACGGGGCAGCCGGTGCGCGCCGAGTGGCTGCTGCGCGGCCGGGACGCCGTGGACGCGCTGACCGCGCCCGCGCCGCGGCGGCCCGGCTGGACGGTGGACGGTCAGCTCGTCAGGACCGCCGCCGGAGACCTCCTGCCCGGTGCGCTCGCACCGGCCCGCCGAGTCGTGGAGAGCAGGGAGACGACTGTGACGACCAACCCCCCACCCGGCGTCCCGTCCGACCGGGACGCCCTCATCGCCGAGTTCCTCCGCACCAGCCGGGAGATGATCGCCGCCCAACGGGACGTGCTGCTCACGTACTTCGGGGCGGCGCCCGCGGCGGCCGTCCCCGGGCCGGGCACGGTGGTCCAAGCGGCCGAGCCGGTGCCGGTGGCGCAGGCGCAGCCGCTCCGGCCGGTGCCGCCAGAGCCGGTTACCGCCCATGGGGCCCCCGACACCACCCACATGACCGACACCGCCGACAGTGACAGCAACAGCGGCACCGGCACCGAGGACGTCCGGCAGGTCGTGCTGGAGATCATCAGCGAGCGCACCGGATACCCCGTCGACATGATCGAGCCGGATCTGGATCTGGAGGCCGACCTCAGCATCGACTCCATCAAGCGCGCCGAGATCGCGGGCGAGCTGGCCCGGCGGCTCGGGGTCGGCAACGGCGCTGACCTGACCGCGCTCGACGACTCCGAGGTGGAGGAGCTGGCCGGGGCACGTACCGCGGCGGCGGTGACCGACTGGCTCACGGCGCGGCTGGACGCACCGGGTCACGCCGCGTCCACGGCCCCGGTACCGGT
Source organism: Streptomyces sp. bgisy159 (assembly GCF_965341775.1). Taxonomy (GTDB): domain Bacteria; phylum Actinomycetota; class Actinomycetes; order Streptomycetales; family Streptomycetaceae; genus Streptomyces. Next base: position 34,684 of record NZ_CBDQZH010000037.1, on the reverse strand, counting down.
ACCTGAAGTGACCGTTGAGGCACCGGAAGTGGCCGGTGAGGCGCCGCGCCGGCAGGTGCTGCGGCCCGTGCTCCTCCAGGAGGCGGGCGGTACGCCGGACCCGGCCGCCGTGCTGGCCGGGACCCGCTGGGCCGTCCTCGGGGACGGCGGCGCGGCCGGGGCCCGCCTGACCGCGTACGGCGCCGACGTCGTCGTACGCGACGCGCGGCACGTGCTGTCGGACGCGGACGGGCCCGTGGACGGTGTGCTGTACCTCGGCGCGCTCACGGCCGACGGACCGCCGGTGCTGCCGGACGCCTTCCCCGTGCTCCGGGCGGCCGTGCTCGGCGAACCCCGGTGGCTGCTTGCCGTCGGCTCGCTCGACGGCACGGCGGCCGTGGGGCTGCCGGGGCTGTTCCGGACCCTGGCCCGGGAGTACCCGGGGACGGTCGCCCGGCTCGTCGACGGCGGGGACGCCCCGCTCGCCGACACGGTTCTCGGCGAGATCACCGCCGGCGACCGCACACCGGTGGTGCGGCGCACAGCGACGGGCCGGCACGGCTTCGAGCTGGTCGAGGCACCGCTCGGGGCGCTGGGCGACAGGGGTGCCGGGCCGGCCGGGGACGGTGCCGCGGAGGCGGCGGCGCTGGGCCTGGACCAGGACGCCGTGCTGGTGCTCGCGGGCGGGGCGCGGGGCATCGCCGCGCAGTGCGCCCTCGCGTTCGCCGCGGCGTCCCGCTGCCGTCTGGAGCTGCTGGGCAGGACGCCCGCCCCGGACGGCCCTGAGGACGCCGGCACGGCCGCCGCACGGACCCCGGCCGAGCTGCGAGCGGCGCTGGCCGCGCGGGGCGGACTGACGCCCTCGGACATCCACCGCGCGGCCGAACTGCTGCTGGCGCAGCGGGAGATCGCCGCCACGCTGGCGGAGGCGGCCGCGCTCGGCAGCCGCGTCCGCTACCGGTCGGTCGACTTCCGGGAGCCCGAGGCGGTGCTGCAGGCGGTCAAGGAGATCCACGCCGAGCACGGCCGTCTCGACGGGGTGGTGTACGCGGCGGGGGTGATCGAGGACCGGCTGATCACGGAGAAGACCCCGGAGTCCTTCCAGCGGGTCTACGGCACGAAGGCGGCCGGCGCCCGGGCCCTGCTCACGGCCTTGGAGGAACTGCCCGAGGGGCCCGCCTTCACCGTACTGTTCGGCAGCGTCGCCGCCGTGCTCGGCAACCGTGGCCAGGCCGACTACGCGGCCGCCAACGACGCCCTCGGGTCGCTGGGCGCGGCGTGGGCGGCCCGGACCGGGCACCGGGCGCTGACCGTGCACTGGGGGCCGTGGGCGCCCGCCGCCGGGCACGCCGGGATGGTGGGGCCGGAGCTGGCGCGGGAGTACGCGCGGCGCGGCGTCCGGCTGATCGACCCGCAGGAGGGCACCGCCGCGCTGCTGCGCGAGCTGGCCTGGGGCGATCCGTCCGTCACCGCCGTCGTCCACACGGTGTCGGGCTGGTGACCGGCGAGGTGACCGGCCGTCAGGTGCCGGTGGCCGTCGTGGGGATGGCGGTGCTGCTGCCCGGAGCCGACGGCCTGGAGGCCTACTGGCGCAATCTGCGCGACGGCGTCGACGCGATCGGCGAGGTGCCGGACGGGCGGTGGGACGCGGACTACCACCGGCCCGGCAGTGCCGGTGAGGCGCCGGCCGCGGACCGGGTGTACTGCCGGCGGGGCGGCTTCGTGGACGCGCTGGCCGAGGTGGAGGTCACCCGGTTCGGGATCATGCCGGCGTCGGTGCCGGGCACCGAGCCGGACCAGTTGATCGCGCTGCGGGTCGCGGCCGCCGCGCTCGCCGACGCGGGCGGCCCGGACCGGCTCCCCGACCGGCGGCGGATCGGCGTCGTCCTCGGCCGGGGCGGCTACCTCACGCCCGGTCTGGTGCGGCTGGACCAGCGGGTCCGGACCGCGGGCCAGCTGGTACGGACGCTGGGCGAGCTGCTGCCCGACCTGACGAGCGCCCAACTGGACCGGGTGAAGCGGGCGTTCACCGAACGGCTGGGTCCGGACAGCCCCGAGTCGGCGATCGGGCTGGTGCCCAACCTGGCCGCCTCCCGGGTCGCCAACCGACTCGATCTGCGTGGCCCCGCCTACACGGTGGACGCGGCCTGCGCGTCCTCGCTGGTCGCCGTGGACCAGGCGGTCGGCGCCCTCGCCGGCGGGCGCTGTGACCTGATGCTCGCCGGTGGGGTCCACCACTGCCACGACATCACCCTGTGGAGTGTCTTCTCCCAACTGCGGGCCCTCTCCCCCAGCGAGCGCAGCCGTCCCTTCCACCGTGACGCCGACGGCATCCTCATCGGCGAGGGCACCGGTGTGGTGGTGCTCAAGCGGCTGGCCGACGCGGAACGGGACGGCGACCGGGTGTACGCGGTGATCCGGGGCACGGGCGTGGCCGGCGACGGCCGGGCGGCCGGACTGGTCACCCCGGACCCCGGCGGTCAGGCGCGGGCGGTGCGCCAGGCGTGGGAGGCCGCCGGGCTCGATCCGGCCGCGGCCGGTTCGGTCGGCCTGCTGGAGGCGCACGGCACCGCGACCCCGGCGGGTGACGCCGCCGAACTCGCCACGCTCGCCGAGGTGTTCGGTGCCGGGGACGAGGACGGGGAGCGGGCGGTCATCGGCTCGGTGAAGTCGATGATCGGGCACACCATGCCCGCCGCCGGGGTGGCGGGGCTGGTCAAGGCCGTGCTCGCGCTGCACCACCGCACCCTGCTGCCGACGCTGCACTGCGACGACCCGCACCCGGCGCTGGCCCGCACCCGGTTCCGTCCGCTCGGCACGGCGGCCCCCTGGGAGACCGGTGCGGGGCGGCCGGTACGGCGGGCCGCCGTGAACGCGTTCGGGTTCGGCGGGATCAACGCGCACGTGGTGCTGGAGGAGGCGCCGGGTGCCGTCGGCGCCGCCGCCCCGCTGCGGGTGACGGAGCCCGAGCGGGTGCTGGTGCTCGCCGCCGACACCCCCGACCGGCTCGGCGCGCTGCTGGACGGCGACGACAGCACCGTACGGGCCGCGGGGCTCGACCCTTCGCGCCCTCGTCCGGCGGGGCGGGTCCGGCTCGGTGTCGTCGATCCGACGGCCGAGCGGCTGGCGCTGGCGCGGCGCGCGGTCGCCAAGGGGCGGCCCTGGCACGGGCGCGGCGACGTGTGGTTCCGGCCGGAGCCGCTGCTCGGCGGCGCGGGCGGCGGCCGGGTGGCCTTCGTCTTCCCCGGTCTGGAGGGCGACTTCGCGCCGCGCGTGAACGACGTGGCGGCCCACTTCGGGCTGGCCCTGCCCGCCCTGGGCCGGGGGCCTCGGGAAAGCGGTGGGGTTCCGGAGTCCGCGCGGCACGGGAGGCCCGGGGCCGGTAGCGGTACGGGGCAGGCGTCCGGGACGACCGGGGTGGCCGACCCCTTCGAGGGCGCCCCACCCGGCGGCGCCCCACCCGGCGGCAGGCGGCCGGACTCCGGGGCGGACGGCGGGCGGGCTGCGGCCGGGGCGGACGGCCGGTCAGGCTCCGGGACGGGCCGGGACGCCGGCGCGCGGGACGACGGCGGTGACCTGGGCCGGCACGGCTTCGGGGTCGTCGCCGTGGGCCGCCTGCTGGACGCCGCGCTGCGCCGGGCCGGGATCGTGCCGGACGCGGTGGCCGGGCACAGCGTGGGCGAGTGGACGGCGATGGTGGCCGGCGGCATGTACGACGGGGCCGAGGTCGACGCGTTCATGGCGGACTTCGACCCCGAGGCGCTGTCGGTGCCGGGGCTCGCCTTCGGCGCGCTCGGCGCGTCCGCCGAGCGGGTGGCGGCGGAGCTGCGCGACGGCGGCTGGACCGGGTCCGGCCTGGTGCTGTCGCACGACAACGCGCCCCGGCAGTCGATGGTGTGCGGCCCGGACGCGGCGGTGGCGGAGTTCGTGCGCGCCTTCCGCGCCCGGGGGGTGCTCGGCCAGGTGCTGCCGTTCCGCTCCGGTTTCCACACGCCGATGCTGGCGCCGTACCTCGGGCCCCTCCGCGAGGCCGCCGCCGGGTTCCGGCTGCGCCCGCCGACGGTGCCCGTCTGGTCCGGCACGACCGCCGCGCCCTTCCCTTCCGGTGAGGCGGACGTCCGGGCCCTGTTCCTGCGGCACCTGCTGGAGCCGGTGCGTTTCCGGGAGTTGTCGCAGGCGCTGTACGCCGCCGGCCACCGGGTCTTCGTCCAGGTCGGGCCCGGGCAGGTGGGCTCCCTCGTCGGCGACACCCTCGGCGGCCGGGACCACCTGGTCGTGGCCGCCAACTCACCCCACCGGTCCGGGCTCGCGCAGCTCCGCCGCGTGATGACCGCGCTCTGGACGGCCGGGGCCGGGGTGGCGCCCTCGCTGCCGCCGGCGGGCGGTGCGGGCACCTCCGCGGGCCGAGCGCCGGTACGCCTGAACCTCGACGGCGCGCTGGTGTCGCTGGCCCCGGAGTCCCTGGCCGAGCTCCGGCGGGAGCTGGCCGCGGCCCGGCCGGCGGCCCCGGCCGCGCCACGAGCGGACGCCGAGGGGCGGGTCGCGCCGGCCGCCGCACCGGCCGGCGGCGTTCCCGCGCGAGCGGCGGCCCCCACCTCGCCTCCCCGCGCCTCGATGCCTCCCGCCCCGCGGACGGGAACCACCACCGTGCCGGCCGGGGACCCTCTGGGGCAGGCGGTCGGCGGCCCGGCCCTGGAGGGGCTGGCCGCGCGGTTCCCGGTCGCCGCCGAGCTGGACGCGCTGCTGCGGGACACGGCGGACACGGCCGCCGCGCTGATGTCCGCGGCGCGGGACGCCACGGCCCGTGACTACGCCGCGCCGGGTACCGCGCGAGCCCCTGGCGGACCGCCCGGTGCGGCGGTACCGCCCGGCGCCCCGGCCCCCGCCCCGCCGGGCGGTACCGTGCCTTCCCCGGCCTCCCCCGCCCCCACCGGACGGTCCTCCGCCGCACCCGGGGGCGCCGTCCCGACCGGCACCGCGCCGGCCGGGACCGCCCCGCCCTTCGCCGCTCCCACCGCACCAACCATCGCCGGCCCGCCCGCCCCGGGCGCCCGCCCGTCCGGTGGGCCGGGCTCGTGGCGCGACACCGTGCGGGTCTCGCCCCAGACCATGCCCTACCTCCTGGACCACTGTTTCTTCCCGCAGCGGCCCGGCTGGCCGGACGTCGCCGACCGGTGGCCGGTGGTACCGGCGACGACGATCGTGGACCTGATGACGCGGGCCGCCGGGCGGGCGGTGCCGGGGCGGGTGGCGGTCGCGGTGCGCGGGGCGCGGTTCGAGGAGTGGCTGACGGCCACGCCGGCCGTGGACGTACCGGTGACGGTGACGCCCGAAGGCGGAGACCGGTTCGCCGTCTCCTTCGGCCCCCGGGCGCGGGCCACCGTCGAACTCGCCGACCGCCACCCGGCCCCGCCTCCCGTGCCCTGGCACACCGATCCGGCGACCGAGCGCGCGCCCGACCACACCGCGGCCCAGCTGTACACGGACCGCTGGATGTTCCACGGACCGGCGTTCCAGGGCGTCAGCGCGCTCACCGCGATCGGCGAACGGCACGTCCGCGGCGTGATCACCACGCCGTCGGCGCCCGGCGGCCTGCTGGACAACGTCGGCCAGCTCCTCGGCTACTGGATCATGGCGACCTGCACGGAGCGCACGGTGGTCTTCCCCGTCGGGATGCGGGAGATGCGCTTCCACGGACCGCATCCGGCGCCCGGCACGGACGTGGACTGCCTGGTGCGGATCACCACGCTCACCGACGCGCTGCTCGAAGCCGATGTCCAGCTCACCGTCGCGGGCCGGGTCTGGGCGGAACTGCGCGGCTGGCAGGACCGCCGGTTCGACAACGACCCGACCACCCGTCCCGTGGAACGCTTCCCGGAGCGCAACACCCTGTCCGAGGTCCGGCCGGGCGGCTGGACGCTGCTGCACGAACGGTGGCCGGACCTCGCCTCCCGGGAGCTGATCATGCGCAACTCCCTGGGCGGCGCGGAGCGTTCGGAGTACGCGGCGCATCCCCCGCGCGGCCGCCGGCAGTGGCTGCTGGGCCGGATCGCGGTCAAGGACGCCGTCCGGCGGTGGCTGTGGGACCACGGGGAGGGCCCGGTCTTCCCGGCGGAACTGCGGGTGTCCAACGACGCGGCGGGCCGGCCCCGCGTCACCGGGGTCCACGGCCGCCGGCTGCCGCCGCTGGACGTGTCGCTGGCCCACCGCGCGGAGGCCGGCGTGGCGATCGTCCGCCCCCGGGTGCCCGGCCGCCGACCCGGCATCGACATCGAGGAGGTCGTCGACCGCCCCGCGCAGACCGTCGCCACCGCGCTCGGCCCGGGCGAGATCCGGCTGCTGGACCGGCTGAGCGCCGCCGACGGCGCGTCGCGGGCGCTGTGGTTCACCCGTTTCTGGGCGGCCAAGGAGGCGGCCGCGAAGGCGGAGGGCACCGGATTCGGCGGCCGGCCGCGGGACTTCGCCGTACGGGACGCCACTCCGGACGGGGCCGTGCTGACCGTCTCGGGCCGCCGGGCCGGCGCCCACCCGGTGCGCTGCGCGCCGGCCGTCAGTCCGCCCCGGCTGCCGCCGCGCGAGTACGTCGTCGCGTGGACCACCGGCGCCGCACAGGAGGAGGAGTACGACCGATGAACCCCGTCACCGCCACCGAGGAGGCGGTCCTCGCCGACGTCACGGGCATGCTCGCGCGTCTGCTGGAGGACGAGTACGGCGTCGACGACGTCGAGATCGGGATGCGCACGACCTTCAACCGGGACCTGGAACTGGAGAGCATCGACCTGGTCACGCTCGCCGGGCTGCTGCAGGAGCGCTACGGGGACCGCGTCAACTTCGCCGAGTTCCTGGCCGGGATGGACCTCGACGAGATCATCGAGCTGACCGTGGGACGGCTCGTCGAGTACGTGGTGACCAGCCTGAAGGCGCTGGAGGCGAGCTGACCGATGACGATGGTCGACACCGGACGGCTGCGGACGCACGTGCAGCGGATCGGCCCGCGCGGCGGACCCACGGCGGTCCTGGTGCACGGGCTCCTCACCGACAGCCTCGCCAGCCACTACTTCACCCTGGGACCCACGTTCGCCGCCGCCGGCCTGGACGTGGTGATGTACGACCTGCGGGGCCACGGCCGCAGCGAGCGCACCGCCGGCGGCTACACCCTCGATGACGGCGTGGACGACCTGACGGCGCTGCTCGACCGGCTGGCGCTCACCGGCCGCCCGGTGCACCTGGTCGGCAACTCCTACGGCGGGACGATCGCGTTCGGCTACGCGACCCGGCACCCGGAACGCGTCGCGAGCCTGTCCCTCGTGGAGTCCGAGCCGGCCACCGCCGCCTGGGCGGTGAAGCTGGGCGGCATCCTGGAGCGGGTGGTGGGCGAACTGGCGCACCGGGAGTCGGACACGCTGGACTGGATCGCCGCGCACCGGGGCCACCACACCGCCCGGCTCGCCAAGGGCGCGGCCCGGCTGGCCCGGGAGACCACCCTCGGCCGGGACATCCCCGCCAGCCGCGTCCTGACGGAACGGCAGATCCGCTCCGTGCGCTGCCCGGTGCTCGCGCTGTACGGCGGTGACTCCGACCTCGCGGCGCTCGCGCCCTGGCTGGCGGGGCTGCTGCCGGACTGCCGGACGGTGGTGATCCCCGGGCACGAGCACTCGGTGCTGGTGGAGGCCGCGGAGGTGGTGGGCCGCCATGTGCTGGCGCTCATCCGTGAGTCGGACGGGTCGGCCGTCCGGTGAGCCGGTTCCTGTTCGTGGTGCCGCCGCTGGTGGGACACATCAACCCCCTGGTGGGGGTGGCCGCGCGACTGGCTGAGCGCGGGCATCGGGTGGCCTGGGCCTGCCCGGACCCGGGGCTGGTGGCCCGGCTGGCGGGCCCCGGCGCGGTCGTCCACCCGTGCGCGGGCCCCGCGCACGGCGGCGACCCGGCTCGGCGGCCGCCGGATCTGCGCGGTCCGGAGGCGCTGCGGTTCCTGTGGGAGTGGTATCTGCTGCCGCTGGCCGAGGCGATGGCGCCGGGGGTGCGGGCGGCGGTCGAGGCGTTCCGGCCGGATGTGGTGGTCGCCGACCAGCAGGCGTTCGCGGGGGCGCTGGTCGCGGAGCGGCTGGGGGTGCCGTGGGCGACCTCGGCGACCACCACCGCCGAGCTGACCGACCCGCTGGCCGGGCTGCCGAAGGTGCGGGCCTGGGTGGAGGAGCGGCTCGCGCGGCTGCGGCGCGCGGTGGGTGACCCGTCGGGGGCCGCCGACCCGCGGTTCTCGCCGAGCCTTCTGCTGGCCTTCAGCACACCGGAGCTGGCCGGTCACGTCGAGGGGCGCGCGGTCCGCTGGGTCGGCCCCTCGATCGACGCGCGCCCCGTGGCCCCCGGGTTCCCCTGGGAGTGGCTCGACCCCGGCCGGGCGACCGTGCTGGTGACGCTGGGCACCGCGAACGCGGATGTGGGCGGGCGGTTCCTCGCGCTGTGCCGGGACGTGGTGCGGGAGCGCGCCGGCCGGGCGCAGGCGGTGATCGCCGACCCGGGCGGCACGCTGGCCGCGGAGGGCTCCGGCGGCTCCGGCGGCTCCGGCGGCTCCGGCGAGGACGTGCTGGTCGTCCCGTCGGTGCCGCAACTCGCGCTGCTGGAGCGCGGGGTGGGGGCGGTGGTGTGTCACGCCGGGCACAACACCGTCTGCGAGGCGCTGTGGCACGGCGTGCCGCTGGTCGTGGCGCCCGTCCGGGACGACCAGCCCGTGGTGGCCGCGCAGGTGGTGGCGGCGGGGGCGGGGGCTCGGGTGCGGTTCGGCCGGGTGGGTGCCGCGGGACTGGGCGCGGCGCTCGACACGGTCCTGCACGACCCCGCGTACCGGGCCGCCGCCGGGCGGGTCGGCGCGGGATTCCGCGCGGCGGGCGGAGCCCCGGCCGCCGCGATCCATCTGGAGCTACTGGCCCGGGAGTCCATATGAGCGACGACGAACGGATCGGCGCCCTGCGCCCCCGCTACCGGGCCGACCTCGCGGCCGGTGTCGGGCGGTTCTTCGCACCCCGGCGCGCCGACTGCCCGTGGTGCGGCTCGGACCGGCTGGCGACCCGGCTGCGCACCACCGACCTGCTGCAGCACAAGCCGGGCCGGTTCACGCTGGACCGGTGCGGGGCGTGCGGGCACGTCTTCCAGAACCCGCGGCTGAGCGAGGCGGGACTGGAGTTCTACTACCGCGACTTCTACGACGGGCTGGGGGAGAAGAAGCTCGGGAACACGTTCGGCGGGCGGACGGCAATGTACCGCGCTCGGGCCGAGGCGCTGCTGCCGTACGATCCGGCGCCCAAGTCCTGGCTGGACGTCGGCACCGGGCACGGGCACTTCTGTGCCGCCGCGCGGGAGGTGCTGCCGGGGACCGTGTTCGACGGGCTCGACATGACCGAGGGGGCCGAACTCGCCGAGCGGGCCGGGCGGGTGGAGCGCGGGTACCGGGGCGGCTTCCCGGAGCTGGCGGGTGAGCTGGCCGGCCGGTACGACGTGGTGAGCATGTTCCACTGTCTGGAGCACAGCACCGATCCGGGACGTGAACTGCGGGCGGCGCGGGAGGTGGTGCGGCCGGGCGGGCATCTGCTGATCGAGGTACCGGATCCGCAGAGCCGGTACGCGCGGCTGCTCGGGCGGTGGTGGCTGCCGTGGCTGCAGCCGCAGCATCTGCACCTGGTGCCGGTGGGCAATCTGCGGGAGCGGCTGGCCGCGCTGGGGTTCACGGTGGTGGCCGAGCAGCACCGGCAGGCGCACGACCCGGTGGATCTGCTGGCCGCGGTGTGGCTGGCGCTGGATCACATCGCCCCGCGCGAGGACGCGCCGTGGCTGGAGCGGCGGCCGGGACACGTGCGGCGTGCGGTGCGGGCGGGGCTGCTCCTCGCGGGGGTTCCGTTCCTCGTGGCGGCGACGGTGCTCGACCGGCTCGCGGCGCGGACGGTGGTCGGGCCGCTCGGGTTGTCCAACGCCTACCGGCTGGTGGCGCGCCGGGACGGCTGAGCGCGACCGCCGTCGCCGGCGAGAGGGACCGGGGAACGCCGGGCGCGAGTCAGAGGTAGTCCTCCAGGCGGGCCACGGTGAAGCCCTGTTCCCGGATGTGCCGCAGCAGGTGGGCCGTCATCTCGGTCATCGTCGTGCCCTTGAGTTCCGAGGGCCCGCGGAAGTGCGCCAGGATGATGTCGCCGGGCCGGAGTTTCCCGCCGGGCAGCTGGTACCGCATGTTCGTGATCTGCATGGACTCGCGCCACAGCACGATCGCCTCGACGCCGCAGGACGCGGCGGCGGCCCGGGTGTCCTCGTTCCAGTTGCCGTAGGGCGGCCGGAACAGCCTCGGCACGGTGCCGTAGTGGTCCTTGAGCTCGCTCTGCTGGCCGCAGATCTCCCGCTTCTGGGCGGCGGCGTCCAGGGTCCGCAGGTTCGGATGGGTCAGCGTGTGGTTCTGGACGCCGTTGCCGAGGGTCTGGAGCCGCTTGAAGTAGCCGTAGTCGGAGCGGATGGCGGCGTCCGTGAGGAACATCGTGAAGGGAATGTCCAGTTCGCGCATCATCGTCACGAAGCGGGGGTCCTTCTCCGCCCCGTCGTCGAAGGTGAGGAAGACGATCTTCTCCTCGGTGGGTATCTCGCTGATCACCGGTACCCGGCTGCCGTCGGCCCCGGGGCGCACCGGCTTGGTGGCGGGCGGGGCGGGCGGGACGGCCAGCGGTTCGATGCCCCACTTGCGGTAGGCGGCCTCGACGGCCGCGCGGTCGGCCGCGGCGCCGTCTGCGGGGTCCGGGGGCACCACGGGCCGGTTCGGCGCGCTGGGCCCGGGAGCGGCGGACGGCTCGGCCGTGCAGCCGGTCGCCGATGCCGCCGCCACCAGTGCGCAGGCCAGTATCGCCCGCCTGATCCGCCAGTTCATGGTGGTGCCCCCATGCCGTGCCCGCTCGACGCCCTGTCCCCCTGCTTGATGCCGAACGGGCGTACGGGGTTCCATCACCCTTGCGGACCCCGGCGGGCGGGTCCGCTGACCCGCCGCGCGGCCAGGGACCGTCGGCGTCCGGGCGCGGACGGTCTCCCCGGTCGGCCTCACCGCGGGCCGCGGTCGCGGCCCGCCCGGCGGGTGCCGGGGTACGCCGCGACGTTGTGTCGGCTCGGTGCCCGGTATCCCCCACACTGTGTCCACGCCCGCGCCCGGCCCGTTCGCCCTAGGGTCGCCGCATGACGCACAGCTTCGCCCTGCACATCGCCGACGCCGACCTGGAACCGGAGCCGCTGGATCCCGCCCAGATCGTCTCCGGGTCACCGGAGGTGAGCGGCAAGGTGGTGTGGGAGTCGCCGGACGGCGGTCAGCTGCGCGGCATCTGGCAGATCACGCCCGGGGTGGTCACCGACACCGAGGCCGACGAACTGTTCGTGGTGATCAGCGGCTCGGCGACGATCGAGGTGGCGGACGGGCCCACCCTCACCGTCGGGCCCGGCGACATGGCGGTCCTGCGCGCCGGCGACCGCACGACGTGGACGGTGCACGAGACGCTGCGCAAGGCCTACGCGATCACCCTCTGAGGGGACGCCGGACGCCCCCCGGACCGCACGCCGCCGGGTCCGCCCGCCTCTCGCGGACCGCACGCCGCCGGCTCCGCCCGCCTCTCGCGGGCCACCGGGCGCCGGCTCACCCGCCCACCGGCGCCGTCGTCCCGCGGATCTCCAGGGTCGGCGCGGCCAGGTGGAGGCGCCCCTCTCCCCCAGGCCGTTCCAGCCGGTCCAGCAGGCAGCGGGCGGCGTGGCGGCCGACCTCGTGGCCGGCCGGGTCGACGGTGGTCAGCCACAGGTGGCGCAGCCGGGAGATGCTGGTGTTGTCGTAGCCGACCACCGACAGGTCGTGCGGCACCCTGAGGCCCAGGTCCTCCGCCGCCGACAGCACGCCGACGCAGGCCATGTCGTTGACGGCGAACACCGCGGTGGGCCGGTCGGGGCGGCCGAGCAGCCGGACGGCGGCGCGGTGACCGCCCTCCTCGGTCATGTCGCAGGCTTCGGTCACCACCCGCCGGCCCGGTCCGTGCGCCCGCATCGCCGCCTCGAAACCGCGCCGCCGCAGCGCGCCGACCGCGCCGTGTCCCGCGAGGTGGGCGATCCGGCGGTGGCCCAGCCCGAGCAGGTGCTCGGTGGCCAGCCGCGCCCCCTGTTCGTCGTCGTCGGCGACCACGTCCACGCCGGCCGGCACGGCCTCGCGCGCGCCCGCGACGACCACCGGCATCCGCGCCGCGACCGTGTCCAGGGCCGTCAGGTCGGGCAGGGTGCCGACCACCACCAGGCCGTCGGCCTGGACGTCGAGGAACGGCCCGGCGAGATCGTGGCCGACCCGGCGGGCGAGGCGGGCGTCGGCGAGCAGCATGTGCAGTCCGCTCGCGTGCAGCAGCGAGTTGAGGCCGTCCAGCAGATCGACGTACCAGGGGTTGCGCAGGTCGTCGAGGAGCACGCCGACGGTGCGGGTGCGCTGCTCGCTCAGGCTGCGGGCGGCGGCGTTGGGCCGGTAGCCCAGCTCGCGCACGGCCTCCAGCACGGCCTGCCGCTTCTCCGGGCGCACCTGCTCGGAGCCGCGCAGCACGAGGGAGACCAGGGACTTGGACACTCCGGCCCGGTCGGCCACGTCGCGGATGGTCGGCGGTCTCATGGTTGTGGACCGTTCCATGGCCGCGACGCGTTGTCAAAGGGCGGTGGAAGCCTTGACATGCTGGCGAAAGTGCCCGCAGGGTGACCCGGACAGGTAGTGGACCGGTCCAAAGAGGGGCTGTCATGGTGGATGAGCTGGGTGTCGCCGTCGTCGGGTTCGGCTGGATGGGCCGGGTGCACACCCAGGCGTACGCCCGCGTGCCGCATCACTTCCCGCTGCCGGCCCTGCGTCCGCGGCTGGTGGCCGTCGCCGAGGAGGTGCCGGGGCGCGCCGAGGAGGCCGCCGAGCGGTACGGCTTCGCGTCGGCCACCCGGGACTGGCGGGAGGTGGCCGCCGATCCGCGGGTCCAGGCGGTCAGTGTCACCGCGCCGAACTTCCTGCACCGCGAGATCGGCGTGGCGATGGCCGCGGCGGGCAAGCACCTGTGGATCGAGAAGCCCGTGGGTCTGACCGCCGGCGACGCCCGCGCCGTGGCGGACGCGGTCGCCGCGGCGGGCGTGTGCGGCGCGGTCGGCTTCAACTACCGCAACGCGCCCGCCGTGGAGCGGGCCCGCGATCTGATCGCCGCGGGCGAGCTGGGCCGCGTCACCCATGTCCGCATCCGCCTGTTCAGCGACTACGCCGCCCACCCGGACGGTGCGCTGACCTGGCGCTACGAGCGGGAGCGCGGCGGCAGCGGGGTCCTCGGGGACCTCGCTTCGCACGGCGCCGACCTGGCCCGCTTCCTGCTCGGTGACATCGCCGCGCTGACCGCCGACACCGCCGTCTTCCTGCCGGAGCGGGCCCGCCCGGCCGGCGCCACCGCGGGCCACACCCTCGCCTCGGGCGGCGAGCGGGGGCCGGTGGAGAACGAGGACTACGTCAGCTGCCTGCTGCGCTTCGCGTCCGGTGCGCGCGGCGTGCTGGAGGCGTGCCGGGTGTCGGTCGGCGAGCAGAACAACTACGGCTTCGAGGTGCACGGCACGAAGGGCGCGGTGTTCTGGGACTTCCGCCGCATGAACGAATTCGGCGTCAGCCTCGGCACCACCTACCAGGACCAGCCGGTCAGCACCGTGTACGTGGGCCCCGGCGACGGCGAGTACGGCGCCTTCCAGCCGGGCGCGGCCAACGCCATGGGCTACGACGACCTCAAGGTGATCGAGGCGTACCGTTTCCTGCGCTCGATCGCCGAGGGCGTCCCGCACGGGGCGACGCTCGCGGACGCCGTGCACAGTGCCGCCGTACTGGACGCGATGGCGCGGTCCGCCGAGACGGGCGGCTGGGTCACCCCTCAGGCATAGCGGGCAGGTTGTAGGGCGTGACCACCTGGATGGCCGACGGCAGGGTGGGCCCGGCGGGCGGCAGCGCGCCGTGGGCGCGCATCACCAGGTGGCAGGCCTCGCGCATGTCCTGGCGCAGGTCGTGGTGGAGGACGGCGGACAGCCGGTGCTCGCGCAGCAGGCGGGTGTTGTCGTGGTCGAGGTCGTGGGCGACGAACACGGCGCACGTACGCCCCAGGTCGGCGAAGGCGCGCAGGGTGGCGATGTTGCCGCCGCCGATGGAGTAGACGGCGCCGATGTCCGGGTCGCGTTCGAGGGCGGCGCGCACCAGGTCGTACTGGGTGGTGTCCAGGCCCTGGCCCTCGGTGATCTCGACGAGCCGGCGCTCGGGGTGGCGGGCCCGCATGACGCCGCGGAATCCCATCTCGCGCTCCTCCTCGTTGCGGAAGAAGCCGCTGCTGAGGCTGGTGAGCACATGGCCGGGCCGGTCGCCGAGCCACTGGCCCATGAGGTACGCGGCGGTGGCGCCGGCGGCCCGGTTGTCGCTGCCGACGTAGCCGACGCGGGCGCTGGCGGGCAGGTCGGTGACCAGGGTGACCACGGGGATCCCCGCCGCGGCCAGCCGGCCCACGGCCGCGCCGATCTCGGGCACGTCGGGCGCCTTGAGGATCACACCCTGGGAGCCGCGCCGCGCGATCCGGTCCAGGGTCCTGACCTGCTCGGCGGCCGGCCCGGTCTCGCGGAAGTGGAAGCGGGAGCGCACCACCGCCGGGTGCAGCGACGGCAGCTCGGCCTCCAGCGCGGTGCGCACGGCGGTGGTGAACCGCTCGGGCGCCTGCATGACGATGTCGACCATGAAGGTACGGCCCACCAGGCGGACCTGGGTGCGCTGCCGGTCCAGGTCGGCGATGGCGCGGTACACCTCCCGCGCGGTGGACTCGCGCACCCCGCCCCGCCCGTTGAGCACACGGTCGACGGTGGCCTCGCTCAGACCCGCCTGACGTGCGATCTCACGGATCGGGAAGGGATGGCCCACGGCTGACTCCTGGCTGATCGCTTGAGGGGTTTTTGATGGCTTGCTGCCGGTTGTTCGAGGTGTTTGTCATGACAAGAATGGCAGAGCCCCACCGCACCTCGTGACCCCGAAGGGACGCCGATGTCCTTCACGTTCGCCGCGTCCGCCGGTCGGCCGGCCGAGCAGGACTGCCGCCTGGACGACCTGCGCGCCCTGGTCGAGCGGTCCACCGGCCTCGCCGGCTATCCGCACGCGTCGTCGGTGGCGGAGGGGGTGCTGGTGTACGACGCCGAGCGGCTGCGGGCGGCGCCCGGGCACGCGGTGCGCACCGAGCTGGTGCGGGCGCTGGCGGACGGGCCCGGCGTGGTGGTGCTGCGGGGCGCGTTCCCCGAGCCGACGGTGGTGGACCGGATGACGGCGGTCTTCGAGGCGCTGATCGCCGAACAGCGCGCCTCGGGCACGGCGGCCGGCGACCACTTCGCCCGGCCCGGCGCCAACGACCGGGTGTGGAACGCACTGGAGAAGGCCGCGCTGTACGACCCGGAGGCGTTCGCCGACTACTACGCCAACGACATGGTGGCGCTGGTGTCGACGGCCTGGCTGGGCCCCGGCTACCAGATCACCTCGCAGGTCAACGTGGTGAATCCGGGCGGTGCCGCCCAGACCGCGCACCGCGACTACCACCTGGGCTTCCTGTCCCGGGCGACGGCGGCGGCCTACCCGGCGCACGTGCACCGCCTCTCCCCCGTGCTGACCCTGCAGGGCGCCGTGGCGCACGGCGACATGCCGCTGGAGTCCGGGCCGACCCTGTACCTGCCGTACTCGCAGCGCTACGAGCCGGGCTATCTGGCCTGGCGGCTGCCCGAGTTCCAGGAGTACTTCGGCACGCGCCGGGTGCAGCTGCCGCTGGCGAAGGGCGACGCGGTGTTCTTCAACCCGGCGGTGTTCCACGCGGCCGGCGCCAACCGAACGGCCGACGTACGGCGCACGGCGAACCTGTTGCAGGTGTCGTCGGCGTTCGGGCGGGCGATGGAGACGGTGGACCGCGAGGCGGTGGTGAACGCCGTCTATCCGGTGCTGCTGCGGCGCGCCGCGCAGGGCGCGGAGCCGTCCTGGGCGGAGCGGGTCATCGCCGCGAGCGCCGACGGCTATCCCTTCCCCACCAACCTGGACAGCGACCCGCCGGTGGACGGCCTGGCACCGCCCACGCAGGCGGACACCCTGCGGCGGGCGCTGCGCGAGCGGTGGACACCGGACACCCTGCGCGAGGAGCTGCGGGCGGGCGCGGAACGACGGGAGAGCTGACGTGAGAGACGAGGGCACGCCCATGGGACTCCTCGACGGCAAGGTCGTCCTGGTCAACGGCGGCAGCCAGGGGGTGGGCGCGGCGGTCGTGCGGGCCGCGGTCCGGGAGGGCGCGCGCGTGGCGTTCTCCGGGCGGCGCCGGGAGCCCGGCGAGGAGCTGGTGGCGGAGCTGGCGGCGGCCGGCGCCCGGGCGATGTTCGTGGCGGCCGACCTGGCCGACGCCGAGCGGGCCCGCGCGGTCGTCGCGGAGGTGGTCGACGCCTTCGGCCGGGTCGACTGCCTGGTCAACTCGGCGGGGCTGACCACGCGCGGCACCCTGCTGGACACCACGCCGGAACTGTTCGACCGGCACATCGCGATCAACCTCAGGGCGCCGTTCTTCGCGATGCAGGCGGCGGTCGCCGACATGCTGGCGCGCGAGGCGCCGGGGACGATCGTCAACATCATCACGTCGTCGGAGCACGGCGGGCAGCCCTTCCTCGCCCCGTACGTCGCCGCCAAGGCGGGCCTGGCCGGGCTGACCCGCAACGCCGCGCACGCCCACCGCTGGGACCGCGTCCGGATCAACGGCCTGAACATCGGCTGGACGGCGACCGAGGGCGAGGACGCCACCCAGCGGGCCTTCCACGGCGCCGGCGACGACTGGCGCGAGCAGGCGGCCGCGCGGCTGCCGATGGGCCGGCTCGGCCGACCGGACGAGATCGCCGACTTCGTCGTCCTGCTGCTGTCCGACCGGTCCGGCGTGGTCACCGGTTCGGTGATCGACTGGGACCAGAACGTCCTCGGCGCCCTCGACTGACCGCACCCCTTCCCCTGAGGAGCAACACCCCATGCGCATCGGAATCCTCGGCCTCGGCCGCATCGGCGCCTTCCACGCCGAGACCCTCTCCCGGCTCCCGGCCGTCGAGTCGCTGGTCGTCACCGACCCCTTCGCGGACGCCGCCAAGGCCGCGGCCGAGCGGTTCGGCGCCGAGGTCGCCGACTCGCCGGAGGCCCTGCTCGCCGCCGGCGTGGACGGCATCGTCGTCGCGGCGGCGACCGATGCCCATCCGGCGCTGATCCTCGCCGGGGTCGAGGCGGGCGTCCCCGTCTTCTGTGAGAAGCCGGTGGCGAGGACCATGCGCGAGGGCGTCGAGGTGGCGCGGGCCGTCCAGGGTCGGGGGGTGCCGATCCAGATCGGCTACAACCGCCGCTTCGACGCCGGTTTCGTCGCCGCCCGCGAGGCCGTGCGCGCCGGTGAGCTGGGCAGGCTGCACACCGTGCGGTCCACGACGCTGGACCCGGCGCCGCCGCCCGCCGCGTACGTCGCCGCCTCCGGGGGCATCTTCCGGGACTGCTCCGTCCACGACTTCGACATCATCCGGTGGGTGACGGGGCGTGAGGTGACCGAGGTGTACGCGGTGGGCGGCAACCGGGGCGCCGACTACATCGCGGCGGCGGGCGACGCCGACACCACGGGCGCGGTGCTGACCCTCGACGACGGCACGATCGCGGTCGTCTCCAACAGCCGCCACAACGGCCGGGGTTACGACGTCCGTCTGGAGCTGCACGGCTTCGACGACTCCCTCGCGGTCGGCCTCGACGACAAGCTGCCGCTGCGCTCGGCCGAGCCCGGCGTCACCTTCCCCGCGGGCACCCCGCACGACTTCTTCATGGACCGCTTCACCGAGGCGTACCGGGCCGAGCTGACCGTCTTCACCGAGGTGGTCGCCGGCGACCGCCCCTCCCCCTGCACCGTCGAGGACGCCCTGGAGGCCGGCTGGATCGCGGAGGCCTGCACGCTGTCCCTGCGCGAACACCGGCCGGTGACGATCACGGAGGTACGGGCGCGGGACTGACAGGTCCGCGCCGCGGCCGTCCTGCCCGCCCGGCGGTCCCGAAACGGGGCGGCGGCCCGAAGGCCCGCGCGTGAGCGCGGGCCTTCGGGCGTGTACCGGGGCTTTCACCGGGGCGGACCACGGCGGCGCGAGGGCGGCCGTGGGGCTGTTCACCCACGGGCCGTCGCTCTCCTCACGTGCAGGTGGCCGTCCGACGGGAAGTCGGGGGGTACGGCGGGCAGCGACCTCTCGTAGGGGTAGCCGCTCTTGTGGGCGACCCGGCAGGACGCCGTGTTGTCGGCCTGGTGGAGGAGTTCCAGGCGGGTCAGCCAGGGGTGGGCGGTGAACGCCCAGTCGGTCAGGGCGCGCAGGGCTCTGGGGGCGACGCCCCGGCCGCGGGCGTGGGCGGCGGTCCAGTAGCCGACCTCGGCGCTCTCGGACCGCGGGGTCAGGCCCTTGAGGACGGCCTGTCCGGCCAAGACGTCCTCCCCGCCGTCCGACGGGGTCTCCAGGACGGCGAACGCGAGCCGCTCTCCCCGCTGCCATGCCTGTGCTTCCCGCCGCAGCCACCGGTGCGCGTCGGCCTCGTCGGCCACGCGGTGGCTGGTCCAGCGGCGCAGCGCCGGGTCCCGGCACGCGGCGAGCAGGGCGGGGGCGTCGTCGTCCCGCCAGGGGCGCAGCAGCAGCGCGGGGGCCGACGCGGTGGCGTCGGCCCCCAGGCGGGTGTCCGGTCGTACGGCGGCCTCGTCCATGCACCGAGCCTAAGGCTGGTGTTCAGGCGCCGCAGGACCTCAGGAAGCGGCGGGTGCGGGTCGCGATCGGCAGGGGCCGGTCCGGCTCGCACGGGTACATGTCCTGCTCGACGATCGCGAACAGCTCCACGCCCAGCTTCTGCGCCGCCGCGAGAACGGGCTCCAACTCCGGTATTCCGGAGGGTGGTTCGCACATCACTCCCTGGGCGACGGCCGGCCCGAAGGGGGTGCCCTTCGCCCGTACGTCGGCGAGGACGCCGGGATCGACCTGCTTGAGGTGCAGGTAGCCGATGCGCTCGCCGTACGTCTCGATCAGGCGGACGCTGTCGCCGCCGCAGTAGGCGTAGTGACCGGTGTCCAGGCAGAGGTTGACGAGTTCGCCGTCGGTGGAGTCGAGGAACCGTTCGACGTGGGCCTCGGTGTCGATGTGGGTGTCGGCGTGCGGGTGGACGACGATGTCCAGGCCGTACGTCTCGCGCACCTCGTGTCCGAGGCGTTCCATGCCCTTGGTGAGGTGGGCCCACTGCTGTGCGGTCAGCTCGGGCGGTTCCAGGATCTCGGCGGTCTTGTCGTCGCGCCAGAAGGACGGGATGACGACGAGGTGCCGGGCTCCCACGGCCCGGGTGAGCGCGGCGACCCGGCTGACGTGCGCCCAGGTGGACTCCCAGACGGAGGGTCCGCGGTGCAGGCCGGTGAAGACGGTGCCCGCGGACACCCGCAGGCCGCGCCGGCCGATCTCGTCGGTGAGGCGGGCGGGGTCGGTCGGCAGATAGCCGTACGGGCCGAGTTCGATCCAGGAGTAGCCGGCCTCGGCGACCTCGTCCAGGAACCGCTCCCAGGGCACCTGCCGCGGGTCGTCGGGGAACCAGACGCCCCAGGAGTCGGGGGCCGAGCCGACGCGGATGCGGTCGAGGGGGTCGGGCATGTCAGCGCGTCCCTTCGGGGGCGTCGGCGGCGGGCGCGGCGAGGCCGTTCGCCTCGGGCAGTTCCTCCAGGTGGGTGCCGTGGACCTGGGCCAGTTCGTGCTTGAGGGCGGCGAGTTCGGCGCCGCCGGCCATGTGGTTGGTGAGCTCTTCCAGGGTGACCTCGCTGCGGTCGGCGGAGAGTTCGAGGGTGCCCAGGCGGAGCACGCTGAAGTGGTCGCCGACCATGTAGGCGTGGTGGGGGTTGTGGGTGATGAAGATGACGCCGAGGCCGCGGTCGCGGGCGGCGGCGATGTACTTCAGGACCACGCCGGACTGCTTGACGCCGAGGGCGGCGGTGGGCTCGTCGAGGATGAGGACGCGGGCGCCGAAGTAGACGGCGCGGGCGATGGCCACGCACTGGCGCTGGCCCCCGGAGAGTGTGCCGATGGGCTGTTCGAGGTCGTCGAGGACGATGCCCATCTCGCGCAGTTCGTGGTCGGCGGTGCGCTTCATCCTGTCGATGTCCAGGCGCCGGACCGGCCAGGGGCCGCGGGTCATCTCGGAGCCGAGGAAGAAGTTGCGCCACACCGGCATCAGCGGGACGGTGGCGAGGTCCTGGTAGACGGTGGCGATGCCCCGGTCCAGGGCCTCGCGCGGGGTGCTGAAGCGCACCGGGGCGCCGTCGACGAGGAACTCGCCCTCGGTGTGCTGGTGCAGCCCCGAGACGATCTTGATGAGGGTGGACTTGCCCGCGCCGTTGTCGCCGAGGACGCAGGTCACCTTGCCCGCGTGGACCGTGAGGTCGACGCCGTGCAGGGCGCGGACGTTGCCGTAGGACTTGCCCGCGGCGCGCAGTTCGACGAGGGGGCCGTCCGTGGGGACGGGGCCGGTCAGGACGGCGCCGTGGGTTCCGGGTCGCTGGGTCATGCGGGTCACCTCCTGGTCGCCGTGCGCTGGACCCACAGGTTGATGAGGACGGCGCCGAGCAGCATGACGCCGAGGAACGCCTTGAACCAGTCGGGGTTCCAGCCGGCGTAGACGATGCCCTGGTTCACCATGCCGAACATGAAGGCGCCGAAGACCGGGCCGATCGCGCTGCCGTAGCCGCCGGTGAGCAGACAGCCGCCGATGACGGCCGCGGCGATGTAGATCAGCTCCTGCCCGACACCCTCTCCGGACTGCACGGTGTTGAACGAGAACAGGTTGTGCATGCCCATGAACCAGGCGCCGAAGGCGACGGTCATGAACAGGGTGATCTTGGTGAAGTTCACCGGGACGCCGACGGCCCGGGCGGACTCCTTGTTGCCGCCGACGGCGAAGATCCAGTTGCCGAACCTGGTGCGCAGCAGCACCCAGGTGGCGAGGGCGGCGAAGACCAGCCACCACACCACGGTGATCTTCACCTCGATCCCGCCCACGTCGAAGGAGGAGGCGAAGACCGCCTTGGCCTGGTCGAAGCCGTCCATGTCGCTGATGTCGTCGGTGGCGACGTTGCCGGTGACCAGCTTGGTCACCGCGAGGTTGACGCCCTGGAGGATCAGGAAGGTACCGAGGGTGACCAGGAAGCTGGGCAGCCCGGTCCGGACCACCATCCAGCCGTTGAACCAGCCGATCGCCAGGGACAGCGCCAGGGCGAGGAGCACACCCGTCCACACGTTGACGCTCAGCTGGAAGCTGAGCATGCTCGCGGTCAGCGCCGAGGTGATCACGGCGACGCCGGACGACAGGTCGAACTCGCCGCCGATCATCAGCAGCGCCACGGGCAGCGCCATGATCCCGATGGTCGACGACTGGTAGAGCACGGTGGCCATCGAGCCGCCCTGGCGGACGGTGGGCGCGGCGATCAGGAAGAACACCAGGACCGCGACGGCGCCGAGGAACACGCCGACCTCGGGCCGGGCCAGCAGACGCAGGGCAAGCGGGCGTTCGGCCGTCCGGCCGTCCTTCTGGGGCGGGCCGGAGGCCGGCGGTGCGGGCACCGCCGGCGCAGCCTTCTGGGTCATGCTCATCACCGGGTGCCCTTCGCGGCGAACTCCGCCACCGCGTCGACGTTGTCCTTGTCCACGATCGCCGGGCCGGTCAGCACCGGCTGCTCGCCGCCGCCCATGTAGTTGCCGTTGGACTTGTAGAGCCACAGCGAGTCGACGGCCAGGTAGCCCTGGAGGTAGGGCTGCTGGTCGACGGCGAACTCGATGGAGCCGTCCTTGATGGCGCCGGTCAGCTCCTTGTTCAGGTCGAAGGTGGCGACCTTCGCCTTGCCGCCCGACTCGGCGACCGACTTGGTGGCGGCCAGCGCGATGGGGGCGCCGAGCGTGATCACGTGGTCGATGGCGGGGTCCTGCTTCAGCTTCGCGGTGATCGTCGACTGCACCGAGGGCCGGTCGGCGCCGTTGACGTAGAGGTTCTCGACCGAGCCGGAGAAGGACTTCTTCACGCCGTCGCAGCGCTGGGTCAGGCCGATGTTGCCCTGTTCCTGGATGACGCAGACGGCCTTCTTGGCGCCGAGTTCGTTGAGCCGGTTGCCGAGGCCCTGGCCGGCCACGGTCTCGTCCTGGCCGAAGAACTCCAGCAGGCCGAGCTTCTTCCACTCGCTGACACCGGAGTTGAGGCCGACGACCGGGATGCCGGCGGCGTCGGCCTTGGCGATGACGTCCTTCAGCGCGTCCGGCTTGGCGAGGGTGACGGCGATCCCGTCGACCTTCTGGTCGATGGCGTTCTGCACCAGCGTGGCCTGCTTGCCGGCGTTCGGGTCGGCGGAGTAGACCAGCTCGATGTTGTCCTTCGCGGCGGCGGCCTCGGCGCCCTTGCGGACGATGTCCCAGAAGGTGTCGCCGGGCGACTGGTGGGTCACCAGCGCCACGGTCATCCGGGGCGTGGAGGCCTTGCCCGCGGCCGCGCCGCTCTCCCCCTCCTCGGCCTTCTTGCCGCCGGAGCTGCTGGAGCAGCCTGCCACGGTCAGTGCCACCGCCGCGGCCATGGCCACGACCGGGGCGAATCTGCGGGAGCGGGAGGAAGTAGAGCGGTCCATCTGCCTGCACCTCACTGTGCTGCGGGGGAGACGACGAGATATCCGGAAAAAGATCGTTCCTGATCGTCAGCGACGGTCAGGTCCCGGAAGCGCCTGGTGCGCCGTTGGGACGCGATCCAATCCCCCGGGAGCGCCCACTGTCAATACTTTGTAAGGACATCATTTCAGGAACAGGTCCGAATGTAAGTACAAAGCATTGACACGGGTGTCCGCGCGCCCTACACCTGAGGGGACGATCTCTACCCCGTGCACCCGCGCGTCACCCACCGACCCAGGAGATGCCGATGGCGAGGACCTCCGCACTCGACGCGCTGCACTTCGCCCTGGACCGCACCAGCCCGGTCCCGCTCTACTACCAGCTCGCCCAGCAGTTGGAGGCGGCGATCGAGCACGGGGCGCTGGCCCCGGGCAACCTGCTCGGCAACGAGATGGACCTGTCGACCCGGCTCGGCCTGTCCCGCCCCACCGTCCGCCAGGCCATCCAGTCACTGGTGGACAAGGGGCTGCTGGTGCGCCGGCGCGGCGTCGGCACCCAGGTCGTGCACAGCCAGGTCAGGAGACCGCTGGAACTGAGCAGCCTCTACGACGATCTGGAGGCGGCCGGGCAGGGCCCGACCACGCAGACCCTGCGCAACGAACGGATCCCGGCGGCCGCCGATGTCGCGGCCGCGCTGGGCGTCCCGCAGCACAGCGAGATCGTCGTACTGGAACGGCTGCGCCGCACCCACGGCCAGCCGGTGGCGTGCCTGTGCAACTACCTGCCGCCGGACCTGCTCGACCTCGACACGACCCGGCTGGAGTCCACCGGCCTCTACCGCATGATGCGGGCGGCGGGCATCACCCTGCACAGCGCCCGGCAGACCATCGGCGCCCGCTCGGCCACGGCCGGGGAGGCCGAGCGGCTGGACGAGGAGGCGGGGGCGGCCCTGCTGACCATGCAGCGCACCGCGTACGACGACACCGGCCGCCCGGTGGAGTACGGGACCCACATCTACCGCGCCTCCCGCTACGCGTTCGACTTCCGGCTGCTGGTCCGGACCTGAGGAGGGGGCTCCGGGCGGATCGCGTCCGGTGCCGAATTGACCCATGATTTCAGTGCCGGAATGACACAGGCGCCGGGTCACTGCGGACCATAGGGTCGTGATCATGACTGAGAAGACACCTGCCGAGCCCACCACCCCGTCCTTCCAGGCGTTGCTGACCCGCGGCGCGGACGCCGAGACCTGCGCCGATCCGAGCAGTGTGATGACCCTGCTGGGCGAGTCGGACGGCACCCCCGGCGGCTTCACGAGCTACCGGTCCCGCTTCGCCGAGGGCGCGGTGGGCGCGCCCGCCCACTTCCACACCAGGGCGACGGAGCTGTTCTTCGTCCTCGACGGCTCCCTGCGGGTGCTGGTCGGCGACGAGGTGACCGTCCTGGACGAGGGGGACTTCCTGGCGGTGCCGCCCCGCACGCCGCACGCCTTCGCCGCGGCGCCCGGCCGCGAGGCGGACGTCCTGTTCGTGTTCACCCCGGGCATGGGCCGCTTCGACTACCTGCGCCTGCTCGGCCGGGTGATGCGCGGTGAGGCCGACCCGAAGGAGATCGCCGAGTCCGCGGACAGGTTCGACAACCACTACGTGGACAGCCCGCTGTGGCGGGCGACCCTGGAGGGCTCCGTGTGACCGGCTTGGCAGGAACCCTCGGACGGACGGGCCGCCCGGCGAACGGCTACCTGGGCGCCATCCGCAGCGCCCCGTCCATCCGGACGGTCTCCCCGTTCAGATAGTCGTGGTCGACGATGGCCAGCGCCAGCTTCGCGTACTCCTCCGGCTGCGCGAACCGGTGCGGGAACGGCACCCCCGCCGCCAGCGACGTCCGGAACTCCTCCGACACCGTGGCCATCATCGGCGTGTCCACGATCCCGGGCGCGATCGTGCACACCCGAATCCCGTACTGCGCGAGATCACGGGCGGCCGGCAGCGTCAGCCCGACCACACCGCCCTTGGACGAGGCGTACGCCGCCTGCCCGATCTGCCCGTCGTACGCGGCGATGGACGCCGTGTTGACGATGACGCCGCGCTGACCGTGCTCGTCGACGGCCTCGGTCCCGGCGATGGCCTCGGAGGCGAGCGCGAGCACGTTGAACGTGCCGACCAGGTTGATTTGGATCACCTTGGCGTACAGGGCGAGGTCGTGCACGCCCCTCTTGCCGAGGATCCGCGTCGACGGGCCGATGCCGGCGCAGTTGACGACCGTGCGCAGCGGCACGCCGGACCCGGCGGCGGTGGCGACGGCCGCCCGCACCTGCTCGGGGTCGGTGACATCGGCGGGCACGTAGCTCACGCCGGGCACCTCGGGCGCCTTGTCGACCGCGTCCTTCAGGTCCAGTGCGAAGACCCTGGCGCCCCGCTCGGCGAGTGCCTTCGCGGTGGCCGCGCCCAGGCCGGACGCACCGCCGGTGACGAGGGCGGCGGTGTTGTCGAGCTGCATCATCACTCCTTGCCGAGGACGGTGAGCACACCGCCCTCGTTCCGGTCCAGCGCCCGGGAGATGACCAGGCGCTGGATCTGGTTGGTCCCTTCGAAGATCTGCATGACCTTGGCCTCGCGCATGTAGCGCTCGACGGGGAAGTCACGGGTGTAGCCGTACCCGCCGAGCACCTGCACCGCGTCCGTGGTCACCTTCATGGCATTGTCCGTGGCCACGAGTTTGGCGACCGACGCCTCCCGGGTGAAGGGCAGCCCCTGGTCCTTCAGCCGGGCGGCGGCCAGCGCGGTGGCCCGCGCCGACTCGATGGCGGCGCCCATGTCGGCGAGGACGAAGGCCAGCCCCTGGTGCTCGATGATCGGCTTGCCGAAGGTCTCGCGCT
Source organism: Streptomyces sp. bgisy159 (assembly GCF_965341775.1). Classification (GTDB taxonomy): domain Bacteria; phylum Actinomycetota; class Actinomycetes; order Streptomycetales; family Streptomycetaceae; genus Streptomyces. Next base: position 9,123 of record NZ_CBDQZH010000037.1, on the reverse strand, counting down.
CACGGGCGTAGCGCACGGCGTGGTCGAGGGCGCCCTGGGCGAGCCCGGCGGCGACGGCGGAGATACCGAGCCGGCCGCAGTCCAGCGAGGCGAGGGCGATCTTGAGCCCCTGGCCCTCCTCGCCGATCCGGCGCTCCAGGGGCACGCGGACGCCGTCCAGCCGCATGGTGGCGGTGGCGGACCCGGTGAGCCCCATCTTCCGCTCGGGCGGGTCGGCGCTCAGGCCGGGCGCGTCGGCGGGGACCAGGAAGCAGGAGATGCCGTGGGTGCGGTCCTCGGAGGTGCGGGCCATCACCGTGTAGAAGTCGGCGTAGCCACCGTGCGTGGTCCAGGCCTTGGCGCCGTCGAGGACGTAGTGGTCGCCGTCGCGCACCGCGCGGGTGCGCATGGCGGCCGGGTCGGAACCGGCGTGCGGCTCGGACAGGCAGTAGGCGCCGAGGAGTTCGCCCCCGAGCATGTCGGGCAGCCACTTCGCCCGCTGTTCCTCGGTGCCGAAGGCGGCCAGCGGGAAGCAGGCCAGGGCGTGCACCGAGACGCCCACGGCGACGCTGGACCAGACGGCGGCGATCTCCTCCAGGACCTGGAGGTAGACCTCGTACGGCTGGCCGGCCCCGCCGTGCTCCTCCGCGAACGGCAGACCGAGCAGTCCGCTGCGGCCGAGCGTGCGGAAGACATCGCGCGGGAACACCCCGTCCGCCTCCGCGTCGGCGACCCGTGGTGCGAGTTCCTTGGCGGCGAGGGTGCGCGTCAGCTGGATGAGCTGTACGGCTTCCTCGGTCGGCAGGGCGCGAGTGGCAGGCATGGTGACCTCCACGGAAAGTGATACTGGATTGAGTACGAACGTATCATTCCCAGTACGGCAGCCGAGCGCAACGCGTGCCGGTGCACAGTCCGGTAACGGTCGGAGCGCGGCCTCCGCCGAGCCGGGCCTCAGGAGGCCACGGCGTGCACGATCAGCGACGCGAGCTGCTCGTACGCCTCCGCGTCGGAGAGCCCGGTGCGCGCCTGGAGTTCGCCCTGCTGGATCTGGCGCATGGTCGCGGCGGCCACCTCGCCCACGAACGCGGCGTGCACGTCCCGGAAGGCCCCGTCGGCGACGCCCTCGGCGATCAGCTGCCGCACCCGCTCGGCCGCCATCCGGGTGTTCGCCTCGTAGACCTCGCGGGCGGGCGGGAAGTCGGCCACGTCGTCGAGGAAGCGGCGGGAGAGCGGGCGGAGCTGCTCGGCCACGGCGGTCAGGTAGGCGCGCACACGGTCGGAGGGCACGGCGGTCTGCGCGACCCGCTTCTCCACCGCCTCCGTGGCCCCCCGGAAGTAGTGCTTGACGACCTCCACCACCAGCCCCTGCTTGCTGCGGGCGAGCTGGTAGAGCGTGGTCTTGGAGCAGCGCAGCCGTTCGGCGAGGTCGTCGAGGGTGAGGTCCGAGAACCCCTCCGCCGTGAGCAGCGCGACGAGTCGTTCCAGCAGGTCGGCCTGGCGGGCGGTACGGCGGGTGCGCGGCATGATCCCAGCGTAACGGCGCCGCTCCGGCCGCCGGCCGGGCAGGGGCTTGAAGCGCGCTTCAAGTCAAGCCCCCTTGCGGCGGAACCGACCGTTCCCTGTACCCGGTCGGTAACAGAGCTGTGGGACAGGTGTGCGAGGGCGGTCCCCGGCGCAGGTTCTGCTCGCACGCGGCAGTCGAGAGCCGCTGTGCCCGACCCGACCGACCACGGGGGAACACCATGAACACCGGAAGGACCACCGGAAAGACCACCGGAAAGACGGCGAAGATCGGCTGGAACAGCTGGAACACCGGGAACACCGCTGTCCGCGAGAACGGGGCACGTCCCACTGGCTGGAGGCCCGGCGTGCTGGGAGCCGCGGTGGTCGCGGCGCTCCTGGCGTCCACGGCGTGCGCGTCGGGCGCGTCCGGCGCGACCCAGGCGTCGGTCGGCGCCGAGTCCCCGGCACGGCCGGTAGCGACGAGCCCCACCCGGCCGGACGCGACGCCGTCGGGGCGGCCGGGCGGCGGCACCGCCGCCGTCCCCGCCTGCACCCAGGAGTCCCTCGGAGTCTCCGCCGTCCGGGAACCCGCGGACGCCGAGGACGCCCGGCACCTCCTCATCACCGTGCAGAACAGCGGTGACGAGAAGTGCGCGCTCTACCGCTACCCGCACGTCCGGCTCGGGGCCGACGCCCGGACGACGGTGCCGGTGATCGAGGAGAGCGACCCGGATCCGGGTGTGCCCGTCGTCATCGCTCCGGGCCGGGAGGCCTACGCCGCTCTGCTCGTGAGCGGCGGCGCCAGGGACGAGTACGAGGCGAGGAGCATCACCCTCACCCTCCAGGGGCGCGCCGACGGCTCCCATGCGGGGGCGCCGATCGACGTCCCCATGCCGGTCGACACCCTCTACGCGGACGACGGCCAGCTCGTCACGTACTGGACCACCGCTTCCGGCTTCGCCCTGGACTTCATCATGTCGAAGTGACCACCGTGCGGCGAGTCGTCAGTCCCGGGGCGCCGTGAGGGCGTCGAGGATCACGTCCACGGCCTCGTCGACCGTGCGTCCCGGGGGCAGGGCGGGCGGGGCCCCGCCCACGGCGCGTTCCGCGAACCCGGACGCCACGTGGGGCAACCGGACGTCCAGGACGGCGACGCCGGCGCGCCGCCGTTCCCGCCGCAGCGACGCCAGCCAGGCCGCCAGCGCGGCCTTCGCCGCGGCGTAGTCGGCCATGCCGACGGGCGCGGCGTCCACGACGGCTCCGGTCACCGCGGCGAGGGCGCCGCCTGGCGGCACTTCGCTGAGGGCGGCGCGCAGGACGGCCATCGGGGCGAGCGCGTTGACGGTGAGCAGGTGCTCCGCGACGACGTCGCCGACCTTCTCGGCCGGGCCGAACCCGGCGACTCCGACGCAGACCGTCACCGCGTCCAGACCGCCGAGTTCGGCGACGGCCCAGGGGACCGCGCGGGCACAGCCGTCCAGGTCGTAGGCGTCGAAGCGGCGGGCCGGGGCGTCGCCGCAGGCGGCCGACACCCGCGCCAGCCGGGCCGGGTCGCGGCCCGCCACGGCGACCCGCGCCCCCTCGTGGTGCAGCCGCTCGGCCAGGGCACCGCCGATGGCACCGGTGGCACCGGGCACCAGGACGCGGGCGCCGGTCAGCTCCATGGTCCGTCTCCTGTCCCGTCGACGGTGACGCGATGTGTCGCGGTGAGTCGATGCGGCGTGGTGAAGCGGCGCGGCGCCGTGAAGGGACCCGGCGCCGTGAAGGGACCCTGCTGGGTGAAGCGGCCCTGCTGTGTGAGGCGGCCTTGCTTGGTGAGGCGGCCTTGCTTGGTGAGGCGGCCCCGCTTGGCGAGGCGGCCCCGCTTGGCGAGGCGGCCCCGCTTGGTGAGGCGGCGCGGGAGCACCGTCAGTCCTCTGCGGATGTCATCGCGGGGGCGGACGCACCGCCCCGTGCGGCGCCCAGGGCGCTCTGGCGGGCCCGGCGCCGCGCCGCCACCGACTCGTGGGCGGCCTCGCGCGGGTGCCGGCGCCGCCAGTAGGGGTTGTCGTGCGGCAGCCTGCCCGACACCCGGCCGTACATGCCGAAGCAGGCGATGATCAGGCCCATCACGAAGCTGAACATCACGTTCGTCATGCCGAAGTCCAGGACGTTGGCGGAGCGGTCCAGGACGAAGACGTGGAAGAAGCCGCTCAGCAGGAACAGTGAGCCGACGGTCATGTTGAGGGTGGAAGCGAAGTTGCCTCCCACCACGGCGCCCGCGATCAGCGCGAGTCCCACGAGGACCGAGATCAGGCTGAGCAGTCCGTTGGTCGGCATTCCCGCGATCCGGGTCCCGTCGGTGTCGAAGGGGCTGAGCCGGTCCGCGAACCCCAGGCAGCCGAACACCAGCAGGATCACCCCGCACAGGCCGGCGCCGTACCGGTACACCCGGGCCAGCCGGTGGTCCACGGGAAGTTCGTCGCGAAGCCGCATGGCGTCTCCTCTGTCGTGCCGCCGAGCGCCCTCCCACGACGGAACCGGTGTCCCGTCCGCTCTTGCCGGCTCTTCCCCGGGACCGCGGTGAACGGTTGCAGCTCCGTTCGGGTGAGTGCCGGCCGGCCTCGGGAACGTCACCCCGCGCGCAGGTCGTGCAGCACCTCGCGCGCGGCGCGCGCCCCCGAGGCCAGCGCGCCCTGTACGGAGCCGGTGGCGCGGTGGTCGCCGCACACGTACCGGCCCGCGGCGACCCGCGTGGTCCGTGACAGGGGCTGCGGGGGTGGCATGGCGGGCAGCGCCTGGTCCACGGTGCGGACGGTGAGCAGGTCCCAGCCGTCCGTGCCGGTGCCGTACGCCTCCCCCACCGCCGTCCGGACCTCCCGCTCCCTGCCCTCCGCGTCGCGGCCCAGCACCGAGGTGGCGACGAGGGTGTGGCCGGGCGGGGCGTGACCGGGCACCACCTCGCTGAGGACGCAGGTGTTGAGGAAGCGGAGCCGGGTGTCCACCAGCAGCGTCGGCTCGTCGAGCGGGGACCGGGGCGCCACGTGGTAGTACGTCGTCACGGTCCGGTAGGCGGGCACGGCGACCCCGGGCATCAGGGCCGTGACGGGGCCGGGGCCGGTGGCGACCACCACCGCGCGCGCGGGCAGTTCCCGGCCCCCGGCCGTCAGGGCGCCGTCGTCGGTGAGCCGTTCCACGGGTGTCTCCCGCAGGACGGTTCCCCGGGGCAGGGCGTCCGCCAGGGCCCGGGGTACGGCTTCGATGCCGTCGGCGGGCAGGCACAGGGTGCCGCGCAGCATGCTCCGCCACACGAGGTGGAAGAAGCGTCCGGAGGTCTCCAGCCGGTCCTCCAGGAAGACGCCGGACAGGAACGGGCGGAAGAACGTCTCGACGAACGCGTCGGAGACGCCGGCCTCCGCCAGCGCGGTGCGGGTGGTGGTGTCGGCGAGCCGTTTGAGCAGGCGGGGCGGAGCCAGCATGTCCCGGGCGCAGAGCACGCCGAGGGCGGCCAGGTCGCGGGGTCCGGCGAGCCGCCCGGGCAGCAGGTCGGGCAGCGTGCGCGGGCGGCGGGTGGGGTCGGTGAAGCGCAGCCGGCCGCGCGGGCTGTGGATGAGGACGCCGGGGGTGAAGGGCCTCAGACGCAGGACGCGCAGCGGCAGCCGGCGCCGGACCTGCGGGTAGGAGGTGTTGAACACCTGGAACCCGCGGTCCACGACGAAGCCCTCGACCCGGTCGGAGCGCATCCGTCCACCCACCTGGTCACTCGCCTCCACGACCCGCACGTCGACGCCGGCCGTCAGCAGGTCCCGGGCACAGGCCAGACCGGCCACACCGGCCCCGACCACCAGCACATCCGTCGTGTCGCGCACCGCAGGCACGTGACCACCTCTCCCGTTCGTCGGCCTCAGGTCCTCTCCGCGTGTTCGGCGGGTACCGCGTCCCCGGATGCGACACCCTTCCCGGCGGGTTCCTCCTTGCTGAGCGAGCCGGGCCACCAGGCGGTGCGGTCCAGGTCGCGCACGAGCGCGGGCACCAGCAGCGAGCGCACCACGAGTGTGTCGAGCAGGACCCCGAAGGCCACGATGAAGGCGATCTGCACCAGGAACGCGAGCGGGATGACGCCCAGCGCCGCGAAGGTGGCGGCGAGGACGACGCCGGCCGAGGTGATGACGCCGCCGGTCGCCACCAGTCCGCGGCGTACGCCCTCCCTCGTGCCGTGGCGCAGCGATTCCTCGCGGACCCGGGACATGAGGAAGATGTTGTAGTCCACGCCCAGGGCCACCAGGAAGACGAACCCGTACAGGGGGACCGAGGAGTCGGTACCGCTGAAGCCGAAGACGTGGTCGAAGACCAGCGCGGACACCCCCAGGGTGGCCAGGAAGTTGAGCGCGACGGTGGCGACCAGGAGCAGCGGCAGCAGCAGCGCGCGCAGCAGGCCGACGAGGATCACCAGGATGATCGCGAGCACCACGGGCACGATGAGGGTCCGGTCGCGTTCCGCGGTGCGCTGGGTGTCGTACTGCTGGGCGGTGTAGCCGCCGACCAGGGCGTCCGCCTCGGGCAGTGCGTGCAGGGCCGTCCGCAGCCGGGCGACGGTGGCCTTGGCGGCGTCCGTGTCGGCGCCGTCGGCCAGGGTGGCGTCGATCATGACCCGTCCGTCGACGACCCGGGGCTCACCGGCGCCGGGGCGCCCGGACACCGTGACGACGTCGGCGGAGTCGACTCCCTTCACGCCCGCCGCGGCGGACCGCACCTCGGCGGCCGACCCGGCGTCGGCGATCACGACGGCCGGGTTCCCGGCGCCGCCGGGGAAGTGCTCGGCGAGGGTGGCCTGGGCGGCGACGGAGGGGGCGTCGTTCACGAAGATCTCGTCGAGCGGAACGCCCTTCGACTCCAGGGTGGGCCAGAACGCGGCACAGGCCAGCAGCGCGGCGAGGGTGCCCGCCCACACCCTGCGGGGGGCGCGGTCGACCAGCGCGGCGACCCGGCGCCAGACCGAGTGCTCCTCGGCGCGAGCGGTGTGGGGTTTCGCGGGCCAGTAGGCGGCACGGCCGAGCAGGACGAGCACGGCGGGCAGAAACGTCAGGGCGCTCAGCACGGCGCAGGCGATGCCGATCGCGCCCACCGGCCCGAGGGCCCGGTTGTTGGTCAGGTCGCTGAGCAGCAGGGCCAGCAGTCCGAGGGCCACCGTGGCGGCACTGGCCGTGACCGGTCCGACGGACTGGCGCAGCGCGGCGCGCATGGCGGGGACGCGCTCGCCGTCGCGGGCAGCGAGTTCCTCGCGGTAGCGGGCGGTGAGCAGCAGGGCGTAGTCGGTGGCGGCGCCGATGACCAGGATCGACAGGATGCCCTGCACCTGGCCGTCGACGCGGACGACGTCGTGGTCGGCGAGCACGTAGACCACCGCGCAGGCGAGGCCGAGGGAGAACACCGCGCCGATGATGATCAGCAGGGGCAGCAGCACGCTGCGGTAGACCAGCAGCAGGATGACCAGGACGGTGGCGAGGGCGACGCCCAGCAGGAGCCCGTCGATGCCGGCGAAGGCGTCGGACAGGTCGGCCTGAGTGGCGGCGGGGCCGGTGATCCACACGGTGGTTCCCGGCACCGAGGAGGCGGCCTTCTCCACGGCCGCCAGCGCGGTGGGCAGTTCCTCCCCGAGATCGGGACGGAGCTGCACGACCGCGCGGAGCGCCTCCTGGTCGGTGGACGCCAGCGCCGGAGAGGGAGCGCCGAGGACGCCGGGCCGGCCCTCCAGGCCGGCCACCGCCCGGGTGGCCTCCGCCCGGACGTCCGGCGCGAGGCGCCCGCCGTCGGTGGCGGTCCAGACGACCACCGCGGGCAGCGACTCCTCCTGGCGGAACGCCTTCTGCGCCTCGATGACGCGAGTCGACTCGGCGCTGCGGGGCAGGAAGGCGGCCTGATCGTTGGTCGCCACCTCGCCGAGCCGGCCCGCGAAGGGGCCTAGGGCGCCGCCGACGGCGAGCCAGACGACGACCAGGAGCAGCGGCAGCGACCGGAGGACCCAGCGCGGCATTCGGGACATGACACTCCAAGCGGACACGGATAACTCGATCAGCAATCATCTTGAGCAGTAACAATCTCAATGATTGAGAGAGATTGAAGCATGGCACACTTCCTTCGCCCTCAGACGGTCCGGTGGATGCGGTGTCGGCGGCCCGATTCCCGACGCTCCGGCTCCGACGCCGAAAGCCGGGACCGGGAGTGGGGCTGGGACCGGGGCCGGGGCCGGTCCGCGGTCAGCGGCGCGGCACGCGCAGCCGGCCCAGCTCGGTGTTGAGCGCGGTCAGATAGCGCAGCACCACGGCGAGCTCGCCCTCGTCGAACTGACGGCGGGTCTGCTCCTCGGCCCGTGCGAGCGGCATGAAGTAGGTGCGGGCGGCGGCCCGCGCCCCCTCGACGTAGTGCACGTGGACGATCCGGCGGTCGGCGCTCTCCCGGATGCGCCGGACGTGCCCGGCACGTTCCAGCCGGTCGAGACACGCCGTCACGGCGCCCGACGTCAGCCCGAGGTGCTCACGCAGCTGCCCAGGGGTCGGCGGGTCGGGGCTGTCCAGCACGAAGGACAGTGCCTGGACGTCGGTGGGGTGCAGTCCCTGAGCCTGAGCGAACCCGTGCACGAGCCGGTTGACCTCGCCGATCGTCCGCCGCAGGGCGACGGCGAAACTCTGCGCGTCCCCGGGCGCCCCGGCGGCGGGTCCACCACCGGTCTCGTCCTGTTCTCCCCTGGCCACGCGGCCAGCGTATCCAAGGCGGCCCCGACGACGGCCGCCAGGGGACGGCCGCCCGGGGACCGGGGTCCGACGCGGAGGCGGCCGACGCCCGTGACGGGGGCCGCGCGCTTCCGCCGGGGGGCCGCGGTGCCGTGCAGCCGGCCGGAGCCGGCTTGCCTTTGCGGGCGGAGGCGGGGTCGATAAGGTCGATGATCGAGCACATTTCGGCGGCGACGACCGGAGGGGACCGAATGAGCCGGTATGCACAGTTGGCATTCACCGAGAGCGTCCGGGGTGTTCAGGAGGAGCGCGGCAGCGCCTTGGCCATGGCGCGGCTGCTCGCGCTCGACTCCGCGGAGCCCGACCGGCTGGGCCCCGCCGAAGCGGCCTTCATCTCGGCCCGCGACGGGTTCTACCTCGCCAGCACCGGTGAGGCCGGCTGGCCCTACGTTCAGTTTCGCGGCGGGCCGCCCGGATTCGTGCACGTGCTGGACGCCGGGACACTCGCCTGGGTCGAGGTACGCGGCAACCGGCAGTACATCACGACGGGCAACCTGCGCTCCGACGACCGGGTGTCGCTGTTCTTCATGGACTACGCGCAGCCCACCCGGCTGAAGATCTTCGGCCGCGCCGAGACCCTGGATCCGGCGCGGCACCCGGAACTCCACGAGGCGCTCGCCGACGTCCGCACGGACGGCCCGCTCGAACAGCTCATGGTGATCCGGGTCGAGGGAATCTTCTGGAACTGCCCCAAGCACATCACCCCGCGCTACTCGGAAGCCGAACTCGCCCAGGCGCTGCAACCGGTGCGGGAGCGGCTGCGGATGCTGACGGAGGAGAACCGGGCCCTCAAGGAGCAGCTCGGCACCCGGGACTGACCGGTGCCCCGCCGACGGCAGCGGGGGGGGGGGGGGGGGGGGGGGGGGGGGGG
>NZ_CBDQZH010000036.1:0-76631 GCF_965341775.1 Streptomyces sp. bgisy159 | reverse complement strand
CTGGAGGAGTCACGAACTCAACGCCATGGACCCCGACGAAGCCGTGATCTACGCCGAGTACGTGGAGGCCGGTCTCTCGGGCTCCGAAGCCGTCGAGATCTGGAGAAAGCTGATGAGCACGATGACGATCTTCTTCCGCTCCGCGGCGGCCCAGCGGGTCCGCGAGGAAGGCCGTGAGGAAGGCCGTGAGGAAGGCCGTGAGGAGGAGCGGGCGCACACGGTCCTCATGGTGCTGGAGCGGCGTGGTCTGGAGGTCTCGGACGCGGTGCGGGAGCGTGTGCTGTCCTGCCAGGGGTCGGAGGAGCTCGGTGCTCTGCTCGACCGTGCCTGGGAGGTCACCCGGGCGCAGGATCTCTTCGGCGGCTGACCTCCGCAGACGCCCGCCATGTCCCTCAGCCTCACCGTCCTCGGCACCGCCTCCCCGCACCCCGCCCCCGACCGCCCCTGCTCCGGCTACCTGCTGCGCGGGGGAGGGGCCGAGGTGTGGCTGGACGCGGGGCCGGGGACGTTCGCCGAGTTGCAGCGGCACACGGATCCGAGGCGGCTCACAGCCATCTGGATCTCCCACCTGCACGCCGACCACAGTGCCGATCTGCTGTCGGCTTTCTACGCCTTCGCCTACGGCGGTCTCACCCCGCCCGCGCCCGTTCTGGTGCACGCTCCGGCCGACTGCGCCCGTCGCGTCGCCGGCTTCTTCGGCCGCCCCGACGAGGGCTCCCTCAAGGGTGTCTTCGACTTCCGGCCCCTTCACGACGGACACGGCGCGCGGTACGGGACGCTGCGCCTGAACGCCCGCGCCGTGCGGCACGACACCGAGACCTACGGACTGCGCGCCGAGTGCGAGGGCCGGGTGTTCGCCTACTCCGGGGACAGCGGACCCTGTGCCGCGCTCACCGGACTCGCCGCCTCCGCCGATGTCTTCCTGTGCGAGGCGGACATCGACCGGCATCGCGAAAGCGAACAGGTTCACATGACCCCGGAGGACGCCGGGCGGGCCGCCCGCGCGGCGGGTGCAAGGGAACTGCTGGTGACCCACGTCGGGCCCACGCTCACCCGCGAGGACGCCACCGCCCGTGCCGCCGCCGCCTTCGGCGGGCCGACCCGTAGCGCACGCGAGGGCGAGACGACCGAGGTCTGACGGGCCGCCCGGGGTTTCCGAGGTTCCTTTGTCAGAAGCATTGACGAACCACGGGGCCCCTCCTACCTTCAACGAATCGTACTTCGTACGTCATATATGAGACGCGATATGCGAGATCCGATTCTGAGAATCCGGTTCTGAGATCCGAGAGGCCCGCATGACCTCTGTGCCCACGCCGATCCCCTCCCGCACGCAGTACGTGCTGGAGGAGATCAAGCGACGCATCCTCACCGGGCTGTTCACGCCCGGTCAGGCCCTGGTCGAGTCCGAACTCGCCGCCCAGTTCGGGGTCTCCAAGACCCCGGTGCGTGAGGCGCTCAAGACCCTGGCCGGCACCGGACTGGTCGTGATGAGCCAGTACAAGGGCGTCACGGTGCGCACGGTGGACGCGGCCATGGCGCGTGAGGTCTACGACGTGCGCCTGCTGCTCGAACCCGAGGCGCTGAAGCGCGCGGTTCTCCGCGGTGCCTCACTGGACGCCGCCCGTGAAGCGTTGACCAGGGCCGACGTGGCCACCGACACCGCCGAACGCTCGCTGGCGAACCGGGAGTTCCACCGGGCCCTGTACCTGCCGTGCGGCAACCCGCTGCTCGGCCGGATGCTCGACGAGGTCCGCGACCAGGCCGCTCTCGTCTCCGCGGTCGCCTGGGCCGCCTCCCCCTCCTGGGAGCGGGAGGCCGGCGAGCACCGGGAGATCCTGCGGCTCGCCCTGGCCGGTGACGCCGACGGCGCGGCCCGCGCGCTCCACGCCCACATCGCGTCCTTCGTCCAGCGGGCGTTCCCCGGGGCGCCGGAACAGGAAGGTCAGGAATGAGCAGCGTGGCGTTCGAGACCCAGCGCGCGGCGCTGGCCGACGTGGTGGCCATCCCGGTGACCCCGTTCGCCGAGGACGGCTCCGTCGACCGGGAAGCCCACCGGGCCCTGGTGCGCCGGCTGCTCGACGGCGGGATCACCACCCTCACCCCGAACGGCAACACCGGCGAGTTCTACGCCCTCGCCCCCGAGGAGCGCCGCCTGGTCACCGAGCTGACCCTCGACGAGGCCGGTGAGCGCGCGGTGGTCCTGGTCGGCGTCGGCCACGACGTGCCGACCGCCGTCGCCTCCGCCCGGCACGCCCGCGGGCTGGGCGCCCGGATGGTGATGGTCCACCAGCCCGTCCACCCCTACGTCTCGCAGCGCGGCTGGGTCGACTACCACCGCGCCATCGCCGAGGCCGTGCCCGAGCTGGGCGTCGTGCCGTACATCCGCAACCCGCAGCTGCGCGGCGAGCACCTCGCAGCACTCGCCGACGCCTGCCCCAACGTCATCGGCGTGAAGTACGCCGTCCCGGACGCCGCGCGCTTCGCGGCCTTCGCCCGGGACGCCGGGCTGGAACGCTTCGTCTGGGTGGCCGGACTCGCCGAGCCCTACGCCCCGTCCTACTTCTCCGCGGGCGCCACCGGCTTCACCTCCGGCCTGGTGAACGTCGCCCCGGCCGTCTCGCTGAACATGATCGAGGCGCTGCGCTCGGGCGACTACCCGGCCGCCATGAAGGTCTGGGAGCAGATCCGCCGCTTCGAGGAGCTGCGCGCCGCCAACGGCAGCGCCGACAACGTCACCGTCGTCAAGGAGGCCCTCGCCTCGCTCGGCCTGTGCCGCCGCGACGTCCGGGCGCCCAGCCGCGCGCTGCCGGAGGCCGAGCGCGCCGAGGTCGCCGCCATCGCCGCCGGATGGTCCATATGAAGAAGCCGGAAGAGCTCAGAAGCCACCAGTGGTACGGCACCGACGGTCTGCGCTCCTTCAGCCACCGCGCCCGCACCCGCCAGCTCGGCTACCTCCCCGAGGAGCACCTCGGCAAGCCGGTCGTCGCGATCCTCAACACCTGGTCGGACATCAACCCCTGCCATGTGCACCTGCGCGACCGCGCCCAGGCCGTCAAGCGGGGCGTGTGGCAGGCCGGCGGGTTCCCGCTGGAGTTCCCGGTCTCCACACTGAGCGAGACCTTCCAGAAGCCCACCCCGATGCTCTACCGCAACCTGCTCGCGATGGAGACCGAGGAGCTGCTGCGCTCCTACCCCGTGGACGGCGCGGTGCTGATGGGCGGCTGCGACAAGACCACCCCCGCGCTGCTGATGGGCGCCGCCTCCGTCGACCTTCCTACGGTCTTCGTGCCGGCCGGGCCCATGCTGCCCGGCCACTGGCGCGGCGAGGTACTCGGCTCCGGCACCGACATGTGGAAGTACTGGGACGACAAGCGGGCCGGCCTGATCGGCGACTGCGAGATGACCGAGCTGGAGAGCGGCCTCGCCCGCTCGCCCGGCCACTGCATGACCATGGGCACGGCGTCCACGCTGACGGCCGCCGCCGAGGCGCTCGGCGTCACCGTGCCCGGCGCGTCCAGCATCCCGGCCGTGGACTCCGGGCACGACCGGATGGCCGCCGCGGCGGGCCTGCGTATCGTCGAACTGGTCCACCGCGGACGCACCCTGAACGACATCCTCACCCGTGAGGCGTTCGAGGACGCGGTGACGACCGTGCTGGGGCTCGGCGGCTCCACCAACGCGGTGATCCATCTGATCGCCATGGCGGGCCGGGCCGGGGTCCGGCTCACCCTGGACGACTTCGACCGCGTCGCCCGCACCGTCCCGGTGCTCGCCAACGTCCGGCCCGGCGGCCGGAAGTACCTCATGGAGGACTTCCACTTCGCCGGCGGCCTGCCCGGCTTCCTCTCCCGCATCGCGGACCTGCTCCACCTGGACCGGCCCACCGTCTCGTACGACACGCTGCGCGAGCAGATCGCCGGCGCGCTCGTCCACGACGACGACGTCATCCGCCCCCGCGGCAACCCGGTGGCGAGTGAGGGCGGGGTGGCCGTGCTGCGCGGCAACCTCTGCCCCGACGGCGCCGTCATCAAGCACATCGCCGCCGAGCCGCACCTGCTCAAGCACGCCGGCCCCGCGGTCGTCTTCGACGACTACCGGACCATGCAGCGCACCATCAACGACCCGGATCTCGGCATCACCGCCGACAGCGTGCTCGTCCTGCGCAACGCCGGTCCCAAGGGCGGCCCGGGCATGCCCGAGTACGGCATGCTGCCGATCCCCGACCACCTGCTCAAGCAGGGTGTACGGGACATGGTGCGGATCTCCGACGCCCGCATGAGCGGCACCAGTTACGGCGCCTGCGTGCTGCACGTGGCACCCGAGTCGCACGTCGGCGGACCGCTCGCCCTCGTCCGCACCGGCGACCGGATCACCCTGGACGTCGCGGCCCGCAGCCTCCACCTCCACGTGGACGACGAGGAACTGGCGCGCCGCAGGGCCGAGTGGACGCCGCCGCCCGCCCGCTACGAGCGCGGCTACGGCGCGCTCTACAACGACCAGATCACCCAGGCGGACACCGGCTGCGACTTCGAGTTCCTGGCCCGCCCCGGGAAGGTCGCCGACCCCTACGCCGGCTGACCCCCGCCCCGATCGACGCGGCGCGCAGCCGCACCCTGCACAGGTGGAAAGCGCTTCACCCGGCTTCCCGCCCCACCCTTCTCCACCCGTACACGACCCACAGCAAGCAAGCGAACGGAGAACAGTCATGGCCCAAGCCGCAGCCGTGGCGAAACCGCCCGCGCCACCCCGGCGGCGCCGTGCCTCCGCCACGCCCCGCAGACTCCCCTACCTGCTGATCGCCCCGGCGGGCCTGCTGATGCTGGGCTTCATCGCCTACCCGGTCATCAGCGTCTTCTACTACAGCCTGCAGAACTACAACCCCACCAAACCATGGCGCAACGGCTACGCGGGCTTCGACAACTTCGTCCAGATCTTCACCGACGACCCCCAGTTCTGGGACACCCTGGCCTTCAGTGCCAAGTGGGTGGTCGTCGAGGTCGGCCTCCAGCTGCTGTTCGGCCTGGCGCTGGCGCTCATCGTCAACCAGACCTTCGCGGGCCGGGCGCTGGGACGCGCCCTGGTGTTCTCCCCGTGGGCCGTCTCCGGCGTACTGACCTCCGCGATCTGGGTGCTGCTCTACAACTCCCAGACCGGTATCACCCGCTACCTCGCCGACATGGGGGTCGGCAGCTACGGCACCAGCTGGCTGTCGGACACCTCGACCGTCTTCCCGGCGGCGATCGTCGCCGACCTGTGGCGCGGCGTGCCCTTCTTCGCGATCCTCGTCCTCGCCGACCTCCAGTCCGTATCCAAGGACCTCTACGAGGCCGCCGAGGTCGACGGGGCGAGCAAGATCAAGCAGTTCTGGCACATCACCCTGCCCCATCTGAAGGACGCCATCGTCCTGTCCACGCTGCTGCGCGCGGTCTGGGAGTTCAACAACGTCGACCTGCTCTACACCCTCACCGGCGGCGGACCGGCCGGCGAGACCACGACGCTCCCGCTGTACATCGCCAACACCAGCGTCGACGCCCACAACTTCGGCTACGCGTCCGCCCTGACCACGGTCGCGTTCGTGATCCTGCTCTTCTGCTCGATGGTCTATCTGCGGCTGAGCAAGTTCGGAGGCGAGTCCAAGTGATCACCAAGGAGGCCGTCAAGCCCGCCCCCGCCCCCGCGCCCCCGGCCCCCGAGGCGCCCCGTACCGCCAAGGGCCACCGCGCCTGGGACGAGGCCCCCCGCTGGCAGATCTACCTGCCGCTGTCGATCTACCTCGTCTTCACCCTCGTCCCCTTCTACTGGATCCTGCTGTTCTCGCTGCGCCCGGCCGGATCCACCTCGCTCGTGCCCTGGCCGGTCACCTTCGACCACTTCGAGAAGGTCTGGAACGAGCGGAGCTTCGGCACCTACTTCCAGAACAGCGTCCTCGTCGGCGTCGCCACGCTGGTGATGACCACCCTGGTCGCCCTGGCCGGCGGCTACGCCCTCGCCCGCTTCGACTTCAAGGTCAAGCAGGGCTTCATGCTGGCCCTGCTCTGCTCCCAGTTCGTCCCCGGGGCCCTGCTCCTGGTCCCGCTGTTCGAGATCTTCGCCAACCTGCAGATGATCAACTCGCTCGGCAGCGTCATCATCGCCGAGACCGTGTTCCAGCTGCCGCTGTCGATCATCCTGATCAGCAACTTCATCAAGAACGTGCCGTACTCCCTGGAGGAGGCGGCCTGGGTGGACGGCTGCGGACGGCTGCGCGCCTTCCGGATCGTGGTGCTGCCGCTGCTGCGCCCCGGGCTGATCGCCGTCGGCTCCTTCGCCTTCGTGCACTCCTGGAACCACTTCCTGTTCGCCCTGATGTTCCTCAACAACCAGAGCAAGCAGACGATCCCGGTCGGCCTCAACACCCTGATGGGCGCCGACAGCGTCGACCTGGGCGCGCTGGCGGCCGGCGGCATCATCGCCGCCGTCCCCGTGGTGATCGTGTTCGCGTTCATCCAGAAGTGGCTGATCACCGGCTTCAGCGCGGGGGCGGTCAAGGGATGAACCACTGCCATTTGCACGGAAGGACCGACAGCGCCGTGGCCGACCGCGAGGCGGCCCGCGGCGCGGACGCAGGGAGGACCCCGTGACCGACATGCCCGTACCCCTCGTGCTGGCCGGCGCCCGCGGCCACGGCCGCTGGCACCTGGACAACATCCGCCGCCTCCAGGACAAGGGCATCGTCCGCCTGGCCGGCATCTGCGAGCTGACCCCGCTCGGCCGGGAGGAGATCCCCGACGGCCTGGGCAGCCCCGCACAGTCCGCCGACTTCGCGGCGCTGCTGGAGGCCACCGGCGCCCGCATCGCCGTGGTCTGCACCCCGATCCCCACCCACGCCGACCTGGCGCTGACCGCCGCCGCCCGAGGGGTCCACCTGCTCCTGGAGAAGCCCCCGGCGCCCTCCTACGCCGAGTTCCGCCGGATGGCCGACGGGATCGCCGACGCCGGCGTGGCCTGCCAGATCGGCTTCCAGTCGCTGGGCTCCCACGCCGTCCCCGCGATCCGCGAGCTGATCGCCGACGGCGCCATCGGCGAGGTCACCGGCGTCGGCGGGGCCGGTGCCTGGGCCCGGCCCGAGGCGTACTACCGGCGCGCCCCCTGGGCCGGCAAGCGGCGGATGGACGGCGTCGACGTGATCGACGGCGCCCTCACCAACCCGCTCGCGCACGCCGTCGTCACCGCGCTCGCCCTCGACGGCGCCACCCGCGCCGAGGACGTCACGGGCATCGAGACCGAGCTGTGGCACGCCAACGACATCGAGTCCGACGACACCTCCTGCGTCCGCGTCACCACCGCGGCGGGCCGCCGCGTCACCGTCGCCGCCACCCTGTGCGCCGAGCGCCCGGACGACCCGTACGTGCTGGTGCACGGCACCCGGGGCCGGATCACCCACTGGTACAAGCAGGACCGGGTCCTGCTGCAGCGTGCCGACCACGGCCCGCAGGAGTCCGAGTACGGCCGCACCGACCTGCTGGAGAACCTGGTCGACCATCTGGTGGACGGCGCCGCCCTGCTCGTCCCGCCGGACGCCACCGGTGCCTTCATGAAGGTCGTCGAGGCGATCCGCACCGCCCCCGACCCGGCCCCGCTGCCCGCCACGGCCTGGCGGACGCTGCCGGAGGAGGGCCGCCGGGTGGTCCCCGGGGTGGACGGCCTGGTCGCCGCGGCCGCCGACACCCTCTCGCTCTACTCCGAACTGGGCGCCCCCTGGCCGCCGCCCGCCCGCGACCTGCCGAGAGAGGTGAGCACCTGATGACGAGCGACGACGCCCACGTCCTGCGGGTCGCGGGCCGCCCGGTCGGCCGCTACGTCACCCGGCCCGAACTGCCGGCCCGGCTCTCCCCGCGCCCCTACCTGCATCCCGTCACCACCCTGGCCGGCACGGCGGTCACCGAGCTGACCCCGGCCGACCACGCACACCACCTCGGCGTCGGTGTCGCCGTTCCCGACGTCGAGGGGCACAACTTCTGGGGCGGGCGCACCTTCGTCCGCGACCAGGGCCCCACCGAGCTCGACAACCACGGCGCCCAGCGGCACGCCGGCTTCCAACTGCGCGACCCCGACGGCTTCGTGGCCGAGCTGCGCTGGGTCGCCGCCGGCCGGGAAATGCTGCGCGAGCGCCGCACCGTCGCCGCCACCGGACTCACCGCCACGGCGTGGGCGCTGGACTTCACCTTCTCGCTCACCAACGTCACCGCCGAGCCCGTCACCATCGGCAGCCCCGCCACCAACGGGCGCCCCGGCGCGGCCTACGGCGGCTTCTTCTGGCGGGCCCGCAAGGAGGAGCGGCCCCCCGACGTGTTCACCGAGACCGCCGACGGCGAGGAACGGGCGCACGGCCGGCCCGCCGACTGGCTCGCCCTGACCGGCACCGACTGGACCCTGGTCTTCGCCGGGGCCACCGGCACCACCCGGCGCGACCCCTGGTTCGTGCGCACCGCCGAGTACCCCGGCGCCGGCTCGTCGCTGGCGTCCGAGGAGCGGCTGGCCGTCCCGCCCGGCGGAACCGCCGTACGCCGGATCGTCACCGTGGTCGCCGACGGCCGCCTGGGCCGGGACGACGCAGCCGCGCTGGCCCGCAGGGCGGTGAGCCAGTGACGACGTACACCAACCCGGTCCTGAACGCCGACTGGTCCGACCCGGACGTGGTGTGCGTGGGCGACGACTTCTACCTCACCGCCTCCAGCTTCGGACGGACCCCGGGGCTGCCCCTGCTGCACTCGCGGGACCTGGTGAACTGGACGCTGGTCGGCCACGCCCTGGACCGTCTCACCCCGGCGGCCGAGTTCGGCCGGCCCCGCCACGACCGCGGCGTCTGGGCCCCCTCGATCCGCCACCACGACGACCGTTTCTGGATCTTCTGGGGCGACCCGGACCAGGGCATCTTCCAGGTCAACGCCCCGCAGATCAGGGGCCCCTGGACTCGCCCGCACCTGCTGAAGGAAGGCAGGGGGCTCATCGACCCCTGCCCCCTGTGGGACCCGGAGACCGGCGAGGCGTACCTGGTGCACGCCTGGGCCAAGTCCCGCGCGGGCGTGAAGAACCGCCTGACCGGCCATCGGATGCACCCCGACGGCACCTCCCTGCTCGACGACGGCAAGGTGATCGTCGACGCGGACCGGATACCCGGCTGGTTCACCCTCGAAGGCCCCAAGCTCTACCGGCACGACGGCTGGTTCTGGATCCTGGCGCCCGCCGGGGGAGTGGAGACCGGCTGGCAGGGCGCCCTCAGGTCCCGGGACTTCTTCGGCCCCTACGAGGAGCGGATCGTCCTCGAACAGAAGGACACCGACGTCAACGGCCCGCACCAGGGCGGCTGGGTGCGCACCCCGGCGGGCGAGGACTGGTTCCTGCACTTCCAGCAGCGCGGCGCGTACGGCCGGGTGGTGCACCTGCAGCCGATGCGCTGGGGGAACGACGGCTGGCCGGTGCTCGGGGACGACGGCGCCCCCGTCCTCGTCCACGACAGGCCCCGCCTGCCGGCGCAGCCGCCCGCCGCGCCCGCCACCGACGACGACTTCCCCGGCGGACGCTTCGGCCGGCAGTGGCAGTGGACCGCCGATCCCCAGGACGGATGGGCCACCCAGCACTCCGGTGACGGACTGCGGCTGGCCTGTGTCCGCGACCTCGACGCGCACGACCTGCGTCGGCTGCCGAACGTGCTGACCCAGCGGCTGCCCGGCATGCCGTCCGCCGTCGAGGTGACGCTTCAGCTGCACGACGCGGAACCCGGCGCGCGGGCCGGACTCGCCGTCCTCGGCGACGCCTTCGCCTGGATCGGGCTCCAGCGCGACGCCGACGGGACGGTCCGGCTGGTGCACCGGTTCGCCGAGCCGGTCGCCGAGGCGGAACGGGACGCCGCCCGCTCCCGGCCGGCCCCGCACGGCCGGGCCCGGCTGCGGATCGAGATCGGCGCCGGGGCACGCTGCCGCTTCCTCGCCGATCCCGGCGACGGCCTGTCGCCCTCCGGTCCGGTCTTCGCCGCCACGCCCTGGCGCTGGGTCGGCGCCCTGCTCGGGCTGTTCGCCGCCGCGCCCGACGGGCCCGGGCGCGCCGGCGCGGCCACGTTCACGCGCTTCCGGATCACCCCGCTGTAACCGACCGTGTCTCCAAGCCTGTTGGGAGCCGCAATGACGCACTTCCATGGCAAGCGATTGCCGAGACCGGGTGTCGTCCTGGCCGCCGTCACCGGCCTGGCCGCCGCCCTGGGCCTCGGCGCGGTGGGCCAGGCGGGCCAGGCGAGGGCCGACGAGGCCACCGCGACGGCGCCCGTCTCCGCCTCCGCGGCCGCCCGCTGGACGGACCGGGCGCACGGCTTCGCCTCCCTCGCCGGCGGCACCACCGGCACCACCGGCGGCAAGGTGGTCACGGTCGCCGACCAGGCGTCCGTCGACCACAACTGGTTCACCGGCACCAAGCAGCGCAACCCGTCCGCCGACAACTGCGCCTACGCGCGCCTGTACGACAACTACTTCTCGGCGCAGGTGGCCAGCGGCGATCCCGTGTGGACGTACGGCAGTTGGTCGCGCGGCCGCACCCGGATGGTCATCGAGAACAGCTACTACGACGGCGTGCGGCACCCCTACCAGGCGGATCCCACCGCCGAGTTGGTGCAGCGCGGCTCCGTCCTGCGGAACACCACCGGGCGCACCGACACCCGGGGGGACGCCTTCGACCCGTGGGACTTCTCCTCCTACCGGCTCGATCCGGCGGCCGCCGTACCGGCGCGGGTGACCCGGTTCTCCGGGCCGCAGCGGCGGATCGGCGGCGCCGTGACGCTGCACGTCCCCGGCGCCCGCCCGACCGTGCGGTCCGCCGTGGACGCCGTGCCGGCGGGCAACGACCTGCCCGTGGCCATCGCCGTGGCGCCGGGAACGTACCGGGAGAAGATTCACATTCCCGTGACAAAGCCGAATATCATGCCGCAGGGGACTGGACAGCACCGCTCGGACACCGTCATCGTCTACGACACGCCCGGCGGGTACGGCGGTTCGACCTGCAGCGCCACGGTGTGGACCGACGCGCATGACGTCACCGCCCGCAACCTCGCCTTCAGCGACGACTTCGACGAAGCCGCGCACGACCCGAAGGGCGAGCAGGCGCCGGCGGTGAAGACGACCGGCGAGCGGATCGTCTTCGAGGGCACCGCCTTCCCGGGCAACCAGGACGGGCGGGCCACGGCCGTCGTCGAGCGGCCGGTGATCCGGGCGCTGAGCCGGGGTTCGGACACGGACAACGGCTGCGGGACGGCCGCCTCGAAGTGGAGGGGGAACCCTACGGCTCCCTGGTCACCCGCTCGCGGATCGTCGGCGACGCGCCCGCCGGGTCCTTCCACCACCTGGGTCGGCCCCGGCAGCCGGGAGAGGAACCGGACGCCGTGGCCCAGGTGCTGATCCGGGACAGCGAACTGGCGGCCGCGATCAGGTCCGCGCCGTGGACCGGCAGGGGCGGCTTCTCGTGGAAGGACGCCCGGTCCGCCGAGTACCGCGACCCCGGCCCCGGCGCGGCGGTCACCGCCGACCGGCCGGAGTCGAGCGCGGCGGACGCGCGCGGCCGCACCGTCGCCGCCCACCTCGTGGGACCGGACGGCCGGGACCCGTACGCCCGCACCCACTGACCCCCACAACTTCACAGCTCGGCACCGCTCGACACAGCTCCGCACCGATACAGACCCCCCAGCCACACACAGCTCCGTTGGATCCAGAAGAAGAGAGCCGACCAATGAAGACCAGCATCCACAGAAGCAGGCGCGCCGCCGCTGCCGTAGCCCTGGGTTCCGTGCTCGCCCTGACCGCCACCGCCTGCGGCGACGACGGCAGCGGCTCCGGGGACAAGGGCGGCGAGGGCAGCGGCAAGGGCAAGATCGTCTTCTGGGACAACAACGGCGGTGTGCGCACCGACATCTGGAAGGAGATCATCACCGACTTCGAGAAGGCCAACCCGGACATCGAGGTCGAGTACGTGGGCCTGCCGTCCAAGGAGGCCCAGTCGAAGTACGACACCGCCATCCAGGGCGGCGGCCTGCCGGACGTCGGCGGTGTCGGCGCGGCGATGCTGGCCGGCATCGCGGCCCAGGACGCGCTGGAGCCGCTGGAGGACCGGCTCGCCAAGTCGTCCCTCGACGGCAAGCTCAACGAGGGCATGATCGCCTCGGTGAAGAACGCCGGCGGCTCGGACGCGCACATGTACACGATCCCGACCTCCGCGAACAACGGCACGCTCTACTACCGCACCGACCTGTTCCAGAAGGCGGGCCTGGACGCGCCCGAGACGTGGGACACGTTCTACACGGCCGCCGAGAAGCTGACGAACGCCGGCAAGAACGAGTTCGGTTACACCATCCGCGGTGGCGCGGGATCCATCGCGCAGGCGCTCGACGCGATGTACGGGCAGTCCGGGATCACCTCGTTCTGGGACGCCGGCGGGGAGAAGACCACGCTGAACGACCCGAAGAACGTGGCGGCGCTGGAGAAGTACGCCGGCCTGTACAAGAAGGTCACCCCGGCGGCCGACCTCAACAACGACTTCACCAAGATGGTCGCCCAGTGGGACTCCGGCACCATCGGCATGCTCAACCACAACCTGGGCTCCTACCAGGACCACGTCAAGGCGCTGGGCACCGACAAGTTCCGCGGCATCCCGCAGCCGACCGGCCCCGGCGGCAAGCGGGTCCAGGTCTCCAACCCGGTCGACGGACTGGGCCTGTTCAAGAGCTCCAAGAACAAGGAAGCGGCCTGGAAGTTCATCGAGTTCGCCGTTTCCCACGAGTCGAACTCCAAGTGGAACGAGTCGGCCGGCGCCATCCCGTCCAACAAGGAGGCCGCCAAGGACCCGTGGATCTCCAAGGCCGAGCCGACCAAGCTGGCGGCCGCGGCGCTCAACGACGGTTCCACCACGATCGTGCAGCTGCCGTACTACCTGCCGGACTGGAACACCGTCTCCAAGTCCGACAACGAGCCGAACTTCCAGAAGGTCCTGCTCGGGAAGATGAGCGCCAAGGACTTCCTGGACACGATGGCCGAGCAGCTCGACAAGGCGCAGGCGGAGTGGAATCAGCAGAAGAAGAGCTGACGAGCCGAGTGGTTCCGGCAGCGGGGTGACGGCCGGCCGGCCGTGACCGGTCGCGCCCCGCGGCGGAACCGCCGGTCGGCAACGACCCGCGCCCCTCCCGGCGTTCCCCTTACCGAAAGGCACCTGGCGTGTCCCTCACCCGCCGTCAGCTCACCGCCGCCGCTCTCGCCTCCGCCCCCCTCGCCCTCGCGGTGAACGGGACCGCTCAGGCCGCGCGGCGGTACCGCACCCTGTACATCGCCGGCGACTCCACCGCCGCCCAGAAGTACGCCGACGCCGCGCCCGAGACCGGGTGGGGCATGGCACTGCCCTTCTTCCTGCACAAGAACCTGCCCGTCGCCAACCACGCGGTCAACGGGCGCAGTTCGAAGAGCTTCTACGACGAGGGGCGGCTCGACGCCATCCTGGCGGCGATCCGCCCCGGCGACTTCCTGCTGATCCAGTTCGGTCACAACGACGAGAAGAGCGCCGACCCCACCCGCTACACCGAGCCCTGGTCGACGTACCAGGACCATCTGCGGCTGTACGTCGACGGAGCCCGTGCCCGGGGCGCACGGCCGGTGCTGGCCACCTCCGTGGAGCGCCGCAGGTTCGACGCGGACGGCAACGCCCGGACCACCCACGGCGACTACCCCGCGGCCATGCGGGCGCTCGCCGAGCAGGAGGGCGTGGCGCTGCTGGACATCGAGGCGCTGTCCCTGGCGCTCTGGCAGGAGCTGGGCGCCGAGGAGACCAAGAAGTACTTCAACTGGACCGCCACCGAGCAGGACAACACGCACTTCAACCCGCCGGGCGCGATCGCCGTCGCGCGCCTGGCCGCCCGGGAACTGCTGCGCACCCGGGTGCTGGAGCCGTGCGACGTGCGCCGGCTCGACGACGACGTACCGGAGTCGTGGATCACCTGGCCGGCCCGCAGCGCCGAGTAACACCCCCCGTCACCAAGAAAGAGAGCCGCACCATGAACGCACAGAAGTGGCATGGGCATGCCACAGTGAGAGCCGCCGCGCTGGTCGGCTGCACCGCTCTCGTGCTCTCCCTGTCCGGAACCCCCGCCCAGGCGCACGGCCGCGACCTCGGCCGTCAGGTGCTCGCCGCCGATGACGGCTGGGCCTCCGAGGGCCCCGGCACCACCGGCGGCTCGGCCGCCGACGCCCAGCACGTCTACACCGTCACCACCTGGGACGAGTTCCGCGCCGCCCTCGCCGACGGCGGTGACGCCCCGAAGATCATCAGGGTTCAGGGGATGATCGACGCGGTGTCCGAGGGCTGCGACGCCTTCGCCGCCGACGGATACGACTTCCGGCAGTACCTCGCCGACTACGACCCCGCGGTCTGGGGCCACGACACCGAGGTCAGCGGCGAGCAGGAGGACCTGCGTGCCGCGTCCGCCGACAACCAGGACAAGGCCGTCAAGGCGAACGTCCCGTCCAACACCACCATCGTCGGCGTCGGTCGCCACTCCGGGATCCTCGGCGGCAGCCTCCAGGTCCGCGGCGTCGAGAACGTCATCATCCGCAACCTCGACGTCGAGGCCCCGATCGACTGCTTCCCGCAGTGGGACCCCACCGACGACGGGAAGACCGGCGCCTGGAACTCCGAGTACGACGCCGTCGTCGTCTACGGCTCCCACCACGTGTGGGTCGACCACAACACCCTCACCGACGGCCGTCACCCGGACAGCTCCCTGCCCACCTACTTCGGCAAGGTCTTCCAGCAGCACGACGGCCTGGTCGACATCGTGCGCGGCGCGAACTACGTCACCGTGTCGTGGAACTCCTTCGAGGACCACGACAAGACCATGCTGATCGGCAACAGCAACAGCGCCGGCGCCACCGACGAGGGCAAGCTCAAGGTCACCCTGCACCACAACCGCTTCGAGGGCATCGTCGAGCGGGCGCCCCGCGTGCGGTTCGGCCAGGTCGACTCCTACAACAACCACTTCGTCGTCGACGACGCCGACACCTACGGCTACACCTTCGGCATCGGCATCGCCTCCCACCTGTACGCCTCCGACAACGCGTTCTCGATGCCGGCCGGCGTCAGCGCCGCCAAGACCCTCAAGCGGTGGAACGACGAGCCGCTCACCGCGGTGAACAACTACGTCAACGGCCGGCCCGTCGACCTGATCGCCGTGCACAACGCGGAGATCCCCGACGAGACGCTGCGCCGAGGCGCCGGCTGGACCCCGACGCTGCGCACCCGGGTCGACCACCCGAGGGCCGTGCCCCACATCGTCGACCACCGCGCGGGCGCCGGCCGCGTCTGCTGACCCGACCCCGAGCGAGCCTGCCGGGGCGGTCCGCACCGCATCCCCACCACAAAGGCGCCCGCCCCGGCCCCGCACCCCTCCAGAGCCGCCTCGCCAAGGAGCCGCCATGCCCGCGCCCCGCACCCGACGTCCCCTGTCCAGACGAGACTTCCTCGTGGCGAGCGCCGGCGCCGGCGCCGCCCTCGCCCTGACCGCCGGCCCCGCCGCGGCCCACGGCGACCGCCGACCGTTCGGCCGCTTCGGCTCACCCGCCGCCCGGCTCACGCCGCGGACCCTCTACGTCGCCCCCGACGGCCGCGGCGACTTCACCTCCGTCCAGGACGCCGTCACCGCCGCCACCGGCAGCGGCCGGACCCTGGTCCTCGCCCCCGGCGTCTACCGCGAGACCGTCCAGGTCACGTCCGACCGCACGGAGATGACCTGGATCGGCGCCTCCGAGAACCCTCGTGACGTCGTGGTCGTGTACGACAACGCCGCCGGCACCCCCAAACCGGACGGCTCCGGTACGTACGGCACCACCGGCTCGGCCACCACCACCGTCAAGGCCGACGGCTTCACCGCCCGCTGGATCACCTTCGCCAACGACTGGCTGCGCGCCGACCACCCCGGTGTCTCCGGCACCCAGGCCGTCGCGATCAAGGTGCAGGGCGACCGCGGCGCCTTCACCCACTGCCGCTTCCTCGGCCACCAGGACACCCTCTACGCGGACTCGATGTCCCTGGCCTCCTTCGCCCGCCAGTACTACGCGCACTGCTACGTGGAGGGCGACGTCGACTTCGTCTTCGGCCGGGCCACCGCCGTCTACGAGCACTGCCACTTCCGCACCCTGGACCGCTCCGACCTGGCCGGCGCCCCCTACGGGTTCGTCTTCGCGCCGTCCACCGCGGGCGCCAATCCGTACGGCTACCTGGTGACCAGGAGCCGGATCAGCAGCCGGGCCCCGGACGGCTACTACAAGCTCGCCCGCCCGTGGGTGCCCAGCTCCGACCGGACCGCCCGGCCCATGCTCACCGTCCGCGACTCCTGGCTCGGCCCCGGCATCGACGCGACCACGCCCTACGCCAACATGTCGGACTCCTTCCCCTGGCAGGAGCAGCGGTTCGCCGAGTACCGCAACAGCGGTCCGGGCGCCGAGATCTCCGTACCGGAGAACCGGCCCCTGCTCACCCGTGCCGAGGCCCGGTCGCACACCCCGGCGGCCTACCTCGGCGACTGGCGTCCCTGAACCGGCCGCCTTCCCCCTCTCCACGCACGGCGAAAGGACCCCCACTCCATGTCCCGTCGTACCGCTCTCACCGCCGCGGCGGCCCTCGCCCTCGGCGCCGGCCTCGCCGCACTTCCCACCCCGGCGCAGGCCGCGACGGTCGTCGTCGGCAACTCAACGGACCTGGCGAGCGCCATCAGGAACGCCACCCCGGGCACCGTCATCCAGGTCCGCGGCGGCACCTACTACCCGACGGCCACCCTCCAGTCCACGGCCGACGGCACACCCTCGGCGCCCGTCACGCTCACCGCGTACGGCTCGGAGACCGTGAAGATCGACGGCTCGTCCCTGCCCTCCGGTGCCTGGATCTTCAAGCTGACCGCCGACTACTGGAACGTCTCGGACCTCACCTTCCAGAACTCCCCGGACAGCGCGGTCGTCTGCCAGTCCTGCACCGGCACCAACTGGAACCGCATCAAGACGATCAACGGCGGGGACTCGGGCTTCACCCTCACCGGGGACGGCACCGTGAACAACACCGTCCGCAACCTCGACTCCTACGGTCACTACGACCGCGCCGGCCACGGCGAGAACGCCGACGGCATCGCCGTCAAGTTCGGCTCCGGCAGCGGCAACCGGGTCATCGGCGCGCGCCTGTTCAACAACTCCGACGACGGCATCGACCTGTGGTCCTTCTCCTCGCCGGTCACCATCGAGCACACCTGGTCGTTCGGCAACGGGAAGAACCGCTGGGGCGACTCCGCCTTCGCGGGCGACGGCAACGGCTACAAGCTGGGCGGCGACGGCGAGGTCGTCGCCCACGTCGTCAACAACTCCGCCGCTTGGGACAACCGGGGCAACGGCTTCACCGAGAACAGCAACAGGGGCGCCATCGTCATCAACCGCACGACCGCCTACGCCAACGGCAACAAGGGCTACTACTTCGCCACCGGAGCCGCCAGGCTCGGCCGCAACCTCGCCGTGGGCAACGGCGGCGGCTCGGTCGCCAAGAGCTCCTCGGTCACTTCCTACATGAACAACTGGGACCCGGGTGTCGCCACCCCGGCCTTCCGGTCCACCGACGCGGGCACCGTCTACAACCCCCGCCGGTCCGACGGCTCGCTGCCCGCCACCGCGTTCCTCACCACCGGCAGCACCACCATCGGAGCCACCATGGACTGACCGCGGAACCGACCGCGTACCACCGCGAACTGAGCGCGAACTGTCCGAGAAGCGACCCGAACCGACCGCGGACTGAGCCGTTCGGCGGGTGCGGGACCGAGGGTATTCCCCCGATCGGCCCAAGACCTGGTATCGATCGGGCAACGGATCTCGCGCCCGGAGGGGTGACGCGCGTAGAAAATCAGTCATGCAAAAGCCATCGCGCATCGCGGCCGTCGCTGCCGCCTGTGCCGTCGCCGGTGCCGCCCTCTACGGCGCCGGCGCCGCCACGGCCGGTCAGTCGACCGCGAACAGCACCCACGAGCCCTACAACATCGGGCTGCTGGTCAAGGACATCGACCGCTACTACGGCACCACCGAGGACGCCGACGGCGTGTACCAGGCGTCCCCGGACAGCCCGTACGCCAAGGACCTGGCCGCCATCGACGCCGCCGCCCGCAAGTACATCGACAAGGCGGCCCGCAAGGCGCACAAGCACGGGGAGAAGCCGGCCGTCGTCTTCGACATCGACGACACCCTGCTGCTCAGCCTCGACTACGAGAAGCGCTACAACTACACGTACAACCCCGCCACCTGGGCGGAGTACGTGAACCGGGCCGACCGCCCGGCCGTCTTCGGCAGCCCCGCCCTGGTCCGCTACGCCGAGGCGCGCGGTGTCGAGGTGTTCTACAACTCGGGCCTGGCCGAGGCGGAGCGCGCCGCGGCCGTCGAGAACCTGAAGAAGGTCGGCGCCGATGTGAACCTCGACGCCGGCCACATGTTCCTCAAGGACAAGGCGAACCCGCCGGCCTACCTGAGCGACTGCGCCGCCCCGGGTGCCTGGAAGTGCACCACCGTGGAGTACAAGTCGGGCACCCGTCGGCACATCGAGGACGACCTCGGGTACGAGATCATCGCCAACTTCGGCGACCAGTACTCGGACCTGCAGGGCGGCTACGCCGACCGCACCTACAAGCTGCCGAACCCGACGTACTTCGTCAGCTGAGCCCCCGCAGCGGGCGGATCGACTCCAGGGTCGGTACGACCGGCTGAAGGGTACCGTCCGCGGCGAACCACAGCCGGTCGACCGTCGTCTCCCGGTGGGTGCCGTCACCGCCCGGCCGCCCCGGCCCGTTCAGCGCGAACCGGTGGTAGACGACGTACCAGTCGTCGGTGCCGGGCACGTTGACCACGGAGTGGTGGCCGGTGCCGAGGACGCCGTACTCGGGACGCTTGGACAGGATCGTCCCCCGCCCGGTCCACGGGCCGAGCGGGGACGGTCCCGTCGCGTAGGCGACGTGGTAGTCCTCGCTGCGGGTGTCGTCCTCGGACCACATGAAGTAGTACGTCCCCTCGCGCTTGACGACGAAGGAACCCTCGCGGAAGCCCCGCGGGGTGATGTCCTTCACCGCCGCCGGGTCGTAGGACACCATGTCGTCGCCCAGCGGGACGACGTAGGCGTGGCCGTTGCCCCAGTAGAGGTAGGCCTGCCCGTCGTCGTCCGTGAAGACCGCCGGGTCGATCATCTGGCCGGGCAGCGGACCGCCCTTGGCCACCAGCGGCCGGCCCAGCGCGTCCTCGAAGGGACCGGCGGGGGAGTCGGCCACCGCCACTCCGATCTGCTGCTCGGCGCAGAAGTAGAACCAGTACTTCCCGTCGCGCTCGGCGATCGCCGGCGCCCACGCGTTCCGGTCGGCCCAGGACACGTCCGGCCCCAGGTCGAGGATCACTCCGTGGTCCTTCCAGTGGACCAGGTCCTTCGACGAGTAGGCGCTGAACCGCGTGCCGCTCCAGCCCGGGAAGCCGTCGGTGGTCGGGTAGATCCAGTACTCGCCGTCCAGATAGTGCACGTCCGGGTCGGCGTTCAGGCCCGGCAGGACCGGGCTGCGCGTGCGGACCGCCTCCACCGTCCAGGTCCGGGTGGCGCCGTCGGCGCCGGTGACGGTGTACGTCTGCGGCCTGCGGAAGTCGCGGCGGGTCCCGGAGGGCGGACTGACCGTCGCACCCTCCGCGGCCCACAACCGGGGCGCGAGGCGGGCGAGATCGGCGTGCGGCTCCATCGGGAGCACCACCTTCGACGCCGCCTCGGTGACGACGGCGTACCCCTTCTGGTGCCGCGCCGTCACGTCCACCAGCGAGGCGGGTGCGGCCGGGTACGCGGCGAGCAGCCGGTCGTACTCGCGCCGGGTCACCGGCAGGACGGTGCCGTGGCGCGGGCTGGCCGGCAGCTGGTAGTCGGCGGACATGGTCCACCGGCCGGAGTCGAGGTCGGTCGTCTCGAACGGGACGTAGCCCCGGCCGCCGTACTCGTCGATGAACAGGTACCACTTCTTCTCGGTGTTGGACCGGAACACCGTCGGCCCCTCACCGCGGCTGATCGAACCGCTGCCGACGCAGTCCGCGACGAAGTCGTACGAGGTGTCCGTCAGCGACGTGGACTTCTCGGCGGTGATGAACTTCGAGCAGGGGGAGTCCGAGGACGGGTTCCGCTCGTCCTTGGTGTAGCGGTAGTAGGTGCCCTGGTGCTGGACGACGGTGGAGTCGATGACCGAGTAGCCGGGGTCGTCCCAGACCTCGGGCGCGCTGAAGGTGCGGAAGTCCTTCGTCGTCGCGTACAGCATCCGGTTGTACGTCGAGCCCTTGTGGTCCGGGTCGTCCTGGGCGTAGAGCTTCGACGCCCAGAAGACGACGTACGCGCCGAGCGAGTCGTCCCAGTAGGCCTCCGGGGCCCAGGTGTTGCCCGCGGTGTCCGGTGAGACCCGCACCAGGCGCTGGTCGGTCCAGTGGACCAGGTCGGTGGACTCCCACACCATGATCGACTTGCTGCCGTGCCGCTGGACCTCGTCCCAGCTGCCGCTGGAGTTGCGGTACATGCGCAGGTCGGTGGCGATCAGGAAGAACCGGTCGCCCTTCGGGGAGCGGATGACGAACGGGTCGCGCAGGCCCTTCTCGCCGATGGTGGAGGTGAGCACCGGCCGGCCGGCGTTCAGCTCACGCCAGTGCAGCGGGTCGTTGCCCCGGCTCAGGGCGTAGCGGATCTGCTCGCCGTCGGCGGTGCCCTCGCCGGTGAAGTAGGCGAAGAGGTATCCGGCGTACTTCGGGTGGTTCACGGGCGGGGCTCCGGGGTGTGCGGCGCCGGGCGGGGCGGTCGACAGGCCGATGAGGAGAGCGAGACACACGAGCAGCAGGGCTCTGAGGCGCATGGGCCGTCCTGTGGGGGTGTGGGGGTTCCGGTTGACGCTTTCTGTCGGATGGTGCGCGCCTTGGGAGTGTCACCAGCGGGGAACGGGGCGTCAACCGGTGGGCGGGGGACGGCGGGCAGCGAAAGTTTCGCCCGGGTGCGGGGTCACGGGCCGAGGGGCGCGGACGGCCGCGCCCCTCGTGGACTCTTGCGCCTCGTGGTCGCCACCGGCGAGGAAGAGGCTGCCGGGACCTGCGGGCCGGTCTGCTACGCGTCCCCGTCGCCGGCGGCGTGGACCGTGAAGTCGCCGCCCACGGTCCGCAGGCCGTCGTCCGTGGTGCCGCTGATCGTGTACCGGTCGTCCCCGGCGTCCCGGCCGCCCCGCTCGTGGTCGTACTGGCCCGCGAACACCCACTCGCCCGCCGGGACGGTACGCCCCTGCCTGAGCACCCAGGTGTAGACGAGGAAGCCGTCGCGCTCGGCCACCGTCAGGGTGAAGTCGCCCTCGGGCAGGGAGCGCCAGGCGCCCGTGGAGGACACCCCGCCGGTCTGGGCGATCTTCAACTGCACGGTCAGCGCCGTCAGCCGCTGCGAGGCCCTCAGCGTCACGTTGCTCTGCGCCCAGAACTCGTTGCTGTGCGGGTCCACCGAACCGTTCGACCACAGCGGGCCGTTCTCCACGTCGTCGGTGTCCGGCAGCGCGTGCGGGGCGGCGGGGGTGGCGGGTGCGGTGGGCGTGGACGCCCCGGACGGTGTGCCGCTCGGGCGGTCCGGCCGCTCGGGGCCGGCCGTGTGCGGCGGAGCCTGCGGGGTGGCGGGCGGCCGGCCGGTGGCCTCCGGGGAAGCGGCCGGCGGGGGCGGCACGGCGACCTGCCGCTCCTGCGGGGCCGGTTCGCCGCGCACGGCCGAGGCGACCGCGTAGCCGCCGGCGGCGAGCATGCCCGCGACCGCCGCCGTGGCGCCGGCGATCCGCAGCCAGCCCCACACCGGGGGCCGCGTCGCCCGGTGGTCGGGGCGCCCCCGCTGCGCCATGCCCCGCCCGACGCGGGCCAGGATGTACTCCCGGTCCGGTTCGTGCGTCCCGGCCGCCTCCCGCAGCCGGGCGCGCAGCTCGTCGTGCACGTCCCGCTGCATGGTCATCGGTCCCTTCCTGCGGTCTCACGGGTACCTGCCATCGCGGCGCGCACCTGCCGCGGAACCGATGGCCGGCCGAGCAGCCGCTGCAACTCGGTCATGCCCTTCGAGGTCTGGCTCTTCACCGTACCCACCGAGACGCCGAGGGCCAGCGCGGTGTCCTTCTCGGAGAGGTCGAAGGCGTGCCGCAGCACCACACAGGCCCGCTTGCGGAACGGGAGCCTGCGCAGCGCCGACCGCACGTCGAGGACCCCCGCGACGTCCGGGTTCTCCGTCCTCTCCTCGCGCTGCGACCAGAACAGCGCGACGCGGCGCCGCTCGCGCACCGCGCTGCGGATGCGGGTGCGCGCCAGGTTGGCGACGACTCCGCGCGCGTAGGCCACCGGGTGGTCGGCCGCGCGCACCCGGTCCCAGCGGTGCCACAGCGCCAGCAGCGCGTCCGCCGCCAGATCGTCGGCGGCGTCCGGCTCTCCGGTCAGCAGATGGGCGAGACGCGAGAGTTCGGCGTAGTGGCGTTCGAAGAAGGCATGGAACTCCTCGGAGGCGGCGTCGTCGACGACTGTGCCCACGGGTGACCTCTCCTGCCCGATGAGTGACATGTGAATGCCATGTGGCCGTACGGTGTTTCGGACACTGTATGGCACTGCGAACCGAGGCCGGCCGCCCCGGGGCGGATCCGTCACCAGCCCTGGGAGCGCCCTCGCAGGAAGCCCGCTTCGTAGGCCGCGATCACCGCCTGGGTGCGGTCCCGGGCGCCGGTCTTCGCGAGCACCGCCGCCACATGGGTCTTCACCGTGGCGGGCCCGACGTCCATCCGCCCGGCGATCTCCGCGTTGGTCAGCCCGGCCGCCATCAGCCGCAGGACGTCGCTCTCCCGGCCCGTCAGCCGGCCGACCCAGGCCGGGGGTTCGCCGTACGCGCGCGCGTGCTCGTCGGCGAGCGCCCGCACGGCCGCCGGGAACAGCAGGGTGTCACTGCGCGCGACCAGCCGTACCGCCTGCACCAGCGCGTCGGCGTCGCAGCGCTTCAGCAGGAAGCCGGCGGCTCCGGCGCGCAGCGCCGCGTAGACGTACGAGTCGTTCTCGAAGGTGGTGACGACGACGACGCGGGGCGGCGCGTCGAGCGTGGCGAGGATCCGCTCGGTGGCGCGGATGCCGTCCACCTCCGGCATCCGCACGTCCATCAGGACGACGTCGGGCCGCAGTTCGCGCACGACGGACACCGCCTCGGCCCCGTTCGCCGCCTCGCCCGCCACCTCCAGGTCCGGCTCGGCGGACAGGATGGCGCGCAGCGCGGTGCGGACCATGCGTTCGTCGTCGGCGACGACGACCCTGATCGGCGGACGGGTCATGCGGTTCCCTCCAACGGCAGGCGGACGGACAGCCGCCACATGTCATCGACGGGCCCCGCCCGCGACGAGCCCCCCAGCAGGCGCACGCGGTCGGCGACGCCCCGCAGGCCGTGGCCGCCGCCCGGGCGGCACCCCTGCCGTCCGGGGAGGGGATTCTCCACGTCGATCAGCAGCCGCCCGTCGGCGACCCCGATCCGCAGCGCCACCGTCCCCCGGCCGCCGCCGTGCCTGAGGGCGTTGCTCAGCCCCTCCTGCACGATCCGGTACGCCTCGCGGGACAGGACCGGCGGCAGGGCGGTGGTGTCGGTGCCGACCGAGGCCGTCACCCGCAGCCCGCCCGCCCGGGTGCGCCGCAGCAGGCCCTCCAGATCGGCCGCGAGGGTCGGCGCGGGTGCCGTCCCGGGCGCGTCCCCGTCCCGCAACACGCCCAGCACCGCGTCCAGTTCACCGACCGTGCGGCGCGTGGTCTCCTCGATGGCGGCGAGCGCCTCCCGCGCGAACTCCGGGTCGCTGTCCAACACTCGGCGGGCCGCGCTGGCCTGCAGCATCACCGCGCTGAGGGCGTGGCCGACCGAGTCGTGCAGCTCCCGGGCGAGCCGGTTGCGCACGGCCAGGTCGGCGGCGCGCGCCTCGGCCGCCGCCAGCCGGTCCTCGGGCCCCGGGCCGAGCAGCACCGGCGCCGAGCGGGCCAGCAGCGCCCCGGCACCGGCCGCGCACGCCGCCAGCCCCACCAGCGCGGCCAGGCCCGCCACCGGAGCCGCCGCCGACGCCCAGGCGTGGTCGAAGACCGCCGGCATGCCCATGCGGGTGCCCGCGAGCCGGGACACCACCGGCAGCACGATCAGCACCACCGCGAACGGCGGTACCGCGAGCGACATCCCGGCGACGATGCCGCCCAGCCCCAGGTGCAGCGTAAAGAAGGCCGCCGTGCGCCTCCGCGCGGCGCGGCTGCGTGCCGGCCCCCGCGCCAGCCCGTCCGGGTCGAGGCCGCACAGGGCGCGCACCGCCCCGGCCTCCAGCGACCGGGCCGGCGGGAACAGTGCCGCGGTGAGCGCGGCCATCGGCAGTGCGAGGGCGAACGAGGCGAGCTGCAGGGAGAGGTCGTTGAACAGATACCGCGAGTTCGTCGCCGGCCCGACGATCAGAGAGCCGACGAGGAAGTACGGCATGGCGAGCGCCCCGCCGAGGATCAGATGGACCCAGCGCCGGCGCGCCCGTCCCCCGAACAGCGTCCCCGCGGCGGTCCTCACGCGGTTCACCGGCCGCGGTCCGCCGACCGCGCGGTGAGCAGACCGACGCCGAGCCGGGCCACGAGAACCCCGGTGACCATCTCGGCCGCGTGCACGAGGTCCATCCACCCCGTGGGCCGGTCGGCGGCGTCCTGGACGCCCGGTAGCGAGGCCAGCACCAGCCAGCCCGCCCAGCAGGTGGTGGCCGCGGAGCCGACCCAGGTGAGCGCGAGGGGCACCTTCACCGGGAGGAGGGAGGCGCGGCGCAGGACCGGCAGGCAGGCACCGGCGACGGCCGCGAGGAGGAACAGCAGGTAGACGGTCTCCATGGTGCGGAACGTGCTCGTACGGTCGTCGGCCAGGCCCTCGGCGAGGCCGGCCGTGCCGCCGCTCGCCCACAGGACGTGGGCGGTCAGGGGGAGCAGGGCGACGGCGGCGGCGAGCCCGGCCGGTCGCCGGTGGGCGCGGCCGGACACGGCCGGCGGCAGGTCCCGCACCCGGCCCCGCCACAGGTGTCCCCAGCGTTGCCGGGCGTACCCCGTGAACAGCGTGCCCAGGGCGAGCCCCTGCAGGATGAAGGCGCCGTAGACCACCCCGAACACCCAGGGGTCCAGGAACGGTTCCCGTCCCTCGCCGTGCGTGGCGGTC
Organism: Streptomyces sp. bgisy159; assembly: GCF_965341775.1. GTDB lineage: Bacteria > Actinomycetota > Actinomycetes > Streptomycetales > Streptomycetaceae > Streptomyces. Next base: position 51,353 of record NZ_CBDQZH010000036.1, on the reverse strand, counting down.
GTCCCGCCGAGCGCCCCGACGACCAGGAGCACCGGGTACCCCGCCATGATCGGGGCGAGCAGTCCGGTGGCCACCCAGGCGGGGAACACCGGCAGCCACGCGGGTGTCCGCACTCCCCAGGGCCGGGTGAACATCAGCGCCAGCACGATCACGGCGGCGTCCATGGCCACGGTGACACCGTTGGCGACCGCCATCGTGGCCCGGTGCTCCAGCAGCGGACTGCCGTCCGGGATGCCGATCCGGCTCCCCGCGATCCACGCGGTCTTCAGGCCGAGATACGGCACGCAGGCGGCGACGGCGACGGCGCGCAGGAAACGGCGGGTCCGGTCGGACGCGGCGGCGGGTGCCACCGGCCGGGGGGCGAGTGACTGCGTCATGCCCCCACACTCCCGCGCGGCCCGCTCACGCCGCCTCCTGCCCGCCGGTGATTTCTCTCCGCCGCGCGGGGGAGGGCTGGTCCTCCGGTCGTCTCCCGCCGCACGGGGGAAGGGCTCGGCCTCCGGCCGTCCCGGGGGCGGCCGGCTCAGCCCTCCAGGACGAGCACCGTCTCCTCGATCTCCGTGCCGCGCGCCTGCGCGAAGCCGTGCGCCCGCGCCGTCTCCCGGAAGCCGCACTTGTCCAGCACCCGCAGGGAGCCGGAGTTGTCGGCCGCCGCGCGCGCGTACAGCGGGCGTTCGGGGACCTCGGCGAGCAGGGCGCGCAGGGCGGCCGTGGCGATACCGCGCCCCCAGTAGGCGCGGTCGACCCAGAAGGCGACCTCGCGCTCACCCGGTTCGCCGTACACGGACGCGTTGCCGACGACATCGCCGTCGGCCAGCACCGTCCGCACCAGTGCGATCGACCTGTTGTGGCGCCAGTACGCGTCGAAGGCCTCCCGGTCGGAGGGGTCCTTCGGGGTGAAGGCGGCCATCCGCAGCGCCTCGGGGTCGTTCATCTGCCGGTAGAAGACCGGCAGATCGCTGTCGTGGACCTCGCGCAGGGTGATCTGCATGCTCAGAGCCTACGCGTCGCCAGTGTCAGCCGGTCGCGGGCGTCGAACAGGGCGTCCTTGACCATCTGCTCGTGCGCCGGGGTCAGCCGTGCCACCGGAACCGAGCAGCTGATGGCGTCGCGGGCCGGGGTGCGGTAGGGGATCGCCGTGCCGAAGCAGCGCAGACCGAGGGTGTTCTCCTCGCGGTCGACGGCGAAGCCCTGCTCGCGGACCTGGCGCAGCTCCTCGATGAGCTGCTCGCGGTCGGTGATGGTGTTCTCGGTGAGCGCCGGCAGCGTCTCGGGGAGCATCTTGCGCACCTGCTCGTCGCTGTAGGTGGCGAGGATCGCCTTGCCGAGCGAGGTGGAGTGGGCGGGCAGCCGGCGGCCGACCCGGGTGAAGGGGCGCAGGTAGTGCTGGGACTGGCGGGTGGCGAGATAGACGACGTTGGTGCCGTCCAGCCGGGCCAGGTGGATCGTCTCGGTGGTGTCGTCGGAGAGCCGGTCCAGCGTGGGCCGGGCGGCCGCGACCACCTCGTCGCCGTCGATGTAGGAGGTGCCGACCAGCAGCGCCCGCACCCCGATGCCGTACCGCGTCCCGGTCGCGTCGGTCTCCACCCAGCCCAGCTCCACCAGGGTGCGCAGCAGCATGTAGAGGCTGGACTTCGGATACCCGACGGCCTCCTGGACCGCCGCGAGGGAGTGCATACCGGGGCGTCCGGCGAAGTATTCGAGCAGCTCGACCGTCCGTACCGCGGACTTGACCTGCGCACCGCCCCCCGTCTCGCCAGCCGACATCGCCTGTGACCCCTTCGTTCGACGAGAAGCTGAAGTTATAGTCTCCAACAGCACATTCACCATCAGGGACAGTGTTCAGTATATCGAACAGATACAGGCCCTGGTGGGTGACCCGGATACACGTGGAGGGAACCCGCGGTGGCAGCAGCACCAGTCTGGAGTGTCGACCCCCGAACCGGGAAGCAGCGGGAACAGGTCGCGGTCGAGGCCACCGCCCAGGAGGTGGACGACGCCGTCCGGGCCGCGCACGACGCGCGCGGCCCGCTGGCCGACCGCACCGTTCGCGCGGCCTTCCTGCGCGCCGCCGCCGACGCCCTGGAGGCGGCCCGGGACGGCCTGGTGGAGACCGCCGACGCCGAGACCGCGCTCGGTCCCGTCCGGCTGACCGGCGAGCTCGCCCGCACCTGCTACCAGCTGCGGGCCTTCGCGGACATCGTCGACGAGGGCGCCTTCCTCGACGTGGTCATCGACCACCCCGACGACACCGCCACCCCGCCGGTCCCCGACCTGCGCCGCTACAAGGTGCCGCTCGGCGTCGTCGCCGTCTACTCGGCGTCCAACTTCCCCTTCGCCTTCTCCGTCGCCGGCGGCGACACCGCGAGCGCGCTGGCGGCCGGCTGCCCGGTCGTGGTCAAGGCGCACCCCGACCATCCGGGGCTGTCCGAGCTGGTCGCGAAGGTGCTGCGGCGGGCCGCCGCCGAGCACGGCGTCCCCGAGGGCGTGGTCGGGCTGGTGCACGGCTTCGACGCCGGTCTCGAACTGATCCGGCACCCGCTGGTCGCCGCGGCCGGCTTCACCGGGTCGGTCAAGGGCGGCCGGGCGCTGTTCGACGCCGCCGCCGCCCGCCCGGTGCCGATCCCCTTCCACGGCGAGCTGGGCTCGCTCAACCCGGTGGTGGTCACCGAGGCCGCCGCCGCCGAGCGGGCCGAGGCCATCGGGACCGGCCTCGCCGGTTCGATGACCCTCGGCGTCGGCCAGTTCTGCGTCAAGCCCGGCCTGGTCCTGGTGCCGTCCGGCGCGGCCGGCGACGGCCTGCTCAAGTCGCTCACCGACGCGGTCAGCGACACCGACGCGGGCGTCCTCCTCGACCACCGCATGCGGGACAACTTCGTCGCCGGTGTCGCCGAGCGCGCGGGCCTGGACGGCGTGGAGTCGCCGGTGACGCCGGGGGCGGGCGGCGAGCACACCGTGAGCGCCGGCTTCCTGACCGTGCCGGCCGCCCGGCTGGCCGAGGAGGGCGAGCACGACCTGCTGCTGGAGGAGTGCTTCGGACCGGTCACCGTCGTCGTCCGCTACGAGGACGAGACCGAGGTCAAGGCCGTGCTGTCACGCCTGCCGGGCAACCTCACGGCGACCGTGCAGCTCTCCGAGGAGGAGGCGGCCGGCGAGGGGCGGGGCGCGGAACTCCTGACCGAGCTGACGCCGCTGGCCGGCCGGGTCCTGGTGAACGGCTGGCCGACCGGCGTGGCCGTGGCACCCGCCCAGCACCACGGCGGTCCGTACCCGGCGACCACGTCGACGTCCACCTCCGTCGGCGGCACGGCCGTCGAGCGGTGGCTGCGGCCGGTCGTCTACCAGAACGCCCCGCAGGCGCTGCTGCCCGCCGAACTGCGCGACGAGAACGAGCTGGGGCTGCCCCGCCGCTTCAACGGCCGCCTGGAACGCTGAACTCCCCGGGCCCGCACGGAAGGAAAGAGCTGGGAGACTGGCGCGATGGACGTCGAGATTCCTGAACTCCCGTTCCCGCTGCGTACGTACGGGCCCGACGGCCACTGGAGCTACGAGGACGGTGTGCTCAGCGGCTGGGCCGGGGCGCGCCAGGACCGGTTCGTGCCGCCCACCGGTGAGGCGCTGGACCCCGCATCCGACGCGCCCCGGCTGCTCGGGGCGCCCGAGGGCGACTTCCAGCTGATCGCCCGGGTCACCGTGGGCTTCAACGCCTCGTTCGACGCGGGTGTGCTCTACGTCCACGTCGGCGACCGGGCCTGGGCCAAGCTGTGCCTGGAGTACTCCCCGGATGTGCCCACCGTCTGCACGGTGGTCACCCGGGGCCACTCCGACGACGCCAACTCCTTCACCGTGGACGGCAGCTCGGTGTGGCTGCGGGTCAGCCGGACCGGCCGGGCGTTCGCCTTCCACGCCTCCCGGGACGGCCGGCGCTGGGTGTTCGTCCGGCTGTTCACCCTCGGCGACGAGAAGGAGACGGGCGCCGCCCTGGTGGGCTTCCTGTCGCAGTCGCCGATGGGGGAGGGCTGCGTGGTCACCTACGACCACATCGAGTTCCGCGGCGCCTGGCCGGACGACCTGCGCGACGGCCGCTGACCCGGTACGGGGACCGGTACCGGAACCGGTGCCCGGCCCGGCACGTCTTCGACGGCATGATCAACGACCCCGCGGCCGGCGACCCCGCGGCCGGCGACCACGCGACCGGAGTCCGGGTGATCCGCACCGCCCTAGTGGCGGAGGCGGACGCCCTCGCGGCACTGCACCGGCGCGCGCGGTCGACGTACTACCCGGACGGCCTCCCGGACGACGGCATCGACTGGCCCGCCGCCTGGCGCACCGCCCTGCGGCGCCCCGACGGACAGGTGCTGTGCGCCGTCGAGGACGGCCGGCTCGCCGCGCTGGCCTCCTTCCGCACCCCCGAGGGGGCGGGCCCGGAGACGGTCAAGCTGTACCAGTTCCACGTCGACCCCGACCACTGGCGCTCCGGTATCGGTACGGCCCTGCACGCGGCCTGCGTGGAGCAGTGGCGGGCCGAGGGACGGCACACCGCCGTGCTCGACGTGCACGCCGGCAACCGGGGCGCGCAGGCCTTCTACAGCCGGATGGGCTGGGCCGGCCCGCCGCCGCGCGGTGGCGAGCACCACATCGGGCTGCGGTTCTCCGTGCCCCGGGAATGACCCCGGCTGCTTGAACGTTCATCCACTCGGCGGAGGGAGTCTCCGTCACCGTACGAGCTGGAGAGAGCCGAGACATGCGCGTCGAGATCTGGAGCGACATCGCCTGCCCGTGGTGCTACGTGGGCAAGGCCCGCTTCGAGAAGGCGCTCGCGGCCTTCCCGCACCGCGACCGGGTCGAGGTGGTGCACCGCTCCTTCGAGCTGGACCCGGGCCGCGCCAAGGACGACGTCCAGCCCGTGCTCACCATGCTCAGCAGGAAGTACGGCATGAGCGAGGCGCAGGCCCAGGCCGGCGAGGACAACCTCGGCGCCCAGGCCGCCGCCGAGGGCCTGGCCTACCGCACCCGCGGCCGTGACCACGGCAACACCTTCGACCTGCACCGACTGCTGCGCTTCGCCAAGGAGCAGGGCCGTCAGGACGAGCTGATCCAGCTTCTGTACCGGGCCAACTTCGCCGAGGAGCGCTCCCTGTTCACCGAGGGCGACGAGCGGATCGTCGAGCTGGCCGCCGAGGCGGGCCTGGACGCCGACGCCGCCCGCGCGGTGCTCGCCGACCCGGAACGCTACGCCGACGAGGTCCGCGCCGACGAGCGCGAGGCCGCGCAGCTCGGCGCGACCGGTGTGCCCTTCTTCGTCCTCGACCGCGCCTACGGCGTCTCCGGCGCCCAGCCCGCCGAGGTCTTCAGCCAGGCCCTCACCCAGGCGTGGGGCGACCGGTCGCCGCTCACCGTGATCGACCAGGACGACGCGCAGGCCTGCGGGGCCGACGGCTGCGCCGTACCGCAGCACTGAGCGAAAGCGCAGGTCACCGGGCTCGTATAAGCACTGCTTAGATGATCCGGGCAAAAAATCGCAATGGACTGACAGATGCTCGGGGCTCACAGTGGAGCCATGGAGACCACGGAGAGCTTCGAGAGTCTTGTCCGCGCCGAGTTCGCCCCGAAGAGCACCTTCCTGAACACCGCGAGCAACGGCCTGCTGCCGGCCCGCACCGTAGCCGCCCTGCACGAGGCGGCGCTGCTGCGGGCCGAGGGCCGGCCGGCGGGCCCGCTGTACGACGAGGTGGAGCGCTGCCGGGCCGCCTACGCCCGGCTGGCCGGGGTACCGGCCGGACGGGTCGCCCTGGGGTCCTCGGTCGCCGCGCACACCGGTCTGATCGCCGCCTCGCTGCCGTCCGGAGCCGAGGTCCTCACCGTGGAGGGCGACTTCACCTCCGTGCTCAACCCGTTCCACGTCCGCGGCGATCTCAAGGTCCGCGCGGTCCCGCTGGAGCGGCTCGCCGAGTCGGTGCGCCCCGGCACGGCGCTCGTCGCGGTGAGCGCCACCCAGTCCGCCGACGGCCGCAACGCCGATCTGACCGCCCTGCGCGAGGCGGCCCGCGCCCACGGTGCCCGCACCTACGTCGACTACTCGCAGTCGGCCGGCTGGCTGCCGATGGACTCCGCCGCCGAGCACGACTTCACGGCCTCGGTCTCGTACAAGTGGCTGCTCGGCCCGCACGGCGCCGCGTTCCTCGTCGTCCCCGAGGACTTCGGCGGGCTGACGCCGCTGCTGGCCGGCTGGGTCGCGGGCGAGGTCCCCTGGGACAGCTGCTACGGCCCGGTCACCGACCTCGCCCGGTCCGCACGGCGCTTCGACCTCTCCCCGTCGCTGTTCGCCCACGCCGGGCTGCGGACCTCGCTGGAACTCCTGGAGGAGCTGGGCGTGGCCGCCGTGCACGCCCACGACCTGGCCCTCGCCGACCGGTTCCGCGCGGGGCTGGCCGGTCTCGGCCACGAGCCGGTGCCGGCGCCGGGTTCGGCGATCGTCTCCGTGCCGGGGCTCGGCCACCGCCAGCCGGAGCTGAGCGAGGCGGGCATCGAGGTCTCCGACCGGGCGGGCAACCTGCGTGCGTCCTTCCACCTCTACAACACGGCCGCCGACGTGGACCGCCTGCTGGACGTGCTCTCCGGCTGAACGGACGGCGGCGGGCCGGGGCCCCCGTCCCACGGGAAGGCCCCGGCCCGCCGGTCCGCCGCCGGCTACCGCACGGGCGTGAAGTCCCGGGCGCCGATGAACTCCGGGCGGCGGATGGGCGCCGCGAACGGCTCCACCGCGGCGTTCTCCACGCTGTTGAACACGATGAACACGTTGCTGCGCGGGAACGGCGTGATGTTGTCGCCGGAGCCGTGCATGGCGTTGCAGTCGAACCAGGTCGCCGACCCGGCCCGGCCGGTGAACAGCCGGATGCCGTACTGGCTCGCCATCGCCGTCAGCGCCTCGTCCGAGGGCGTGCCCGCGTCCTGCATCTGCAGCGACTTCTTGTAATTGTCCTCGGGCGTGGCACCGGCGCAGCCCAGGAACGTCCTGTGCGAGCCGGGCATGATCATCAGCCCGCCGTTGGTGTCGTAGTTCTCGGTCAGCGCGATCGAGACGGACACCGTCCGCATGTTCGGCAGGCCGTCCTCGGCGTGCCAGGTCTCGAAGTCCGAGTGCCAGTAGAAGCCACTGGCACCGAACCCGGGCTTGACGTTGATCCGCGACTGGTGGACGTACACGTCCGAGCCGAGGATCTGCCGGGCCCGCCCGACGACCCGCTCGTCGCGCACCAGGTTCGCGAACACCTCGCTGATCCGGTGCACCTCGAAGACCGAGCGGATCTCCTTGGACTTCGGCTCGATGATGGAGCGCTCGTTCGCCCGGATCTCCGGGTCGGCGACGAGCCGCTCCAGCTCGCGCCGGTAGACGGCGACCTCGTCGTCCGTGATGAGCTGGTCGATGGCGAGGAAGCCGTCACGCTCGTAGGACTGCAGGTCGGTCGTGGTAATCGGCCCGGGCGCGTCCGGAGCGCCCCACACGACCGGGTCCTGGCGGGGAACCGACACTTCGGTGGCGCCACGGCTGGGGTACAGGTCGGTCATCGTCGTCACGATGTCTCACACCTCCTCGGGCTCGGTGAGCAGCGGGTACACGCCGTTCTCGTCGTGGTCCTCCCGGCCGGTGACCGGCGGGTTGAACACGCAGAGGCAGCGGAAGTCCTCCTTGACGCGCAGCGTGTGCCGCTCGTGCCCGTCGAGGAGGTACATGGTGCCGGGAGTGATGGAGTACGTCGTCCCGGTCTCGTGGTCGGTGAGTTCGGCCTCGCCCTCGACGCACACCACGGCCTCGACGTGGTTGGCGTACCACATGGACGTCTCGGTGCCGGCGTAGAGGATCGTCTCGTGCAGGGAGAAACCGACTCTCTCCTTGGCGAGGACGATGCGTTTGCTCTCCCAGGTGCCGGACGCCGCTTTCACGTGCCGGTCGGTGCCTTCGATGTCCTTGAACGAACGGACGATCACGGTGGTGCGATGCCTCCTAGGTGGTGACGGTCTCAGGCGTGTCAGGCGGTCTCACGGACGGCCCGGGCGAGAACGCTCAGGCCCTCGTCCAGCTCGTCCGCGGTGACGGTCAGGGCGGGCAGCAGCTTGACCACCTCGCTCTGCGGGCCGGACGTCTCGATGAGCAGGCCCAGGTCGAAGGCGCGCCGCGCCACCCGGTCGGCGCGCGCCTTGTCGTGGAACTCCAGGCCCCACACCAGCCCGCGGCCGCGGTACTCCTTGATGTCGGCGAGGTTCTCCTCGCAGATCGCGATGAGCGCCTGCTCGACCTGCTCGCCGCGCTCCCGGGTCTGCTTCTCCATCGCCGAGCCGTCGGCCCAGTACGTCTCCAGCGCGGCGGTGGCGGTGACGAACGCGGGGTTGTTGCCGCGGAAGGTGCCGTTGTGCTCGCCCGGCTCCCACAGGTCCAGCTCGGGCTTGAACAGGCACAGCGACATCGGCAGGCCGTAGCCGCTGATGGACTTGGAGACGGTCACGATGTCGGGGACGATGCCGGCCTCCTCGAAGGAGAAGAAGGCCCCGGTGCGTCCGCATCCCATCTGGATGTCGTCGACGATCAGCAGCATGTCCTGCCGCTCGCACAGTTCCTTGAGCGCGCGCAGCCATTCGGGCCGGGCGACGTTGATGCCGCCCTCGCCCTGCACGGTCTCCACGATCACCGCGGCCGGCTTGTTCAGACCGGAGCCCTGGTCCTCCAGCAGCCGCTCGAACCACAGGAAGTCCGGCACCTGGCCGTCGAGGTAGTTGTCGAACGGCATCGGGGTGCCGTGCACCAGCGGGATGCCGGCGCCGGCCCGCTTGAAGGCGTTGCCGGTGACGGCGAGGGAGCCCAGCGACATGCCGTGGAAGGCGTTGGTGAAGGAGACGATCGCCTCCCGGCCCTTCGCCTTGCGGGCCAGCTTGAGCGCGGACTCCACGGCGTTGGTGCCCGTCGGGCCGGGGAACATGACCTTGTAGGGCAGGTCACGCGGGCGCAGCACCAGGTCCTGGAAGGTCTGCAGGAAGGACCGTTTGGCGGTGGTGGACATGTCCAGGCCGTGGGTGACGCCGTCCCGGGACAGGTAGTCGATCAGCGCCCGTTTCAGCACGGGGTTGTTGTGGCCGTAGTTGAGGGAGCCGGCGCCGGCGAAGAAGTCGAGGTAGGCGTGTCCGTCCTCGTCGTACATCCGGCTGCCCTGGGCGCGGTCGAAGACGGCGGGCCAGCCGCGGCAGTAGCTGCGCACCTCGGACTCCAGGGTCTCGAAGACGCTCAGATCGGGCTGGGTGATGGTCACGACGAAATCGCTCCTCAATGCGACTGGGGGGTCAACGGGCCGATGCGATACAGGACTTCGGGGTCGTGCGGTCCGTCCGGGAACAGTTCGGTGCCGAACAGGACCTCGCGGGTGACCAGCGCGCCGTGGCGGGCGGCGAAGGAGGTGAACAGCCGCTCGGAGGCGGTGTTGCCGGGCGTGATGGTGGTCTCCACCGAGTCGATGCCCCGCTCGGCGGCGAGCCGTGCGACCAGCCCGTCCAGCAGGGCACCGGCCAGTCCCCGGCCGCGTTGCGCGGCGTCGACGGCCACCTGCCAGACGAGCAGGGTGCGCGGGGCGTCCGGCCGAAGGAACCCGGTGACGAAGCCGACGGGCCGCCCGCCGTCCTCCTCGCGGGCCACCGCAGAGGTGCCGGCGAAGTCCCGGCACCACAGCAGATAGCTGTACGAAGAGTTCAGGTCGAGCTTTCCGGATTCCTTGGCGATGCGCCACAGGTCGGCTCCGTCCGTCACCGACGGACGGTCAATGCGCAGGTCTGCTTGTGCGGCAGTCATGCGAATTGAATTTACCGAGAGAAATTCTGAATTGCACGGCCACGTGCTCTTACATGCTGGGCCGGTCTGTGTTATCACGCGTGCGTGGGGGAGTGCGCGGACGGCGGCGATATCCCGATATGCACGGGACAAAAGGTGCGAAGCGGACGCAATGTGGAACGCGTCACATAGTTGAAACAACCATGGGATGCGTCCGGAACGCGTCGATCCGCGTTCCTCAAATCTTAGTGTTTAGCCTCGGCGAAAGCGGGCAGAAGAAAACGGGGAGCTACCCGCCTGAATAATTACGGAATTGCATCGAATTATAGGCGGAGGATTAATTACCGCCAAGCGTTCTCGGCGGCCCGCAGCGCCCCCGGCACATCGACGTCCCGCCCCCGTTCCGCCAGGGCTGCGCCCAGCGCCGTCAGCGCGGCGCGCACCGCCCCCGGGGTGGCGTCCGGACCGTAGTGGTTGACCCGGACCATCTCCTCCGCGAGCGCCCCGCCCCCGGCGGCCACCGGCAGCGCGGGATCCGCCGCCAGCGCCCGGGCCACCAGCTCCGCGGCCGGCGCCCCGGCCGGGGCGCGCAGCGTGGTGGCCACCGGCGCCGCCTCCGCCGCCTCGCGCACGTACGGCTCCAGCCCGCCACCCAGCGCCACCGCGCCCGCCCGGGTGGCCGCCGCGGCGGACGCGTGCCGGGCCGTCACCGCGGCCAGGCCCGCCCGCTCGACGCGCTCCAGGCACGCCTCCAGCGCCAGCATCTCCCACTGCGCCGGCGCGTGCGGCAGCACCGCGCGCCCCCGGTCGATCCAGCGCTCCTTCCAGTCCAGCAGCGACAGATAGGAGCGGCGCGGGGCGTGCGGATTCGCCGCCATCCGCGCCCAGGCCCGCTCGCTCACCGAGACCGCCGACACCCCTGCCGGGCCGCCCAGCGCCTTCTGTGCCCCGATCACGCACAGGTCCACGCCCCACGCGTCCGGCTCCACCGGCTCGGCCCCCACCGACGCCACCGCGTCCAGGTAGAGCAGCGCACCGTGCTCCCGTGCGACCGAGCCGATCTCCGCCGCCGGGTTGGTGTTGCCGGTCGCCGCCTCCGCGTGCACCAGTGACACGAAGTCGATCTCCGGGTGCTCGGCGAACGCCTGCCGGACCTGCGCGGCCTTCACCGCCGTGTGGAAGGGCACCGCGAGGTCGATCACGGTGGCGCCGCAGTCGCGCAGCCAGTGGCCGAACGTCTGCCCGTAGGGGCCGGTGATCACGTTCAGCGCGGTCGTGCCCGGCCCGGCGGCCGCGCGGATCGCCCCCTCCAGCGGCAGCAGCGCCTCCCCCTGGGTGATCAGCACGTCCTGCCGGGTGCCGAGCAGCCGGGCCACCCGGTCCTCGATCGAGGCGAAGCGGGCGGCGTCCAGCGGGGCCGGGTCCAGGAAGGGGTGGGTCACGGCGGGGCTCTCCTCACGCGTACGAGCGGCGGTCCATCGAGCGTAGGGCCTCCCGTGGACGCCCCCGGGCCCGGCGCGGCCGGGCCCGGGAGCTCCCCGCGGCTCCACACTTCTCAGGTCGGCTGGGTCTCTACTTCTTAGGTCGGGTGGGTCTCTGGCCATCGGTTTGGTTTGAGATACCCAAACTCTTCCTTATAATCGGAACGCTCAGCCCCCTAGGGAAGGTCCCCATGAACACGCTCCTCGGGCGCCGCGCCCGCACCCTGGCCGCCCTCGCCGCGACGGCCGGCCTGGTCCTCCTGGCCGGCTGCACGTCGAGCGACGGCGGCGGCAGCGGCTCCAAGACCGCGGCCGGCGGGGTCGAGCTGGTCAAGGCCGGTCAGCTGACCACCTGCACCCACCTGCCCTACCCGCCCTTCCAGTCGGAGGTCGACGGCAAGGTCCAGGGCTTCGACGTCGCGCTGATCGACCTGGTCGCCGAGGACCTCGGCGTCGAGCAGAAGATCGTCGACACCCCGTTCGAGAACTTCAAGACCGGCGCGTTCCTCAACTCCGGCCAGTGCGACCTCGCCGCCGCCGGCATGACCATCACCGAGGAGCGCAAGAAGAACGTCGACTTCTCCGACCCGTACTTCGAGGCCACCCAGGCCGTCCTGGTCGACAAGAAGAGCGGCATCACCTCCTTCGCCGGCCTCAAGGGCAAGAAGGTCGGTGCCCAGGCCCAGACCACCGGCGAGGACTACGCCCGGAGCAAGGGCCTCGACCCGGTCTCCTTCGAGTCCTCCGACGCCGTCCTCAACGGCCTGCGCACCGGCCAGGTGCAGGCCGTCGTCATCGACTACCCGGTCGTCCAGGGCTGGCTGAAGGACACGGCGAACGCCACCGCCTTCGAGGTCGCCGAGCAGATCAACACCGGCGAGCAGTACGGCTTCACCGTCAAGAAGGGCAACGACAAGCTCCGCGAGGCCATCGACAAGGCCCTCGCCGGCGCCAAGGCCGACGGCACGTACCAGAAGCTCTACGAGCGGTGGATCGGCCCGTACGACCGGTCGGCCGCCTCCCCGTCCGCCTCGTGACCCGCCCGGACGCCGAGCTCGCCGCAGCCCGGCCGAAGAGGAAGGGTCTGACCCGGCGCCAGAAGCGCCGGGTCTCCCGCGGTGTCCAGTACGCCGTCTTCGTCGCCGGCGTCGCCGCCTTCGCGCTGCTCGCCGACTGGGGCCGGCTGCGGAACCAGTTCGCGCAGCAGGACATCGCGCGGCAGATGTTCCCCGACGTCATCACCCTCGCGCTGAAGAACACCGTCCTGTACACGGTGACCGGCTTCGCCGTCGGCCTCGCCCTCGGCATGGTCGTCGCCCTGATGCGGCTGTCCCCGGTCGGCCCCTACCGCTGGCTCGCCGGGATCTACATCGAGATCTTCCGCGGCCTGCCCGCCCTGCTGATCTTCATCTTCATCGGCGTCGCCGTCCCGCTGGCCTTCCCCGGCACCCAGATCGTCGGCGGCACCTACGGCAAGGTCGCCCTCGCGCTCGGCCTGGTCGCCGCCGCCTACATGGCCGAGACGATCCGCGCCGGCATCCAGGCCGTCCCCAAGGGGCAGATGGAGGCGGCCCGCTCGCTCGGCTTCTCACCGGCCCGCGCCATGGTCTCGATCATCCTCCCGCAGGCCTTCCGCATCATCCTGCCGCCGCTGACCAACGAACTCGTCCTGCTCTTCAAGGACTCCTCGCTGGTGCTCTTCCTCGGCGTCACCCTGGAGGAGCGCGAACTGTCCAAGTACGGCCGCGACCTGGCCAGCACGACCGCCAACTCCACACCGATCCTCGTCGCCGGCCTGTGCTACCTGCTGATCACGATCCCGCTCGGCTTCGTCGTGCGCCGCATGGAGGCCAAGGCCCAGGAGGCCGTCAAGTGACCGCACCCGACACCGGCGCCCGGCCCGAGATCCAGGTCCACGGGCTGCACAAGTCCTTCGGCGCCAACCACGTGCTGCGCGGCATCGACCTGGAGATCCGCCAGGGCGAGGTCGTCTGCGTCATCGGGCCCTCCGGCTCCGGCAAGTCCACGCTGCTGCGCTGCGTCAACCTGCTGGAGGAGCCCAGCGAGGGCCGGGTCGTCGTCGGCGGCACCGAACTCACCGACCCCGACGTCGACATCGACGCCGCGCGCCGCCGCATCGGCATGGTCTTCCAGCAGTTCAACCTCTTCCCGCACCTGACGGTGACCGAGAACCTCACCCTCCCGCAGCGCCGCGTCCTCGGGCGGGACAAGGCGAGCGCGGCGAAGGTGGCCGCCGAGAACCTGCGCCGGGTCGGCCTCGCCGAGAAGGCCGACGCCTACCCGTCCTCCCTCTCCGGCGGCCAGCAGCAGCGCGTCGCCATCGCCCGGGCCCTCGCGATGGGCCCCGAGGTGATGCTCTTCGACGAGCCGACCTCCGCGCTCGACCCGGAACTGGTCGGCGACGTCCTCGCCGTCATGCGCATGCTCGCCGACGAGGGCATGACCATGATGGTCGTCACCCACGAGATGACCTTCGCCCGAGAGGTCGCCGACCGCGTCGTCTTCATGGACGGCGGAGTGATCGTCGAGGACGGCGACCCCGCCCGGGTCATCGGTGCCCCCCGGCACGAACGAACCCGCCACTTCCTCTCCCGCCTCCTCGACCCGGCGATGGCGGACGTGGAGGACGAGACCACCGGCCGGGCCGGCGAAACGGCTGACTAAGGTTCGCTCCATGAGTGAACGCGCCGTGCTGCACGTGAAGGGCCGGATCCTGGCCGGACCCGAGGACATCCGGGACGAGCTGTGGGTCGTCGACGGGCGGATCTCCTACGACCGCCCCACCGGCGCCCGCGACGTCCGCACCGTCGCCGGCTGGGCGCTGCCCGGACTGGTCGACGCCCACTGCCACGTCGGCCTCGGCGCGCACGGCCCGGTCGACGCCGGCACCGCCGAGAAGCAGGCACTCACCGACCGGGACGCCGGCGCCCTCCTGCTGCGCGACGCGGGCTCGCCGTCCGACACCCGCTGGGTCGACGACCGCGAGGACCTGCCGAGGATCATCCGGGCCGGCCGGCACATCGCCCGCACCCGCCGCTACATCCGCGGCTACGCGCACGAGATCGAGCCCGAGGACCTCGTCGCCTACGTCGCCCAGGAGGCCCGGCGCGGCGACGGCTGGGTCAAGCTGGTCGGCGACTGGATCGACCGCGACCTCGGCGACCTCGCCCCCACCTGGCCGCGCGCGGCGGTCGAGGCGGCCATCGCCGAGGCCCACCGCCTCGGCGCCCGCGTCACCGCGCACTGCTTCGCGGAGGACTCCCTGAAGGACCTGGTGGAGTCCGGCATCGACTGCGTCGAACACGCCACCGGCCTCACCGAGGACCTGATCCCCCTGTTCGCCTCACGTGGCGTGGCGATCGTCCCCACCCTGGTCAACATCGCCACCTTCCCGCAGCTCGCCAAGGGCGGCGAGAGCAAGTTCCCGCGCTGGTCGGACCACATGCGCCGGCTCCACGCCCGCCGCTACGACACCGTGCGCTCCGCCTACGACGCCGGCATCCCGGTGTTCGTCGGCACCGACGCGGGCGGCAGCCTGCCGCACGGCCTGGTCGCCGCCGAGGTCGCCGAGCTGGTCACCGCCGGCCTCCCCGCCGTCGACGCCCTCGCGGCCACCACCTGGGCGGCCCGCGCCTGGCTCGGCCGTCCCGGCCTCGACGAGGGCGCGCCGGCGGACCTCGTGGTCTACGAGACCGATCCGCGCGCCGACGTGCGCGTGCTGTCGGCGCCGCGCCGCGTGGTGCTGCGCGGGCGGGTCGTCGCCTAGCGCGCGGACGGGGCGCCCGCGGGGCGCTTCGCGCCGGGTGCGGTGGCACCCGTACGGGGCGGCGCGGGAACGCCTGTGCCGGGGGATTCGAATGAATGGGCGGAAAGTCCCCGATGGGGTGAAGTGGTGGCGGATCGCTGACGGTACGGGTCCGGCGCGGTCAGTCTTGCCGGGTCCCGAGCCTGTCTCCCCCAGGGGGTCCCACACCGTGAACGGCACCACCTTCCGCACGCCCGCACGCCGCCTCGCGACCGTCGCCACGGCCACCGCCCTGGCCGCCGGTCCCGCGGTCCTGGCCACCCCGGGCGCGGCCCACGCGACCTCCGGCGAGGGCCGCGCGAGCGCCGTCGTCCTGCGCACCGGTCTCGACGTGTCGCTGCTGAACAAGACCGTCGAGGTGCCCCTCGCGGTCACCCTCGACGAGGTCCGGGCACCGGCCGACGCCAGGAGGACCGCGCTGACCGCCACCCTCGACGGGGTCGACGGCGGCCGTCCGTTCGAGGTGCTGCGCGCGGAGGTCGCCGAGGCCGAGGCCACGGCCGACGGGGACCGGGCCGAGGCGTCCACCCGGCTCACCCGCGCCCGGCTGCACGTCCCCGGCCTGCCGCTGCTGTCCGTCATCGAGGTCGACGCGGTCACCGCCAAGGCGGTCTGCGCGACCGGGCGGCGGCCGCTCGCCTCCGCCACGCTGCCCGGCTCGGTCACCGTCCTCGGCAAGCGCACCACCGTCACCGCCGGCGGCCCCACGGTCGTCAAGGTGCCCGGCGTGGGCGAGGTCCGCCTCGACCTGGCCCGCCGCGAGACCACCTCCCGCACGGCCGCCGCGACCGCCCTCGAACTCTCCCTCAGCATCGACCCGCTGAACCTGAACGTGGCCCGGGTCGAGGGCACCGTCACCCTGGCCCGCGCCACCTGCGAGACCCCCGCGGCCCCGCAGTCCTCTGCCACCCCGGCCGGCTCCGGTGGCGTCGAGCCCCAGGGCGCACCGGCGGGGAGCGTCGAGGCCGACCTCGCCGAGACGGGCGGCAGTTCCCTGACCCCCTACATCGCGGGCGGCGCGCTGGCCCTGCTGGTGGCGGGAGGGGCCGCGGTCCTGCTGGGCCGCCGGGGACGAGGCTGACGGGGCTTGCGGGGCGGATCGGGCCTGCGGGGTGGCGGGCCCGGCGGGGCGGCGGCGTGACGGCGCACGCGGACGGCTCGCTCCGCTTCCGGGTCGACGGAACCCCGTACGTGCCCGCCGAGGCGTTCCTGAGCGGCAGCAGCCAGGGCAAGCCGATCCTGAAGCCGTCCCCGGGCCGGGCGGGCAGCGCGGCGCACCGCAACTGGGTCGCCGACAGGACGCCCGGTACGGAGGCGGGCGGGTAGGAGCACCGCCGGGTGCTCCCGCCCGGTGCGCCCGGTGCTCCCGCTCGGCGGCCGTGCCCGGCGCCGCCGGGGTCAGCCGGTCGTGACGGCCAGCGCCCGGCCGAAGGCCGGCAGGAACCGGTCCACCGTCGCCCGGTCCCGCACGGCCAGCCGCAGCCACTCCTCGTCGAGCCCGGGGAACGTGTCCCCGCGCCGCACCGCGAAGCCCAGCTCCCGCAGCCGCCGCCGGACCGCCGCCGCGTGCACCACCCGCACCAGCACGAACGGGGCCTCCGCCGGGCCCGCGACCCGCACCCCGTCCCCGGCGAACCCACCGAGCCCGGCGACGAGATGGGCCCGGTCCGCGGCGATCCGGTGCGCCGCGTGCGCCGCCTCCGCGAGCGCCCGCGGCGACACGCACGCCTCGGCCGCCGCCAGCGCCGGCGTGGACACCGGCCACAGCGGCTGGGCCCGCTCCAGAGCCGCGACGGTCTCCGGCGCGGCGAGGACGTACCCGACGCGCAGCCCGGCCAGACCCCACGTCTTGGTCAGGCTGCGCAGCACCACCAGCCCCGGCACGTCCGTCCGCCCGGCCAGCGCCTCCCGCTCACCGGGCACCGCGTCCATGAACGCCTCGTCGACCACCAGCGTCCGCCCCGGACGCGCCAGTTGGACGATCGCCTCCGCCGGGTGCAGCACCGACGTCGGGTTGGTCGGGTTGCCCACGACCACCAGGTCCGCGTCCCCCGGCACCCGCTCCGGGTCCAGCCGGAACCCGTCGCCCGCCCGCAGCAGCACCCGGTCCACCGTGTGCCCGGCGTCCCGCAGCGCCGCCTCCGGCTCCGTGAACTGCGGATGCACCACCACCGGCCGGCGCACCTTCAGCGCCCGCGCCAGCAGCACGAACGCCTCCGCCGCCCCCGCCGTCAGCAGTACCCGCTCCACCGGCAGACCGTGCCGCGCCGCGACCGCCGCCCGCGCCGCCCGCCCGTCCGGATAGGCCGCCAGCCCCGCCAGCGAGGCCGCTATGTGCTCGCGCAGCCACACCGGGGGCGTGTCGGCGCGGACGTTCACGGCGAGGTCGACCAGCGCCGAGCCGTCGTCACGGACCTCGGCGTCCCCGTGGTGCCGCAGGTCGTGTCCCTCAGTGCGCATGGGAGTGTGCGTGCCCTCCGTGGTGGTGATGGTGGTGGCCGTCGTCGTCCGGGTGGAAGTGCGGCTGCTGCGCCATCCCCACCTTGTCCTCGAAGCCGGGCAGCGCGATCCGGTACACGCACGAGTCGCAGTTCATCCGCAGGTCGCCCTTGACGGCCTCCTCGTACCGCTCCATCACCAGGTCCAGCAGCTCCGGCTCCGGCCCGATCACGTCCGCCGACCGCACCTCGGCCTCCGGGTGCGCCGCCGCCCACTCCTCGGTCTGCCGCCGGACACGGTCCGGGAGGATGCCGGTGAACAGGAAGTACGGGAGTACGACGACCCGCTCGGCACCCAGCCGGGCGCACCGGTCGAGACCGCCCGGCACGTCCGGCGCCGCCAGCGACACGAACGCCGTCTCCACGCCCGCGTAGCCGCGCCCCTCCCAGAACAGCCGGGCCGCCTTGTGCACCTCCGCGTTGGCGTCCGGGTCGGTGGAGCCGCGCCCCACCAGCAGCACGGTCACCTCGCTCCGCTCCCACTCCCCGAGCACCTCCTCCACCCGCCGCTCCAGCACGCTCAGCAGCGCCGGGTGCGGGCCCAGCGGGCGGCCGTAGGTGTACGAGATCCCCGGGTGCCGCTCCTTCTCCCGGGCCAGCGCCGCCGGGATGTCCCCCTTGGCGTGGCCGGCGGACACCAGCATCAGCGGTACTGCGGCGAACCGCCTCACCCCGCGCTCCACCAGGTCGGTGACGGCCTCACCGAGCGGCGGCGGGGACAGCTCGATGAAGCCGCCCGCGACGGGCAGCTCGGGGTGGCGGCGCCCGAGCTCTTGGACGAAGGCGCGGAACGCCTCGGCTCCGGCGTCGTCCCGGGTGCCGTGGCCGGCGATGAGCAGGGCGGGCGGCGTGGTCACTTGTTCTCCTCGGCGGAAATCGGGTGGTACAGCAGGGCGTTGAGCGCGGCGGCGGCGACCGCCGACCCGCCCTTCTCGGACACGTTGCTCACGGCGGGCAGCCCGCTCTCGCGCAGCGCGGCCTTGGACTCGACCGCGCCGACGAAACCGACGGGCAGGCCGATGACGAGCGCGGGCGCGGCGTCCAGCGTCAGCAGCTCCTCCAGCGCGGTCGGCGCGTTGCCGATCACCCAGAGGGCACCGGGTCCGACCTGCTCGTGGGCGAGCCGGATCGCGTGCGCCGAGCGGGTCAGCCCCGGCCCGGCCACGGCGTCCCCGAGCCGGCAGACGGTCTGGCGCCGGGTGATCCCGGCGGCCACCATCCCGACGTCCACGACCACCGGCGCCCCGGCGTGTAGCGCCGCGTGCGCCTTGGCCAACTCGCCCTCGTCCATGACGAGATCGGTGGCGTACTCCAGGTCGGCGGCGGAGTGGACGACCCGCTCCACCACCGCCCGGGTCAGCGGCGGGAAGCGGGAGGTGTCCAGGCGGGCCCGCAGCCGGCGGTAGGACTCCTGCTCGATCGGATGGACGACACGGTTCATTTCGAGTCCTCCTGCCAGCGGTAGCCGCGCGGTGTCACCATGCGCCCCGCGATGATCCGGGTCGCCGTGTTGCCCACCGTCACGACCGTCATCATGTCGACGGTCGCCGGATCGAGCGCGCCCAGCGTCGTCACCCGGCTCGACTCGTCCGCGCGCGAGGCGTTGCGCACCACACCGACCGGCGTGGCGGGCGCCCGGTGCCCGGCGAGGATCGCCAGCGCCTTGGGGAGCTGCCAGTCGCGGCCCCGCGAGCGCGGGTTGTAGAAGGTGACCACGAGGTCCGCCTCGGCCGCCGCCCGCACCCGCCGCTCGATGACCTCCCACGGCGTGTGCAGGTCGGACAGGCTGATCGACACGTGGTCGTGGCCCAGCGGCGCCCCGAGGATCGCTCCGGCGGCCAGCGCGGCCGTCACCCCGGGCACCCCCACCACGTCGATGTCGTCCGACGCCTCGGCGAGCGCCGGCGACGCCATCGCGTACACGCCCGCGTCACCGCTCCCGATCAGCGCCACGGCCCGCCCCTCGCGGGCCTCCGCCACGGCCGTGCGGGCCCGCTCCTCCTCGGCCCCGAGCCCGGACTCCAGGATCCGGGTGCCCGGCCGCAGCAGATCACGGATCTGGTCGACGTACTGGTCGAGCCCGACCAGCACGGACGCCCGCCGCAGCTCGGCCTTCGCACGCGGGGTCAGCAGGTCCCGGGCGCCCGGCCCCAGCCCGACCACCGCGAGCCGCCCGCGCCCCGGACGCCGTACCACCGCGCAGGTGGCCATGGCGGGCCGCGCCGCCGACTTCCGCTTGGGCACGAGGAGTTCGCCCCCGCCGGCCAGCGCCGCCGCCTCCGCCACGGACGGCGTGCCCACCGCCGCGAGCGGCGCCGCGGAAGGGTTCGGCACCTCCACCGCCGCCAGCTCCTCGGCCGGGTACGTCACCACGGGCACCCCGAGCCGCGCGGCGGCCCCGACGATCCCGGGCTCCTCCGACTTGGCGTCGACGGTGGCGAGTTCGGCGACGCTGCGCGGCGACAGCCCGGCCTCCCGCAGCGTCCCCTCGATCAGGTCGAGCACCTCCGCCACGGGCGCACCCCGGGACGCGCCGACACCGACGACCAGCGTGGGCGGACGCAACAGCACCTCCCCGTCGGCCGGTTCACCCGCGCGGTCGGTCACCCGCACCCTGCGGTCCCCCCGGCCCGTGAACGGCAGCGGGGGCAGCGGCCACGCCACCTCGGCGTTCAGCGCGACCGGCTCACCGTCCAGCAGCGCCCGCGTCACCCCGGCGACATCGCCCTCGTACGGCAGCCCGAGGGTGTCCAGACCGGGCAGGCCGACCGCGTCCGTGGCCGTGGTCACCACCGGCCGTGCGCCCAGTACCTCGCCCACCTCACCGGCGAGCGCGTTGGCGCCGCCGCCGTGCCCGCCGAGCAGCGGCACGGCGAACCGCGCCGCCTCGTCGACGCACACCACGCCGGGGTCGGACGCCTTGTCCGCCAGCAGCGGGGCGACCAGCCGTACCACCGCCCCGGTGGCCAGGAAGCACACCAGCTGCTCGCACTCCCCGAACGCCCGCCGTACCGCGTCGGCCACGGGCCCGTCGTACACCCGCGTCCGCTCCGGCCAGGCCGCGGCCAGCCGGTCCCGCGCCGCCTCCCCCGCCGCGGTGGCGGAAATCAGGCCGATCACAGGGCAACTCCTTCACTAGGTGCCGGGGTTCTGACGCCCCACAGCAGGAAAACGGGATTGGTCGCCGCCAGCCGGGTCACGTCCCCCGGCAGCGGCGCGAGCCGCGACGACTGCAGCAGCACGCCCTCGCAGCCGAACCCGGCGTCGGCCAGCGCGTCCCGCGCCGCCGCCACCCGGTCCAGCGCGGCCACGGCCACCACCACCGAGCGCCGGGCCCGGCGGGCGCACGTTCCGACGATGTCCGCCAGCTCACGCCCGCCGCCCCCGACGAACACCGCGTCCGGATCGTCCAGACCGGCCAGCGCCCGCGGCGCCGCCCCGTGCACCACGTGCACGTCGACACCGTGGGCGCCGGCGTTGCCGCGGATCCGCGCCACCCCGTCGGCGGACTTCTCCACCGCCGACACGGCGGCACCCAGCCGCGCGCACTCCACCGCCACCGAACCGGACCCCGATCCGACGTCCCACACCAGATCGCCCGGCCGCGGCCCGAGCCGCGCCAGCGCCAGCGCCCGCACCTCGAACTTGGTGATCATCGAGTCGCGGTGCGCGAACTCCGCCTCCGCCAGCGCCCAGCCGGGCGGCGGCAGCGCCGGCCCCGCCACCGTCCGCACCGGACCGGCCGCCCGGGACGCGTCGAGACAGAGCACCACACTGACCGCCGCACCCCAGTCCCGGGCCGCCGCCTCGGCGGGCGTCACCCGCTCCACCCGCTCCCGCTCCGGATCGCCCAGCGCCGACGCCACCACCAGCACCCGGTCGTACCCCGCCAGCGCCGCCCCCAGCTCGGCCGGACCCGCACCGGGCCCGGTCAGCACGGCCACCTTCGGATACGCCCGGCACACGTTCACCGCGGTCCGCGGCGCCCGCCCGTGCGCACTCACCACCACCGCGTCGTCCCAGGTCAGCCCCAGCCTGGCGAAGGCCGCGGCCACCGATGACACCCCGGGCCGCACATCGAGCCGGTCCGCGCCGCACCGCTCGGCCAGCGCCCGCACCACCCCGAAGAACCCCGGGTCGCCCGACGCCAGCACCACCACCCGCCGGTCCTTCGCGTCGTACTCCGCGACCGCGTCCAGCGCCGGCGCCAGCGGCCCCAGCACGATCCGCTCCGCCGACTCCGGCAGCCGCACGGCGTCCAGGTGCCGCCGCCCCCCGACGACCAGCTCCGCCCGCGCGAGGACCTCCGGCGCGACCGGTGCCCCGGTCCCCGCGCCCACCACCGTGATCACGTCCCGGCACCCCGCGCGCGCAGCGCCTTACGGGCCTCGGGGTCCGCTTTGCGGTACCCGTGGAAGTGCCCCGGGTGGTACAGGTGCGAGCGGGTGCCGTGCGCGTCCAGCGCCGGACCCACCAGGAAGAGGGTGTGCTTCCAGAGCCTGTGCTCCTTCACCGTCTCCTCCAGCGTCCCGATCGTGCACCGCACGACCAGCTCCTCCGGCCAGGTCGCCTGGTACGCCACGACCACCGGCGTGTCCGTCGGGTAGCCGCCCTCCAGCAGCTCCCGCACCAGCTGCCCGCTGCGCGCCGCCGACAGGAACACCGCCATCGTCGTCCCGTGCCGGGCGAACTCCCGCACCTCCTCACCGGGCGGCATCGGCGTCTTGCCGCCGCCCAGCCGGGTCAGCACCACCGACTGCGCCACCTCCGGGATCGTCAACTCCCGCTGCGCCAGCGCGGCCACCGCCGAGAACGACGAAACCCCCGGCACCACCTCGGTCGCGATCCCGATCTCCCGGCACCGGTCGAGCTGCTCCTGCGTGCCGCCCCACAGCGCCGGGTCCCCGGAGTGGATCCGCGCCACCCGCAGCCCCTCGCGCGCGGCCCGCTCGTACACGGCCACCACGTCCTCCAGCGACATCGTCGCCGAGTCGAGGACCCGGGCGTCCTCCCGCGCGTGCTCCAGCACCTCCGCCTGCACCAGGCTCGCCGCCCAGATCACCACATCGGCCTCGGCGATGGCGCGCGCGGCACGGAACGTCAGCAGATCGGCGGCGCCGGGGCCGGCACCGACGAAGGTCACCTTGCCGGTGGGGGCATCGGCCATGGGTCGGGGTCCTCTCGTACGAAGCTTCACGGGGTTCGGATGTGCGCGCCGGGGTGCTCATCGGATACGAAGAGCACATGGCGGTGTTCGTCGCGCTCGGCGCGTTCCTGATGACGCTGGTCGGCGGCTGGACGGCGCAACGGGTGACCGACCGCCGGCACCTGGTCCTGGGCCTGGCCGGCGGCCTGATGCTGGGCGTCGTCGGCCTCGACCTGCTGCCGGAGGCGCTGGCCGCGGCCGGCACCGAGGTGTTCGCCGTACCGGCCGCGCTGCTGCTGTTCGTGGCCGGATTCCTGTTCGCCCATACGGTGGAACGTCTGCTGGCCACCCGCCGCGCCGCGCACGGTGGCGCCGAACACGGCGCCCGCACCCCGGAGGTCGGTCTCACGGCGGCCGCGGCCATGGTGCTGCACAGCGCCATGGACGGCCTCGCCATCGGCGCCGCCTTCCAGGTCGGCGGCGGCATGGGCGCCGCGGTCGCCGTGGCGGTGATCGCCCACGACTTCGCGGACGGCTTCAACACCTTCACCCTGACGACCCTGTACGGCAACGCCCGCCGCCGCGCGCTCGCCATGCTGGTCGCGGACGCGGCGGCCCCGGTGGCCGGCGCGGCCTGCGCCGCGTTCCTCACCGTCCCGGAACCGCTGCTCGGCGGCTACCTCGGCTTCTTCGGCGGCGCCCTGCTCTATCTGGCCGCCGCCGAGATCCTGCCCGAGGCCCACCACACGCACCCGGCCCGCTCCACCCTGCTGTGCACGGTCGCGGGCGTGGCGTTCATCTGGCTGGTGGTCGGCCTCGCGGAGTGACACCGGCGGTCTCACAGCTTGCCGCCCCGCGCGCCGTCCCGCGGCGCCGGAGCGATCAGCGTCGACAGGTAGGGCAGGGGCGCGCCGTCCAGGTCGGAGGCCCGGCGGATCGACTCCTCCGGCAGTCCCAGCGCCGACCCCCACACGGCGTCCGCCAGCCGTCCCGTCTCCCGCAACGCCTCGGCGACCTCGGCCGCCCGCCGCCCGAACTTGTACGCCACGACCGTCCCCGGGCCCGCCAGCGCCTCCTTCAGCACGGCCGGGCCCGCCGTCACCGGCACCAGCGTCAGCGGCTCGGTGCCCTCCGTCAGCACCGCCCCCGACCGCGCCGCGAGGTCCTGCATGGCGGTGATCCCGGGCACCGTCTCCACGACCGTCCCCGGCACCAGTTCACCGATGGTCTGCGCCAGGTACGTGAACGTCGAGTACACGTTGGGATCGCCGATCGTCGCGAACGCCACCCGGCCCCGCTCCCGCAGCAGCTGGGCGACCCGCGCGCCGGCCGCGTCCCACGCCGCCTCCCGCCGCGCCCGGTCGGACCGCTCGTTCAGCGCGAACACCACGCGCACGACCCTGTCCCCGGGCACGTAGTGCAGCACCGTCGCCTCGGCGCGGCCCGGCTCCCCGCCGTCCGTTCCGTCCGGCGCGGCCATCACCGGCACCACGACCACCTCGGCGGCCCGCAGCGCGTTGACGCCCTTGACGGTCACCAGCTCCGGATCCCCGGGCCCGACCCCGACCCCCACCAACCTGCTGCTGCTCATGACGTCCGGCACCTCTCCACGAACCGACGGGCGACACCGGGCGCGGACGCCCAGTGGGTGTGCAGGTAACTCGCGTGCACACCTCGCTGTACGAAACCCTCCACCCGCCGCCGCGGGACCCGGACCCCCCACGCGGGGGCCGCTCCCGCCCCCGGTTCCACGACGGTCCGGTGGAACTCGTGCCCCCGCATCCGCGTGCCCGCCGCGGCCAGCGCGCTGTCCCCGACCGCCACCGCGTCCCGGTAGCCGAGCGTCAGCCGCTCGCTCATCCGGGCGGTCGCGTCGAGCACCCCGCACATCGGCCGGCCGTCCAGCTCCCGGCACAGGTACAGCAGCCCCGCGCACTCGGCGGCCACCGGTGCCCCGGACCGCGCCAGGGCGGCCACGGACTGCCGCAGCGGCTCGTTCGCGGACAGCTCGGCGGCGTACACCTCGGGGAAGCCGCCCCCGACGACCAGCCCGCGGGTGCCGTCGGGCAGCCGTTCGTCGCGCAGCGGATCGAACGGCACCACCCGCGCCCCGGCCGCGGCCAGCAGCTCGGCGTGCTCCGCGTACGAGAACGTGAACGCGGCCCCGCCGGCCACGGCGACCACCGGCCCCGGCACCCCGTCCGGCCACGCAACCCCCGCCCGGTCGGCCCCTGCCGCCAAGTGACCCCGGCCACCGGCGGACCCGGCCCCCACGTCCCCCGGACCACCGGCGCCCCCGGCCACGACACCGCCCCGGCCACCGGCGGGCGCGGTCGTCGAGTCGCCCCGGTCACCGGCGGATCCGGCCGGCACGCCCGCGGCCCTGCCGACGGGGTCGGCGGCCGGCGCCCCGGCCCCGCCGCCGGACGGTCCCGCCAGCGCTGCGGCCGCGTCCCACGCCGGGCCCGCCACCGGGCCCGCGCCGCGCGCCAGCGCCAGCAACGCCTCCAGATCGCACCCCTCGGCGACCTGACGGCCCATCGCCGCCACGGCCGCCACCGCCGCCGACGACCGCTCGGCCACCGGCACCAGGCCCAGATGGCGCGACGGCGTCTCCACCGGCGCCGCCCGCCGCAGCACCCCCAGCACCGGCACCCCCGCGGAGTCCAGCGCCTCCCGCAGCAACTCCTCGTGCCGGTCCGAGGCCACCTTGTTCAGGATCACGCCCCCGACCCGCACCCCCGGATCCCACGACACGAACCCGTGCACCAGCGCCGCCACCGACCGCGACTGCGACGAGGCGTCCACGACCAGCACCACCGGCGCCCGCAGCAGCTTGGCGACATGGGCGGTGGAGGCCAGTTCGCCGTCCCCCGCCGCCCCGTCGAACAGCCCCATCACACCCTCGACCACGGCCACGTCACAGCCGCGCGCACCGTGCGCGAACAACGGCCCGACCAGCTCCGGACCGCACAGGTACGCGTCGAGGTTCCGCCCCGGCCGCCCGCACGCGAGCGTGTGGTACCCGGGATCGATGTAGTCCGGCCCGACCTTGTGCGGGGACACGGCGAGTCCCCGCGCGGCGAACGCGGCCATCAACCCCGTGGCCACGGTCGTCTTGCCGCTGCCGGAACACGGCGCGGCCACGACCAGCCGGGGCACGGACGTCGGGGACATCACCACTCGATGCCCTTCTGGCCCTTCTGCCCCACGTCCATGGGGTGCTTCACCTTGGACATGTCGGTCACCAGATCCGCGAGGTCCACCAGCTTCTCCGGGGCGTTGCGTCCGGTGATCACCACATGCTGGGTGCCGGGCCGGTTCCGCAGCACGTCGACCACCTCGTCGGTGTCGACCCACCCCCAGTGCATCGGGTACGCGAACTCGTCCAGCACGTACAGCCGGTACGTCTCGGCCGCCAGATCCCGCTTGACCTGCTCCCAGCCCTCCCGCGCCTTCTCCTCGTTGTCCATCTGCGCGTCGCGCTGCACCCAGGACCAGCCCTCGCCCATCTTGTGCCAGTCGACGGAGCCGCCCTCCCCGCTGGCGCCGAGCACCCGCAGCGCGTTCTCCTCGCCCACCTTCCACTTCGCCGACTTGACGAACTGGAACACCCCGATCGGCCACCCCTGGTTCCAGGCCCGCAGCGCGAGCCCGAAGGCGGCCGTCGACTTGCCCTTGCCGACCCCGGTGTGCACGACGACCAGCGGACGATTCCGCCGCTGACGCGTCGTCAGTCCGTCGTCGGGCACCACACTCGGCTGCCCCTGAGGCACTACGCGGCCCTCCCCTGTACGTCCTTGACCAGTCCGGCGATGCTGTCCGCCCGCAGTCCGTCCAGCGTCACCGCGGTCCCGCCCAGCTCACCGGCGAGCTTGCCCGCCAGCCCCAGCCGCACCGGCCCGGACTCGCAGTCCACGACGACCGAGGCCACCTGCTCGGCCGCGAACAGGGCGGCGGCCCTGGACGCCGGCACCAGCGGCTCCGGACCTCCCGTCGCCCGCCCGTCCGTCACCACGACCACCAGCGCCCGCCGCGCCGGGTCCCGCAGCCGCTCCACGCGCAGCACCTCGTGCGCCCTCAGCAGCCCGGCCGCCAGCGGAGTCCGCCCACCGGTCGGCAGCGACTCCAGCCGGGCCGCGGCGGCGTCGACGGACGAGGTCGGCGGCAGCGCCACCTCGGCGCCCGACCCGCGGAACGTCACCAGCCCCACCTTGTCCCGCCGCTGGTACGCGTCGAGCAGCAGCGACAGCACCGCGCCCTTCACGGCACCCATCCGCTGCCGGGCGGCCATGGAACCGGAGGCGTCCACGACGAACAGCACGAGGTTCCCCTCGCGCCCCTCCCGGGCGGCCTGCCGCAGGTCGTCCCGCCGGATCACCAGCCCCGGCCCGGACCGCCCGCGCGCCCGCTGATGCGGCGCCGCCGCCCGCACGGTCGCGGCCAGATGCAGCCTGCTCAGCGCACCCCGCGGCCGACGGGCCCCCATCGTCCGCCCGTGCTCGGTCCGCGCCCGCGAACGCCGCCCGGCGGCACCCTCACCGATCCCGGGCACGCTCAGCACCTTGGCCCGGAACGGCTCGGCGGCCCGCACGGGCGACTGCTCCCCGGCACCGGACGCCCGCGGCTCACCGCCCTCCCCGGCCTCGGGCCGCGCGGCGGTGTCACCGCCCTGTGGATCACCGTCCCCGGGCGACGGCTGCCCACCGCCCCCGCCACCGGGACCGTCGGGATCCGGGTCGTCGTCCCGGGGGTCCTCCTCGGCGGCCTCCTCCAGCGTCTGGTCGAGCTTGTCCTCGTCCAGCCCCGGCGCGTCGAAGGGGTTGCGCCGCCTGCGGTGCGGCAGCGCGAGCAGCGCGGCCTGACGGACGTCCTCGGCCAGCACGTCCGTCCGCCCGGCCCAGGCCGCCAGGGCGGTCGCCGTCCGCGCCATCACGATGTCGGCCCGCATCCCGTCGACCTCGAACGCCGCGCACGTCGCGGCGATCTGCCGCAGCGCCCCGTCGCCCAGCCGCACCCGCGGCAACAACTCCCGCGCGGCGACGATCCGCTCCCGCACGGCGGTCTCCTCGTCGGCCCAGCGCGCGGCGAACCCGGCGGGGTCGTCGTCGTAGGCGAGCCGCCGCCGCACGACCTCCACCCGCTGGTCGGGCTCGCGCGAGGCGGCCACCTCGACGGTCAGCCCGAACCGGTCGAGCAACTGCGGCCGCAGTTCGCCCTCCTCCGGGTTCATGGTCCCGACGAGCAGGAAGCGCGCGGCGTGCCGCACCGACACGCCCTCGCGCTCGACGTAGGAGGCGCCCATGGCGGCGGCGTCCAGGAGCAGGTCGACCAGGTGGTCGTGGAGGAGGTTGACCTCGTCGACGTACAGGATCCCGCGGTGCGCTTGCGCCAAGAGGCCGGGCTCAAAGCTCTTCACGCCTTCGGCCAGAGCGCGCTCGATGTCGAGCGATCCCACCAGCCGGTCCTCTGAGGCACCTACGGGCAGCTCGACCATGCGGGCGGGGCGCCGAGTGCCGTTGCCCGGCTCGTGCGGCCCGTCCGGGCAGGCGGGGTCGGGGGCAGCGGGGGCGCAGGAGAACCGGCAGCCGGGGACGACGGCGACCTCCGGCAGCAGCGCCGACAGGGCGCGTACGGCGGTGCTCTTCGCGGTCCCCTTCTCGCCGCGCACCAGCACCCCGCCCACGGCGGGGCTCACCGCGTTGAGGAGCAGCGCCAGGCGGAGGTCGTCCTGGCCCACGACGGCGGTGAACGGGAACGGGATGGTGGTCACTGGTCGCCCTCCAGGTCGCCTTCGAGTTCCAGGTAGGTGGCGCGCAGCCGCTCGATCGTGTCGGCGTCCGGCTCCGCCCACAGCCCGCGGTCCGCCGCCTCCAGCAGCCGCTCGGTGATGCCCCGCAACGCCCACGGGTTGGACCGGCGCATGAAGTCCTTGTTCTCCGGGTCGAAGACGTACTCGGCGCTCAGCTTCTCGTACATCCAGTCGTCCACGACGCCGGCCGTGGCGTCGTACCCGAAGAGGTAGTCCACCGTCGCCGCCATCTCGAAGGCGCCCTTGTAGCCGTGGCGCCGCATGGCCGCCATCCAGCGCGGGTTGACCACCCGGGCGCGGAAGACCCGGTGCGTCTCCTCACCCAGCGTCCGCGTCCTCACCTGGTCCGGCGTCGCCGAATCGCCCACGTACGCCTCGGGGTTGGCCCCCGTCAGGTGCCGCACCATGGCGACCATGCCGCCGTGGTACTGGAAGTAGTCGTCGGCGTCGGCGATGTCATGCTCTCGCGTGTCGACGTTCTTCGCCGCCACCGCGATCCGCCGGAACGCCGTCTCCATGTCCCCCCGGGCCGCCCGCCCGTCGAGCCCGCGCCCGTACGCGTAGCCGCCCCAGACGGCGTACACCTCGGCGAGGTCCGCGTCGGACCGCCAGTTCCGCGCGTCGATCAGCGGCAGCAGCCCTGCGCCGTAGGCCCCTGGCTTCGACCCGAAGATCCGGGCCGTGGCCCGCCGCCGGTCCCCGTGCCCGGCGGCGTCCTCGTCCACGTGCGCCCGTACGTAGTTCGACTCGCCCGGCTCGTCCAGCTCGGCCACCGCCCGGACCGCGTCGTCGATCAGCCCGACCACGTGCGGGAACGCGTCCCGGAAGAACCCGGAGATACGGACCGTGACGTCGACGCGCGGCCGCCCCAGCTCCTCCAGCGGGATCACCTCGAAGCCGGTCACCCGGCGCGACGCGTCGTCCCACACCGGCCGGCACCCCAGCAGCGCCAGGATCTCGGCGATGTCGTCCCCCTGGGTGCGCATCGCGGACGTGCCCCACACGGTGAGGCCCACCGACCTCGGGTACTCGCCGGTGTCCTGCAGATAGCGCGCCACCAGCGAGTCGGCCAGCGACTGCCCGACCTCCCAGCTCAGCCGGGACGGGATCGCCTTGGGGTCGACGGAGTAGAAGTTGCGGCCGGTCGGAAGGACGTTGACCAGACCGCGGGTCGGAGAGCCGGACGGGCCGGCGGGCACGTAGCCGCCGCGCAGCGCCCGGAGGATGTGCCCGATCTCGTCCGTCGTGCGCGCCAGCCGGCGCACGACCTCCGTGCACGCGAACTCCAGCACGGCCACGGCGTCGGGGAGTTCGGCCCCGATCACGTCCCGCACCAGCGGCGCGGCCTCGGCCACCGCCCAGCCGCGCTGTTCCATCCCCTCGGCGATCCGCCGGGCCAGCTGCTCCAGCAGGTCGATCACGTCGGACGCGGTCCGCGACGGGCCGTCGGCCAGGTCCGTCAGCTCCACCGGGACCTTCACGGGCGCCCCGGGCTCGCCCAGCAGCTCCTTCTCCACCAGCCCGAAGTGCGCCGCCAGCGCCGCCCGCAGCCCTGGCAGCGCGTTCGCCCGGCCGCCCCACACCTGCGAGGCGCGCAGCACGGCCAGCACCAGGTTCACGCGCGGCTCGCCGACCGGGCCGCCGCCGAGGACGTGCAGGCCGTCCCGGATCTGCACGTCCTTGATCTCGCACAGGTATCCGTCGATGTGCATGACGAACTCGTCGAACGCGTCGTCGTCGGGCTGCTCGTCGACGTGCAGGTCGTGGTGCAGCTCGGCCGCCTTCACCAGCGTCCAGATCTGGGCGCGCACCGCCGGGGCCTTCACCGGGTCCAGGTCGCTGACCAGGGCGTACTCGTCCAGCAGCTGTTCCAGCTTGGCCAGGTCGCCGTAGGTGTCGGCGCGCGCCATCGGCGGCACCAGGTGGTCGACCACGGTGGCGTGCCCGCGCCGCTTGGCCTGGGTGCCCTCGCCGGGGTCGTTGACGATGAACGGGTAGACCAGCGGGAGGTCGCCGAGGACCGCGTCCGGGGCGCAGCCGCGGGAGAGGCCGAGGCCCTTGCCGGGCAGCCACTCCATCGTGCCGTGCTTGCCCATGTGCACGATCGCGTCGGCGCCGAAACCGCCCTCCGACGGCGCGGCCTCCAGCCACCGGTACGCCGCCATGTAGTGGTGCGAGGGCGGCATGTCCGGGTCGTGGTAGATCGCGATGGGGTTCTCGCCGAAGCCGCGCGGCGGCTGGATCATCACGACGACGTTCCCGAACCGCAGGGACGCCAGCACGATGTCGTCACCGTCGACGTACAGCGAGCCGGGCGGCTCCCCCCACGCCTGGAGCATGGCCTCGCGCAGTCCGGGGTCCAGCTCGTCGAACCAGGCCCGGTAGTGGGCGAGCGGCACGCGCGCGGGCGCGGCGGCGAGCTGCTCCTCGGTGAGCCATTCGACGTCGTGGCCGCCGGCCTCGATGAGCCGGTGGATCAGCTCGTCGCCGTTGTCCGGGTACCCGTCGACCGCGTATCCGGCCGCCCGCAGCGCGTCCAGCACGCGTACCGCCGAGGCGGGCGTGTCGAGGCCGACCGCGTTGCCGACGCGCGAGTGCTTGGTCGGGTACGCGGTGAAGACGAGCGCGACGCGCTTGTCGGCGTCGGCCTTGTGCCCGAGTGCCGCGTGCCGTACGGCGATCCCGGCCACCCGCGCGGCCCGTTCGGGGTCGGCGACGTACACCGGTACGTCGTCCGGGCCCTGTTCCTTGAAGGAGAACGGGACCGTGATCAGCCGCCCGTCGAACTCGGGGATCGCGACCTGCATGGCCGCGTCCATCGGGGACAGCGCGGCGTCGGACTCCTCCCAGGCGGCCCGTGACGACGTCAGGCACAGCCCCTGCAGGACGGGGATGTCCAGGTCGGCGAGCGCGCCCACGTCCCAGGTCTCCTCGTCACCGCCGGCCGACGCCTGCGAGGCGTGCGTGCCGCCGGCCGCGAGCACGGTCGCGACCAGCGCGTCGGCCTGCCCCAGCAGCTCGTACAGCCCGCTGTCCGCCCCGCGCAGCGAACCGCAGAACACCGGCAGCGCGTTGGCGCCGCGCGCCTCGATCGCGTCGCACAGGGTGTCGACGAAGGCGGTGTTGCCGCTCAGTTCGTGGGCCCGGTAGAACAGCACGCCGACCGTCGGCCGGCCCGGCACGCGCGCGCGGTTCCCGTGCGGCCCGTACTCGGGCATCCTGCGCGGCCCGTCGAAGCCCTCGCCGGTCAGCAGCACGGTGTCGGACAGGAACCGGGCCAGCTCGGCCAGGTTGTCCGGCCCGCCCTCGACGAGGTACTTCAGCGCCTCGGCGACGACACCGGCCGGTACCGTCGACTCGGCCATCAGCTCGGCGTCCGGCACGGCCTCGCCGCCCAGCAGCACGGTCGGGATCCCGGACGCCCGGAGCGCGGCGAGCCCGTCCTCCCAGGCGCGCTTGCCGCCCAGCAGCCGTACGACGGCGATGTCGCAGCCCTCGACGAGCGCGGGGAGTTCCTCGGCGACGTCCACCCGGGTCGGGTTGCCGATCCGGTAGTCGGCGTCACCGGCGGCCCGGGCCGCCAGCAGATCGGTGTCGGCGGTCGACAACAACAACACTGTGCTCATGCGGGCGCTCCCGGTGGAATGAAAGGCAGTCCTTGCGGCGCGCCCGACTCGATGAGCCGCCACAGCGCGTCCGTGTCCGCGTGCTGTTCGATCAGGTCGCCGAGCCGGTCGAGCTGCTCCTCGCGCAGCGCGGCGAAGGAGGTGTCGGGGGCGGGCACGAAGCGGCGGCCCGCGGCGGCGGCCACCTCGCGCAGGAAGGCCCGCCGGAAGCCGTCCGACTCCAGTGAGCCGTGCCAGTGCGTGCCCCAGGTGTGGCCGACCCGGCAGCCGTCGAGGAAGGGCTCGCCCCCCACGACGTCGGCGACCCCGTGGTGGATCTCGTACCCCTCGACGGGCTCGCCGAGGGCCCGGCCCGCCGGCCGGGTGAGGGTCTTCTCGCGGGCGAACCGCACCCGCACGGGCAGGATGCCGAGGCCGTCGACGTGCCCTGTACGGCTCTCGACGTCGTCCTCGATGTGCTCGCCGAGGATCTGGAAGCCGCCGCAGACACCGAGCACCGGCCTGCCCTCGGCGGCCCG
Organism: Streptomyces sp. bgisy159; assembly: GCF_965341775.1. GTDB lineage: Bacteria > Actinomycetota > Actinomycetes > Streptomycetales > Streptomycetaceae > Streptomyces. Next base: position 18,632 of record NZ_CBDQZH010000036.1, on the reverse strand, counting down.
GCGCACGAGGGCCTCCGCGAGGCCCCGCGCGCGCAGCCACTCCAGGGCCCTGACCGTGCCCCGGGTTCCCGGGACGACGACGAGATCGGCGTCGGCCAGTTCCTCGGGCCGGTCCACGAACCGCACCACGACACCGGGTTCGGCGGCCAGGGCGTCGACGTCGGTGAAGTTGGACATGAGCGGGATCGCGCAGACGGCGACCCGCAGGACGTCCTCGCCGACGGGCGGGGCGACGTCCGACTCCCGCACGCTTCCCCGCAGGGAGACCCGCAGCCCGTCCTCCTCGTCGATCCCGAGCCCGTGCCGGAAGGGCAGCACGCCGTACGTCCGCCGCCCGGTGAGCCCGTGCAGCATGTCGAGGCCGGGTTCGAGCAGCGAGACGTCCCCGCGGAACTTGTTGACGAGGAACCCGGCGACCAGCTCCTGGTCCTCCGGCGACAGCAGGGCGACGGTCCCGAAGAAGGAGGCGAAGACACCGCCGCGGTCGATGTCGCCCACGACGAGCACGGGCAGCCGCGCACGGCGCGCGACGCCCATGTTGACGATGTCGGTCCGCCGCAGATTGATCTCGGCGGGAGAACCGGCCCCCTCACAGATCACCGCGTCATACGTGCCCCGCAACTCGGCGAGACAGTCGAGCACGGTCCCCAGCAGCTGCTGCTGCCGCCCGCCGTGGTAGCCGCGCGCACTGAGCTCACCCACCGGCTTGCCCATCAGCACGACCTGACTGCTCTGCTCGCCCCCCGGCTTCAGCAGCACCGGGTTCATGAGCGCGGTCGGCTCCACCCGGCAGGCCTGCGCCTGCATGGCCTGTGCCCGCCCGATCTCGGCGCCCTCGCGCGTCACGAACGAGTTCAGCGACATGTTCTGCGCCTTGAACGGCGCCACCTTCACGCCCTGGCGCGCCAGCCAGCGGCAGATCCCGGCGGTGACGACGCTCTTGCCGGCGTCGGAGGTGGTGCCGGCGACGAGGAGACCCCCGCTCATGACGTACGCCCCTTCGTGAGAGCCCGGACGGCGAGTCGCCCGGCGACCCCGGCGCCGAGCGCGAGCCAGCCGACCCGCCGGGAGAGCCGTACCGCCCGGTCGATGTCGGTCACGGCGACGGCCCGGCCGGCCGCGCCGTTGAGGACGGGCCGGTGCTCGACCCGGCCGCCGTAGGAGAGGGTGCCGCCGAGCCGCACCCCGAGAGCGCCCGCGAAGGACGACTCCACCGGGCCGGCGTTGGGGCTGGGGTGGCGGCCGGCGTCGGCCCGCCAGGCCCGGACGGCGCCGCGCGGGTCGGGCCCGGCGACCGCGGCGAGCACGGCGGTCAGCCGGGCGCCGGGCCAGCCCGCGAGGTCGTCGAGGCGGGCGGAGGCCCAGCCGTAGCGCCGGTAGCGGGGCGACTTGTGGCCGACCATGGCGTCGAGGGTGTTGACGGCGCGGAAGCCGACCAGCCCCGGTACCCCGGCGAGGGCGCCCCACACCAGGGCGCCGACGACGGCGTCGGAGGTGTTCTCGGCGACCGACTCGACGACGGCCCGGGCGATTCCGTCGGCGTCCAGCGCCTGCGGGTCGCGGCCGCACAGGTGCGGCAGCCGGGCGCGGGCCGCGGCCACGTCGCCGGCCGCGAGGGCGTCCCCGACGGCCCGGGCCTCCCGGGCCAGCGAGGTGCCGCCGACGACGGCCCAGGTGGCCATGCCGGTCAGGGCGACGGAGGCGGTGGGGGAGCGGCGTACGGCACGGGCGACCGCGGCGCCCACGGCGACGGTGCCGCCCACGCACACGGCGGTGTGCAGGGCGCCCCGGCCCCGGTGGTCGCGCCACAGGACCCGCTCCACGGCGGTGGCGGCCCGGCCGAACGCGGCGACCGGATGGCCCCGGCGAGGATCGCCGAGCAGGAGGTCACCGAGGAGGCCGGCGGCGGCGCCGTACGCGAAGACGCGATCGGCCCGCATGGGCTCAGCCGGCCGTGGGGTCGGGCAGGGCTCCGGTACTGACGCTCGATCGGCAACCGCGCATGGCGATACGTGTCCTCACTCAGGGTGTCCACGCCCTGGTTCGACGAGACCGACGGTGAGAGTTCCTGGCTCCCGGGGGGTTCTACCCCGGTGACAGTGGCGGGACCGCGCCGGATTCGCACCGGCTTCCTCTTCTGCCGCCGTACTTGGCTCGGGCAGTCCACCACGGGTCCGGAAGGGCCGTCAACTTGCCGTTGACCTGCGGTGGGGGAGTGTGCAGAAGCCCACACCGGCGCATGGCGCGCTCCGGGGCGCGGACATGACCGCGCCCCGCCCGCGACCGCCGGTGAGGGCGGGGCGGACAGGGCGGGTGGGGTGTCGCGTGCCGGTGTGGCGTGTGGCCGGCTCAGACCACGGCCGGGCTGATCAGACCACGATCGGGGCGGATCGGGCGGATCGGGCGGATCAGGCCACGATCAGGCTGATGCCGTAGGCCACCGCCCCGGCGCACGCCGCGAAGCAGGCGTAGGCGCCGGTGGTCGCGAGGACCGCGGATCCGCCGTCGGACTGGGCGCGCTCGCGGCGCGAGAGGCCCATGATGCCGAGGGTGAACAGGGTGACGAGGCCGACGGTGACGGCGAGGCTGACGCCGAAGACGGAGCCCAGGGCTTCCCAGTCGATCTTCATGTGATGGTTCCTTGGTTACCGGGTGGGCGGCGCTCAGACCGCGGCGGCGGGAGGCGTGGCCGGGTCGGCGGCGGTGGCCACCGGGGCCGGGGCCGCGATGACGGCCGAGAGGTCGTCGGCGGCCGGGGAGCCCGCCGGGGGCGGGGTGACGGCGGCGATGGCGGTGGTGACCACGCCGGCCGGCTCCTCGGTCTCGTTGACGTTGGTGTGGTCGACGACCTCGCGCCGGGAGGCCTTCCAGATGGCGGCGCTGGAGGCCACCAGGAAGACCGCGACGAGGGCCGTGCCCCAGTCGCCGAGCCCCGTGACGTACTCGGCGAGCGCGCCGACCAGCGCGGCGGCCGGCAGCGTCAGGCCCCAGGCGACGAACATGCGGGTGGCGGTCGACCAGCGGACGACCCCGCCCTTGCGGCCGAGGCCGGCGCCCATCACGGAACCGGAGACGACATGCGTGGTGGACAGCGAGAAGCCCAGGTGGGAGGAGGCCAGGATGGCCGTGGCCGCGCTGGTCTGGGCGGCGAAGCCCTGCTGCGGCTGCAGGTCGGTCAGGCCCTTGCCCATGGTGCGGATGATGCGCCAGCCGCCGATGTAGGTGCCGAGCGCGATGGCCAGGCCCGCGGAGAGGATGACCCAGACGGGCGGGTCCGAGTCGGGGGCGATGGTGCCGCCGGCCACCAGGGCCAGGGTGATGATGCCCATCGTCTTCTGCGCGTCGTTGGTGCCGTGGGCCAGCGAGACCAGGCCCGCGGAGGCGACCTGACCGGCCCGGTAGCCCTTGGCGGACGCCTTCTCGTCGGCCTTCTTGCCGAGGGCGTACGACATCCGGGTCGCCAGCAGCGCGGCGAGACCGGCGACCACGGGGGCCGCGACGGCCGGGATCAGCACCTTGGTGACGAGCACGTCGCCGTGGACCGCGCCGAAACCGGCGGAGGCGACGGCGGCGCCGATCAGGCCGCCCATGAGGGCGTGGGAGGAACTGGAGGGGAGCCCCACCAGCCAGGTCAGCAGGTTCCAGAGGATCGCGCCGACCAGGGCGGCGAAGATGACCTCGGGACGGATGCCCGTCTCGTCGACGAGACCTTTGGAGATCGTGTTGGCGACCTCCACGGAGAGGAAAGCGCCCACCAGGTTGAGCACGGCGGACATGGCCACCGCGACCTTGGGCTTGAGCGCACCGGTCGAGATGGTCGTGGCCATCGCGTTGGCGGTGTCGTGAAAACCGTTCGTGAAATCGAACGCGAGTGCGGTTACCACCACAATCGCGAGGATCAGCGAGAAGTTTTCCATTTACCCAGGCAATCGTTCGAAGTCATTGGCTGTTGGACCGTAGGCAACCTGGGTGAACGGAAGGTGAACTGGAACGGGCGCACGGGTGTCGGATGGGCTTCCGAGGGTTCCGGATCCCGCCCCGGGTGCTCGACCCGGCCCCCGGGCCGGTCCGGAGGCTGGCAGGATCGCCGTATGGCAGAGCGCAGAGGTGATGAGCGGGCGCGGGCCGGCGCGGCGGAGGCACGCGCGTGGGACGCGCTGGTCGCGGCCGCCCGCCGCACCGTCGCCGACGGGCTGGTCGTCGGCACGTCCGGCAACGTCTCGGTACGCGTCGGGGACACCGTACTCGTCACCCCCTCGGGGGTGCCGTACGACCGGCTGGGCCCGGAGGACATCACCGGGGTCGACCTCGACGGCCGGCAGGTCCTCGGCGCCCTCGTCCCCACCAGCGAACTGCCCATGCACCTCGCCGTCTACCGGAGCACCGGGGCCGGGGCCGTCGTGCACACCCACGCCGTGCACGCGACCGCCGTCTCCACGCTCCTGCCGGAACTGCCCGTCGTCCACTACATGACGGCCGCGCTCGGCGGCCCCGTCCGGGTCGCCCCCTACGCGACCTACGGCAGCGAGGAACTGGCCGGCAACATGCTGCGCGCCCTCGACGGCCGCACCGGCTGCCTCCTGCAGAACCACGGCACCGTCACCTACGGTGCCACCCTGGACCAGGCCTACGACCGCACCGCCCAGCTGGAGTGGATGTGCCGCCTGTGGCTCACGGCCTCCGCGGTGCCGGGCCTGCGGCCGAGCCTGCTGACGGCGGAGCAGCTCGACGAGGTGACGGAGAAGCTGCGCGGGTACGGACAGCCCCGCTGACCGGCGCGGGTGCGGCAGCCGGCCGGGGTGCTGCGGCAGTTGATCGGGGCTCGGATCGGCCGGGGCTCGGATCGGCCGGGGCTCGGATCGGCCGGGACTCGGATCGGCTGGGGCGGCAGCCGGCCGGGGCCCGGACCGGCCGAGGCGGGAAGCGGCCGAGACGCGGATCGGTCGGGATGCGGAACAGGCCGGGACGCGGAACCGGCCGGGACGCGGAGGACGGCCGCGAACGCACGCAGGCTGACCGAAATGGGACGTTTCGTCACCCTGGGCAGCCGCACCGCTGGCCGTCGGCCCACGCGCCCCCGACACTGGAACGCGTGCGCCCTGTCAAAGCGACGGCCGTCGCCGTCACCGCAGCCCTGGCCGCCGGAGCGGCCGGTGTCGCCGCCGGCCGCCTCGCCAGCGACGCCGCCCTCAAGGCGCCCGCCGGCCGCCCGCTGCCGACCGAACCCCGGCTCACCGTGCACGGCACCGCCGCCGGCCAGATCACCCTCACCCGTGACCTGGCCAGCCTGCGCCCCGGCACCTACGGCCTCTCCGGTGACGGCAGCCACGCGGTCGTCGGACCCGTCCTCGACCACGCGCCGCACCCCGCCGACACCGTGGTCCGCCGACTCGAACGCGTCACCCACGGCACCCTGCGGCCCGGCGACGCCGTCTGGCTCACTCCCAACGTGCACGTCGGCAACCCCCGCGCCGCCCTCGGCATCGACTACGCCGACATCGACGTGCCCGGCGAGCTGGGCACCCTGCCCGCCTGGTTCGTGCCCGCCGCCCGCCACACCTGGGTGATCGCCGTGCACGGCCTCGGCACCACCCGCGAGCACTCCCTGAACCTCATCGGCTTCCTGCACCGCCGCCACGTCCCGGTCCTCGCCGTCTCCTACCGCGGCGACCTCGGTGCGCCCCGCTCCCCGGACAGCCTCAACCACCTCGGCGAGACCGAGTGGCGCGACGTGGACGCGGCGATCCGCTACGCCGTGCGCTACGGCGCCCACCGCGTCGTCCTGCTCGGCTGGTCCACCGGCGCCGCCATGGCGCTGCGCGCCGCCGCCCACTCCGGCGTGCGCGAACGCGTCGCCGGACTGGTCCTGGACTCCCCGGTGCTCAGCTGGCAGACCACCCTGCGCGCCCTCGCCACCGCCCGGCACACCCCCGGCGCCCTGCTGCCGCTGGCCGTACGGGCCGCCCAGGGCCGGGCCGGCCTGCACGGCGGCCCCCAGGCCAACGGCACCGACGCCGCCCTGCCCCCGCCGGCCGTCCCGACGCTGCTCTTCCACGGGCCCGGCGACGTGGTCGCCCCCTGGCACCTCTCCCGCCACCTGGCCGACCGCCACTCCGGCCGCGTCGCCCTGCACACCGTCCCCGACGCCCCCCACGGCGCCATGTGGAACCCCGACCCGGGCGCCTACGAGGAGGCCCTCCGCCGCTTCCTGACGCCCCTGGTGTGAGCCGGGGCCCGCGAGCGCCGGCCCTACGGTTCCGTTTGGTGCCGGACCAGTGGCCTGTTTTCGGCCTTCGTGCCCCCGTGAGGTGGTGTACCCAGGCCGGTCACGTGGCCGCCGGTGACATTCCGTTTGGGTTTTCGCACCGTCAACCGGAAGACTGCACCCGTGACGTCCCGTATCCCGCGCGACTCCAGGCTTCGACTCGTCCGCCCGCGACCCCTGGCCGCCGCCCCTTCAGCAGTGAACGAGCGGCGCCCACGCCGCCCCGCACCCCGCCCCCCGCAGGGCACCCCGGCCCCGGCGGAGCTGGCCAGAATGGCGCGCTCCGGACTGGCCGGCGCGGTCCGGGTCGCCCGCTGGGCCGACGCGGCCCTCGGCCCGGGCGGCGACGCGGCCACCGCCGACGGCAAGGCCACCCTGGCGGACGCGACCGCCGAACGAGCGGCCGGCCACCTGGGCCTGACCCCGGCTCAGGTCAGGGCCGACTGGGACACCGCCCGCCTCGCCGGCCTCGTCGAGGTGCACGGCGCCAGCGCCCGCCCCGGCTGGCGGCTGCGCGCCTGGGACCGCGACGACAGCGCCGTCCTGCGCGGCTGGGTCGCCCTCTTCGACGCCTGGTCACTGGCCGTACCCGAACCCGCCGGCCAGGAGCCCGCCGCGGTGGCCGAGGTCGTCTCGGCCATGCCACAGGTACTCTCCTTCCTCCAGCTGTCCGCCGGCCCCGTCCCCGTCGAACAGCTCCTCGACCTCCTGCGCCAGCGCGTCACCGAACTGCGCACCGAGCGCTGCGAGATCAGCTACGACACGGAGGCCGACGGCGACACCGGGACGGCGACCGGAGTCAGAGCCGGCGCCGGAGCCGGCACCCCGCCCCCGGACACCGCCCCCCTCACCGCCCCCGGCGCTCCCGCCGCCCCCTCCGCCGACGCCGACCCGGCGGAACCCGCGCGCGACGCCGAACTCGCCCCCCTCCTCGACTGGGCGCTGCACGCCCTCGCCTCCGTCGGCGCGCTCACCTGCGGCGACGGCCAGGCCACCCTGACCCCGCTCGGCAACTGGGCGGTGTGGGTCAAGCTGGAGCAGATCTGCGTCGCCGCGCAGAGCCCCGCCGGCAACATCGAGCAGGCCGCGGAGGACATGCTGCGCGGCTGCGCCCAGCTGCGCCCCAACGCGGCCCGCGCCGAGTACCGCGCCTGGCTCGCCGCCCGGCCCGTCGGCAGCGCCGTCACCGAGCTGCTGGCCGCCGCCCGCGGTGAGGACGCCCTGCTGCGCGGCCTGGCCTTCGAGGCGCTGCGCGTCGTCGGCGCCCCCGCCGAACCCGATGTCCGGGCCGTCGTCGACGACCCCGCCCTGCGGCCCTACGCCCTGCTCTGGCTGGCCGAGCACGACGGCGTGGACCCCGAGGACGCCCACGAGGTGCTCACTCGCGAGGAGGCCACCTGGCTGTGGGTGGACACCGCGGCGGCGGTCGCCGACCACGGCGAGGCCCCGATGCTGGTCCGCCACCTGGAGTCCGCGCTCCAGCCGACGGTGCCCGCGCTGCTGCACGAGGTCCGCGCCGTCGGGCACCCGCGCACCGTGCAGGTGCTGGTCGCGCTGGCCGCCGCGCACCCGGACCCGGCGCTGGCCAAGGCCGTGCGCCGGGCCGCCTTCCAGGTGCACACCGGGGGCAGCTGAGCCGCGCCCAGGCGTCGGCGTCAGCCGGGTATCTCCGGGGCGTAGGTGCCGAAGCTCCAGACGTTGCCCTCCAGATCGCGGGCCATGTAGTCGCGCGAGCCGTAGTCCTGGTCCGTCGGTTCCATCAGGACCTCGGCGCCGTGCCGCACGGCCCGCCGGTGGTGTGCGTCGACGTCGTCCACCACGACGTACACCCCCGTGGGGCCGGTGCCCTTCATCGCCTCGTCGAAGCGGCTGCCGGTGCCCTTCGAGCCGATCATCACCGCGCCGTTGCCCTGCGCCAGCTCGGCGTGGGCGACCCGGCCGTCCTCGCCCTCGTACACCGCCAGCTCGGTGAAGCCGAACGCCTCCGTCAGCTGCCGGACCGCCGCCCGGGCGTCCCGGTACAGCACCGTGGGGTACACGCTCGGCCGCGTGCCGTCCGCTCTTGTCATGCCGACCCCTCCCGAGTGCCGGATGAGACTGCGTCACTCCTGCCAGTGTCGCAATGGCCACTGACATCCCGCACGCGGAGATCGAACACGCGAACGCCGGAAAAGTGGTTGCACGGGGCCGTTAGACTGGCCCCCATGGCCATTCTCCTCGCGCATTAGACGGCGGGACGCCCGCCCGTCGACCGCCACCGCCCCCGCGGCGGCGCGCCACGCGCGGCACCCCCCGGCCCGCCCTTCCCGCCACCCCTTCCGCCCTGGAGTCTGTCCGTGATCTCCGCCTCCGGTATCGAGCTGCGCGCCGGTGCCCGCATCCTCATCGAGAACGCCTCCTTCCGCGTCACCAAGGGCGATCGCATCGGCCTCGTCGGCCGCAACGGCGCCGGCAAGACCACGCTGACCAAGGTCCTGGCCGGCCAGGGCATCCCCGCCGCCGGCACCGTCACCCGTTCCGGAGAGGTCGGCTACCTCCCGCAGGACCCGCGCACCGGCGACCTCGACATCCTCGCCCGCGACCGCATCCTCTCCGCCCGCGGCCTCGACGTCCTGCTGCGCAAGATGCGGGAGAACGAGCAGCGCATCGCCACCGGCAAGGGCACCACCCGCGACAAGGCGATGAAGCAGTACGAGCGCCAGGAGACCGAGTTCCTCACCAAGGGCGGGTACGCCGCCGAGGCCGAGGCCGCCACCATCGCCGCCGCGCTGAACCTGCCCGACCGCGTGCTCGGACAGCCCCTGCACACGCTCTCCGGCGGTCAGCGCCGCCGTATCGAGCTGGCCCGCATCCTGTTCTCCGACGCGGACACCCTGCTCCTCGACGAGCCGACCAACCACCTGGACGCCGACTCGATCATCTGGCTGCGCGACTACCTCAAGACCTACCGCGGCGGCTTCATCGTGATCTCCCACGACGTCGACCTGGTCGAGACGGTCGTCAACAAGGTGTTCTACCTGGACGCCAACCGCTCCCAGATCGACGTCTACAACATGGGCTGGAAGCTCTACCAGCAGCAGCGCGAGGCCGACGAGAAGCGCCGCAAGCGCGAGCGCGCCAACGCCGAGAAGAAGGCCGCCGCGCTCAACTCCCAGGCCGACAAGATGCGCGCCAAGGCCACCAAGACGGTCGCCGCGCAGAACATGGCCCGCCGGGCCGAGAAGCTGCTGTCCGGTCTGGAGGCGGTCCGCCAGTCAGACAAGGTCGCCAAGCTGCGCTTCCCGGAGCCCGCGCCCTGCGGCAAGACGCCGCTGACCGCCGAGGGCCTGTCGAAGTCGTACGGCTCGCTGGAGATCTTCACCGATGTCGACCTGGCCATCGACAAGGGGTCCCGGGTCGTCATCCTCGGCCTGAACGGCGCCGGCAAGACCACCCTGCTGCGGCTGCTCGCCGGCGTCGAGCAGCCCGACACCGGTGCCGTCATCCCCGGTCACGGCCTCAAGCTCGGCTACTACGCCCAGGAGCACGAGACGCTCGACCCGGACCGCACCGTCCTGGAGAACATGCGCTCCGCCGCCCCCGACATGGACCTCGTCGAGGTCCGCAAGGTGCTCGGTTCCTTCCTTTTCTCCGGCGACGACGTCGACAAGCCGGCCGGGGTCCTCTCCGGCGGGGAGAAGACCCGTCTCGCCCTGGCCACCCTGGTGGTCTCCTCGGCCAACGTGCTGCTGCTGGACGAGCCCACCAACAACCTCGACCCCGCCAGCCGCGAGGAGATCCTCGGCGCGCTGCGCACCTACAAGGGTGCGGTCGTCCTGGTCACCCACGACGAGGGCGCCGTCGAGGCGCTCCAGCCGGAGCGCATCATCCTGCTGCCGGACGGCGTCGAGGACCTGTGGGGTTCCGACTACGCGGACCTCGTCGCCCTGGCCTGACCGCGGGGGTGATCCACTGCGTATGGATCATTCGGCCTAGCCGTGATCCATCATCTGTGTGAGATCTCCTCGTATTGAGGTGTGTCCTACACGGATTTCGCGGCCGATCCCCCCGCCGCCGGGGGATCGGCCGTTGCCCGTCTCTGACCTGGGAGTTCCCGCGACGACTCGTTCGATCGTGCGGACGGATGTGTGTGGAATCACAGCTTCCGCTTGTGGGGGTGCGCTCCTGTCGTCAAAACCGTGTCGCACGGACCTTGCCGAATGGGTGGCCATCACGCCCCGGAGGGGTGATCATGAGGAGACCAGAGCGCACTTCCCATGAGGAGGCACGGGTGGCCGAGACTCTGAAGAAGGGCAGCCGGGTGACCGGCGCCGCGCGCGACAAGCTCGCGGCAGACCTGAAGAAGAAGTACGACTCCGGTGCGAGCATTCGGGCACTGGCCGAGGAAACCGGCCGCTCGTATGGCTTCGTTCACCGGATGCTGAGCGAGTCGGGCGTCACGCTTCGTGGGCGTGGCGGGGCGACCCGGGGCAAGAAGCCCGCTTCGTCCTGATCCCCGGCGGTCCATCGGCTTCGATGGTGGCCACCCGGTCGGTCGTCCCCCGGGCCCTTGAGGGACCCTGGGCGACTCCAGGACCGGCCGGGTGGTTACTGTGCAGTCACTTAGCTCCGCTTCGCTGACCGCACACATCGGAGGCGCCCCATGGCAACGCCCGCCAAGGACCTCGGTCCGGTACTCGACAAGGACGGCGTACGGCTCACCGTCGACGACGCGTTCGCCACGGTGACGCTGACCAATCCGGCCAAGCGCAACGTGCAGAGCCCCGCCATGTGGCGGACGCTCGCAGAGGTCGGACGTCGGCTGCCGGGCTCCGTCCGGGTCGTCGTGCTGCGCGGTGAGGGCAAGTCCTTCTCCGCCGGGCTCGACCGGCAGATGTTCACGCCCGAGGGGATCGAGGGCGAGCCCTCGTTCATCGACCTCGCGCGCAGCGGCGACGCCGAACTCGACGCCGCCATCGCCGGGTACCAGGAGGCGTTCACCTGGTGGCGGCAGAGCGACATCGTGTCGATCGCCGCTGTCCAGGGCCATGCCATCGGGGCCGGGTTCCAGCTCGCGCTCGCCTGCGACCTGCGCGTCGTCGCCGACGACGTGCAATTCGCCATGCGCGAGACCAGCCTCGGGCTCGTCCCCGACCTCACCGGTACGCATCCGCTGGTCTCCCTCGTGGGCTACGGCCGGGCGGTCGAGATGTGCCTGACCGGACGGTTCGTCCAGGCTCAGGAGGCCGTCGCCAGTGGCCTCGCGAACGTCGCCGTGCCCGTCGGCCAGCTCGACGAGACGGTGCGGGAACTGGCGGCCGCGATCCTGGCCGCCCCCCGCGAGGCGGCCATCGAGACCAAGGCGCTGCTGCGGGCCGCCGGCGGCCGCACCTACGACGAACAGCGCGCCGCCGAACGAGCCGCGCAGGCCCGACGCCTGCGCGACCTGGCGGGCCTGGGCGAATAGCCCACGCGCGCCCGGGAGGCGCCGCCGGGCCGGGGTTCCGCGGTCCCCGGCCGGTGCTGACCGTTCGTGCCCGGTCGGGCGCCTGCCCCGCCGGAGGCTGCCGCCCGCGTCGTAGGGCGGTCCCAGCGGGGTGACCCGGGCCGGGCGCGGTCAGGGTGGCCCGCTGCGCGCGGTCGACGCGGCCACGCGGAGTGCCCTGCCTCCTCCCGGGCGACCGCTCGTTCCCGGCCTCCGGCGAACCAGGGGGCCCGAGGGCTGTCGTGAACGTCCCTCCTGCGCCGCGGCGCCCGGCGCGGCGCCTCGCCGCGTTGTCGGGCCGCCCGCGTACGCCCGGCAGGCGGGCGGCCCCTAGCCGGCCGACGTCACCACCACCGCCACCGTCGGGTGGTCCGGCAGCGCCTCGGACACCGCCGCGCGGACCTGGCGGGCGACGTCCACGGCCCGGTGGCCGGCGCCGACCGCGAGCTCCACGCGCGCGTGGCGGCGGGGCAGGGCGGCGCCCTCCGGCCGGTGCTGCTCCAGGTGCACCGACCGGCCGACGCCGCCGAGGACCCCGGTCAGGGCGACGACGCCCGGTACCGAGCGGGCGGCGTCCGCCGCGCGGCTCTCGTCGTCGCCGGTCACCGTGCCGGCCGACGGCGGCCCCGGGGGCGGCTCCTCCTCCTGACCCGGCTCCTCGTCCAGCAGGGACGCCACCCTCAGGTCCACCTCCGCCACCGTCAGCCCGAGCCGCTGCCTCGCCGCGTCGGCGAGGGCGGCGCGCAGCCGGGCGGCCGCCGCCGGCAACGGCTCGGCCGGCCCCACCGCGATGTCCCCCGTCACCCGCAGCGGCCCCGGCGGCAGACCGCTCGGCGGCGGCGGTACGGCCGGCTCCGCGTCGCCCGCGGGGTCCGCCGGCCCCAACCGCAACCCGTCCAGCCGCACCCCGCGCACCTCCCGCGCCGCCGCCCGCAGCACCGCCCGGGCCGCGTCCTCCGTGATCCACGCGCCGTCGGCGGGGCCGCCGAGCGGCAGCAGCCTGCCCAGCCCCACCTGACGTCGCACCGCTTGTGTCCAGCTCTCCGCCGCCGTCATTCCTCCAGCCTGCCGCATCCCCGGGGCGCGGGAGCGCAACCGCGCTTACGGTGGGGAGAGGAAGACGACCGAAAGGGACGTACGGCGATGACCGAGATGACGGACCGAAACCGGACGCAGAATTCCGAGCGCGAGACCGACACGCCGGTGCAGACCCGCAAGCCCACCCGTCGCGGCGGCGGTGACCCGGGAACCCGCGGGCGAACCACCATCGCCGACGGCGTGGTGGAGAAGATCGCCGGCCTCGCGGCCCGTGACGTGGACGGCGTGCACGCCATGGGCAGCGGCTTGAGCCGAACCTTCGGCGCCGTGCGCGACCGCGTACCGGGCGGGTCGACGAAATCGGTGACCCGCGGTGTGAAGGCCGAGGTCGGCGAGGTGCAGACCGCGCTCGACCTGGAGATCGTGATCGAGTACGGCGTCGCCATCGAGGACGTCGCCCGCGGCGTGCGCGAGAACGTCGTCGCGGCGGTGGAGCGGATGACCGGCCTGGAAGTGGTCGAGGTCAACATCGCCGTGACCGACGTCAAGCTGCCCGAGGACGAGGAAGAGGAGCCGGAGCCCCGGATCCAGTGACCCGCCGCGGCGGACAACCGTACGGCTGAGGGGAGAGCACCTTGAGCATGGCCATGGTCGGCATGATCGCCGGCATGGCGCTGGGCTTCGCCGGGTACTTCGGCGGGTTCGGCGCCTTCCTGCTGGTGGCGGCGTTGGGCGCCGTCGGTTTCGTCGTCGGACGGGTCCTCGAAGGGGACTTCGACCTCGGCGACTTCTTCCGGTCGCGCGACGACCGGCGGCGGTGACCGGTGAGCGTGGGGACCGGCACGCTCGGCGGACGCCCCGCCCTCGTCCCGCCCGTTGAGCGGGGCGCCACCCGGATCGCCGACCGGGTCGTCGCCAAGATCGCTTCCCAGGCGGCCCACGAGGCGGTCGGCGCCCTCCCGCCGGACGCGACCCGGCCCCGGGCCACGGTCGTCGTGCACCACTTCGCCGCACACGTCAGGGTCCACCTCGAACTCGGCTATCCCTGCGACCTCGCCGCGCGCTGCCGTGCCGTCCGCCGTCACGTCGCCGAACGGGTGCGGGCGCTGGTCTCGATGGACGTGCCGGAGGTCGCCGTCCACGTGGAGCGGCTCCACCCGACGACGGCACACGGCACGGCACGGGGGAGGACCCGATGACCGAACCACCGGCCCCCGGCCCCGAGGACACCACCCGGCGACTGCCGGTCCTGGAGAAGGAGCCCCCGCCAGCTCCCGACGCCGAGGCCGGAACCGGGGCAGCACCCGCCGGCCGCCGCCGCTTCTGGTCGGCGCGCCGCGTCCCGGTCGGCATCACCGCCCTCGTGCTGCTGGTCGTCGCGGGTGCCTTCCTCTACGACGTCGTCGCCGTGCGGGCCGGTCACGACGCCCTCGACTGGCGCCGTGACCTCGCCCGGCAACTCGCCGAACGGCCCCTGGACGACACCTGGGTCCTGGTCGGCGCCGGGGTCGCCGCCGCGCTCGGCCTCTGGCTGATCGTCCTGGCCGCCACCCCCGGCCTGCGTGCCGTCCTGCCCATGCGCCGCACCCACCCCGACGTCCGCGCCGGCCTGCACCGCGACGCCGCCGCGCTGGTGCTGCGCGACCGTGCGATGGAGGTGGCCGGTGTGCAGTCGGCACGCGTCCGGGTGCGCCGGCGCCACGCCGAGGTCCGCGCGCTGTCCCACTTCCGCGACCTGGACGACGTACGGGCAGATCTGGACCAGACCCTCACCGGTGCCCTCGCGGGCCTGGGCCTGGCCCGCCCGCCCGCCCTGTCGGTGCGGGTACGGCGCCCCGGGAAGAAGGGATGAGGTCGATGCTCAGGACCGTCAACCGGGTCCTCCTCGCACTCGTCGGGCTGGTGCTGCTGGTGATCGGCGGGGCGGTGCTCGCCGTGGGCCTGGGCGCGCCCGCGCCCTCCTGGTGGCTCCACGACGACCAGCACGACGTCCTGCTCAGCACCGCCGAACGCACCCGCTGGCGCGACGACGGCTGGTGGTGGCCCACCGTCATCGCCGTGCTCGCCGTCGTCGTCCTGCTGACCCTGTGGTGGCTGACCGCGGTGGTGCGCCGCCGTCGGCTCGGGGACCTCCTCGTCGACACGGGCGACGGTGAGGGCGCGCTGGTGCGGGGCCGGGCCCTGGAGCACGCGGTGACCGCCGAGGCGGCCCACCTGGACGGCGTCGCGCACGCCCACGTCCACCTCACCGGCCGCCGCACCGCCCCCGCGGTCCGCGTGCGACTGCGGATGGAGCCGCACGTGGACCCGGGCACGGCGCTGCGTGAACTGACCGACCAGGCGCTGGAACACGCCCGGGGGTCGGCGGGACTTGCGGCGCTTCCGTCCGAGGTACGCCTGAAGGCCGTGAAACACCGCGCCGAGCGGGTCAGCTGACCCAGGGCCGTCCCGTCCCGCGCGACGGCGCCCGGCCGACGCCCCGTCAGAACCCGTGCCGCACACCACCGTCCACCGGCACCATGATCCCCGTCAGATAGGAGGCCGCCGGCGACAGCAGGAAGGCCGCCGTCCGCCCGAACTCCTCGGGCTTCCCGTAGCGCCGAAGCGGAATCCGCGCCTCGTTGGCCGCCCGGGTCGCCTCCGGGTCCGGCGACATCCCGTCCAGCTCGCGCACGCGGTCGGTGTCGATGCGCGCCGGCAGCAGTCCCACCACCCGGATGCCGCGCGGCCCCAGCTCGTCGGCCAGCGACTTGGCGAACCCGGCGAGGCCCGGCCGCAGCCCGTTGGAGATCGTCAGTCCCGGGATCGGCTCGTGCACCGACCCGGACAGCACGAACCCGATGACCCCGCCGGCCTCCAGCTCGTCCGCCGCCGCCCGGGCGAGCCGGACCGCCCCGAGGAACACCGACTCGAACGCCGCCCGCCACTGTTCGTCGGTGTTGTCGGCGGCGAACCCGGGCGCCGGTCCGCCCACGCTGACGAGGATGCCGTCGAAGCCGCCGAAGCGCTCCCGCGCGGCCGCGATCAGCCGGGCCGGCGCCTCCGGATCGGCGTTGTCGACGGCGACGCCCACCGCGTCCGCGCCCAGTCCGGCGGCGGCGTCGGCGGCCCGCTCGCCGTCCCGCCCGGTCACCACCACCTTCGCACCGTCGGCGACCAGTTCCCGCGCCACCGCGTGGCCCAGGCCGCGGGTCGCTCCCGTGACGACGTACACCCGGTCCTTCAGTCCAAGATCCATGGCCCTATTCTGCTGCGTCGCCGCCGAACAGGGCGAGGGCGGTGTTCACCAGGCCGATGTGGCTGAACGCCTGCGGGAAGTTGCCCAGGTGCCGGTCGCTCACCGGGTCGTACTCCTCCGACAGCAGCCCCACGTCGTTCGCCAGCCCGCCCAGCCGCTCGAACAGGGCACGCGCCTCCTTCGTACGGCCCGTCATGTGCAGGGCGTCCGCCAGCCAGAACGAGCAGACCAGGAAAGCCCCCTCGGAACCGGGCAGGCCGTCGGTGGTGGCGTTGACGCTGTAGCGGCGCAGCAGTCCGTCATGGGACAGCTCCGCGCGGACCGCGTCGACCGTGCCGACGACCCGCGGGTCGTCCGGCGGCAGGAAGCCGACCCGGGGGATCAGCAGCAGCGAGGCGTCCAGTTCGGCCGAGCCGTACGACTGGGTGAAGGTGTTGCGTTCGGCGTCGTAGCCCTTCTCGCACACCTCGCGGTGCACCTCGTCCCGCAGCGTGCGCCAGCCGTCGAGGTCGCCGGGCAGGTCCGGGTGCTCCTCCAGCGCCCGGACGGCCCGGTCGGCCGCCACCCACACCATCACCTTCGAGTGCGTGAAGTGGCGGCGGCCGCCGCGTACCTCCCACAGGCCCTCGTCCGGCTGCCGCCAGTTCTCGCCCAGCCAGTCCATCAATGCCACCTGCAGCGCCCACACGTGCGACTTCGGCGACAGGCCGGAGTCGCGGGCCAGCGCCAGGGAGTCCATCACCTCGCCGTACACGTCGAGCTGGACCTGTCCGACCGCCTCGTTGCCGACCCGGACGGGGGCCGAGCCGCCGAAGCCGGGCAGCCAGTCCAGCTCCAGCTCCGGCAGCCGGCGCTCGCCCCCTACGCCGTACATGATCTGCAGGTCGGCCGGGCTGCCGGCGACCGCGCGCAGCAGCCAGTCGCGCCATGCGGCGGCTTCGTGCACATAGCCGGCGCTGAGCAGGGCGCCCAGGGTGAGGGTCGAGTCGCGCAGCCAGCAGAAGCGGTAGTCCCAGTTGCGGACGCCGCCCATCTCCTCCGGCAGGGAGGTGGTGGGCGCGGCGACGATGCCGCCGGTCGGGGCGTAGGTGAGTGCCTTCAGGGTGATCAGGGAGCGGACCACGGCGTCCCGGTACGGGCCGTCGTAACGGCAGTGGCTCACCCAGGCGCGCCAGTCCTCGACGCTGGCCCGCAGCGCCTTGTGGGGGTCGATGAGCGGGGGGCGCGGCTCGTTCGAGGGGTGCCAGGTGAGGACGAACGCCACCTGTTCGCCCTCGGCCACGGTGAATTCCGAGTAGGTGGACATGTCCTCGCCCCAGGTGTGCACCTCGGGCTCGCTGCGCAGCCAGACCGCGTCGGGCCCGGCCACGGCGATGCGGTGGCCGTCCGTCCGGCGCACCCAGGGGACGATCGAGCCGTAGTCGAAGCGCAGCCGCAGCTCGCCGCGGACCGTGACCCGGCCGCGCAGGCCCTCCACGATCCGCACGAGGTCGGGGGCGCGGTCGCGTTGCGGCATCAGGTCGGTGACCCGGATCGCTCCGTCCGGGGTCTCCCACTCGGTGTCCAGCACGAGCGTGTCGCGGCGGTAGGCGCGGCGGGTGCAGGGGCCGTCGGCTCCCTTGGGCCTGATGCGCCAGTAGCCGTGGTCCTCGTCGCCCAGCAGCCGGGCGAAGCAGGCACCGGAGTCGAAACGGGGCAGACAGAGCCAGTCGACGGATCCGTCCCTGCCCACCAGGGCGGCCGTCTGCTCGTCGCCGATGAGTGCATAGTCCTCGATTCGGGGTTCCACGCCCTAGCGGGTTCCCGGCGGACCGGGCGGGCAATCAGGGCCGTGACCCGGGCAACGGTGTGGGGCCGGCCGCGCCGCCGGCGCCGGAGAAGATCACACCGGGTTCGGCGGGTGCCTGGTTGAGCACCCACAGACCGATCAGCGTGGCCAGTGCGAAGACGACGATGACCAGGACGGCCAGGACCAGCCGCCGTCTGCGCTCGCGGCGCCGCCACTCGCCGCGGGCCGAGCGGTAGGCGTCGGGGGCGGCCTGCACCCCGTCCGCGAGCGCGGCGAGGGCCGCCCGCAGTTCCCGTTCCGTACGGTCGTGGCCGGTGCCGGGTGCCGGAGTCGTGTCTCGATGCGTCATCGCCGGGCCTCCATCGCCTGGCTCAGTGCGGCGATGCCGCGTGCCGTGTGGGTCTTGACCGAGCCGCTGGAGATGCCCATGGCGGCGGCTATCTCGCCCTCCTTCAGCCCGAGCCAGTGCCGCAGCACCAGCGCCTCGCGCTGCCGGGCCGGCAACTGCTGCAGCGCGTCGATGAGGACCCGCTGGTCGTCCCGGAGCAGCGCGGTGCTCTCCGCCGAGGCGACCACCTCCTCGGGCGGGCTCGGCGGGCTCTCCACGTGCCGGCGGGCGACCTGGAGGTGGCGTATCCGCATGCGGGTCAGATTGCAGACGGTGGAGCGCAGATACGCCTCCGCGGCCTGGACGTCCCGCAGCCGCCGCCACTTGCGGTAGATCTGGTAGTACGCCTCGGCCACCACGTTCTCCGGGTCGTCGGCGCCGAGCAGCACGGCGAGCCGCAGCATCGAGGAGTAGTGCAGCTCGAAGAGGCGCGCGAGGAAGGGCTCGCGC
>NZ_CBDQZH010000035.1:0-76938 GCF_965341775.1 Streptomyces sp. bgisy159 | reverse complement strand
CCCCCCCCCCCCCCCCCCCCCCCCCCCCCCACACCGGCCGCCGCGGGCAACGCGCCCGAGGCCGCCGGTGCGGCGGGGAACCTCGCCGAGACCGGGGGCGACGCGAGCACCACGTACCTGGCGATAGGGGGCGCGGCCACCCTCGCGCTGGGTTCCGCCGTGCTGTTCGCCTCGGTGCGGCGCAGGGCGGTGACCGGCGGTAGCGACGGCCGCTGACGCCGCGTCCGGACTCCGGGGCCCGACCGGCGGCTCAGGCCGGTCGGGCCCCGGCGGTGCATCGTGCGCGCCCGGGTCAGTCGAACACGGACGCGCAGGTGGTGCGTGAGGCGTGCGCCGGGTCGAGCGCGTTGGTCACCTCGTGGAAGGCGATACGGTCGGTCAGTCCGATGAGCACGTGCTCGGACAGGTCCAGCGGGCAGAGGTCCTGGACGAGGACGTTCCTGACGCCGGGTCCGGTCAGGAACTGGCTCCGGTAGGGGGTGACCACCTCGTCGTACCGGCTGGCGATGACCGTGTAGCGCACCCCGGGGACGGTGTCGCCGCCCGCGTTGAGCCGGGTGAGGAAGTCGGAGCCGGTGATCTGCTGGGCGAGGGCGGGGGTGGCCGCGGAGAGCAGGTCCTCGGCGCCGGGGAAGTACGGCAGGAGCTTGGTCAGCCCGCTCAGCGTGGTGCCGTGGTTGCTGGGCGCGATGCCGACCAGGGCGTTCACCTTGGCGGCTCCGCCGAGGAACTTGAGGTAGTAGCGCGGCATCATGCCGCCCTGCGAGTGGCCGACGACGTCGACCTCGGCGGCGCCGGTGGCGGCGAGAACCCGGTCGACGTAGGCGGAGAGCTGTGCGGCGGACTCGTCGATGGGGCCGAGGGCGTGGAAGAGGGGGACGCCGTCGAGCTGACCGTAGTCGAGGGAGAAGACGCAGTACCCGCGGTGCTTCAGGTAGGGGGCGAGGGCCAGCCAGTTGTCGACGGAGTTGGCGAAGGTCCCGTGGACCAGGACGACGGGCCGCGGGTGGGCGGCGGACGGCTTGCAGGAGTAGTCGTTCCAGCCACTGCTGGTGGTGGACGCGTGGGCGGAGGCGGCGGGGACGGTGAGCACCGCGATGGCCAGCAGGAACGCGGCCAGCGGTCTGAACACTCGCTTCCAGGACAGCATCGAGTGATCTCCTTGCGGCTCATGGGGAGTGAGATGGCCTTACGCCCTGTGATCCGGATCACGAGGATGCTGTGCACCTGTCAAGTTACGAGCGAGTAGGTGAAGTGTGAAGTTACGCCTCAGTAAAAACTTCCAGTGATAGTCAGCGACCGACGTTCGTCACCAGGCGGGCCTGAGGGGACCATAAGGGGCAATCCGCGACAAAGACTCACGCAACGCCCGCACCTCACCCTCCCCGAGCATCCCGGCCCAGGCGCTGACGGCCTCGGCCGCCGCCTGCTCCGCCGCACGGGTGCACTCCCAGCCGCGCTCGGTGAGCACCACCAGCCGCGCCCGCGCGTCCCCGGGATGCGCCCGGCGCTCCACGTACCCCTTGCGCACCAGCTCGTCGACGAGCTGGCTGGCCGCCTGCTTGGTGACCCCGAGGTGCGTGGCGACCTCGGTCACCGTCGCCCCCTGGGGCGCGAGCCGCGCGAAGACGAAACCGTGCGCCGGCCGCACCCCCTCGAAACCCCGGGCTACGACGCCGTCATGGATGCGCTGGGTGAGGTCACCGGCGGCGGAGAGCAGGGCCGCGGTCAGGGCGAGGGCTTCGGAGTTCTGCACGGGCCCATGAAACACCCTTGACGTTTTGGTCAAGCCGCTTGACCATATAGTCAAGGAACTTGACCACTTGGCCACCGCCACCCGGTCGCCGCCATCCCGCTACCGCCCCTGGCAAGGAGTCGCTCATGCCCGTCGTCCGCTCGTCCGAAGCCGTGACCCATGAAATGCACGGTGCCCGCTTCGTCACCCACGCCTCCCCGCGCACCGGCAGCAAGGAGCTGTGCGCCTGGCGGGGCGAGATCCCGCCGGGGACCCGGGCCCCCGCGCACACCGTCACCCGGGAGGAGGTCTTCCATCTGCTCGTCGGCGAACTGCTGATCACCGTCGACGGCGAGACCCACCGTGTCACCGCCGGTGACACGCTGATCGTCAACCCGGGCGCCACCCTGTCCGTCGAGAACCCGACGGATCACACCGCGCTGTCCTGGGTCACCACGTCCATCGGCCTGGAGGCCGAGCTGGCCGACGGCACCCGCATCGCTCCCCCGTGGGCCAACTAGCCTCCGCCGCGCCGCGGGCCGACCGGCTCGGAGGTGACCTCACCGACCAGCCTCCGCCACAGACCGACTGGTTCGGACACGAACCCCGGCCAGCCTCCGCCGCAGACCGACCGGCTTCCGCCGCGAACCGGCTGGTCTCCGCCCAGGGCGGACCGGCCGCCGACGGGTACGCCGCGGCCGGTACGGTCACGCGGCCAGCGTCCCCGGCACGATCGCCCGCGGCCCGAACTTCGCCCGCGCGCGGTCGGCGACCTCCTCGACCCGGCGGACCTTCTCGTCGACGGGATCGAAGGAGAGCTGGTGGGCGGCCTGGTCGGCCGGGGTCAGCCCCTCGGCGCGCAGGGCGACCGCCCGGACCCGGGCGCGTTGCAGGCCGAGCGCCTCGTACAGGCCGTACGCCGTCCGCGTCAGCGCGGCCGAGTGCGCGGTCGGCTCCGGGAGGGTGCGGCTGCGGGTGGTGGAGGTCCGGTCGGCGTAGCGGACCCTGAGGGTCAGGGTCCGGCAGACCTTCTCCAGCGCGCGCAGCCGGGCGCCGATCTCCTCGGCGGCCGACAGCAGGGCGCGCCGGTGCCGGTCGGGGTCCAGCTCGTCGCGCTCGAAGGGGCGTTCCGTCATCAGCATGGGGGTCCCCCCGTTCGAGTGAAGCCGAGAACGGGAGAGGGCGGCGCCGTTGGGGACGACCCGCCCCCGGTCCACCCCGGCCGCCTTCTCCCGCAGCTCCCGGCCGGCCCTGGCGCCGATCAGGCGCTGCAGGGTGGACAAGGGGGCGGCGGCGACCAGGCCGAGGGTGTCGAGGCCGTACTCGCCCAGGGTGCGGGCGGTCGCGGCCCCCACTCCGGGCAGCGCGGCGACGGGCCGGTCGGCGAGGAACGCCGCGATGCCGTCCGGGTCCCCGGGGACGGCGCGGGTCACCCCCGGGCGGGCGTCGGCCAGCGCCATGCGGGCCAGCATCGGGCCGGGCCCGGCGCCGATCACACAGTCGACGCCGTACAGCGCGAGGGCGCGGACCCGGATCACCGAGGCCAGTTGCACCGCGTCGCGCCCGAAGTACCGTTCGGCGCCGTGCAGATCGGCCAGTGCCCCGTCCGGGGGCAGGGCCTCGACGACCGGGGTGAAGTCCTCCAGGAGCTCGAGCAGCCCCGGCAGGGCCGCCTCACGCACCGGCGGCAGCTGGAAACGTACGCAGAGAATGGTCATCCCGCACTCCCCGGACTCTGGTGCCACAACTTCCTGCCCACCGCGGGCCCTTCGCCCGCCGGGCGCAGATCCGCCCAGGGGTGCATCTCGTACCCCGTGGGCATCCGGATCCGCCGGTCCTCCATCGGGTCACGGGCCGCGGAGCCCGCGGGCGCCGGACGCCCGTCCGAACCGGCGAGCCGGGCCCGCTCGGGACCGTCACGGTCCGCCGGCGCGGTGCCCCTCCCGGTGTCGCCCCCGGCGCCACGGGGCGGCTCGGCCAGCCGGGCCGCCACCTCCTCCAGGCCGCCCCGGGCGCGCAGTTCGACGAGGTCGGCGAGGTTCCAGGCGGCCGAGCCGACCACACTGAGGCTGCGCGGGCCGCGCCGCTGCACCACACCGCGCACCAGCAGCAGCCAGGAGTGGAAGACGGTGTGGGCGCAGGCGTCGTGGGAGTCGTCGAAGAAGGCGAGGTCGACCAGGCCCGTGCCGTCGTCCAGCGTGGAGAAGATGACCCGCTTGCCGGAGCGGATCGGCGGGGTCTGGGTGGCCGCCTTGGCGCCCGCGACCAGCACGGTCTCCCCGTGCCGCGCCTCGCGCAGGCGGCGCGCGGAGACCACGCCCAGCTCGCGCAGGAACTCCCGGTGGTCGTCCATCAGGTTGCGCGAGGCGTCCATGGACAGCACGCCCAGCTCGGCGCTGAGCCGCTCCGCCTCCGACAGGTCGGGCAGCCCCGCGGACGCGGTGTTCCGCCCGCCCGCCAGGGGGAGCTGCCCGCCCCCGCCGCCGCGGGCGCCCCGGTGCAGCTCGGTCAGGTGCAGTTGCAGGTCGCGGCGGTTGGCACCGAACGCGTCCAACGCGCCGACCTGGGCGAGCCGCTGGGCCAGCGGCCGGCTCGGTCGCGCCCGCTCCCAGAAGTCCAGCAGGGAGGCGTACGGCTGCCCGTCCTCGATCCGCTTCGCCTCGGCCTCGCTGATGTTGTGCACGTCGCAGAGCGCCAGGCGCAGCCCCCACACCCCGTCAGATTCAGACACCAGTTCGATACGGTGTGCGACGCCCGACCGGTTCACGTCCAGGGGCAGAATCGGCACCCCGCGCCGCCGAGCGTCCGCCAGCAGCAGCCGCTTGGGGTACATGCCGGGGTCGTGGGTGAGCAGCCCGGCGTAGAAGGCGGCCGGGTGGTGCGCCTTCAGCCACGCCGACTGGTAGGTGGGCACGGCGAAGGCGACCGCGTGCGCCTTGCAGAAGCCGTAGGAGCCGAACGCCTCGACGATCTCCCAGGTCCGCCGGACCGTCTCCGCGTCGTACCCCCTGGCCGCCGCGTGCTGCGCGAACCAGACCTTGATCCGCGCCTGCGACTCCGGATCGGACAGCCCGCGCCGCACCCGGTCGGCCTCGCCGCGGCCGCAGCCGGTCATGATGTCGACGATGTCGATGACCTGCTCGTGGAAGACGACGACGCCGTACGTCTCTCGCAGCGGCCGCTCCAGATCGGGGTGCGGGTAGCGGACCGGCGCCCGCCCGTGCCGCGCCTCGATGAACGGCCGCACCATGTCGGCGGCGACCGGACCCGGCCGGAACAGCGAGATGTCCACGACCAGGTCGTGGAAGGTCGCCGGCTGGAGCCGCCCGACCAGGTCGCGCTGGCCCGGCGACTCGATCTGGAAGCAGCCGAGCGTCTCCGCGGAGCGGACGAGGGCGTACGTCGCCGGGTCGCCCGGCGGCAGGGCGTCCAGGTCGATCCGCTCCCCCGACGCCCGCTCGGCCTCCGCGACCGCGTGTGCCATCGCCGACTGCATCCGCACGCCCAGCACGTCGAGCTTGAGCAGCCCCAGGTCCTCCACGTCGTCCTTGTCGAACTGGGACATGGGCAGGCCCTCACCGCTGGTCGGCATCACCGGCGTACGGTTCAGCAGGGACGCGTCGGACAGCAGCACCCCGCACGGGTGCATGGCGACGCCGCGCGGCAGCGCGTCGAGCGCCTCGACCAGCTCCCACAGCCTGCCGTAGCGCTCCCGCTCCCCCGCGAGCTCCTTCAGCTCGGGCAGTTCGTCGAGGGCCGCGCGGGCGTCGCGGGCCCGGATGTGCGGGAAGGACTTGGCGATCCGGTCGATGTCGGCCGGGTCCAGGGACAGCGCGGCGCCCACGTCGCGGATCGCGTGGCGGACCCGGTACGTCTCCGGCATCGCGACCGTGGCGACCCGCTCGGTGCCGAACCGGCCGATGATCGCACGGTAGACCTCCAGCCGGCGCGCCGACTCCACGTCGATGTCGATGTCGGGCAGCACGACGCGCTCCCGGGACAGGAAGCGCTCCATCAGCAGCCCGTGCTCGACCGGGTCGGCGTGTGCGATGCCGAGCAGATGGTTGACCAGGGAGCCGGCGCCGGAGCCGCGGGCGGCAACCCGGATACCCATGTCCCTTACGTCGTCCACGACCTGAGTGACCGTCAGGAAGTAGGAGGCGAAGCCGTGGTGGGAGATGATGTCCAGCTCGTGGTGCATGCGCTCCCAGTACGCGCGGCGGCCGGCGTAGCCGAGGCGCACCATCCCGGCCGCCGCCCGCGAGGCCAGCGTCCGCTGGGCGGTGCGGCGGCTCGCGCCGACGAGGTGCGGCTCGGGGAAGTGGACGGTGCCGATACCGAGGTCGTCCTCGGGGTCGACGACGCATTCGAGGGCGGTCGCCTGGGTCTGCTCCAGCAGCCGGAGGGCGGTGTCCCGGCGGAAGCCGGCGGCCTCCACGATCCGCTCGGCCGCGTGCCGCATCGCGTCGGCGCCCTTCAGCCAGGCCTCGCCCGAGTCCAGCCCCTTGGCCGGGTCGATCGGCACCAGCCGGCGGGCGGCGTCCAGCACGTCGGCGACCGGACCCTGCCCGGGGTCGGCGTACCGGACGGCGTTGCCGAGCACCGGCCGGACGCGCTGCTCGGCCGCGAAGCCGACGGTCCGGGCGGCCAGCCGCAGCGAGCCGGGGCCGGTGCCCTCGCGCCCGTGCCAGACGGCTTCCAGCCGCAGGGCGTCGCCATGGACCTCGCGCCAGGCGGCGAGCAGCCGCGCGGCCCGGTCCGGGCGGCCGGCGGCGAGGGCGCGGCCCACGTCGGAGTCGGGGCCGAGCAGGACGGTGAGGCCGTCGGCGCGGTCGGCGGGCCGGGGCAGCAGGGGGGTGCCGCCCTCGGCGGCGTGCGCCGCCGAGACGACCGCGCACAGGCCGGCCCAGCCCCGGGCACCGTCGCGGGCGAGGAAGGTGGCCCGGGGGGCCGACTCGTCGACGAAGGCCCCGCCGCGCACGGGGGTGCGGCGGCGCTCCCGGCGGGTGGGGTCCTCCCGGCGGGCGGGCTCGGACGGGGCCACCGCGAGGTCCACCCCGAAGAGCGGACGGATCCCCGCCTTCGCGCACGCCTTGGCGAAGCGGACCGTGCCGGCGAGGGTGTCGCGGTCGGTGAGGGCGAGGGCGTCCATGCCCCGCTCGGCGGCACGCTCGGCCAGCCGCTCCGGGTGCGAGGCGCCGTGGCGCAGGGAGAACCCGGAGACGGTGTGCAGATGCGTGAACCCCGGCATCCCCACCTCCCACCATCACCACTATCGAACATCCGTTCCAACCGCTCACCCCCACCATAGACCAAATCCCGAACGTATGTACGACAGCCGTTCGGGCGCCTCCCACCTGCGGAAACACCACCCGCCCCGGACTGTGGGGACATGACGCACTCCCCCTTCCTCGACGAGGTGAAGGACGCGGTCACCCCACGGGCCACGCTGCTGGTCCTGGGCGTGGTGGCGCTCTCCCTGCTGTTCATCACCTCCTACGTGGGAGCGCTGCACGACCCCGACCCCAAGGACGTGCCCTTCGGGGTGGTCGCGCCCCGGGCCGCCGCGCAGCAGACGGTGGACCGGCTGGAGGGGCTGCCCGGGGACCCCCTGGACCCGCGGACGGTGGCCGACGCGGCGACGGCCCGCCGGCAGATCCTGGACCGGGAGATCGACGGCGCCCTGATCATCGGCGCGGCCGGCACCACGGACACCCTGCTGGTCGCCTCCGGCGCCGGTAGGGCGCTGGCCGGCACCCTGGAGGACGCCGTCACCGCCCTGGAGACGAACCGGTCGCGCACCCTGCGAACGGTCGACGTGGCCCCGGCCGACACCCAGGACGCGAACGGACTGACGTCCTTCTACGTCACCGTCGGCTGGTGCGTGGGCGGCTACCTGTGCGCGTCGATCATGGCGGTCAGCTCGGGCGCCGGCCGCACGAATCCCCGGCGCGCGGTCATCCGGCTCGCCGCGATGGCCCTCGTCGGAATCGCGGCCGGACTCGGCGGCGCGCTGATCGTGGGCCCCGTCCTGGGCGCGCTTCCCGGCAGCTTCGCGGCCTACTGGGGCCTGGGCGCGCTGATCGTCTTCGCGGTGGGCGCGGCCACCCTCGCCCTCCAGAGCATGCTGGGGCTGGCCGGCATCGGGGTGGCCATCCTGCTGGTCGTCATCCTGGGCAACCCGAGCGCCGGCGGTGCCCTGCCCCCGCCGATGCTCCCCCCGTTCTGGAAGGCGATCGGCCCCGCACTGCCCCCCGGCGCCGGCACCTGGTCGGCCCGCTCGATCGCCTACTTCAACGGCAACGCGCTGACCGGCCCGATGCTCGTCCTGTCGGCGTGGGCGGTCGCCGGAACCGCCGCGACCCTGCTCACAGCCGCACTCCGCGGACGGCGGCCGGCCTCCGACCTCGACAGACCCGACCACCACCCGGCGGGCGCCACCCGAGTCCGGTAGTACTCCGGCAGTGTCCCCGACGGCGGACGCGGCTGCGGCGGACGCGGCTGCGGCGGATGCGGCGGATGCGGCTGCGGGGGACGCGGCTGCGGGGGACCCGGCTCGGCTTCGGCGACGTCGGTGGGAGCCACGCGCGAAGGAGCCCCCGTTCCGGCGTCCACACGGGGCGCCCGGAACGGGGGCTGTGGGTCAGGACGGGGGCTGGAGGACTCCGTCGATGACGTAGATGGTGGCGTTCGCGGCCTTGATGTTGCCGCAGACGATGTTCGTATCGCCGTTGACCTTGAAGTCGGTACCGGAGCCCGACGTGGTCAGTTTGCCGCCCTCCAGCGTCGTGAAGGAGCCGTTGGAGAGTTGGTCCGGCGTGATCCGCTTGTCCACCACGTGGTAGGTCAGCACCTTCTGCAACTGCTCCTGGTCGTTGAGCAGCGAGGTGAGCTGCGATGCCTTCATGTCCTCGAACGCCTGCTGGTCGGGGGCGAAGAGGGTGATGTCGGGCTTCCCGTCGAGGGTGTCACCCAGCTGCGCCCTGACCACGGCTGCTACCAGCTGACTGAGCTGCGGGTAGGCAGACGCGGCTTCCACCACCTTGTCCTTGGCCGTATCGGCCTTCTGGGAGAGCGCCGAACAGCCGGAACCGAACGTGCCGGAGGGGCTGGGAGACGCATCCTGTGCGTGGCTCTGTGACGTCAGCCCTCCGAGGGCGAGCGGGACGGCGACCACGACCGCCGCGGTGGCCTTCGCTGTACGCGTGCGGGTGAACCTCATACCAAACCTTCCTCCCGGGAGAGGGCGTCTTACCGAGGTCTGGACTGCGGCTGTCTTCGTTTCCGCCGAGCGGGGTGAGGGAACTGCAACGCCCGCTCGGCGTCGGGGCCCTCGTCCCCGTGCCACTCATCGAGCGTATGCAGCAAGCGCCCGGAGTCGCATTTCGAGGCCGGTGAGCGCCCCGCTTACCGTTCCTGACATGCGGGTTCGCGCCGCTGACGTCTC
This sequence comes from Streptomyces sp. bgisy159, assembly GCF_965341775.1. GTDB lineage: Bacteria > Actinomycetota > Actinomycetes > Streptomycetales > Streptomycetaceae > Streptomyces. The sequence continues at coordinate 67,756 of NZ_CBDQZH010000035.1, read as the reverse complement.
CGGGCCCTGGCCTCGGCGACTGGAGACCACTCGTGTCGCGATCGCGGATCACCCCGGCTACCGACCGCGGGCGTTCAGGAACAGCGCCGCCTTCCGGACCGACCCCTGCACCGGGGCGTGCCCTGGAGGACCGCATCCGGGCGGCGGATCACGCGGACGGACTCCTCATATGCAGCGCCGAAGGCCCGTTCCCTGCATCGAAAGCAGCCGAACCAGCCGTCGACCGACTCATACCAGCCATCGACGCCATGCGGCCGGCAACCGTGACCGGTCAGTCGGACCAACACCTCGGGCGTGAAGTCACCGCTACGAGCCGAAGGCCATAACCGTTGCAGATCAACCGAGTTGACGATCTCGGTGACCTGCTGCCCGCCCGCCCGACAGCTAACCGCCGGACCCGGGAAACGCCCCTGACGCAGTGCGAAAGAAGCCAACATGATGCGCCACCATTGCCCAACCCAGTTGATCACCACATGATCTTCACGCTTCACGCATAACGAAAACTTAAGGAAACGGGCGGGGGCGTGTTGGTCCAAAGACAGCGGCTCGGGTGGCGTCAGGCGGTGAGAAGCGGGGCAATGGCCGTCGCGCTCCTCGGCGGAGCGACTCCTGTGCTCGGGGCCGCAGCGACTCCCGCACTCGCCGATGACGGGACCACCTCGGTCGCAGCCGACAGGACTCCGGAGGCGGAGGCGAGCGCGCTCGCGGCGCAAACCGGTGAGCAGGTGCCCGTGGACGCGGCAACCACCGAGTCGTCCCAGGTCTTCGCCAACCCGGACGGCACCTTCACCCAGGAGATGAACGCAGCTCCAGTCCGTGCCCGGCAGGACAACGGCGCCTGGGCGCCTATCGACACCACCCTCGTACGCACGGTCGACGGCGCTGTGCGCGCGAAGAACACAGCGGCAGGTGTCGCATTCTCGAACGGTGGCAGCGGTGACCGGCTGGTCACGCTGAAGGACCGGGGGCACACGCTGCAACTCAGCTGGCCCACCGCACTCCCCGAGCCTCAACTCGACGGCACCACCGCCACTTACGCCGAAGTCCTCCCCGACGTGGACCTGAGGCTGACCGCCCTGAGCTCCGGCTACACGTCAGTACTCGTGGTCAAGACCCCGGAGGCGGCTAAGAAACCCGGCGCTTGCGACGATCAGGATGAACGTCTCCGGCACCGGCCTGGACATCGCCCCGACGGCTGACGGCGGCTTCGTCGCGCGTGACAGCGACGGCACCCCCGTGTTCGAGAGCCCGGCGGGCCGCATGTGGGACTCGGCCGGCGACAGCCCCGCCGCCGGCACGACCGGCATCACCACACAGCTCGTCCGCACCGCATCGTCGGCCCAGGGTGGATCCCAGGGCAGCCCGGAGACGGCAGAGACCACCCCGTTGCCCGAGGCTGGAGGCGAGCCCACCTCTGAGGAGGGCCCCGGCAGCGGCGGCGCGAAGGCCGAACTCCCACTCAAGATCACCGGCACCACTCTGGAGATCACGCCAAGCTCTCCGACACCAGCAAGTCGTACGCGGTACAGGTGCTCGGACAGTCGGGGACCAGCCAGTCCTCGTGGGGAGTCTGGTACCAGCAGCCGGCCGGCAGCACGCAGGGATGGTGGGCGTTCGGCCGGCCCGACAAGGACGGCACCGGAGCCGTGTGGACCAGGAGCGACTCCACCGCATACACCACGGCGCAACTGGGCGTACCGGTCATGCTGACGGTCGTCTACGACGCGCAGGCGGCAGCCGACCCCGACGACACCTCCAAACTCGGCGCGCTCAAGCTGTACGTCGACAGCGCGCGGATGGGTGACGAGGGCGGTGTGTCGTACTCGGCGCCGTGGCAGGGCGGCGGAGCGTTCGAGATCGGCCGGGCGAAGATCGACGGCGCTGCCACGCGCTACTTCCCCGGAACGATCGACAGCGTCCGCGTCTGGGCCGGAGCCACCTCCGTCGACACAATCGCCAACCGGTACAACACCGAGCAGCGATAGCAGTACGCGGGGCAGGGCGGGACTCCACACTCCCACCCTGCCCCCACCCCGACGTAGCGCGTCCTTCACGGACTGCGCCATCCAGTCACGGCGGCGTACGGGCGCAAGAGCCCCGCGCCTCCGGCCCCCATCCGAGAACCGGGAAATCACCCTTGTCCACATCTCCCTTCCGCAAACGCTTGCCAGGGGCGGTCATACGCCGCTGGCTCGGCCGTGGTGCACTTGTCGTCTCCCTCTCCCTGCTTCCGCAGGTCGTCACTCCCTCGGGATACGACTTCGCCGCCCAGGCCGAGGCCTCAACGGCGCGCAACAAACTGGAGGACCGCCCCGACCCGAAGATCGACAAGGTGGGGGTACTCCGGCCGGGCACCTCCAAGGCGCCCAAGGACAAAGCCGCTACCGCCTCTCAGAAGACGCGTGACCGACTCACGAAGTCCGCATGGCCCAAGCCTGCCAAGGTTGCCACCGAGGTCCCCGTGACCGGCGGGGCCTCCCTCACCGTCGGCGGGCTCGGTGTGAAACTGGCCCAGGAGCCCGCCGCCCCGGCAGCCAAGCCGATGAAGAACAGGGCAGCGCCGAAGGCCACCGGACCTGCCGAGAAGGTGGCGCTCAGCGTCCAGCCCCAGTCCGCTGCGCAGAAGGCGGGCGTCAACGGCGTCCTCCTCACCATCGACCCGGCCGGAGCGGCGTCGGGTAAACCCGCTGGTGACACCGACAAGCTCCGAGTATCCCTGGACTATTCCTCCTTCAAGGACGTCTACGGCGGCAGTTTCGGCCCTCGTCTGCGGCTGGTGACACTCCCCGCGTGTGCCCTGTCCACTCCGGAGAAGAAGTCCTGCCGCACTCAGACCCCGGTGGCGGGCGCGGACAACGACGCGCGGTCCCAGACCCTGAGCGGCACCGTCTCCGCCCGCACCCTCGCAGCAGGAACCCCCATGCTGCTGGCAGCGGCTGCCGGCAGCTCGGGGGGCGGGGGTGACTACGGCGCCACACCGCTCTCCCCGACCGCGACCTGGGAGGCCGGTGGCAGCACGGGGGACTTCACGTGGAACTACCCTCTGAGGGTTCCCCCGGCGACGGCCGGCCCGTCCCCGAACCTGTCGATCTCCTACAACTCCGCCTCGGTGGACGGCCGCACCGCCGGAGAGAACAACCAGACCTCGGTGATCGGCGAAGGCTTCTCCATCACCGAGTCCTACATCGAGCGCAAGTACGCCTCCTGCAAGGACGACGGCCACTCAGGCAAGGGCGACCTGTGCTGGAAGTACGCCAACGCCACCCTCGTCCTCAACGGCAAGGCCGCCGAGCTGGTCAACACCTGCACCGACAAGGCAGCCTGTGACAGCGCGGCCCTGTCCCAGGCGTCCGGCGGCACCTGGAAGCTGAAGAACGAGGACGGGACCCGCGTCGAGCACCTGACGGGTGCCACCGGCAACGGGGACGACAACACCGAGTACTGGAAGGTCACCGACGCCTCCGGCGTCCAGTACTTCTTCGGCAAGCACCGGCTGCCCGGCTGGAGCAACAAGGGCACCGGCGACACCTCCGACGACGACCCGGTCACCAACTCCGTCTGGACTGTCCCCGTCTTCGGTGACGACTCCGGCGAGCCCTGCCACAAGTCCACCGGCTTCGCCGACTCCTCCTGCAACCAGGCCTGGCGCTGGAACCTGGACTACGTCGTGGACACCCACGGCAACGCGTCTTCGTACTGGTACACGCGGGAGACGAACCACTACTCCAAGAACGCAGACACCACCGTCAACGGCACCGCGTACACCCGGGGCGGCTACCTCAACCGCATCGACTACGGCCTGCGCAGCGACCTGGTCTACGCCGAGCCCGCTGCCCAGCAGGTCCGCTTCACCTACGCCGAGCGCTGCGTCGCCACCGGGGGCTGCACCAGTCTGACCGCGGACACCAAGGCCAACTGGCCGGACGTGCCCTTCGACATGATCTGCGCGGCCAACACCAAGTGCACCACCCAGATCGGCCCGGCCTTCTTCACCCGCAAGCGCCTGACCGACATCACCACCTCGGTGTGGACCGGCTCCGGCACCACCCGCCGAGACGTGGACACCTGGCATCTGGACCAGAGCTTCCCCGACACCGGTGACGCCTCCTCGCCGAGCCTGTGGCTGAAGTCCATCACACCTATCACCGCATCCAGACCTTCCAATACCGCAACCCGGACGGCAGCACCGGCACCGGCACCATGACCGCCACCGTTCGCACGACTGGCGGTCACATGGCGGCGCACGTCGTGTTCAAGAAGGGGCCCAGCCCGAAGCCCAAGCAAAGTGACGGAAAGTGCCATGCCTGCTGGGCTATGGGTACCAATCCCTCCTACAACCCGAACGCCAATGACATACCAGATGCAGGGAAACTGGCGACCTGGCAGAAGGTCCTCCTGGGCATCGTCGGGGTTGTAGCGTTGGCAGTGGCCGCAGCACCAGTGGCCGTTGAGCTGGGCGGCGGATTCCTGGCCTCTGCCCCTGTGTGTGCCGCGGAGATCTCAGAGGTCATCAGTGGCGGGGCATCCGGCGGCAGCGCTCTGGTCGGCACCACGGCCGCCTCTGTCGGCGCAAAGGTGCTGACCGCAGGCAGAGCGTTGTCGGAAGAACCGGCGACGTTGTACGGCCCGTTCCACCGGCTGTTCTCAGAAAAAACACAGACACCCGAGGTTGCTCGGAATATGGTTGAGTCCGGCGAGCTGTGGGGCACATACTCTCGATTCGGCGGCGAGCCTATGGCGCAAGCACATCTCGGCCCACTCCCGAAGGACGCAAAGCCGGGAAGCGTAGAATTTTACACGACCGTTCAACCCAAGTCCTCAAGCGTCACGAAATACGCCAGCTGGGAGGCTGGCACAGCAGAAGGCGTAGAGGAATTCACCTTGAACGGCGTGGATTACGCCAAAATCCCAGTCATCATCACAGAGGTGCGATAGGCAATGGAGCCGAGGACATTGAAAAGAGTCCCCGAACGGACTTTCAGCCTGCGCGACATGAGGTGGCTCGCCGCGATCGACATCGACCTTGCGTCATTGGAAGGAAAATGGGGTGATCCGGAGATCGTCTGCGACGCACTCGCGGAGTGGCTTTGCTTCGCCTTCTCCCTCGATGAAGGGGGAGCTTTTTTCCTCCAGCGGGAGACAGAGAACCCTCCCACACCTCTATTTATTCTGAGCGTAACCCGCGACCTCTTCTTCGCGGAGAGCGCTGCTCGGATTGTCGACGCACTGGGAATTCCCGAGACACGCATAGTCCATCTGAGCGATGAGTTCGTGCCCTAGCTCCTATTACATCAAGGGTCCGTCGGATTACCGACGGACCACGGATGGCCCGACTGGTTCCGTCCCTGACTCCCGGCACGACGGCAGACAAAAGCAGCCGAAGGGCGCCCCGCCGACCCGTAGGTCGTGGGGCGCCCTCCCCGGCGTGGCGCGCGGCTCACTTGCCGTAGTACGCCCGGCGCATCAGTTCCTCCATGTCGTCCAGCATCGGCATCCGCGGGTTGGCGGGGGCGCACTGGTCGGCGTAGGCGTTCATGGCCTGCTGGGGGATGGCGTTGAGGAAGGCCTCCTCGTCGACGCCCGCCGCCTGGAAGGAGGCGGGGATGCCGCAGCGGTCGCGGAGTTCCTCGACGGCGCGGGCGTAGGACTCCACACCCTCCTCGGGGGTTGCGGCCGGCAGGCCCAGCATGCGGGCGAGGTCCTGGTAGCGCTCGGGAGCCCGGTAGGTCTCGGCCTTCGGCCACGGGGTGGCCTTGTGGGTGACCGTGCCGTTGTGCCGGATGACGTGCGGCAGCAGCAGCGCGTTGGTGCGGCCGTGGGCGACGTGGAAGGTGTTGCCCAGGGTGTGCGCCATGGCGTGCACCAGGCCGAGGAAGGAGTTGGCGAACGCCATGCCGGCGATGGTGGACGCGTTGTGCATCCGCTCCCGCGCCTTCGGCGCCCTGGCGCCCTCCTTCACGCAGGTCTCCAGGTTCTCGAAGATCAGCTTGATGGCCTGGAGGCACTGGCCGTCGGTGAAGTCCGAGGCGTAGACCGAGACGTACGCCTCGGTGGCGTGGGTGAGGGCGTCGAAGCCGGAGTCGGCGGTCACCGTCGGCGGGAGGTTCATCGACAGGGTCGGGTCGACGATCGCCACGTGCGGGGTGAGCGCGTAGTCGGCGAGCGGGTACTTCTGCGCGGCCTCCGGGTCGGAGATGACCGCGAACGGGGTGACCTCCGAGCCGGTGCCCGAGGTGGTCGGGATGGCGATCAGCTTGGCCTTGTCGCCGAGCTGCGGGAACTTGTAGGCCCGCTTGCGGATGTCGAAGAACTTCTCCTTCGTGTCCGCGAACTCCACCTCCGGCCGCTCGTACATCAGCCACATCACCTTCGCCGCGTCCATCGGCGAACCGCCGCCCAGCGCCACGATGGTGTCGGGCTGGAACTCCCGCATGGCGGCCGCGCCCGCCCGCACGGTGGTCAGCTCCGGGTTGGGCTCCACGTTGTCGATGTACTGCAGGAGCACCGGTTCCTCACGGGAGTTGAGGATCTCGGTGACCCGGCGCACGAAGCCGATCTGCTCCATCGTGCGGTCGGTGACGACGGTGACGCGGTGCACGTCGGGCATCGCCTTGAGGTAGCGCAGCGCGCCCTTCTCGAAGTAGATCTTCGGCGGCACCTTGTACCACTGCATGTTGTTGTTGCGCCGTCCGATCCGCTTGATGTTGAGGAGGTTGACCGCCGAGACGTTGTTGGAGACCGAGTTGTGGCCGTACGAGCCGCAGCCGAGGGTGAGGGAGGGGATGAAGGCGTTGTAGACGTCGCCGATGCCGCCGAAGCTGGACGGCGCGTTGACGATCACCCGGATCGCCTTGACCCGCTTGCCGAACTCCTCCGCGAGCTCCTCGTCCTCGGTGTGGATGGCCGCGGAGTGACCGAGGCCGTCGAACTCGACCATCTCGGTGGCCAGCCGCAGCCCGTCCTCGGTGTCGGTGGCCTTCAGCGCGGCCAGGACGGGGGACAGCTTCTCCCGGGTCAGCGGCTCGCGCTCGCCGACCTCCGCGCACTCGGCGACGAGGACGGAGGTGCCGTCGGGCACGGTGAACCCGGCCTGCTCGGCGATCCAGGCGGCGCTCCTGCCGACCACCGCCGCGTTCAGCTTGGCCTCGGCGCAGTTGCCGCCGTGCGCGGCGACGCCGAAGAGGAACTCCTGGAGCTTCTCCTTCTCGGCGGCGGTGACGATGTGCGCGCCCAGCCGCCGCATCTCGGCGACACCGGCCTCGTAGACCTCGCGGTCCAGGATGACGGCCTGCTCGGAGGCGCAGATCATGCCGTTGTCGAACGCCTTGGACAGGACGATGTCGTGGATGGCCCGGCCGAGGTCGGCGTCCGCCGCGACGTACGCCGGGACGTTGCCGGCGCCGACGCCGAGCGCGGGCTTGCCGCACGAGTAGGCGGCCCGGACCATCGCGTTGCCGCCGGTGGCGAGGATCGTGGAGACGCCCGGGTGGTTCATCAGCAGCCGGGTGGCGTCCATGGACGGCTCGTCGATCCACTGCACGCAGTTCTCGGGCGCCCCGGCCGCGATCGCCGCGTCCCGGACGATGCGGGCGGACTCCACGGAGCACCGCTGGGCGCTCGGGTGGAAGGCGAAGACGATCGGGTTGCGGGTCTTGAGGGCGATCAGCGCCTTGAAGACGGTGGTCGAGGTGGGGTTGGTCACCGGGGTCATCGCGCAGACGACGCCGACCGGCTCGGCGATCTCGGTGATGCCGGTCAGCTCGTCGCGGTGGATCACCCCGGCGGTGCGCAGGCCGCGCATCGAGTGGGTGACGTGCTCGCAGGCGAAGATGTTCTTGACGGCCTTGTCCTCGAAGAGCCCGCGGCCGGTCTCCTCGACGGCCAGCCGGGCCAGTTCGCCGTGGGCGGCGAGGGCGGCGAGGGAGGCCTTCTTGACGATGTGGTCGACCTGCTCCTGGTCGTACGTCTCGAACCGGCTGAGCGCCTCCAGCGCGTTCTCCACCAGTGCGTCAACTCGGTCCTCGACCGGTATGACCTGCATGGCCGGCCCTCCTTAGTCACTGCGTTCGATGTGGCCCCGACTGCCTCCATTCGACACCAGCGGGGTGCGGCGGGGGATGCGAGAACGGCCCCTCCTTGGGGGGACGAAGGTCCCTGGTGGGGCCTGATACGTCCCGGCGCACCGGGGCGACGACGCTCCGGGGGCCGCCTGCCGCTCAGCCGGTCCGGGCGCGGCTCAGACGAGCGGCCCCGGGGGCACGGTGGTCCCCGGCCCGGCTCGCGCGGGTGGTGCGGCGGAAGGCGCGGGGGGCGCGACGGAACGGCGTCGGCGGATGACCGCCGTCGCGGCGAGGGTGGTCAGCCGCTCGCCACGACGGCCCGCCGCCCGGTCGTGCGCCGGCGCCTCGACCCGCGCCCTGTGGGGGGGTCGGCCCGCGCGGTAGTGGGGACCACCCGGGCCGGAGGGCAGGTTGACGGACGTTCACTGTCCCGAAGTGGTCGGGGAGCGCACAAGGTCGCTCCCCCGATGCACGTACGCTCTCCACCGCACGCCCCCCGCGCCTTCACGCCCCGCCGGCCTGCGCCCTCACACCCCGCGGGCCCGCGCCTTCACGCCCCGCCGGCCTGCGCCTCCACGCCCCCGCACCCTCACACCCCCGTGCCCTCACGCCGCGCCGCCGGACGACGACAAGCCCCCGCACGCCGGGGCGATCGGCGTACGGGGGCTCTGCTGTCGCGTGGTGCTCGAGGCGGACCGTGGGGGCGGCCGCCATCGGTCAGGGAATGTGCACCCCGTAGTAGCTCAGGGCCTCGGTCACCGGCTGGAAGAAGGTCGTGCCGCCGGAGGAGCAGTTGCCGCTGCCACCGGAGGTCAGACCGTAGGCGATGCCGCTGGTGGAGTAGAGCGGCCCGCCGGAGTCGCCGGGCTCGGCGCAGACCGTGGTCTGGATCATGCCGTACACGACGTCGCCGCCGCCGTAGTTGACCGTCGCGTTGAGCGCGGTGACACGGCCGCTGTGGATCCCGGTGGTCGAGCCGTCACGGTAGACCGTGGTGCCCACGCTCGGGGTGGCCGCCCGGGTGATCGTCGTGTTGCCGGCGCGGCTGGGCTTGGACACCGAGGAGTTGGTGTAGCGGACGATCCCGAAGTCGTTGGTCGGGAAGGAGGAGCCCACCGTGGAGCCCAGCGTGGTCGAGCGGGACGAGTTCGACCACCAGGTGCCCGCGCCGTCGGTGCAGTGTCCGGCGGTGAGGAAGTAGTCGGCGCCGCTGCTGCTCTTGACGTTGAAGCCGAGTGAACAGCGCCAGCCGCTCGCGTAGATGGCGTCGCCGCCGCCGATGTACTTCTGGAACTTGCCCGGCGTCTTCTTGATGGTGAGCGCGCCGGCGTTGGCACCGGCCTGCTGCTTGATCTTGTTGATCTCCGCCTGCGAGACGGTGCTGTCGACGGTGACCACGACCCGGTGGGTCTTGCTGTCGACGGCCCAGGCCGTGCCCGGGACGTCGGCCTTGAGCACCGAGGCTCCGGCGCTCTGGAGCTGGGCGGTGCTGAAGGTCGTGTTGCTCGCCGCGGTCGCGTTGGGGATCGCGATGGCGGCGGCGGCCACGAGTCCGGTGGAGAGGGCGATCAGCCGGTTCCGTCTCATGGTGCCGCTGGTGGGGGTGGTGCGCTTCATCCTCACTTTTCGTTCCCTCCAAGGGAAGTCGGGGGCCCGCGTGGGGTCGGGGCCCGTGAGGCGCAGTCGAGGGTCACGGCACGTCCGGATCCAGACATGCCGTGACCCTGACAAGCGCTGTGGGGGAGTATTCGGCCGAACGGCCGGTCGGCGCAAGGGTGTCTTTCGGCCGCGCGGTGCAGCCTTCAACAGTTGCCCGCCGGTGGCGGGAGAGGGTTCAGTAGAGACTGACCCCGTAGTCGCCGAGGGCCTCGGTCACCGGCTGGAAGAACGTGGTCCCGCCGGACCGGCAGTCACCGCTGCCGCCCGAGGTGATGCCGATCGCCTTGGAGCCGTCGTAGAGCGGACCCCCGGAGTCGCCGGGCTCGGCACACACGGTGGTCTGGATGAGGCCGTGCACCGTGCCGCCGCCCTGGTAACGAACCGTCACGTCCAGTGCGGTCACGGTTCCGCTGTGCACGCCGGTGGTCGACCCGTCGCGGGTCACCCTCTCCCCCACGTAGGCGTCGGCGGCGGTGTAGCCGCCGGGGTGGCCGAGCGCCGTGTTGTCGTAGCGGACCAGGGCGTAGTCGTCGCCGGGGAAGCTGTAGGCGACGGTCGGGCCGACGAGGGTGGTGTGCGCCGGGTCGGTGAACCAGGTCTTGGCGGACTTTCCGCAGTGGCCGGCGGTCAGGAAGTAGTACGTGCCGCCCTTGACCACGTTGAACCCGAGTGAACAGCGGTACCGGCCGCCGTAGACCGCGTCCCCGGCGGAGAGCAGCGGGGCGAAGACCCCGCTCACTCGCCGGATCCGCAGGGCGCCCGCGTCGCCGCCCGCGGCCCGGCGCAGGCGGGCGACGTCGGCCCGGGAGACGGTGCCGTCGGCGGTCACGACGACCCGCCCGTCCTCGGGGTCCACGTACCAGGCGGTGCCGTCGACCCCGGTGGCGGCCACGGCGTCCGAGACCCGGGCGAGGCGGGCCGTGTCGGCGACGGGAGCGGGGACGGCGCCCGCACCGGGTGCCCCGGCCAGGGTGGCGGCGAAGAGAGCGGCGGCGACGGCGAGCAGTCGGGTGCGCTTGGTTCTCACGCTTCCTCCTCCTGGAAGCTCCTTGTGGGAGCTTTCCGTGAGAGCGGCGGGCCGGGGGGTGAGGACCCGTGGGGGCGTGGCCTGAAATGGCGTGTCCCTGACACACGCCCCGCAGCGAGGATGACGCCGAAGCCGGACGGGCACAAGAGCGCCACAGGACGCTCACAGAAAGCGCCGTGAATCATCGTCGGACGACAACGACATCCGGGCGGGCCACCCGCGCGGACCTCCGGCTCCCGCACGGGGCCCTGACCACCGCGGGTGGCGCGCCGGGCGGACGAGGGCCCCGCTCCGAACGAGCGCCGACACCACGGGTTTCGACGGCAGCGCACCTCCGCCTCCGTACGGGCGCCGGACGCCACACGACGCCGAACGCCACACGGACGCCGGGCACCGGACGCCGCACGGGCACCTGGCTGGACACGTGCACCGGACGCCGCGGGGCAGGGAAGGCAGCCCAGACGGCAGCACACAGACGGCAGCACGGACGGCAGCGCAGACCTCGTCACCCCCCAGACCTCAGCGACCCCAGGCACCGGCCGCCGGACACGCGCCGGCGGACCCGCGCAGGCGCCGGCAGCCGCGCAGGTCTCGGCAGCCGCACAGGCGCCGGGCAGGAGCAGACAGCGGGCGGACGCACGCCGTCAGCAGTCGCAGGCGCAGCACTCACAGCATTCGCAGCACTCGCACCCCTCGCAGCAGTCACAGCCGCCGCAGCAGTCGCTGCACCAGCCGCCCCGCTTCTTGCGCGACCACGGGCCCTCGAACTCGTCCGCGCAGCACACCTTGCAGGTGCAGCACAGCCCCAGCGCGACCGCGCACCCGGCCAAGAACCCCCGCTTCTCCGGCCGGTGCGGGTCCCCGAAGGGCGACCCCGGCGCGCCGAACGGCGTCTGCGGAGCCTGGGACGGCCCGAACGCCCCCTCGACGACACCCGTGACAGCGCTCCCACTCCCGCTCCCGTGCCCGCACGAGCTGGCCCCGAACGCCCGGTCCACCGACCGCCCCAGCTCGTGCGCGAGCAGCAGATGGGCGAGCTTGCCGTCGACGAAGTCGACCTCCCGCAGCGCAAGCCGGATCCCGTGCAGGGCGTCGTCGGCGAGGCGCCGGGCCTCGTTGAGGGAGGTGCCCGTGGCCGTCAGGGGGTTCCACGCGCCCGACGCGGCGTCAGCTTCCCAGTCCTCCACGGCGTCCAGCAGATGCGCGAGCCGCCCGAACAGCCGGCCGGCCTCGGCGAGCGGCTCGGCGTTGCCGGGCCGGCCGGCGAGCACCGCGGTGTGGGCGAAGGCGGCCGCGGTGGCCGTCTCGGTCGGCTCGGTCACGGTCAGCAGCGGGGTGCCGGGGCCGGCGAGCGCCTCGATGCCGGTCTGCCGGTCGACCGCGTCGAGGAGGACCGCCGTGTCGAACCCGACGGCGATGCCGCCGCGCTCCCCCGCCCGCCCCCAGCTCCCGGCGACCCGGCGGGCGGCGAGCGCCACCGGACGCCGGGCCAGCAGCCCGTCTCCGTCGGCGACGTGGTCGCGCACCTTGGCGGAGGCGAGCACCAGCGACACGGCCGCGGCGAGCCGCGCGCCCTCGCCCCGGGCGACGGAGGCGGTGCGCATCCCGCGCAGCGGGCACGGCCCTGCCGTACGCCGCCACCCGGTGGCCCGCTCGGCCTGAGCCTCCGTCAGGACGGAGATGAGCAGCCCGTCGTAGTTGGTGACGACGCGGGCGAACTGACCGTGGTCCGCGCGCAGCGCGAGGCACAGTCCGCACAGGTGCGCCATCCACTGGGTCTTGAGTGTGTCCCCGAGCCGGTGCCGGCACGGCCTGACGATTCCGAACACGACGGATCCCCCGTTGCTGCGATTGCTGCCGATTGCTGCGCTTGCTGTCCCGCAAGGTCGAACCGCCGCATGTTATCGACCGATCATCATCCCGGACCCGCCCCGTACGGCCGCCGGGGTTCACCCGTACGCACCGCTCATCACCCGTACGCGGCGATGAGTCATATTTCACTCTCAGTCAGCATCCGTACACCGTAGGACCCTTGGCAGGCCCGGGCTCTGTACGGATTCGCTGTGCACCAGTACCGTCACAAACCCCCCGCGCGGCGTCTATCCACTTGGCGCGACATCCGCATCATGGACGACCATGGGGATGCGGAAAGCAAGAAAGACCGCTGTGAGAGGAGGCGTCCATGGGATCGGTGCGCAAGGCGAGTGCCTGGCTTGGCCTCGTCGACGACAACGATGACGAGCGTTACTACGACGACGACTACTCCGAGGGGACCGACGCCGGGGACGCCTGGGTCACCGACCCCCGGGTGAAGGTCGCCACGGACACGGCAGAGGAGAAGGGCCGCCGGATCGGCACCGTCACCCCGGACAGCTTCCGGGACGCGCGGGCGATCGGCGAGCTCTTCCGCGAGGGCGTCCCGGTGATCATGAACCTGACGGCGATGGAGCCGGCCGACGCCAAGCGCGTCGTCGACTTCGCGGCGGGGCTGATCTTCGGGCTGCGCGGCTCGATCGAGCGGGTCTCCACCCGTGTGTTCCTGCTGACCCCCGCCAACACCGAGATCGTCAGCGGGGACCCGGCCGCGCACCGCGCGGACGGCTTCTTCAACCAGAGCTGAGGCAGGGCCGCTCACCGGCCCCGCCCCGCCGCCGGGCTCAGCGGAAGGCGTCCAGCCCGGTGAGCGCCTTGCCCAGCACGAGCTGGTGCATCTCGACGGTGCCCTCGTAGGTCAGCACCGACTCAAGGTTGGTCGCGTGCCGCATCACGGGGTATTCGAGGGAGATCCCGTTGGCGCCGAGGACGGTCCGTGCCGTACGGCAGATCTCGATCGCCTCCCGTACGTTGTTGAGCTTGCCGAAGCTGACCTGCTCGGGACGCAGGCGGCCGGCGTCCATGCGCCGCCCCAGGTGGTGGGCGAGCAGGATCCCCTTGTGCAGTTCAACCGCCATGTCGGCGAGCTTGGCCTGGGTGAGCTGGAAGCCGCCGATGGGCCGCCCGAACTGCTCGCGGGACGTCGCGTAGGCGAGGGCGGTCTCGAAGCAGGAGCGCGCGGCACCCATCGAACCCCAGACGATTCCGTACCGGGCGTGCGAGAGACAGCTGAGCGGCCCGCGCAGCCCGGTGACCTCCGGGAGCACGGCGTCGGCGGGCAGCCGTACGTCGTCGAGGACGAGTTCGCTGGTCACCGACGCCCGCAGGGACCACTTGTGCTTGATCTCGGGCGCCGAGAAGCCGGGGCTGTCGGTGGGCACGACGAACCCGCGGATCCCCTCCTCGGTCCGCGCCCACACCACGGCGACCCCCGCGACGGAACCGTTGGTGATCCACATCTTGCGGCCGTTGAGGATCCAGTCCGAGCCGTCGCGCTTGGCGTGGGTCCGCATCGCGGCGGGGTCGGAGCCGTGGTCGGGCTCGGTCAGTCCGAAGCAGCCGATCACCTCGCCGGCGGCCATCGCGGGCAGCCAGCGCTGCTTCTGCTCCTCGCTGCCGAACCGGTGGACGGCGTACATCGCCAGGGAGCCCTGCACGGACACCAGCGAGCGGATCCCGGAGTCGGCGGCCTCCAGTTCCAGACAGGCCAGCCCGTACTGCACGGCACTGGCCCCCGCACAGCCGTATCCCTCCAGCGACATGCCGAGCGCGCCGATTCCGCCGAGCTCGCGCGCGAGATCCCGGATCACCGGCAGCTCGCCGCTCTCGTACCACTCGGCCACGTACGGCAGCACCCGCTCCGCGGCCCATCGCCGCACGGTGTCCCGGACGGCGAGGTCCTCGTCGTCCAGCAGGTCGTCGATACCGAGAGGATCAGCAGGGTCGAACGCCACCACGAGGCCCCCAAAAAACTAGCACCGCTAATTACAACGCCGTCCCCGACGTTACCGCCGACCGCCGCCACCGCACCACCCGCGGCCACCGGCGGCGAACAGCCGCCCACGAGAGCACTCACCCCTTGCCCCGGCCGGGCGCGGAGCGCACGTGGGCGGGCAGGGCCCCCACGGAGACGGGCTGCACGCGCGCGGGCGCCCGTTCCTCGCACTCGCGCGGCGCCGGCACCTCCACCGCCTCGCACTGCATCGTCCGCGGCAACCGCAGCGCCATGGCCGCCCCGAGCAGCAGCAGCCCGGCGCTCACCAGCAGCGTGACGTGCAGTCCGTGCACGAAGGAGTCGCGGGCCGCCCGCCGCAGCGCGTCCCCCGCCGGGCCGCCCAGGTGCCCGGCCACCTCGTACGCCTCCCCCAGCGAGTGCCCGGCGGACCGCGACGCCTCGGCCGGCACCCCGGGGACCGAGGCCAGCCCCGGGGCGTACGCCGCGTTCATCACACTGCCGAGCAGCGCGATCCCGATCCCGGCCCCCAGCTGGTACGACGTCTCCCCGACCGCCGCCGCGCCCCCGGCCTGCTCCGCGGGCGCCTCGCTCAGCATCGACTCGTACGCCGCGAACAGCGTCGTCTCCAGCCCGAACCCCAGGAGCACGAACCCGGCCAGCAGCAGCGCCGGGGCGTCGGCACCGCCCATCGCGGTCAGCGACGCCACGGCCGCCGCCGTCAGGCAGAAGCCCCCGCACACCATGCTCCGGGGCCCGAACCGCCGCAGCAGCCGCGCACCGGCGAGCCCCGCCGCCATCGCCGCGAAGGTCAGCGGTAGCAGTCGCAGCCCGGTCTCCAGCGGGGACAGCCCCAGCACCAGCTGCAGGTACTGCGCCGCGATCAGCTCCAGACCGACCAGCGCCAGCATCGCCAGCACGATGCACGCCACCGCCGTGCTGAACGCGGGCCGCGCGAACATGCGCAGGTCCACCAGCGGATGGGCGCGCCGTCGCTGGCGCCGCACGAACAGCGTCAGCAGTCCGCCGCCCGTCGCCAGCGCCAGCACCGTCAGCGGGCTGTCGGCCGACTCACCGCCGCCCAGCCGTTTGACGCCGAGCACCATGCCGAACAGCCCGGCCGCCGCCATCAGCGCGCCGGCCACGTCCCACGGCCCCTCACCGCTGCCCCGCGACTCCGGCAGCAGCATCCGCCCCACCGGCAGACTGACCAGCATCAGCGGGATGTTGACGAGGAAGACCGACCCCCACCAGAAGTGCTCCAGCAGGAAGCCGCCCAGCAACGGCCCCACGGCCGCGCCCACGGCGGCCACCGCGCTCCAGATCCCTATGGCCAGCGCCCGCTCGCGCCGGTCCGGGAACACCTGCCGCAGGATGGACAGCGTGGCCGGCATGATCATCGCGCCGCCGACGCCGAGCAGTCCGCGCGCCACGATCAGTACCTGGGCGTCCGGGGCGAAGGCGGCCAGCGCGGAGGCGACCCCGAACAGCGCGTAGCCGAGCAGCAGGACGCGTCTGCGCCCCACCTTGTCGCCGAGCGTCCCGAAGAGGATCAGCAGCGAGGCGCAGACCAGCGGGTAGGTGTCGACGATCCAGAGCAGCTCCATGGCACCGGGCCGGAGGTCCTCGGTGACGGCGGGTACCGCGACGTGCAGCACGGTCGCGTCCACGGCGACCAGCAACAGGCTGACGCAGAGCACGACGAGGACGACCCAGCGGCTGGCACCGGCCCCGGCCGCCCGACGGCGCGACGCCGAGGCGGCCGTGGTCGTCCCGGACATGTACGTACCTCCCAGGTTTTCCCCCGCGTCCGGCGGGCTCGCGGGGTGGGGACGCCCCGCGGCTCGGCCGGGGAGGAGCGGTGTCCCCGGCCCGCGCAGACGAACGACGAGTGACACGCAGCGTACGCGAGTTCGCGCGCCGGTCACGTGGCGGACCTCTCACACCCCACGGAGAACCCGTGTGGCGTACGCCACTCCCACGAGTCCCTCCAGCACGCCGATTCCCATAGGCCCCGGCTTGCACACGCCTGCCGGGAACCGGGGTGCGCTCGGGCCCCCGTACTGACCGCAGGGGCGCGCGAGGCTCTGCTCCGTTCGCGCGGCACCGGAGCGCGACCGGCCCGCACGGCGCGCGCGCCGCGGGGCACGCCGCCGGAGCCGACACCGACCCACCATCCCGGCGCGCTCCGTGATCGCACGGCGCCCTCGCCGACCTGTGCGCTCCACCCCCGCTCCGCGCGCCCTCCGCCCTCCCGCCGTCGGGGACCAGCCGCCGCGGCTCACCAACGGCCGGTGACGGGTGAACGGCTCCGGTCAGCAGTGAATGGCGTCCGACCATTCGGTGAACCGTTTCGTAAGCCGACTAAAACGCGCCCGCACAGCAGCCAAAACAATTGGAAGCGCCCGCGTTCTCGGATTGCCCATTCCTACGGAATAAACATCATCCTGAGAGCAATCCCACATCACATCGTCATCACAAAGCCGTTGATTCGCCGGGTAACGCAGCTCACGCGCTGTAACGTCAATCGGGTGCGTACCGAACGAAACCTCACCCGTCTGGACCGGGTGTTCGCCAGGCTGGACCGGGAGCCGGAACGACCGGCGCTCCGCGACATGCCCAGCATGAGCCGGCACCGGGTGGCCCTGTTCGCGGCGACGCTGGCGTTCTACCTGGCCATCGTGTGGCTCGTGGTGACGACCTCCTGGCTGGTCCGGCTGGACTGGCAGGTCATGTTCTTCCGCCCCTATCAGCAGTGGCCGGAGGTCCACGCCTTCCTCGACTACTACGTGGTGCTCGGCCAGCGCGGCCCGACCGCGGTGATGGTCGCCGCCTGGCTCGGCTGGAGATCCTGGCGCCAGCACACCCTGCGCCCCCTGCTCACCCTGGGTGCCTCACTGCTGCTGCTGAACCTCACGGTCGGCGCCGCGAAGATCGGCATGGGGCGGCTGGGACCTCACTACGCGACCACCATCGGCTCCAACGAGATGTGGCTCGGCGGCGATATATTTCCGAGCGGTCACACCGCGAACGCCGTGGTCACCTGGGGAATCCTGGCCTACCTGGCGTCCACGCCCAGAGCCCGCCGCTGGCTGTCCGCGCTGTCCGCGGTGACCTCGCTCGGCGTGGGACTCACCACCGTCTACCTCGGTACCCACTGGCTGAGCGACGTCCTGCTCGGCTGGGCCGCGGGACTGCTGATCCTGCTGGCGCTGCCCTGGTGCGAGCCGCTGATCGCCCGCTCCGAGGCGTGGATCCTCGCCCTGCGGGACCGTCTGCGCGACGGCCGCACCGGTACGGCCCCGGCCCCGGTGGTGGTACCGCTCCGGGCCCGGCCGACCTCGGCCTCCTCCCTGGGCGAGGCCGCGACGGGTGCGGCTGCCGAGACGATCACGGCCCCCCACGAGACGGCCGCGGTCCCGGATGCCGGCGTCCTCCGGACGGCCGCCCCACCCCAGGAGGCAGCCCCGGACCGGGACGCGGTCCTGGCCCGGGAGGCAGCCCCGGCCCGGGAGGCGACCGCCGTACGGGAAGCAACCCCGGTACAGGAGGCGACCGCCGCGCGGAAGCCAACTCCGGCCCCGGCGCAGGAGGCGACCGCCGCACGGGAGGCAGGTGCCGTACGGGAGGCAGCCGCACGGGAAACGCGCGCCGGGCAGGAGACGGCGACCGCCCGGGACACCGCCCCGCACCGGGAGCCGGCCGCCCCGGTCCGTGGGTCCGCCGCCAGGCCGCCGGCCTACCTGGCCCCCGGCCCGCACCACGGCCGCTCCGAGCGCACCCCGGTCACTCCGGCCGGCAGCCGCAGACCGCCGCACGCCGACCGCGCCCCGCGCTCCGCGGCCACCTCCGCGGCCCGCCCGCTGACCGGCGGCTGACGGACCGGGCGCGGCGGGACCACCGGTACGCACCCACCCGGTCCCGCCCGCTCACCCCTTCCAGGCGCGGGCCACCCGCCCGTCGCGCACCTCGAAGTTCAGCCGTCCCACGCGGTACTCCATGGTGATGATCGCTCCCGGCGGCAGCGACCGCACCGTCGACCACCCGCGCTCGCGCGCGAGCCGCTCGGCCCGCTCGGCGTCGAGGCCGACATAACCGTCGGGGCTGTCCTGGGGCTCCGGGGGCGGAGTGGGAATGGGTGCCATACCGCCACGCTAGGCCGCCCGCCGCACGTCCGGAACCCCGGTGCCACCAACGGCGGATCACTCCGGTCACACTTCTGTCACAGGATCACGACACGCGCGCCGACCGCGATCCGTCACCGTCGGCCAGAATGAAACGCAGGGTCCCACGCCTCTCCGGTGTATTCGAACGCAATTCCCGATCGCGTCGGCGTTCCTTCGCCGAGTGGCCGGAAAACCCGCCGGAAGAAGCATTTCGTCAGGAGCGTCGGATTCGGATTCCGGCCGCTCACGGAGACCCCGCACCGCATAGGAATTGCACGGCATCTCCACAGAACCTCCGTACAGGTCGGCCGGGCCGTCAGCCGCCCGCTCCCGGCCCGTCCGCCCGGTCCAGCGCCCGGGACAGCCGGTCCCGCACCGTCCTGATCACATCGCTCAGCCCGGTCGGTTCCAGCACCTCGAAATCGAAGCCCATGAGCACGATGTGGATCACCATCACGTCGAGGCTCGCCGCCCCCGTGCGCAGTACGCAGGCATCGGGCCCGTCGGCCTCCAGCGTCCCGGCCGAGGGCGAGATCCGGTCGGCGGCGTCGGCCAGGGGCACCAGCAGCCGCACGGCCGCCTGCTCGGCGTACGCGCGCGTGGAGACACCGTGGGAGACGTAGGCGGCCAGGTCGTCGGCGGGCGGTTCGCGCGGGGCGAAGCGCGGACCGTGCGGCGGTCTCGGGGTGAGGCGGTCCACCCGGAACGTCCGCCAGTCGGCACGGTCCACGTCCCATGCGACCAGGTACCAGCGCCGCTCACTGCACACCAGGCGGTGCGGTTCGACCGTGCGGCGGGACACGGCGCCGTCGCCGCCCCGGTACTCGAAGCGCAGCCGCTCGGCGTCCCGGCACAGGTGGGCCAGCTCGGTGAGGACTGCCGGGTCGACGGCCGAGGAGCGCGGGCCGCGCAGCATCGGCACGGTGAAGGCGTTCAGGGCACCCACCCGGCGGCGCAGGCGCTGCGGCAGCACCTGCTCCAGCTTCGCCAGGGCGCGTACGGAGGTCTCGCCGATGCCGTCGATGCCCTGCCCGGCGGCGGTGCGCAGGCCGACGGCGACGGCGACCGCCTCGTCGTCGTCCAGCAGCAGCGGGGGCAGCTCGGCGCCCGCGCCGAGCTGGTAGCCGCCGCCGGTGCCGGGGCTGGCGTCGACGGGGTAGCCGAGCTCGCGCAGGCGGTCGACGTCGCGGCGGACCGTGCGCGCGGTGACGCCCAGCCGCTCGGCGAGCGCGGCACCGGACCACTCGCGGTGGGCCTGGAGCAGGGACAGGAGGCGCAGGAGGCGGGCCGAGGTGTCCAGCATGGGGGCCAGCCTGCCAGGAAGCTCCGACGCTCAGGGCCGGTAGGCGAGTTGGGGCACGTCGTCGAAGCAGTTCTCGGTCATCTCGCCCTGGGTGACCCAGCCCTCGCCGTCCTGCCAGCGGGCCACCGACAGGCAGGCGCGGCTGGTTTCCGGCGGCTCGGCGCGCGCTGCGAAGGAGACCGGCAGGAGCAGCCCGTCGGCGGTGAAGTCCCGGGTGCGCGCGATCCGGTCGTCCACGCACGCGCGCGTGACGCCCTCGGCGGCGCAGTCCCGCGCGGCCCGCGTGAACCACAGGGCGGCCGCCCACCCCTCCAGCTGCCACTGGGAGTGCGTCCGCAGGTCCTCGGTGGCCTTGCGGAACTCACGTACGGCGGGGTGCGAGGTGTCGTCGTAGTTGCGGCTCTTCCCGGTCGCCCACAGGGCGTTGCGGCAGCGCGGGGCGTCCCGGTAGTCGTCGAGGACGGCGGAGGTCCAGTTCTGCACGTTGGTGACCTTGGCGGTGACCCGGGCGCCCACGTCGTCCATCGCGGCGCACAGGCGTGCGTTGCCGTGTGTGTCGAGGGCGTCGAAGACGAGGTCCGCGCCGCGCCGCTTCAGGTCGGCCGCGACCGCGCGGAAGTTGGGCAGCGCGAAGTCGACCTGCTCGGTGACGACCTTGTAGCCCTCGGCCCGCAGCCCGCGCTCCACGAGCCGGGCGTAGGCGGCGGACGCGGCCTGGTTGTACGACACCACCGCGGCGGTGCGGGCGCCCTGCTCGCTCTTGAAGTACCGGTAGACCTCGGTACCGCCGTACAGTTCGCCGTCCCAGCCGACGGTGCCGTCCCGGGGCGCGCTGCTGCCGTAGATGCTGTACAGGTGCGGCCAGGTGTCGTAGGCGGGGCCGATGGGCTGGCCCCCGATGTCGGGCACGCGCGCGTGGGAGACGCGCGGGGCGCCCGCGTAGTCCAGGACGGTGGTGGCGACCAGGGCGACCACCCGGTCCTCCTCGAGCAGCCGGTGCACACAGGTGTTGTTGCCGACGCCGCTGCCCCCGTCGTCGCACTCGCGCACCTCGACGCGGCGTCCGGCGACGCCCCCGCGCGCGTTGAGGCGGTCGAAGTAGGCCTTGGCCCCGTCCCGCGGCCCGGTGAAGGCACCGCCGCCGACCGGGCTGGTGGCACTGGTGATGATGCCGACGCGCAGGGGCGGGGCCTGCGCGGTCGGGGTGCCGCGGTGTTCGAAGTCGCTCTCCGGGAGCCGGCTGCCGCAGGCCGCGGTCAGCAGGAGCAGCAGCGCGGCAGCCGCGGTCTCAGCAGCCCGGCATCGCCGTCGGCGAGCCATTGCCGCTCAGCGAGACCAGGGCGCACAGCGTGGTGACGGAGACCTTCCAGGTGCCGTCCTCCTGGACCGCCTTGCCGGAGGCGTTCGGCAGCGCGGTCTGGCCGGACACGATCAGGTCGTAGGTGACGGTGGCCTCGGTGGGCGAGGTGAATTCCACCTGTGTCACCCGGGCCTGCGCCTGGCGGCCGCGGGCGTCGTTGCCGAACATCCCCAGGACGGGGCCCATCCGGTCGCCGTGCTCCAGGACGGCCTGGCGTTCCGCCATCGAGGTGTCGGGGTCGAAGAACTTCTCCCAGTTCTGCCGGATCTCCTGCTCGGCGGCCGCCGGGTCCGCCGGTCCGCCGGCGGCCGACGACTCGTTCGCCGACCCGCCGGGCGTGGAGGTGACCGCTGTCGGGGACGTGGTCGCCTGACCGCCGTCGTCATCGTCGCCGCCGCACGCGGCGAGGGCCGGGGCGAGCAGCAGGACCAGGGCGGCGGCGATCGCCGTGCCCCTCCCCGCCGACGGTCCCGTGGGCCGTCCCGCCTTCCGCCGCCTGAGGTCACTCCCGAGAACCATATGGGTCACCCCCGGGTGTCGGTCCGGGCCCTGTGCGCCCGATGCTTTCAGGGTCGGCTCGCACGGGGCATAGTGCAAGCCATCGGCACATCGACACATCAGCACATAGTCCCCCCTTTCAGCCGGAGAGCGACTTCACCCGAAAAGCGACCTACGACAGGTGGGAGCCAGCGATGCGGACGGCGCGACTGCGGACCGTGCACCCGGTCGTGTGGGCGGGCTGGGCCGCGCTCGCCGCCGGAGCGGTGCTGTGCGTGCTCGGCTGGTACGGCGTGTCCGGCGAGCGGTTCGCCGAGCGGCAGCTGCCCTACCTGGCGTCGTGCACGGTGCCCGGTGCCGCGCTGATCGTCGCCGGGGCGGTGCTGCTCGCACACGCCCGCGACAGCGTGGCCGCCGGCCGGGTGGAGGAGCTGTACGGGTTGCTGGTGGCGGCCGAGCAGGAGGGCGACGCGGAGCCGGGTCGGCCGGCCGCGGCGCCCGTGGCGGTCAGCCGGGAGCTGCGGACGGTGCCGGGCGGCACGCTGTGGCACCGCGCGGACTGCCCGCTGGTCGCCGGGAAGCCGGAGGCGGTGCCGGTGGACACCGGGTTGGCGGCGAGCGGCGCCCTGCGCCCCTGCCCGGTCTGCGAACCGGACGCGGCGGACGGCTGAGCATGTCCTCGCTGACGTACGACCTCACCGTCGCCGGTCTCTCGGTCGGCAGCGCGGCCGCGTTGACCGGCATCGGGCTGATCGTGACGTACCGCGCGACGGGCGTGCTGAACCTCGCGCACGGGGCGGTCGCGATGGTGTGCGCGTACGCGCTGCGGCAGTGCGTGTCGGTGTGGGGATGGCCGCTGTGGCTGGGCGCTGCGGTCACGCTGCTGGTGCTGGCCCCGGCGATCGGGCTGGTGCTGGAGCGGTTCGTGTTCCGGCCGTCGGCCGTGCCGGGCGGCGACCCGGCGCGGTCCCTGGTCGCGTCGATCGGGGTGTTCGTGCTGCTGGTGGGCGGGGCGGCGCTGGTGTGGGGCCAGGGGGCGCAGCAGGATGTGCCGCGGCTGCTGCCGGCGGACCCCTGGGGTGCGTTGGCGGTCGTCGTGGCGCTGGCGGCCGCGGTGGCGGCGGTCGTGCGCCGGACGCGGTTCGGGCGGGAGCTGCGGGCGGTGGTGGACGACCGGCGGCTGGCGGTGCTGGGCGGCATCGACGCGGACCGGGTCGCCGCGGCGGGCTGGGCGTTCGGCTCGTTCACGGCGGGGCTGACGGGCGTGCTGCTGGCGCCGTACGTCCGGCTCGACCCGTACGGGCTGCCGCTGCTGGTCATGGAGGTGATGGCGGTCGCGGTGGCGGCCCGGATGCGCAGCCTGCCGGTGGCGATCGCGGTGGCGTTGGGCGTCGGGGTGGCGCAGAGCCAGCTGACGCGGCTGCACCCGGCGGGCTGGCAAGAGCCGCTGCTGCAGGCGCTGGGGGCCAATCTGTTCGTGGTCGCGCTGCTGGTCGCGGCACTGGCGCTGCCCGGCGTGGGCAGCGGTGACGCGCTGCCGCGCACGGCCACCGCGCGTGTGCCGGCCCCGCCGGGGGCGTGGGCCGTCGCGGTGGTGCTGTTCCTGCTCCCGCTGGGCCTCGCGGGCTCCGACCTGCACACGTCGGTCCAGGTGCCGGCGCTCGGCGTGGTGCTGCTGTCGCTGGTCGTGGTGACCGGCCGGGGCGGTCAGATCTCCCTCGGGCAGGCGGCGTACGCGGGGCTGGGGGCCCTGTTCACCGCCCTGCTGGCCGCAGGCCGCTTCCCGGGGCTGCCGCGGCTGCCGGAGCTGGCGGCGCTGGTGGTGGCGGTGCTGCTGGTGGCGCCGCTCGGCCTGCTCACCGGGTGGCCCGCGATCCGGCGCCACGGCCTCGCCCTGGCGCTGGCGACCTTCGCGGTGGGCGTCGGGGTGAGCCGTTTCGTGTTCGCCCAGCCGTACGCGACCGCCGGGCTGGCGGTGCGCCGCCCCGCCGGTTTCGACGGGGACCGCGCGTACTACGTCCTGGAGCTGGCGTTGTTGTGCGGCGCCCTGCTGGTGACGCGGCTCCTGCGCGGGGACCGGGCCGGCCGGGCGCTGGCGGCCGTGCGGGACGACGAGGCGGGCGCGGCGGCGTCGGGGGTGCGGGTCCCGTCCCTGAAGCTGCTGGCGTTCGTCGTCGGGGCCGCCCTGGCCGCGCTCGGCGGCGCACTGCTCGCCATGGGTCTGCGCGCCTTCGACCCCGGTGTGTACGACCCCGTCCGCAGCCTGCTCTGGTTCGCCGCGGTCGTCGTCCTGGGCGCCGACACCACCCTGGGTGCCCTGGCCGCGGCGGCCCTCCTGGTCGGCCTGGACGCGGGCACCCGGGGAGGTGTGGCGGCGGCCCTCGTCGGCCTCCTCGCCGTCCTCGTCGGCCGCCTCCCCCAGGGCCCGTACGAGGCGCTCCGCGCGCTGGGCCGCCGCCGAACCGGCACCCTCGCGCTGACCCCGGCGGGCCGGCGGGCGCGGGCCGGTCTGACGCGAGCCCGGCTGACGCGGACCGGCGGGCCGAGCACCGGCGGGTCGAGGACCGGCCCCAGCGGGCCGACCGGATCTGGGGGGCCGACGGAACCAAGTGGCCGCACCCGACCCACCGGACCGACGGGACCGGCTGAACCGACCGGACGTACCAGCCGCACCGGCCCCGGCCCCACCAGCGCCGCCGGCCCCGTCGGCCCCACCCGACCCACCAGACCGACGGGACCGGCTCCCGCCCGCTCGGGCGGGGCTTCCACCGCGTCCGGCCGGCCTCTCCCCGCCTCGGTCCGAGGCCGGCCTCCGGCGGACACCGCTCCCCCGGCCCGACCCGCTGCCGAGCCGCGCCCCCTCACCCAACCCCCACCTGCCCACCCCGTCCCCCCGCCCGAGCCGTCCCGCCCCACCGGCGAACCCCCACCACCACCCCGGCCGGCCCCCGCGGCCACCTCACCCGACCGTCCCCCCGGGCCGCGGCCCCGCCTCACAGCCGTCGGACTGCACGCCCGTTACGGCGGCTTCACCGCGCTCGGCGGGGTCGGGGTGGAGGTGCGGCCGGGACGGGTGACCGCGGTGGTGGGGCCGAACGGGGCCGGGAAGAGCACTTTGTTCCACTGCCTCGCGGGAACGCTGCGGCCCGTGCGCGGCCGGGTGCTGTTCGGGACGCGGGACATCACGCGGCTGCCGGCGCACGCCCGTGCCCGGCTGGGGATCGCCCGCACGTTCCAGCAGCCGGCGATGTTCTCGTCGCTGACCGTCATGGAGAACGTCCGGGTCGGTGCCGAACAGGGCCGGGTGCGGGATCCGGCGGCGGTGGCGCGCGCCCTGGCGCTGTGCGGGCTCGACGGCGCCGTGCGGGGGGCCCGCGCGGAGGGCCTGCCGACCGGGACGCTGCGCCGGGTGGAGCTGGCCCGCGCCCTGGCGGGCACCCCGCGGGTGCTCCTGCTGGACGAGCCGGCCGCCGGGCTGGACGGCGCCGAGGTCGCCGCGCTGACGCGGCTGCTGGCGGCGCTCGCCGCCGACGGCACCGCGCTGCTGGTCGTCGAACACGACCTCGACCTGGTGGCCGACCTGGCCGACGTGGTCCATGTGATGGCGGCGGGCCGGATCGTCGCCTCGGGCCCGCCCGGAACCGTGCTGGACGCCCTCGACGCCCTCGACGCGGAGGGGGCGCCGACGCCGTGACCCTCGCCCTGCGCCACGCGCGCGTGCGCTACGGCCCCCTGGAGGCGCTGCACGGCGTCACCCTGGCCGCCCCCTCCGCGGGCCTGACCGTCCTGCTGGGCCGCAACGGCAGCGGCCGGACGACGGTGCTGCGCGCGCTGGCCGGGACGGTGCCGCTGTCGGCGGGGTCGGTGGTGTGGGACGGCGCCGACGTCACCGGCGTGCCCGCGTTCCGGCGGGCCCGCCGGGGACTGTGCCTGGTTCCCGAGCGGCAGGCCGTGTTCGGCACGCTGACGGTCCGGGAGAACCTCGAACTGGCGGCCGAAGTCCTCGACCCTGCACTCGCCGCCTATCCCGCGCTCGCGGACCTGTTGCCGCGCCGCGCGGGCACGCTCTCCGGAGGCGAGCAGCGGATGCTCGCCCTGGCCCGCGCGCTGCTGTCCCGCGCGCGCGTGGTGCTCGTCGACGAGCCGGCCCAGGGGATGTCCCCCGCGGTCGCCGCCCGCACGTACGACCTGCTGGCCGCCCTGCCCGCGTGTGTGGTCCTCGCCGAGCAGCGGCTGCCGCCGGCGCTGCGCGAGCGCCCGGGGTTCGTGTACGAACTGCGGCGCGGCACGGTCGTGTTCAGCGGGGAGACGGCCGAGTGGCGGTCCCGTTCGGAGGGGGCAGCGGAGGGCCGGACACGGCCGGAACGCGGTCCTGGCCGCGCGCCGCCTCCGCCGGGATGACCAGGAGGGTACCGGGCCTCAGCCGGTCGGGGCGGCGGCCGAGCGTCTCCCTGTTGGCCCGGTACAGCGCCCGCCACCCGCCCTCGACCCGGTACCGGGCGGCGACGGACGACAGCGTGTCGCCGGTCCGCACGGTGTGCATGCGGCCCTCCAGCCCGTAGCGCCGGGAGCAGGCCGGCCACGCCGACCAGCCCTGTACGGCCAGTGCCTCCCGCGCGACCTCGGTCTGCTGTTCCCGGGTGGCGAGGTCGGCGCGCGGGGCGTGGGCCAGGCCGCCGTACTCGACCCAGGTCGGCTGCCAGAACTGGAGCCCGCCGTAGAAGCCGTTCCCGGTGTCGGCGTGCCAGCGTCCGCCGCTCCCGCAGTCGGCGACGCAGCCCCAGGGCCACGCGTCGACGACGCACGCGTAGGGGACGGGCGCGGGAAGCGGGCCGGGCGGGGGCGGCGGAAGGGCCGCGTGGGCGGCGGGGCAGGGGGTGGCGAGCAGGGCGGCGGCGAGGGCGAGCAGCGGGGCCGTGCGGAACATCGGGCCACGGCAGGCGGGCCGTCGTGGTGCCCTCGCAAGCCGCGCCCCGCACGGCGGGAGCCCCACCCGGTCGGCGGACCGGACGGGGCTCGTGCCGTGGGATCGCCCCCTTCGCCGGGGGCCGGGCTCAGAGGACGAGGCGCTGGCCGGGCACGATCAGGTCGGGGTCGGCGCCGATGACGGCCCTGTTGGCCGCGTAGAGGCGCTGCCAGGTGGTTCCGTTGCTCGCGGCGATGGCGCTCAGCGTGTCGCCGGCGCGGACGGTGTAGTCGCCACGGGAGCTGCCGCGGTTGGTGTGTCCGGCGGAGCGCCCGGACGCCGGCGCGGTGGGCTCGGCCCGTTCGGCCGGAGCGGTGTGCCTGGTGGTCGTCTTCTGCCGGGTCGCGCCCGATCCGCCGGACGCCGAGCCGGTCGCGGGCGCGCTTCCGGACGCTCCGGCGCGCGCCGAGCAGACCGGCCAGGCGCCCCAGCCCTGGGCGCGCTGGACCTTGGTGGCGACGGCGATCTGCTGTTCCCTGGTGGCCCCGTCGGCGGTCGGGGCGTAGGCGGTGCCGCCGTACGCGCGCCAGGTCGAGCCGGCGAACTGCAGTCCGCCGTAGTAGCCGTTGCCGGTGTTGATGTGCCAGTTGCCGCCGCTCTCGCACTGGGCGATGCGGTCCCACACTCCGCTGTCCGCCGCGGCGGCGTCGCCGGTCGCGGCCAGCAGTCCGAGCGGGGCGAGGAGTACCGCCCCGGCGAGGACCGCCGTGGTGCGCTTCTTGCGCGCGGTGTCGCGAGTGGTATCGGCACATTCGGACATGTAATTCCCTCTCGAACAACCCGGGACTTCCCCCAGGGCGGGGCGCTTCCCGCGCAGGGGCGCGGTGGGGCGCTCCGCCCCGTCCGCCGGCGGTGGTGCTGCGCGATCCTGCTCTGCGCGGCCGGCGGACGTCCCCGGGCGGTGCTCGGTGCACACGGCGGAGGAATGTAGGGACTGCGCGCAGCTCTCATCAACCAACTCCCCGTTCATGCAGGCCAGTTGACCGTTACCGCAGGTAGCCCGGCCGGCGATCCGCCCGCTCCGTGAGGCATTGCCCCGATATGGCCGACGGCAACTCGGGCAAACTGTGATTCAGTTCACGGACCCAATCACCGTTACCTTGACGTTACTTGACGGTGAGTGGTCGATTCGGCACCGAAAGCGACCGTCCGCGTCCGACGGTCGGATTCCGTTCGCCGTACTGCGTGACCCCCGCCACAGATCACCCGTTGTCTTCTTCATGAGCCGGGGAGCCACCCGGCCTACCGACGCACCGCACTCCGAGGGAGCCACCCGTGCCGCGCATGCTCGACGTCAGCGACGAGGTACGCGCCGAGATCGGCGACGAAGAAGCCGACCGGCTGCTCGCCGGAGAGAACGCCCCGGGCAGTTACGACTGCACGTCCTGCCGCACCCCGGGCGACTCCGAGCACGAGCGCACCAGCACCGTCCTGTTCATCGGCGAGGAGACCGCCGTCCTCGCCTTCGCCCACTCCACCTGCCTGCCCTCCCAGGTCGTGCAGGTCACCGAGGAGCAGTTGCAGGGCGCTGTCCGTTCCATCAGCGGCGACGCCGTCGACCTGGAGCCCGAGAAGGTCGTTCCCGAGCAGGCCGTGCTCGGCGTGACCAGCGGACTCGTGCTGATCGCCGGGGAGTTGCACCCGGCGCTCGTCGTCGAGCCGACGGCGCCGATCGTACGGCCGGGCGCCACCGGCGCCGGCGACGACTTCCTGCCGCTGCTGATCGAGCAGGGGTTCATGCCGCTCACCGAGCTGACCGAGGTGCCGCCGGTGCAGCACGGCTGGTCGGTGCTGCTGGCGATGGGCCAACTGCACGCGGTGCTGCAGCCGTCGGCGAACGGCGGTCAGCAGGTGGCCTGGTGGCAGGCGCACCAGCCGTTGCAGGTGACCGAGGGGTGGCGGGCCGCCGCCAACAAGCACCAGCAGGTCCTCATGTTCGCGGCCCCCGTGGGCACCATCGGACGGCAGCCGCGCGAGGACCTCATGCGCGACGCGCTCGACAAGGCCGCGGCCAACGGCAAGTTGGTGGCGGCGGCGATGCCGCTGGCGGGCACGTGACGCAGCACCCCGCGCCCCCGCGGCCCGGGGCCCGCATCCCTTCTCGGAACCGGTCGTTTTGACTTACGTGCACGCATACCACGTTCCCCGCCGCCCCTCGTACCCGTCGATCCCCTCCGCTCGGCCGGCTCAGGACCCCTTCGGCAGCCCCTCGGCCACGCCGATCTACGACGCGCTCTACGCCGAGTACGTCAAGTCCTTCCGCTCACTGCCGGGTGACCGCAGCGGCGAGGAGGAGCTGGGGTTCAGCGCCTTCGGGACGATCCCGATCGGGACGGGCTCGGACGAACGGCCCCGCCCCGGGTCGTTCAGCAGCTCCTACGGCGCCTACAGCGCGGGTGCGCAGAGCGCCCGGCAGGGGCTGGGGCCGCAGCAGGGACAGGGGCAGTGGCAGCGGGTCGGGCCGCTCGGGCAGCGAGCCGGCGCCATGCAGCCGGTGCCGGCGGCGCTGCCGCCGGGCCCGCGCCGCGCGTACTGACGCCGGGACGGCACCGAGCGCGGGACAGAGCGAAAGGGGCGGCCCCCTCGGGGCCGCCCCTTTCGCCGTGTGTCACTTCTTCTTCGCGCCGCGCTTCTCGCGCACCCGCACCGAGATGTGGATCGGCGTGCCCTCGAAGCCGAACTCCTCGCGCAGCCGGCGCTCGATGAAGCGGCGGTAGCCGGCCTCGATGAAGCCGGAGGCGAACAGGACGAACCGCGGCGGCTTGGTGCCGGCCTGG
This sequence comes from Streptomyces sp. bgisy159, assembly GCF_965341775.1. Taxonomy (GTDB): domain Bacteria; phylum Actinomycetota; class Actinomycetes; order Streptomycetales; family Streptomycetaceae; genus Streptomyces. The sequence continues at coordinate 38,114 of NZ_CBDQZH010000035.1, read as the reverse complement.
GTACCGAAGAGGATGCGCGGCTGCTTGCCGCCCCGGATGGGGTGCGGGTGGGCGGACACCAGCTCGCCCAGGAAGGCGTTCAGCCGTCCAGTGGGAACCCGGGTCTCCCAGCCCGCGAGGGCCGTCTCGATCGCCGGGACCAGCTTCTCCATGTGACGGCCGGTGTGCGCCGAGACGTTCACCCGCGGCGCCCAGGCCACCTGGCCGAGCTCGGTCTCGATCTCCCGCTCCAGGTAGTAGCGGCGCTCCTCGTCGAGGGTGTCCCACTTGTTGTAGGCGATCACCATCGCGCGGCCGGCTTCCACGGCCATGGTGACGATGCGCTGGTCCTGCACGGAGATGCTCTCGGAGGCGTCGATCAGGACGACGGCCACCTCGGCCTTCTCGACCGCGGCGGCGGTGCGCAGCGAGGCGTAGTAGTCCGCGCCCTGCTGGAGGTGGACGCGCTTGCGGATGCCGGCGGTGTCGACGAACTTCCAGGTGACGCCGCCGAGTTCGATCAGCTCGTCGACCGGGTCGCGGGTGGTGCCGGCCAGCTCGTTGACGACGACGCGCTCCTCGCCGGCCACCTTGTTCAGCAGGGAGGACTTCCCGACGTTGGGGCGGCCGATCAGCGCGATGCGGCGCGGACCGCCGACGGCCGCGCCGAAGGTCTGCTCGGGGGCGTCCGGCAGCGCCTCCAGGACGGCGTCCAGCATGTCGCCGGTGCCGCGGCCGTGCAGCGCGGAGACCGGGTGGGGCTCGCCGAGGCCCAGGGACCACAGGTACGAGGCGTCGGCCTCGCCGCTCGGGCCGTCGACCTTGTTCGCGCACAGCACGACCGGCTTGCCGGCCTTGCGCAGCAGCCGGACGACGGCCTCGTCGGTGTCGGTGGCACCCACCTTGGCGTCGACGACGAAGACGACGGCGTCGGCGGCCTCGATCGCGTACTCGGCCTGGGCGGCCACGGAGGCGTCGATACCGAGGACGTCCTGCTCCCAGCCGCCGGTGTCGACGACCTTGAAGCGGCGGCCCGCCCACTCGGCCTCGTAGGTGACCCGGTCGCGGGTGACGCCCGGCCGGTCCTCGACGACGGCCTCGCGGCGCCCGATGATCCGGTTGACGAGGGTCGACTTGCCGACATTGGGGCGGCCGACGACGGCGAGGACGGGCAGCGGGCCGTGGCCCGCCGCCTCGATGGCGCCCTCGACGTCCTCGACGTCGAAGCCCTCTTCCGCGGCGAGCTCCATGAACTGCGCGTACTCGGCGTCGCCGAGCGCCCCGTGGTCGTACTCGTGCTCGGCCGAGCCCTCGGGCCCGTTCTGGTCGTTCATGGAAGTCCGTACCTCGTCGTTCATCGTGGTGGTCGGTGGATCTCCGGACGTACGGTGATCCACTACTCGAAGTGTCGCTCAGCGCCCGGTGAGGCGCCTGGCGTTTTCCAGGTGGCCGGTGAGCTGCAGCTGGATGCGCTCGGTCGCCTCGTCCAGCGCCTTGCGGGTGCGCCGGCCGCTGCCGTCGCCGGCTTCGAAGGGCTCGCCGAAGACCACGTCGACGCGGCTGCGCAGCGGCGGCAGCCCCTTTATCAACCGTCCGCGCCTGTCGGAACTTCCCAGCACCGCGACCGGGACGACCGGTGCCCCGCCGCGTACGGCGAAGTAGGCGAGCCCGGCGCGCAGCGCGGCGAAGTCGCCTTCGCCGCGGGTGCCCTCGGGAAAGATCCCGAGGGCGCCGCCGTTGTCCAGGACGCCCAGCGCCTGCGTGATCGCGGTGCGGTCGGCGGAGGAGCGGTCCACCTTCAGCTGGCCGATGCCGGTCAGGAAGCGGTCGAGCGGGCCGACGAACGCCTCCTTCTTGATCAGGAAGTGCGTCGGCCGGGGTGCCACGCCCATCACCATCGGGCCGTCTATGTTGTGCGAGTGGTTGACGGCGAAGATCACCGGGCCGGTGGCGGGCACCTTCCAGGCGCCGAGCACCCGCGGCTTCCACAGCCCGTACATCAGGCCGACGCCGATCCGCCGGCCCACCTCGGCGCCGCGCTCTGAGGGAGCGGTCATTTCCCGGCCCGCTTCTCCTCGACGAGGGTGACCACGCGCTCGATGACCTGGGCGAGGGTCAGCTCGGTGGTGTCCACCTCGACGGCGTCGTCCGCCTTGGCGAGCGGGGACGTCTTCCGGCTGGAGTCGGCCGCGTCCCGCTTGATCAGGGCCTCACGGGTGGCGTGGACGTCGGTGCCCTGGCCGAGTTCGCCGCTGCGGCGGGCGGCCCGCGCCTCCGGAGAGGCGGTGAGGAAGATCTTCAGGTCGGCGTCGGGCAGCACGGTGGTACCGATGTCACGGCCCTCGACGACGATGCCGCGCCGGGCGTTCGCCGCGATGGACCGCTGCAGCTCGGTGATCAGGGACCGCACCTCGGGCACCGCACTGACCGCGCTGACCTCGGAGGTGACCTCCTGGGTGCGGATCGGGGCGGCCACGTCCACGCCGTCCACGGTGATCGTCGGCTTGACCGGGTCGGTTCCCGAGACGATGTCCGGCTTGGCGGCTGCCGCGGCGATGGCGGCGGCGTCCTCGGTGTCGATGCCGTTGGTCACCATCCACCAGGTGATCGCCCGGTACTGGGCGCCGGTGTCCAGGTAGCTGAGACCGAGCTGGGCGGCGACCGCCTTGGACGTGCTGGACTTGCCCGTGCCGGAGGGACCGTCGATGGCGACGATCACGGGCTGGGCGGCGCCGTTTTCCACGGGGGGACACCTTCCTGGTGCGGTACGAGAGCGGGTGTGCGGGGCGGATCCGCCCCGCACAAGGTTACTGGCTCCCCGAGTGCCCTCTCACGGCCCGGTCGAGCGGCCGCCGCTACTGCCGGACGGCCCAGCCCCGCTCGCGCAGCGCGGCGGACAGCACCGGTGCCGCCTTCGGCTCGACCATCAGCTGCACCAGGCCGGCCTGCTGCCCGGTCGCGTGCTCGATGCGCACATCCTCGATGTTGACGCCGGCCCGGCCCGCGTCGGCGAAGATGCGGGCCAGCTGGCCCGGCTGGTCGTCGATGAGCACGGCCACGACCTCGTAGGCGCGCGGCGCGGTGCCGTGTTTGCCGGGGACGCGGACCTGGCCGGCGTTGCCCCGGCGCAGCACGTCCTCGATGCCGCTGACGCCCTCGCGGCGCTTGTCCTCGTCGGAGGACTGCAGGGCCCGCAGGGCGCGGACCGTCCCGTCGAGGTCGGCGGCGACGTCGGAGAGCAGGTCGGCGACCGGCCCGGGGTTCGCGGACAGGATGTCGATCCACATCCGGGGGTCGGAGGCGGCGATGCGGGTCACGTCCCGGATGCCCCCGCCGCACAGCCGTACCGCCGACTCCTCGGCGTTCTCCAGGCGGGCGGCGACCAGGCTGGAGACCAGGTGCGGCATGTGGGAGACGAGCGCCACCGCGCGGTCGTGCGCGTCGGCGTCCATGACGACGGGTACGGCGCGGCAGTGCGAGACCAGCTCCAGCGCGAGGTTGAGGACCTCGGTGTCGGTGTCCCGGGTCGGGGTGAGCACCCAGGGGCGGCCCTCGAACAGGTCGCCGCTCGCGGCCAGCGGCCCGGACTTCTCCCGGCCGGACATCGGGTGGGTGCCGATGTACGCGGACAGGTCCAGCCCCAGTGCCTCCAGGTCGCGGCGCGGTCCGCCCTTGACGCTGGCCACGTCGATGTAGCCGCGGGCCGCGCCGCGCCGCATGGCGTCGGCGAGCACGGCCGCCACGTGGGCGGGCGGCGCGGCGACCAGGGCGAGGTCGACGGGCCCCTCGGGCGGCTCGTCGGTGCCGGCGCCCAGCGCGGCCGCCGTACGGGCCTGCCCGGGGTCGTGGTCGGCGAGGTGCACGGTGACGCCCCGCTGGGCCAGGGCGAGGGCGGCGGAGGTGCCGATCAGCCCGGTTCCGATGACGAGCGCGGTCCTCACTGGGCGATGTCCTTGCGCAGGGCGCCCGCGGCGCCGAGGTAGACGTGGGTGATGCCGGAGCGCGGCCGGTCCGACTCGACGTGCGCCAGGAGGCGGACGACGCGCGGCATGGCGCCCTCGATGTCCAGTTCCTGGGCGCAGATCAGCGGTACGTCGACGATGCCCAGCTTGCGGGCGGCGGCCGCCGGGAAGTCGCTGTGCAGGTCGGGGGTGGCGGTGAACCAGATGCTGATCAGGTCGTCGGTGGTGAGGGAGTTCCGCTCCAGGACGGCCGTGAGCAGGGCTCCGACCCGCTCGTCCATGTGCCCGGCCTCGTCCCGATCCAGTTGGACGGCCCCCCGGACCGCTCGTACCGCCACTGTGCTGCTCCTCGCGTTTCGGCTTGCTCCCGCCCAGCGTAGTCAGCCCGCGCTCTTCGGCGGCGCGCCGCCCGCCCGCTGAGACGGGCGTCGCGGCGGCTGCCGGGCGGACCGGGCGGGTGTCTCCGGCGGGGTTCCGAGGGCGGGGTGTGCGGGCTCCTCCGCTGTCCCCCGGAACGCGCCCTTGCGCCACTTCGGGTGAGTACGCCCCCGATGCGCCTCTTTACGGGTGGCGGGCCGTCGGCTCTGATGTCAGGCAGACCCGCCTCGGGGGAGGCCGTGATGAAACGTCCGGGACCGCTGCTGACCCTGCTCTCGGGACTGGTGTTCGCGCTGGTCCTGCTCGTCCTCGACACGACGACGGGGACGCGGGACGCGTCGTCGGCCGATCGGGGTGCGCGGCCGTCGGGCTCCCCGGCCGCTGTGTCCCCGGCCCCGGTGCCCTCGGCGCCCTCGCCGTCCGCGACGGCGACGGCCGCCGCGCAGACCGACTACACCGGGCGGACCGACGACGACGCGGCGGCCGTCGCGGTGTCCGTGCGGGGCCGGAAGGCGATCGCGTACTACTGCGACGGCCGTACCCGGGAGTCCTGGCTGAGGGGGGACGTGGCGGACGACGGCTCGCTGCACCTGACCGGCGAGGGCGGTACCCGGCTGGACGGCACGCTGACGGCGGGGGTGCGGGTGCGCGGCACCGTCGATGCCGGCGGGCGGCACGCCTTCACCGCCGAGCGGTCCGCGCGGCCGTCCCGGCTGTGGCGGACCACCGCCACCGTGCGCTCCGCCCGGATCGACAGCGGCTGGATCGTACTCAGGGACGGTTCCCAGGTCGGAGTCCTCACCCGCGACGGCGTGCCGGAGGCGGCTCCCCCGATCGACCCGGGTACCGGCGCGGTGACGCTCGACGGACGGCGGCTCACGGCCCGGCCGGTGTCCCCGTGACCGCCGGTGACCCGGCAACGGCCGGCGCCCCGGTGACCGCCGAGACTTCCCCGACCGCGGGCACCTGCCCGACCGCCGAGGCTCCCCCGAACGCGGGTGCCGGTGAGACCGCGGGTGCCGGTGAGACCGCAGGTGCCCGTGAAGGTGCCCGTGTGACCGCGGGTGCCCGTGAAGGTGCCCGTGTGACCGCCCATTCCCCGGTCCCGGTGACGCCCGGTCAGCGCGGCGTCGGACCGCGTGCGATCCCACGACCAGGGAGGCGACCATGACCGTCGACCCGAACGCCGCCACCCAGAGCGTCCCGCCCCCGCCCCGGCCCGCCGGGGGCGTCACCGCCCTGCTGGTGCCCGCCCTGGTCGCCGCGGCGGTCGCGGTGGCCCTCGGCGTCTACGGCAGGGTCCACGACCCCGCCGGGACCGCGTTCAGCCTGGCCGGGTTCAGCGGCACCGGGGCCGTGAAGTCCTGGCTGGCGACGACCGCGGTCCTGCTGGCGGTGGTGCAGTCGGTCTCCGCCCTGATGCTGTACGGCAGGTTGCCGGGCCCGCGCTGGGTGCCGGTGCTGCACCGCTGGTCGGGCCGGGCTGCGTTCCTGACGGCCGTGCCCGTGGCGGTGCACTGCCTGTACGCCCTGGGCTACCAGACCTACGAAACGCGCGTGTTGTGGCATTCCGTCCTGGGTTGCTTCTTCTTCGGTGCTTTCAGTGCGAAGATGCTGTTGCTCCGCTCGGAGCGTCTTCCGGGCTGGCTACTGCCGGTCATCGGCGGAGCGGTCTTCGCCGCCCTCACCCTGATCTGGCTGACCTCCGCCTTCTGGTTCTTCCGCACGTTCGGAGTGACGACATGACCCACCCCGCGACACGCCGCACGGTCCTCCTCGCGACGGGCGCCGCCACCCTCGCCGTGAGCTGTGGCGAATACGGCGACGAGGACAACTCGTCCGAGACGGAGTCGCCCGCGGCGTCGGCGAACGCCTCGGCCGGACAGGTGCTGGCGGCGACGGCCGACATCCCGGTCGGCGGCGGCACGGTCTTCAAGGAGGAGAAGGTCGTGGTCACCCAGCCGGCACAGGGCGAGTTCAAGGCGTTCTCGGCGATCTGCACCCACCAGGGCTGCACCGTCAACAAGGTCGCCGACGGCACGATCGACTGCCCCTGCCACGGGAGCAGGTACCGCATCGAGGACGGCTCCGTGGCCGCGGGCCCGGCTCCCCGGCCCCTGCCCGCCGAGCAGATCGCCGTCGAGGGCGACTCGATCAGACTGGTCTGACCGCTCAGGCGTCCCAGAGGGCGCCGAGCGTCACCAGCTCACTGCCGTGCTCCACCCGGTCCGCCCACTCGCGGGGCCAGGCGTCGACCCCGGCGTGGGCGCCCGCGAAGGCACCGGCCAGACAGGCCAGGGAGTCGGAGTCGCCGGAGGTGCAGGCGGCCCGGCGCAGCGCGGTCACCGGCTCGTCGGTGAACAGCAGGAAGCACAGCAGCCCTGTCGCCAGGGCCTCCTCCGCGATCCATCCCTGCCCCGTGGCCAGGCACGGGTCGGTCTCCGGGTCGGGGTGGCGCAGTGCCTCGGCCAGCCGGTCCAGGACGCCCAGGCACTCGTCCCAGCCGCGCGCGATGAAGTGCTCGGGGCTCGGGTCGTGGGCGCGGGTCCACAGGTCGCCGAGCCAGGTGTGGTGGTAGCGGGTGCGGTTCTCGACGGCGTACGACCGCAGCAGCGCGACCAGTTCCGCCGGGTCGGTGTCCTGCGCGAGCAGGTGCACGGCGTGCGCGGTGAGGTCGGAGGCGGCCAGCGCGGTGGGGTGCCCGTGGGTGAGGCCGGACTGGAGCTGGGCGGCGCCGGCGCGCTGCTCGTCGCTCAGGCCGGGCGCCAGGCCGACCGGGGCGACCCGCATGTTGGCGCCGCAGCCCTTGGAGCCGATCTGACTGGCGTCCTGCCAGGCCCGTCCCTCCGCCTTGAGCAGGTTGCAGGCGCGCAGGCAGGTGTTGCCCGGGGCGCGGTTGTTGTCCGGCGACTGGTACCAGTCCACGAACTCCTCGCGCAGCGGGCGCTCCAGCCGCTTCGGGGCGAGCACACCGCGGTCCATGGCCGTGCGCAGGCCGCGCGCCACGGCGAGGGTCATCTGGGTGTCGTCGGTGATGAGGGCCGGCTCGGGCAGCCGCATCTCCCGCCAGGGACCGTACTTGGCGAGGATCGAGGGCACGCTGTGGAACTCGGTCGGGTATCCGAGGGCGTCCCCGAGGGCGAGGCCCAGCAGTGCTCCGGTGGCTGCGTTGTTCGGCATGTGATCACCATTCCCTTTATCGTCACACTGACCTTAAAGGGAACGGTGATCACCCGCAAGGGGCTCCGGCGAAGCGCGGCCCGGGGTCCCCGAAGGCTCCTAGAGGTCGACCTCCTGCATCAGCATGCCGACCTCGGTGTTGGACAGCCGGCGCAGCCAGCCCGACTTCTGGTCGCCCAGGGTGATCGGGCCGAAGGCGGTGCGCACCAGCTTCTCCACCGGGAAGCCCGCCTCGGCCAGCATGCGCCGCACGATGTGCTTGCGGCCCTCGTGCAGGGTGACCTCGACCAGGTAGTTCTTGCCGGTCTGCTCGACGACCCGGAAGTGGTCCGCGCGCGCGTAGCCGTCCTCCAGCTGGATGCCGTCCTTGAGCTTCTTGCCCAGGTCGCGCGGGATCGGGCCGACGATGGCCGCGAGATACGTCTTCTTCACACCGTACTTGGGGTGGGTCAGCCGGTGCGCCAGCTCCCCGTGGTTGGTGAGCAGGATGACGCCCTCGGTCTCGGTGTCCAGCCGGCCCACGTGGAACAGCCGGGTCTCCCGGTTGGTGACGTAGTCCCCGAGGCACTGCCGCCCCTCCGGGTCCTCCATCGTGGAGACCACACCGGCGGGCTTGTTCAGCGAGAAGAACTGGTACGACTGCGTGGCCACGGTCAGGCCGTCGACCTTGACCTCGTCCTTCTCCGGGTCGACCCGGCGGCCCTGCTCGAGCACGATCTCGCCGTTGACCTCGACCCGGGCCTGCTCGATCAGTTCCTCGCAGGCTCGCCGGGAGCCGTAGCCCGCGCGGGCGAGGACCTTCTGCAGGCGCTCGCCCTCCTGCTCGGCGCCCGGGAAGGTCTTCGGCAGCTTGACGTCCTTCTTGCCCGCGTACCGCTCGCGGTTGCGCTCCTCGACCCGTGCCTCGTACTCACGGGAGCGCGCGGGGGCCGTACGGCCTCCGCGGCCCTGTCCCTGCGGGGACTGGGACTGCTTGGGGCCGCCCTTGGCGCCGCCTCGGGCCGCGCCGCCGCGCCCGGACTTGGGGCCGTCCTTGGTGGCGCCGGGGCCCACGTCGTAGCGGCGCTCCTCGGGGCGCGGCTTGCGCGGACGGCCCTGGCCGCCCTGCTTGTCGTCCCTGTTGTTCCCGGCGCCGCGGTGGTTACCGCGTCCGCTGTTCCTGCCGCTGCCGCTGCTTCGCATCAAAGTTCCGTCGTCGTCGTGTGATCGTCGTCTGGCGCCGGACCGTCCTCGGGAGCGTCCGGGTCGAACGACACAACGCCCTCCTGGGTCTCGGCCTCGATCGCCTCCGCCTCCGGGAGGAAGGGCGCGAGCTCCGGGAGCTCGTCCAGACCGCGCAGGCCCATCCGCTCCAGGAAGTAGTTCGTCGTCCTGTACAGGATCGCACCTGTTTCGGGTTCCGTGCCCGCCTCCTCGACCAGACCGCGTTGCAGCAGGGTGCGCATCACGCCGTCGCAGTTGACCCCGCGCACCGCGGAGACCCGGCTGCGGCTGACCGGCTGGCGGTAGGCGACGACCGCGAGGGTCTCCAGCGCGGCCTGGGTGAGCCGGGCTGTCTGGCCGTCCAGGACGAGCCGCTCGACGGCGGCCGCGTACGCCCCGCGGGTGTAGAACCGCCAGCCGCCCGCGACGAACCGCAGTTCGAAGCCGCGGCCCTGCGCGGTGTACTCGTCGGCCAACGCGCGCAGCGCGTCCGCGATCTGCCGCCTTGGCCGTTCCAGGATCCGCGCCAGGTGCTCCTCGGTCGCGGGCTCGTCCACGACCATCAGCACGGCCTCCAGTGCGGGTCTGAGTTCCAGACCGGCGACGGAACCCGATCCGGCCGGCCGTGCGCCGGTCCGTCCACTCACGCCTTCTCCTCCTCCCCGGCCCGCTCGGGCGGCCGGTCGAACTCGTCCGTCACCCTCGGCGCCTCGGCCCCGTCCCCGCCGGTCCAACGCACCAGCAGCGTCCCGAGGGCGGTCTCCTGCTCCAGCGCGACGGCCTTCTCCCGGTACAGCTCCAGCAGCGCCAGGAAGCGCGCGACGACGGTGAGGGTGTCGTCGGTGTCCTCGACGAGCGTGCGGAAGTCGGCCTCCCCCAGCTCCCTCAGCCGCGCGACGACGATCCCGGCCTGCTCCCGCACGCTGACCAGCGGGGCGTGGATGTGGTCCACGTACACCTGTGGCTTCGGCTTGGGCTGCATCGCCTTCACCGCGAGCCTGGCGAACCCCTCGGCACCGATGCTGATGACCACCTCGGGCAGCAGCTCCGCGTGGTGCGGCTCCAGGCCGACGGTACGGGGGTAGCGGCGGGCCTCGTCGTCCAGCCGGTCGGTGAAGATCTCCGCGACCCGCTTGTACGCGCGGTACTGCAACAACCGCGCGAAGAGCAGGTCCCTGGCCTCCAGCAGGGCCAGGTCCGCCTCGTCCTCGACCTCCGCGGCGGGCAGCAGCCGGGCCGCCTTGAGGTCGAGCAGCGTGGCGGCCACCACCAGGAACTCGGTCGTCCGGTCGAGGTCCCAGTCCGCCCCCATGGCCCGGATGTGCGCCATGAACTCGTCGGTGACCTTCGACAGCGCCACCTCGGTCACGTCCAGCTTGCGCCGCGAGATCAACTGCAGCAGCAGGTCGAAGGGTCCCTCGAAGTTGGCCAGCCGCACCTTGAACACCGCGTCCCCGTCGGGGGCCTGCGGGGTCGCGGCGGCTTCCGTGTCCTCAGCGGCCGTCGAGGGCACGGCTGCTTCCGCGACCGCGCCGGTCGCGACGCGCCCCGGTGCCTCCACGTGCTCGGCGCCCTCGGACGCCCCGGCCGCCTCCGAGGGCGCGGCCTGCTCGGGCGTCGCGTCCCGCGCGGGTCGCGCCGCCCCGGTGCGCTCGCTCGTCGCCGGAGGAAAGGCACCCCGCGCACTCTCCGAAGACGCGCCGGCTTCCGCACGCCCCGCGGGTTCCGCCCGCTCGGGAGTCGTCCCGGTGACCGGCGCCCGCACGCGCCGGGCGGCCTGCGCGGCCTCGGCGGCTGTGCGCCCGTCCGGCCCGGCGCCACCCGGGGCCGCCTCCGGCCCCGCGCTCCGCGCCGGCTCGACGGCGCGCTCCGGCTCCGTCGACCGCGCGGCGCTGTCCGGGGCCTCGGCCTGTCGCGGACCTCCGGCCCCCGGGGTGTCCGGAGCCGGCCGCGCCTCGGCCGCGTGCCCCGGCCGGGCGGCCCCCGGCGGCTCGTCGGCCGCGTCGTCGTGCCCCGTGGCGCCGACGGTCTCGGGGAGCACGGTGGCCCGCGGCCCCCGGCCCAGCGCGCGCCTGCGTCCGCCGGGCGTGCCGGGGCCGGGTGAGTCACCGTTCGACGAGGTCATAGCCCTCGCAGGCTACCGCTACCGGCCGCGCAGCCGCCGTACGAGGATGCTCGCATCCCCCCGCGCCTCCAGGTCGGCGAGCACCACGGCCACCGCCTCGCGCACGATGCGCCCGCGGTCGACGGCCAACCCGTGCTCGCCGCGGAGCACCAGGCGGGCGTGCTCCAGGTCCATCAGTTCCTCGGCCGACACGTACACGGTGATCTTCTCGTCGTGCCGCTCGCGCCCGCTGGGCCGGCGGGCCGCGGCACGTCCGCGCTTGCGGGGCGCTCCGGCGGCGGCAGCGTCCCCGGCAGAACCTTCCTGCACCGTGCGGCGCGCCGCGCGCTCCGTGCCGGTGCGGCTGCGGGACTCGCCGCCGTCGGCCGGTTCGGTGCCGGCCGCGGCGTGCTCGGCGCCCGGCCCGTCGCCGCCCTGCGCGGGCACGGCGGGCGGCGCGTCCTCGCCCGAGGCCGCGGCGGAGGCGGCCGGGTGCGCCGCCCCGTCGCTCTCACCGGCGGGCGCGGGCACCCGCGCCTCACCGCCCGCCTGGCGGCGGGGAGTGGACGGCTGGAGCGCCATCCCCCCTGTCGTACGGAAGAGTTCGTCGGCCCCCGGCAGACTCACTCGGCGTGACACCGGGCGAGCACCTCCCTGGCGAGCTGGCGGTAGGCGGCGGCACCGACGGAGTTGGAGGCGTAGGTGGTGATCGGCTCGCCGGCGACCGTGGTCTCCGGGAAGCGGACCGTGCGGCCGATGACCGTGTGGTAGACGTGATCGTCGAAGGCCTCGACCACCCGCGCGAGGACCTCGCGGCTGTGCACCGTGCGCGAGTCGTACATCGTGGCGAGGATGCCGTCGAGCTCCAGGTCCGGGTTGAGCCGCTCCTGGACCTTCTCGATGGTCTCGGTCAGCAGCGCGACCCCGCGCAGCGCGAAGAACTCGCACTCCAGCGGGACGATGACCTTGTGGGCGGCCGTCAGCGCGTTGACCGTGAGCAGACCCAGCGAGGGCTGGCAGTCGATCACGATGTAGTCGTAGTCGGGCATCAGCGGCTTGAGCGCGCGCTGCAGCGTCGACTCGCGGGCCACCTCGGAGACCAGCTGGACCTCGGCGGCGGACAGGTCGATGTTGCTGGGCAGCAGGTCCATGTTGGGGACCGCGGTCTTCAGCAGGACCTCGTCGGCCGACATGCCCCGCTCCATGAGCAGGTTGTAGACCGTGAGGTCGAGTTCCATCGGGTTCACGCCGAGGCCGACCGACAGCGCGCCCTGCGGGTCGAAGTCGACCAGCAGTACGCGGCGGCCGTACTCGGCGAGCGCGGCACCCAGGTTGATGGTCGACGTGGTCTTGCCGACGCCGCCCTTCTGGTTGCACATCGCGATGATCGTCGCGGGGCCGTGGTCGGTCAGCGGGCCCGGGATCGGGAAGTACGGCAGCGGGCGCCCCGTGGGGCCGATGCGCTCACGGCGCTGGCGGGCCGCGTCGGGCGCGAGCGTGGCCGCGTACTCCGGGTCGGGCTCGTACTCGGCGTCGGGGTCGTAGAAGTGCCCGTCGGGCAGTTCGTCGTAGTCGGCGAAATGGTCGTGGGGCGCGCCACTTCCGTCGCCGGCCATGGCGTTCACGTGATGACCGTCCAAGCTCTGGTGTGCTGACAGAGCCGTGTGGGGGCCGGACTGGCTCTGGTGGGCTGCGAAGGTGCGGACAGCGACGGAGCCGACAGCCTCGAATCCCGCGGAGCCCTGGCCCCGTGCAGGCATTCCTGGTTGACCACCCCCGGGAGAAAATGTCGACTCATTCACAAGTCGTCTTACCTCCTTGGTGACCAGGAAACTTCTAGACAAGGTCAGCGTGGCACCATGCCGACGGTTGGCGACTCTATGGCGTGTCGGGCGTCCGCAGCAACACAATCCGCCGGACCCGGCCCGATGTGTCGGCAATGAAACATCCTGCTGTCAAGGGCGTACGGCCGTCGCACAGCAGGTTTCACCGGCGTGCGAATCGGTCGAAGGGTTACGTTCGAGGCGAGTTGACCGAGAATCGCAAAGTGACCATACACACATCCGGCCGGACCTTGTGGGACAAGGTCCGGCCGGATGTGTGCGGTTGACGACCTGTGTTGACGAATCGCCTTTTCCCTGCGGATGACTTGAACCCGCCGGTCGAGCGGAAGGCCGTCGCGCGGCTGCGGCACAGTCGCCGCGGGGCTCAGCCCAGAAGCGCGCCGAGCTCCACGTGCTCCAGGCCGTGCGCCTCGGCGACCTCGCGGTAAACGACCTTGCCGTCATGGGTGTTGAGGCCCTTGGCGAGCGCGGGGTCCCGGCGCAGCGCCTCGACCCAGCCGTTGTCCGCCAGCGACACGATGTACGGCAGGGTCGCGTTGGTCAGCGCGTAGGTGGAGGTGTTGGGCACCGCGCCGGGCATGTTGGCGACGCAGTAGAAGACCGACTCGTGGACCTTGAAGGTCGGCTCGGCGTGGGTGGTGGGACGGGAGTCCTCGAAGCAGCCGCCCTGGTCGATCGCGATGTCGACAAGGACACTTCCCGGCTTCATCCGGGAGACCAGCTCGTTGGTGACCAGCTTCGGCGCCTTGGCGCCCGGGATGAGGACGGCGCCGATGACCAGGTCCGCGTCGAGGACGGCCTTCTCCAGCTCGAAGGAGTTGGACATGACGGCCTTGATCCGGGTGCCGAAGATCCTGTCGGCCTCGCGCAGCTTGTTGATGTCGCGGTCGAGCAGGGTGACGTCGAAGCCCATGCCGATGGCGATCTGGGCGGCGTTCCAGCCGGACACGCCACCGCCGATGACGACGGCCTTGGCCGGCAGGACACCGGGGACACCGCCGGGCAGCACGCCGCGGCCGCCGGCCGCGCGCATCAGGTGGTAGGCGCCGACCTGGGGGGCCAGGCGGCCCGCGACCTCGGACATGGGGGCCAGCAGCGGCAGCGCGCGGGAGGGCAGCTCGACCGTCTCGTAGGCGATCGCCGTGGTGCCGGACTCGATCAGGGCGTCCGTGCACTCCTTGGAGGCGGCCAGGTGCAGGTAGGTGAAGAGGGTCTGGTCCTTGCGGAGGCGGTGGTACTCCTCGGCGATGGGCTCCTTGACCTTCAGCAGCAGGTCGGCGGTGGCCCACACCTCGTCTGCGGTGTCCAGGATCCGCGCACCGGCGGACACGTACTCGTCGTCCGTGATCGACGAGCCGGCACCGGCGCCTCGCTCGATGACGACCTGGTGGCCGTGGCGCACCAGCTCATGCACGCCGGCGGGGGTGATGGCCACCCGGAACTCGTTGTTCTTGACCTCGCGGGGAATGCCGACCTTCACGTCGATCACGGTCCTTGGCTCAGAGGGTGTGGGGCATAGCAAGACATACCCGGGTGAATGACGCGCACCGGGACGCACCGCAGGAGAACGTGCGGCAGAGCCAGTTTAATGAAGGCGTTCCCGCTGTCTAGCCTTTCATTGCATCAATCTTCAGCGGATGTACTGCGGATTTCGCAGGCGTCAGTGGAAGGTTTCAGCCCTTCCTGCCCCAGGATGCCCTCCGCCGCCGCGCGGTGCGGCCGGGCGGCCACCGGGTCGCCGAGCCGTTCCAGGGTGTCGGCCAGCCGCAGCTGCAGCGCGGCCTGGAGCCGCTCTTCCTCCGCCCGGCGCGCCCACTCCACCGCCTCCTGGCAGGTGCGCAGGCTCTCCTCGGGCCGCCCCGCGTACTCCTGCACCCGGGCCAGCTCGCTCAACGCGCGCGCGTGCGCGGCGACATCGCCGCTCCTGCGGTACCCGGCGAGCGCGGCCCGCCAGTTGCGCGTCGCCTCGCCGTAGCGGCCCGCGTAGGTGTGCGCGGCGGCGATACGGCCGTACAGCCGGGCGGCGTCGCCCTGCTCGTCCCGGGCCAGCCGCTGTGCGAGAGCCCGGCCGAACCAGTCGGCGGCCCGGTCGTAGTCCCCCAGCTCCAGATGCGCGCCGCCTACGGATTCCATCGCGCGGCCGGTCGCGTACGGGTCGTTCGCCTCCCGTCCGGCATCCAGCGCGGCCCGGTAGCGCACCAGGGCCTCCGCCGTGCGGCCGGTGCGGGCGTCGACGTCGGCCAGGTTCAGCAGGGCGGCGGCCTTCTCCCGGGGCAGGCCGCGGCGCTCGGCGACGTCCAGCACCAGCCGGTGGACTCCGTACAGGTCGGGCGCCGCCGCCTGGGTGCCGAAGTGCGCGACCATCGCCCGCACCAGCTGGGACATCAGCCGCCGGGCCAGGGTGTCCAGCTCGCCGTCGGCGACCGCGAGCCGGGCGGCGGCGAGCAGCGCGGGCCGACGGGCGCGCAGCCAGTCGGCCGCGGCGCCCGGGCCGGCGAAGCGCAGGGCGCGCGGCATGCCCTGGGCCCTCTCACGGATCTGCGGGTCGTCCGTCTCGGCGGCCGCCCGGCAGGACTGCAGCAGCCGGACCGTGCGTTCCAGCATCCGGGCGCGGGCCAGCTGAAGCTCGGCCGGGCGCTCGTGGGTCTGGGCGGCGGCCCGCAGCAGCGGGTGCAGACAGCCCGGCACCTCGTACTGCGGCAGTGGGGCGTCGACGGCGCGCAGCAGGCCGAGCGCGGTGAGGTCGTCCAGGGTGGTGTGCGCGGCACCGACCGAGCAGCCGGCCAGCGCCGAGGCGGTGTGCGGGTCGACGAGGCCGGCCGGGGCGAGCCAGAGCAGTCGCAGTATCCGCGCGGCCGGCGCGGGCAGCCCTGCGTGCACCAGCCGGAACAGCCGGTCCAGGGGGGCGCCCTCCCCGTCGGTGTGCAACTGCTTGGCGAGGTCGGCGACGGCTGCCTTGGGGTGGGCGGCGAGCCAGCCCCCGGCCAGCAGCAGCACGGCGGGCTGGCCCTGGCAGATCTCGACCAGGCCCTCGGCGGCACGCGGGTCGACGGTGATCCGCACCGAGCCGGTCAGCCGGGTCAGCAGCTCCAGCGCGGACTTGGTGTCCAGTCCGCCGAGCGTGCAGGGCCGCACGTCCGGGATGCCGGTCAGCGGGCCCGAGGACACGGCCACGGCCAGGCTCTCGGGGGCGTCCGGCAGCAGCGCGTCGACCTGCTCGGCGCCGGTGGCGTCGTCGAGCAGCAGCAGCGCCCGCCGGCCGGCCAGGGCGTCGCGCAGGGCCGCCGTGAGATCGTCCTCGTCGGCACCGGCGGGGGCCGGCAGCGACAGCGCGGCCAGCAGCTCGCGCGCGGCCCGCTCCACCGGGACGGCGGTGCCGTCGGGCTCGCTCAGCCGGGCGCGCAGCACGCCGTCGGGGTAGCGGTCGGCGACCTGCCGTACGAGTTCCTCGGCCAGGGCCGTGCGGCCGCTGCCGGAACGCCCGGCGATGAGGAGCACGCGCGCGCGGGGTGGTTTCTTTCCGGCCAGGGTGTCCAGGCCCGCGCGCTCGATGTCGGCGCGCAGTTCCTTCAGTTCCCTGGTGCGGCCCAGGAACGGCCCGTCCTCCGACGGGTCTGGGGACAGCCGCACGCCGTCTGTGTCCACCGCCTGATCCGTCACGGGCCACACTCCCGTCCCACTGCGCACCGGGACCCGCCGGAACTCCGGACCGGGCGCTTCCAGAGCCTAGTTCACGCTCAGCGACGTTCCGGCCGGAGCAGGACGGTGACGGGGCGGGGACTCCCCTGATCGGATCAACGGATCGTAGGACCCGGCGGCCCGGTCGCGGCCGGGCGGGGCCGGGCGCGACCGTCGGGGCCGGGCGGTGCCGGGCGCGACCTTCGGGGCCGGGCCGGGCGGGCCCGCCGGGAGAGTCCCTAGGCCTCGAAGGGCCGGGCCGGCCAGGGGGCCTCGGCGGGGCGCAGCGCGTCCAGGCCGTCGCCCTCCCGGGCGGCCACCAGCGCCAGCACACCCACCACGAGACAGTTGTTGTGCAGCTCCCCCGCGAGCACCCCGCGCACCAGCTCGCTCACCGGTACCCGGGCCGACTCCAGCTCGATCTCCTCGTGCTCCGCCTCGAACGGCCGCCCGTCCGCCGCCGACAGCCCCCGCGCGAGGAAGATCCGCACCGCCTCGTCGCAGCCGCCGGGGGTGGTGTACACATCGGTCAGCACCCGCCAGTCCTCGGCCTTGACGTGCGCCTCCTCGTACAGCTCGCGCTGGGCGGCGTGCAGCGGGTTCTCCCCGGGCACGTCGAGCAGCCCGGCCGGGATCTCCCACAGCTTCTGCCGCACCGGGTGCCGGTACTGCCGGATGACGACCACCCGGTCCTCGTCGTCGAGCGCGAGCGCGGCGACCGACCCCGGGTGGACCTGGTAGTCGCGCCGGGCCACGGAGCCGTCGGGCATGACCACCTCGTCGGTGCGGACGGAGGTCTTGGCTCCCCGGAACGGCATCTCGGTCCCCCGGATCTCCCACTCCTCGGCGGCGTCCTTGATCGTCATGCCAGTCCTTCCACGTGCAGAAATGCGGCCGGGGCCCGCAGCATTGAATGCGCGCGCCCCGGCCACCGTACAACTGACGTGTCACTCGGAGATCTCCTGGAAGATCCGCCGGACGTTCTACTCGGCCTACTCGGCGATCTTCCGCTCGACCGCCGCCTTCACCAGCCCGGCGAACAGCGGGTGCGGCCGCGTGGGCCGCGAGCGCAGCTCGGGGTGGGCCTGCGTGGCGACCAGGTACGGGTGGACGTCGCGCGGGTACTCCACGTACTCGACGAGCTTGCCGTCCGGGGAGGTGCCGGAGAACAGGATGCCCGCCTTCTTCTCCAGCTCGGCCCGGTAGGCGTTGTTCACCTCGTACCGGTGGCGGTGCCGCTCCTCGACGTACTCCTTGCCGTCGTACACCTCGCGCACGATGGACCCCTCGGCCAGCTTGGCCGGGTACATGCCCAGCCGCATCGTGCCGCCCATGTCGCCCTCACCGGCGACGATGTCCAGTTGCTCGGCCATGGTGGAGATCACCGGGTGGGCGGTCGCCGGGTCGAACTCGGTGGAGTTGGCGTCGGAGATGTCGGCCAGGTTGCGGGCGGCCTCGATCACGATGCACTGCAGGCCGAGGCAGAGGCCGAGCAGCGGGATCTTGTTCTCGCGGGCATAGCGGATCGCGCCGACCTTGCCGAGCACCCCGCGGTCGCCGAAGCCGCCCGGGATGCAGATGCCGTCGACGTCGGCGAGCTGGGACTTGGCGTCGGCCGGGGTCTTGCAGTCGTCGGAGGTGACCCACTTGATCTTCACGCGGGCCCGGTTGGCGAAGCCGCCGGCGCGCAGCGCCTCGGTGACCGAGAGGTAGGCGTCGGGCAGGTCGATGTACTTGCCGACCAGGGCGAGGGTGATCTCGTGGTCCGGGTTGTGGACGCGGTCGAGCAGGTCGTCCCAGGTCGTCCAGTCCACGTCGCGGAACGGCAGGTCCAGCTTGCGCACGACGTAGGCGTCCAGGCCCTCGCCGTGGACGGTCTTCGGGATGTCGTAGATGGACCGCGCGTCGGGGCAGGCCACCACGGCGGCCTCGTCGACGTCGCACATGAGCGAGATCTTCCGCTTGATCGCGGTCGGCACCTCGCGGTCGCAGCGCAGCACGATCGCGTCCGGCTGGATACCGATGTTGCGCAGCGCGGCGACGGAGTGCTGGGTCGGCTTGGTCTTCAGCTCACCGGACGGGCCGATGTAGGGAAGGAGCGAGATGTGGACCACGAAGACGTTGTCCCGGCCGACCTCGTGGCGGACCTGGCGGACGGTCTCCAGGAAGGGCAGCGACTCGATGTCGCCGACCGTGCCGCCGACCTCCGTGATGACGACGTCGACCTCGTCGGTCGCCATCCGCCGGATGCGGTGCTTGATCTCGTTGGTGATGTGCGGGATGACCTGCACGGTGTCGCCCAGGTACTCGCCGCGCCGCTCCTTGGCGATCACGGTCGAGTAGACCTGGCCGGTGGTGACGTTGGCGGAGCCGTCGAGGTCGCGGTCGAGGAACCGCTCGTAGTGGCCGATGTCCAGGTCGGTCTCGGCGCCGTCGTTGGTGACGAACACCTCACCGTGCTGGAAGGGGTTCATCGTGCCCGGGTCGACGTTCAGGTACGGGTCGAGCTTCTGCATCACGACGCGCAGGCCACGGGCCTTGAGCAGCATGCCGAGGCTGGAGGCGGTCAGACCCTTGCCCAGGGAGGAGGCGACACCCCCGGTGACGAAGATGTGCTTGGTCGTCGTGGCGGTGCTGTTGCGATAAGCAGCGGGCGGCATGGCCAAGAGGGGGCTCCCGTGGTCGCGGTCTGGAGGGTGCGGTCGGGGGTTTCTCACCCACCGGTCCACGGGCTACCAGGGTATCAGCGCCCAGGAGCGCCCGCTTCCGGCCACACCCCGCGCACCCTCCGCACACACGCCGACACAGAAGTGCGCACAGGCACGTGCCCCTCACCCCTCGCTCACCCGATCGGCTCAGTCGCGTTGCCCCGAGCGGCACACAGATCATCTACGTGCGTCGTATCCTGCTCGGACACTCGCTGCCGAGCCCGGCCGGCACTTACGGCACACCCCCGCCAGTCCGTCCCGGAACAACGAGAGCTCGTCAGTTCGTTGAGCGATGATTGTTGGTGCTCAGCGACGCATTACAACGACCCCCCTGACCGCACTAGCGACAGCCCCATGCACGTGGGGCGACGTGGCCGTTCGACTGGAGTTTGCACGTGGCCGGGCGCATCGAGGACTACGCACTCATCGGAGACATGCAGACCGCTGCCCTGGTCTGCCGTGACGGGACGGTGGACTGGCTCTGTCTGCCCCGCTTCGACTCGCACGCGATCTTCGCCGGGCTGCTGGGCACCGAGGAGCACGGCTTCTGGCGCCTCGGGCCCGCGCACGCCTCCGAATCCGAACCGCCACGCGCGGACCGGCGCACCTACCGGGGCGACTCGCTGGTCCTGGAGTCCGAGTGGGACACCCCGCGCGGCACCGTCCGGGTGACCGACTTCATGCCTCCGCGCGACGGCGCCCCGCAGCTGATCCGCATCGTCGAGGGCGTCTCCGGGCGCGTCCCGATGCGTTCGACGCTGCGGATGCGGTTCTCGTACGGCCGGGTGGTGCCGTGGGTGCACAAGCACGAGGGCCGCACGGTCGCCGTCGCGGGCCCGGACTCGGTGTGGTTCGACACCGAGTGCGAGACCTACGGCAAGCAGCTGACGACGTACGCCGACTTCACGGTGGCCCCGGGTGACCGGATCGCGTTCACCGTCTCGTGGCAGCCCTCCCACAAGGAGCCGCCGCCGCTGCCGGAGCCGGAGCAGTCGCTGGAGGCGACCGAGGAGTTCTGGCGCGAGTGGGTGGAGCACTGCACCTACCACGGTCCGTACCGGGAGGCCGTGGTCCGCTCGCTGATCACCCTGAAGGCCCTGACGTACGCCCCGACCGGCGGCATCGTCGCGGCCCCGACGACCTCCCTGCCCGAGGACATCGGCGGCGTCCGCAACTGGGACTACCGCTACACCTGGCTGCGGGACGCGGCGATCACCCTGTCCTCGCTGCTGCGCACCGGCTACCGCGAGGAGGCCCGCGCCTGGCGCGAGTGGCTGCTGCGGGCCGTGGCGGGCGACCCGGAGAACCTGCAGATCATGTACGGCATCGCCGGTGAGCGCGAACTCGGCGAGGCGGAGCTGGACTGGCTGCCCGGGTACGAGAACTCCGCGCCGGTCCGGGTCGGCAACGGCGCCGCGCACCAGCTCCAGCTGGACGTCTACGGCGAGGTCACCGAGGCCCTGCACCTCGGTCACATGACGGGCCTGGCCCGCAACGACTACGCCTCGCTGCTGCAGCTGAAGCTGATCCGCTACCTGGAGAAGCACTGGGACGAGCCGGACGAGGGCATCTGGGAGGTGCGCGGCCCGCGCCGCCACTTCGTGCACTCCAAGGTGATGGCCTGGGTCGCGGTGGACCGCACCATCAAGCTGATCGAGTCCGGCGACGCGGACGGTCCGCTGGAGCGGTGGCGCGAACTGCGCGACGACATCCACCGGGACGTGTGCGAGAAGGGCTACGACAAGGAGCGCAACACCTTCACGCAGTCGTACGGCTCGAAGGAGCTGGACGCGTCGCTGCTGCTGATCCCGCAGATGGGTTTCCTTCCGCCCGACGACAAGCGCGTCATCGGCACCATCGAGGCGATCCAGCGCGAGCTGTCCACTCCGGACGGGTTCATCCTGCGCTATCCGACGCAGGGCGACGACGAGGGTGTCGACGGCCTGCCGGGCGACGAAGGGGCGTTCCTGGCCTGCTCGTTCTGGATGGCGGACGACCTGGCGATGATCGGCCGGGTGGACGAGGCCCGCAGGCTGTTCGAGAAGCTGCTCTCCCTGCGCAACGACCTCGGTCTGCTCGCCGAGGAGTGGGACCCCGGACTGCAGCGCCAGGTCGGGAACTTCCCGCAGGCGTTCAGTCACGTTCCGCTGATCGACACGGCCCTGCGGCTGACGGCCTCGGGGGCGTACGGGGGCTGACCCTGACGATTCGGTGACGCGCGGCGGTCCCACCGGGCCGCCGCCCGCGTACCCGTCTAGCCTGGAAGCGGACAAGAACCCCTTCTCGGAAGGGGGGCGGCCATGGCTTCCCCAACCAAGGCGGGCGCGGCGCTCTCGGCACTGCGCGAGGATCTGGCCGGCGAGGCGATCACCCCGGGGGACCCCGGCTACGACGAGGCCCGCACCGTCCACAACGGCATGATCGACCGGCGACCGGCGGTGATCGCCCAGTGCGCGAACGAGACCGATGTCGTCCGGACCGTGCGGTTCGCCCGTGACCAGGAGCTGCCGATCGCGGTGCGCGGCGGCGGGCACAGCGTGGCGGGCATGGCGCTCAACGACGGCGGTGTGGTGGTCGACCTGCGCCGCATGCATCAGGTGACGGTCCGTCCGCAGGACCGGGCGGTCCGCGTCCAGGGCGGCGCCTTGATGAGCCATCTGGACCGGGCCACCGAACCGTACGGACTCGCCGCGGTGGGCGGCCGGGTCTCCACCACCGGTGTCGGCGGCTTCGTCCTGGGCGGCGGCACGGGCTGGCTGGACCGGCTGTACGGGCTCGCCTCCGACAGCCTGCTCGACGTGGAGCTGGTCACCGCCGACGGCTCCCGGGTCCACGCGAGCGCCGAGGAGAACCCGGAGCTGTTCTGGGCCCTGCACGGCGGGGGCGGCAACTTCGGCGTCGCCACCGCCCTCACCCTCAGGGCGCACGAACTGCCCGCGTTCGCCGTCGCGCTGCTGCTCTACCTCCCCGCGTACGGCCCCGAGGTGCTGCGCATCTTCCGGCAGATCATGGAGTCCGGACCGGACGAGGCGAGCGGCGGCGTGCTGTACATGACCGGCCCGCCCGAGGAGTTCGTCCCGGAGCACCTGGTCGGCAAGCTGGTCTGCGCGGCGCTGGTGACGTACGCGGGCAGCGAGGCGGGCCTGCGCGGGCTGGCCGATCCGCTGCTGGCGCTGCCGCACGAGGCGGAGATCGCCGGGGCGATGCCGTACGCCGACTTCCAGTGCATGCTGGACGATCCGCCCGGTCTGCGGAACTACTGGTCGGCGGAGTACCTGTCCGGCGCCCCGGACGACTTCCTGGACGCCTTCGGCGCCCTGGCGGACACCCTGCCCGTGCCGACCGGCACCCAGCACGTGCTGTTCCCGCAGGGCGGCGCGATCGCCGCCGGGCCGCACGAATTCCCGATGCCGTACCGGGACGCGCCCTGGGCGGTGCACCCGTTCTCGACGTGGGAGGACCCGGCCGACGACGAGCGCTGCCTGCGGTGGGTGCGGGACGTGCGGGCGGGCGTGCGGCCGTGGAGCACCGGCGCGGTCTACCTCAACTTCATCGGGGACGAGGGCGCCGACCGGGTGGTGGCCGGCATCGGCGCCGAGAACACCCGCCGGCTGGCCGAGGTGAAGCGGCGCTACGACCCGGACAACGTCTTCCGCTTCAACCACAACATCAAGCCGGCCTGAGACGGCCGACGCGGTGCCGGGCGACGGGCGCCGGCGACCGTCCGGCGTCCTGCCGCTCGTCCCCGGCACGCGCGCGGATGCCGCCGGAACGCCCGCGCGGGTACCGTCCGCTGCATGGACAGCCGCACGGACCACCGATTCGACAGCCAGGGCGCCGGGATCACCGTCCGACGTGCCCTGGAGCTGCCCGGCCTGCGCAGCGGCCTGCCCGAGATCCTCGCGGGCGAGGAGCGGCTGGACCGGACCGTGCGCTGGGTGCACGCGGGCGAGGTCCCCCACATCGCGTCCCTGCTCAAGGGCGGCGAACTGCTGCTGACCACGGGTTACGGTCTGGGTACCCGCCCCGCCGAGCAGCGGGCGTTCGTGCGCACCCTGGCCGAGCGGGGCATCGCCGCCCTGGTGATCGAACTGGGGCCGCGCTTCACCCGGCTGCCGTCGGCCCTGGTGGACACAGCCCGCTCCACCGGGCTGCCGCTGGTCCAGCTGCACCGCGAGGTGCCGTTCGTGACGGTGACCGAGGAGATCCACACCGAGATCGTCAACGGCCACTACGCGCTGCTGCAGCGCGCGGAGGAGGTGCACCGGCGGTGCACCGAGGCCCTGCTGGGCGGCGGCGGAATCCCCCAGGTGCTGGGCATCCTGGCCGACTTCGGCGGCAATCCGGTGTTCCTGGAGACCACCGACGGCCGGCTCCTGTACGCCGCCGGGGCCGGGCCCGAGGGCGCGGATCCGCTGCAGGTGTGGGAGGGGATGCGCGGACCGCACAAGGACGCGCCACCGCCGGCGGGCTCGGTGCTGGTGGACGTGCCCGGCGGGGGCCCGGGCCCGGGCTCGGTGCGCGCCCGCCTGGTCCTGCTCCCCGTGCGCGCCCCGCTCGCCCCGGTGCACCGCATCGCGGCCGAACGCGCGGCCGGGATCCTCGCCGTGGTCCTCATGCACGCCCGTCAGGAGGAGGAGCTGGCGGCGCGCGGCCGGGGCGACTTCCTCACCGACCTGGCCGAGGGCCGGATCGCCGCCGGGGACGCCCCGGCGCAGGCCCGGGTGCTCGGCTTCAAGCCGGGCGACAGCCCGATCCTGCCGGTGGTGATGCGCCTCGGCGACGTCCTCCCGCCCGCCGGGGGCACCTCCCGCGGCAGTGAGTCCGAACGCGGGGGAGGCTGGGCGGTGCTGGCCCGGGCGGTCGCGGAGGAGCTGACCTCGGTGGGCCTGCCGGTGCTGTTCGGGGTGCGCCCGGTGGAGGGCCGCGTCCCCCTGCTGCTGGGACTGCGCTCGGGGTCGGAGCGCCCGGCGGTCGCGGACCGGGCCGCCGCGGCGCTGCGGGCCGGGGTCGAACGGGCCGGGATGCAGCGGCCGGGCGCAGCGCCGCCGGTGGTGGTCGTCGGGGTCGCGGGCGGCTGGGCGGCTGCCTCCGCGGGACTGCGCCACGCGGCGGAGACGGCGACCGCGGCCCTGGGCCTGCCGGACCGCCCCTGGTACGACGCCCGTCGGCTCGACATCGACCTGCTGCTGTGGCGACTGCGCGACCACCCCGACCTGGCCGCCTTCGTGGACCGCGCGATCGGCCCGGTCCGCGACCACGACCGCCGCTCGAAGCCGCCCCTGCTGCCCACGCTGGAGACCTATCTCGCACACGCCGGCCGCAAGGCGGAGACGGCCCGCGAACTCCATCTCAACCGCCAGACGCTCTACAACCGCCTGGCCCGCATCGGCGAGTTGCTGGGCACCGACCTGGACGACCCGCAGACGGTCCTGGCCCTGAGCCTGGCGCTGAGGGCACGGCGGCACGTGCCGTAGCGACGCGGCCCGCCCCGCGTCCGCTCATCCCCAGGGGCGTGGCTGGGTCAGTTCGTCGTAGACGCTGAGCACCTGGGCCACGGTCTCGTCCTCCGTCGGCCAGGTGGCCGCCTGCCGCGCTCCCAGCTCACCCAGCGCCGCGCGGCGAACGGGGTTCCCGAGCAGCCGCACGACCGCGTCGGCGAGAGCACCGGGGTCGTCGCGCGGCACCAGTTCGGCGGCGTCCCCGACGAGTTCGCGCACGCACCCTGTCAGGGCTGCCACCAGCGGTACGCGCGCGTGCAACGCCTCCTGCGCCAGCACCGGCCGGGCCTCCCCGGCCCCGGGCAGCAGCGCGAGATCGGCGGCGGCGACCAGCTCGCCGACGTCGTCGCGCGGCCCGAGCAGCCGGACCGGCAGTTCCTCGTCCTCGATACGGCGTTGCAGCGCGGGCCGCAGCGGCCCCTCCCCCGCGATGACGAGCAGCGGCGCGGGGTCCAGCCGACACCACCGGTGCGCGGCGTCCAGCAGTACGTCGTACCCCCGGTGGCGGTCCAGGGAGCCGACAGACATCAGCAACGGCCTTTCGACCGCGCCCAGTTCGGCCCGCACCTTGGAGCGCGTCCGGCCGGGGTCGCCGGGCGGCCCGGCCGGGCGCGGTCCGGGCAGCGACACGGCCGCGAGCCGGGCGTCCCGCGCGCCCGTGCGCCGCGCCCGGTCGACCAGGTCGGAGGACGTGCCGAGCACCACCGACGCCGTGCGGGCCACCCGCCGTTCCAGCAGGCGCAGCAGGTGGGCGCGCGCGCCGTCGGCGTACGCCCGGTTGTGCCAGGTGACGACCAGGGGGGTGCGCCTGCCGCTGAGCGCCAGGACGGCCCGGAAGGAGGCGTGCAGGCCGTGCGCGTGCACCAGGTCGGCGTCCGCGCAGGCCGCCCGCAGGGCCGCGACCGAACCCGGGTCGCTGCTGCGCGGCACGGCGACGTGGTCGGCGCCGGCGCCCGTGAAGTCGTAGGCGTGTTCCGCATCGTGAGGGGCGCACACCGTCACCCGCACGCCCCGCGCGGCGAGCCCGGCGGTCAGCGAGCGCACATGGGCGCTGCTGCCGGCGTTTCCGCCGCCCAGCACCTGTACGGTGCGCAGCGGCGACCGGCCGTGCGGGGCGGGGCTGCTCACGTGGCTCACGCGGCCGGGGCTCCTGGTTCAGGCGTGGGACGGTCACGAGGAAACGTACCGAAGAACCGGGCGGCGCAGCGGGCCGCGCGGTGTTCCTCCGCGTACACGTACTCCCTGCGTCAAGGATGCCAGCACGCACGGGTGTTCCGGGACGCCGGACGCCCACAGGCCCGCCGGACCGGGCCCCAGGGTCACCCACACGAGTGACGGTGTGCGGTTACGTACGAACGGACGCCGGCCCGCGTGGCCCGGCAGCCCGCGTGGCCCGGCAGCCCGCGTGGCCCGGCCGCCGCCGGGGCTGGTCTTCGGCGGCGGCATCATCCCCGAGGCGGACCCCGGCCGGCTGCCGTCTCAGCCGTCGCCGCGCGCCGACGCCAGCAGTTCCTCCGCGTGGGCCCGCGCGGTCTCGGAGTCCTCCTGCCCGGCGAGCATCCGGGACAGCTCCCGGACCCGCTCCTCCCCCTCCAGGGCCTTCACCCCGGACCGGGTGACCGACCCGTCGTCGGTCTTCTCCACCAGCAGCTGCCGGTCGGCGAAGGCGGCCACCTGCGGAAGGTGGGTGACGACTACGACCTGCGCGCTCTTGGCGAGCCGGGCCAGGCGGCGCCCGATCTCGACCGCGGCCTTGCCGCCGACCCCGGCGTCCACCTCGTCGAACAGGTACGTCGGCACCGGGTCCGTGCCCGCGAATACGACCTCCACGGCCAGCATCACGCGCGAGAGCTCACCGCCGGAGGCGCCCTTGGCGATCGGCCGGGGCGGCGCCCCCGGGTGCGGGGCCAGCAGCAGTTCGACTTCGTCGGCACCCGACGGCCCGTACGCCACCGCGCGCCCGCCGACCTCCACGCCCTCGGGGTCCTCCGTCTGCCGGATCGCGAAGGACACGCGCGCGTGCGGCATCGCCAGTGAGGCCAGTTCGGCGGTCACGGCGGCCGCGAACCGCTCGGCCGCCTCGGTGCGCGCGTCGGTCAACGCCTGCGCGAGTCCGCCCAGTTCGGCACGGAGCGCGTCCCGTTCGACGGTCAGCTCGTCGAGCCGCTCGTCGTCGGAGTCCAGTTCGGTCAGGCGCGCGGCGCTCCGCTCGGCCCACGCGAGCACGGCGGTGACGTCCTCACCGTACTTGCGGGTCAGCCCGGTCAGCGCCGCCCGCCGCTCCTCGACGGCCGCCAGCCGCAGCGGATCGGCGTCCAGATCGTCGGCGTAGCCCGCCAGCTCACCGGCCACGTCGCCGAGGAGGATGCCGATCTCGCCGATCCGGTCGGCGAGCGCGGCCAGCGCCGGGTCGTGCGACCGTACGGCCTCCAGGGCCCGCTGGGCACCCGCGACGAGCGTGGCCGCGTCGATGCCCTCGGGATCCTCGGGGTTGCCCGCCAGCGCGGCGTGCGCTGCCGACGCCGCTGACGACAGCGCCTCCGCGTGCCCGAGCCGCTCGGCCTCCTCGGCCAGTTCCCCGTCCTCACCGGCCCGCGGCTCGACGGCGGCGATCTCGTCGAGGCCGAAGCGCAGCATGTCGGCCTCCTGCGCCCGCTCACGCGCGCGCGTGGTGATCTCCTCCAGCTCGGCGGAGACGGCCCGCAGCCGCCGGTAGGCCTCGGTGTACTTGGCGAGCGGCACAGCGACCGCGTCTCCCGCATACCGGTCCAGCGCCTGCCGCTGCCGGTTCAGCTTCAGCAGTCCCTGCTGGTCGGTCTGCCCGTGCACGGCCACCAGCTCGTCGGCCAGCTCGGCGAGCACGCCCACCGGCACCGACCGGCCGCCGACATGCGCCCGCGACCGCCCCTCGGCGGAAACGGTACGGCTGATCAGCAGCGCCCCGTCGTCGAGGTCGGCCCCGGCCTCCTCGGCCCGGACCACGGCCGACGAGTCCGCGGGCACACTGATCCGGCCCTCGACGACCGCCTTCCCGGCCCCGATCCGCACCAGCGCGGGGTCGGCGCGCCCGCCCAGCAGCAACCCCAGGCTGGTGACCACCATGGTCTTGCCCGCACCCGTCTCACCGGTGACGGCGGTGAACCCGGGTGACAACTCGACGACGGCGTCGTCGATGACTCCGAGGGACCGTATCCGCATCTCTTCCAGCACGGGGAAGACCTTACGAGGTCCGGTCGGCGAAGTGCGAGGTGCCCTTGTCACCCGGGCGAGTGGCCCACCCGCGAGCCGCTAGTGCGGGGCGCCTCGCCACCCGGACACGGGCAGGGCGAACTTCGCGACCAGCCGGTCCGTGAACGACGCGTGGTGCAGCCGGGCGAGCCGCACCGGCACCGCCCCCCGCCGGACCTCCACCCGGGCCCCGGGCGGCAGGTCGAACGTCCGCCGTCCGTCGCACCACAGCACCCCCGGCGGGATGTGCGGCAGCAGTTCCACCGCCAGCACCGAGTCCGGCGAGGTCACGAGCGGCTTGGCGAACAGCGCGTGCGCGCTGATCGGCACCATCAGCAGCGCCTCCACCTCGGGCCACACCACCGGCCCGCCGGCGGAGAACGCGTACGCCGTGGACCCGGTGGGCGTCGACAGCACGATGCCGTCGCACCCGAAGCCGGTCACCGGCCGCCCGTCGATCTCCAGCACCACTTCGAGCAGCTTCTCGGCGCCGGCCTTCTGCACGGCCGCCTCGTTGAGCGCCCAGTCGGTGTGCACGATGTCCCCGTTGCGGTGCACGACGACGTCGACCGTCATCCGCTCCTCGACCTCGTAGGCCCGGGACACCACCCGGTCCACGACCTTGTCGAGGTCGTCCCGCTCGGCCTCCGCGAGGAACCCGACGCGCCCCAGGTTGACGCCGAGCATCGGCACCCCGGACGCCCGCGCGAACTCCGCGCCCCGCAGCAGTGTCCCGTCGCCGCCGAGGACGATCAGCAGCTCGCACCCGTCGAGGCACTGCGGGGTGGCCTCCTTGACCAGCTGCACCTCGTCCGGCAGCGGCAGGTCGGCGGCCTCGTACTCCAGGACGCGCACGCCGATCCCGGACCGCAGCAGCCCCTTCACCACCAGCTCGGCGCTGCGGATGGCCGCAGGCCGGCCGGTGTGGGCGAGCAGGAAAACTGTACGACCTCGGTTCTGTGTCAACGCGGCCCCTCCGCCACTGCACGGTCAACGTCGGCCGGGTCCGGTTCCGGTGCCCCGGCCCGCAGCCACAGAAAGTACTCGACGTTCCCGGACGGCCCGGGCAGCGGACTGGCGGTGACCCCCTTCACCCCGAGCCCCAGCTCCCACGCCTTCGCGGCCACGCCCCGCACGGCCTCGGCCCGCAGCTCGGGGCTGCGTACCACGCCCCCGCTGCCCAGCCGCTCCTTGCCCACCTCGAACTGCGGCTTGACCATCATCACCAGGTCGGCGTCCGGCCTGGTGCACCGCGCCAGGGCCGGCAGCACCAGCCCGAGCGGGATGAAGGACAAGTCGCCCACGACAAGATCCACAGGTTTCCCATCGATCGCCTCAAGCGTCAACTCGCGTACGTTCGTACGGTCCTTGACGGTGACGCGTTCATCGCTGCGCAGGGACCAGGCGAGTTGTCCGTATCCGACGTCGACGGCGACGACGTGCGCGGCTCCCGCCCGCAGCAGCACATCGGTGAACCCGCCGGTGGACGCCCCGGCGTCCAGCGCCCGCCGCCCTTCGACGACGAGCCCCCGCGGCACGAACGCCTGCAGCGCGCCGGCGAGCTTGTGCCCGCCGCGCGAGACGTACTCGGGATCGCTGTCGTCGGCCGCCACGACGATCGCCGCCGCGGTCTCCACCTGGGTGGCCGACTTGGTCGCGACGGTCTTGCCGACGGTGACCCGCCCGGCGGCGATCAGCTGGCCGGCATGCTCCCGCGAGCGCGCGAGCTTCCGGCGCACCAGCTCCGCGTCCAGACGACGACGTGCGACTCCTGCCACGTTCGGTTCAGCTCCTGCTCTGGTATGACGGCGAGGACGCCGCCGGGAAAGAGGTCGGGGGCGCCGGAGGTCCCGGGCGGGCGTCGAGCGCGGTGAGCGCGTCGCGCAGCCCCCGGTGCACATCCTCGTACACCTCGACGTGCCCGTCGGTGGCGAGGTGGTCGGCGTCGGCCAGCCGCGCCAGCCGGGCGTCGACCTCGGCATTGCCGGTGGGGGTACGGGGGACGTCCAGCGGGGCCGGGGCCGCGGGGTCGGCCACCGGCTCCTGCGCCTCGGACTCCGACGCCTCGAACTCCGACGCCTCGGACTCCTGCGCCTCGGACTCCGACGCCTCGGGCTGCGGCACCTCGGGCGGGTCCGTCTCCACAACCGTGTCGCTCATGCCCAGACGCTACCTCGAACCGCTGCGGTACCGTCGCTCACGATGGCGACGATCGAGGAGTGCCGTACCGCACTCGCACAGCTTTCGGACCAGATGGCCCGCGCCGAGGGCGACCTCG
Organism: Streptomyces sp. bgisy159; assembly: GCF_965341775.1. Lineage (GTDB taxonomy): Bacteria > Actinomycetota > Actinomycetes > Streptomycetales > Streptomycetaceae > Streptomyces. Next base: position 8,071 of record NZ_CBDQZH010000035.1, on the reverse strand, counting down.
GCGCCGCCGCCGCCCTGGAACGCTCGGTGAGCTGTCACCTCACCGACCTGGACGTCACCTTCGTCGGCAGGATGACGGGCGGCCGGATCAGGGTGGACGACACCGTTTCGGGCACCCCGCGCGAGAAGGCGCAGATCCGGCTGGCCATGACCGGCGACGACCTCGTGGCCCTGGTCGACGGCGAACTGCACTTCGCCAGGGCGTGGGGCTCGGGCCGGGTCAGGCTGCACGCGGGCCTGCGCGATCTGTTCGTCCTCAGGAAGCTCCTGTAGCGCCCGCCGTGACGGCCGCGCGCGCCCTGCGGGCCGCGGGCACCACCAGCGGGGTCCCCGTCTCGGGGTCGTCGATCACCTGGCAGCGCAGGGTGAAGACCTCCTCGACCAGCTCCGCCGTGACGATGTCGCTCGGCGCGCCCTGCGCGATCACCTCGCCACCCTTCAGCGCGATGAGATGGGTGGCGTACCGGGCGGCGTGGTTCAGGTCGTGCAGGACGGCCACCAGCGTCCGCCCCTGCTCCTCGTGCAGGTCGGCGCAGAGGTCGAGGACGTCGATCTGGTGCTGGATGTCCAGGTAGGTCGTCGGCTCGTCGAGCAGCAGCAACGGTGTCTGCTGGGCCAGCGCCATGGCGATCCACACGCGCTGGCGCTGACCGCCGGAGAGCTCGTCGACGTAGCGGTCGGCCAGCTCGGCCACGCCGGTCCGCGCCATCGAATCCCGCACGACCTGCTCGTCCTCGGCCGACCACTGCCGCAGGACGCCCTGGTGCGGGTAGCGGCCGCGGCCGACGAGGTCGGCGACGGTGATGCCGTCCGGCGCGACGGACGACTGCGGCAGCAGACCCAGCGTCCGCGCCACCTTCTTCGCCGGCATCGACTGAATGGCCTGCCCGTCCAGCAGGACCCGGCCCTCGGACGGCTTCAGCATCCGCGACAGCGCCCGCAGCAGCGTCGACTTGCCGCACGCGTTCGGACCGACGATCACGGTGAAGGAGCGGTCCGGGATCTCCACCGAAAGGTGCTCGGCGATGACCCTGCGGTCGTAGGCGAGGGTGACGTCGTCTGCGCAGAGGCGGTTCACGGTGCTCCTTGGGGTGTTCTGGCTCCTCGGGGCGTCCCGGTGCGCGGGGGACCTCATATGCGGCCCGCCCTGCGCTCGGTGACCAGCAGCCACAGCAGGTAGACGCCGCCGAGGACGCCGGTGACCACGCCGACGGGCAGTTGTCCGTCGCCGAAGAGCCGCTGCGCCGCCCAGTCGGCGGTGACCAGCAGCGCCGCGCCCATGCACAGGGCGGGCACCAGGTTGGGACCCGGCGAGCGGGTCAGGCGCCGGGCGAGCTGCGGCGCCGTGAGGGCCACGAAGCTGACGGGGCCGGCGGCCGCGGTCGCGGTCGCGGTGAGCAGGACGGCGCAGACCATCAGCAGCATCCGTACCCGCTCCACCCGCACGCCCAGCGCGTACGAGACGTCGTCGCCCATCTCCATCATCCGCAGCCCGCGCGCGTTGCCGAGGACGAGCGGGACGAGGACGCAGAACAGGGCGAGCAGCGGCCAGACCTGCTTCCAGTCCCGGCCGTCGAGGGTCCCGGTCATCCACACCACCGCGCGGGCCGCGTCGACCAGGTCGGCCTTGGTGATCAGGTAGCCGTTGACGGCGGTCGCGATCGCCATGACACCGACACCGACCAGGACCAGCCGGTAGCCGTGCACGCCCTGCTTCCAGGCGAGCAGGTAGAGGGCGGCGCCGGTGACCAGGCCACCCACGAGCGCCCCCGCGGTCACCGCTTCAGCGTCCCCGGAGAACAGCACGATGACGACCAGCGCGCCGGCCGTCGCACCCTGGCCGAGCCCCAGCACGTCCGGGCTGCCCAGCGGATTGCGCGACACGGCCTGGAACAGCGCCCCGCCGAGCCCCAGCGACGCACCGACCAGCAGGCCGACCAGAACGCGCGGCAGCCGCAGCTCGGTGACGATGAACTCCTGGCCCTGCGTCCCCTCCCCGAACAGCGTCCTGAGCACGTCACCGGCCGGGATCGGGTAGTCGCCGGTGCCGATCAGCACCACGCTCGCGGCGAGCGCGGCCCCCAGCAGCAGCACGACGACGGCCAGCGCCCGCACGTCGAGCCGGACGGACAGCCCGCCGGGGGTGCGCAGCGCGCGCGGGGCGCGGGGCGCGGCATCGGTCCCGGTTGAAGCGGTGCTCCTGCCCGTGGTCTCGGTCTCCGTCTCGGTCTCCGTCTCCGTCTCCGTCACGGTCTCCGTCGCGGTCTCGGTTTCCGTCTCGGCCTCCGTCTCCGTCGCGGTGTCGGTTCGGGTCGTAGTGTCGGTTGCGGTCTCGGTCTTGGGCCCGGTCTTGGGCCCGGGCTCGGGCTTCGTCCTCACAGCTGGGCCGTCCTTCGCCGTCGTACGAGGAAGATGAAGACCGGGCCGCCGATGATCGCGGTGATGATGCCCACCTGCACCTCCGACGGGCGGGCCACCACCCGGCCGATGACATCGGCGCCCAGCAGCAGCACCGGCGACAGCACGGCGGCGTACGGCATGATCCAGCGCAGGTCGGGGCCGGTGAAGGAGCGCACGATGTGCGGCACCATCAGCCCGACGAACGCGATCGGCCCGCAGGCGGCGGTCGCCGCCCCGCACAGCAAGGTGGCGGCGAGCATGGACAGCGCCCTGGTCCGGTTCAGGTCGGCGCCGAGCGACCGGGCGGTGTCGTCGCCCATCTCCATGGCGTTCAGCGGGCGCGCGAGCACCAGCGCGAGGACGGTACCGGCCACGAGGAAGGGCAGCACCTGCCAGATCGTCTCGTCGGTCGCCGACGACAGCGAACCCACCGTCCAGAAGCGCATCCTCGCGAGCGCCGCGTCATCCATGATCATCACGGCCTGGAGATAGCCGTAGAGCGCGGCGCTGATCGCGGTACCGGCCAGCGCCAGCCGCACCGGTGTGGCGCCCCGGCTCCCGCCGAGGAACCACACCAGCCCGCCCACGGCGGCGGCACCGAGGAAGGCGAACCACACGTAGCCGTTCAGACTGGTGACGCCGAAGAAGGTGATGGCGGTGACGACGGCGGCCGACGCGCCGGCGTTGATACCGAGCAGCCCCGGGTCGGCCAGCGGATTGCGGGTGAGCGCCTGCAGCACGGCCCCGGCAAGCCCCAGCGCGGCTCCGGCCAACAGCCCGAGCACGGTCCGCGACAGCCGCTCCCCCACGACGACATCGCCGTAGGTCCCCGAGTCCGCGAACACCCCGTGCCACACCTGGGCGACCGACAGCTCCTTGGCCCCGACGGCGACACTCGCCACCGCGACCGCCACGAGAAGCCCCAGCGACGCCAGCAGTCCGGCAACCCGCACCGCCTGCCGCCCCGGCGGCCCGGAAGCCGGCTCCACACCCCGTTCGAGAACACTGTCGACCAACACGCAGTTAGGTTAGCCTACCCTGCCAAGTGCCCGGCCCTGGGTGGCGGCAACCCGGCAGCCGCACAGCGCACCCGGCTCCCGGTCCCGCCGGTACCCCGCTCACACCCCCAACCGCGCCAACGCCTTGTCTCCCTCCAGCGCGCACACTCCGTCACCGGCCGCGGACCACGCCGCCGCACACAGCGCGCGCAGGCCGTCCACCACCTCCCCCTCTCCCGCCAGCTCCAACCGCTCCCCGCCAGCCGTGGCGGTCCACCCCCCGCACGCGAACCCGCCGCCGACACCCGTCACTTCGGGCTGCCCACCGAGCAGCCCCCGCAGATCCAGGTCCACATACGTCGGCCGATGCCGCGGCGGCGCGGCCAGCAACCGCGCCCCGTCGGTCACCCCGGTCAGTACCAGCAGCGAGTCGACGCCCCCGTTGAACGCGCCCTCGATGTCCGTGTCCAGCCGGTCCCCCACCACCAGCGGCCGCTCGGCCCCCGTACGCAGGATCGTCTCCCGGTGCATCGGAGGCAACGGCTTGCCCGCCACCTGGGGCTCCGCCCCGGTCGCGATCCGCACCACCTCCACCGCGGCCCCGTTCCCCGGCGCGATCCCCCGCCCGCTGGGAATCGTCAGGTCCGTGTTGGAGGCGAACCAGGGCACCCCGCGCGCCACCGCGTACGCGGCCTCCGCGAACCGCCCCCACGGCAGCTCGGGCCCGCCGTACCCCTGGACGACGGCCGCCGGATCGTCGTCCGCCGACTCGACCGGCACCAGCCCCCGCTCCCGCAGCGCGACCCGCAGCCCCTCCCCGCCGACCACCAGCACCCGCGCTCCCGCCGGCACCTGTTCGGCGATCAGCCGCGCGACTGCCTGCGCCGAGGTGATGACGTCATCGGCCCCGGTCGCTATCCCCAGCTCCGTCAGGTGCTCCGCCACGGCGTCGGGCGTGCGCAGCGCGTTGTTGGTGACGTACGCCAGCCGCATCCCGCCCTCCCGGGCGACGGCCAGCGACTCGACGGCGTGCACGATGGCGCTCCCGCCCGCGTACACCACGCCGTCCAGATCGAGCAGCGCCGTGTCGTACGCCTCGCTCAGGGCCTGCTCGCAGCCCGCGGGCCTCGTCCTCACGGCCTGGCTCATTGCACATCGCTCCTCGTTCGCTCGCTTTCCCCCGATCATCGCGCATACCACTGACACACGTACGATGCCCTGATGAACACTGCGGGTCACTCGGAAGCAACGTCGCCCCGAGGTATGGAACTCATCCCGTTCCGAGGTCTGCGCTACAACCCCGACCGGGTCGGCAGCCTCGCCGCCGTCACCTCCCCGCCGTACGACGTCGTCGTCCGCCCCGACGGTCTGCACCGCCTCCAGGACGCGGACCCCCACAACATCGTCCGCCTCATCCTGCCCCAGGCCGGCTCGCCCAGCGCCGGCCGGGAACAGGCCGCCGACACCCTGCGCCGCTGGCTCAGCGAGGGTGTGCTGACCAGCGACCCCGAGCCCGCCCTCTACGTCTACGAGCAGCGGGACACCGACGGCCTGCTGCAGCGGGGCCTCATCGGCACGCTCCGCGTCTCCGACCCCGCCGAGGGCGTCGTCCTCCCCCATGAGGACGTGATGCCCCACATCGTCGCCGACCGCGCCGCCCTCATGCGGGCCACCCGCGCCAACCTGGAACCGCTGCTGCTGACCTACCGCGGCAACGGCACCGCCGCCGACGTCGTCGACCGCACCGCCCGCCACACGCCCCTCCTGTCCACCACCACCGCCGACGGCTACTGCCACCGCCTCTGGTCGATCACCGACCCGCGGGACCTGGCCGCCGTCCAGGCGGACCTCGCCCACCACCAGGCCCTGATCGCCGACGGCCACCACCGCTGGGCGACCTACCGCCGGCTGCGCGCCGAGCACCCCTCCCCCAGCCCCTGGGACCACGGCCTGGTCCTGCTGGTCGACACCGCCCGCTACCCACTGAGGGTCCGCGCCATCCACCGCCTCCTGCACGGCCTCCCGGTCGCCGACGCCCTGGCCGCCGTCGCGGACCGGTTCCGCGTCCGCCGGCTCGGCGTCTCGCTGCCGGAGGCCCTGGCGGCCCTGGCGGACGCGTCCCGCGAGGGCAACGCCTTCCTCCTCGCCGGCGACGGCGCCTTCCACCTCGTCGACCGCCCCGACCCGGCCCTCCTGGCGCGCACCGTCCCCGCCGACCGCCCGGCCGCCTGGCGCACCCTGGACGCCACGGTCCTGCACGCCACGCTCCTCCCCCACATCTGGCGCATCCCCGAGAACGACCCCAGCCGCATCGCCTACATCCACGACACGGCGGCCACGGTCGCCAAGGCGGAACACGACGGCGGCACCGCCGTCCTGATGCATCCCGTCCGCGAGGAGGTCGTCCGCGACCTGGCACGCCAGGGTGTCACCATGCCGCGCAAGTCGACTTCCTTCGGCCCGAAACCGGCGTCGGGCCTGGTCCTGCGCACGATGGACCTCTAGAACGCAGGAAGGGGCGGAACCCCCTGAGGGAGGTCCCGCCCCTGGCGTCGGATCCGGACGATCAGTCCTCGTCCGTCACATCGCCCTTCTCGTCCTTCTCGTCCTTCTCCCGTCCCTGTTCCTCGCCCTGCTCCTCGGTCGTGGCGCCACCGACGCCCTCGCTGTCGTCGAGGGCGTCGACGAACTCCACGCCGTCGAGCTCGGCCAGCCGGTCCGAGGCGTCCGTGCTGCCGTCCCGGTCCGCCTCCACGGCCTTGGCGAACCACTCCCGCGCCTCGCCACTGCGTCCGGCGGCCAGCAGCGCGTCGGCGTACGCGTACCGCAGCCGTGCCGTCCACGGCTGCACGGCGCTGGAGGCCAGCTCCGAGCTCTGCAGCGTCACGATCGCCGCGTCCAGCTGCCCCATGTCGCGCCGAGCACCGGCCGCCACGAGCCGCATCTCGACCTGCCCTGCCTTGTCGAGCTTGTTGACCTCGGGGGCACCGGCCATGTCCAGCGCCTTCTCGGGCCGCCCGAGTCCGCGCTCGCAGTCGGCCATCACCGGCCACAGCTCCGCACTGCCCGTCATCCGCCGCGCGGCCCGGAACTCCGCGAGCGCCTCCGCGTACTTCTGGCTGGCGTACGCCGCGAACCCGGCCGCCTCCCGCACGGCGGCGACCCGCGAGGCAAGCCGCAGCGCCACCCTGGAGTAGCCGTAGGCGCCCTCGGGGTCCTCGTCGATGAGGCGGGCGACCATCACCAGATTCTTGGCGACGTCCTCGGCCAGCGTCTTGGGCAGGCTCTGCAGCTCCTGCCTTACGTCCTTGTCGATCTCGTCGCCGGTGACGTCCTCGGGGATGGGAAGCCGCTTGATCGGCTCGCGATCCCGGTCACGGTCTCGATCCCGGTCGTCACGGAACCGTCCACCACCCCGCCGGTCCTCCCCGGGACGCCCACGGAAGCCACCCGGCCGACCGCCACGGTCATCCCGCCGGTATCCGCCCCCGCCGCGCTCGTCCCGCCCGCGGAACCCACCGCGCTCACCGTCCCGGCGGTCACCTCGGCGATCGTCACGCCGGTCATCGCGGCGCTCGTCATGCCGGAACGACGGGCGGTCGCCACGGTCGTCACGCCGGTCGTCACGCCGGAACGACGGGCGGTCGCCGCCACGGTCGTCACGCCGCTCGTCACGCCGGAACGAGGGACGCTCGCCACGGTCATCACGCCGGTACGAAGGCCGGTCGCCACGGTCGTCACGCCGGTACGAAGGCCGGTCGCCACGCTCACCACGGTCGTCGCGCCGGAACGGGGGACGGTCGTCACGCCGCTCGTCACGCCGGAAAGAGGGACGCTCGCCACGGTCGTCACGCCGGTACGAAGGCCGGTCTCCGCGCTCACCACGGTCGCCGCGTTCCTCGCGGCGGAACGAGGGACGGTCGCCTCGATCACCGCGGTCATCACGGCGGAACGAAGGACGGTCGTCGCGCCGCCCGTGCCCCGCTCGGTCACCGTCCCGCCGGTCATCGCGCCGGAAGCCTCCACGGTCGTTGCCCCGCCTGTCGTCACGGCGGTCGTCACGACGCTCATCACGCCTGTCGTCACGGCGGAACGCAGGACGGTCCCCTCGGTCGTCACGGCGGAAGCCTCGCTCCGAGCCCCGTTCACGGTCGTCCTGCCGACGGAATCCACCCCGGTCCCCGTCACGCCGGTCGTCACGGCGGAACCCACCGCGGTCGCGGTCGCGGTCGCCGTCGCGCCTGCCGTATCCGCCCCGGTCGCTGTCGCGTCGGTCGTCCCGACGATCGTCGCGCCGGTCGTCACGGCGGTCGTCTCGACGGAAGCCGCCACGGTCGTTGTCGCGGCGGAAGCCGCCGCGGTCCCCGCGGTCGCCGCGGTCCCCACTGTCCCGTCGCCGCTGGTCGCGCTCCGGCCGGTCGCCGGGAGAGTTGGTGGACATGGGTGACTCCTGTCTTCGGTACCGCAAGTATTCTCGCGCAGCCGACTAGCCGGCGCGCTTCGGAAAAACAAAAAAGGACCCCTGGTCCCAGCTGAACGCTGGTGACCAGGGGTCCTCCAAAGATTGTTCGGCGGCGTCCTACTCTCCCACAGGGTCCCCCCTGCAGTACCATCGGCGCTGTGAGGCTTAGCTTCCGGGTTCGGAATGTAACCGGGCGTTTCCCTCACGCTATG
>NZ_CBDQZH010000034.1:0-76984 GCF_965341775.1 Streptomyces sp. bgisy159 | reverse complement strand
GCGGCGACCCTTGCGAAGGGCCCTAACCGCGCCTGCGGCCGATCTTGGACCCCAGCCACACCAGCGGGTCGTACTTGCGGTCGACGGCCCGTTCCTTCAGGGGGATCAGGGCGTTGTCGGTGATCTTGATGTTCTCGGGGCAGACCTCCGTGCAGCACTTGGTGATGTTGCAGTAGCCCAGGCCGTGTTCGTCCTGGGCGGTGGCCCTGCGGTCGAGACCGGCCTCGGCCGCCGCGTCCAGCGGGTGCATGTCCAGCTCCGCGATCCGCATCAGGAAGCGGGGCCCGGCGAACACCTGCTTGTTCTCCTCGTGGTCCCGGACGACATGGCAGGTGTCCTGGCACAGGAAGCACTCGATGCACTTGCGGAACTCCTGCGAGCGGTCCACGTCCTGCTGCGCCATCCGGTACTCGCCGGGGGCGAGTCCGGCCGGCGGCACGAACGCCGGGACCTGGCGGGCCTTGTCGTAGTTGAAGCCGACGTCGGTGACCAGGTCCCGGACGACGGGGAAGGTGCGCAGCGGAGTCACCGTGATGGTCTCGTCGCGGTCGAAGACCGACATCCGCGTCATGCACATCAGCCGGGGGCGCCCGTTGATCTCCGCCGAGCAGGAACCGCACTTGCCCGCCTTGCAGTTCCAGCGCACGGCGAGGTCGGGGGCCTGCGTCGCCTGGAGGCGGTGGATGATGTCCAGGACCACCTCGCCGTCGTTGACGTGGACGTCGAAGTCGGCCAGGTCGCCGCCGGCCGCGTCCCCCCGCCACACCTTGAACCGGGCCTCGTAGCCGCTCACTCGTAAAGCTCCTCTTCGGCGAGGTACTTGACCAGCTCCTCCTTGTCGAACAGGGCGAGCAGGTCCGGGCGGATGGGTTCGGTGGACTCGCGGGTGAGGGCGATCTGCCCGCGCGCCGGGTCCGGGACACCGCTGCCGGCGTCGGAGGCCGTGCGGCCGCCGCCCGCCTCGGTCGCGCCGAGGCCCCCGGCCGGATCGGCCAGGGTGCACAGCAGGTTGATGCTGCGCCACGCGCGGTCCATCGCCGGGTGGTCCTCGCGGGTGTGCCCGCCGCGCGACTCGGTGCGCTCCAGCGCGGCCCGGGCCACGCACTCGCTGACCAGCAGCATGTTCCGCAGGTCCAGTGCGAGATGCCAGCCGGGGTTGAACTGGCGGTGGCCCTCGACGCCGGCCCGCCGGGCCCGTGCCCGCAGCTGAGCGAGCTTCTCCAGGGCCTGCTCCATCTCGGCCCGGCGGCGGATGATGCCGACCAGGTCGTTCATGGTCTGCTGCAGTTCCTGGTGGAGGGCGTACGGGTTCTCGGGCGCGGCGCGGGGCGGCTCGTCGGCCTCGGCCGAGAAGGGCCGCAGCGCCTCGGCGGACGCCGCGTCCACCTCCGCGTCGCTCACCTCGGGCCGCCGGGCGGACCCCAGGGCGTGCTGTGCCGCGTGCCGGCCGGCCCGGCGGCCGAAGACCAGCAGGTCGGACAGGGAGTTCCCGCCGAGCCGGTTGGAGCCGTGCATGCCGCCGGCCACCTCTCCGGCCGCGTACAGGCCGGGCACACCGCGGGCCGCCGCCGTGTCGGAGTCGACCGCGATGCCGCCCATCACGTAGTGGCAGGTGGGTCCGACCTCCATCGCCTCGGCCGTGATGTCGACGTCGGCCAGTTCCTTGAACTGGTGGTACATCGACGGCAGCCGGCGCCGGATCACGTCGGCCGGCATCCGGGTGGACACGTCCAGGAACACACCGCCGTGCGGGGAGCCGCGCCCGGCCTTCACCTCGGCGTTGATCGCCCGCGCGACCTCGTCACGGGGGAGCAGTTCGGGCGGCCGCCGGTTGTGGTCCGGGTCGTCGTACCAGCGGTCGCTCTCCTCCTCGGACTGGGCGTACTTGTCCTTGAAGACGTCCGGGACGTAGTCGAACATGAACCGCTTGCCGTCGGAGTTGCGCAGCACGCCGCCGTCACCGCGCACCGACTCGGTGACCAGGATGCCCTTGACGGACGGCGGCCAGACCATGCCCGTCGGATGGAACTGCACGAACTCCATGTTCAGCAGGGGAGCCCCCGCCAGCAGGGCCAGCGCGTGGCCGTCGCCGGTGTACTCCCAGGAGTTCGACGTCACCTTGAACGACTTGCCGATGCCGCCGGTCGCGATCACCACGGCGGGTGCCTTCAGGACGAAGAAGCGACCGGTCTCCCGTTCGTAGGCGAAGACCCCGCAGACGTCCGGGCCGTCCTTCAGGACCCGGGTGACCGTGCACTCCTGGAAGACCTTCAGACGTGACTCGTAGTCGCCGGTCTCGCGGTGGTCCTCCTGCTGCAGGGAGACGATCTTCTGCTGGAGCGTGCGGATCAGCTCCAGGCCCGTGCGGTCGCCGACGTGGGCGAGGCGGGGGTACTCGTGGCCGCCGAAGTTGCGCTGCGAGATCCGGCCGTCCTTCGTACGGTCGAACAGGGCGCCCCAGGTCTCCAGCTCCCACACCCGGTCCGGGGCCTCGCGGGCGTGCAGCTCGGCCATCCGCCACTGGTTGAGGAACTTGCCGCCGCGCATGGTGTCGCGGAAGTGGACCTGCCAGGTGTCGTGCTCGTTGGCGTTGGCCATGGCCGCCGCGATGCCGCCCTCGGCCATCACCGTGTGCGCCTTGCCGAACAGCGACTTGCAGATCACGGCCGTACGGGCGCCTCGCTCACGCGCCTCGATCGCCGCCCGGAGGCCCGCGCCCCCGGCGCCGACCACGACGACGTCCCACTCCTGCCGGTCGACCACGGACATCAGTCAGTCCCCACTGTCCAGATTCGGAGCTGTTCGGATTCGGAGCTGTTCGGCATCAGAAGAAGCGCGGATCGTCGAAGACGCCCGATGCGACCAGGTAGACGTAGAAGTCGGCGAGCGCCACGCTCACCAGCGACGACCACGCCAGCAGCATGTGCCGGGCGTTGAGCCGGCCCGCCCACTGCCACATCCGGTAGCGCACGGGGTGCTTCGAGAAGTGCCTGAGCTTGCCGCCGACGATGTGCCGGCAGGAGTGGCAGGAGAGGGTGTACGCCCAGATCAGCACGATGTTGACCAGGAACACCAGGGTGCCGAGCCCCATGTGGCCCCAGGCGTAGTGCTCGTCGCGGAAGGCGAGCACCGTGTCGTAGGTGAGGATGCCGGCGACGGGCAGCGCGGCGTAGAAGAAGTAGCGGTGGACGTTCTGCAGGATCAGCGGGAAGCGGGTCTCGCCGGTGTACTTCCGGTGCGGCTCGGCCACCGCGCAGGCCGGGGGTGAGGCCCAGAAGCCCCGGTAGTAGGCCTTGCGGTAGTAGTAGCAGGTCAGGCGGAAGCCGAGCGGGAAGATCAGGATGATGATCGCGGGGGAGATGCCCCACCAGCTGCCGAACAGGTCCCAGTTGGGGCCCGAGCGCATGGGGGCGCAGTGCTCCGCCAGGCACGGTGAGTAGAACGGCGAGACGTACGGCGCCGCGTAGTAGTCGGCGTCGGCGAAGGCCCGCCAGGTGGAGTAGACGACGAAGGCCAGCAGACCGGCCGCGGTGGCGGCGGGCGCCAGCCACCAGCGGTCGGTCCGCAGGTGCCGGGCGGCGATCGCCGCACGCGGGCCGGTGCGTACGCCGCCGCTCTTCGGATGGGGTTCCGTACCAGTGGCCAAGGGATGACTCCGGTCGGGTCAGGGGGCGTGGCGGTCCCGTCCGCCGAGACCCTCGTCGTCCGTGTCGATCCACAGAGAGTCGTCGTACGGCGTGTCGGGGATGGTGACGAGTTCGGGGCGCCGTGGCGCGGCGGCGGTCCGGGCGGCCGCCTCGCGCAGCAGCGCGACGCTCTCGCGCAGGTGGTCGGCGTCGGTGCGGACCCGGCGCATGTCGAGCGCGTCGCCGCCGATGTGCTTCTCCAGTCGCCCCACCGACCGCTGCAGGTCGTCCAGGCAGCGCTGGAGCGATGTCAGTTCGTCATGCACGGACATGGTGTGCACCTCATTTCCGCGGGCGCGGTGGCCCTGGACGGGGCGTTCGTGCGCCTGCGAGTGTCGCGCGTCACAGCGGCCGGGGGGAAGGCGTGTGCACCGATTGGCCGATGTGTGCGGTCGTGCTTTCGACACTGTGCGCCGCACGAGTGGGCTTGCGGCGTGTCGTGGCCGTGCGCCCGGGGCTGCCGAACCCTTTCCTCTTCAGTGGCTGCGTACATCCGAATAGATCTGATCACTTACAGGTGATCACTTAAATATCGGCCAAAGTGATCACAAAGTGCTCCAAAAGCGGTGCAAACGTGATCATAACTCCCGCGGCTCCCCGGAGGTACCCAGAGATGTCCCACGACGGCGTCGGATCCAGGCCACGGCCGCGCGCGGTCATGCGCTCCGTTGTCTTCCTCACCGCGGGCGCGCTCGCGGTCCCCACCCTGGCCGCCTGCGGTTCCTCGGACGAGCCCTCCGAGCCGCTGGCCGCACAGGACATCGCTCCCGCTGCCCGGGCGCGGATCGCCGACGGGTCCACCCTGAGCTGGGCCGTCGACTCCGTGCCGGACACCTTCAACGCCTTCCAGGCGGACGCCGACGCCACGACCACCCGGGTCGCCCAGGCCGTCCTGCCGTCGATGTTCCGGCTCGACGCCGAGGGCCGGCCCGAGCGCAACCCCGACTACCTGGAGTCCGCCGAGGTCGTCGAGACGGAGCCCAGACAGGTCGTGCTCTACCGGCTCAACCAGAAGGCCGTGTGGAGCGACGGCCGGGAGATCGGCGCCGCCGACTTCGCCGCGCAGTGGCGCGCCCTGTCCGGCAAGGACAGCGCCTACTGGACCGCGCGCAACGCCGGATACGAGCGCATCGAGAAGATCGAGCGCGGCAAGAACGACCTGGAGGTCCGGGTCACCTTCGCCCGCCCCTACGCCGACTGGCAGTCCCTGTTCTCGCCGCTGTACCCGAAGGACGTCATGGGCACGCCCGACTCCTTCAACGACGGGGCGCGGCGCAAGCTGAAGGTGACCGCCGGGCCGTTCGCCGTGAAGGAGGTCGACCGCAAGGACGACGAGATCACGCTCGCCCGCAATCCGCGCTGGTGGGGGCGGCAGGCCAAGCTCTCCGAGATCGTCCTGAAGGCCGTGCCCCGCGGCGAGCGCGTCGCCGCGCTCGCCGACGGCAGCGTCGACCTCGCCGAGATCGCCCCGTCCGCCGTGAGCGGCATCGACAGCGCCGCGAAGAACGCGGCCGGCCCGGAGGCGGGCTCGGGCGGCGGCCGTACGGGGGTCAGGAAGATCACCGGGAAGGACGCGGCGGCGAAGCGCCGGCAGCAGGCGCTGCGGAACATCGAGGTCCGCCGGTCGCTGGAGCCGGCGTACACCCAGCTCGCGCTGAACGGTGCCGGCGGCCCGCTCGCCGACGAACGGGTGCGGCGTGCCGTGGCCCGGGCACTGGACCGCGAGGAACTGGCCGAGCTGGTCCTCAAGCCGCTCGGCCTGCCCGCCGAGCCGGTCGGCAGCCATCTCGCGCTGTCCGGGCAGGAGGCCTACGCCGACGGCAGCGGGGCGCTCGGCGGCCAGGACACCGCGGAGGCTCAGGCACTGCTCGCGGACGCCGGATGGGTCCTGGGCGGTCCCGTGGAGAAGAGCGAGAAGAGCGAGAAGAGCGAGGCGTCGAAGAAGAAGGACAAGGAGAAGGAGAAGGGCGACAAGGAGGAGAACGGCGAGAAGGCGGCCGGCGGCGAGGGCGAGAAGGCGGACCGGAACGCCTCGGAGGAGCCCTCCGACGGCGGGAGCGACGGGGCGTACATCGTCGGGGAGGACGACAAGAACCGGACCGGGGACGACTCCGGCGACTCCGCCGCCGGCGCACACCTCGCGCAGGACGGCAAGCAGTTCCTCGACCGGCAGGTCCGCCAGGGCGGCGCCCCCGGCGCCTACGCCCCCAAGGGCACCGCGGCCCCGGCCGGCGGTGCGGCCGGGGCGCTCGCGAAGGACGGCAAGGCGCTCACCCTGAGGTTCGTCCTGCCCTCCGGAGACGGCTCGCAGAGCCTGCGGACGGTGGCCGACCGGATCGCGGGGATGCTGGGGAAGGTCGGTATCCGGACCGAGATCACCAAGGTGAAGGACGACAGCTACTTCAAGGACCACATCGCGTCCGGGCAGTTCGACCTCGCCCTGTACTCCTGGCCGACCTCCGCCTTCCCCGCCACCGACGCCCGGCCGATCTTCGCCAAGCCGGTACCGGCGGCGGACGGGTCGCTGAACGTCGAGCAGAACTACACGCGGGTCGGCACCGACCAGATCGACCAGCTGTTCGAGCGTGCGGTCTCCACGCTGGACGAGGGCGAGGAGCGGAAGCTGCTGCGCAAGGCCGACGCGCGGATCTGGGCGGCAGCGGGATCGATCCCGCTGTACCAGCGCCCGCAGCTGACGGCCGCGCGGAAGGACCTCGCCAACGTGGGCGCGTTCGGATTCCAGACGCCGGTGTACGAGGACATGGGGTTCCTGAAGAAGGGGAGCGGGGGCTCACAGAGGAAGGAGTAGGAGGCCGGGCCGCCACGGACGCCGCCCCGCGCGCCCCGGCACCTCGGCCTGGCGAGCCCCTGCTTCCCGGGGCACGTACGATGGGGTGAGGCCGTGGCTGTCGCGCCCGGCAGGGTCCGCGTAACACAGACGTACGCGGCGGCCCCTTCCTCACACTCCGGGAGTACGCCTCAATATGGCCGTGTCCACCACACGTCACGACATCCGCAACGTCGCCATCGTCGCCCACGTCGACCACGGCAAGACCACCATCGTCGACGGCATGCTGAAGCAGGCCGGTGCCTTCGCCGCCCACCAGCTCGACTCGGTCGACGACCGCATGATGGACTCGAACGACCTGGAGCGTGAGAAGGGCATCACGATCCTCGCCAAGAACACGGCGGTGAAGTACCACCCCAAGGACGGCGGGGACCCGATCACCATCAACATCATCGACACCCCCGGCCACGCCGACTTCGGCGGCGAGGTCGAGCGCGGTCTGTCGATGGTCGACGGTGTGGTGCTGCTGGTCGACGCCTCCGAGGGCCCGCTGCCGCAGACCCGCTTCGTGCTGCGCAAGGCGCTCCAGCAGCGGCTGCCGATCATCCTGTGCATCAACAAGACGGACCGGCCGGACTCCCGGATCGACGAGGTCGTCAACGAGACGTACGACCTCTTCCTCGACCTGGACGCCGACGAGGAGCAGATCGAGTTCCCGATCGTCTACGCCTGCGGCCGTGACGGCATCGCCTCGCTGACCAAGCCGGAGGACGGGACCGTTCCGGGCGACTCCACCTCCCTGGAGCCGTTCTTCTCCACCATCCTGGAGCACATCCCGGCCCCCACCTACGACGAGGGCGCCCCGCTCCAGGCCCACGTCACCAACCTGGACGCCGACAACTTCCTCGGCCGTATCGCGCTGCTCCGCGTCCACCAGGGCGAGCTGAAGAAGGGGCAGACGGTCGCGTGGATGAAGCGCGACGGGTCCGTGGCCAACGTCCGCATCTCCGAGCTGATGATGACCGAGGCGCTCACCCGCAAGCCGGCCGAGAAGGCGGGCCCGGGTGACATCTGCGCCGTCGCCGGTATCCCGGACATCATGATCGGCGAGACGCTGGCGGACACCGAGAACCCGCTGGCGCTGCCGCTGATCACGGTGGACGAGCCGGCGATCTCGATGACGATCGGCACCAACACCTCCCCGCTGGTCGGCCGCGGCGGCACCGGCAAGGGCGCCGACAACAAGGCGGCCGTCAAGGACCGCAAGGTCACCGCCCGCCAGGTGAAGGACCGCCTGGACCGGGAACTGATCGGCAACGTCTCCCTGCGGGTGCTGGAGACCGAGCGGCCGGACGCCTGGGAGGTCCAGGGCCGGGGTGAGCTGGCGCTCGCCATCCTCGTCGAGACCATGCGCCGGGAGGGCTACGAGCTCACCGTCGGCAAGCCGCAGGTCGTCACCAAGGACGTCGACGGCAAGGTGTACGAGCCCGTCGAGCGCATGACGATCGACGTGCCCGAGGAGCACATGGGCGCCGTCACCCAGCTGATGGGTGTCCGCAAGGGCCGGATGGACAACATGTCCAACCACGGCTCCGGCTGGGTGCGCATGGAGTTCGTCGTGCCGTCGCGCGGTCTGATCGGATTCCGGACCGAGTTCCTGACCCAGACCCGCGGCACCGGCATCGCCCACTCCATCCACG
Source organism: Streptomyces sp. bgisy159 (assembly GCF_965341775.1). GTDB lineage: Bacteria > Actinomycetota > Actinomycetes > Streptomycetales > Streptomycetaceae > Streptomyces. The sequence continues at coordinate 68,810 of NZ_CBDQZH010000034.1, read as the reverse complement.
AGGGCCACGAGCCGTGGTTCGGCACGCTGACGACCCGTAACAACGGCTCGCTGGTGGCGGACCGCGCCGGCGCGGTCACCGCGTTCGCGATGACCAACCTCCAGGAGCGCGGCGTGCTCTTCGTGGAGCCCGGCACCGAGGTGTACGAGGGCATGATCGTCGGTGAGAACTCCCGCTCCGACGACATGGACGTCAACATCACCAAGGAGAAGAAGCTCACCAACATGCGGTCCTCGACGGCCGACGTGACCGAGTCGATCGTGCCGCCGCGCAAGCTGTCGCTGGAGCAGTCCCTGGAGTTCTGCCGCGACGACGAGTGCGTCGAGGTCACCCCGGAGGCCGTGCGCATCCGCAAGGTGAACCTGGACGCCCGTGAGCGCGCCCGCGCCGCCAGCCGCGCCAAGCACGGCTGACCCCGGGACGACGACGACCCGAGCCGGGCACCCCGCACAGCGCGGGGTGCCCGGCTCGGTCGTTTTCCGGAGGTAAGGGCCACGTAGGGAAAACCCTTCATCCTGGCCGCAGGCGCCCACGACAGGCCAGATCCCTACTAATCTGCTCTGGGAGTGGACGTACTGCGCGTCTTGTGTCAGGACCGGCGCGGGTCACCGTCAACGGACGTGATCCGACGCGGAATTGGGGTCCGGCGCGACGCCGTGCGCGGACCGGTGCCCGGGTGCTGGGCATACCGGCCGGCCCCCCTGCAGACGACCACCACCGCCGCAAGCGGTTTTTCTCACTCCTGCGTCCGGAATGCGGACAGCGTCCACCGATAGATGTGTAACAAGTCCGTTTCGCAGGGATCTTTCTGCAAACCGTTTGTCCGGATTTTGGAAGAAGTACACGTCAGGTGTGATCGAACCGAGACCTTATGGGTGTGGTTCGGCTACGGCCCATGGCAGATAGTTAGGCGCGTAGAGCTCGGGTTGACGAGTCACGCGCTGCCAGCGGCGACGACTCACGAGCCTGCGGGTGCACACGCCTCCCTCGTCTTCGTCGACAGGTGAGTGTCGTGTGCTCCCTAATGCTTTGAACAACAGGACTCTTGAGGAGGAACCCATGCGCGGTGCCAGGAGCGCCAAGTGGGTCGCGGGGGCGATAGTCATTGCTCTCGCCGCGACTGCCTGTGGTGGCAGTGACGACGACAGCAAGGGCAACAGCGGCGGCTCGGGCAAGGCCGGTGGCACCTTCAGGATGGGTATCACCGAGCCGGTCGCCATCGACCCGTACAACGCCCAGGAATCCGAGGGGATCCTGGTTACGACCAACCTCTTCACGGGTCTGTACCTGCCGACCGCCGACGGCAAGGTCAACCCGGCTCTGGCCACCTCCAAGGAGGTCAGCGCGGACGGCAAGACCTGGACCTTCAAGATCAAGCCGGGCACCAAGTTCACGAACGGTGAGCCGGTGAACGCCGAGGCGTTCATCCGCGGCTGGAACCGCGTCGCGGCGAAGACCGCCGCGTCCGACGTGGCCTACCACATGGCCGGCATCCAGGGCTTCGCGGACGTCCAGTCGGGCAAGGCCACGACCATGTCCGGCCTGAGCGCCCCGGACGAGAACACCCTTCAGGTCAAGCTCTCCGAGCCGGACTTCGAGTTCTACGTCAAGACCACCCACACGGTCTTCAGCCCGGTCCCGAAGGTCGCCGGCGACGCCAAGAACAAGGCGTTCAACGAGGCCCCCATCGGCAACGGCCCCTTCAAGATGCAGGGCAAGTGGGAGCACAACAAGAAGATCGTCCTCGTCCGTAACGACGACTACGGTCTGACCAAGGCGAAGCTCGACAAGGTCGACATCGACATCCTGAACTCCAACAACGGCGTCACGCTGGAGTACCAGGGCTTCGAGGCGGGCACCTACGACTGGGCCCGCATGCCCACCCCGCAGCTCCCGGCCGCCAAGGCCAAGTACGAGCCGCAGGGCGAGTGGATCGACGAGGACACGAACGGGATGAACTACATCCTCCCGATCACCGACAACGGTCCGCTGAAGGACAAGAAGGCCCGCGAGGCCGTCTCCTACGCGATCGACCGCGACGCCATCATCAAGGGCGTCTTCCAGGGCATGCAGAGCAAGTCCACGACGATCCTGCCGCCCGCCTTCGCCTCCGTGTACCAGAAGGACCTGTGCACCTCCTGCGTCAAGTCGGACCCGGCCAAGGCCAAGCAGCTCGCCAGTGAGGCCGGCCTCAAGCCCGGCACCACGATCGAGTTCGGCTACAACACGGGCGCCGGCCACGAGGAGTGGGTGCAGGCCGTCAAGCAGCAGATCGAGAAGGTCCTCGGCCTGAACGTGAAGCTCACGGGCAAGCCGTTCGCCGAGCTGCTCGCCGACCAGCAGAAGCCGAACGCCTCCGGCATGTACCGCTTCGCCTGGGGTGCGGACTACCCGACGCCGGACAACTTCCTGTTCCCGCTGCTGGCCACCGCGTCCATCAACAAGGACGAGAACGGCAAGGTCACCGGTGACAACCGCGGCCGCTACAGCAACAAGCAGTTCGACGCCCTGCTCGCCAAGGCCCGCGCCACCGAGAGCGAGGCCGGCCGCAACGACCTGTACAAGCAGGCCGAGAAGATCGCCATGGACGACCTGGCGCTGATCCCGCTGTGGAACCGCACCCAGCTGCGTCTCGCCAACACCAAGAAGTTCGCCGACATCAAGATGGACTTCCATGAGGACCCGAACCTCGCCGAGATCAGCCTGAAGTAACCGGGCGCCGCGTGACGCGGTGTCTGGAGACGGGGGCCGTGGGTACCGAGAGCGCTCGGATGCCACGGCCCTCGACGACCGTCGGGAGCGGTGCGACCCACCCTCCCGCCCCCTACCCCTACCGCCCCACCAACCTTGGGGGGAGGGAGCTGCTCGGAAAACGGCAGCGAGGCAGAGAGGCAAGTCATGGGAAGGTATGTGGTCCGCAGGCTGGGCCAGTTGGTCGTCGTCGTGCTCGGTGCGACGATGATCCTGTTCGCCTGCCTGTTCGTGCTCCCGGGTGACCCCGTCGGGCAGATCGCGGGCAGCGACAAGGCGCGTGATCCGGCTGTCATCGAGCAACTGCACAAGCAGTACGGGCTCGACGACCCGCTGATCGTCCAGTACGGCAACTACGTGGGCAAGCTCGCGACGGGCGACCTGGGAACGGACTACACACAGGGCCGTCCGGTCACGGAGATCCTCGCTCCGAAGCTGGGCAACACCGCGAAGCTGGCCATCGCGGCGATCGCGCTGGACGTCATCATCGGCATCTCGGTCGGTGTGCTGGCGGCGCTGCGCAGATACTCGATCTGGGACGTGTCGGCGACCTTCGTCACCACACTCGCGATCGGCGTCCCGTCCATCGTGCTCGGCATGATCATGCAGCGCATCTTCGTCATCGAGCTGGGCTGGTTCCCGCTCATCGCCGACGACAGCTTCAACTCGATCGTGCTGCCCGCCGTGACGCTGGCGATCATCGACGCCGCACTCGTCGCACAGCTCGCCCGCAGCACGATGCTCGAAGTGCTGCGCGCCGACTACGTCAAGACGGCCGTTGCGAAGGGACTCGCCCGCCGGAACGTCCTGTTCCGCCACATTCTGCGCAACTCGGTCATCCCTGTGGTGACCTACCTGGGAATCTCCTTCGGTGCCCTGCTCGGCGGCGCCATCATCACGGAGACGATCTTCAACTGGAACGGCATCGGTCTCGCTCTGATCCAGGCGATCCAGCAGAACAACAACCCCATCATCGTGGGCGTGGTGACCATCAGCGTGGCGGTCTTCGTCGTGCTGAACCTGGTCGTCGACCTGCTGTACGCCGCTCTCGACCCGCGAATCCGCCTTGCCTGACCCGCAGGGTCGCCCCCATCTAGGAGTCACACCATGACCGAACTCGCCACGGGCGCGAAAGAGCCGACGACGGCCGACCCCGTCGCGACCGCCGACGACGCCGAACCCAGCGTCGCCCGGGTCAGCCAGTGGTCCGACATCCGGCACCGCTTCGTGCAGAACAAGCTCGCCGTGCTCGGCCTGGGCATCATCGTCCTGCTCATCCTGGTCGCCATATTCGCGCCGCTGCTCGCCCCGTTCGACCCCCTTGAGCAGGACCTCAACGCGACCCTGCAGTCCCCGGGCGGGGAGCACTGGATCGGCACCGACGCGCTCGGCCGGGACCAGCTCTCCCGCCTGATCTACGGCAGCCGCATCGCCGTGATCGTCGGCCTCGCCTCGATCCTCGTCGCCCTGAGCATCGGCATCCTCTTCGGTGCCCTCGCCGGCTACTTCGGCCGCTGGGTGGACACCGTGATCATGCGCGCCGCCGACATCTTCTTCGCCTTCCCGCTGCTGATCGGCGCCATCGTCATCATCCTGCTGATGGGCCGCGGCGTGCTCCCGGTGGTGCTCTCGCTCGGCATCTTCTCCTGGGCCACCTACGCCCGACTGCTGCGCAGCCAGATCCTGTCGGTGCGTGAGATGGACTACGTCCACGCGGCCAAGGCGCTCGGCGCCGGCCAGGGCCGGATCATCCGCAAGCACGTCCTGCCCAACTCGCTGACCTCGGTGCTGGTGTACGGCACCAGCAACGTCGGTATCGCGATCGTCGCGGAGGCGTCGCTGTCCTACCTGGGCGTCGGCGTGGACCCGGAGGTCGCCGAGTGGGGCAACATGATCTCCGCCGGCCGCGGGTTCATGGGAGTCAAGGACTTCATGTGGACCTACCCGAGCATCGCGATCGTCATCACCGCGCTGGGCTTCATCCTGCTCGGCAACGGCCTGCGTGACGCGCTCGACCCCAAGCTCCGGTGATCCGCAGCCATGAGTCGTACCCCCCTGAGCAAGCAAGACGAAGGTGATGGCATGACCAGCCTGGAAACGGTCCCCACGAACGCGGGGGCGGACGGGTCCGCGCCGCTTCTCGAAGTCCGCGACCTGCACGTGGAGTTCCAGATCCGTGACGCGGTGACCAAGGCGGTCAACGGCGTCAACTACAGCGTCAAGGCGGGCGAGACGCTCGCCGTGCTGGGCGAGTCGGGCTCCGGCAAGTCCGTCACCGCGCAAGCCGTCATGGGCATCCTGGACAGCCCGCCCGGACGCATATCCAAGGGCGAGATCCTCTTCCAGGGCCAGGACATCCTGAAGCTCCCGGAGAGCGAGCGGCGCAAGCTGCGGGGCGCCAAGATGGCGATGATCTTCCAGGACGCGCTGTCCTCCCTGAACCCGGTGCTCTCCGTCGGCTACCAGCTCGGCGAGATGTTCCGGGCCCACCAGGGCATGTCCAAGAAGGACGCCAAGGCCAAGGCCATCGAGCTGATGGACCGGGTGCGCATCCCGGCCGCCAAGCAGCGCGTCGGCGACTACCCGCACCAGTTCTCCGGCGGTATGCGCCAGCGCATCATGATCGCCATGGCGCTGGCCCTGGAGCCGGAACTGATCATCGCCGACGAGCCGACGACCGCGCTCGACGTGACGGTCCAGGCCCAGGTCATGGACCTGCTCGCCGAGCTGCAGCGCGAGTACAACATGGGCCTGATCCTCATCACCCACGACCTCGGCGTGGTCGCCGACGTCGCCGACAAGATCGCGGTGATGTACGCCGGCCGGATCGTCGAGACCGCGCCCGTGCACGAGCTGTACAAGCGGCCCGCGCACCCCTACACCCAGGGCCTGCTGGACTCGATCCCGCGCCTGGACCAGAAGGGCCAGGAGCTCTACGCGATCAAGGGCCTGCCGCCCAACCTGCAGCAGATCCCCGCCGGTTGCGCCTTCAACCCGCGCTGCGGCCGGGCGCAGGACATCTGCCGCACCGAGGTGCCGGCGCTGGTCCCGGTCACCGAGCGGGACGGTTCGGAACTGGTGGGGCGCGGTTCCGCGTGCCACTTCTGGAAGGAGACGATCCATGGCTGAGCTCGGCAAGAACGAGGAGCAGCAGGACGCCACGCCGAACGTCTCCGACGTGGAAGCGGTGAAGGCGCGCGGCGAGGACCAGGCGGCTGCGGCCGTCGACGCACCCGTCGGGCGAGGGGAACCGATCCTGCAGGTGCGCAACCTGGTCAAGCACTTCCCGCTGACCCAGGGCATCCTGTTCAAAAGGCAGATCGGCGCGGTCAAGGCCGTCGACGGGATCTCCTTCGACCTGCACCAGGGCGAGACCCTCGGCATCGTCGGCGAGTCCGGCTGCGGCAAGTCCACCGTCGCCAAGCTGCTGATGAACCTGGAGCGGGCCACCGCCGGCGAGGTCTTCTACAAGGGCCAGGACATCACCCGGCTGTCCGGGCGCGCCCTGAAGGCGGTCCGCCGCAACATCCAGATGGTGTTCCAGGACCCGTACACCTCGCTGAACCCGCGCATGACGGTCGGCGACATCATCGGTGAGCCGTACGAGATCCACCCGGAGGTGGCGCCCAAGGGCGACCGCCGCAAGCGCGTCCAGGAGCTGCTGGACGTGGTGGGCCTCAACCCGGAGTACATCAACCGCTACCCGCACCAGTTCTCCGGCGGTCAGCGCCAGCGCATCGGCATCGCCCGCGGCCTGGCCCTCAACCCCGAGATCATCATCTGCGACGAGCCGGTCTCGGCGCTGGACGTCTCCGTCCAGGCGCAGGTCATCAACCTGATGGAGCGGCTGCAGGACGAGTTCAACCTGTCCTACATCTTCATCGCGCACGACCTGTCGATCGTCCGGCACATCTCGGACCGCGTGGGCGTGATGTACCTCGGCAAGATGGCCGAGATCGGCACCGACGAGCAGATCTACGACCACCCGACGCACCCCTACACCCAGGCGCTGCTGTCGGCGGTCCCGGTGCCCGACCCGGAGGCCCGCGACCACCGCGAGCGCATCATCCTCACCGGTGACGTGCCCTCCCCGGCCAACCCGCCGTCCGGCTGTCGCTTCCGCACCCGGTGCTGGAAGGCGCAGGACAAGTGCGCCGAGGAGGTTCCGCTGCTGGCGGTGCCCGAGCGTTTCAAGGGCTCGGACAGCCCGGCGGCGCACGAGTCGGCGTGCCACTTCGCCGAGGAGAAGGACGTCGTGCACGTCGCCTGACGGCTCCCGTACGGCATCCTTCCGGTTCCCGGCACCTGTCCAGGTGCCGGGAACCGGCGTTTTCGTGAGGAGTACCGGTGTTGCACCACGTGGAGCTGTGGGTTCCCGACCTGTCCCGGGCCGTGCGCGAGTGGGGCTGGCTGTTCGGCCGGCTGGGCTGGCTGCCGTACCAGGAGTGGGAACGGGGGCGCAGCTGGCGGGCGGGGGAGACGTACGTCGTCGTCGAGGAGTCCCCGGCGATGACCGCGGCGGACCACGACCGGCTCCGGCCCGGCCTCAACCACCTCGCCTTCCACGCCGGTTCCCGCACCGACGTGGACGCGCTGGCCGGGGCCGCCCCCGGGCACGGCTGGCGGCCGCTGTTCGCCGACCGGTACCCGTACGCGGGCGGGCCCGGCCACTACGCCGCCTATCTCGTCAACTCGGACGGGTTCGAGGTGGAGTTGGTGGCCGCGTAGTGACAGGCCACCTGGGTTCCGGCGCCGCCGCCCAGCACCCCGGGGTCGACCGTCCGGCACCGTTCGGCCACCCCGGCCCGTTCCGCCTCGCCGCTCGCCAGCACCGGGCACCGCGGCCGGAAGCGGCAGCCGGTGGGGACGCGGGACGGGTCCGGGGGCTCGCCGGTGAGGACGACCGGCTCGCCCGGGGCCTCCGGGAGCACGGACAGCAGCGCCCGGGTGTAGGGGTGGCGGGGTGCCGTGAGGACCTCCTCCACCGTGCCCGTCTCGACGATGCGGCCCAGGTACATCACCGCGACCCGGTCGGCCACGTTCCACGCCAGCCCGAGGTCGTGGGTGACCACCAGCGCGGCGAGTCCCGGCTCGGTGCGCAGCCGCAGCAGCAGCGCCAGGATCTCGCCCCGCACCGAGGCGTCCAGGGAGGCCACCGGCTCGTCCGCGACGAGGAGTTCCGGCTCCAGGACCAGCGCGCCCGCGATGACGACGCGCTGGCGCTGCCCGCCGGACGGCTCGTGCGGGTACGCCACCGCACGGGCGGCCGGCAGGCCCACGTGCTCCAGGAGCGGCAGCCGACCCCGTCAACGGTCTCCGTACCCGTCTTGGCCTGCGAAGACGCCATTCTCCAGGGGGAGTCGACCGGTCATTGGTCCAGTCCGGTGACGCGCCCCTGGCCACGCCCCGGCGGCGGCCCGGGGGTGCGAACGGGTGGTCCGTCCCGCGTACGGGGGCGCTTGATGTGCGCTGCTCCGGTTATGTGGCGATATTGGCCGATAACGGTAACGGGCAGTCAAGAGGAGGCATCCCATGCGTGGAGCCACGCACGCCAAGTGGGCCGCGAGCGCGGCGGCGGTGGTCCTGGCGGCGACGGCCTGCGGAGGCGGGAGCGACAGCGGCAGTGGCAGCGGCGACAGCGGCGCGGTGCTCTCCTCCTCGTGGGGCGACCCGCAGAACCCGCTGGAGCCGGCCAACACCAACGAGGTGCAGGGCGGCAAGGTCCTCGACATGGTCTTCCGGGGCCTGAAGCGCTACGACCCCGAGACCGGCGAGGCCAAGGACATGCTCGCCGAGAAGATCGAGACCTCCGACTCGCAGACCTTCGACATCACCGTCAAGGACGGCTGGACCTTCAGCAACGGCGAGGCGGTCACCGCCAAGTCGTTCGTCGACGCCTGGAACTACGGTGCCAGCCTGAAGAACAACCAGAAGAACGCCTACTTCTTCGGCTACATCGAGGGCTACGACAAGGTCCACCCCGAGGACGGCAGCGCCCAGACCGCCGACACCCTCTCCGGTCTGAAGGTCACCGGCGACCGCACCTTCACGGTCAAGCTCAGCCAGAAGTTCTCCACCTTCCCCGACACCCTCGGCTACGCCGCCTTCTCACCGCTGCCGCAGGCCTTCTTCGACGACCACGCGGCCTGGCTGGACAAGCCCGTCGGCAACGGCCCGTACACCATCCAGTCGTACTCCAAGGGCTCCCAGATGTCCCTGCGCAAGTGGGACGACTACCCCGGCGACGACAAGGCGCAGAACGGCGGGGTGGACCTGAAGGTCTACACCGACAACAACACCGCCTACACCGACCTGCTCGCCGGCAACCTCGACCTCGTCGACGACGTGCCGGCCGCCCAGCTGAAGAACGCCAAGAACGACCTCGGCGACCGCTACCTCAACACCCCGGCCGGCATCATCCAGACCCTGGCGTTCCCGTTCTACGACAAGGACTGGGACACCTCCGGCGCGCAGAAGGTCCGCCAGGGCCTGTCCAGGGCGATCAACCGCAAGCAGATCACCGAGACGATCTTCCAGAACACCCGCACCCCCGCCCAGGACTGGACCTCACCGGTACTCGGCGAGGACGGCGGCTTCGACCCCGAGCTGTGCGGCGACCTGTGCGACTACGACCCCGAGGAGGCGAAGAAGCTCATCCAGGAGGGCGGCGGCCTGCCCGGCGGCCAGGTCACCATCTCCTACAACGCGGACACCGGCTCGCACGGGCAGTGGGTCAACGCCGTCTGCAACTCGATCAACAACGCGCTCGGCAACACCAAGGCCTGCGTCGGCAACCCCGTCGGCACCTTCGCCGACTTCCGCAACCAGATCACCCAGCGCAAGATGAACGGACCGTTCCGCGCCGGCTGGCAGATGGACTACCCGCTGATCCAGAACTTCCTCCAGCCGCTCTACTACACCAACGCCTCCTCCAACGACGGCCAGTGGAGCAACAAGCAGTTCGACCAGCTCGTCGACCAGGCCAACGCCGAGACCGACCAGGGCAAGGCGGTCGACCTCTTCCAGCAGGCCGAGGAGGTCGTACGCGACAACATGGCGGCCATCCCGCTCTGGTACCAGAACGGCTCGGCCGGCTACTCGCAGCGGCTGTCGAACGTCAAGCTCAACCCGTTCTCCGTCCCGGTCTACAACGAGATCAAGGTGAGCTGACCGGTCATGGGGCGCTATGTCGTCCGGCGGCTGATCCAGATGATCCCGGTGTTCATCGGGGCCACGCTGCTCATCTTCCTGATGGTGAACGTGATGGGCGACCCCGTCGCGGGGCTGTGCGGCGAGCGGCGGTGCGACCCTGCCACCGCCGCCCAGCTGCGCAAGGAGTTCGGCCTCGACAAGCCGGTCTGGCAGCAATACCTGACCTACATGGGGAACGTCTTCACCGGTGACTTCGGTACGGCCTTCAACGGCCAGGAGGTCACCGAGCTGATGTCGACGGCGTTCCCCGTCACCATCCGGCTGACCCTCGTGGCGATCCTCTTCGAGATCGTCATCGGCATCACCCTGGGCGTCGTCACCGGCCTGCGCCGGGGCCGGCCCGTCGACACCGGCGTCCTGGTCCTCACCCTCGTCGTCATCTCCGTCCCCACCTTCGTCACCGGCCTGCTCCTGCAGCTCCTCCTCGGCGTCAAGTGGGGCTGGATCAGTCCCTCGGTCTCCTCCGAGGCGCCCTTCGACGAACTCATCCTGCCCGGCCTCGTCCTGGCCTCCGTGTCACTGGCGTACGTGACCCGGCTGACCCGCACCTCCATCGCGGAGAACCGGCGCTCCGACTACGTGCGCACGGCCGTCGCCAAGGGGCTGCCGCGCCGAAGAGTGATCGTCAAACACCTGCTGCGCAACTCCCTGATCCCCGTCGTCACCTTCATCGGCGCCGACATCGGCTTCCTCATGGGCGGTGCGATCGTCACCGAGCGGATCTTCAACATCCACGGTGTGGGCTACCAGCTCTACCAGGGCATCCTGCGCCAGAACACCCAGACCGTCGTCGGCTTCGTGACCGTCCTGGTGCTGGTCTTCCTGGTGGCCAACCTCGTCGTCGACCTCCTGTACGCCGTACTCGACCCGAGGATCCGCTATGCCTGAGCAGCCGTACGACCAGGAGGGGGCGATCGCCGGCACCGGCATGGGAGGCACGATGGACCTGGGCGTCGACGAGGCGACCACCCTGGAGCGGACGCCGGGCGGGCCCGAGGGCACCGGACCGCAGGCCAAGCCGCGCAGCCTGTGGTCCGACGCCTGGCGCGACCTGCGCCGCAACCCCGTCTTCATCATCGCCGGCCTGATCATCCTCTTCCTGATCTTCATCTCCCTGTGGCCCTCGGCGATCGCCTCCGGCAGCCCCCTCAGATGCGACCTCGCCCGAGCCCAGGAGGGCTCGCAGCCCGGCCACCCGTTCGGCTTCGACGGACAGGGCTGCGACGTCTACACCCGCACCGTCTACGGCGCCCGTACGTCCGTCGCGGTCGGCGTCCTCGCCACCCTCGGCGTCGCGCTCCTGGGCAGCGTCCTCGGCGCGCTCGCCGGGTTCTTCGGCGGCTCCTGGGACTCGGTCCTCTCCCGCCTCACCGACGTCTTCTTCGCGATCCCCGTCGTCCTCGGCGGCCTGGTCCTGCTCTCGGTGGTCACCAGCAACACCATCTGGCCCGTCATCGGGTTCATCGTGCTGCTCGGCTGGCCGCAGATCGCCCGCATCGCGCGCGGCTCCGTCATCACCGCCAAGCAGAACGACTACGTCCACGCCGCCCGCGCCCTCGGCGCCTCCAACTCCCGCATGCTGCTGCGCCACATCGCGCCCAACGCCGTCGCCCCGGTCATCGTGGTCGCCACCATCGCCCTGGGCACCTACATCGCCCTGGAGGCCACCCTGTCCTTCCTCGGCGTCGGCCTCAAACCCCCCAGCGTCTCCTGGGGCATCGACATCTCCGCCGCGTCCCCCTACGTCCGCAACGCCCCCCACGCCCTGCTGTGGCCCTCCGGCGCCCTCGCCATCACCGTCCTGTCCTTCATCATGCTCGGCGACGCGGTCCGCGACGCCCTCGACCCGAAGCTGAGGTGACGGGCCGTGCTGCTCGAAGTGCGGGACCTGTTCGTGGAGTTCAAGACCCGGGACGGTGTCGCCAAGGCCGTCAACGGGGTCAGCTACAGCGTGGACGCGGGGGAGACCCTGGCGGTGCTCGGCGAGTCGGGGTCGGGGAAGTCGGTGACCGCGCAGGCCGTCATGGGCATCCTCGACACGCCTCCGGGGCGCATCGCCGGCGGGGAGGTGCTGTTCCAGGGCCGCGACCTGCTGCGGCTCAAGGAGGAGGAACGCCGCCGGGTGCGCGGCGCCGAGATGGCGATGATCTTCCAGGACGCCCTGTCGTCGCTGAACCCGGTGCTGTCGGTGGGCGACCAGCTCGGCGAGATGTTCGTGGTGCACCGGGGGATGTCCAGGAAGGACGCCCGCGCCCAGGCCGTCGAGCTGATGGACCGGGTGCGCATCCCGGCCGCCAAGGAGCGGGTGAGGCAGTACCCGCACCAGTTCTCCGGCGGTATGCGCCAGCGCATCATGATCGCCATGGCGCTGGCCCTGGAACCGGCGCTCATCATCGCCGACGAGCCGACGACCGCGCTCGACGTGACGGTCCAGGCCCAGGTCATGGACCTGCTCGCCGAGCTGCAGCGCGAGTACAACATGGGCCTGATCCTCATCACCCACGACCTCGGCGTGGTCGCCGACGTCGCCGACAAGATCGCGGTGATGTACGCCGGGAAGATCGTCGAGTCCGCCCCCGTGCACGACATCTACAAGGCCCCCGCCCACCCGTACACCCGCGGCCTGCTGGAGTCCATCCCGCGCCTGGACCAGAAGGGCCAGGAGCTGTACGCCATCCAGGGCCTGCCGCCCAACCTCATGCACATCCCGCCGGGCTGCCCCTTCCACCCCCGTTGCCCGATGGCCCAGGACGTCTGCGTCACCGACGTACCCCCGCTGTACGAGGTCTCCGAGACCCGGGGCAGCGCCTGCCACTTCTGGAGGGAGTGCATGAATGACTGAGCCGATCCTGGAGGTCAGCGGGCTCGTCAAGCACTACCCGCTGACCCGGGGCATCCTCTTCAAGAAGCAGGTCGGCGCGGTCAGGGCCGTCGACGGCGTGGACTTCGCCCTCGGCAAGGGCGAGACCCTCGGCATCGTCGGCGAATCCGGCTGCGGCAAGTCCACCGTCGCCAAGATGCTCGTCCACCTGGAACGTCCCACGGCGGGCCGGATCCGCTACAAGGGCGAGGACATCACCCGGCTGTCCGGGCGCGCCCTGAAGGCGGTCCGCCGCAACATCCAGATGGTGTTCCAGGACCCGTACACCTCGCTGAACCCGCGCATGACGGTCGGCGACATCATCGGTGAGCCGTACGAGATCCACCCGGAGGTGGCGCCCAAGGGCGACCGCCGCAAGCGCGTCCGGGAACTGCTGGACGTGGTGGGCCTCAACCCGGAGTACATCAACCGCTACCCGCACCAGTTCTCCGGCGGTCAGCGCCAGCGCATCGGCATCGCCCGCGGCCTGGCCCTCAACCCCGAGGTGATCGTCGCCGACGAGCCGGTCTCCGCCCTGGACGTCTCCGTCCAGGCACAGGTCATCAACCTGATGGACCGGCTCCAGAAGGACCTCGACCTCTCGTACATCTTCATCGCCCACGACCTGTCCATCGTGCGGCACATCTCCGACCGGGTCGGCGTCATGTACCTGGGCCGCATCGTCGAGACCGGCACCGACCGGGAGATCTACGACCACCCGACGCACCCCTACACCCAGGCGCTGCTGTCGGCGGTCCCGGTGCCCGACCCGGAGGCCCGCGAGTACCGCGAGCGCATCCTGCTCGCGGGCGACGTGCCGTCCCCGACGAACATCCCCTCCGGCTGCCGCTTCCGCACCCGCTGCTGGAAGGCGCGCGAGCGGTGCGCCGTGGAGGTGCCGCTGCTCGCGGTCCCGGAGGCCTTCCAGGGCGCGTCCGGGCCCGCGGCGCACGACTCGGCGTGCCACTTCGCCGAGGAGAAGCGGGTGGTCCCGCCCGAGGCGCAGACGAACACCCCGGAGGACGACGGGAACGAGCCGGGGTGACATGGCGCACCCCGGCTCGCTTACGGCACCCGCACGGCCGTACGCTGCTCAGCGTCGCGCGTCCGTATATCGGTACCGCTTCCGCCAAGTTGCCTCCGTGTTAACGCACTTCGTGCGCATTTGTGCCGTCTGTCACGTCCGCGGCAGACCCAGCGCCCGCTTGAGGAAGTCCACCTGGAGCAGCAGCAGGTTCTCGGCGACCTGCTCCTGCGGGGTCATGTGCGTGACGCCGGACAGCGGCAGCACCTCGTGCGGCCGGCCCGCCGCCAGCAGCGCCGAGGACAGCCTGAGGGCGTGCGCGACCACCACGTTGTCGTCGGCCAGGCCGTGCACGATCATCAGCGGCCGGTGCGGCTCGGCCGGCTCGGACAGCCCCTCGTCGGTCACCAGCGAGCTCTTCGCGTACGCCGCCGCCTGCTCGACCGGGTCGCCCAGGTACCGCTCGGTGTAGTGGGTGTCGTACAGCCGCCAGTCGGTGACCGGCGCGCCCGCGATGCCCGCGCGGAAGACGTCCGGGCGGCGCAGCACGGCCAGCCCCGCCAGCCAGCCGCCGTACGACCAGCCCCGGATCGCCACCCGGGACAGGTCCAGCGGGTAGCGCTCGGCCAGCGCGTGCAGCGCCTCGACCTGGTCGTCCAGGGAGACGGTGAAGTCGTGGTGGACGCCCTTCTCCCAGGCCGGGGAGCGGCCGGGGGTGCCGCGCCCGTCGGCGACCAGCACCGCGAAGCCCTGGTCGGCGAACCACTGCGAGGTCAGATGGGCGTTGTGGGCGGCCAGCACGCGCGGGCCGTGCGGACCGCCGTAGGGGTCCAGCAGGACCGGCAGGGGGGTGTCACCCCGGGAGGTGTCACGGGGGTAGTCCGCAGGCATAAGCAGGGCGCACGGGATGCGGCGTGCGCCCCCCTCGGTGAGCGTGACCCGCGGGGTGAGGCCGGGATTCGACGCATGGGACGCCACGGTCGCCACCGGTTTCCCGTCCCGCAGCACCCGCACCCGGCTGCCCGGCCGGTCGAGCGTCGCCGACACCAGCACCGTCACCGCGCCCGAGCGCACCGCCGAGTGGACGCCGGGCTCCTCGGAGACGCGTTCGACCCCCAGCTCGTTGACCCGGTACACGTGCACTTCGCCGATCTCCGGCCGCGCCGCGTCCTGCCCCGCCGAGGCGGACACGAGGACGTCGTCGGCGGAGACGTCAAGCACCGCACGAATGTGCAACTGCGCACCCGTGAGGGGACGTTCACCCACCACCAGGACCCGCGCACCCCCTTCGTCGGCGACCCGCACCAGCTGCCCCGACGGGCTCCAGCACGGCACTCCGGCGAAAAGATCCAGCCAAATCGGATCTTCTTCGGCATGCACCATCCGGGTCGTCCCGGAGGTCGTGTCCACGGCCAGAAACAGCTGGCTCCGCTGGTCGCGCGCCTGTACGAGCAGCAGCGGCGCACCCGCCGCTGACCAGTGCACTCGCGCCAGATACGGGTACCGCTCCCGGTCCCACACGACCTCCGTGCGCTCCCCGTCGAGGCCGAAGAGGAACAGCCGGACCGCCGCGTTGGGTGTGCCGGCCGCCGGGTAGGGAACGTGTTGTGGGTCACGTTCGGGATGGGCCGGATCCGAGATCCACCAGCGCCGCACCGGCGTGTCGTCCACGCGCGCCACCAGCAGCCGGTCGGACGCCGGGGACCACCAGAAGCCCCTGGACCGCCCCATCTCCTCGGCCGCGATGAACTCGGCGATTCCATAGGAAACCGACTCACTGTCAGGTGCGGCGAGCACCCGGTCGCCCTCCCCGTCGGCCCCAACCACCCGCAGGGCACCCCCGGCGACATAGGCGACACACCCGCCGTCGGGTGACGGCCGCGGGTCGATCACCGGCCCCGGAACCCGCAGTTCCCGCACCTCCCCGGACGCCGGCCGGGCCGTGAACAGCCGCCCCGACAAGGTGAAGGAGACCAGCTCCACGGCGTCGTCGGCGGCGTACCCGACGATCCCCGCGCCGCCCTCCCGGCTGCGCTCGCGGCGCGCCCGCTCCTGCGGCGACAGGTTCTCCGTCGCTCCGCCCAGCAGGGCGTACGGGTCCGCGGCGAGGCGCTCGGAGCCGTCCGCCGGATCCAGGACCCACAGCGCGCCCGCGCGGTCCGTGCCGGAGCCGGAGCGCAGGAACACGACACGGGAGCCGTCGGGGGCGACGGTGAACGAACGCGGCGCGCCGAGGGTGAACCGCTGGGTGCGGGCGTGCAGTCGGGGGAACGAGTAGGTCTCCGACGGGGACTCTGACTCTGGCTCGGTCGTCATGCCCCGACCCTATTGGCCATGATTGGCCATGCGCCCCCTTGCGCGTCCGTGCGCCGACCGATGCGCGCGCACTCATAGTTATGATCACTAGCGCTGTGTGGGTATGAACCTGCTGGCTGCTGTATGGATTTACAACTTCACCCGCTCTGTCATCCCCCATGTACCCGGGTTCTTGGAGGTGAGCCGCCGTGGCACTCTCGATTTCGGCGGTGGTGCTGCTGGCGATCATCGTCTTCTTGTTGATCAAGAAGTCAGGCCTGAAGGGCGGGCATGCGGTCGTCTGCATGCTGCTCGGCTTCTATCTGGCCTCGTCGACGATGGCTCCGACGATCAGTGATCTGACGACGAGTGTGGCGAGCATGATCAGCAGCATCAAGTTCTGAGCAGGTCCGGCGCCGCGCCTGCCCTGACCGGGCCGGGCAGCCGGGGTCCCGCTCGGAACGCCACCGTCAAGGGCCCTGAGGGCCCCGTCGGCCGTCGCAACGCCGGGCTTCCTCCGGGGGCGGCCGACGGCGATCCGGAGGGCCTCCACGGCCCGCACGGGGCTTGCCGCGCCCGCACCCGTCACCGGCGCCCGCCGGAGCCGTTCCGCAGATGCGCGTCGAGGCTCTGGAGCGCCGTCCAGGCCCCGGGGTCGGTGCCGTCGCCGAGAGGGTAGTGGAGTGCGGGTTCGGCGGCCGGGCCGAGCCGACGCGGTGGCACCCGGACGGGCGGCCGACTGGCGTGGGCGAGGCCGGCCTTGCGCACGTCTCGCGGGCCGAGCGTCAACGAGACCGGCACCGGCGGCACTTCGAGGTGCGCGGGGACGGTGAGGTCGGCGCGGGCCGCGCGGACGGTGGCCAGCATGGTGGTCAGTCCGTGCTCCGCGACGAGGCTCGCGGCGAGGGGCTCCAGGGCGTCCAGGGGGACGTCGTCGGGCCGCTCGTAACCGATCGTGAGGCTGACCTCCTCGGCGACGCCCGCCGTGGTGCGGGTGATGCGCTGGGTGGCGACGGCCGGGCGGTCGGGGGAGCCGACGGCGACGAGGTGGGTGGCCGCGGGGGCCCGGTCGCGCGCCAGGTCGGTCAACTGACCGGTCGACCAGGGCAGGTTGACCGGCTCCGCCGTACCCCAACCGGTGGGCGGCGCGCCGGTCAGGTGACGCCAGGCGGCCTCCAGGGCCCGCCCGAGCACGAGCCGGGCGTCCGGCGCGTGCACCGTACGGAACGAGACGTTGAGCTGCCGTTCGCTCGTCGGCCCGGCCCCGGTCCCGGCCGCGAAGGCGTCGGCGACCACCCCGGCCTCCGGCACGAACGTGCCGCCCCGCCAGCTCAGCCGGACCCCGGACGAGCCGTCGTAGTAGCCGCCGTTCGGGTCCTGCACCACCCAGCGGTTGGGGACCCGGCCCAGTGCGGCGCGCAGGGGAAGAGTGAGACGGGTCTGCGGCGGGGTGACGAGGTGCAGGGCGCGGTCCGACCCGGCCGCGTCGCGCAGGAGGCCGGAGAGCCAGGTGGTGAGGGGGAGGAGCGGGCGGTCGGAGACGACGACGGCGGTCGACTCGGTCAGGACGTCGACGCGGGGAGTCCCGTCCACGTGCTCTTGAGAGCTCTGCGGGCTCTCTTGAGGCGTGTCCGGCGGGACCTTCACCGTGCGCGTGGTGGCCGCCGCTCGTGGCCACACGGTGCCGCCGAGGAAGGTCACCAGACGCCCGCACACGGATTCCGCGAGGGAGCGCGCCTCGGGCACCGCGGTGTCGGCCCGCACCTCGGTCCACCAGAACGGCAGCTCCGGAACGGCCACCCGGTCCCCCAGCAGCCGCCGGGCCTCACCGGGCACCTGAACGAGCACCGGCGCCTCCACGGACACCAGCGGACGCCCCGCAGCGGTGCACAGGTGAACGACGGCGCCCTCTTCGGCGGCGGTCAGTTGCAGCTCCGGACCGCCGGCGTGCAGGGCTGCCAGCAGCGCTTTGCTGTCGGGCATCTTCGGGGTGAGTGCGATGAACTCGCTTGTCATGCGTGGCTTTCCGTCGCTACAGAAGTGGGTTCTATCTGTTCGTTCATTCGGGTCCAGCCCACACGGTCTGCTGGTCGGGTCAGGGCTCAGGGGTCGATCTTCCCCGGCTCGATTCAGCGGTACCTTCACAGGATCGGATACCGATCGGTCTTCCTGATCGCAGAACGTCCAGAGTGCCGTAAGGGCCTAGCCCCACGGCATGGACTTCGCCTGCGTCTCAGCCTCGGTTGCCCACATGTCAGCGTATTCGGGGTTGATCGACATGACTTGGGAGCCCATCCGGTCGACCAGTACCAGCGCCACCGTGACGAAGCCCTTCAGCAATGCCTTGAGTGCCTCGTTGTTGGAGTCCTGATATGTCTTGACCAGGGCATCCACGAACTCGGGAAATGCTGCCGGGTCGATTTCGCATTCATCTTCGATGATTTCGCCCAGTCCCGGGTCCCTGCCGATGATCTGAGACAGTGCGTCGGCCTGTCCCAGGAACGCTCTGGCTAGGGAATTGGAGGGGTTCCATACGTCATCATCGCCCACCTGAAAGAAACAGCTCACTCCGCCCACCTCACCTTTACCTTGACGTCAGGGTGCTTTGCCTGCCACTCAGCTATGCCGGACTCTACTGCAGCTCTGAACTGCGGTGTGGCTCCTCGTTCTATGAAGCTTAGCCCGATCGGTGCGTCTTCGAATCCTGGCATGTACGGGCGGGCTCTGACGTAGGCATCGAGCTTCTTGAAGACGTGCTTGGCAATCCACTTCTGCACATTGAGGCGCGGATCATTCCCCGTCGCGGTCTTCTCTTCCCACAAGGTTCCGTCTTCGATTCGATCAATATCAGTGATGGTGTCCGCCCGGTTGTTTGGGTTGTCCACCACGTAGTTGGTGTCGCCTTCTCGGGGAGCACGCTCTCGATTCGAGGAGCCGTCCCCTCCTGGGACTTCGTGGACAGCCTTCGGCGGGACATCTCCATGTGCGCCTTCGAGGCCGCCATGCCCGGACGTCGCGTCGGCATGTCCAGACGCCGGGTGCTCGGATCCGGTGTCATGAATTACACCGTTGGCCGACCCTGTATGGGGACCGTCGAGGTCGCCAGACCTGTCGCTGCGGCCTCCCGAAACGTCGTGGCTCGCCTGAGGAGACCGGCCTTCCCCGGCATGGTCAGTGGCTTCGGTCCAGCGGCCTCCTCCCACCAATTCTGGTTGGCGAGTGGATGTCTCCGTAGACGCGGCGCGTTCGTCGGCCGACTTCTCGACCGGGGCTTGCTCCTTGGCCTGGTGGATGGTGCCGTCGGCGTTGAGGAGGTCGCCTTCCTTGACGAGGTAGATGGTCTTCCCGGTGGCGGCGTCGATGCCCGGGATGGCGTCGGCGGGGACCCTGGGGGAGCGCATCGCGTCGGCCTGGTCGACCAGGTGGGGGATGGCGCCGGTGTGGAGGTCCTTCAGGACGCGGAAGGTGTCGCCGATCTTGACGAAGGCGTAGCCGCCGGCCTTGCCGACGTAGGTCATGGGGTCGATGGCCCGGCCGACCTTGCCGGCCACGGACAGGGCGCGGGCCCCGGCGGAGGTCTTGCCGGCCGCGGAGGCGGCCGCGCCCGCGCCCTCGGCGCCGCCGATCGTGGTCAGGATGTTGAAGCCGACCGTGCCGGCCGCGCGGGAGGGGTTGGTCTTCCAGGTGTCCCAGGCGACGAAGCCCTTGACCGTCTGCTTGTAGGCGGTACGCGACTCCCGCAGCCAGGAGGGCAGTTTGTCCTCGGGGACCAGCCACCAGGTGCCGGCGGTCGCGGAGGTCAGGGCAGAGGCGGTGCTGACCTGGGCCAGGCTCTTCCACGCCTGCCCGGCCGCCGCCCAGCCGTCGTGCCCGAACAGGGTCGCCACCCCGTGGACCGTGGCCAGTACACCGTCCTCCCAGACACCGTTCCACGATTCCGAGACGTGGTGCTTCAGCCAGTCCCAGCCCTCGTACTCCCGCTCGGCCGGCGCACCCCACGGCGTCTCGCCCGCCAGGTCGAGATCCTCCGCCCGGTAGCCGTACATGGCCGGGCCGTGCGAGCCGTCGTCCACGGTGAACACCGTGCCGCCGACCAGCGCGGTGATCCGGTTGTGACAGGCCAGCTCGGCGGCCTGGAACGCGGCCACCGTGTGGTTGACCTCCCGCCACAACTCGTTGTTGCGGTCGACCTTGTCCTGGTCCTTGTGCCAGTCGTCGTCCCCCGCGAGCGAGGCCACGAACGCGCTCGCCTGCCCCCGCAGTGTCTCCAGCCTCCCGGCCAGCGGCCGCACCTCGCCACCGTAGTCCGCCAGCGCCTGCGCGACCTGCTCCAGATCCCCCGCGAACTCGTCCGTCTTCGCCTTCACCGGCACCGTCGTGGCGAACAGATCGGAGGCTTCCGGGGCGTGGTAGAACGCGGCCAATCCCTGGAAGAGGGTATGGATGTTCCCGCCGGAGGCACGGAACTGGGCCGCGTTCGCGCTCAGCAGCATCACCTCCGTCTCCAGCGTGGACAGATCCCCGATGAAGTGCGGTATCCCCGACGGATCGATCAGGTCCTTGCCCCCACCGCTCACTCCCGCGCCCCCGCCCGCACACCCGCAGTGCCGCCCGCGCCCGGCAGGTCCAGCCTCGGCTCCTTCGCCGCCTCCCGCTGCGCCGTCGCCGCCATCGCCACGTCACCCTGCACGTAATAACCGGTGGCCTCCGCCGCCCCGTTCAGCGACTTCGACGTCCGCTCCGCCACATACCGCAGATCCAGACTCCACCGCTGCAGGAACTCACCCAGCGCCGCCCCCACCAGTCCGGCCGTACTTGTGTACGGCCCCATCTCACTGGTGATCGTCCCCGCCGCCGAAGCCGCCTCCGCCAGGTTCCCCTGCATCGCCATCCCCGTGTCCGACAGGTTCCGCGCCTCCGTACCCGACTGCGACAGAACCCCGTACACCCCGACGACGTCTATGTCCCACCCCGTCATACCGCTTCCCCCAAGTCCCGCATGTGTCAGTGCGGCGAGGCGGTATGCGGCCTTCTCGTTCCTTCCGGCAGCCGCACGGGCCTCGCCTGTTCCTCCCGTGAGTCGTCGAACATTCTCTCGTGCACCACTGACAACTCGCAGGCGTGGCTTGGCCGACTGGCTGGATTGGCGTGGTGGAACGGAGGGAGCGGACGGCTCGGGTGACCGGCCAGGAGACCGGGCCGGCGAGGTGCCGGAAGGGCTCAGGTCAGTTGGGAGGCTGCCCGTCGGAGGGGTCGGCGTGTGGCAGAGAATCGACGACGTAGGAGCCCTTGTGCGGCAGCGTCTCGATGAGCCCGCGCTCGCGGAGATCTCGCAGAGCGCGCCGGACGGTCCGGTCGGCGACGCCGTAGGTCTCAGCCAGCCGCGTGATGCTGGAGAGCGCCCCACCCGGCGGGATGCGTCCGGATCGGATCTCTTCTTCGATGGCGCGTGCAATGCGCTGCCACTCGTACTCGGCCATGACCTCAGCTTGGCGTGGCATACCAGTAGCCGCCTTGACGGGCCGTGGTGCACCAAGGGCGCCCATGGCGTACCGTGGTACATTGCGAAGGTGCCCCCGCGACCGTTGCAGCGGTCCGGGGGCGTGGCCAGCAACTCCGTGGAGGTTGATGACGGTGAGAATTATCCACGCGCTCTTGCGCCGACTCGCGGGAACAGTTGCGTCTGTGTCCGGCAGTCGGCGAGGAACGGCACCTCCTGCCCCTGATCGGGAGGTAACCCGGACCGCCGTTCCGCCGCTCCCCGTTCAGCGTCCGACCCACCGGCACGACATGCCTCTCGCCGAGTACGACCTGGCCCCGGTCCGTCTCTACGTCCTTCAGGCCGACCACGAGCGCGAGCAGGCATGGCTGCGCCGCCGACGGCTCGCCGCCGGGCTCGGGGCTGACCTCGCGGCGGTGGCCGGGTGAGCGAGCGGAGCGAAGGGGCGGGGACCGCTCCGCGGGAGCGGCGAGCGCCCGTCCGGATGTGTGTGCGCTGCGGTGTGGTCACCGATGCGCCGGTCGTCGTGTCCGAGGTGCACCAGAACTCCGGGCCCGGGTTCACGGTGTACGCCTGCCGGGAGTGCGCCCCGGGGTTCCCGCAGGTGCCGGACGTGCTCGCCTTCCTGCCGTCCGTCGTCGACGGCGGGGGTGAGGGGCGGTGAACGCGGGAGGCGCTGTGGACGCGTCCCGGTTGTCGGCCGAGTGCGTGGTCGCCCGGGAGGACGACGGCCTGCGGGAACTGCACGCCCGGTGCCGTCGGGCCGAGGACGTTCCCGTGCCGCACGGCCGGGGCCTGATCCTGGTCCACCGCTGCCCGTGCTCCTGCCATACGCAGGCCCCAGGAGGAGGTGCGATGAACCCGTCCTGATTGACCGGCGACGGACCGGCGACGGGCCAGCAGGACGGTAGCGGTCCCGTGGTGACCGCCCGCCCCTCCGTACCCCCGGGCCCGGGAGGGGCGGGCGGCCCCGGGAGTGTGAGTCCACCCCGGCCAGGCCGCCCGCGGGGCACGCCTCCTCGTAGGGTGGAGCCATGACGGAAACCCCCGCCCGGCGTCTGCTGCTCGTGCACGCGCACCCGGACGACGAGTCGATCAACAACGGCGCGACCATGGCCCGGTACGCCGCCGAGGGCGCCCAGGTGACCCTGGTCACCTGCACGCTCGGCGAACGCGGCGAGGTCATCCCGCCGGAGCTGCGCCACCTCACCGGCGCCGCCCTCGGACAGTTCCGCCGGGGCGAACTCGCCTCGGCGATGCGGGAACTGGGCGTCACCGACGTACGGCTGCTCGGCGGCGCGGGCCGGTACGGCGACTCGGGCATGATGGGCCTTCCGGACAACGAGGACCCGGCCTGCTTCTGGCAGGCCGACCTCGACGAGGCGGCCGGACACGTCGTCCAGGTGATCCTGGAGACCCGGCCCCAGGTCCTGATCACCTACGACGACAACGGCGGCTACGGCCACCCCGACCACATCCAGGCCCACCGCGTCGCCATGCGGGCCGTGGAACTGGCCGCCGAGGCGGGCTGGAGCGTCCCCAAGGTCTACTGGAACCGCGTCCCGCGCTCGGTCGCCGAGGACGCCTTCCGGCGGCTGGGGGAGGAACTGCCCGGGCTGCCCTTCGACAAGAGCGCCGCCGTCGCCGACGTACCCGGCGTCGTCGACGACGACCGGATCACCGCCGTGATCGACGGCTCCGCGCACGCCGCCGCCAAGGCCGCCGCCATGCGCGCGCACGCCACGCAGATCGAGGTCGCCCCCGACGCCCCGTACTTCGCGCTCTCCAACGAGCTCGCCCAGCCCCTCTTCACCACCGAGTACTACGAGCTGGTGCGCGGCGAGCGGCCGGAGCGACCGGAGTCCGACCTGTTCCAGGGGGTCGCGTGATGTCAGAGCGCGGATCGCTGCTCGCTCAGCCGCTGCGCGCCCCCTCCGCCGGGCGGTTCGCCGCCGGCGTGGGCCTCTTCCTGCTCGGTGCCGTCACCGGCGCGGCCGGCGCCCTCGTCCAGGCCGGCTGGTTCCCCGGGGGGCTGCTGCTCGCCCTCGCCGGCTCGGCCGGACTGTTCCTCGGCGGGGCCCGCGCGCTCGCCGGCCGGGCCGGGGCCGTCGCGCCCGCCGCCGGCTGGATGATCGCCGTCCTGCTGCTCACCGCGTCCCGCCCCGAGGGCGACTTCCTCTTCGGCGCCGGCGCCGGCTCCTATCTGTTCCTGCTCGGCGGCATGGCCCTCGCTGTGATCTGCGCCACCCTTGCCCCGGTGCGGCAACCACCGGGCGACGACGTCCGACTTGGCAAGTGACGTACCACTTCGCCAGGACGTGGGCGTGCGTATCCCGTGTGGGTTTCCCCGGCGGTCGTGGGATACGGGCGAGAAGTGGCCAGTATGGTGGACCGCGCCGCCGAGCATCCCCGTGCCGACGACTCCGGTCGAGGCTGGGTCACCCCCCCATGTGAGGTCGTGGCGGGCGGCGGAGCCAACATGGAGAACCTGCCTTGAGTCGTGAAACTGACAGTCCGTCCTCCGGGCCCAACGGGCGCGGCGGAGCCGCGTACCCGTCGGGCACGCCGCCGTACGGCACCCCCGTGGTGTCCGACGGCGACGCGGACGCGGGCCGTTCGGCCGCCCGGCCGGAGGAACGCAAGACCGAGACCACGCTGACGACCCGGATCCGTATCAACATCCCCGGTTCCCGGCCCATTCCGCCGGTCGTCGTGCGCAAGCCCGTCGGGGACGCCGAGGGGTCCGGCGACGACACCGGTACCCACACGCGTCCGGCAGGCGCGGCCGGGACGGCCGCCGGAGCCGCGACGGCCGGGACCGCCGGGACGACGGGCACGCCCGCCGCGGCTCCGGCGCCGGCCGAGAGCGCGCCCGCGGCCGAGGAGCGGACCAGCGACTGGTTCGCGCCCCGCAAGTCCGCGGCGAACAAGGGCGGTCAGGCCGGTGGCTCCACCAATGGCGCCGGGGTGCCGGGTGCTTCGGGCGGGTCCGCTTCCTCCGCCCCCTCCGCGCCCTCGACTTCGACCGGCCCGGGTGCGGCCGGAGCGCCGCGTCCCGCGTCCGGCGCCGGGCGGCCCGGTGGGGTCGTCGGCTCCATGTCCGTGCCGGGCGGCCCCGGTTCGGGCGGCCCCGGCGGCAAGGGCGGCTCCGGCCTGCCCGGCGGCGCCACCGGCGGCCCGGTGGCTCCCGGGCACGGCGGCGGCACCGGGTCCTTCGACGTCACCGAGGCGCTGAACGCCAGTTCCCGCCCCGGCACCGGCGGCGACCCGGCCCGCGACGACCTGCCGTACTTCTCCGAACCCGGCACGCGGCAGAACCCGGGCGGGCCCTCCGGCTACGGCCCCGACGGCCGCACCCCCGCCGGGTCGACCACCCCCGCCGGCCCGGCCGCCCCGACCGGTCCCGAGGGCTACGAGGACTTCGGCGGGTTCGACGGCCCCCGGAACTACGACGGCTCCCGGAACTACGACGACACCCGCGGCTTCGACGAGGCCCGGAACTTCGCCGGACCCCAGGACCCCCTCGGCGCCGGCCCCGGCGCGACGGGCGGCCCGGCCGGTCCCGGTGCCGCCGGTGGCCGCGACCCCCTCCACGACACCCTCGGCGGCCATGCCCCCCTCGGTGGCCCGGCCGGCCCCGCCGGACCCACCACCGGCCCGGTCACCGGCAAGGGCCCGATGGTGCCGCCGGTCCCGCCCGAGGCGCGGACCGGACACCCGGGCGGCCCCACCGCCCCGGCCGGCCCCGGCTCCCAGGGGCACGCTCCCGGAGGCCCGGGGAACGCCCCCGGAGGCCCAGGGCACGCCCCCGGAGGCCCCGGGAACACCCCGGGCGCCCCCGGAGCCGTTTCCGGCGGCCCCCGCCCCGGCGGCGGTCTGAGTGACGACACCGCGATCCTCACCCCGCAGCAGCCGGCCCCCGAACCCGGCCCGAACGGCGGCTTCCCCCGCCCGGACAACGTCTCCGGGCACACCGTGACCAGCGGCATCCCGGTCGTCCCCCCGAACGCCGCCCAGGGCGGCCCCTTCGGCGCCCCCGGCGCGCGCTCCGACGCCCCCGGCCCGCAGGCCGCGCCGAAGCCGTCCCAGCCCGGCGCCCAGAGCGCGGCCCCGGCGCAGGGCAAGAAGAAAAAGAAGGGCCGCAGCAAGCTGGTCCTGCTGGGCGGTGTCCTCGTCGTCGCCGGCGTCGGTGTCTACGGCGCCGGGCTGCTGATGAACCACTCCGACGTCCCCAAGGGCACCACGGTGCTCGGCGTCGACATCGGCGGCGGCACCCGCGACGACGCGGTGAAGAAGCTCGACCAGGCCTTCGAGGAGCGGGCCGGCCAGCCGCTGAAGCTGACCGTCGACGGCCGGACCGTCACGCTCCGGCCGGACCAGGCCGGCCTGCAGTTCGACATGCAGGCCACGGTCGACGCGGCCGCCAAGAGCGACTACAACCCCCTCTCGGTCGTCGGCTCGCTGTTCGGCCAGAAGCGCGTCGTCGAGCCCGCGATGCCGGTCGACGAGGAGAAGCTGCACGCGGCCCTGGAGGCCGCGGCCGGCGGTGCCGGATCGGCCGTGGACGGCACCATCAGGTTCGAGTCCGGCAAGGCCGTCGCCGTCTACGGCAAGGCGGGCAAGGGCATCGACGCCGCCCGGGCCGCCGACGCGGTCGAGGACGCCTACCGCAGCCAGGTGGCGAACGGCCCCGGCGCCGCGGTGCCGGTCCCCACCGCCGCCAAGCAGCCGACCGTCAGCAACGCCGAGGTCGACCGCATGATGAAGGAGTTCGCCGAGCCGGCGATGTCCGCCAAGGTCGTGGTCAAGACCGACGACGGCGTCCAGCGGATCGCCTTCAGCCCGGAGAAGTCCCTGTGGAAGTTCCTCCGGGTCAAGGCCGTCGACGGCAAGCTCGTGGAGAGCTACGACCAGGCCGCGCTCAAGGAGCTCTACGGCGGCGCCTTCGACGGCGTCCTGATCACCCGGGGCACCGGTCAGAAGACCCCCGTCACCGTGCAGGACGTCATCAGCGCCCTGCGCCCGGCCCTCAAGAGCACCACCGACCGGGTCGCGGTCGTCGACACCACCCCGAACTGACGCGGCTCCGACACCGACAGGGGACGCCCGGCCATCGCCGGGCGTCCCCCGCGTCGTGCGGCCGTCCCCCCGACGCCCACGGACGGGCACGGCGCCACGTCACGGCCACCGGATGACATCTGTCATACGGCAGTCAGGACCGCCGACACTGCCGGGCGGCCGCCCCCGGCGGCCAGGATCGTGCCATGACGACGACACCTGCGGTGGTCGCCTTCGACCAGGTGACCAAGAACTACGGGGAGGTACGGGCCGTCGACGGCCTGAGCCTCGCCCTCGACGCCGGGGAGACCGTGGCGCTGCTCGGCCCCAACGGCGCCGGCAAGTCCACCACCCTCGACCTGCTGCTCGGGCTGAAGACCCCCGACAGCGGCACGGCCCGGGTCTTCGGCGCCACCCCGCGGGAGGCCATCGCCGCCGGACGGGTCGGCGCCATGCTGCAGAGCGGCGGGCTGATGGACGAGGTCACCGTCGGTGAACTGGTCCGGCTCGCCTGCGACCTGCACCCGCGGCCCCACCGGCCGTCCGAGGTGCTCTCCCGGGCAGGCGTCGACCGGATAGCCGACCGCAAGGTCGACAAGCTCTCCGGCGGCCAGGTCCAGCGGGTGCGGTTCGCGCTCGCCACCGCCGGAGACAGCGACCTGATCGTCCTCGACGAGCCGACCACCGGCATGGACGTCACCACCCGGCAGGCCTTCTGGGCCACCATGCGGGAGCAGGCCGGCCAGGGCCGCACGGTCCTGTTCGCCACCCACTACCTGGAGGAGGCCGACGCCGTCGCCGACCGGGTGCTGGTGCTGCACCGCGGACGGCTGCTGGCCGACGGCACGGCCGCCGAGATCAAGGCGAGGGCCGGGTCGCGCCGCGTCTCCTTCGACCTGGAACCGGCCGCGATCGACCGGACCGCCCTGGGCGCGCTGCCGTTCCTGACGGGCCTCGACGTCAGCGGCCCCACCGTCCGCATCCGGTCGACGGACGCGGACGCCACCGTCCACGCCCTCTACGGCCTCGGCCTGTACCCCCGCAACCTGGAGGTCGCCGGACTCGGCCTGGAACAGGCCTTCGTGGCCATCACCGCGGCCGAGGAGGCCCGCACCCGATGACGAGTGTCCTCGCCTCCAGCGGCCTGATCCGGCTCGAACTCACCCGCGCCCTGCGCAACCGCAAGTTCCTGTTCTTCTCCGTGCTCTACCCGTCCGTGCTCTTCCTGCTGATCGCGAGCAGCGCCGACGGCGACGAGAAGATCGACGGCACGGGGCTCACCCTCCCCACCTACATGATGGTCTCCATGGCCTCCTTCGGGGCGCTCACCGCCGTCCTGATGGGCAACAGCGAGCGCATCGCGAAGGAGAGGGAGAGCGGCTGGGTACGCCAGCTGCGGCTGACCCCCCTGCCCGGCCACGGCTACGTGCTCGCCAAGACCGCCAGTGCCGCCGTGGTGAGCCTGCCGTCCATCGTGGTGGTCTTCGCCGTCGCCGCCGCGATGAAGGAGGTACGCCTGGACGCCTGGCAGTGGCTCGCGCTGACCGGCACGATCTGGGCGGGCAGCCTGGTGTTCGCCGCGCTCGGCGTGGCCATCGGGTACCTGGCGAGCGGCGACTCGGTCCGCCCCCTCACCATGATCATCTACTTCGGGCTGTCCATCCTGGGCGGCCTGTGGATGCCCACCACCAACTTCCCGGACTGGCTGCGGGAGACCGCCCGCTGGGTGCCCACCCACGCGTACGCTGCCCTGGGGCAGGCCGTCGAACAGGGCCGCGCCCCGCACCTCAGGGACATCGTCATCCTCGCCGTGTCCTTCGCCCTGTTCACGGGCGGCGCGGCCTGGCTGTACCGGAAGGACACGCTGAAGGCGTGAGCGGCATCGGCCTCGGGCAGCGCCCGCAGAACCGCAGGCAACAGGCCATGAAACTGCTGTGGACCGGCATCTGGCTGGCCTACATGCAGGCACCCGTCGACGACCTGCTGCACGGCGGCCACGCCACGGGCGTCCGGATCCTCGGCTGGATCGGCCTGGTGGCCTTCGTCACCTGGTACTTCCTCCTCATCTTCCGAGCCGGGCGCCGCGACGCCGTCGCCGCGGTCGGCGCCGCGCTCGGCGTCCTCGCCGCCCAGTCCACGATCCTCTCCCTCACCCTGGGCCGGGAGTGGATGGTGCTCTACGTGTACGTGGCGGTCGCCTCCGGGGCGGCCCTGCCGATGCGGTACGCCCGCTGGGTGCTCCCCGGGGTCTCCGCCCTGCTGACGGTGGTCTCGTTCGGCGTCCCCGGTGGCACCGAGTTCCTCGCCGGGCTGCTGCTGCCGGCCCTGCTGGGCGGCTTCTCCATGGCCGGCGTGCGGGAACTGATCCGCACCACGATCGAGTTGCGCGAGGCCCGCGCCACCGTCGCCCAGCTGGCCGCCAACGAGGAGCGGCTGCGCCTCGCCCGCGACCTGCACGACCTGCTCGGCCACTCCCTGTCCCTGATCACCCTCAAGAGCGAGCTGGCGGGCCGGATGCTGCCCGCCCACCCCGACAAGGCGGCCCAGCAGGTCGCCGACATCGAACAGGTCAGCCGGCAGGCCATGGTCGACGTCCGGGAGGCCGTCACCGGCTACCGGCGCCCCCGCATCGCCGCCGAACTGGCCGGCGCCAAGGTGGCCCTGACGGCCGCCGGCGTCACCGCCGAGATACCCGCCGAGCCCGACCTCGACGGCGTCCCCGAGGTCAGCGAGAGCGCCCTCGCCTGGGCGCTGCGCGAGGCCGTCACCAACGTCGTACGGCACAGCGGCGCCCGGCGCTGCACCGTCGACCTGGTGCGCCGCCAGAGCCTGGACGGTCCGCTCCTGGAACTCTGCGTCGAGGACGACGGCTCCGGCGGCTCCGGCGGCGGCCCCGGCAACGGCCTCACCGGGCTGACCGAGCGTCTGGAGAAGGCGGGCGGCACCCTGGAGGCGGGCTCCGCCCGGCCGGGCTTCCGCCTGGTCGCGCGGGTCCCCGCCGCCCCGGCGGCCCAGGCGGCGCACGTAGGATCCGGGGCATGACCCGCATGATCAAGGTCCTGCTGGCCGAGGACCAGTCGATGGTCCGCGAGGCGCTCGCCGCCCTGCTCGGCCTGGAGGACGACATCGAGGTGGTCGCCCAGGTCGCGCGCGGTGACGAGGTGTCCGCCGCCGCCCGGGAGAACGCCGTGGACGTCGCCCTGCTGGACATCGAGATGCCGGGCGCGACGGGCATCGAGGCGGCCGCCCGCCTGCACGCGGAACTCCCGGCGGTCAAGCTGGTCGTCCTCACCACCTTCGGCCGCCCCGGCTACCTGCGCAGCGCCATGGAGGCCGGTGCGGACGCCTTCCTCGTCAAGGACGCCCCGGCGGCCCGACTCGCCGACGCCATCCGCAAGGTGCTCGCCGGCGAGCGGGTCATCGACCCCACCCTCGCTGCGGCGGCCCTCGCGGAGGGCGCCAACCCCCTCACCGACCGCGAACGGGAGATCCTGCGCGCCGCGGCCGACGGCTCCACCAACGCCGACCTCGCCGCGACCCTGCACCTCTCCCAGGGCACGGTGCGCAACTACCTGTCCACGGCCATCCAGAAGCTGGCGGCGCGCAACCGCACGGAGGCGGTGCGGATAGCCAGGGAGAAGGGCTGGCTGTAGCCGCCGGTACGACCGCGGCCCCTCAGTTCAGCAGCGCGCGGGCGGCCTGCGCCTGGGCCCGGACCTTGTCCGCCAGGGCCTCGTCGACGACCTCCACCAGGTCCGCGTACTCCTCCATCTCCTCGGCGCCCTCGACGAAGTCGCCCCGCTGCACGAGCACCTGCCCCAGCTCGTAGCGCAGCCGGGCCGGATGCGACGGCACCAGCAGCGCCAGTTCCACCGCCCACAGCGCCACGTCGGCCCGCTCGGGGCGCGCCGAGGCCCAGGCGCGGACGTTGTTGAGAATCCGCAGCACGACCTCCAGCGGATCCGCCGGCGCCAGCATCGACCGGTCCAGCGGCACCCCGGTGGCCCCGACCACGAGGGTCTGCGCGTCCGAGTCGGTCAGCACCCGCCCCCCGTCGAACGGGTCGGCGAGCACCTGCTCGTCCGGGGGCCCGAACCCGACCACGAAGTGACCCGGCAGCGCGACGCCGTGCACCGGCGCCCCGGCCCGCCGCGCGACCTCCAGCCACACCACCGACAGCAGGATCGGCAGTCCGCGCCGCCGCCGCAGCACCTCGTGCAGCAGTGACGACTCCAGCCGCTCGTAGTCGCCGGTCGAGCCGTGGAAGCGGTACCGCTCCCCGAGCAGGTCCCGCAGCGCCACCGCCCAGGCGCGGGGCCCGCCCGGCCGGAACGGCAGCTCGCCGGCCAGCCGGTCCAGCTCCATCTGGGCGGCGTCCAGCCCGGCCTCGTCCAGCGCCCCGTCCGCCGTGGCGCCCACCAGCAGGCACAGCTCGGCCAGATCGGGCCGCTCGGACCGCGCCTCCTCGGCGAACCGCCGCCGCAGATCGGCCGAGCGCTCGGGCGAAGGGGGATAGGGAGGACGCCGCATGACAGGCCCGCGCCCTCTCACGCCGACCGGTCCGGGCCGGAACCGGATGCGGAAGCGGAAGCGGAAGCGGAAGCGAAACCCGAATCGAAAGCGGAGCCCGAACCGGATGCGGAGCCCGAACCGGAAGGAAATCCGGCCCCGGACTCGGACCCCGACCCGGACCTGGACCCGGAGCCAGGACCGGAACCCGAATCCTCCGGCGCCCGGTAGTAGTGGTACGCGTGATGCGCGGCGAAACCCATGCCGGCGTACAGCGCCCGCGCCCCCGCGTTCTCCGCCTCCACCTGCAGCCAGGCCGCCGACGCGCCCTCGTCGAGCGCCCGCCGGGCCAGCGCGGCCATGACGGCCGTGGCCAGGCCCTGCCGCCGCCGCGCGGGGTCCACCTCCACCGCGGCGAACCCGGCCCACCGGCCGTCCACCACGCACCGCCCGATCGCGGACGGCGCCCCGCCCCCGCCACCCGGCACGGACGCGAACCACACCGAAGGGCCGCCGGACAGTACCTGCAACGCCACCTCGCTCATCCCCTTGCGTCGGTACCGTGCGAGCCACATCTCGTCGGCCTCCCGCGCCGACACCACACCACCAGGCTCACCCCGGTCGGCCAGCGGCGCCAGTGCCCCGACCCACACTTCGGCGGTCACCTCCCGTATCCAGCCCCGCCGCTCCAGCTCCGCGCACAGCAGCTCCTGGGTGCCCTCGGCCCCGGTGGCCGCCTGTATGTAGGCGGGCAGCCCGCGCTCGTCGTACCACCGCCGTACGGCCGCCAGGGCGTCGTCGAGAGGCATGCCGGGGTCGCCCAGCGACAGCACGGAGTTGGCGCGCCGGGTGAAGCCCTCCCGCCGCCCGACGGCCACCCCCGCCGCACGCTCCACCGGCTGGACCGCGGCCCGCAGCCGCCAGTCGCCGAGCCGCTCGTTCTCCACCGGCGGCCACGCGCGCGTGGTGACCCGCGCCAGCTCCTCGTACGAGGCCGCGGGCCCCCGGCGCCGCGCCGGGGCGGCCGGCACCACCTTGCCCGCGACCAGCGCGGCCTCGTCGATCCGGACCGTCTCCCCGTCCCGGCGTGTGATCAGCAGCACACCGTTGTCCCATGATGTGAGAACACCCACCGTGTCGGTGAATTTCCCGCCTGTCGCGCCAGGCCCGCCGAACCGCCGGACGGAGACGCGTTTGCCCACGTCAGCAGCGGTGATACGGACCTCCAGGCGCCCGGCGGCCGAGATTTCCACTGGTCGGTTCACCCCTCCTGTTCGGATCATGCCCAGGAACGGAGATACTAGGGGCGGGCATCGACGACGCCGCGCTCCCGCGCGCCAGGCGGCGGGGCCTGTGGGAGGCCCGCCAGCGCCCTATCGAGGAGGAACGACAGCGTGACCTACGTCATCGCGCAGCCTTGTGTCGACGTCAAGGACAAGGCGTGCATCGAGGAGTGTCCGGTCGACTGCATCTACGAGGGCCAGCGGTCCTTGTACATCCACCCGGACGAATGCGTCGACTGCGGTGCCTGTGAGCCGGTCTGCCCGGTCGAGGCGATCTTCTACGAGGACGACACCCCGGAGGAGTGGAAGGACTACTACAAGGCGAACGTCGAGTTCTTCGACGAGCTCGGCTCCCCGGGCGGCGCCAGCAAGCTGGGGCTGATCGAGCGTGATCACCCGTTCGTGGCCGCTCTGCCGCCGCAGGGCGAGTAACCGCGCAAGCGGCCCGCACCACTGAGCCGCGCCGCCTCGGTCCCGTACGGCCGCGATCGCCCCGATCGTGAGCGCCGCACGGGACCGAGGCGTTTCGCCGTACCCGGGCGTACAAGAAAGTGAGCGAGATTCCCGTGTCCGCAGTCTCCGACCGTCTGCCCGCCTTCCCCTGGGACAAGCTGGAGCCCTACAAGAAGACCGCCGCCGCGCACCCGGACGGCATCGTCGACCTCTCCGTCGGCACACCGGTCGACCCGGTTCCGGAACTGGTCCAGAAGGCGCTGATCGACGCCGCCGACTCCCCGGGCTACCCCACGGTCTGGGGCACCCCGGCGCTGCGGGACGCGATCACGGGCTGGCTGGAGCGCCGTCTGGGCGCTCGCGGGGTCACCCACCGGCACGTCCTGCCGATCGTCGGCTCCAAGGAACTGGTGGCCTGGCTGCCCACCCAGCTGGGCCTCGGCCCCGGCGACCGGGTCGCCTACCCGCGGCTGGCCTACCCGACGTACGAGGTCGGGGCGCGGCTCGCCCGCGCGGACCACGAGGCGTACGACGACCCGACGCGGCTGGACCCGGCGGGCCTGAAGCTGCTCTGGCTGAACTCGCCCTCCAACCCGACCGGCCGGGTGCTGACCGCGGACGAGCTGCGCCGCACGGTCGCCTGGGCCCGCGAGCACGGGGTGCTGCTGTTCTCCGACGAGTGCTACATCGAGCTGGGCTGGGAGGCCGACCCGCTGTCGGTGCTGCACCCGGACATCAACGGCGGCTCCCACGAGGGCATCGTCTCGGTCCACTCGCTGTCGAAGCGGTCCAACCTGGCCGGCTATCGGGCGGCCTTCCTGGCCGGCGACCCGGCGGTGCTGGGTCCGCTGCTGGAGATCCGCAAGCACGGCGGCATGATGACCTCCGCCCCGACCCAGGCGGCCGTGGTCGCCGCGCTCGGCGACGACAGCCACGTCCACGAGCAGCGCGAACGCTACGCCGCCCGCCGCACGGTCCTGCGCGAGGCCCTGCTCGGCCACGGCTTCCGCATCGAGCACAGCGAGGCCAGCCTGTACCTGTGGGCCACCCGGGACGAGTCCTGCTGGGACACCGTGGCCCACCTCGCGGCACGGGGCGTCCTCGTGGCCCCCGGCGACTTCTACGGCGCGGCGGGCGAGAACTTCGTCCGCGTGGCCCTCACGGCGACGGACGAGCGCGTGGCGGCGGCGGCCCGGCGCCTGGCATAGCGCACGAACTCAGCGCGCCGCCGGGCACGGTGCGGGTAAGACGCGGTGCGGGTGCGCCGCCGGGCACAGCGCGGGCACGCCGCGGCGCGGGGCACGGTGCGGGTACGACGCGCCGCCGGGCGCGGTGCGGGTACGACGCGGCGACGGGGCCCGGGGGAAGGATCCCGGGCCCCGTCGCCGTACGTGTCGCGGACTAGCCGAGCGGCAGGCTCTTCACCGGCAGGGTCTGGGCGCCCGGCAGCCCGCCACCCTGGGTGAGCGAGTCCGTCGGCAGGCCGCCCTTGGTCGCGGTGCCGGTGGCGTCCCCGAGGAGGTCGCCCGCGGACCCGGCCGCCTCACCGGCCGCCTTCTGCGCCGCCGGCGCGGCCTTCTTCACGGCCTTGCCGCCGGTCTTGCCCGACTGCTGCACGGCCTTGCCGCCGGCGTCGGTCGCGAGCCCCGTGGTGCTCTGGGTGGCCCCGTCGAGGGTGGTGCCGACGCTCGCCGCGTCCAGCGAGGTCAGCCCGCCGACGTTCGGGGCGGCGGGCAGTTCGGGGGCCGCGCTGGCGGAGCCGGCCGCACCGACCCCGGCAGCCGCTCCGGCAGCGACGAGCAGCGCGGCACGGGCGATCCGGCGGGTCAGGGGGAGGGACATGTTGCTCCTTGACGGGAGAGGTTGTGGAACACGTGCGCCGTGACTACCGCTCGACTCCCCGTGAAGTTGCGCATGCCCAACGTAAAGAGTTGGTAATGCGTCGCATTATCAGCTACGGATAAAAACGGACAAAGGTCGTTCCTCGGAAACCGCCGGGAAAGCCGTGCAGCCCTTTGTTCCCAAGGGCTTCGCGGGAAAGGCGGCAACCGTCGGAAAACCCGGGAGCACGGCGGTGCGGGCACCCTCCGCACAACCCCTGCGGGGGAAGGGCCGCACTACTGCGCGGTGACCACTCGAACGTCGCTCGCCGCGCCGGCCTCGCTGGACCGGTCCGGCCCGGTGGACCGCCACCGGCTGTCCGTGTTCCCGGCGACCCACTCCCGCCCGGCGTACGACACCCGCTCGATGCGAAGCTTCGAGGCGTTGGCCACCGCCCAGTGCGCCAGCTGCCAGCCGCGTTCCCGGGTACCGCGCCCGTCGGTCCCGGTACCGGCCGGAACCGGCAGGGTCACGGTCCGCCCGCCGCTGCTCGCGGCCGGACCGCGTGCGGTCCCCTCGGCCGGGTTCTCCCGCGCCGCCCCGACCTGCGCGCCCGCCTCCTGCAGCACCGCGCGCCCGAAGTCCCGCACCAGCGCGTCCCGCACCGCCTGCGGCCCGGTGGCCACCGTGCCCACCGAGGGCCGGCCACCGCAGGTCAGCGTGGCCGCCGACCGCCCGGTGAGCGCGGCCGCGAGCAGTGTGGCGTCCGGTTCGTGCTTGGCGTACGCGTCCGGGAACCCGCTGCGCTGCACCCGCTGCGCGGCCACCGTGAGCGGCAGCCCGGTGTAGTCGGGGACCTTCGCCAGGTGTTCGTAGAAGACGTTCGCCGCGTACGACGGGTCCATCACCTGCCGTTCGGTGCCCCAGCCCTGCGAGGGCCGCTGCTGGAACAGACCGAGGGAGTCGCGGTCGCCGTAGGAGATGTTGCGCAGCCCGGACTCCTGCAGCGCGGTCGCGAGCGCGATGGTCACGGCCCGCTCGGGCATGCCCCGGTTGGTGCCGACGGCGGCGATCGTCGCCGCGTTCACCGCCTGCTCCGGCGAGAACTCGTACGACGCCCCCTTCCCGTCGGCCGAGAAGACCCTGCACCCCGGGTCGCCGGCGCCCGCGGTGACGTACTGCACCACGAGATAGCCCGCGACGGCGAGCAGGACCACGAGACCCGCCCCGAAACGCAGGGGGCGGCGACGACGCTTGGCGGAGGGGGACGGCGCTGGCACGGGTACAAGGTACTGGAGAGTACGGAGCCGCAGGAGGCCCGTGTGAAAGCCTGTTTGAAAACGGGCGCTCGCGCTCGGCCGTCACCCACCGGGTTAGGGTCGACGCCATGGCCGACACCTCGCTTGACCTCACGCTGGACGCCGCCGCCCTCACCGCGCGGCTCGTCGACTTCCCCTCGGAGAGCGGCAGCGAGAAGCCGCTCGCGGACGCCGTCGAGGCCGCCCTGCGCGCCCTGCCGCACCTCACGGTCGACCGGTACGGCAACAACGTGGTGGCACGCACCGGCCTCGGACGGGCGGAACGCGTGATCCTGGCCGGCCACATCGACACCGTCCCCATCGCGGACAACGTCCCCTCCCGGCTGGACGCGGACGGCGTGCTGTGGGGCTGCGGCACCTGTGACATGAAGTCCGGCGTCGCCGTGCAACTGCGCATCGCCGCCACCGTCCCCGCCCCCAACCGCGACCTCACCTTCGTCTTCTACGACAACGAGGAGGTCGCCGCCGAGCTGAACGGCCTGCGGCACGTCGCCGAGGCCCACCCCGACTGGCTGACCGGCGACTTCGCGGTCCTGCTGGAACCCTCCGACGGCCAGGTGGAGGGCGGCTGCCAGGGCACGCTGCGGGTGCTGCTGCGGACGAAGGGCGAGCGCGCCCACTCCGCCCGGAGCTGGATGGGCTCCAACGCCATCCACGCCGCCGCCCCCATCCTCGCCCGCCTCGCCGCCTACGAGCCCCGCAACCCGGTCATCGACGGCCTGCAGTACCGGGAAGGCCTCAACGCCGTGCGCGTCTCGGGCGGCGTGGCCGGCAACGTCATCCCGGACGACTGCGTCGTCACCGTCAACTTCCGCTACGCGCCCGACCGCACCGAGCAGGAGGCCGTCGACCACGTCCGCGAGGTGTTCGCGGACTGCGGGGTCGACGAGTTCGTGGTCGACGACCACAGCGGCGGCGCCCTGCCCGGCCTCTCCCACCCGGCCGCGGCCGCGTTCATCGAGGCGGTCGGCGGCACCCCCCAGCCCAAGTACGGCTGGACCGACGTCTCCCGCTTCGCCGCCCTCGGCATCCCCGCCGTCAACTACGGCCCCGGCAACCCGCACCTGGCGCACCGCCGCGACGAACGGGTCGAGACCGCCAAGATCCTGGCCGCCGAGGAGCGCCTGCGCGACTGGCTCACCGCCTGAGCCGCTCCCGGCGATCTTCGCGCCCGGTGCCGCTGAACGGCGGACACGCCGAAGTCCCCCGCCCGTAACCAGCGGCGATCTACGCTGATGCGGAAAACAGGCAAGCGGAGGGAGCGCACATGGCGACCGGCAACCCCGAGGGGACGCAGGAGCGGCAGCCGGAGGAACAGCGCCTGGGACCGGTGCTCCGACGCCGCGGTCAGATCCAGACGAGCACCACCGACCAGCGCCTCCTCGACGTGGGAGGACCCTCCGACTGGGTGCACACCGACCCGTGGCGGGTCCTGCGCATCCAGTCGGAATTCATCGAGGGCTTCGGCACCCTCGCCGAACTCCCGCCCGCGATCAGCGTGTTCGGCTCGGCCCGCACCCCGGTGGACTCCCCGGACTACGACGCCGGCGTGCGCCTCGGCCGGGGCCTGGTCGAGGCAGGGTGGGCCGTGATCACGGGCGGCGGGCCCGGCGCGATGGAGGCGGCCAACAAGGGCGCCTGCGAGGCGGGCGGCACCTCCGTCGGCCTCGGCATCGAGCTGCCCTTCGAGCAGGGGCTGAACCCCTATGTCGACATCGGGCTCAACTTCCGCTACTTCTTCGTCAGAAAAATGATGTTCGTGAAGTACGCCCAGGGGTTCGTCGTCCTGCCCGGCGGCCTCGGCACCCTCGACGAACTCTTCGAGGCGCTCACCCTCGTCCAGACCCGCAAGGTCACCCGGTTCCCCATCGTCCTGTTCGGCACCGCCTACTGGGGCGGCCTGGTGGACTGGCTGCGGAACACACTGGTGGCCCAGGGCAAGGCGACGGAGAAGGACCTGCTGCTGTTCCACGTGACCGACGACGTGCAGGAGGCGGTGGCCCTGGTGTCGAAGGAGGCCGCGCGCTGAGGCGACCGATCGGGGGGCTCCGCGTCGCGGCGGAGCCCCGCGCCGGGCGGCACGGACCTACGCCAGCCCCCGGCGCGCGACCGCCGGCTCCCGCCGGCCCGCGATCGTCGCCACCATGTCCAGCACCTGCCGGGTCTCCGCCACCTCGTGCACCCGGTACACCTGCGCCCCGAGCCACGCCGAGACCGCCGTCGTCGCCAGCGTCCCGATCAGCCGCTCCTTGACCGGCCGGTCCAGGGTCTCCCCGACGAAGTCCTTGTTGGACAGCGAGACCAGCACCGGCCAGCCCGTCTCCACCATCTTCCCGAGCCGTCGCGTCGCCTCCAGGCTGTGCCGGGTGTTCTTCCCGAAGTCGTGCCCCGGGTCGATGAGCACCGACTCGCGGGGCACCCCGAGCGCCACCGCCCGCTCCGCCAGGCCCACGGTCACCCGCAGGATGTCGGCCATCACGTCGTCGTAGGTCACGCGGTGCGGGCGGGTACGGGGCTGCGAACCCCCCGCGTGCGTGCACACCAGCCCCACCCCGTACCGCGCCGCGACCTCCGCCAGCCCCGGGTCCACCCCGCCCCAGGCGTCGTTGAGCAGATCCGCCCCGGCCTCGCACACCGCCGCCCCGACCTCCGCGCGCCAGGTGTCCACGCTGATCACCACCTCGGGGAACCGCCGCCGCACCTCCGCCACGAACCCGACCGTGCGCCGCGCCTCCTCCTCGGCGGTGACCTCCTCACCCGGTCCCGCCTTCACCCCGCCGACGTCGATGATCGCCGCGCCCTCGGCCACCGCCTGCTCCACGCGCGCGAGAGCCGGTTCGTCACGGAAGGTGGCGCCCTGGTCGTAGAAGGAGTCCGGGGTCCGGTTGACGATCGCCATGATCACCGGCTCGTGCTCGCCGAATTCCCGCCTGCCCAGCCTGAGCATCCCCTGTGACCTCTCCCTGTGCCGTCCCGACAACCACCGCCTGCGACCCTAACGGTCACACCCGCATGGCACGATCGGAGCCTGACACATCCGACTTCGCGCACACCGAGCCTGGGGACCCGCCGATGGTTATGTTCTTCTTCCTGGTCGTGGCGCTCGCCGTCGTCGTCGCCGCGGTCACGCTCGCCGTGGTCGGCGGCGGCGAGGGCACCGGCCCGCTGCCGGAGGCCGAACCCCAGCGGCTGCACGACCCGCTGCCCGACGACCGTCCGGTCACCGGCGCAGACATCGACTCCCTGCGCTTCCCGCTCGCCGCCCGCGGCTACCGCATGGCGGACGTCGACGACGCCCTCGACCGCCTCTCCGCCGAACTGGCCGAGCGGGACGCGCGCATCGCCGACCTGGAGGCCGCGCTGTCCGGCGCCCGGACCCAGGGACCGCACCCCCCGCACCTCTCCATGGAGAAGCCCGACCAGGAGGACTCCCGGTGACGACCGACGGCACCGCCCTGACCGGCCCGGACGGCGCCCCGCGCTGCCCCTGGGCCCTGTCCACGCCGGACTACGTGGCGTACCACGACCAGGAATGGGGCCGGCCGGTCCACGGCGACGACGCCCTCTTCGAACGCCTCAGCCTGGAGGCCTTCCAGTCCGGCCTGTCCTGGATCACCATCCTGCGCCGCCGCCCCGGCTTCCGCGCCGCCTTCGCCGGCTTCCGGATCGCCTCCGTGGCCGGCTTCACGGACGAGGACCGCGCGCGTCTCCTCACCGACGAGCGCATCATCCGCAACCGCGCCAAGATCGACGCCACCCTCGCCAACGCGCGCGTGCTGGCGGACTGGGCCCCGGGCGACCTCGACGAGCTGATCTGGTCCCACGCCCCGGACCCAGCCCTCCGCCCGGTCCCCAAGTCCCTGGCCGACGTCCCCGCGATCACCCCGGAGTCGACGGCCCTGTCCAAGGCGCTGAAGCAGCGGGGGCTGCGCTTCGTCGGCCCGACGACGGCGTACGCCCTGATGCAGGCGTGCGGACTGGTCGACGACCACCTGGCGACCTGCGTGGCCCGGGGCGCCGCCGTCTAGCGACGCGCGGTGCGGGAAGAACGCCCGCACCGGACCCGGGGACCCCGTCGCCTACCGGCCCAGGTACTTCGGGCGTTCCTTGTTCACGAAGGCCTGCACCGCGATCTGGTGATCCTCGGACTGCCCGGCGCGGGTCTGCAGCTCGTCCTCCTTCTCCAGCGTCTCGGCGAGGGAGTGCGTCAGCCCGAAGGCCACCGCCTCCTTCAGCGCCGCGTACGCCACGGTCGGACCCGCGGCGAGCCCCCGGGCCACCTTCTCCGCCTCGGCCCGCAGCTCCGCCGAGGCGACGACCCGGTTGGCGATGCCGAGCTCGTACGCCTCCTGCGCCTTGACCGTGCGCGGGAAGAGCAGCAGGTCGGTCGCCCGGGACGGCCCGATCACCCGCGGCAGGGTCCAGGAGACCCCGGAGTCGGCGGTGAGCGCCACGCCCGCGAACGACGTGTTGAAGCTCGCCGTGTCGGCCACGATCCGGTAGTCCGCGGCGAGGGCGAAGCCGAACCCGGCGCCGGCCGCCACCCCGTTCACGGCCGCGACCACCGGCTTCGGCGCTTCAACCAGCGCCCGCACGATCGGGTTGTAGTGCTCGCGCACCGTGCTCATCGTCTGCCCCGACCCCGTCTCCCGGTCGGCCGCGAGCAGCCCGATGTGCTCCTTCAGGTCCTGGCCCACGCAGAACGCCCGGTCCCCGGCCGCCGTCAGCAGCACGGCCCGTACGGCGTCGTCGTCCGCGGCGGCACGCGCGGCGTCACGCAGAGCGACCTTGGTCGCGACGTCCAGCGCGTTCATCGCCTCGGGGCGGTTCAGGGTGATCGTGGCGAGTCCGTCGCTCACCTCGTAGAGCACGGTGTCGGCCATGGGTGTCCCCTCCAGGTCGCGGCACTGACGTACCGCTCAGTACGTCGTTGTCTGCAGGACAGCATGACGGAGATCGCGGCCCGGGCGCCGGACCGGCCGTGTGAGCTGCGTCAAAGAATCCGGGCCGATTCCCGGACGGCGTCCCTCCGTGAGGGCGCGCAGTATCGCAGCCACATCGCCGAATTGAGTGGTTTTGCTCGCGTGCGTTGCCCAAGCGATGCGGACTGATGTTGGTCATCGGGTCCTGAGATGCGGGATAATGGCTGGGAAGCAATGTGTTCGATGCCGGTGTCGCGTGTCCCCAGCCCTCCGGGCGCCAGGACCGCGCATGCCCTTCAGGGGCCGTCGGCTTTGACGATGAGCTGGTTTCAGGAAGGGGAACGAGCATGGCGGCCATGAAGCCGCGGACGGGCGACGGCCCGCTCGAGGTGACCAAGGAGGGGCGGGGCATCGTCATGCGCGTTCCGCTCGAAGGCGGCGGTCGGCTCGTCGTCGAGCTGACTCCGGACGAGGCCGACGCCCTCGGCGACGCCCTCAAGAAAGTCGTCGGCTGACGCGCCAGCGACCATACCCTTTCAACCGCCCCGGCATCACATCAGGTGCCGGGGCGGTTGTTTTGCCCGGCGGACCCGTGTGATCGGCAGTGTCGCCCCGTCGCCCCGCAACCCCGTCGCCCCGCAACCTCGTCGCCCCGTGCTTCGCCGCCCGGGTCCGTGCGCCTCGGTGCGGTACGTGGGGGGGCGTGGGACCGGTGCGTCCCGTCAGCGCTTGACCGCGCACAGCAGCCCGTCGCCGACCGGCAGCAGGGACGGCACCAGCTCCTGGCTCTCGCGCACCGCGCGCAGCAGCTCCCGGATGCGTATGACCTCCGTGGGCTGGGGGCCGGAGTCCACCGTGCGACCGCTCGCGAAGACGCCCTCGAACACCACCAGCCCGCCCGGGCGCAGCAGGCGCAACGATTCAGCGAGGTAGTCCAGCAGCTCCAGGCGGTCACCGTCGCAGAAGACGAGGTCGTAGCCGGAGTCGGCGAGCCGAGGCAGCACGTCGAGGGCGCGTCCCGGGATGAAGCGGGACCGGTTGCTGGCGAAGCCGCTCGCCCGGAACGCCTGCCGGGCGGACTGCTGGTGCTCCGGCTCCGGGTCCACGGTGGTCAGCACGCCGTCCGGGCGCATGCCGTGCAGCAGATGGATACCGGAGACGCCGGTGCCCGTGCCGATCTCGGCGACCGCCTTCGCGTCCACGGTGGCGGCGAGCAGTCGCAGAGCGGCGCCCGTGCTGGGCGACACCGAGCGCAGCCCTGCCTCACGGGCCCGGTCGCGGGCCCAGCGCAGCGCGTCGTCCTCGGCGACATAGGCGTCGGCGAACGCCCAGCTCGTCTGCCGGTTGCCGGTAATGACCCTCTCCTGTCCCCATGGTTGCCTCGGCGTGACTGTATCCGTTGCCGCCGGGAACCCGCAGATGGGACCAGGCGTTTGAGAGGGTGGGAACGACGACTGGGGGCACGGTTGGATCACGACAGCGAGCGGGCCGGTCGGCAACTGCTGACGCAGCCGTATGAGCCGTATCAGCCCAGATCAAATTCTCGTAAAACCGCTTATCCGGTCCTAACGGGCGAGGTGGCTATGGTAGGGGCTCCACTGGACACCACCAGAGCTGACAGGGGAGGTGCGGCTGCGCCTGGAGATCGGGGAAGAGTGCTGCGGCGCCTTCTCGGATCGGCGGGCAAGCCGAAATCCGTGACCGACACCGCTGCTGACCACCCCGCCGCCGGCCCCACGGCCGGCCGAGCCCAGACCGCGACCTTCGCCACCGACGCGGACGGGCAGGCGTGGACTCCGCCCACCTGGGAGGAGATCGTCAGCACGCACAGCGGACGCGTCTACCGCCTCGCCTACCGCCTCACCGGCAACCAGCACGACGCCGAGGACCTCACTCAGGAGGTCTTCGTCCGTGTCTTCCGCTCGCTGTCGACCTACACCCCGGGCACCTTCGAAGGCTGGCTGCACCGCATCACGACCAACCTCTTCCTGGACATGGTCCGCCGCAAGCAGCGCATCCGCTTCGACACCCTCGGCGACGACGCCGCCGAGCGTCTCGCCAGCAAGGAACCCACCCCGCAGCAGATCCTCAACGACGCCCACTTCGACGCGGACGTCCAGCAGGCCCTGGACACCCTCGCGCCGGAGTTCCGCGCCGCGGTCGTGCTGTGCGACATCGAAGGGCTCTCCTACGAGGAGATCGCCGCGACCCTCGGCGTCAAGCTCGGCACCGTCCGCTCCCGGATCCACCGCGGCCGCTCCCAGCTGCGCAAGGCCCTCGCACACCGGTCGCCGGAGGCACGCGCCGAGCGCCGCTCGCTCGTGCCCCGCGTTCCCGTGCTGAGGGGAGGGGGCGCGACCGCGTGAGTGGATCACGGCCGAACCCTGTCGAGGGACACCTCGCAGAGCAGCATCTCGGAGACCGACTCTCCGCCCTGGTGGACGGAGAGCTCGGTCATGACA
Source organism: Streptomyces sp. bgisy159 (assembly GCF_965341775.1). Taxonomy (GTDB): domain Bacteria; phylum Actinomycetota; class Actinomycetes; order Streptomycetales; family Streptomycetaceae; genus Streptomyces. The sequence goes on along the minus strand of NZ_CBDQZH010000034.1, from coordinate 25,341 downwards.
CGCGTGAGCGCGTCCTCGCCCATGTCGCCACCTGCCCGAAGTGCAAGGCGGAGGTGGACGCCCAGCGCCGGCTGAAGGACGTGTTCGCCGCCGTGGCTCCACCGGCGCCCTCCGAAAGTTTCCTGGCCCGTCTCCAGGGGCTCCCCGGAGGGGGTGACCCGGAGGACGGCGGTGGCACGCCGCTCGGCGGGGGCGGACTCGCCGCCTTCCGGATGAGGAGACCCGAGCCCTTCGCCCTCTCCTACGACCCCACCCGCGGCCCCGCCACCGCCCTCGCCACCGGCCCGGCCGTACGCAACCCCGCCCTCGCGCCGGGTGCCGACGACCGCGGCTTCCGTATCCACCCGGTGGGCCGCGGCGACGCCGAGCGCTCCCGGGGGCTGCGGTTCGCCTTCGCCGCCGCCGGCGCTGTCTCGCTGGCCGCGATCGCGCTGGGCGGCATGACCGGCAGCGTCCCCGTCGACCCCACCGCGGACGCCCGCGGCGGCTCCGGCAACGGCAGTAACGTCACCCCGGCGCGCACATCCGGCACCGGATCGGCGACCACACCCGAGACCTCGCGGCGGCGGGGCTCCGCTCCGCTGTTCACGCAGAGCGGCCGACAGGGCGGGCTCGGCGACCACCCCGCGGCGCCCACCGAGGTGTCCGCGCCGCTGCTGCCCGGTCTGCCGACCCCGGCCGCCGGGCGCCAGGGCATGACCCCCGTGGTCGCGGGAGCGGCGGCGAGGTCACCGCTGATACGTCCGCTCGACGTCCCACCCATCTCCCTGACGTCCCTGACCACCGCCCCGGAGTTCAGCCCACCCGGCCTGCTCGCCCTGGGGACCGGCGCCCCCGAGCCGACCCCCTCTTCCGCCGTCACCCCAGGTCACTCCGGCCAGCGGGAGCGCTGACCCAGCCGCCGCGCGGTGCGCCCGCGGCCCGGAACCTGATTGAATCCAGACCGGACCGCGCCCCTATGCCATCCGGCCGGGCGCTCAGGCGTGCGGGGAGAGCATGGACGAGGGCAAGCCCACGAAGGGGAAGTGGTGGAGCCGGCCGCGGGCGCAGGAGGCGCCGGGCGCGCCGGCCGAGGACGCCGACGGTGACTTCCGGCTGGCCCACCCCACCCGGCCGACGCCCGACGGCGACTACGAACTGAGCCGCCCGTCGGCCCCGCCCGCCGTCGACGAGCCGGAAGCCGCCGCCGGTTGTGACGAGCCCGGGCCCGCCACCGACCGCGTCGCGCCCGCCGGCGACTTCGACGGTCCCTCAACCGGTCCCTCAATCGAGCCCTCACCAGCCGGACCCTCCGGAGGCGGCGCCTCCGTCGACCGTTCCGCGACTCTGGCCGAGTACTCCGAGTACTCCGAGTACTCCGAGTACTCCGAGCAGTCCGGGCCCTCGGGCGCCCCTCCGGACAGCGCCGCCGGATCCTCCGGGGTGGTCGGCATCCCCGGGAGCGTCGGCGCCCCGGAACCCTCCGGCCGGTCTGTGACGGCGGACGACGCTTCTCCGGGCAGCCCGGCCGGGCCCTCCGGGGCGACCGGCGGCTTCTCCGGGGACGTGGGGCACCCCGGGGAGCACTCCGCGAGTGCGCCGGAGCGGCCGCAGCCGCTGCACGACCCCGACCCCTACAGCACGCCCCCGTACGGGGAGCCCGGGCCCTGGGCGCCCGCCCCGCCGGTACAGCATCCGGCGGTGTCGGGCCGGGTCGGCCACCTCACCGGCGCCGGAACCGAGCCCGGCGCCGATCAGGCCGGGTGTTCCACGGCCGCCCCCTTCGGCGACGTACCGGTACCGGCGCAGGCACCCGGACCGGCCCCGGCGTCAGCTCCCGCCTCGGCATCACACCCGGCCTCCGCCTCGGCGTCCCACCCGGCCCCGGCATTCCCGCCGGCCCCGGCGTCGCCACCGGCCTCGGACTCGGCCCCCGGCCCCTCTCCTGCCGCCGACCCGCCCCCAGCCCCCGTACCATCCCCCGGACGGGCCCCCGCTCCCGGTGGACCGGACCCCGCTCCCGGACCGGACCCCGGCCCGGCACCCGCCCCGGCGCCGACATCGGCCGCCGGCGCGCCGTCCCCCGGGCCAGCCGGGTCGGCCGGATCGCCACCCGATCCCTGGCAGGGCTACGACCCCTGGGCCGCCGCCCCCGCCCCGACCGCACCGCTGCAGCAGACCGGCGCCGGGGTGCTCACCGAGGCTCAGCAGCGCAAGCGGGCGCGCAAGAGGCTGCTCGGGGCGGCGCTGGCCCTCGCGCTCCTGTCGGGAGGCGTGGGCGGCATCGCGGGGACCTACCTGGAGCGCAACGGCGGTCTCGGGTCCGTCGAGCTGCCGCAGTCCGGGGTGGAGGCCCCGGAGCGGCCGGCGGACAGCGTGGCCGGGATCGCCGCCCGGGCCCTGCCCGGCGTGGTGACCCTGCACGTCGTCGGCGGCGACGAGTCCGGTACCGGCACCGGCTTCGTGCTGGACAGCCGCGGCCACATCCTGACCAACAACCACGTCGTCGAAGCGGCCGGCGGCGGCGGCCGGATAACCGTCGTGTTCTACGGCGGTGAGACCGCCGAGGCGGAGATCGTCGGCCGCGACGCCGGCTACGACCTGGCCGTCGTCAAGGTGAAGGGCGTGACCGGCCTCAAGCCGCTGCCCCTCGGCAACTCGGACAGCGTCCAGGTCGGCGACCCGGTCGTCGCCATCGGCGCCCCCTTCGACCTCGCGGGCACGGTCACCTCCGGCATCATCAGCGCCAAGGAGCGTCCCATCACCGCCGGCGGCGAGAGCGGCGACGCCAGTGACGTGTCGTACGTGGACGCGCTGCAGACCGACGCGCCGATCAACCCGGGCAACTCCGGCGGCCCGCTGCTCGACATCCGGGGCCGGGTCATCGGCATCAACTCCGCGATCCGGTCCGCCGGCGGCGGCTCCGAGCCCGGCGGCGGCCAGGCCGGCTCCATCGGCCTGGGCTTCGCCATCCCCGTCAACCAGGGCAAGCGCGTCGCCGAGGAACTGATCAACACCGGCCGGGCGACCCACCCGGTCATCGGCATCACCCTCGACATGGACTACGGCGGCGACGGCGCCCGCGTCGGCACGAAGAACGGCGACGGCAGCGCCCCGGTCGTCGTGGGAGGGCCGGGCGACCGGGCCGGGATCGAGGCGGGTGACGTCATCGTCGAGGTCGACGGCCAGCCCGTCCACTCGGGCGAGGAGCTGATCATCAAGACCCGTGCCCACCGCCCCGGCGACCGCCTGGAGCTCACCGTCGAACGCGACGGAGCGCGCCGCACGCTCTCCCTCGTCCTCGGCTCCTCCTCGGACTGAGCGGCCCGGACCCGGCCGGACGGGGCAAAGTGACAGCAACCTCACAGAAGACACCGCGCAACACCGTGGCACTAGGCAAACAACGCGGAAAACAGGCCGTGACGCCGCACTCCGACCGCGCGGGACGGTACCGGTCGCCCAGCCCCGACAGGTACCGTGGACCCGGCCCGGACATCGCAAGGAGCTTCAGGTGTTCAATGACATAGGTGCGCTTGAGCTGGTGACGATCATCGTCCTGGCCGTGCTCGTCTTCGGTCCGGACAAGCTCCCGAAGGTCATCCAGGACGTGGCGCGCACGATCCGGAAGATCCGTGAGTTCTCCGACAGCGCCAAACACGACATCCGCAGCGAACTCGGCCCGGACTTCAAGGACTTCGAGTTCGAGGACCTCAACCCCAAGACGTTCATCCGCAAGCAGCTGGAGAACGAGGACATGGGGCTGAAGGAGATCCGCAACGGCTTCGACCTGAAGAAGGAGATGGCCGAGGTCACCGAGGCCGTCCACAGCCGCGGGTCGGACGCCTCGACGCCGTCCGCCGCGTCCTCGTCGTCCTCGTCGCCCTCCGGGCGGGTCGACATGACCAAGAAGCCCGAGGAGCCGGGCGCGGACACCCGGCCGCCCTTCGACGCGGACGCCACCTGACGGCCTGAACACGGCGCCCGCGCGCCCCGCGCGCCGGGCGCGTTCCCGGCTGCCCGGAGATGGGTGGCTATGCTGCCAAGTTGTTGTGCGGATCGAACGCCGTGAGGCGTGGCCGCCCGAAGGGGGGCGGGCCGGACCGGTCCGGCGAGAGCGAGGAGGCGTCCGGGTACATGGAGACGACGAGTCAGGCAGTCGCGCAGACGCCGGCCGCGGAGGACGAACAGCAGGTTCCCTCCGCCCGGCGCACCGCCGACGGCTACCTGGAGGCGCCGTTCCCCTGGTACGGCCTCGACGAGGCCTTCACGGGGCCGCGCTGGCTGATGCAGGTCGGGACGGCGGCCGACGGGTCCGTCGAGCACGGGTCGGTGGGACACGGCGACGAGCCGTCCGTACGGCATGAGACGGCCGGCGAGGAGCGCGGGAAGTTCGCGGTCGTGGTGACCGTCGCCGCGAACCCCTCCCGGCGCAGCGCCGACGGCACGGGGCTGCTGGAGGCCACGTCGGTCTCCTCGGCGGCCTGGCTGGCGGGTGTCGGGCTGCTGTCCTTCACCTGGCCGGGGCAGATGGACCACAGCCTGCGGGACGACTGGCTGGAGCAGCAGACGGAGACCGCGTGGGCGCTGGCCGACGACCTCTCCGGCTCCGAGTGGTCCACGCTCTCCCTGCCGGTGGACGGCGTGCCGACACCCTTCCACTACCGCGAGTCCGAGTTCGGGTGGGTCCTCGCCGGCTCCACCGAGCAGGGCGTGCACCTGGGCGCCTACGGCCGGGGCATGAGCGCCTACGGGCTCGGCTTCGCCATGATCAAGGACATCGGCGCGTACGCGTGAGCAGGAGCGCGCAGCCAGGAGGACCCGCGCGGGGCAGAGACGGAGACGCGCGGGCAGCGGAAAAGGGGCGCCACCCGGCGCCCCTCGCCCCCTGACCGCGGCTCAGAACTTGTTCTTCGGGGTGATCCCCAGGGAGAGCCCCGACAGCCCCCGCTGCCGGCCGCCGAGCTTGCCCGCGATGGCGCGCAGCGCCGCGCCGGCCGGGCTGTCCGGGTCGGTCAGGACGACCGGCCGGCCGTCGTCGCCGCCCTCGCGCAGACGGACGTCGATCGGGATGCTGCCGAGGACCGGGACGTTGGTGCCCGTCGTCCGGGTGAGGCCGTCGGCGACCACCTGGCCGCCGCCCGTGCCGAAGACGTCGACCATCTCGTCGCAGTGCGGACAGGGCAGGCCCGACATGTTCTCCACCACGCCGACGATCTTCTGATGGGTCTGGACCGCGATGGAACCCGCGCGCTCGGCGACCTCGGCCGCCGCCTGCTGCGGCGTGGTGACGACCAGGATCTCGGCGTTCGGAACCAGCTGGGCCACCGAGATGGCGATGTCACCGGTGCCCGGCGGCAGGTCCAGGAGCAGGACGTCCAGGTCGCCCCAGTAGACGTCCGCCAGGAACTGCTGGAGCGCCCGGTGCAGCATCGGGCCGCGCCAGACCACCGGCGCGTTGCCCGGGGTGAACATGCCGATGGAGATGACCTTCACCCCGTTGGCGGACGGCGGCATGATCATGTTCTCGACCTGGGTGGGCCGGCCGTCCGCGCCCAGCATGCGCGGCACGCTGTGGCCGTAGATGTCGGCGTCGACGACGCCCACCTTCAGACCGTCGGCCGCCATCGCCGCCGCCAGGTTCACCGTGACCGAGGACTTGCCGACGCCGCCCTTGCCGGAGGCGACCGCGTACACGCGGGTGAGCGAGCCCGGCTTGGCGAAGGGGACTTCGCGCTCGGCCTGGCCGCCGCGCAGGGCCGCCGCCAGCTCACGGCGCTGCTCGTCGCTCATGACGTCCAGCGTCACGTCGACCCGGGTGACGCCCTCGACCCGGGAGACCGCCTCCGTGACGCGCTGCGTGATGGTGTCGCGCATCGGGCAGCCGGACACCGTGAGGTAGACGGTGACCGCGACCGCTCCGTCCGCGCCGATCTCCACGGACTTGACCATCCCCAGCTCCGTGATGGGGCGGTTGATCTCGGGGTCGTTCACCGTCGCCAGTGCTTCGCGCACCGCGTCTTCCGTAGCCATAAGGACGATGGTACGGCGCGCCCGGGGGCTGTCGGCCAGCCCGTCAGCGGTCGTCTGCGTCACGTGCCGCCGACCGTTCTGCCGGGAATACGGCGTGTCCGTCGTGGCGGGCCAGCTCTTTCGTCAGGTCCTGCAGCTCCGAGCGGATCCAGTCGCGGGTCGCCACCTCACCCAGGCCCACCCGCAGGGAGGCGATCTCCCGGGTCAGGTACTCGGTGTCGGCGATGGACCGCTCGTTCTGCTTCCGGTCCTGTTCCAGGTTGACCCGGTCCCGGTCGTCCTGCCGGTTCTGCGCGAGCAGGATCAGCGGGGCGGCGTAGGACGCCTGCAGGGAAAGGGCCAGCGTCAGGAAGATGAACGGGTACTCGTCGAAGCGCAGGTCGTGCGGCGCGGCGATGTTCCACAGCACCCACACGATGATCACGACCGTCATCCAGACCAGGAACCGCCCGGTCCCGATGAAGCGCGCGATGCGCTCCGAGAGCCGCCCGAAGGCCTCGGGGTCGTACTCCGGCAGGAACCGCCGCCGGGGCGGCATGGGCTGGTCCAGGCGGGCGCGCGGGCGCGTGGCGGCGGTGGCGCCGACGGGCGCGCGGTCACGGGCCGGGCCCGCGTGCGCGCGGCCCTCGCGGATGCCGTCGCGTTCAGGTGCCATGGGCCGCGCCCCCCGCCTCGTCGACCTCCAGGTGGAACTCCGTCTCCCGCCAGTCGTCCGGCAGCATGTGGTCCAGGACGTCGTCCACGGTGACCACGCCCAGCAGCGACCCCGCCTCGTCCACGACGGGCACCGCGACCATGTCGTACGTCGCGAAGAGCCCGGCGACCACCGACAGCGGCGCCTCCGGGTCGAGGGGCTGCAGGTCGTCGTCGATGATCGAGCCGACCAGCGTGTACGGCGGGTCGCGCAGCAGCCGCTGGAAGTGCACCGTGCCGAGGTACTTGCCGGTCGGCGTCTCGTCGGGCGGGCGGCAGACGTACACCTGCGCGGCGAGCGCGGGGGACAGGTCGGGGTTGCGGACCCGGGCCAGCGCGTCGGCGACGGTCGCGTCCGGCCGCAGCACGACCGGCTCGGTGGTCATCAGACCGCCCGCCGTGTGCTCCTCGTACGACATCAGCCGGCGCATGTCGGCCGCGTCGGAGGGCTGCATCAGGCTCAGCAGCCGCTCCTGGTCCTGCTCGGGGAGTTCGCCGAGCAGGTCGGCGGCGTCGTCGGGGTCCATCGCCTCCAGGACGTCCGCCGCGCGCTCCTCCTTCAGCTTGCCGAGGATCTCGATCTGGTCGTCCTCGGGGAGCTCCTCCAGCACGTCCGCGAGGCGGTCGTCGTCGAGGGCGGCGGCGACCTCCGCGCGGCGTTTGGCCGACAGGTGGTGCAGCACGTTGGCGAGGTCGGCGGGGCGCAGTTGCTCGAAGGTGGCGAGCAGGCTCTCGGCGCCCTGCCCGTGCTCCTCCAGGGAGAACCCGGTCACGGCCGTCCACTCGACGGTCAGCGCCTCGCCCTTGGCGCGCCGGAACGCGCCGGCCTTCTTGCCCTTGCGGACGAAGACCCGGTCGATCTCCCAGTCCCGGCGGGCCGGCAGCTGCTGCACCGACAAGTCGAGGACGGTGACCTCCTCGCCGGTCTCGACCAGGGTGACCCGGCGGTCCAGCAGCTCGCCGAAGACGAGGCGCTCGGTGGGCCGCTGCTCGAAGCGGCGCACGTTGAGCACCCCGGTGGTGAGCACCTGGCCGGACTGCACGCCGGTCACCCGGGTCATCGGCAGGAAGATGCGGCGGCGGGTGGCGAGCTCCACCACCAGACCGAGCAGACGGGGCGGTCGGCGGCCGACGCGCAGCATGACGACCAGATCGCGGACCCGGCCCACCTGGTCGCCGTTGGGGTCGAAGACGGCGACACCGGAGAGGTGCGAGACGAAGATCCGGGGGGCGCCGGCTGCCATGGCGAAGTGTCCCTTTCGGTGTCCTTCTCGGGTTCGTTTCGGTGTCCGACGGGTTCGGCGGTGCTGCGTTCCTGTTCCGGAATGCCCGTTGCCGCGGGCTTCAGGCTAGCCCGTCCGTATCGGCTCCGCCCTGGTGAGCGGTCCGGACGGACTGACTCCGTTCCGGATCTCCGATCCCGGTACGCTGCCGTACGCCGTTCAGGACACCCCCGCAGAAAGGCAGCCCTCTTCGTGACTGCGATGCCCCAGGGTCGTACGCGTCGGACCGCACTGCTGGGCGCCGTGTGCGCGCTGGTCGTGACGGGACTCGGGCTGACGGGGTGCAGCGAGGATCCGGACGCGGGCACCAACGGGGTCGGCAAGCTGCCCCCCGAGCAGATCCAGCAGCGCACCAGGGCGGCGGCCTCCTCGGTGAACGCGGTGCGCCTCGCGGGAACGGTGGCCGCCGGCGGGCGCACCTACGAGCTGGACATGCGCCTGAAGGCGGACGGCGGCAGCGGCTCGGTCACCGCGGAGGGCGCCACCTTCCATCTGCTGCGGATCGGCGAGCAGCTCTACCTGAAGGCCGACGCGGACTTCTGGAGCCACGGCGACGACGGCGACGACGCCAAGGACGGTGAGGGCGGCTCGGACGCGGCGGCGGCCGACAAGCTCGGCGGCAAGTACGTGAAGGTGCCGTCCGGCGATCCGGCGTACAAGAAGTTCAGCGGTCTCACCGACAAGAACGTCCTGCTGGACGGCCTTCTCACGCTGCACGGCAAGCTGTCGACGGACGGCCACCACGAGCAGGCCGGCGTCCGCACCATCCGCATCACCGGCGGCGACGGCTCGGGTGGCACCCTGGACGTCTCCCTTGAGGGCCGGCCGTACCCGCTGCGCCTGGTCCGCGCGGGCGGCGCCGGCACGCTCACCTTCTCCGCCTGGGGCCAGGACTTCGCCCTGGAGGAACCGCCGGAGAAGGAGACCGTGGACTACGGCAAGCGGCTCCCGACGTCCTGACGGCCGCTACCGGCGGCGGCGCTTCCTCAGCAGGAGCCGGGGCAGGCCCGCGGGGGCCGGTTCCCGCGTCGTCGCCGCGGACGGCACCGGACGGGCCGCGAGGTCCCCGTCCGGCAGCGGCAGCGTCGTACCCGTCGGCTCCAGCCGCAGCACCCGGCACTCACGCGCCCAGCGCTCGGTCATCGCCTCACCGTCGGGCGCGTTCAGACGCTTGCCCTTGAGCTCGGCGACCGCCGCCTCCCACGCCTCCCCGCCCGGGGCGAGCTGGACGGCGCGCGCGGTCCAGGAGACCAGCCGGCCGCCCTTGTCCTTGCTGCGGACGGTGACCTCGACCGCCGCCCCGTCGACCAGCCCGGGCAGCGGCTGCTCGCCCGGCCCGTCGCCCACCACGCAGGCCGCTCCCTCGTGCCACACGTGCCACAGCGCACGCGCGGCCGGGGCGCCGTCCGCCGAGACCCAGATGAGCCCGGACTTCTTGCTGGCCTCCTCGACGAGGGCCTGGTCGAGCAGCTCGCTAGTCATGGCATCACCCTAGTGCCGCGCCACCAGCGGGGCTCTCACAGCCAGCCGTTGCGCTTCAGGGTGCGGTGGATGCCCACACAGATGACGACCGTCACCCCGAGGACCAGCGGATACCCGAACTTCCACCGCAGCTCCGGCATGTACTCGAAGTTCATCCCGTACACCCCGCACACCATGGTCGGCACGGCGATGATGGCCGCCCACGACGTGATCTTGCGCATGTCCTCGTTCTGGGCGACGGAGGCCTGCGCGAGGTTGGCCTGCAGGATGGAGTTCAGCAGCTCGTCGAAACCCATGACCTGCTCGTGCACGCGCGCGACGTGGTCGGCGACGTCCCGGAAGTACTTCTGGATGTCGGGGTCGATCAGCCGCATCGGCCGCTCGCTCAGCAGCTGCATGGGCCGCAGCAGCGGCGACACCGCCCGCTTGAACTCCAGGATCTCCCGCTTGAGCTGGTAGATCCGGCCCGCGTCGGTACCCCGCGGGGTGCCCTTGCGGCCCGGCGAGAAGACCTCGGTCTCCACGTCGTCGATGTCGTCCTGCAGTGCGTCGGCGACCGCGATGTACCCGTCCACGACGTGGTCGGCGATGGCGTGCAGCACCGCCGACGGGCCCTTGGCGAGCAGCTCGGGGTCGTCCTGGAGGCGGTGGCGCAGGGCGCGCAGCGAGCCCTGGCCGCCGTGCCGCACGGTGATGAAGAAGTCCCGCCCGGTGAAGCACATGACCTCGCCGGTCTCCAGGACCTCGCTGCTGGCGGTCAGCTCGTCGTGCTCGACGTAGTGCACGGTCTTGAACACGGTGAACAGGGAGTCGTCGTAGCGCTCCAGCTTCGGCCGCTGGTGGGCCTGTACGGCGTCCTCCACGGCGAGCGGGTGCAGCCCGAACTCCCCGGCGATGCCGGCGAACTCGGCCTCGGTGGGCTCGTGCAGCCCGATCCAGACGAACCCGCCGTCGCGGCGCACCCGGCGCATCGCCTCGTGCGGGGTGAGCGGGGTGTCGGTCTGCACCCGGGCGCCGTCCTGGTACACGGCGCAGTCGACCACGGCCGAGGACGCCGTGCCGTCGCGGACCGGCTCGTACGGAGCGTCGTAGCCGCCCGCCCCGTGGTGCTTGCGCAGGACGGGGCGGGACGGGCGGACGACGGCACGCAGGTCGCGGATCATCGACATGGCAGGGCTCCTTCGCGACGAGCAAAGAAAGTCCGCCACGACGGCTGGAACTGCCCGGAATGGGGACGTCCTGACACCGGAGGTTTGGCACGTCCACAAAGCGGGGAGCACCGCACCGTCGCGGTGGCGAGCTTCGCTACTGACTGAGATCAGGCAAGACGAAACGAAGTGCTCTTCCGGATGAAGGTGAACGCGAGAGGCAGAACGCCAGAGCAAGAGCAGCTGAACAGCTGATTCAGCGGCCGGAAGAGCGAGTGGTACTGCACGGTCGACTTCGATCCATGGCAGCCCCACCTCCTCCGGCCGGTCCCTCGTAAGGGAGTTCCTTCGGCGTCGGGGCTGATACGCGACGCAGATGCGTGCTGCCCCGAACCACCGGGCAACAGTATCAGCCGACTGAACTGTCAAGGCGCCGCTTTGCCGCGTGCTGACGAGTTCTATGCTCGCCGCATGGCTGATGTTCTTCCTCTGGTCGAGGCCCGGTTGCGCTCGGCGCTCGGCGAGCCGGACGCGCGTGCCGCGGTCACCTTCCTCGGCGCCGACCGTGTCGAGGTGCTCCGTTTCCACGAGGGCGACATCGTGCGCTACGCCACCCTCGGCATGTCCGCGCAGCCGATGAACGACCCCACGGCGATGGTCGCCGACCCGTTCAAGGGCCCGCGCGCCGAGCTGGTGCTGTCCGTGCGCACCGGCCCCGCCGACACCGACAAGGTCCTCCGGCCGCTCGCCGTCCTCGCCGCGTCCCCGCAGGTCGAGGGTGTGGTGGTGGCCCCCGGCGCCTCGCTCGACGTGGGGGAGCCGCTGTGGCCGGGGGCCGCGTTCACCTCCGTGCTGGTCGCCGAGCCCGGCGGTCTGGTCGAGGACCTGGAACTCGACGAGCCGATGGATCCGGTGCGCTTCCTGCCGCTGCTGCCGATGACCGCCAACGAGGCCGCGTGGAAGCGGGTGCACGGCGCCGAGGCTCTCCAGGAGCGGTGGCTCACCCAGGGCACCGACCTGCGCGACCCGGTCCGCGCGTCCGTCCCGCTGGCCTGAGCCGACGAGGGCCGACGTGAGCAAGCTCACCGGAGACTGCCTCAACAGGTGGCTCACAGGGGGCAGTTGGCGAGCCGCCCGCGCGGGCGGCTCGCCGGTCGCGCCCGCGGACGCGACGCCTTCACCACCGCGCTTCCGGCCGGACGGGTGATCGTCCTTGACGTGGCGGGGCAGGGGTAGGACCGTGGGGCTCTATGAGGGGCGAACCCAGTTGCCCGAAGTGCGGTGGCCGGGTCAGGGCGCCCGGTCTCTTCTCCGACTCCTGGCAGTGCGCCGTGCACGGGACGGTGTATCCGCTGCAGCCCGTGATCCCGCCCAGTGTCGAGGCGCTCAGCGTCGTCGTCGCCAAGACCCAGGTGCCGGTGTGGATGCCGTGGCCCCTGCCGGTCGGCTGGCTCTTCACGGGTGCGGCCTGCGCCGGTGACGACCGCAGCGGCGGCCGGGCGAGCGCCGTCGCCTGCACCGGACCCGGGCCGCTCGGCGGGATGGGCGAGCTGATCCTGGTCGCGGAGGAGCTCGGCGTCGGACTCGGCGCGCGGTACGCCGGCATCGACGGACCGGATCCCGGGCCGTACATGAACGTCGAGAAGCCACCCCAGGTCAAGGTGCTGGCCGCCGGCCGGCCCACCCCGCTGTGGCACGTCGCCGGCTCGCCGGACGACCGCGCGGTGTTCGCGGGGGAGGCGCTGGGGCTGTGGCTCTGGGCGGTCGTGTGGCCCGAACAGTCGGGACTGCTGATGTACGACGAACTGGTGCTGGCGGACCTGCGGGAGGCGGGGGCCGAGGTGGAACTGGTGCCCTGCGGAGCCTTGTCGCCGCGGCTGTTGGAGCCGTGACCTCGGGGGGAGCGGCACCGCTCGGCGAGAAGGGCTCTGTGAGTCCGTGAGGTGGGCGGGGCTCGGTGAGCACCGCCCGGTGAGCAGGGCCGGGTAAGCCGGTAAGCACGGCTCGGTGAGCACGCGGCTGTGAGAAGGGCTGCGGGGGCGGGGCGCCGGGGCGGCGGGTCTTTGGGGGCCGGGTGCTTGAGGGGCCGCTGCTTGAAGGCCGGGTGCCCGAGGGCTGGGAGCCTGGAACGGGGGGCATGCCGGGTGCCGAGGGTCGAGGGACGAGTGCCGAGCGCTGTCCCGGCCCCAGGAGGGCGTCGGCGCTGCCGTTATGCTGGAGCGTCCCCTTCCGTCCGGAACCGCCTGGAGTTGCGTCGTGCGTATCGATCTGCACACCCACTCCACCGCCTCCGACGGTACGGATTCCCCCGCCGAGCTGGTGCGCAACGCCGCCGCTGCCGGGCTGGACGTCGTCGCGCTGACCGACCACGACACCACGCGCGGGCACGCCGAGGCCGTCGCCGCGCTGCCGGCCGGGCTGACGCTGGTGACCGGGGCCGAGCTGTCCTGCCGGATCGACGGCATCAGCATGCACATGCTGGCGTACCTCTTCGACCCCGAGGAGCCCGCGCTGCTCGCGGAGCGGGAGCTGGTGCGCGACGACCGGGTGCCCCGGGCCAAGGGCATGATCGCGAAGCTGCGGGCGCTGGGTGTGCCCGTGACCTGGGAGCAGGTCGCGCGGATCGCGGGGGACGGATCGGTCGGCCGCCCGCATGTCGCGACCGCGCTGGTCGAGCTCGGCGTCGTGGCGACGGTGAGCGACGCGTTCACCGCGGACTGGCTGGCGGACGGCGGCCGGGCCTACGTGGAGAAGCACGAGACGGATCCGTTCGAGGCGATCCGGCTGGTGAAGGCCGCGGGTGGGGTGACCGTGTTCGCGCACCCGGGCGCCGACAAGCGCGGCCGTACGGTGCCGGAGACCGCGATCGCCGAGATGGCCGCCGCCGGACTGGACGGCATCGAGGTCGACCACATGGACCACGAACCCGACACCCGGGCCCGGCTGCGTGGTCTCGCCAAGGAACTGGGACTGCTGACGACCGGGTCCAGCGACTACCACGGCAGCCGCAAGACGTGCCGGCTCGGCGACTACACCACCGATCCCGAGGTGTACGGCGAGATCACGCGGCGGGCGACCGGGGCCTTCCCGGTGCCGGGGGCCGGCGGGGCCTGAGGGCTCCACCCCGCGCTCACCCCACCTCCGTACGTTTCATATCTCCGCAAGGCACTCATGTTCGACGTCGCCGTTTTCGGCTCTCTGTTTCTGACCCTTTTTGTCATCATGGATCCCCCCGGGATCACCCCGATCTTCCTCGCGCTGACCGCCGGGCGGCCCGGCAAGACGCAGCGGCGGATGGCCCTGCAGGCCGTGTGCGTGGCCGGCGGTGTGATCACCGTGTTCGGGCTGCTCGGCCACCAGATCCTCGACTACCTGCACGTGTCCGTGCCGGCGCTGATGATCGCCGGTGGGCTGCTCCTCCTGCTCATCGCGCTGGATCTGCTCACCGGCAAGACCGACGAGCCGCAGCAGACCAAGGACGTGAACGTGGCCCTCGTGCCGCTGGGCATGCCGCTGCTGGCCGGCCCCGGTGCCATCGTCTCGGTCATCCTGGCCGTCCAGAAGGCCGACTCGGTCTCCACACAGGTGTCGGTGTGGGCGGCGATCCTCGCGATCCACGTCGTGCTGTGGCTGGTCATGCGGTACTCGCTGCTGATCATCCGGGTCATCAAGGACGGTGGTGTGGTGCTGGTGACGCGGCTCGCGGGCATGATGCTCTCGGCGATCGCCGTTCAGCAGATCATCAACGGGGTGACCCAGGTGATCCAGGGGGCGTGACCGGCACCCGTGCGGCACGGAGCCCCCGTACGGTCATCCATGCCGTACGGGGGCTCCGTGCTGCTGCGGGGCGTGTTCGCGTCTGCTGCGGGGTGTGTTCGCGTCTGTTACGAGGCCGGGCCGGCGGCCGGGCGGATCCAGAGGCGCTGCCCGGTGGCGGCGGCCTGCTGCACGATCCCGTTGACGGAGGCGGCGTCCACGACGGTGCTGTCCACGGGCGTGCCGTCGACATCGTCGAGTCGCATGATCTCGAAGCGCACAGCTTCTCCCTTCGTCTCGATGGCGTTGTACAACCGAGTTAACAGACTCCGTGTTACAAACATTCCCTACGCTAAAGAAATTTTTCGAACGGCTAAATACTGACCGGTAAGAGGCTCGTCGGGGCGCCTCGCCGGGACGGATCGGGATCGGTTGTGTTCGCAGCGTGACCGCCGGGACAATGGAGACGATGAACGACGACCTCGCGGCCCTCGCCGCCCGCATCGACCACACCAACGAACTGCTGACCCGCATGCTCGCCGAGGTGGCCAAGACCCCCTCGACCCATGCGATCTTCGTCGACGCGGGATACCTCTACGCGGCCGCCGGACGGCTGGTCGCCGGCACCGAGGACCGGCGCGCCTTCGACCTGGACGCCGAGGGCCTGATCGAGGCGCTCATCGACCGGGCCCGCTCGATCTTCGCCGACAGCCGGCTGCTGCGGGTCTACTGGTACGACGGCGCCCGCCGCCGCATCCACACCGCCGAGCAGCAGTCCATCGCCGAGCTGCCCGACGTCAAGGTGCGCCTCGGCAACCTCAACGCCAACAACCAGCAGAAGGGCGTCGACTCCCTGATCCGCACCGACCTGGAGTCCCTCGCCCGCCACCGCGCCATCAGCGACGCGGCCCTCCTCGGCGGCGACGAGGACCTGGTCTCGGCGGTCGAGGCGGCCCAGGGCTACGGAGCCCGGGTGCACCTCTGGGGCATCGAGGCCCCCGAGGGCCGCAACCAGGCCGAGCCGCTGCTCTGGGAGGTCGACAGCCAGCGCACCCTCGACCTCGACTTCTTCAAGCCCTACGTCACCCGCCGCACCCCGGCCGCCTACGAGGCCTCGGGGGCCCGGCCGACCCGGGACGACGTACGGTTCGCGGGCGCGCAGATCGCCGCCAAGTGGCTGGCGGCGCGGGGCCGCGACTCCGTCGGGGAACTGCTGCCCGGCCACCCCTATCTGCCGGGGTCCGTCGACCAGGATCTGCTGGTGGAGGCGGAGGCCATCCTGCAGTACTCGCTGCGCGGCCAGGCCGAGCTGCGGCGCGCCCTGCGGGACGGGTTCTGGGAGCACCTGCGCACGCAGTACTAGCGGACCCGGCCGGTGGGCCCGCCGCGGAAGTACCCCGGCCCGACACCTGTCAGGCGCCGTGCCCGCGGGGATCCCGGTGCCCGTCCCAGAAGCCGGCGAGGGCGGCGGCGGTCGGCAGGGGGCGGTCCAGGTTGGGGGAGTGCTCTGCGCCCGGTACGACCGTACGGTGGGCTCCGAGCCGCGCCGCCATCTCGTCCAGGAGCGGCACCGGCCAGGTGTCGTCCCGGGAACCCGACAGCACGTGGAAGGGCAGCGGAAGCGCTGCCAGCGCGCCGACCCGGTCCGGCTCGTGGCACAACTGACGGCCCGTGGCCAGGAGTTGTGCCGGGCTGTGGGCCAGCCAGCGGCGGCGCAGCAGCCCCGGCCCGCCGAAACCCCGGGCCGGGCCGCCGACTTCCTCCGGTGGGCCCATCGCCGTGATCGCTTCCCACACCTCCGCCATCGTCAGCACCGCCAGCGCGTCGTGCAGCAGCTTCACCCGGTGCTGCTGGGCATCGGAAATCGCAGCCGGGCCCGACGACATGAGGGTCAGCGAACGGAACGGGGTGTGGTCGAGGAGGACGGCCGCCCGGGCGATGTGACCGCCGAGGGAGTGCCCGACCAGGTGCACCGGCATGCCCAGCGCGGCAGCCTGCGCCAGCACGTCCCGCGCCAACTCGTCCTGTGCGTAAGGCGTCTCGTCGTCCACCGGCCCGGGTGACTCGTTCTGCCCGCGCCCGTCCACGGCGATCGTGCGGTAGCCGCGCGCCGCGAGGGGCTCGTGCAGCAGGTGGAAGTCCTCCTTGCTGCCCGTGAACCCGGGCAGCAGCATCACCACGCCCCGCTGCGCCGTACCCGCGTCCACGACGGCGAAGGCACCGCGCGTGGTGCGCAGGGGGTAGGCGCGGGCGCCCTGGGGCGGAGGGAAGGCGGGGGGTTCTGTCACGGGGGGAGGGTACCGGCTCGGCCGCGGGCCGCCCGGGCCGGGCGCCGGGCCGGGCGCCGGGCCGGGAGCCGGGTTCGGGAAGACGCCGACGGCCCGGCCCCGTGGTGTACGGGTCCGGGCCGTCGGCCGGTGCCGGTCGGTCAGCCTTCGGCGGGCGCCTCGACCGTCGCCACGGCCTTGCGCGTACGCCGGGCCTTCGGCTTCGCCTCGGTCGCGTCGGCGCCCTGGGCGCCCTCGGCGGGAGCCTCCGCGGCAGCCGCGGTCTTCCGTGTGCGACGCGGCTTGGGAACCACGCCCTCGGCCGTTTCCGTGGCGGTTTCGGCGGCCTTGGTGGCGGCGGTTTTGCGGGTGCGGCGGGGTTTGGCCTCGGTGGGCTCGGCGGGGGTGTCCGCTGCGGTTTCGGTGGTTTCGGCCGTCTTGGTGGCGGTGGTCTTGCGGGTGCGGCGGGGTTTGGTTTCCGTGCCTTCCGCTGTGTCGACGGCGGTTTCGGCGGCCTTGGTGGCCGCGGCCTTCCGGGTCCGGCGCGGCTTGGCCTCCTCGGCCGGGACTTCCGCCTCGGGGGCCGTCACCGTCTCCGCCGCAGGGGCGGTCGCCGTCGGCTCCGCGCTCCGGCGGGTGCGGCGGCGCGACTTCGCCGGGGTCTCCGCCGGGGCCACGACCGCCTCGGCGGACTCCGTGGGCTGCGCGGCCACGGCCGGGGTGTCCAGCGCCGGACCCTCGGCGGTCGCCACCGCGGCCTCCGCGGACGCCTGGACACCGGTGCCCTCGGGCGCCGTGGCCGCCGTCGCGGCGGAGGCGGCGAGCGGGGCGCCGTTGCGGGTGCGGCGACGGCGGCGCGGGGTACGCGGGGCGGCCGCGTCCTCGGTCACCGCGGCCGGCTCGGCCGCGGGGCCGGCGGCAGCCGGCTGGGCCGAGCCCGACGTCGCGTCGAGGGGGGCGCCGCCGCGTGTACGACGGCGGCGGCGTGGCGTACGGGCGGCCGGGCGCTCGCGCTCGGCGGTGCGGGACTCGTCCCGCCCGCCGCGGCCACGCCGGTCACCGCGGCTCCGGCCGCCCGGCTCGCCCAGGTCCTCCAGCTCCTCCGCGTCCAGCCCGGCGCGAGTGCGCTCGGCGCGCGGCAGGACACCCTTGGTGCCGGCCGGGATACCGAGTTCCTCGAAGAGGTGCGGGGAGGTCGAGTACGTCTCCACCGGGTCGTTGAAGCCCAGTTCCAGCGCCTTGTTGATCAGCTGCCAGCGCGGGATGTCGTCCCAGTCGACGAACGTGATCGCCGTACCCTTCGCGCCCGCGCGGCCCGTACGGCCGACGCGGTGCAGGTAGGTCTTCTCGTCCTCGGGGGACTGGTAGTTGATGACGTGGGTCACGCCTTCGACGTCGATGCCGCGGGCGGCGACGTCGGTGCAGACGAGGACGTCCACCTTGCCGTTGCGGAAGGCCCGCAGCGCCTGCTCGCGGGCGCCCTGGCCGAGGTCGCCGTGGACCGCGCCGGAGGCGAAGCCGCGGCGCTCCAGCTGCTCGGCGATGTCGGCGGCCGTGCGCTTGGTGCGGCAGAAGATCATCGCCAGTCCGCGGCCCTCGGCCTGCAGGATGCGGGCGACCATCTCCGGCTTGTCCATGGAGTGCGCGCGGTACACGAACTGCTTGATGTTCGCGACGGTCGCGCCCTCGTCGTCCGGTGCCGTGGCGCGGATGTGGGTGGGCTGGGACATGTACCGGCGCGCGAGGCCGATGACCGCGCCCGGCATGGTGGCCGAGAACAGCATGGTCTGCCGCCGGGCCGGGAGCATGTCGATGATCTTCTCGACGTCGGGCAGGAAGCCGAGGTCCAGCATCTCGTCGGCCTCGTCGAGGACGAGGCACTTGACGTGCTTCAGGTCGAGCTTCTTCTGGCCTGCCAGGTCGAGGAGCCGGCCCGGGGTGCCGACGACCACGTCGACGCCCTTCTTCAGGGCCTCGACCTGCGGCTCGTAGGCCCGGCCGCCGTAGATCGCGGTGACGCGTACATTGCGCGCCTTGCCCGCGGTGAGCAGGTCGTTGGTGACCTGCGTGCACAGCTCGCGGGTGGGGACGACGACGAGCGCCTGCGGGGCCTCGGTGAGCTGCTCGGGCTCGGCGCGGCCGGCCTCCACGTCGGCGGGGACGGTCACGCGCTCCAGGAGCGGCAGACCGAAGCCGAGGGTCTTGCCGGTGCCGGTCTTGGCCTGGCCGATGACGTCCGTGCCCGAGAGGGCGACGGGGAGGGTCATCTCCTGGATGGGGAAGGGGGTGATGATGCCGACGGCTTCGAGGGCCTCGGCGGTCTCGGGGAGGATTCCGAGATCTCTGAACGTGGTAGTCAGGGTGCTGCCTCTTCTGTGTGGCGCGGTGCGAGGCGAGCGCGGGGGTCGTTGACGGACCGTGCCGGGGACGTCGGCTGCCTTACGGACGACCCACTGGGGCAAGCCGTATGACACGGGACCTCTGCCGACGCTCTAGCGCTCTCACCGCTGAGGGTTCCCTCTGGCCCCCGCACGCGATGTGCCGTACGGACCAGGAGGGCTGTCGGGTCGGAGCCGATCGGGCCACCGACCGGGCATCCTCATACGTGCGGCCTGTCGAGGTACGGCGCGTACATGAAGTGCCGTCGTACCAGCAGGCGCATTACCACCATACCCCGGAATCGCGCACACGCGATGACCGATTCGGTCACGTAGTGGTTGTCACATCGCCGCACGGCTTCCCGTCCCGCTCCGCGCCCGGTCGCGCGGCGGGTCTGCCGGCCGGTCCTGTGCGTCGTCGTGGTCACACTGATTGACCAGGGACTTCCACCGTCCGGTGAGCGGGCTATTGTGCGCTGCATGACCACCTCTGACAAGCCCGAGAACGCCGAGTCCCCCGCCGACCCCGCCACCGGTATCGCCGCCCAGGACTGGACCGCGGCCTCCGCCGACCCGCAGTACCGTGCCGCCGTGGTGGACCTGCTCGGGGCTCTCGCGTACGGCGAGCTGGCCGCCTTCGAGCGGCTCGCGGAGGACGCCAAGCTGGCGCCGACCCTGGCGGACAAGGCGGAGCTGGCCAAGATGGCGTCCGCCGAGTTCCACCACTTCGAGCGGCTGCGGGACCGGCTCACGGAGATCGGGTCGGAGCCGACGGAGGCCATGGAGCCGTTCGTCGCGGCGCTGGACGGGTTCCACCGGCAGACGGCGCCCTCGGACTGGCTGGAGGGCCTGGTCAAGGCGTATGTCGGCGACTCGATCGCCAGCGACTTCTACCGAGAGGTCGCGGTCCGGCTGGACTCCGACACCCGGGCGCTGGTGCTCGCCGTGCTCGACGACACCGGGCACGCCGGTTTCGCCGTCGAGCGGGTGCGGGCGGCCATCGAAGCGGACCCGCGCGTGGGCGGACGGCTCGCGCTGTGGGCGCGTCGGCTGATGGGCGAGGCGCTGTCGCAGTCGCAGCGGGTGGTCGCGGACCGGGACGCGCTGTCGACGATGCTGGTCGGCGGAGTGGCCGACGGGTTCGATCTCGCCGAGGTCGGCAAGATGTTCTCCCGGATCACGGAAGCGCACACCAAGCGGATGGCCGCGCTGGGCCTGGCGGCCTAGGGCCTTTCGCGACAGGCCGCGGCGCCCCCACGGGCGGGCCGGCTGCCGCACAGCGGCGGAGCTGCTGTCTTCCGGACGAGGGTGCGGTCTACGCCGTCGCTGATCGGCGCAGACGGCGCCCCGCCGGGCGCAGCAGCAGCGAGAGCGAGGCGGCCGAGACCACCGTCGCACCCACCAGGACGAGGACGATGCTGCCCGACTCCAGCGCGCTGTCCATGAGGAAGGCGCCGAACAGGGCTCCGGCGACACCGGTCGCCAGGACCAGGGTGCGGGCGGGCAACCGGTGGGACAGGCGGTGGATCGCCGCCCAGGCGAGGACGATGCCGAGCACAGCGGAGCCTAGCGCTTCCAAGATCATGCGGGTCCCTCCCAGACGGCCGGGCTGTGCGTCGAGTCGTAGCCCGTCATACCCGTGACCTGCGAAATGCAATCCTCCCGAGGAGGCCCGATGTGCTCCGTCCGTGGTGAGGGTGCGGCGGTGACGTGGTGACACCGTGTCGATCGTGTGACGGGCGTGGGACGGGCGTGGGACGGGCGTGGGACGGGAGGCGCGGACGGATCGGAAGGGCCGCACGGACTGGACGGGCCGGGAAGGGCCGAAGGAGCCGAAAGGCCGGAGGGGTCAGGTGACGCGACGTCACCTGACCCCTCCGGTCGTGCTGATCGTGCTGTCGGCTACAGCGCGCCGAAGCCCACCTTGCGCGGGGCCGGCTCGCCCAGCTCCACGTACGCGAGGCGGTCCGCCGGGACCAGGACCTTGCGGCCGTGCTCGTCCACGAGGGTGAGCAGCTGCGACTTGCCGGCCAGTGCCTCGGCCACCACGCGCTCGACCTCCTCGGCAGTCTGACCGCTCTCCAGAACGATCTCGCGGGGCGCGTGCTGCACGCCGATCTTGACCTCCACGGCTATGTCCCTCCGACGGTCACTGCGGTGCGCGGGCGTCCGCGCCGTACGCTGCACACATTAGCCCGGTGAGGGGACGTACACGGCGCGGCCGTCCACGCCAGGAGCGAACACCGGCCGGGAACAAACCCGGGAGCAAACACGCGTGCGGGGCGAACCCCCGTGTGCCGGAACACCGGCCGGGAACGGACCCGGGTGGGGACGAACCCGCCCGATCGTCCGGACGCCCAGGCCGGCTCCTCGGATCGCGTACCGCTCGACGCCGCTCGAGAGCGCCCGACCGCTCAGTGCTGCTCGGCCCCGTGCAGCGGGAAGCCGGCGATACCGCGCCAGGCGAGCGAGGCCAGCAGTTGCACCGCCTCGTCGCGCGGGACGCTGCGGTCGCTGTGCAGCCAGGAGCGGGCCACCACCTGGGCCAGGCCGCCCAGGCCGGAGGCGAGCAGCATGGACTCCGCGCGGGACAGGCCGGTGTCCTCGGCGATGACGTCGCAGATCGCCTCGGCGCACTCGTTCGTCACCTTGTCGACGCGTTCGCGCACGGCGGGCTCGTTCGTCAGGTCCGACTCGAAGACCAGGCGGAACGCGCCGCCGTCGTCCTCCACGTACGCGAAATAGGCGTCCATGGTCGCCCGGACGCGCTGCTTGTTGTCGGTCGTCGACGCGAGCGCGTTGCGCACGGACTGGATCAGCGACTCGCAGTGCTGGTCCAGCAGGGCGAGATACAGGTCGAGCTTGCCGGGGAAGTGCTGGTAGAGCACCGGCTTGCTGACACCGGCGCGCTCGGCGATGTCATCCATCGCGGCGGCGTGGTAGCCCTGCGCCACGAAGACCTCCTGGGCCGCGCCCAGGAGCTGGTTCCGTCGGGCACGGCGCGGCAGGCGCGTACCCCTCGGGCGTGCCGCCTCTGTCTGCTCGATGGCTGTCACGCCGCCTCCCAAAGTCGTCCACAGTCGTCCACATGCGGTGTGCCGCTGCGCCCGCCATCGTACTTTTCGGTAACCGCTGTGTGCGCAGTGCGAGCGCAGAATTTCACGGACCGGACAGGCGGAACAGTCGTGCAAAACGTTTCAAACGGGGGCGGCCCGGGCATGATGAGCCGATTTCCGGTCTCCTGCGGGTCAGCGCCGTCGGCTCGGGCAACCGTCTTCAGCGGTAGTCGTCCTCGTCCAGGGAGACGATCCGCGCCTGTTCGACGAGATCGGCCTCGTTGGCGGTGGCCGGGTCGACGCCCTCCAGCGGGTCGTCCCGGTCGGGTGTCACATCGGCGTGCTGCTCGGCAGCGTCGTTCTCCGGGGCCTCCACGTCGTACTCGTCCGGCGTCTCCGTGTCGAGCTGCTCGAAGGTCTCGGGATCGGTGGGGTCGACGGCCATCATGGGCTCCCTTCCTACGGACGTCCCTGTGAACAAGCAGGGGCCACACGCGGGTGCCCTGTGACACGAGCCTAGGAGAACCGGGTTCCGTATGCCACGTCGTGCGGGTACGTTCTGTGACACCGAACACGTGAACCCCGACGTGATCGTCTCGTAACATTGCCGCATGTCTTCGACCGAGCTGCCGTCCGTGCCGCCCACCAGTGTGCTCCCGAAGGCGGTGCCCGTCCGGGTCGCGGAGGGTGAGCGGCTCAGGTCCGTGGGGCTTCCGGGGGCCACCCTGACGGTCAGGTCGAGACCGGCGACGCGCGAGGGCCTGGAGCCCGCGCTGTACGTGCACGGGCTCGGCGGCTCCTCGCAGAACTGGTCCGCGCTGATGGCGTTGCTCGACGGCGTCGTCGAGAGCGAGGCGGTCGACCTGCCCGGCTTCGGCGACTCCCCGCCACCGGACGACGGCGACTACTCCGTCACCGCGCACGCGCGCGCTGTGATCCGCTATCTCGACTCCTCCGGCCGCGGCCCCGTCCACCTGCTCGGCAACTCGCTCGGCGGGGCCGTCTCGACGCGCGTGGCCGCCGTACGGCCCGACCTCGTGCGGACCCTGACCCTCGTCTCGCCGGCCCTGCCGGAGTTGCGGGTCCAGCGCAGCGCCGTGCCGACGGGACTGCTCAGCCTCCCGGGTGCGGCCACCCTGTTCAGCCGGCTGACCCGGGAGTGGACGGCCGAGCAGCGGGTGCGCGGCGTCCTCGGGCTCTGCTACGGCGAGCCCGGGCGGGTGTCCGAGGAGGCGTTCCGCCACGCGGTGGAGGAGATGGAGCGGCGGCTGCGGCTGCCGTACTTCTGGGACGCGATGACCCGTTCCGCGCGCGGGCTCGTCAACGCGTACACGCTCGGCGGTCAGCACGGGCTGTGGCGCCAGGCCGAGCGCGTCCTCGCGCCGACCCTGCTGGTCTACGGCGGCCGCGACCAGCTGGTCGGCTTCCGCATGGCCC
The DNA here is from genome assembly GCF_965341775.1 of Streptomyces sp. bgisy159. GTDB lineage: Bacteria > Actinomycetota > Actinomycetes > Streptomycetales > Streptomycetaceae > Streptomyces. The sequence goes on along the minus strand of NZ_CBDQZH010000034.1, from coordinate 1,832 downwards.
AGCGCGCCGCCCGCGCCTTCCGCGACTCCCGGCTGCTGACACTGCCGTCCGCCGGGCACGTGGCGATGATGGAGTACCCGGACACGGTCGCGACCGCGGTCCGCGAACTCCTCGCGACGACGACCGTCCAGGGGAGCTGAGGCGACAGGTGGGACGCCACAGCCGACGGGGACCCGCACCGAAGCGCGGTGCGGAGGGCGACAACAGGAGGGGAACGGGGGCCGCCGACAGTGGGGGCAGCACCGCCCACGGCGGTGTCGGCCGCGGGGATGGTGGCCCCGCGCAGGCCCAGGGCGACGTCTGGTACGGGCAGGGCCCGCCGGCTCAGGGCGAGGCCTGGTACGGGCAGGGCGGCTCGCTTGCCCCGGGTGAGGGCTGGTACGGGGACGGCACCCCGGCTCAGGGAGTGCCGCGCTTTCCGGAGGGCACACCCGCGCACGGCGTCCCCCGGGTCCGGGGAGGGCACCCCGAGCAGCGGGAGGCCGGCGGGGGCTGGGGTGAGGTGAACGGTGCCGCGCCGGCCGGTGACGGTACCCGGGCGGCGGTACCGCGGCAGCGGCCGGGCCACGGGTCCGGGCCGCGCCCGGAGTACCTCGACGCCTTCGACGAGTACGACGACGTGTTCCGCGCCCGGCATCCGGCCGCCGTCGGCGTCGGCACGGGGGCCGGACCCGGCACGGGGGCCGGACCCGCGACCGGAAGGATCCCGCGCCCCTCCGTCACCGACCGGCACGCACCCCCCGTTTCGCCCGGTGACGCGGACGACGAGGACGACGCGCCGCCCACCGGCGATCCGGCCTCCGCGCGCGGCGGCAGGGGCCGTACCTTCACCGGCATCGCGGCTGCTGCCGTCACCACCGTGCTCGCCGTGGTCGTGGCCGGACAGGTCACGGACGGCGCGGAGGCGGGCGACGAGCCGGCGCAGGCCGCGTCCGGGCAGGCCCGGGACGCCCGGGACCCGGCCTCGCGCGCCGACGACCGGCCCAGTGCCTCGGCACCGGCTTCCCCGACCCCCTTGACGTACGAGCAGAAACTCGGCACCAAGTTCGCGCTGAACCCCGCACTCCAGGGCTCGGGGAAGTTCGCCGCGGTCCCGGGGATCGCCAAGGGGCCGGAGAAGGGCCGGAAGTACACGTACCGGGTGGACGTCGAGCAAGGGCTCGGCCTCGACGCGGAGCTGTTCGCGCAGGCCGTCCAGAAGACGCTCAACGACGACCGAAGCTGGGCGCACAACGGCGCCCGCACCTTCGAGCGCGTCCACAGTGGCCGGCCGGACTTCATCATCACGCTCGCCAGCCCCGGCACCACTGCGGACTGGTGCGAGAAGTCGGGGCTGGACACGACCGAGGACAACGTCTCCTGCGACTCGGCCGCCACCGACCGCGTGATGATCAACGCCTACCGGTGGGCCCAGGGATCCGAGACGTACGGGGACGACATCCGCGGCTACCGCGAGATGCTCATCAACCACGAGATCGGCCACCGGCTCGGCTACGGCCATGTGAACTGCGACAAGAACGGCGAGTTGGCTCCGGTCATGCAGCAGCAGACCAAGTTCCTCGACCACGACGGCATCCACTGCCTGCCCAACCCGTGGCCCTACCCCGGTGGCGGATGATCGCCGGCTGAGCGGCTGCGGCTTAGCGGTGGCGGCTGAGCGGGGGCCGACCGGGCGCCCGCCCAACGTGTGAGAGCCGTCACGTTTCGTGTACGGACCATGTCCTAGCGCGACAGAACGCGACCCGCACCCGAAAGTTACGGCCGTTCACCCCTTCCGGTGGGGGGGGGGGGGGGGGGGGGGGGGGGGGGGGGGGGGGGGGGGGGGGGGGGGG
>NZ_CBDQZH010000033.1:0-77400 GCF_965341775.1 Streptomyces sp. bgisy159 | reverse complement strand
GGACGTACCGCTCCGCGCGCCCGGGGTCCTTCTCGAACAACTCGCGCAGATGGGTGTCCCACTGGGCGCGGTGGTCCGCCAGCGCGGTCCACTCGGGCCGCCGGGTGAGCACAGGGGTGTCAGACATGTGCGGCAGTCTCCTTGGTGCCGTCGCCCCGCAGGGCGATGGCGTACATCTCGTCGGCGTCCAGGCGCCTGAGTTCCTCGGCGATGAGTTCGGAGGTGGGACGCACCTTCAGGGCGAGGGTGCGGGAGGGCTGGCCCGGCAGGGAGAGCGTGGCCAGGGGGCCTTCGGGACGGTCGATGACGATCTCCCCGTCGGTGGTGCCGAGGCGGACGGCCGTGACGACCGGACCGGCCGTGGTCACCCGCTCGACCGGCACGCCGAGCCGGGCGTGCAGCCAGCGCGCGAGCAGCTCGGCGCTGGGGTTCTCGGCCTCGCTCTCGACGGCCGCGGACGTGATCCGCATCCGGGCCTGGTCCAGCGCGGCGGCCAGCATCGAGCGCCACGGCGTCAGCCGGGTCCAGGCGAGGTCGGTGTCGCCGGGTGAGTAGGAGGCGACCCGGGTCTCCAGGGCGTGCAGCGGATGCTCGACCGCGTACATGTCGGTGATCCTGCGCTGCGCCAGGGCGCCCAGCGGGTCCTTGGCCGGGTGGGCGGGCGCGTCCACCGGCCACCACACCACGACCGGCGCGTCCGGCAGCAGCAGCGGCAGGACGACCGAGTCGGCGTGTTCGGACACCTCGCCGTACATCCGCAGCAGCACCGTCTCCCCCGTACCGGCGTCGGAGCCGATGCGGACCTCGGCGTCGAGGTGGGAGTGGGTGCGGTCGCGCGGGGTGCGGGCGTGCCGCTTGATGACGACCAGGGTGCGCGAGGGGTGCTCGTGCGAGGCGTCCTCGGCCGCCTTGATCGCGTCGTAGGCGTTCTCCTCGTCGGTGACGATCACCATCGTCAGGACCATGCCCACGGCGGGCGTGCCGAGGGCGCGGCGGCCCTGCACCAGCGCCTTGTTGATCTTGCTTGCCGTGGTGTCGGTCAGATCGATCTTCATGGCCTGCGCCAGCTCCGTCCGTCTCGTGCGAGCATCTCGTCCGCCTCCTCGGGTCCCCAGCTCCCCGACGCGTACCGGGCCGGCCGGCCGTGGCTCGCCCAGTACTCCTCGATCGGGTCGAGGATCTTCCAGGACTCTTCCACTTCCTGGTGGCGCGGGAACAGGTTGGCGTCGCCGAGCAGCACGTCCAGGATGAGGCGTTCGTAGGCCTCCGGGCTGGACTCCGTGAAGGACTCGCCGTACGCGAAGTCCATCGTGACGTCCCGGATCTCCATGGAGGTGCCGGGCACCTTGGAGCCGAAGCGCACGGTCATGCCCTCGTCCGGCTGGACGCGGATGACGATCGCGTTGGCGCCCAGCTCCTCGGTGGCGGTGGAGTCGAAGGGGGAGTGCGGCGCCCGCTGGAAGACGACCGCGATCTCCGTGACCCGTCGGCCGAGCCGCTTGCCGGTGCGCAGGTAGAAGGGGACGCCCGCCCACCGCCGGTTGTCCACGTTCAGCTTGATCGCCGCATACGTGTCCGTGGTGGACGCCGGGTCGATGCCCTCCTCCTGGAGGTAGCCGGGCACCCGTGCGCCGCCCTGCCAGCCGGCCGCGTACTGTCCGCGCACGCTGTGCGCCCCCAGGTCCTGCGGCAGCTTGACCGCCTTGAGCACCTTCAGCTTCTCGGTGAGCAGCGAGCCCGCGTCGAAGGAGGCGGGCTCCTCCATGGCGGTCAGCGCCATCAGCTGCAACAGGTGGTTCTGGATGACGTCCCGCGCGGAGCCGATGCCGTCGTAGTAGCCGGCCCGGCCGCCGATGCCGATGTCCTCGGCCATGGTGATCTGCACGTGGTCCACGAAGGACCGGTTCCAGATCGGCTCGAACATCGTGTTGGCGAAGCGCAGCGCCAGGATGTTCTGGACGGTCTCCTTGCCCAGGTAGTGGTCGATCCGGAACACCTGGTCCGGGTCGAACACCTCGTGCACGATGGCGTTCAGCCGGCGCGCGCTGGTGAGGTCGTGCCCGAACGGCTTCTCGATGACCGCCCGCCGCCAGGCCCCCTTCGGGGCGTCCGCCAGCCCGTACTTCTTCAGCTGCTGGACGACCTTCGGGAAGAACTTGGGCGGCACCGAGAGGTAGAAGGCGTAGTTGCCGCTGGTGCCGCGGGCCGCGTCCAGCTCGTCGACGGTCTGGCGCAGCTGCTTGAAGGCCGTGTCGTCGTCGAAGTCGCCGGGGATGAAGCGCATGCCCTGGGCGAGCTGCTGCCACACCTCCTCCTGGAAGGGCGTACGGGCGTGCTCGCGCACCGCGTCGTGGACGACCTGGGCGAAGTCCTGGTCCTCCCAGTCGCGGCGGGCGAACCCGACGAGCGAGAAGCCCGGCGGCAGCAGGCCGCGGTTGGCCAGGTCGTACACGGCCGGCATCAGCTTCTTGCGGGACAGGTCACCGGTGACCCCGAAGATGACCAGCCCGGACGGGCCGGCGATCCGCGGGAGGCGCCGGTCGCGCTCGTCCCGCAGCGGGTTGTCCCACACCGGTGTGGTGGTCATTCCGCGTCAACTCCCTCGCTGTCGGTGCCGGCCGCCCCGCCGCCGTGCGACGCGGCGACCGCGTCCAGCAGGTCCTGCCAGGCCGTCTCGGACTTGGTGACACCCTCGTCCTCCAGGAGTGCCACGACCTGGTCGTACGACACCCCCTGCGCCGCAACGGCGTCCAGGGTGGCTTCCGGCATCGTGCTGACGGTGCCGGGGACGCCCCGTTCGCCCACGTACAGGGTGTCCTTGTACGGCCTCGTCGACCGTGAGGCCCCGCACGCCGCGGTCGGCGAGCTGTTCCGGGTGCGGAACGCCCGCAGGCCGCCGAGGTCCGGCCGGTCCGGCCGGTCCAGCTCGTACCCCGCGAGGAAGAGCTGGGTGTACAGCGTCAGCGAGGTGTGGCCGGGGGAGAGGACGAAGTGGTCACGGCCGGTCCGCTCCGGGTCGGCGGGATCATGCCGCATCACCTTTTGAAAGATCGTGTACGCGGCCGGAGAGAGGCTCATCGGCCTGCCCGGGTGACCGTTGCCGGCCGGCTGTACGGCGTCCACCGGCGGCAGACGGGTGGTGTCGACGGCACGCCGGTCGAGTGCGGTGCACTCGGTGGTGTCGGCCGGGCGCGTGCTCATCTGAAAGCAGTTCCTTCAAAAGGTCATGGAAAGCAGTGCTTCTACTGGTCAAACGCGTTCGACCTTAAAAGTCTGACTTTTAAGGCGGAAGGGCGGGGTGTGTCAGCCTGTGGTGAAAGTGGGACACCCCCGCACCCGGACCGCCCACCCTGAGCGGCGCGGGCGACAGAAGAGCGGCACGAGTTGGACATGACAGGCAGAACGGAATCCGAGCGGCCCCGGGCGGACATCCGGACGTTCGCGTTCCCGGCGGACCTCAGCGTCGGCGGCGTGGGCATGCAGATCGGCCCCATGGGCACCGGCCGCGTCTGGCACGCCGACGCGGCGCTGGACCGTGTCCACCGCATCGACTTCCACGTCGTGATGCTCTTCGCCGAGGGGCCCGTCCGGCACATGGTCGACTTCGCGGAGTACGAGGCGACGGCCGGCGACCTGTTGTGGATCCGCCCCGGTCAGGTACACCGCTTCTCGCCCGTCAGCGAGTACCGGGGAACCGTACTGACCATGCAGCCCGGCTTCCTGCCCCGTTCCACCGTCGAGGCCACCGGCCTCTACCGCTACGACCTGCCGCCCCTGCTGCGCCCCGACCCCGACCAACTCGCGGCGCTGCGGGCGGCGCTGACGCACCTGCGGCAGGAGTACGAGGACGCCACGACCCTGCCGCTCAGCCTGCACGCGGCCGTCCTGCGCCACTGTCTGACCGCGTTCCTGCTGCGCCTCGCCCACCTCGCGGCGCGCTCGGGGCAGGCGGAACGGCCCGCCGACACCACCTTCACCCTGTTCCGGGAGGCGGTGGAGAAGGACTTCGCCGTCACCCACAGCGTCAGCGCCTACGCCGACGCGCTGGGCTACTCCCGGCGCACCCTCGTGCGCGCGGTGCGCGCCGCGACCGGGCTGACCCCGAAGGCGTTCATCGACAAGCGCGTCGTACTGGAGGCCAAGCGCCTCCTCGCCCACACCGACCTGCCCATCGGCCGGGTGGGCGCCGCGGTCGGCTTCCGCGACCCGGCGAACTTCTCCAAGTACTTCCTCCTGCACACGGATCTGACACCGGCGGCATTCCGCGCCGAGGTGCGCTGAAGGGTGCTGACGTGTACTGAGGTGCGCGGGGACGCCAGCGGGACGCCAGCGGGGTCACCCCGGGACAGCCTGCGGCGTCCTGGGGTGATCCCATGCGGCCTCCTGGGGCGGCCCGTGCGGCGCTTCCGGGCGGCCCGTGCGGCGCTTCCGGGCGGCCCGTGAGCGCGGGCTCAGCGGCCGAAGGTGAACCAGTTGACGTTCAGGAAGTCCGACGGCTGGCCGCTGGTGAACGTCAGATAGACGTCGTGCGTGCCGGACACCGCGGTGATGTTCGCCGGAACGGTCCGCCACGACTGCCAGCCGCCCGTGTTCCCCACCGCGAAACTGCCGACGGGCGGGTTGCCGCGGCTGTCCAGGCGTACCTCGACCAGGCCGCTCACCCCCGCGGCAGCGCCGCTCGCCACCCGGGCGGAGAACTGGGTCGCCGGTGTGGAGCCGAAGTTCACCCCCCGGTACAGCGCCCAGTCGCCGCCGGCGATCCAGCCGATGTTCTGGCCGCCGCCGCTGTCGGAGGTGGTCTCGGTGCCGATCCCGGACTGGCCGTCGAAGGACTCCGCCTGGAGGGTGCCGTAGGCGTCGCGGCCGCCGGTCGGCGGGGGAGTGGTGCCGCCGCCGGACGACAGTACGCGGACGTAGTCGACGACCATCGGGTGGCCGGGCTGGGTGCCGCCGTCGGGACCGCCGCCGAAGGCGTCCGGGAAGCCGCCGCCCATCGCCACGTTGAGGATGACGAAGAACCCGTGGTCGGTGGCGTTGCGCCAGGTCGTCGCGTCGACCTGGTCGGCCCGCACGGTGTGGTAGTGGGTGTTGTCGACGTAGAAGCGGATCTGCTCCGGGCTGGTGGAGCGGTCCCACTCCATGCCGTAGGTGTGGAAGCCGGCCTGGCAGGTGGTGCCGGGGCAGGCGGTGGAGGAGCCGATGCCGCTGGTCTCGTTGCAGGGGCCGCCGGGCGAGGTGCCGCAGTGCATGGTCGCCCAGACCGTGTTCAGGCCCTGGGTGTTCTCCATGATGTCCAGCTCGCCCACGCCCGGCCAGTTCCAGTAGTTGCCGCGGTAGGGGGCGCCCAGCATCCAGAACGCCGGCCAGTAGCCCTTCGCGGCGGCGCCGGTGACGTTCGGCACCTGTATGCGGGCCTCCACACGCAGCTTGCCGCCCGCCGGGGGCTGGAAGTCGGTGCGGTTGGTCTCGATCCGGCCGGAGGTCCACCGGCCGGCCGCGTCCCGGCGCGGGGTGATGCGCAGGTTGCCGTTGCCGTCGAGGGAGACGTTGTCGGTGGCGCTGGTCATCGTCTCGATCTCACCGGTGCCCCAGTTGGCGGCGCCACCGGGATAACCGGTGCCGGTCGCGTACCGCCAGCGGGAGGTGTCGACACCGCTGCCCGCGGGGCCGTCGAACTCGTCCAGGAAGACCTGGTTCCAGCCCGACGGGGCCGGTGGGGCGGAGGCGTTGGCGGCCGGGGTGACGACCGCGGCGGCGGCCGCCGCCAGACCGAGCGTGCCGAGCACGGCGACGAACGCCCGCCGCACGGAGCGTCGTCGGTGGGGTGTTCCGGAGGGTCCACTCATGGCAGGTGCTGCCTCTCGGGTACGGGGTGTGGGGTGCGGGGTGCCGCCGAGGGCGCTGTGAGAGCGCTCTCACGGTGCGGCCAATGTGCTCCCCGGTACCGCGACCGTCAAGAGTTAAAACAGAGAAAGTCCGTACCTGCCGCGGGAGTTCACCCCCTGAAGTCGGCAAAGGCGGCGAAGCGCACCGGTGGTGACCTCCAGGAGGAGCGTGGGTCAGTTGGCGACTGCTGGAAATACCCCGCATCAAGCTCAGATCGTGCTGAGAGACGGCTGCCGGGCGCTGCTCTGGAAAAGGCGTGGTTGCCGGGCAGTCGTGATGCGAAAATCAGTCCGCAACTTGATCCACATCCGCGTCCCGGAGGTCCGCATGGACGTCGCCTCGCTGCTGCCGTTGACCACGGCCCGGTTGTCGCTGCGTCTGTTCACTCCCGGCGACGCCGACGACCTGTACGCCTACCAGAGCCTGCCGGGCGTGGCGCGCTACTTGTACCGGCCGGCGCACACGCGTGAGCGCAGCGAGCAGGTCGCCGCCGAGCGCGCGGCGCAGACGGCCTGGCGCGCCGACGGGGACAAGCTGGCGCTCGCCGTCTGCCGACGCGACGAGCCCGGCGTCCTTGGCGAGGTGAGCCTCGCCCTGGCCGATGCCCGCGCCGCCCAGGCCGAGATCGGCTGGACTCTCGCCCCGGGTCACCAGGGGCACGGCTACGCGACCGAGGCGGCCGCGGCACTGGCCGGGTTTGCCTTCGACACGCTGGGCGTGCACCGGCTCTACGCACGGCTGGACGTGGAGAACACCGGGTCTGTGCGGGTCTGCGAGCGCCTCGGGATGCGCCGGGAGGCGCACCTGGTCGAGAACGACCTCGACGGGGATCGCTGGGGCAGCGAGTACATCTACGCGGCGCTGTCCGCGGATCTCGGCAGTCGACCAGGTCACTGAGCTCACCGGCCGCCTCCTGTCGGGACATCTGGCCTGATGTGTGGCCGAACTGGTCGACGAGGCGCTTCCAGTCAGTTCGACGCTGTGCGATCGGTGCTCGCCGCACGGACGGTTCAGGGCCGCCCACCGCCGGGATCGGGGGTGGTGACGCTCACATCGGTCCGCAGCAGGTGGTGGTCCGAGTACGCGCTCTCACGCACCCGGTGCGCCAGCGGAACGACACCGCGCAGGAACACGTAGTCGAACTTGCTCTGCCAGTCGGTCGTCGGTTCGCACCCGCCGACGGACGGCGGGTGGCACCGCGAGGCCGTGTCCGCGGCCAGCGCCCACATCGGGGCGAGTTCGGGGGCGTCAGGAACCGCGTTGAAGTCGCCGAGCACGATCGCGCGCTCGTGCCGCGCGACCACCGCCGCGAGCACGCGGACCTGCTCGGCCCGGACGGCCTCCTGACGCCGTTCGGCGAGATGGGTGTTGAAGACCCGTACGGACCGGCCGTCCACGGTGGTGGTCACCGCCATGTACCCGCGGTCCTCGGATCCGCCGTCGGGGTACTCGACGGCGACCCGGTCGGTCATCGGTGCCGCCGAGAGGAGCGCCTGGCCGTAGGCTCCCGGGTTCCACGGCACTCCCCCGCAGCGGCCCCAGTCGCGCAGGACCGTCCCGTACGCGACGTGGTAGACCAGGCCATGGCGGCGTGCCAGGTAGTCCCGGATCCGCTCGACATCGGCCACGCAGGCTTCCTGCAGGCCGATGACCTGGGGCGCCTGGGCGGCGATCTCCGCGGCCTGGTGTGCGTCGCTCTCGTCGCAGGGATTGCAGATGTTCCACGTCAGGACCCTGTTCGCCACGACGTCCCTGGAGGCTTCGCCGGGCCGGGACCCGGCGGATCCGCTCCCGCCGCGCGCGCCGGAACCGACCAGCACCAGGCAGGCCACGGCCAGGGCGCCGACGAGCCAGCGCGCGCCTCTGGTCAGCATCATCGCCTCCTCGTCGAGAGCAACCCGGATGCTCCGGACCCCCGGATGCCCCGGCTGACCCGGCGCCTGCCCCACCCCTCGCGGCAGTACGTGATCGTCTCACCGGATGGTGCACCGAGGTAGCCCGCGACGGCAACCGTGCCGTCCGGGAAGCGGGACCGCTAGGCGAGGCCGCCGACGCGACAGCGGGGGGCGGTGCTGGCGGCGGTCGGCGACGGCCACGGCGATGGCGGCCACGGCGGCGATGTGAGGGAAGCCGGACGGTCACGGCCGCCCGCTACTCGTCCCGTCACGTCCCGTCCCGTCTCGTCCCGTCTCGTCCCGTCTCGTCCCGTCCCGTCCCGTCCCGGTCCGGTCCGGTCCGGGCCGGTCCAGGCCGGGCTCCGCCGTAGTGTTCACTGCGGGCCGGCTCGTCACGAGGCAGACCGCCGGGGGTCGGCCCGGGGCAGGGCAGTTCACTCCCAACCGGCCCGGCGCACGGCTGCCGGCCGGACGATCGCGGGACGGTTCGGTTCCGACAGGAAGGCGGAGACGTGAGGCTGACGATTCTGGGCGGAGGCGGGTTCCGGGTGCCGCTGGTGTACGGGGCGCTGCTGGCGGACCGGGGGGCGGGGCGAGTGACGCGGGTCGTTCTGCACGATCTGGACGACAGTCGACTGTATGCGGTGGCCCGTGTACTGGCGGAACAGGCGGTCGGAGTTCCCGACGCCCCCGAGGTGGCGACCACCACCGACCTCGACGAGGCCCTGCGCGGCGCGGACTTCGTCTTCTCCGCCATCCGCGTCGGCGGGCTGGAGGGCCGCGCCGACGACGAGCGGGTGGCCCTGGCCGAGGGCGTCCTCGGCCAGGAGACCGTCGGCGCCGGTGGCGTCGCCTACGGGCTGCGCACCGTCCCGGTCGCCGTCGACATCGCGCGCCGCGTCGCCCGCCTCGCTCCCGACGCCTGGGTCATCAACTTCACCAACCCGGCCGGACTGGTCACCGAGGCCATGTCCCGCCATCTCGGCGACCGCGTCATCGGGATCTGCGACTCACCGGTCGGCCTCGGCCGCCGCATCGCCCGGGTGCTCGGCGCGAACGACCCCGGCGAGGCGTGGATCGACTACGTCGGCCTCAACCACCTCGGCTGGGTGCGCGGCCTGCGCATCGCCGGCCGGGACGAGCTGCCCCGACTGCTCGCGGACCGGGAACTGCTCGGCTCCTTCGAGGAGGGCCGGCTGTTCGGCGCCGACTGGCTGCGGTCGCTGGGGGCGATTCCCAACGAATACCTGCACTACTACTACTTCAACCGCGAGACGGTGCACGCCTACCAGGAGGCCGAACTGACCCGCGGCGCCTTCCTGCGCGACCAGCAGGCCCGCTTCTACGAGCAGGCCGGCCGCCCCGACGCCTCCGCCCTGGACCTGTGGGACCGCACCCGCGCCGAGCGCGAGGCCACCTACATGTCCGAGAACCGGGAGACGGCCGGCGCCGGCGAACGGGAGGCCGACGACCTCTCCGGCGGCTACGAGAAGGTGGCCCTCGCCCTGATGCGGGCCATCGCCCGCGACGAGCGGGCCACCCTGATCCTCAACGTCCGCAACCGGGGGACCCTGGCGGTCCTGGACGCCGACGCCGTCGTCGAGGTCCCCTGCCTGGTCGACGCCAACGGTGCCCACCCTCTCGCGGCCGATCCCCTGCCCGGCCATGCCACCGGGCTGGTCTGCGCGGTCAAGGCGGTGGAGCGGGAGGTGCTGGCCGCCGCCGAGTCCGGCTCCCGCGCGACGGCCGTGAAGGCCTTCGCGCTGCATCCGCTCGTCGACTCGGTGAACGTCGCGCACCGGCTGATGGAGGGGTACCGGGCCGTCCATCCGGGGCTGGCGTATCTTGGCTGAGCACCCAAGGGGGTAAGCGCTTTCCCCGAGGGTGCGCCCAGCCCCCTCCCTGGTGCTCGGCACGACCCTCACCGCCTCATCCTCTCTGGTCCCCCGGGAGACGCCCATGCACGACGAACGCCGCCGGATCGAGGAGCGCGTCGAGCGCCTCCACACCCAGCGCATCAGGCCCGCCATCCACGCCGCCCGGGTCCCCCTGACGATGACGGCGTGGCAGGCGCCGGGGGAGCCGGTGCCCTTCGCGGAGGCCGCCGCCGCCTCCTACGAGCCCTTCGTGACGGACACTCCGTGGGGGCCGCCGTGGGGCACGACCTGGTTCCGGATGCGCGGTACCGTTCCCGCCGGCTGGGCGGGCCGGCGGGTGGAGGCGGTGATCGACCTCGGCTTCGACGACGCCTGGCCGGGCAACCAGGCCGAGGCCCTGGTGCACCTGACGGACGGGACGCCCCTGAAAGCGGTCAACCCGCTCAACCAGTACGTGCCGGTCGGGAACCCGGCCGCCGGCGGTGAAGAGGTCGACTACCTGGTCGAGGCGGCGTCCAACCCCGACATACTGGCGCACGGCTTCGCACGGCCGACGCCACTCGGCGATGTACTGACCGCAGGCGACCGGCCACTGTATACGTTCCGCCGCGCCGATCTCGCCGTCCTCGACGAGGAGGTCTGGCACCTCGACCTCGACCTCCAGGTCCTGCGGGAACTGATGGCGGAACTGGCCGACCATGATCCGCGCCGCCACGAGATCGCGCACACCCTCGACCGGGCGATGGACCAGCTCGACCTCGACGACATCGCCGGCTCGGCGGCCGATGTCCGCGCCGTCCTCCGGCCCGCGCTCGCCAAGCCCGCCCACGCCAGCGCCCACGTCATCTCCGGCGTCGGCCACGCGCACATCGACTCCGCCTGGCTGTGGCCGATCCGCGAGACGAAGCGCAAGACGTCGCGGACCTTCTCCAACGTCACCGCGCTCGCCGAGGAGTATGAGGAGTTCGTCTTCGCCTGCTCGCAGGCCCAGCAGTACGAGTGGGTCCGCGACCACTACCCGCGGGTGTGGGCGCGCATCCGGGAATCGGTGGAGAAGGGCCAGTGGGCGCCGGTCGGCGGCATGTGGGTGGAGGCCGACGGCAACCTCCCCGGCGGCGAGGCCCTCGCCCGCCAGCTCGTCCACGGAAAGCGGTTCTTCCTGGAGCACTTCGGCATCGAGACCAAGGGCGTCTGGCTGCCCGACTCCTTCGGCTACAGCGCCGCCTACCCGCAGCTGGCCAGGCTGGCCGGCAACGAGTGGTTCCTCACTCAGAAGATCTCCTGGAACCAGACCAACCGGTTCCCGCACCACACCTTCTGGTGGGAGGGCATCGACGGCACCCGGATCTTCACCCACTTCCCGCCCATCGACACCTACAACGCCCGTTTCAGCGGCGCGGAGATGTCCCGTGCGGTGCGCAACTACGCGGAGAAGGGCGGCGCCACCCGCTCCCTTGCCCCCTTCGGCTGGGGCGACGGCGGCGGCGGCCCCACCCGGGAGATCATGGAGCGCGCCCGCCGCCTGAGGAACCTGGAGGGCTCGCCCCGGGTCGAGATCGAGCACCCCGACGCCTTCTTCGCCAAGGCCCGCGAGGAGTACCCCGACGCCCCGGTGTGGGTCGGCGAGCTGTACCTCGAGCTGCACCGCGCCACCTACACCTCCCAGGCCCGCACCAAGCAGGGCAACCGCCGCTCGGAACACCTGCTGCGCGAGGCCGAGCTGTGGGCGACCACCGCCGCCCTGCACGTGCCCGGCTACGGCTACCCGTACGAGAAGCTGGACCGCCTGTGGAAGACGGTCCTGCTCCACCAGTTCCACGACATCCTGCCGGGCTCCTCCATCGCCTGGGTGCACCGCGAGGCGGAGGCCGAGTACGCCAGGGTGGCCGCCGAACTGGCGGCGCTCACGGCCGAGGCGATCGCCGCCCTCGGTACCGGGAGCGGGCCGAGGGTGTTCAACACCAGCCCCTTCGACCGCGCCGAGGTGGTGCGCACCGCCGACGGCGCGCCGGTCTACACCCGGGTGCCCGCGAACGGCAGCGCGCCGCTCACCGCTACGGCCCAGGCGTCCCTGCCGGACGGCGCGGAGCCGCCGCGCCCGGTGACCGTGACCGGCGCGGGAAGGGTGCTGGACAACGGGCTGGTGCGGGTACAGGTGGCCGACGACGGCACACTGTCGTCCGTATACGACCTACGGGCGCAGCGCGAGGTTCTCGCCGCCCCCGGCAATCTTCTGCGCCTGCACACCGACCTCCCCAACCACTGGGACGCCTGGGACATCGACCAGCACTACCGCAACCGCTACACCGATCTCCTGGACGCCGAGTCGGTCACGGTGGTCGAGGACGGTCCGCTGGTCGCCGCGGTCCAGGTGAGGCGTGCCTTCGGAAAGGGTTCCTCGCTCACCCAGACGATCACCCTGCGCGCCGGCAGTCCCCGCGTCGACATCGCCACCGACCTCGACTGGCACGAGAGCGAGAAGATCCTCAAGGCGGCCTTCCCGGTGGACATCAGGGCACCGCACTCCTCGGCCGAGATCCAGTTCGGCCATGTCCAGCGGCCCACCCACACCAACACCACGTGGGAGGCGGCCCGTTTCGAGACCTGCGGCCACCGCTGGGTGCACCTCGCCGAACCCGGCTACGGCGTCGCCGTCCTCAATGACTCGACGTACGGCCACGACGTCTCCCGGACGGTCCGCGAGGACGGAGGCACGACCACCACCGTCCGGCTCAGTCTCGTCCGGGCCCCGCGCGTCCCGGACCCGGGGGCCGACCAGGGGCGGCACCACTTCACCTACGCACTGCTGCCCGGCGCGAGCATCGAGGACGCGGTCGCCGAGGGGTACGCCCTCAACCTCCCGCTGCGGGTGGCCGACGCGGCCGGCGCACCGGCACCGGTCGTCACGGTGGACGGCGCCGGCGTGACCGTCGAGGCGGTGAAGCTCGCCGACGACCGTTCCGGTGACGTCGTCGTACGGCTCTACGAATCGCGGGGCGGCCGTGCCCGAGCCACCCTGCGCACCGGGTTCCCGCTCGCCGGTGCCCGGGTGACGGACCTGCTGGAGCGCCCCTTGCAGGACGCGGACCTCGACGACGACCAGGCGGTGCCGGTCGCCCTGCGGCCCTTCCAGATCCTCACGCTCCGCCTGAAGCGGGCCGACGGGAGCAGTGGCACCGCCTGACCCCGCCGCACGAAACGGCCTCCCCCCGGTGCGAGGACCGGGGGGAGGCCGATGCCCTGTTCGGCGCGGCAGGCCGGGTCAGCCGGTGAAGCCGGCCGTGATGGAGGTGAACTGCCAGGTGCTCTGGCTGATGCCGGAGCAGTTGCTGGTCACCCCGCCGCCCGGGCACGGCCGGTCCCGGTTGACCGACCAGAAGGCGAGCCGGGCTATGTGGCGGGAGTTGGCCCAGTCGCGGATCTGGGTCCAGATCTGCGGCGTGGTGTTCTCCTGCTGGTCGGACAGGCCGTTCATGCCGGAGATGCCGATGTGGGCGTAGGCGGTGGCGTCGTCCCAGCCGAAGGTGGACTTCAGCTTGTTCTTCAGCCCCTCCGCAGCGTCCACCGTGTTGCCGTACATGTCGGAGCCGCCGCCGAAGTCGAACGGCATGATGGTGAACACGTCGATGTCGGCGCCGATCGACCTGGCCTGCTCGATCAGCCGGTTGCCGTAGTACGTCGGGCCGGTGGTCGAGGTGCCGAAGGTGACGATCGTCCTCAGGCCCGGGTTGTCGGCCTTGAGGATCTTCAGCGCGGTGAGGATCCTCGCCTGCACGGCCTCGTTCTCGAACTCGTCCGTGTTCTCGATGTCGAAGTCGACGGCCTTGAGGCCGTAGGCGTCGATCACCTTCTGGGTCGCCGCGGCGAGCGCGCTCGCCGAGGAGCAGTTGGCGCCGAGCTTGCTGCCCTGCCATCCGCCGAAGGACGGCACGATGTCACCGCCCGCGGCCCGGATCTGGTTGATCGCGTTCTGGTCGGCACCGCCGGTCAGCGGACGGCTGCCGTCCCAGGCCGGGTTGCAGCCACCGGAGTCCAGCACGAACGCCATGGTGAACCACTTGACACCGGTCGCGCTCATCACGGTGGACGGGTTCGGCGGGTCGCCCCAGCCCTCGTACAGATAGGGCGCGGCCTGCTTGAAGCCGCCGCCACCGCCGCCGCCCGCGTTCGTCGTGACGGTCAACGGGGCGGAGGCCGCCGAGGTGTTCCCGGCGGCGTCCCGCGCCCGGACGCTGAAGGTGTAGCCCGTGCTCGCGGCCAGCCCGCCGACGGTGGCACTCGTCCCGGACACGCTGAGCGCGCGGGTGGAACCGCGGTAGACGTCGTACGCCGTGACCCCGACGTTGTCCGACGAGGCGTTCCAGGACAGGGAGACGCTGGAGGAGGTCTTGCCGGTCGCGGTGAGGTTGCCCGGCGCGGTGGGCGCCTGGGTGTCGGAGCCGCCGCCCCCGCCACCGGGGCCGTCGAGACTGATGTCGTCGGCGTAATAGGTGCCCTGCGCGTACCAGCCGTGCACGTAGATGCGCGCGGTCGTCTGGAAGGCGCCCGTGGTGAAGGACACCGACAGCTTGCTGTACGACGACGGGGACGAGGTCCAGGTGGACGCGCCGCCGTCGACGCCGAGGTAGACGTAGCTGCCGCGCACCCAACCGCTCAGCGTGTAGGCGGTGTCGGGCTGGACGGAGATGGTCTGCCCGCACTTGGCGTTGTCGCTCGAGGTGGCCGCGCCCGCGAGCGCCTTGGCACCGCCGTGCACGGGGGAGGAGACGATCGAGCCGAGTTGGCCGCTGCAGGACCAGGGGGAGAGACCGCCCGACTCGAAGCCGGGGTTGGACAGGAGGTTGGCGGCCTGTGCGGTGCCGGGAAGGGCGACGGCACCGCCGAACGCGAGAGCGGCGGTGCCGAGCAGCGCGAGGAGTCGACGCAGGGGGCGTCCGGAGTGGGGTATGGGGCGCACACGATCTCCCTGGAAGGAGGGGGGTGTTCGGGAGTGCACGGAAGTGCGGAGTGGTGCGCAACCAAGTTGGTATGGACCAATCCGGCTGTCAAGCGAAAGTGCCGGATTGGTCCAAACCAGTGAGACGGCGGATCCACCGCCGGGACCGGCCGGAGTGGCGGGGCCGCTCAGATCGGCAGTACCTGCGCCGCCTCGGGCGATCCCACCGAGTGCACCGGCAGCATCGCCGCCGGTTCCTCGATCCGCTGCTGCGGCAGTGTTACCGGCCGCAGCGGTCGCGGCCCCGACACCACCGTGTAGTCCTGCCCCAGGAACGGAGGCTCGATCCTCCCCGGATCCTCGCCGAGCGCCAATCGCACAGCGGCCCAGGGGACGTTGACGCCGCACTGGGACAACTGGTGCAGCCCGCCGGCCGGCCGGGTGTTGACGTCCATCAGCACCGGCTGCTCGCCGTACATCCGGAACTGCACGTTGGACAGGTAGTGCAGGTCGAAGCCCTCGGCGATCCGGCGGGCCGGCTCCAGCCACTGTTCGTGCAGCGTGAAGCCGCGCCGACGCCCGTTCTTCGTGCGGCCGACGGCCAGCCGTACGACGCTGTCCGGGCCGGTGAGGCAGTCCACCGACACCTCCGGCTGCTCCAGCCGGGGCATGACCAGCCAGTCCACCGGCTCGTCGGCGCGGCGCAGCGCGTCCACGACGAGGTCCAGCTGGACGTAGGAGCTGGGGAAACCGGTGAGGTGCGTCAGCGAGAAGGGGGCTCGGGTGATCACCCGGAACCCGACCCCACCCGCACCCGACGCCGGCTTGAAGCACGCCTTGTGTCCGGCGTCCTCCAACTCCTCGACAGCCGACAGGAGTTCGTCGGCGGTACGCACCCGCCACCACGGCGGCACGGGCACCCCGATCGCCTGGACGGCCTCGTAGGCGATCACCTTGTCCTGGAAGACGGCGACGGCCTCCGGCGGCGGTGCCAGCACCGCGGTGCCGACCGCCTCGAACTCGGCGCGGTGCGCGACGACCGCCGACTGGTGCAGCCGGGGCACGAACACGTCGATGCGGCGGCGCCGGCACTGGGCGAGGGCGTACTCGACGTACCCGGCGGGGGAGAGGCCCTCCGGCTCCAGCTCCGCGGTGTCGGCGGCGGCCAGCACGGGGGAGTCCGGGTCGCCGTGGGTGGCATGGATCTCGACCGCGCGATCGCTGGGATTTCGGCGCAGCTGATCCATGAAGAACACGTTCTCCGCGTACGTGCGGTTGAGCCAGACGCGTACGCGAGAGACCATGCAGGCCGCCTTTCACGGTTCGCGGGCAGGGCGAAGCAGGCCCGGCCCGGGCAGGGAGGATGGAGGGACACCGAACCGCCCTGTGTGAAGGGAAGGGTCATGGCGGTGGTGTTGGGGCGATCATACGGCTTCCGGGGACGTGCCGTGCAACGCGTGGGTTACGGATTTTCCTTGTGCCGTCTGGCGTCTACGGGCTTCCGTATACAAGGTGCCGGATCCTGCATGCAGAGGACCGCATCCCGCATCCCGCCTTCCGTATCCCGCATTCTGAAGGCCGGACCCGCAATCCCGGATCAGAGAACTTGTATTTTGGATCCCGGCTTGATCCACCCTTGTCCCCCACCCTCCGCCTGTGTTGTCGTGGTGCGATGGTGACGGGGGAGGCCGGGCAACTGCTGGCCATCAGCGATCTGCACGTCTCGTACGCGGAGAACCGGGCTCTGGTCGAAGACATGCGGCCCCACTCCGAGCACGACTGGCTCCTCGTGGCGGGGGACGTCGCGGAGACCGTGGCGGACATCCGCTGGACGCTGAAGACCCTCGCGAGCCGTTTCCGCAAGGTCGTCTGGGCCCCCGGCAACCACGAGCTGTGGACGCACCGCAAGGACGCCGTCACCCTGCGCGGGGCCGAGCGCTACGCCCATCTGGTCGATCTCTGCCGCGACCTGGGCGTCACCACACCCGAGGACCCCTACCCGCTCTGGGAGGGCCCCGGCGGCCCGGTGGCGGTGGCGCCGCTCTTCCTGTTGTACGACTACTCGTTCCTGCCTCAGGGGTGCACGACCAAGGCCGAGGGGCTGGAGTACGCCCGCGGCACCGGTGTCGTCTGCAACGACGAGTACCTGCTGCACCCCGACCCCTACCCGTCCCGTGAGGACTGGTGCCGGGCCCGGGTCGCCGAGACCGAGCGCCGGCTCGCGGAACTGCCGGGCGACCTGCCCACGGTGCTGGTCAACCACTACCCGCTGCACCGGCATCCCACGGACGTGCTGTGGTACCCCGAGTTCGCCATGTGGTGCGGTACCCGGCTCACCACCGACTGGCACCGCAGGTTCCGCGTCGCCGCCATGGTCTACGGCCATCTCCACATCCCCCGCACGACCTTTCACGAGGGCGTCCGCTTCGAGGAGGTGTCGGTGGGATACCCCCGCGAGTGGCGCAAGCGCCCGGGACCGCCCGGCCGGCTGCGCCGGATCCTGCCCGCGGAGGTCGAGACCGAGTGATCGAGGAACTGCTGCCGGAACAGGTGGTCGCCGTGGAGGCGTACGGCACGGAGGCCGCCGACCAGTCGGCGGACGCGTCGCTGTACCCGGAGGAGGCGGCGCTGGTGCGCCAGGCGGTGCCCAAGCGGCGCCGGGAGTTCGCCGTCGTCCGCTCCTGTGCCCGGCGCGCCATGGAGAAGCTGGGCATCCCGCCGGGGCCGGTCCTGCCCGGTGAGCGGGGCGCGCCGCGCTGGCCGGACGGCCTGACCGGCAGCATGACCCACTGCGAGGGCTACTGCGCGGCCGCCCTGGTCCGCGCGACCGACCTGGTGTCGCTCGGTATCGACGCCGAACCGCATCGGCCGCTGCCGGACGGCGTCCTGGGGGAGGTCGCGCTGCCCACCGAGCTGCCGCGCCTGCGCCGGCTCGCCGCGGACCGGCCGGACCTGCACGGCGACCGGCTGCTGTTCAGCGCGAAGGAGTCCGTCTACAAGGCGTGGTTCCCGCTCACCCGGATGTGGCTGGACTTCTCCGAGGCAGACATCGAACTCACCGCGGCGCCCGTGGGCCCCGCGTCCGCCGGTCCGGTGTCCGGCGGGTCCGCGCACGGCACGCTCCGCGCCCGGCTGCTCGTGCCCGGCCCGGTGGTCGACGGCCGCCGCCTCACCCACTTCGAGGGCCGCTGGACGATCCAGCGGGGCCTGGTGGCCACGGCGATCACGGTGCCGCACACACTCTGAAGCCCCGCCGGAACCGTCCGGCCCGGCCTCACCCCTCGGGGCACCAGCCGCGCAGCAGCCGGAAGAGCCTTTCCTCGTTCCCCTCCAGGCCGGCCCGGGCCAGGGCCTGCTCGGCCTCCGCGAGGACGGCGGGCGGGATCACCGGTGGCAGGGGACGGCGCGGTGGTCCGGACGCCTCGGCGCCGGTGTCGTCGAACGCGGCCCGCACGGTGTGCAGCAGCCGCAGATAGGCCTGGACGGCGGTGCGCTCACGGTCGGTCAGAACGGCGGTGGGCATCGGTCGGCTTCTCTCCGTGTCGGCGTCGGTTCCACGCGCCCACGGGCGCGTACGCCCCGTACCGGCGGCGCATCTCCCAGCTTGCCGCCCACCACTGACAATCCGGTCCCGCTGCGTTCCGGTTCGCCCGCGCAGCCGAGGCGGGCGAACCGCCGGACGCCGCTCGCGGCGGCCCGCACGAGCGCCACCCGGTACGGCTTCCCGTGGTGCCTCCCGGCCTGCCCGGCCGGTCCGGCGGCTCAGCCCTGCGGGCCGAGGTACCCGAGCGACGCCTCGATGCGCCCCGCCAGATGGTCCCGCTGCCCCCGGCCCCGGCCCGACGAACCGGCCAGCCAGGTACGGCACTTGCTGGCGAGCAGCAGGCCGAACCGCTCGGCCTCCTTCTCGTCGGACAGGTCGAACCTGGTGCGCGCGGCCACCTTGTGCACGGTGGCCTCCAGGTCCGCCCCGTCGACGAGTAAGCGCGCGGCGACCGCCGCCCCCTCGACGTGGTGGCTGCAGTGCCCCGCCTGCATGTGCCACAGCTCATGGCCGAGGATCACCAACTGGTGGTCCGGCGCGGTGCGTTCCTCGATCACCACCAGGTCCTGGTCGGCCATGTCGAGCCAGAGCCCGCTGGCGGTGCCCACCGGGAAGGCGGCCGTGCGGAAGTGGACGGGCCGGCCGCGGCGTCTGCTCATCGCGTCGCACAGCGAGCTGTACAGGTCCGCCGGCGCCGCCGGGGCGGGGAGAGTCACCTCCGCGACCAACTCCCCGCACAGACGGCGCATTTCCCTTCCGATGCCCACAGTCCTCTCCCGGCTCACGTCTCGGGTCGCTTCACGCTCTCCAGGAGCATGTCCAGCCACTCGGCGACCTTGTCGCGGTGCTGGTCGGTGGGCAGCTGGGCGGCCCGCCAGGCGATCCCGCGCACCCCGTGGTCCTGCAGCAGGCGTTCCAGCGGGTCGTCGGCGGCCGCCTCCCGTTCGGCGAGCCGCTGCAGCAGTTCCTGCTCGGTGTGGCGCAGCGTGCCCGTCAGCGCCTCGGGGTCCTCGGCCGTCAGGAACCCCGCGTGCACGTGGAAGAAGCGCTGCAGGGCGTCGCAGTGCTCCATCGTGGGGCGGCGGTCGCCGTTGATGAGGGCGCCCGCCTGCTGCCGCGACATGCCCGCGCCGTCCGCGATCTCCTGCTGGGTGTACTTGCGCCCGTTGGGCTTGAGGCGGGTGCGGCGCAGCAGGTCCAGGCGTTGCAGGAAGCGCGCCTGGACGTCGGGTTCACCGGCCGGACGGCCCCTCAGCAGGGCCTTGACCACGGGCTCCGGCACACCGCAGGCGACGGACAGCCGCCCGGTGTCGAAGACCTCCCCGTGCGGCACGCCGAGCCGGTCGGCGAGCGCGGCGACACGGGCGACGACGGCCGACAGCGAAGCCGTCGCCGCGGCGCCCGGAACCTCGAAGCCATCCGTCACCGACAGGTCTCCCACGTCTCTCACTGCCCTCTCACCGGGCCCTCTCACCGGCACAGACGGTCGTCGTGAACTGCCCGGAGACTAACGGGTCGGTCGAACCCACATCCAGGTCTCGCCACAACTGTGGCCAATTTCAGCCGTCAACGAGCGCGGAATGCCACGATAGTTGACATCGCATGTATCTCGGCACCAGGATCGGGGCGCCGCGTGAAGGCCGCATCAGGCAAGAGGGGTGACCTCCCGATGGCATATCAGGCAGGAGGGCAGCGGTCCGTACCGCGGCCCGTCCCCGAGAGTCCCGGCACCCAGGCGTATCTACGGGACTACGCCACCCTTCTGGAGGCCGTACCCCATCCGTCCGTCGTGCTGAACCACCGCTGGGACGTCGTTCTCGCGAACGCCGCTTTCGAGACACTTTTCGGGGAGGTCGGCCCGCATCCGACGGCCATGCCGGGCGACAATCTGCTCCGGTTCGTGCTGTTCCACCCGGACGCGGCCGGCGTGCTCGTCGACCACGAGGCGGGCTGGTGCCTGCCGGCCCTGGCCCTGCTCGCCGCCGCCTCCGAGCGGCACGGCCATGACCACGGGCTGCAGGCGATCCGCCGCGACATCGCCCAGGACCCGATCATGGAGGCCGCCTACCGGCAGGGGCTGCCGCACTGGCTGCGCGCGGTCGGCGCCCAGGCCGCCGAGTACGACGGGGCGGTGCGCCGGCTCGCCCACCCCGACCCGCGGCGCGGCGTCACCGAGTACCGCATCGTCTGCGAGGTGCCCAAGGCCCTGGCGGACGAGGGGTACGTCCGGCTGACGATGGTGCCGCGCGAGGCACGGCCCGCGCCCCCGCCCCGCCGCACCCGCCGCCCGCGCCGCACCGCCGGCCATCTCAGCGTGGTGCCGGCGGCTCCCGAGGCCTGACCGGGCACCGTCGGCGTTCAGGTCGCCGACGGCGTCCGGTCCCGACCCGCCCCCGGCGTACGCGACCGGGGTCCCGCCGACCGCGGACGGGGCGCCCGTCAGCCGTGCGAAGGGCCGGGGTAGTGTGCGCCGGTGACCACGCAATCGAACACACCTGCAGGCTGGTACCCGGATCCGCAGGGCGCGGCCCAGACGCTGCGCTACTGGGACGGCGCCCAGTGGACCCAGCACACCCAGGCCGCCCAGCAGGCCCAGCCGGCGCCGCAGGTCCCGGCGCAGCCCGCCGGGCCCGACCCGCGGGTCCAGCGCCAGGTCCAGCAGCAGGCGGGCGTCGCGCCCAGCGGTGCCGGCGGCGGCACCCTGTTCACCGAGCCGGTCCTGGTGGTGAACCAGAAGGCCAAGCTGATCGAGCTGACCAACGAGTACACGGTCATGGACCAGCACGGCACTCAGCTCGGCTCGGTCGTCCAGGTCGGTCAGAGCGCGCTGAAGAAGGCGGTCCGCTTCGTCTCCAGCCTCGACCAGTTCATGACCCACACGCTGGAGATCCGCGACGCGCACGGCCGGCCCGTCCTGGTGCTCACGCGCCCCGCGAAGTTCCTGAAGTCGCGGGTGGTCGTGGCGCGGCCGGACGGCCGGCAGATCGGCGAGATCGTCCAGCAGAACGTCATCGGCAAGATCAATTTCGCGATCAACGCGGACGGCGGGCAGATCGGCGCGATCAAGGCGGAGAACTGGCGGGCCTGGAACTTCGCGGTCGTCGACCACGCGGGCAACGAGGTCGCCCGGATCACCAAGACCTGGGAGGGCCTCGCCAAGACGATGTTCACCAGCGCCGACAACTACGTGCTGCAGATCCACTACCAGCTGCCCGAGCCGCTGCTCAGCATGGTGGTCGCCACCGCCCTGACCGTCGACACGGCGCTGAAGCAGGACGCGCGCGGATTCAACTGATCCGCTACAGCCGCGTCAGGCGCCCCGGTTCGGCCCGCGCCGTCCGGGGCGCCGGGCCGTGCCGCACCGGGGCCGACGTCGGCCCGAGCGCCAGTACGGCGGCCACGGGGTGTCCCTCGTCCCCGTACCCCGGCGCCTGCGAAGGCACCGGCACGGGCTCGGGGGCCGTCCGCGACAGCAGGACCACGCCCCAGGACGCCAGCGCGGCGCCGGCCAGCGCGAGCAGTATCCCCGTCGGCCCGCCCCGCAGCCGTTCGCCGAGCAGCGCGAGCCCGACCACCGCCGCCGCCACCGGGTTGGCCAGGGTCACCACGGCCAGCGGCGCCCCGAGGCCGCCCCGGTAGGCGGTCTGGGACAGCAGCAGGCCGGCCGTGGCGAACGCCGCGACCAGCAGCGCCACCCCCGCCACCTGCACGCTCAGCACCGGGCCCGAGCGGTCCGTCGCGGCCACCGTCACGGTCTGGGTCAGCGCCGAGGCGACCCCGGAGGCGAACCCCGACGCGGTCGCGTGGCGCAGTCCGGGCCGAGCGCCGGGCCGGGCCAGCAGCCCCATCAGCGCCGCAGTGGCCCCCGCCACCGCCACCGCCTCCGGCACGCTCAGCACGTCGTCGGGGGCGGGCCCGGACGCGGCGGTCAGCACGGCGGCCAGCCCCACCAGGGTGAACGCGGTGCCGCGCCACTCCGCCGGACGTACCCGCCGCCCCGCCAGCCGGGCGCCCAGCGGCACGGCCGCGACCAGGGTGAGCGCGCCCAGCGGCTGCACGACGGTCAGCGGGCCGTACTTGAGCGCCACGACGTGCAGCAGGGCGGCGGAGGCGTTCAGCACCACCGACCACCACCACGCGCCGCTGCCCAGCAGGCGCAGCAGCCCCGAACCGGGGGAGCCGGCGGCCAGCCGTTCCTGGGCGACGGCCGCGGCGGCGTAGGCGACCGCCGAGAACAGCGACAGGACGACGGCGAGCACGGTGGCGCTCATCGGTCCGCCCCCACCAGCGGCGCGGCGACCGCTCTCCCCGACCCGGCGCCGCCGCCGACCGCGGCCCGGCCGCCGCCCTCCGAAGGCCCCTGCCCGGCCCCCAGGCCCTCCGGGGTCCGGTCCCCGACCGGCGCCGGGGTGGCGGTACGACGCCCCGGAGACGTCTCCCGGCGCCGGGGCGGCCGGATCACCACGAGGCCTGCGCCGAGCAGGGCGGCCGCCACCAGTGCGTCGAGCCAGTAGTGGTTGGCCGTGCCGACGATGACCAGCAGGGTCAGCGCCGGGTGGAGCAGCCAGAGCGGGCGCAGGCGGGAACGGGTCGCCGTCATGAGGCCGATCGCGAGCATCAGCGCCCAGCCGAAGTGCAGCGAGGGCATCGCCGCGAACTGGTTCGACAGGTGGTCGGTGGCCGGCGGCCCGTACACCGACGGGCCGTACACCGCGCCGGTGTCGATCAGTCCGGCCTCGGTGAGCATCCGGGGCGGGGCCAGCGGGAACGCCAGGTGCAGCGCCAGGGCCGCGGCGGTGACCGCGGCCAGCACCCGCCGGGCCCAGCGGTAGTGCGCGGGCCGGCGCAGGTAGAGCCAGACCAGGAAGGCCACGGTGGCCGGGAAGTGGACCGTCGCGTAGTAGGTGTTCGCGGCGCGCACCAGGGCGTCGCCGTGCAGCAGGAGCGACTGCACCGAGTTCTCGCCCGGCAGCCGGAGCCACCGTTCGGCGTCCCACAGATCCCGCGCGTTGCGAAACGCCTCCCCGGTGTGCCCGGTCGCCGCCCGGCGGCCCAGCTTGTAGACGAGGAAGAGCCCTGCGACCAGCAGGAGCTCCCGGACCACGGGCGGTCGCGGGGTCCGGTCGGACTCCGCTTCGGCAGGCTCGGTGCGGGCAGTCATCCCCCGGCCCCTTCGCTGACGGTGGTGCGTGCGGTGTGGTGGTGGGGTCCCACCGACGCGGTGAGCCACCATCGATACGGGATCGTACCGATACGCCAGTGTACCGATACGGTCATGTACCGGTACACTGGCGTATCGATCGAGCCGGTTGATCTGCGCCACACTGGAGGCGGGACGGACCGGCCGCGGAAGAAGAGCCGGCCAAGAGGCAGCGAGGAGACAGACCGATGACGTCGCAGGCCGCGGACGGACCCGACACGGTCGCCGCGTCGCGCCGCTCCAAACTCACGCCCGAACGGGAGAGGGAGTTCTTCGACGCCGTCCTCGACCAGATCCGGGAGTGCGGGTACGACGCCGTGACCATGGAGGGCATCGCGGCCAGCACCCGCTGCAGCAAGTCCACGCTCTACCGGCAGTGGAAGACGAAGCCCCAGTTCGTCGCCGCGGCCCTGCGCTCCTCCCACCGGGCGCGCTTCGCCGGGATCGACACCGGCACGCTCGCCGGCGACCTGCGGGCCGCCGCCCGGGCCGGCGGGCGGTGGGCCGGCGAGGACACCCGCCTGCTGCAGGCCCTCGGGCACGCGGTCACCCAGGACCCCGCCCTGCAGCGGGCGCTGCGCGAGGCGCTGGTGGAGCCGGAACTCGCCGAACTCCGGGGCATCCTGCGGCGCGGGGTGGAGCGCGGTGAGGTCCCGGCGGACCACCCGGCGCTGGAGTTCGTCCCCGCGCAGCTGTATGGGGTGCTGCGGGTGCGGCCCGTGATCGACGGGCGGCAGGCCGACTCGGAGTACCTGCTGCGGTTCGTCGAGGCGGCGGTACTGCCCGCCCTCGGCCTCGCCTGACCGACCCGGGCCGCCGTCCACGGGATGACTGGACGGTGGCCTGCTCGCGCCGCACCGTGGGGACGGGGGCGGCGCACCCCCGGCCGGGTGGGGGTCCCTTGAGCGGAGGGGCGCCCACCCGGCCGAACCCGTACGGCGGCCGGGGCGCGGATCAGACGTCGCGGCCGGTGCCGCCGCCCTTCGCCACCGCGATGCCCTTGGTGATCGTGTCGATGACGGACACCTGCTGATCGGCGTCCAGACCGAAGCGCAGCACCACCAGCCGGCTCGGCTCCGCGGGCGCCGGGAAGACCAGCGACTCGACGTAGCCGTCGACCCCCTTGCCGGTGATGGCCTTCCAGCGCACCAGGTAGCCCTTCTGGCCGGCCACGGTCACCGCCTGGGAGGCGAGTACCTGGTGCGAGGTGATCGAGCCGTAGGTGGAGCCGCCGTAGGACTCCTCCGCGTTCGCGGCGATGTCCGCCTTGGCCACCTCCTCGGGCGTGCCCCCCTTGGTGCGGTGCAGCTCGCGCGGCGCGGAGTACACGCCGCCCTTGACGCAGGTCTTGTCCGCGGCGCCCGGGCAGGGGTACGTCGTGTCGGACATCACCTGGGCGCCGGCGCCGCTCTGCTGGCCCGTCCAGCCCTTCGGGATCGGGATGCTGATCCCGTTGAGGGCGTCGGTCACCGAACCGCTCCTGATCTTCGGTGCCTCGGATTCCCGGGGGGACGGTGAGTCCTCGTCCGAGTCGCCCGGCCCGCCGGAGCCGCGTCCACCGTCGCGGTCGCCGCCGCCGTCACCGCCCCCGGGGCCGCCGAACGGGCCGCCCCGGCCGCCGTCGCCCTGAGCGGTGCCCGGCCGGCCGTCCCCGCCGTCGTCCTTGGTCAGCGTGTACACGCCTATTCCGATGCTCGCCAGCACCGCGACCGCCGCGGCGACGGCTATCCCGGTCCGCACGCCCCGCCGCGCGGCGGGGGCCCCGGGCGGCGCGGGAAGTGCCGGGTGGGCCGGGAAGGCCGGCACGGTCGGGTGGGCCGCGAACCCCGTCTGCGCGCCGGCGGCCGGCGCCCCGCCCGGCGGCCCCCACGCCGCGGCCGAGCCCGCCGGGCGGGTCCGGTCCGTCCATGCCTTGCCGTCCCACCAGCGCTCGGAGGCGGGGCCGTCACTTGTCTGTCCGGGGTCGGGATACCACCCCGGAGGAGTCACCTGCGTCATGCCCCCACCGTATGAGGCGACCGTGAAAGCCGGATGAGAGGGCGGCCGCGGGGCCGCGCGAGGGCGGCCCGCCCGGAGCCGCGCGACCCCGGCCCGCGCCACCGCGTACGCCACCCCACGTTCGTCAAGTCCGCGGTACGCACATGAGGTTGACGTCCCGGCCGGTCCGCCGCAGGCCTCCGGGCGGCGACGGGCGAGAGGGCGTCACCCGCGGCGGGAACAGGTGCCCGGAGCGGACGCCGTTCCGGCCGTCGGGGAGCTACCCTCGGGTTCGTACGTCGTTCGGGCGACTTGGGGAGGTAGCGGGATGACGGAGGTTCGGCCGGTGGCGGCCGCCTCGGCCTCTCTGTGGGAGCGCGAGGAGGAAGTCGGCGTCATCACACGGGCGGTGCAGACGCTGCGGGCCGACCGGTCGTCCTCGGGGCGGGTGTTGGTTTTCCGCGGCGACGCCGGTCTCGGCAAGACAGCCCTGCTGGCCGAGACCCGCCGCACGGCCGAGGCCCACGGCTGCACCGTCTGGTCGGCGCGCGGCGGCGAGACGCTGCGGTCGGTCCCCTTCAACGTCGTACGGCAGTTGCTGCAGCCCGCGCTGCTGTCGCTGCTGCCCGAGGAGGCCCGGGAGTACCTCGGCGACTGGTACGGCATCGCGGGCCCCGCCCTGGGCATAGCGGACCCCGACGGTCCGCCCGCCGACCCGCGCAACGTCTCCGACGGCCTCGTCGCCGCCGTACGCCGGCTGGCACGGCGCGAGTGGCCGCTGGTGCTGCTGATCGACGACGCGCACTGGGCCGATCTGGAGACCCTGCGTTGGCTGGCAGCGTTCGTCGAACGTCTCGACGACCTGCCCGTGCTGGTCGCCGTGGCCTGCCGGGACGGTGAGGCCGGCGGCGAGGGCGCCCGGTGCCTCGACGCGGTCGCCGCCGTCGCCGGCCGCTCCGTGACCAGCCTGAGCGCCCTCACCCCCGAGGCCGTCGCCGGACTCACCCGCGCCGCCCTCGGCGAGCACGCGGACGCGCCGTTCTGCCGCGAGGTGTGGGCGGTCACCGGCGGCAACCCGTACGACACCGTCGAACTGCTCGCCAAGGTCTCCGACAGCGAGCTGGAACCCACCGAGGCGCACGCGGCGCGACTGCGCCCCCTCAACAAGGCAGCCCGCGGCGGCGGCCTGGTCGCCCGCCTGGAGGATCTCGGGGTGGACGCCACCCGGTTCGCCTGGGCGGCCGCGATCCTCGGCGCCGGCATCACCCTCGACCAGGTGGCGAGGCTGTCCGGGCTGGCCGCCGACGATGCCCGGCACTGCGCCGAACTCCTGCGCGGCGCCCGCATCCTCACCACGCCCGACCCCACGGTCGGCGTCCCGGGCGGCGACGGCGAGCTGGAGTTCGTGCACCCGCTGATCGCCACCGCCGTCTACAACTCCGTCCCCGAGGCCCTGCGGCGGGCCATGCACGGCATCGCCGCACAGATCGTCACCCAGGCGGGCAAGGGAGTCGCCGCCGCCTCCCGGCACCTGCTGCAGGTCCACCCGGACGACGACGAGGAACTCGTCGCGCAGCTGCGCGAGGCCGCCCGCGAACACCTCGCCGTCGGCGCGCCCGACGCGGCCCGCCGCTGCCTGGAGCGCGCCCTCGCCGAGCCGCCCCGGCCGCACGTCCACGCGCGCGTGCTCTACGAACTGGGCTGCGCCAGCCTGCTCACCGCGCCCGCGACCACCATCGGCCACCTGCGGACCGCGCTCGCCATGCCCGGCCTCGACGGCGCCGACCGGGTCGACGCCGTCTACCGCCTCTCCCAGGCACTGCTCCACAACAACCAGCCCGAGGAGGCGGTCCGCACCGTCGAGGCGGAGGTGGCGCGGCTCGGCCCCGGACCGGCCCGGATGCGGCTGCAGGCCGTGCAGTTCATGTGGGAGGGCGTGCACGCCGGGGAGACCCCCGCACCGGGCCGCTCCGAGCGGCTCGCCGCCCTCGCCGCCACCTGCACCGGCCGCGACACCTCCGAGCGGGCCCTGCTCATCCTGCGCGGCTTCGACGCCATGACCCGCGGCGACAACGCCGAGGAGGCCGTGGAGGCCTGCGACCGCGCCCTAGTCAACGGCCGCCTCGCACCCGGTCTCGGCTGGACCGACACCGAGTGGGGTCTGGAACTGCCGATGATGCTGGCCAGCGCCTACGCCTACACCGATCGCCTGGACCGTGCGGAAGCCCTGTTCACCGAGGCCCTCAACGCCTACGAGTCCGCCCGCTGGAGCGGCGGTCACCTCGCCCTGGCCCACGCCTACGTCGGTCTCGGCCACCGCCGTCGCGGCCGCCTCCGGGACGCGGAGCGATCCCTGCGCGAGTCGCTGCGCCTCGCCGAGCACGTCGGCCGGGGACTTCCCCTGTACTGGTCGGCCACCTGCAACCTGGTCGACACCCTGCTCGCCCGCGGCCATGTCGACGAGGCGTGGCGGACAGCCGAGCAGTACGGCTTCGCGCCGCCCTACCCCTCGACGATCGTGCTGCCCGACCCCCGCTCGGTCCGCGGCCGCCTGCTGCTCGCCGCGGGTCGCACCCAGGACGGCGTCAACGAACTGGAGGAGGCCGGGAAGGCGGCCGCCGCGCGCGGTCACCTCAACCCGGTCATGGTGCCCTGGGCGGTCGACCTCGCCCGCGCGCTCGCGGTCGAGGACCCCTCGCGGGCCGCGCGGCTTGCCGCCGACGTCCGCCGGCAGGCCGAGCGGTTCGGGACCGACACCGCCATCGGCGAGGCGCTGCGCTGCGCCGCCGCCCTGGAGACGGGCAGGCGCGCGGTCCAGCTGGCCGGCCAGGCCGTCACCTTTCTGGAGTCCTCGCCCTGCCAGTTCGAGCACGCGGCGGCCCGCGTGGAGTACGGCATCGCCGCTCGCTCCGGCGCCGAACTGGAGCGCGGTCTGACCCTGGCCCGTTCCTGCGGTGCGGACGGCCTCGCCGCGCAGGCGGAGCGCGCACTGCGTGAGCTGTCGGCGCTGCGGGCGCAATGAGCCGCCGGCTGCCGGGCACCGACGCGCCGACGCCGGTCAGGACGCCTTGGCGTACACCACCCAGACCTGCCCCTCGGCGAAGTTCACCCGGTGGCCGTCCGGCGTGGTGAACGCCGTGCCCGAGGCCGCCTCGGTGCGCTCCCACCGCACGTCGTAGGCGCGCCCGTCGCGCAGCACCCGTGCCTTCCCGGACCCGACCGTCTCGGTGTAGGGCGTGTAGTTGCCGAGGAAGTCGTGGAAGTCGCTGCGGTGCACCTTCACGTACTGCACGACCACCGTCGCGGGTGCCAGCCGGCCGCCGTCGGTGGTGAACGCCGCCCGGCCGTCCATGGAGACCAGCCACCGCTCCCGCTGCGCCGACCAGGTGAAGGTGAAGCGGGCGGCCGGGTAACGTACCGTGCGGGAGGTCTCCGCGGTCCCGCCCGAGGGCGGGGCGCCGTAGTGGAAGCCGGTCGTGAGGGCCTTCCCGCCGGGCGCCTCGGGCAGCAGCCGGCCGGGGCGCAGGTAGAGGTTGTGCGGCGCGGGGCGGCCGGGTTCCCGGTAGAAGGTGCCGGACGCCTTCTCGGGTGTCACGGCCGTCAGGGGCGCCTCGTCGATCAGCGGGAGCAGCTTGCCCTGCGCGCCGGAGAAGGCCAGTACGGGCCGGCGGAACTGGCGCAGCAGCTCCAGATCGGCCTCGCGGGCGCTGCGCACCGGGCCGACGGCGGACGGCAACCGGGTCGCGTACACCGCCATCAGCCGGCTCAGCCCGCCCTCGACCTGCTCGACGTAGACGACGTCCGCCGCGCCGAGACCGGTGTGCGGGCGGGCGGAGCGGGAATTGTCGATCTTCACCGCGAGCACCGAGCCGCGCAGCTCGCTCGGTGGGCCGTCGGGTGACGCGCTCGGCGTACCGCTCTCCCGGTCTCCGCCGCGCCCGTCGTCGCGGGTGCCGTGCGTGCCGGTACAGCCCACCGCCAGGGCGGCCGTCATCGCACCGGCCAGCAGCGCCCGCGTCATGGCACCGCGCCGGGTCCGTGCTCCTCGTACCGTGCTCACAGTCGTCGTCCTGTCCCGTTTCCTGGATTGTGCGCTCATCAGGTCATCGATGGCCAAACCCGATCATTCATGGCGCTTCGCCGGGGATCGTCCGATCGGCCGAGGGTGCGAAGAGGGTGCGGTTCGGCCCGTTGGCGCCCGGGTACCCGGGCCGCACCCCGGGGCACCGACCCCGGGATCCCCGACTCGGCGGAGGGAGCAGGGCGCGATGAAGGCAGTGACCTGGCAGGGCAAGCGGGACGTCCGAGTGGAGACGGTGCCGGACCCGGCGATCCAGGAACCGACGGACGCCGTCATCCGTATCACGTCCACCGGGCTGTGCGGCTCCGACCTGCACCTGTACGAGGTGCTCACACCGTTCATGACCCCGGGGGACATCCTCGGCCACGAGCCGATGGGCATCGTCGAGGAGGTCGGCCCCGCCGTCCCCGACCTGCAGGCGGGTGACCGGGTCGTCGTCCCCTTCCAGATCGCCTGCGGCAACTGCTGGATGTGTCTGAACTCCCTGCCCACCCAGTGCGAGACGACGCAGGTCACCGGCGAGGGAATGGGCGCCGCCCTGTTCGGCTACACGCGGCTGTACGGCGCGGTCCCGGGCGCCCAGGCCGAGTACCTGCGCGTCCCGCAGGCCCAGTACGGTCCCATCAAGGTGCCGGAGGGGCCGCCCGACGACCGGTTCGTCTACCTCTCCGACGTGCTGCCCACCGCCTGGCAGGCCGTCGCGTACGCCGATGTACCGCAGGGCGGCAGCATCGCCGTCCTCGGCCTCGGGCCCATCGGCGACATGGCCTGCCGGATCGCCCAGGCGCGCGGTGCCGGCCGGGTGTTCGGGGTGGACCTGGTCGGTGACCGGTTGCGGCGGGCCCGCGCCCGGGGGGTGGAGACGTACGACCTGCGCGCCTTCGACAGCGAGAAGGACCTGGTCGAGGCGATCCGTGACGAGACCGACGGGCGCGGCCCCGACGCGGTGATCGACGCCGTCGGTACCGAGGCACACGGCAGCGCCGCCGCCCGGCTCGCCCAGCAGGCGTCGTCGGTCCTGCCCCGCAAGCTGAGCGGGCCGCTCGCCGAGCGGTTCAGTGTCGACCGCCTCGCCGCCCTGCACACCGCGATCGAACTCGTGCGCCGCGGCGGCACCCTCTCCCTGGTCGGCGTCTACGGTGGTACGGCCGACCCGCTGCCGATGCTGACCATGTTCGACAAGCAGCTGCAGATCCGCATGGGCCAGGCCAACGTCCGCCGCTGGAGCGACGAGATCCTGCCCTACCTCACCGACGAGGACCCGCTCGGTGTCGACGACTTCGCCACCCACCGGGTGCCGCTGGACGAGGCGCCGCACGCCTACGAGATGTTCCAGCGCAAGCAGGACGGCGCGGTCAAGGTCCTGATGACGCCGTGACGCCGTGACGCCGTGACGCCTGACGCGGTGACGCCGTGGCGCGGGCGGTCGGTCAGCCGCCCGCGCCGGGGCCGAGGATCTCCGCCAGGTCGTAGCGCACCGGCTCCTCCAACTGGGCGTACGTACAGCTCTGTGGCGCACGGTCCGGGCGCCAGCGGCGGAACCGGGCCGTGTGCCGGAAACGCGCCCCGTTCTCCATGTGGTCGTAGGCGACCTCCGCCACCCGCTCGGGCCGCAGTGGCACCCACGACAGGTCCTTCTTGCCCGACCACCGGCTCGGCGCGCCCGGCAGCCGGGCGCCCTGGTGGGCGGCCTCGTCCGCCCAGGCCGCCCACGGATGGTCCGCGATGTCGGCCATCCGCAGCGGCTCCAGCTCCTCCACCAGCTCGGCACGCCGCTTCATGGGGAACGCCGCCGACACCCCCACGTGCTGCAGGGCGCCCCGGCCGTCGTACAGGCCGAGCAACAGGGAGCCGACCACCGGACCGCTCTTGTGCAAGCGGTACCCCGCGACCACGACGTCCGCGGTGCGCTCGTGCTTGATCTTGAACATCACGCGTTCGTCCGGCCGGTAGCGAAGCGCCAGCGGCTTGGCGACCACCCCGTCCAGCCCCGCGCCCTCGAACTGCTCGAACCACTGCCGCGCCACCTCCGCATCGGTCGTCGCCGGTGCCACGTACACGGGGGGAGTCACCCCGGACAGCGCTCCCACCAGCAGTGCACGCCGGTCGGCGAGCGGCACGTCGAGCAGCGACTCGTCGTCGAGAGCCAGGAGGTCGAAGGCGACGAACGAGGCCGGGGTCCGCTCGGCCAGCGTCCGCACCCGGGACGCCGCCGGGTGGATCCGCTCGGTCAGCGCGTCGAAGTCCAGCCGCCCCTCCCGCTCGATCACGATCTCCCCGTCCAGCACGCACCGCGCGGGCACCCGTTCGAGCACCGCCGCCACCAGTTCGGGGAAGTACCTGGTCAACGGCTTGCCGGTACGGCTGCCCAGCTCCACCTCGGCTCCGTCGCGGAACACGATGGCCCGGAACCCGTCCCACTTGGCCTCGTACTGCATACCCGGCGGGATCGTCGCCACCGACTTGGCGAGCATGGGCTTCACGGGCGGCATCACCGGCAGGTCCATGAGGCGATTCTGCTCCGGTACGCCTGATGCCGCCTGGTGTGCGCGGTC
This sequence comes from Streptomyces sp. bgisy159, assembly GCF_965341775.1. Taxonomy (GTDB): domain Bacteria; phylum Actinomycetota; class Actinomycetes; order Streptomycetales; family Streptomycetaceae; genus Streptomyces. Next base: position 45,449 of record NZ_CBDQZH010000033.1, on the reverse strand, counting down.
CGCGGGGGCCGCCTACCGTGGCACCCATGGGCGATGCGGTGGAACTGGAGGCCGGCGGCCGGACCGTGCGGCTGACCAATCCCGACAAGGTCTTCTTCCCGGAGCGCGGCTTCACCAAGCTGGACCTCGCCCGCTACTACCTGGCCGTCGCGCCGGGCATCCTGCGCGCCCTGCGCGACCGCCCCACCACGCTGGAGCGCTACCCCGACGGCGTGACCGGCGAGTGGTTCTTCCAGAAGCGGGCGCCGAAGAACATGCCCGACTGGATCCCCACCGCCCACATCACCTTCCCGAGCGGTCGCAGCGCCGACGAGATGTGCCCCACCGAGGAGGCCGCGGTGGTGTGGGCCGCCCAGTACGGCGCCCTCACCTTTCACCCCTGGCCGGTGCGCCGCACCGACGTCGACCGGCCCGACGAACTGCGCATCGACCTCGACCCGCAGCCCGGCACCGACTACGCCGACGCCGTCCGCGCCGCCCACGAACTGCGCGCCGTCCTGGACGAGTTCGGCGGCCTGCGCGGCTGGCCCAAGACCTCTGGCGGCCGGGGCCTGCACGTCTTCGTGCCCATCGAGCCCCGCTGGACCTTCACCGAGGTCCGGCGCGCCGCCATCGCCGTGGGCCGGGAGATGGAACGCCGGATGCCCGATCTCGTCACCATCAAGTGGTGGAAGGAGGAGCGCGGCGAGCGCGTCTTCCTCGACTACAACCAGACCGCCCGCGACCGCACCATCGCCTCCGCCTACTCGGTACGGCCCCGCCCGCACGCCCCCGTCTCCGCGCCCCTGCGCTGGGAGGAGGTGGGTGACGCCCACCCCCGCGACTTCGACCTCGCCACCATGCCGGCCCGGTTCGCCGAACTCGGTGACGTCCACGCCGGCATGGACGACCGCGCCCACTCCCTCGACGCCCTGCTCGACCTCGCCCGCCGCGACGAACGCGAGCACGGGCTGGCCGACCTGCCGTATCCGCCGGAGTACCCGAAGATGCCGGGCGAGCCGAAGCGCGTCCAGCCGAGCCGCGCCCGCGAGCAGGGGACGGGGAAGCCGTAGGGTCCCGCACGCGCAGGCCCGGCGGGCGCCGGTCGTCCGGCCGCGGCGGGGTGAGACCCTGACGGCTTCCGCGGCGCCGACACACAAGGCCGCTACGCGGCGCGGCGCCGCGCCGCTCCCGGCGTCAGGACTGCGGCTCGGGTCTGATCACCGCGAAGCGCGCCCCGTACGGATCGGCCAGCTTGGCGACACGGCCCACGCCGGGCAGGTCCGTCGCCGGCATCCGTACGGTGCCGCCCAGCTCCCGGGTCCGGGCGACCACCGTGTCCGCGTCCGTGACCGCGATGTACGGCAGCCAGTACGCGCCCGACGCCGCCTCGACGCGGTCGTCGGCCAGCGGCACGATCCCGCCGAACATGGCCTCCTCGCCGGCACCGGAGGGATTCACGCACGTGTAGGTGCCGCCGGGGAAGGAGACCGCCGAGGTCTCCAGCCCCAGCACCGCGTAGTAGAAGGCGGCGGCCGCGGCGATGTCCGGCGTGTACAGCTCCACCCAGCACAGCGCACCGGGCTCGCTCGCCACGTCGACGCCCTTGGTCCGTCCCGGCTGCCACAGCCCGAACGGCACCCCCGCCTGGTCGGCGAGGACCGCCACCGTGCCCTGGCCCATCACCTCCGTCGGCGGCAGCAGCACCGCTCCGTGCGCCCGCTCGGCGCCCCGGGCGGTGGTCTCCGCGTCCGGGGTCCGGAAATAGACGGTCCAGGACGGCGGGCCCTGCTGCTCGGCGGTGGCCGGCATCGCCCCGGCGACCGTCTGCCCGGCCAGCTGGAAGAAGCCGTAGCCGCCGGCCCCGGGCCCCGCCGACCGGAACTCCCACCCGAAGAGCCCGCGGTAGAACGACGCCGCGCCGTCGAGGTCGGGGGTGGCGAGGTCCGCCCAGCTCGGGGCACCGTCCACGAAACGGGTGGTGAGCATCGTCGCCCTCCTCGCAGGTCGCCGTTCTGTGCACTGCCGAGTCTGGCACCGCCCACTGACAACCGCCGCCGGAGCGCTTACGGACGCGGCGCCCGGGGGCCACCGCCGCTCGGGCACCGCCTTCGCACCGTCCCTGGCAGGCCCCGCGCGCCGCCGTGCGCCGGACCGTCCCGCGCGGGCATCATCGGGGCGGTCCGCAGGTCCCGGGCCGCCGCGCCGAGGCGGCGTTGATCGCGCGTTGATCGAACGTTTTTCGCCGCGCGCCACGCTGTCCGCCATGTACACCGACACGATCCCCACGCCCGACCTCGCCTGGCAGCGGGAGGCGCTGTGCGCGCAGACCGGGGCGGACTTCTTCTTCCCGGAGCCCGGCAGCTCGGTGCGTGAGGCGAAGCAGATCTGCGGCCTGTGCCCGATCCGTTCGGCCTGCCTGGAGTACGCCCTCGCCAACGACGAGCGGTTCGGCGTGTGGGGCGGCCTGTCCGAGAAGGAGCGGCTGCGGATCCGGCGCACGCCGCACTGACCGCCCGGGCGCAGCGGGGCCGGCGCGTCAGCCCGCGGCGCGGGCCGCCATGCGGGCCTTGCGCGCGGCGAGCTTCTCGTCGAACTTCACGGCCTCCGCGTCCAGCCCGTTCATGAACAGACCCAGTTCCTCCTGGGCCTGGCGTCCCTCGGGGCCCAGGCCGTCGATGTCCATGACCTTCAGGAACCGCAGCACGGGCTGGAGGACGTCGTCGTGGTGGATGCGCAGGTTGTAGACCTCGCCGATGGCCATCTGCGCCGCGGCCCGCTCGAAGCCGGGAATGCCGTGGCCGGGCATCCGGAAGTTCACGACCACGTCACGCACCGCCTGCATGGTGAGGTCGGGGGCCAGCTCGAAGGCGGCCTTCAGGAGGTTGCGGTAGAAGATCATGTGCAGGTTCTCGTCGGCCGCGATGCGGGCGAGCATGCGGTCGCAGACCGGGTCGCCGGACTGGAAGCCGGTGTTGCGGTGCGAGATGCGGGTCGCCAGTTCCTGGAACGACACGTAGGCGACGGAGTGCAGCATCGAGTGCCGGTGGTCCAGCTCGAAGCCCTCGCCCATGTGGGCCATGCGGAACTGCTCCAGCTTGTCCGGGTCCACCGCGCGTGAGGCGAGCAGGTAGTCCCGCATGACGATGCCGTGGCGGCCCTCCTCGGCGGTCCAGCGGTGCACCCAGGTGCCCCAGGCGCCGTCGCGGCCGAACAGGGTGGCGATCTCGTGGTGGTAGCTGGGGAGGTTGTCCTCGGTCAGGAGGTTCACGATCAGGGCCGTGCGGCCGATCTCGGTGACCTTCGACTGCTCCTTGTCCCAGGCCTCGCCGTCCTCGAAGATGCCGGGGAAGTTGCGTGCGTCGCTCCAGGGCACGTACTCGTGCGGCATCCAGTCCTTGGCGGCCTTCAGGTGCCGGTCGAGTTCCTGCTCGACCACTTCCTCCAGTGCGTACAGCAGCCGGGCGTCGGTCCAGACGGCGGGGCTGCCGAGGTGAGGGGAAGCGATCGTCACGGGAACTCCAGGGGGACGTGAAACGGAACGAGGCGCTCCGGCGAGCGGGCGCGGAACCTACGGGATCGTAGGCTACGAATCCGTAGGTTACGAACCCGTAGGTTAAGTGCGGCGTAAAGAGCGCTGATCAGCGGGGGCGAAACGGGACGAACCGCAGGTCACCGAGGTCCCGGGCCCGGACAGCGCGCAGCCCTGGAACCCGCAGGTCCCGGGGCCGAGCGGGGGAGCGGCTCACCCGTTCAGGCGTACAGCTCCCGCAGTCGCACCGAGAGGCACGTCACACATCCCTCCAGCTTCTCGAACTCGCTGATGTCCACCGTGACGACCTCGTGGCCGAGATCGGTGAGCAGCTCCGCCGTCTTCGGCGCGCTCGCCGCCATGAGCAGCTCGTGGCCGCCGAGGAGCACGACGTGGGCGCCCGCCTCCTCCGGCACGGACAGGAAACGCGGGAACAGCGACGGGCGGTCCACCTTCGGGATGTGCCCGATCACCGTGCCGTCCGGCAGCGCGGTCACCGCCGACTTCAGGTGCAGCACCTTGCTCACCGGCACGGCCACGACACGCGCGCCGAGCGGCTCGAACGCGGCGCGCAGCTGCTGCACGCCGGCCGCGTTCGTCCGGCCGCCGCGGCCCACGTAGATCGTGTCGCCGACCTTCAGCACGTCGCCGCCGTCGAGGGTGCCGGGCTCCCACACCCAGTTCACCGAGCAGCCCAGGCGTGCCACGGCCTCCTCGACGGCGGCGGTCTCCTCGCGGCGGGACTCGGCGCCGGGGCGGGCGATGAGGGCCACGTTGCGGTACATCACGACGGCGTCCTCGACGAACACCGAGTCTGGGCAGTCGTCGGCGGGATCCACCTCGACCGTCTCCCACCCGTGCGTCCGTAGCGCCGCCACGTACGCCTCCCACTGCTCGACGGCGAGGTCGACGTCGACCTTCTCCCGCTCGATGTGCGTGACCAGCCCTTCGGCGAGACGCGGGCTGGGACGGCGGACCAGGGCCTTCTTGCTGGGCACGAGGCATCTCCGGATCGGTGTCACTGTCCCCACCATGATGCAGCGCGGCCCCGCCCTTCCGCAGGCCGGGGCCGCCCCCGCACCCGGGCCGGCTACCCGATCGCCTCCGGTGTCGTCTCCCGGAGTTCGCCGTCCAGGAGCAGCCAGCGGGTGATGCCGATCGACCGGAGGAAGGGCAGGTCGTGGCCGGCGACGATCAGGGCGCCCTCGTAGGACTCCAGCGCGGTGGTGAGCCGGCGGACGCTGGTCATGTCCAGGTTGTTCGTCGGCTCGTCCAGCAGCAGCAGCTGGGGAGCGGGCTCGGCGAGCATGAGGGCGGCCAGGGCCGCCCGGAAGCGCTCGCCGCCCGAGAGCGTGGCCGCCTTGCGGTCGGCGCGGGCGCCCCGGAACAGGAAGCGGGCCAGTCGCGCCCGGATCCGGTTGTCGGTGGCGCCCGGCGCGAACCGGGCCACGTTCTCGGCGACGGACAGCTCACCGTCGAGGACGTCCAGCCGCTGCGGCAGGAACCGCAGCGGCACGTGCGCCGTCGCCTCGCCCGCCACCGGGGCCAGCTCCCCGGCGACCGTCCGCAGCAGCGTCGTCTTGCCCGCCCCGTTGCGCCCGATCAGCGCGATCCGCTCCGGACCGTGCACATCGAGCCCGCCGGTCACCCGCGCCCCGTGGACCAGTTCGAGGTCCCGCAGCGTGAGCACGGCGCGGCCCGGCGGTACGGCCGTGTACGGCAGGTCGACGCGGATCTCGTCGTCGTCCCGCACGGCCTGTTCCGCCTCGTCGAGCCGTTCGCGCGCCTCGGCGAGCCGCTCCTCGTGCAGGATGCGGTGCTTGCCGGCGGACTCCTGCGCCGCCCGCTTGCGCGCCCCCATCACGATCTTCGGCTCGCGCTTCTGCTCGGACATCTTCTGTCCGTACCGTTTGCGCCGCGCCAACTTCACCTGAGCGTCCACCAGTTCGCGCTTCTGCCGGCGCAGGTCGTTCTCCGCGACCCGCACCATCCGCTCGGCCGCCTCCTGTTCGCCGGCCAGCGCCTCCTCGTAGGCGGAGTAGTTCCCGCCGTACCAGGTGATCCGCCCGGCGCGCAGGTCGGCGATCCGGTCGACGAGTTCCAGCAGTTCACGGTCGTGGCTGACCACGACCAGGACGCCCGGCCAGGCGGCGATCGCCGCGTACAGCCGTCGCCGCGCGTACAGGTCCAGGTTGTTGGTGGGCTCGTCGAGGAGCAGCACGTCCGGTCGGCGCAGCAGCAGCGCGGCCAGCCTCAGCAGCACCGACTCGCCGCCCGAGAGCTCACCCGTGGTGCGGTCCAGGTCGATGTGGTCCAGGCCGAGTTCGCCGAGTGTGGCGAGCGCGCGCTCCTCCACGTCCCAGTCGTCGCCCACGGCGTCATAGTGCTCCTGGGACACGTCGCCCGCCTCGATGGCGTGCAGGGCGGCCCGTCGGCCGTCGATACCGAGGGCCTCGTCGACCCGCAGGGACGTGTCGAGGGTGACGTTCTGCGGAAGGTAGCCGATCTCACCGGTGGCGCGGACGACGCCGTCGGACGGGGCGAGTTCCCCGGCGAGCAGTTTCAGCAGGGTCGACTTCCCCGAGCCGTTGACGCCGACGAGCCCGGTACGGCCGGAGCCGAAGGACACGTCGAGGCCGTCGAAGACGGGGCTGCCGTCGGGCCAGGCGAAGGACAGGGAGGTACAGGAAAGGGAAAGGGACAAGTCGGGCCTCGCGATGGCGTGTGCGGTCAGGGCGACACGTATCGAGACACCGGGGCGGCGACCGTCGCGGAAGCGGTACCGAGCAGAACGGAGGGGAGAGGACACACGGTCCGGAAGATCCCGCTCCACAAGGACGGCTCGTACGCCGAGGTCGCACGCTACGCACACACCTCACCGGTGTGACGCGGTGTCTCAGGACCTCAGACGAGCAACGTCCTTCTCCAATCGGCGGCAACAGGAACGCTTCGCAGCGTAGGGAGGCCGCGCGCACGCGTCAACGCGTTTTTCGACGCGCGGAGCCCGGCCGCCTGCCGGGGCGGGCCGTCAGCAGGCGTCGCGCATCAGTTCCGCGAGGTCGTGGTCCAGGTCGAGCTGCAGGTGCTCCAGCCCGGTGGGCACCAGTTCGTCGGTGGCCCGCAGGAAGCGGCGCACGTCCGCCGAGTGCACGTGCACGATCGCGGTGCCCTCCGGGGCGTGGAACTCCAGCACCGTCCGGTCGTAGCCGTACGGCCTGACCCGCACGTCGCCGTGGCCCTCCGCGCGGGTCAGGCCGGCGGCCAGCAGCTCACGGGCGAATGTCCAGCAGACGTCCACGCCCTCCAGGGTGGCCGGGGCCGGGAAGGTCATGCGGACGGCGAACGGATCGGTCCGGTCGTAGTGCAGGGTGGCCGGGATGGTGGCCATCCGTGGCGCGGCGGCGACCAGACGGACCTCTACGGGTTGCTCGATGACGGTGGACAACGCCTTGCTCCCTTGGGACGGCGGGACGGACTTCCGGTCGGGTGAGGGCCGGCACTGGAAGAGACGTCGGAACCGGCCGATCAGTGAACACCGGAATCGAGTGACCTCGGTCACCGCCTTCATGCACACGACCGCCCCCGACCGGCCGGCCCGGGGGTTCCGCGGCCACCGGAGGAGAGCCGGCCCGCCGACGGGGTACCCGGACGCCGACTGCGAGAGGAGTGAGACCATGCCAGCCGGTTCGAGTCCCAAGCGGGAACGCCAGTACGAGCACATCAAGAAGAGCGCCGAGGACCGCGGCGAGAGCACCGGACGCGCCAAGGAGATCGCGGCCCGTACGGTGAACAAGGAGCGCGCCCGCTCCGGCGAGTCGAAGACCGCCAGCCGCAGTTCGACGCAGGACATGTCGTCCGCCAAGCGCGGCGGTCAGCGGTCGGGCAATCGCGTCGGCTCCCACGGCCCGACCAAGGACCAGCTGTACAACGAGGCCCGCCGGCGCGGTGTCGAGGGCCGCTCGAACATGAACAAGGACGAGCTGCAGCGCGCGCTGGACCGGAAGAAGGGCTGACTCGGGCGGGGATCGGGGGTCAGCCCGCCGTCTCCCGGAACCGGGCCAGCTCGGGGACCGTCTTCGTCGCGAGGAACTCCGTGACGCGGTAGGAGCACACCCCGGCGGTGACGAAGGGGTCCGCTGCGGTGATCTCCTCGATCCGGGCGCGGCTGTCCGCGACCGCGAGGATGATCCCGCCGTCCCGGGGGTCCTTGCGCCCGGACGCCAGGAAGACCCCGTGGGCGTAGTGCTCGTCGAGCCAGGCCACGTGCGCCGGAAGGACGGCGTCCACGGCGTCGAGGGGGGCGGTGTAGGTCAGTTCCAGCACGAACATGATCACGAGGCTACCCCTCGTGGTCGCGCCGGACGCTCCCGGGCCCGTAGTCTCGTGGCCACCATGACGACCGTACCCATCCCCGAGGACTGGCCCACGACCGAGGAGGCGGCCCGCGCCGTCCAGGACCGGCTCCGCGCGCGCGTGGTGCTGGACGATCCGGGTCCGCCGCCGGGAAGCGGCCAGGTGACCGGCGTGGACGTCGCCTATGACGACGAGCGCGACCTGGTGGCGGCTGCGGCCGTCGTGCTGGACGCGGCGAGCCTCGACGTCGTGGCCGAGGCCACGGCCGTCGGCCGGATCTCCTTCCCGTACGTGCCCGGACTGTTGGCCTTCCGCGAGATCCCCGCCGTCCTCGCCGCCCTGGACGCGCTGCCCTGCCCGCCCGGCCTGGTGGTGTGCGACGGCTACGGACTCGCTCACCCGCGCCGCTTCGGCCTGGCCAGCCATCTCGGCGTGCTCACCGGCCTGCCCACGATCGGGGTCGCGAAGAACCCGTTCACCTTCACGTACGACGAGCCTGCCACCCCGCGCGGGTCGTCCGCCCCGCTCCTCGCCGGCGCCGAGGAGGTGGGCCGAGCGCTGCGCACCCGCGACGGCGTCAAGCCGGTCTTCGTGTCCGTCGGCCACCGGGTGAGCCTCGCCGGCGCCTGCGCCCACGTCCTCGCGCTCACCCCGGCCTACCGCCTCCCGGAGACCACCCGCCGGGCCGACGCCCTGTGCCGACGGGCGCTGAAGGAGGCGGCCGCCGCCGGGGCGGTGAGTGAGCAGCGCGGCTGAACGGGCCGTCGCCGGGGCGGTGACCCAGCACCGCCACTGAGTATCCGTACGGATGCGCCCGCCCCCGGCCCGGCCGGAAGGGCGGGCCGCCTGACGACGCACCGCGCCCCAAGCCCCTCGCCGACCCCGACGGGCCCGTCGGGCGCGCCGTGAACGCCGCGCCGGTGCTCGGCGTGCCGGCGGGACCCGGCCGGGTCGTCGGGATGATCCGCACGCTGGCCGCCCGGCCGGGCTGAGGGCGGGTCAGCGGCGGGCCGCCACCCGGAAGCGGATGCCCGCGCGGACCAGCCGCTCGGTGAGCGCGTCGCCCATCGCCACCGCCGTGGTGACCTGACCCGAGGTGGGCGGAAGGTCGTCGAGGAGCAGCGCCAGGGCGGCCTCCGCGAGGATCTTGGCCGTCTCGTCGTAGCCCGGATCGCCGCCGGAGACCTCGGTGTACACCCGGCGACCGCCGCCCTCGCCCACGAAGCGGATCGAGAACCAGCTGCGCGCTCGCCGCTCGGCGCTCGGCCCCGTGCCGGGCCGCAGCCGGTCCGACAGCAGCCGCCGGGCGGGCGGAACCTGCGCCGCCACCGCCAGCGCACCGACCGCGGCGACCCCGCCCAGCGCGACGGGCAGCCGGCGCACGGCCGCGTAGTGGCGGTAGCGGAAGTCCGGGCCGTAGCGGGGCAGGGCCCGCGCCGAGCGGCGTACCACCTGCGGGTCGATGGTCGGCAGCGGCAGCGCCCAGGCGCCGACCTCCGGGGCGAACCGGGGCGCGCCCAGCGGCGCGGCGGTCCGCCGGCCCGGCACGCGCGGCTCGTGCCGGGCCCGGTCGCGCGCCGCGGCCGCCATCTGCCGGCCGCGCGCGAACTGGCCCAGCGCGGAGGCGAACGTGCCGCCCGAGAAGGCCGCGTCGGCGGTCACGAAGCCGTCCACCGTCACCGGAACGTCCTCGGGGAGCTGCCGCACCGTGTAGTACACGCCCAGGTCGTGCGGCACCGAGTCGAAGCCGCACGCGTGCACCAGCCGGGCGCCCGTCTCACGCGCGCGTGCGTCGTGGCGGACGTACATCAGGTCGACGAACTCCGGCTCACCCGTGAGGTCCAGGTAGTCCGTCCCGGCGTCCGCGCAGGCGGCGACCAGTTCCTCGCCGTACGTCACGTACGGGCCGACCGTCGTGGCCACCACGCGCGCGTGCCCGGCGAGGGCGCGCAGCGACGCCGGGTCGGCCACGTCCGCCCGCAGCACCCCCACCCGGTCACCGCCGGGCAGCCGGTCGCGGAGCTCCCGCAGCCTGCTCGTGCTGCGGCCCGCGACGGCCCAGCGCAGGCCCTCGGGAGCGTGTGCGGCGAGGTACTCCGCGGTGAGCGTGCCCACGAAGCCGGTGGCCCCGAAGAGCACGAGATCGTACGGACGGTCAGCCGTGTTCGGCCTGCTCATGACATCCCCAGTCTGCTCGTGACACTTTCAGCCCTGCTCATCGCGCCGCCCGTCCTGCCGGCCGGCGCGCCCCGGTGACCCGGCCCGCGCGTTCCGCGTTCGGCCCGTGCCGCTGTCGGTGGCCGAGGCTAGCGTGGACGGGGAGGCGGCGACGCGGGAGGGCGGGCACCGGGCCCTGGGGTGCGGGTACGGTGTCCAAGCGCTTGCTCGCCCACACCTTGTGCCCACTGGAACGTGTTCTTAACATCACTGGTGTTACATCGGTGGTGTCACAGCGAGGGGGCTGGATGGCAACGGCAGGGACGCCCGGGCACGGCCCGCTCACGGGTGTACGGGTGGTGGAACTGGCCGGCATCGGCCCCGGTCCGTTCGCCGCCATGCTGCTGGCCGACCTCGGTGCCGACGTGGTCCGCGTGGACCGCCCGGCCGGCCCCGGCCTGGCCGTCGACCCGGCCCACGACGTGACCAACCGCAACAAGCGCTCCGTGATCGTCGATCTCAAGGCACCCGACGGCCCCGCGCGCGTGCTGGACCTCGCCGCGCGCGCGGACGTCCTGATCGAGGGCTACCGTCCCGGCGTCGCCGAGCGCCTCGGTGTCGGCCCCGACGACTGCCGGGCCCGCAACCCCCGCCTGGTCTACGGCCGGATGACGGGCTGGGGCCAGGACGGCCCCCTCGCCGACCGGGCCGGCCATGACATCTCCTACATCGCGCTCACCGGCACCCTCGGCCTGATCGGCGAGCCCGGCCGTCCCCCGGCCGTCCCCGCCAATCTCCTGGGCGACTACGCGGGCGGCTCGCTGTACCTGGTGGTCGGCGTCCTCGCGGCGCTCCACCACGCGCGCGTGAGCGGCACCGGCCAGGTCGTCGACGCGGCCATCGTCGACGGCACCGCCCATCTGTCGGCGATGATCCACGGCATGCTCTCGGCCGGCGCCTGGCAGGACCGGCGCGGCGCCAACCTCCTCGACGGCGGCTGCCCCTACTACGGCACCTACGAGACCTCCGACGGCCGCTACATGGCGGTCGGAGCCCTGGAGCCCCAGTTCTACGCCGAGTTCCTGCGCCTGCTGGGGCTGGCGGACCTCGACGGCGCCCGGACGGACGTCACCCGCTGGGAGAAACTGCGCGCCGCCGTCGCCGCCCGCTTCCGGAGCCGTACGCGCGACGAGTGGACGGCCGTCTTCGAGGGCTCCGACGCGTGCGTGGCACCCGTCCTGACCCTGCGCGAGGCCCCGCACCACCCGCACCTCGCCGCGCGCTCCACCTTCACCGGCCACGGAGGCATCACCCAGCCCGCCCCCGCCCCCCGCTTCTCGTCGACCCCCACGGCCGTCCGCCGCGGGCCCGCCCGCCCGGGCGCCGACACCCGGGACGTGGCCCGAGACTGGGACGTACCCGGCCTCACCGGCCCGGACAGCCCGGGCACTCGACCCCTCACCACCCGCCGGCCTCCCGGCGAGCCCCGAAACCCTCAGTGAAAGGCCACCCGTGAGCACCGAAGCGTATGTGTACGACGCGATCCGCACCCCGCGCGGGCGCGGCAAGGCCGGCGGCGCCCTGCACGGCACCAAGCCCATCGACCTGGTCGTCGGCCTCATCCACGAGTTGCGCGACCGCTTCCCGGGCCTGGACCCGGCGGCGATCGACGACATCGTCCTCGGGGTCGTCGGACCGGTGGGCGACCAGGGCTCCGACATCGCACGGATCGCCGCCATCGCCGCCGGACTGCCCGACACGGTGGCGGGCGTGCAGGAGAACCGCTTCTGTGCGTCGGGCCTGGAGGCCGTCAACCTGGCCGCCGCCAAGATCCGGTCCGGCTGGGAGGACCTGATCCTCGCCGGTGGCGTCGAGTCGATGTCCCGGGTGCCGATGGCCTCGGACGGCGGCGCCTGGTTCAACGACCCGATGACCAACCTGGCCGTCAACTTCGTCCCCCAGGGCATCGGCGCCGACCTCATCGCCACCATCGAGGGTTTCTCCCGGCGCGACGTCGACGAGTACGCGGCGCTGTCCCAGGAGCGCGCGGCCACCGCCTGGAAGGAGGGCCGCTTCGCCCGCTCCGTGGTGCCCGTGACGGACCGCACCGGACTGACGGTCCTCGACCGGGACGAGCACATGCGCCCCGGCACCACCGCGGACTCCCTGGCCAAGCTGAAGCCGTCGTTCGCCGACGTCGGCGAACTCGGCGGCTTCGACGCCGTGGCCCTGCAGCAGTACCACTGGGTGGAGAAGATCGACCACGTCCACCACGCGGGCAACTCCTCCGGCATCGTCGACGGGGCCTCCCTCGTCGCGATCGGCACCAAGGAGGTCGGCGAGCGCCACGGGCTCACCCCGCGCGCCCGGATCGTCTCCGCCGCCGTCTCCGGCTCCGAGCCGACCATCATGCTCACCGGGCCCGCCCCGGCCACCCGCAAGGCGCTGGCCAGGGCCGGCCTGACCATCGACGACATCGACCTCGTCGAGATCAACGAGGCGTTCGCGGCCGTCGTGCTGCGCTTCGTGAAGGACATGGGCCTCAGCCTGGACAAGGTCAACGTCAACGGCGGCGCCATCGCCCTCGGCCACCCGCTCGGCGCCACCGGCGCGATGATCCTCGGCACCCTCGTCGACGAACTGGAGCGCCAGGACAAGCGCTACGGCCTCGCCACCCTGTGTGTGGGCGGCGGCATGGGCATCGCCACCGTCGTCGAGCGCGTCTGACCCCTTCCCGACGGATCACCACGGAGCTACGGAGCACCTCTGATGAGCACTCAGCCCACGACCATCCGCTGGGAACAGGACCGCACCGGCGTCGTCACCCTCGTCCTCGACGACCCCGACCAGTCCGCGAACACCATGAACGCGGCCTTCCGCGACTCCCTCGCCGCCGTCACCGCCCGGCTGGAGGCGGAGCAGGACACCGTCCGCGGCATCATCTTCACCTCCGCCAAGAAGACCTTCTTCGCCGGCGGCGACCTGCGGGACCTGATCCGCGTCACCCCCGAGACCGCCCAGCAGCTGTACGACGGCGGCCTCGCCATCAAGCGGAACCTGCGCCGCATCGAGACCCTCGGCAAACCGGTCGTCGCCGCGATCAACGGCGCCGCCCTCGGCGGCGGCTTCGAGATCGCCCTCGCCTGCCACCACCGCGTCGCCCTGGACGCCCCCGGCTCCAAGATCGGCTGCCCCGAGGTCACCCTCGGTCTGCTCCCCGGAGGCGGCGGCGTGGTGCGCACCGTACGCCTGCTGGGCATTGCCGACGCCCTGCTGAAGGTGCTCCTGCAGGGCACCCAGTACAGCCCGCGGCGCGCCCTCGACAACGGCCTGGTCCACGAGGTCGTGGACACCCCCGAGGAGCTGATGGCCCGGGCCCGCGCCTTCATCGACGACCACCCCGAGTCGCAGCAGCCCTGGGACCGGCCGGGCTACCGGATCCCCGGCGGCACCCCCGCCAGCCCGAAGTTCGCGGCGAACCTGCCCGCCTTCCCCGCCACCCTGCGCAAGCAGACGAACGGCGCCCCCTACCCGGCCCCGCGGGGCATCCTCGCCGCGGCCGTGGAGAGTGCCCAGGTCGACTTCGAGACCGCGCAGCTCGTCGAGGCCCGCTACTTCGTCGAGCTGGCCGCCGGCCAGACGTCGAAGAACATGATCCAGGCCTTCTTCTTCGACCTGCAGGCCGTCAACTCCGGCGCCAACCGCCCCAAGGGCGTCGAGCCCCGCCACGTCCGCAAGGTGGCCGTCCTGGGTGCCGGGATGATGGGCGCGGGCATCGCCTACTCCTGCGCCCGCGCCGGCATCGACGTCGTCCTCAAGGACGTCTCGGCGGACGCCGCGCGCAAGGGCAAGGGCTACTCCGAGAAGCTGTGCGCCAAGGCCGTCGCCAAGGGCCGCACCAGCCGGGAGAAGGCGGACGCGCTGCTCGCCCGGATCACCCCCACCGCCGACCCGCAGGACCTCGCGGGCTGCGACGCGGTCATCGAGGCGGTGTTCGAGGACACCGCGCTCAAGCACAAGGTGTTCCAGGAGATCGAGAGCATCGTCGCCCCCGACGCCCTGCTGTGCTCCAACACCTCCACCCTGCCCATCACCGCCCTCGCCGAGGGCGTCGAGCGCCAGGCCGACTTCATCGGACTGCACTTCTTCTCCCCGGTCGACAAGATGCCGCTGGTGGAGATCATCAAGGGCGAGCGCACCGGCGACGAGGCGCTGGCCCGCGCCTTCGACCTGGTCCGGCAGATCAGGAAGACGCCGATCGTCGTCAACGACTCGCGCGGCTTCTTCACCTCCCGCGTCATCGGCCACTTCATCAACGAGGGCGTCGCCATGGTCGGCGAGGGCATCGAGCCCGCCTCCGTGGAGCAGGCGGCGGCCCAGGCCGGCTACCCGGCCAAGGTCCTCTCCCTGATGGACGAGCTGACCCTCACCCTCCCGCGCAAGATCCGCAACGAGTCGAAGCGGGCCGTGCAGGAGGCCGGCGGCACCTGGACCGCACATCCCGCCGAGGCCGTCATCGACCGCATGGTCGACGAGTTCGGCCGCACCGGCCGCAGCGGCGGCGCCGGCTTCTACGAGTACGGGGCGGACGGCGGGCGCACCGGCCTGTGGCCCGGGCTGCGCGAGCACTTCACCCGGCCCGGCCACCGCATCCCGTTCGAGGACATGCAGGAACGCATGCTCTTCGCCGAGGCGCTGGACACCGTCCGGCTCCTCGAAGAGGGCGTCCTGACCTCCGTGGCGGACGCCAACATCGGCTCGATCCTCGGCATCGGCTTCCCCGGCTGGACCGGCGGCGTGCTGCAGTACATCAACGGCTACGACGGCGGCGCCGAGGGAGGGACCGGGCTGCCGGCGTTCGTGGCACGCGCCCGGGAGCTCGCCGAACGCTACGGGGACCGCTTCACGCCGCCGGCGCTGCTGGTCGCCAAGGCCGAGCGGGGGGAGACCTTCACCGACGCCCGCTGACCGGGCCGCCCACCGGCCGCGCGGAGGTCACTGCGCCAGCCACTGGCGCAGTTCCTCCCGCAGGGAGCGCTGGAACGTGGTCAGCAGGGCCTGCACCACCAGCGGCTGCATGTGCGCCGACAGCGACCGCACATCGCGCGCGGCGCGCTCGGCGACGGCGTCCCGCAGGAGCCGCGACAGCGCCTGCGCCGCCGCGCGGGAGTGCTCCAGCAGCGCCTCCCGCGCGGCCAGCAGGACCTCCTGCGAGAGCGGTACGTCGAGCAGCTCCACGCCGACCCGCAGCAGCCCCGTGTCCACCCGGTAGGCGCCGTCCCGGACGGTCACCACGTCCAGGTCGGCCAGCCGCCGGACCTCCGCGTCGGTCAGCTCCCGGCCGGCCCGGCGGTGCAGCTCCTCGCGGGAGAGCGTCTCCACCGTGTCCGGCGCCCAGGACGCCACCACCGCCCGGTGGATGGCCAGTTCCTGCGCGCTCAGACCGGGCGGCAGCTGCCGCAGATGGCGCTCGATCGCCGCCAGTGTCATGCCCTGCCGCTGCAACTCCTCGATCAGCGCCAGCCGCGCCAGATGCTCCGGGCCGTAGTGCCCCACCCGGCGCGGACCGATCACCGGCGGCGGCAGCAGGCCCTTGGTGCTGTAGAACCGGACCGTGCGCACCGTGACCCCGGCCCGCGCGGCCAGCTCGTCGACCGTGAGGGCCGGCTCCTCCGTCTCGATCGTCATGTGCAGCAGTATCGCTGTACCACCGGAACTGTGACACGTGGGGCGGCCTCCGACCGCCCCGGCCGGTCCACGGTCTCGGCCGGTCGGCGGTCTCGGCCGGCCGGCCCGGCCGTCGGGCTCAGTGCCGCTGGTGCACCCCGTTCGTGGCCGCGATCCTCTCCCACGACTTCGGCTTCACCGGCAGCGCCCGCACCCGCGACCCGGCGAGCCGCGCGGTCGGGGCCACGGACGCCGAGGCCGAGGCCGACGGCTTCGACGGCTGGTACAGCCAGGTGTCGAACAGCGCCGCCAGGTCCCGGCCCGACACCTGCTGCGCGTACGCGACGAAGTCACCGACCGACGCGTTGCCGTAGGCGTACCGCGCCGGCCAGCCCTTGAGGATGGCGAAGAAGGCGTCGTCGCCGATCTCGTCGCGCAGCGCCTGCAGCGCCAGCGCGCCCCGGTCGTAGACCGCGCGGTGGAACTGGTTCTCCGGGCCCGGGTCCGCCGGGGCCACGGTCCAGAACGGGTCGTCGGCCGGGTGGGAGGCGTACACGTAGTCGGCGAGTTCCTGGGCCGTGCCCTCGTTCTCGTGCTCGGACCACAGCCACTGCGCGTACCGTGCGAAACCCTCGTTGATCCAGATGTCCTTCCAGCCGGCGACCGAGACCAGGTCCCCGTACCACTGGTGGGCCAGCTCGTGCACCACCACGGAGACGTTCGACCCGTTCGCGAACTGCCGCGGGCTGTAGAACGGCCGGGTCTGCGTCTCCAGCGCATAGCCGGTGTCGGTGTTCGGCACGTAGCCGCCGAGCGCGTTGTACGGGTAGGCACCGAAGTAGCCGCTCAGCCAGTCGGCGATCTCCCCGGTGCGCTCGACGCTCGCCCGCGCGGCCCCGTAGTCGTCACCGAGGTCCTTGCTGTACGCGTTGACGACCGGGACACCGCTCTCGGACGTCCCGGTCGTGATGTCGAACCTGCCGACCGCGAGCGTGGCCAGATAGGTCGCCTGCGGCTTGTCGGAGCGCCAGTTGAAGCGAGTCCAGCCGCGCTGCGAACTCGTCGAGCGCAGCGTGCCGTTGGAGATGGCCTGGGTGCCGTCCGGCACCAGCACCGACACGTCGTAGGTCGCCTTGTCCAGCGGGTGGTCGTTACTGGGGAACCACCACCAGGCGGCCTCGGGTTCGTTGGCTCCCACCCCGCCGTCCGGGGTGCGGTGCCAACTGGTGAAGCCGTACGCCCGCTTCGACGACGGCACACCGCTGTAGCGCACCACGACGGTCACCGGCGCGCCCGCGGCCAGCGGCCGCTTCGGGGTGATCTCCAGTTCGTGCTCGCCGGAGGTGGTGAAGGCGGCCTTCGCGCCGTTCACGCGGACCTCGCTGACGTCCAGCAGGAAGTCCAGGTCGAACCGCGACAGGTCCTGGGTGGTCCGGGCCAGGATCGTGGCCGTCCCCTCCAGACGGTCCGTCGCGGGCTGGTACTTCAGGCGCAGGTCGTAGTGGGAGACGTCGTATCCGCCGTTGCCGTAGGCCGGGTAGTAGGGGTCGCCGACACCCGGAGCGCCGGGGGTGCCGCTCGCGGCCGATGCCGGGATCGCCAGCAGGACGGTGGCCGCTGCGAACGCGCCAGGCACGATGAGTCTGCGGTGCACTGATGCTCCAAGTCCTAGGGGCACGAGGTCCGGACGGAGCCGGGGGGCTCCGCGTCGCTCAGATCATGTCCACCCCCTGCGCCGTCACACGAGCACCATTCGGCCGACCTCGCCACCATCCTCCCGACGACCTGATCCAGCCACTCCGGCCGCTCGTCCGCGCACGCGTCGGTTCGTCTGCCGGGAAGTCCGGTCACCGGGTCGCGCGTACGGCCTTCGGCCCGGCACCTGTCCCCACCGGGCGGCCGGGACCCGGGCGTATCCCTGAGGGGCGGGTACTCGGGCGTGCCCCTGCGGGGCGGGCATCCGGGCGCATCCCCGCGGGGCAGGTACCCGGGCGTGCCCCTGCGGGGCCGGTGCCCCGCCTGCGGGCATTAGGATCGGCGCCCTGATGACTGCCACTCTCGTCGCCAAGAACCTCGCCGCCGGGCACGGTGACCGCTCGCTCTTCTCCGGGCTCGACCTCGTGGTCGCCCCCGGCGACGTGATCGGGCTGGTCGGTGCCAACGGCGCCGGCAAGTCCACCCTGCTGCGGCTGCTGGCCGGGCTCGGCGCCCCCGAGCAGGGCGAGCTCAGGCTCTCCCCGCCGACCGCGACCGTGGGCCACCTCCCGCAGGAGCCGGAGCGCAGGCCCGGCGAGACCGTACGGGAGTTCCTGGCCCGCCGCACCGGCGTCGCCGAGGCCCAGCGGGCGATGGACGAGGCCACGCAGGGCCTGGTCGACGGCGCGCCCGGCGCCGACGACGCGTACGCGATGAGCCTGGAGCGCTGGCTCGGCCTCGGTGGCGCGGACCTGGACGAGCGGGCGGCGGAGGTCGCCGACTCCCTGGCCCTCGGTGTCGGGCTCGACCAGCCGATGACCGCCCTGTCCGGCGGCCAGGCGGCCCGCGCGGGCCTCGCCTCCCTGCTGCTCTCCCGCTACGACGTCTTCCTCCTCGACGAGCCGACCAACGACCTCGACCTGGACGGCCTGGAGCGGCTGGAGCACTTCGTGGCCGGCCTGCGCGCCGGCACCGTCGTCGTCAGCCACGACCGCGAGTTCCTCACCCGCACGGTCACCAAGGTCCTCGAACTCGATCTCGCCCAGCGGCAGATCAACCTCTACGGCGGCGGCTACGCGGGCTACCTGGAGGAGCGCGACGTCGCCCGGCGGCACGCCCGAGAGGAGTACGAGGAGTACGCCGACAAGCGGGCCGCCCTGCAGGACCGGGCGCAGACGCAGCGTTCCTGGATGGACAAGGGCGTCAAGAACGCCCGCCGCAAGGCCGGCTCCGACAACGACAAGATCGGCCGCAAGTTCCGCAGCGAGGCCAGTGAGAAGCAGGCCGCCAAGGCGCGGCAGACCCAGCGCATGATCGAGCGTCTGGACGTGGTGGAGGAGCCCCGCAAGGAGTGGGAACTGCGGATGGAGATCGCGGCCGCCCCGCGCTCCGGTGCGGTCGTGGCAACCCTCCGGGACGCCGAGGTGCGGCGCGGCGACTTCCACTTCGGCCCGGTGTCGCTGCAGGTCGACTGGGCGGACCGGGTCGCGGTGACCGGCGCCAACGGCGCCGGCAAGTCCACCTTGCTGGCCGCCCTCCTGGGCCGCGTCCCCCTGGACGCGGGGCAGGCCTCGCTCGGCTCCGGCGTGCTGGTCGGCGAGGTCGACCAGGCCCGCAAGCTGTTCCACGGGCCCGAGACCCTGCTCGACGCCTTCCGCGCGGCCGTCCCCGACACCGAGCCCGCGGAGGTCCGCACCCTGCTGGCCAAGTTCGGCCTGAAGGCGGAGCACGTGCTGCGTCCGGCGGACACCCTCTCACCGGGTGAGCGCACCCGCGCCGCCCTCGCCCTCCTCCAGGGCCGGGGCGTCAACCTCCTCGTCCTCGACGAGCCGACCAACCACCTCGACCTCCCCGCCATCGAACAGCTGGAGTCCGCCCTGGACTCCTACGACGGCACCCTCCTCCTGGTCACCCACGACCGCCGCATGCTGGACGCCGTCCACGTCACCCGCCGCCTGGAGGTGGCCGGCGGCAAGGTGACCGAACGCTAGGACTTCCCCTTCAGCAGCGCGCACACGAAGTTCTCCTGCACGGCGCGCATCCGTTGCAGGAGTTCCGGGGTCATGGCCTGGTTGATCTGGCTGGTGGCCGAGAAGGTCAGCGACCGGCGCCCGTCCGGCGTGGCGGCGATCAGCTGGGTGTACCCGGCCGTGTTGCCGGTGTGCCCGAGCACGACCCCGCACCGGGTGGTGTAGCGGAACAGCGCCAGCCCGGCGTCGTTGCGTCCCGGCCCGGCCGGCTCGGACGCCCCGCCCGGCACCCAGCGGCGCTGCTCGCGCACCACGTCGGGGCCGTACAGCCGGCCCCCGACGTAGCCGCGCACGAACCGGGTCATGTCGGCGGGCGTGGAGACGATGCCGCCGGACGCCCACACACCCGACATGCCGATCAGCTCACTGACGTCCTCCGGGGGCGGCGGCGGGCTCACGTCGTACCCGTGGAGGTACGGCCTCGGCATCCGGTACCCCTGCGGCAGGCTGGTGCTGCGCAGACCCAGCGGGCGGTACACCAGCTCCTCCAGGAGCCGCTCGTAGCGGACGCCGGTGGCCGCCTCCGCCATCAGGGCGACCGCGATGTTGTCTGAGTTGGAGTACTGGTACCGGCTGCCCGGCGGGAACAGCAGCGGCTGCCCCGCGACGAAGTCGAGCAGCCGGCGCGAGTCGAAGCGGTGCCGGGGGTCGGCGCGCAGGATCGCCACGAACTCGGGGCTGCGCGAGTAGTCCGGCAGTCCGCTGGTGTGGTTGAGCAGCTGGCGCAGCGTCACCGCGCTCCAGGCGTCCGGCAGCCGGGGGAGCCGCTCGCCCAGGGTGTCGTCGAGGCCCAGGTCGCCCAGGTCGACGAGGGACAGCGCCACCGCGCCGCTGAACGCCTTGGCGGCGCTCGCGATGCGCATGTGGTCGTCCGGCCGGGGCTCGCGGCCGGTCTCCAGGTCCGCCACTCCGGCCCGCACGACCCGGCTGTGCCTGCCGTCCGCGAGCACGGCGATGATCCCGGGCGGGCCGCCCGGTGCCCGCACCAGCTCCTCCAGCTGCTGCCGCAACCCGGACTCGCCGTGCGGTGGCTCGGGATGCCCGGCGGCCACCGCGGGCGCGGCGGCCACCAGGGCCAGACAGGCCGCCAGCGCGGCGGCGGGACGAGGACGCAAGCGGGCACGTCGGGTCGGCATCGGTCACTCCGGGGGTGCGAGAACGGGCGTCCAGCTTCACCCCGCCCCGTCCGTCCCGCCCGCCGCGCCTGCTGCACTCGGCCCAACGGTCGACGGCCCGCCGGCCCGACGGCGGCCCGGGAAGCTCCGTGCCGCCGCCGTGACCCGGCCCGGATCCTTCCGAGGCACTCCGCGGCGTCGCGTCAGTCCGCCAGTCCGCCAGCCCGTCAGTCCGCCCGCCCGTCAGCCCGTCGGACGGTGGCCCTGACCCCTGCCCTTCTTCGGGTCCACCAGCCCAGCCCGCCGCAGCGCGTCCGCCATCGCGCTGTTGGCCGGGGGCGGTGCCTGGCGGGAGCCGCCGCCACCGCCGCGCCCCTGCCGCTGCTGCGGCGGACGGCCACCGCCGCCCCGCTGCTGCCGGCCCCCGCCGGAGGCCCGACCGCCCTGCGGGGCCGCCTCGTCGTCCAGCCGCAGCGTCAGCGAGATCCGCTTGCGCGGGATGTCCACGTCCAGGACCTTCACCTTGACGATGTCCCCGGGCTTGACGACCTCCCGCGGGTCCTTCACGAACGTCTTCGACAACGCCGAGACGTGCACCAGCCCGTCCTGGTGGACGCCGACGTCGACGAACGCCCCGAAGGCCGCCACGTTCGTCACCACGCCCTCCAGGATCATCCCGGCGGACAGGTCGGAGATCTTCTCCACGCCCTCCTTGAAGGTGGCGGTCCGGAAGGCCGGACGCGGGTCGCGCCCCGGCTTCTCCAGCTCCTTGAGGATGTCGGTGACGGTCGGCAGACCGAACGTCTCGTCCACGAACTCCTGCGGCCGCAGCGAGCGCAGCACACCCGTGTTCCCGATCAGGGAGGCGACCTCCTGACCGGCGGTCTTCACCATGCGCCGCACCACCGGGTACGCCTCGGGGTGCACGCTGGACGCGTCCAGCGGGTCGGCGCCGCCGCGGATGCGCAGGAAGCCCGCGCACTGCTCGTACGCCTTCGGACCGAGCCGCGGGACCTTCTTGAGTTCGGTGCGCGACCTGAACGGCCCGTTCGCGTCACGGTGGGCCACGATGTTCTCGGCCAGTCCCGAGGTGATGCCGGAGACCCGCGCGAGCAGCGGCGCGGAGGCGGTGTTGACGTCCACGCCGACGCCGTTCACACAGTCCTCCACCACCGCGTCCAGCGAACGCGACAGCTTCACTTCGGACAGGTCGTGCTGGTACTGGCCGACACCGATCGACTTCGGGTCGATCTTCACCAGCTCGGCCAGCGGGTCCTGCAGACGCCGGGCGATGGACACCGCGCCGCGCAGCGACACGTCCATGTCCGGCAGTTCCTGCGAGGCGAACGCCGAAGCCGAGTACACCGACGCTCCCGCCTCGGACACCATCACCTTGGTCAGCTTCAGCCCGGGGTGCTTCGTGATCAGTTCACCGGCGAGCTTGTCGGTCTCGCGGGACGCGGTGCCGTTGCCGATCGCGATCAGCTCGACGGCGTGCTCCTCGGCCAGGCGGGCCAGCTTGGCGATCGCCTCGTCCCACCTGTTGGCCGGGACGTGGGGATGGATCACGTCCGTGGCGACCACCTTGCCGGTGGAGTCGACCACGGCCACCTTCACACCCGTCCGGAACCCGGGGTCGAGGCCCAGCGTCGCGCGGGTCCCGGCCGGGGCGGCGAGCAGCAGGTCGCGCAGGTTGGCCGCGAACACGTTCACCGCCTCGTCCTCGGCCGCCGTGCGCAGCCGCAGCCGCAGGTCGATGCCGAGGTGGACGAGGATCCGGGTCCGCCACGCCCAACGGACCGTGTCCCTCAGCCACTTGTCACCCGGCCGGCCCCGGTCGGCGATGCCGAACCGGGCCGCGACGATCCCCTCGTACGACGACGGCCCGTCCGTGGGCTCCTCGGGCTCCAGGACGAGGTCGAGGACCTCCTCTTTCTCGCCGCGCAGCATCGCCAGGATCCGGTGCGAGGGCAGCTCGGTGAACGGCTCGGCGAAGTCGAAGTAGTCGGCGAACTTGGCGCCCGCCTCCTCCTTGCCCTCGCGCACCTTGGCGGCCAGCCGACCACGCACCCACATGCGTTCGCGCAACTCGCCGATCAGGTCGGCGTCCTCCGAGAACCGCTCGGTGAGGATCGCCCGCGCGCCGTCCAGAGCGGCCTGCGGGTCGGCGACCCCCTTGTCCGCGTCGACGAAGGCGGCGGCCGCCGCGGACGGCTCCACGGTCGGGTCCCCGAGCAGCCCCTCCGCCAGCGGCTCCAGCCCCGCCTCCCGCGCGATCTGCGCCTTGGTGCGCCGCTTCGGCTTGTACGGCAGGTAGATGTCCTCCAGCCGCGCCTTGGTCTCGGCGCCCCGGATCCGCGCCGCCAGCTCCTCGGTGAGCTTGCCCTGCTCGCGCACCGACTCCAGGATCGCGGTCCGCCGCTCCTCCAGCTCCCGCAGATAGCGCAACCGCTCCTCGAGCGTGCGCAGCTGCGCGTCGTCGAGCATCTCGGTCGCTTCCTTGCGGTAACGCGCGATGAAGGGCACCGTGGAGCCGCCGTCCAGCAGCTCCACGGCGGCCTTGACCTGCCGCTCCCGTACGCCGAGTTCCTCGGCGATCCTGCCTTCGATGGACCCTACTGCGTTGGACCCGGGTGTCGTCACGATCCCGTACCGCCTTCTCCACTGAGGTTGCGCGGCAATTGTGGCAGGTGACACCGACATCCGGGGGCCGGGGCACGGACCCGGCCGACGTCAGGCCCGGCCCCGGCGCGCCCCGCCCGACGCTCCGCCCAGCAGCCGGCTCAGTGCGCGGAACGGCAGGGTCACCACGGTCGCCACCGCGCTCCCGATCTGCCGCAGCACGTCCGCGATCGCCCGGAGCATGGCACATCCCTTCCTCGACGGTCCGATGACGTGGGTGCGGGTACCTCGCGGCGCGCCGGACACACCGGCGCCATGGCAGGAAAGGTGGGGAGTACGTCATTGCGGCCGTGCGGCCGGCGCCGAAGAATCGTGGCCATGGCGCGGCTGACCGTTCTTCTCGTCCTCTTCGACGGGGTGCAGAGCCTCGACGTCACCGGGCCCCTGGAGGTGTTCGCGGGGGCCGAGGCGCACACCCCGGGCAGCTACCGGCTGCGCACGGCCTCCCCGGACGGGGCTCCCGTGCGCACGTCCAGCGGGCTGACGCTCGTACCCGAGCAGTCCCTCGCCGACGCGGCCGACCCGCACACGCTGGTCGTCCCGGGCGGCGCGGGGACCCGCAGGCCCGACCCGCGCGTGGTGGAGTGGCTGCGCGGACACGGGCCGCGGGCCGCGCGGCTGGTCTCGGTGTGCACCGGGGCGATCCTGCTCGCCCGGGCCGGCCTGCTGGACGGCCGCCGCGCCACCACCCACTGGGCGTACGCCGACAAGCTGGCCCGCGACCACCCGGCCGTCGAGGTCGACCCCGACCCCGTCTTCGTGCGCGACGGGCGGGTGTCCACCTCGGCCGGCGTCACCTCCGGCATCGACCTGGCGCTCGCCCTGGTGGAGGAGGACCTGGGCCGCGACACCGCGCTGAACGTCGCCCGGCACCTGGTGGTCTTCCTGCGCCGGCCGGGCAACCAGGCCCAGTTCAGCGCCCAGCTCGCCGCCCAGACCGCCCGGCGCGAGCCGCTGCGCGACGTCCAGCAGTGGATCACCGAGCACCCGGACGGCGATCTGAGCGTCGAGGCACTGGCCGCCCGGGCCCGCCTGTCGCCGCGCCACTTCGCCCGCGCCTTCCACGCCGAGACCGGCATGACGCCCGGCCGCTACGTCGACCGGGTCCGCGTCGAACACGCCCGCCGCCTGCTGGCGGACACCGGCCGCGGCGTCGAGGAGATCTCCCGCGCCAGCGGCTACGGCACGCCCGAGGCCATGCGCCGGGCGTTCGTCCGGACGCTCGGCGCCTCCCCGGCGGAGTACCGCCGCCGGTTCCGCACCGCACCCCTGCACTGAACGGCCTCACCCCTCCACCGAACGGGGACCCACCATGCACATCGCGATGGTCGTCTACGACCGCTTCACCGCCCTCGACGTCGTCGGGCCGTACGAGATGCTGAGCCGCCTGCCGGACGCGCGCGTCGAGTTCGTGGCCGAGCGGGCCGGACCGGTGCGCGCCGACACCGGGTTCCTCTCCGTCGTCGCCGACCGGGCCCTGCACGAGGTGCGGCGCCCGGACGTGGTCGTCGTGGCCGGCGGGCCCGGCACCTTCGCCCAGGCCGGGAACCCGGCCCTGCTGGACTGGCTGCGCGCTGCCGACGCCGGCACCACTTGGACGACGTCCGTATGCTCCGGCTCGCTGCTGCTGGCCGCCGCCGGCCTGCTCGGCGGCCGGCGCGCCACCTGCCACTGGCTCGCCGCCGACCTCCTGCGGCAGTACGACGCCGAGCCCACCGGCGAGCGGGTCGTGTTCGACGGCAAGTACGTCACCGCGGCCGGGGTCTCCGCCGGCATCGACATGGCGCTCGCCCTCGTCGGCAGGATCGCCGGCGACGACCACGCGCGCGCCGTCCAGCTGTTCACCGAGTACGACCCGCGACCGCCCTACGACGCGGGCTCCCCGCACAAGGCGCCCGCGCACCTCGTCGAGGAGTTCCGCACCGACAGCCGCTTCACCCTGATGTAGTGCCCGCGGACGCGGGGCCCGCGGTCCAGGCGAAGCGCGGAGCCCGGCGTTCCAGGAAGGCGGCGACCCCCTCGGCGGTGTCGCCGCTGCCGCGGGCCTGCTCGGCCCAGTGCTCGTCGCGGTCGGTCCGGCCGTCCGCGAACTCCTTGGCCGCCGCCTGCGTCAGCTGCGAGCGCGAGGCGAGGATCCGGGCGAACTCCGCCACCCGTCCGGCCAGCTCTTCCTCGGGCAGCGTCTCGTCGACCAGCCCGGTGCGCAGTGCCCGCGGCGCGTCGATCAACTCGCCCGAGAAGAGCAGGTACTTGGCGGTCGCCGGACCCACCAGTGCCACCAGCCGCCGGGTGGCCGACGCCGGGTAGACGATGCCGAGCCTGGCGGGAGTCACCCCGAACAGCGCCCCCTCCTCGGCGAACCGCAGGTCGCACGCGGCCGCCAGCTGGGCCCCGCCGCCCACGCAGTGCCCCCGGACCGCCGCGAGCGTCGGCTTGGGGAAGGCGGCCAGCGCCTCCTCGGCGGCGACGGCCAGCCGCTGCGCCTCCTGCGGCCCGCCGCGCAGCGTGCTGATGTCGGCGCCCGCGCAGAACGTGCCGCCCTCCCCGGTCAGCACCAGCACCCGGACGGCCGGATCGGCGGCCAGCGCGTCCAGCAGCGGTGGGAGCGCGGCCCACATCGCGGCCGTCATGGCGTTGCGCTTGGCCGGGTGGTGGATGACGACCGTGGCGACCGGACCGGTCACGTCGTGCAGCAGCTGGGGCTCCATGGGCCGGATGCTAGCCGCCGCGCCCGCCCGGTGATCACGGCGGTCGCACCGATGAGCGTTACATCACTCGGGATGAGGGGACTGGGGGACGGAGGGTGAGGATCGAGGAGGCGCCGCCATGACCACGTCCACCGGACCCCAGCAGGAGACGGCGAAGCTCAGGCGAGGATTCGGCTGGCTCGCCGCGCTCGGGGTGATCCTGGTCGTCGCGGGACTCGTCGGCCTCGTCTACACCGGCGTCGCCACGCTCACCTCGATGCTCCTGTTCGGCTGGCTGCTGCTGATCGGCGGTGCGGTCGGCCTGCTGCACGCGGTCCAGGCGCGCGGCACCAACTTCTTCTGGCTCGGCGTCATCGTGGCCGCGCTGAACATCGCCGCGGGTGTCGTGGTCATCCGTAAGCCCGACGAGAGCGCCGCCGCCCTCACCATGTTCGCCGCCCTGCTGTTCCTCACCGCCGGTCTGTTCCGGCTGGTGGGCAGCCTGGTGGTGCGCGGACCGCAGTTCGGCTGGACGCTGCTGCTGGGCGCCTTCGACCTGCTCCTCGGCATCCTGGTGCTGGGCAACTGGCCCAGCAGCAGCCAGTACGTCATCGGCACCTTCTTCTCCCTGGCCCTGCTCTTCGACGGCCTCGGCCTGCTCGCCACCGGCTACGGGGGCCGGCGGATCGTCGGCATGGTCTCGGAGCGGCTCACCGGCGGGGACACCGAGAGCGGCGGGGAGACCGAGCGCGGCGGGGGCTCCGATGACGGCCGGCCCGCGGGTGCCGGGGACGAAGCGGACGAGGGGGCCGTCAAACCCGTACGCCCCGAATAGGTCGTGAAGTCGGCCCGACCCGGACAGCGGTGGTCGTGTCTTCGCCGGGAACACGCGCGGACGGTCGGAAGCGGCCGAAAGGCGCTGACTTGTGTTCAGTCAGGTGGTGTCGCGCGCCCCGGTGCCAACACTCGACGCGTGGCGACAATCGAGCGCAAGGGTGGCGACCGGACCATGGACGATCACGGGCGCGGGCCCGGCCCACGCCCAGACGGCGGCGCGGAGACACCGCACGACCCCCTCGCGGTACCGGCGCCGCCGACCCTGCCCTACGAGGGCGTCTGGCGGTTCACCGCCCCCGCTGTGGAGGCCTCGGTCCCGCAGGCCCGGCACGCCGTGCGGGACCTGCTGCGCCGGCAGGGCGTCCCCACCACGGACGACGTGGAACAGGGGCTGCTGCTCATCGTCTCGGAGCTGGTGACCAACGCCGTCAGGCACGCGGCGCTGCTGTCGCCGACGCTGGCGGTGGAGGTGGCCGTCGGGGCCGAGTGGGTGCGGGTCTCGGTCGAGGACAACCACCCCTACCGGCCCACCGCCCTGGAGAACCCGCACAGCGCGACCGGCGGCCGGGGACTGCTCCTGGTGCGTGAGATCACCCGGGAGGCGGGCGGGGTGTGCGACGTCGAGCACACGGCGAGCGGCGGGAAGGTCATCTGGGCCGCCCTGCCGCTGGTCCCCGCCCGGGTCCCCTGACCGGGCTCACCAGCCCGCGGTGTCCCCCGTCAGTTCCCGGATCGCGGGCCGGGCCGCGTCCAGCACGGTCATGAACCAGGAGGAGAAGGGGTCCTTCGCGTGCCGCTCCGCCAGCTCGGCGGCCGTCACGAAGGCCGTCCCGCCGACCTCCTCCGGGTCCGGCCGCAGCGGGGTGCGCACCAGCCCGACGAAGAGGTGGTTGTACTCCTGCTCCACTAGGCCCGAGTCCGGGTCCGGGTGGTTGTAGCGCACCGTGCCCGCTTCGGCCAGCAGGGCCGGGGAGGCACCCAGCTCCTCGAAGGTCCGCCGGGCGGCCGCGGCGAACGGGGCCTCGCCCGGGTACGGGTGACCGCAGCAGGTGTTGGACCACACGCCGGGGGAGTGGTACTTGCCCAGCGCCCGCTGCTGCAGCAGCAGCCGGCCCCGCTCGTCGAAGAGGAACACCGAGAAGGCCCGGTGCAGCTGCCCCGGCGGCTGATGGGCGGTGAGCTTCTCGGCGGTCCCGATCGTCACGCCGTCCTCGTCGACCAGTTCCAGCAAAATCGCGTCCGCGGTGCCGTTCGACGAGGTGTGCGTCGCGGCGGCAGGTGTGATCGGCATACCCATCCTTAGCATCGGTCCTGGCGACCCCAGTCTGCCGCACGCACACGGCACTTCCGGCGCTACACGGCAACGGAAGGGGGCCCGGTGTGTGATCTTGCCCGGCGCGGCGGACGGTGCACCGCCCCGCGGGGCGGTGCACCGGAGCTCCCTAGAAGCAGAGCCGCGCCTCGTGCTCCGCGTGGCCGCCCGGCTCCAGCTGGAAGGTGCAGTGCTCCACGTCGAAGTGATCGCCCAGACACCCCTGCAACTCGTGCAGCATCTTCTCGTGGCCGATCGCGCTCAGCACGTCCGAGCGCACCACGACGTGCGCGGAGAGCACCGGCATCCCGGAGGTGATCGTCCAGGCGTGCAGATCGTGCACGTCCTCCACCCCGTCCAGGTCCAGGATGTGCGACCGCACCTCCTCCATGTCCACGTCCTTCGGCGCCGCCTCCAGCAGCACGTCCAGCGTCTCGCGCAGCAGCCGTACGGTGCGCGGCACGATCATCAGGCCGATGACCAGGGAGGCGATCGGGTCGGCGGCCTGCCAGCCGGTGGTCATGATGATCAGCGCCGAGACCATCACCGCGACCGAACCCAGGGCGTCCGCCGCCACCTCCAGGAAAGCCCCCCGCACATTCAGGCTCTCCCGCTGCCCGCGCATCAGCAGGCTCAGCGAGATCATGTTCGCCACCAGGCCGATCGCGCCGAACACGATCATCAGCCCGCCCTCGGTGCCGGCCGGCGTGAAGAACCGTTGCACCGCCTCGTACAGCACGTACCCGCCGACCCCGAGCAGCAGCAGGCAGTTGGCGAGCGCGGCGAGGATCTCCGCGCGGGCGAACCCGAAGGTGCGGTTGGCGCTCGCCGGCCGCGCCGCGAAGTGGACGGCCAGCAGGGCCATGCCCAGGCCCAGCGCGTCGGTCGCCATGTGCGCGGCGTCCGCGATCAGTGCCAGGGAGTCCGCGAGCACCCCGCCGACGATCTCGACGACCATCACGGTCAGCGTGATGCCGAGAGCTATCCGCAGGGTGCCCCGGTAGGCGGCCGTCGCCGTCCCGGCGGGCGGCCCGTGCGTGTGCCCGTGGTCGTGCCCAGCCCCCATGCGAAGCCGCCCTCCTGAGATCATCCGACGCCTGGTCCGGCAGCCCAGTCAACTACGGGCGGGGGGTACCCGGCAACGCGGCACTGAACACCGTTGTCATATGCCCTGACCTGCGTAAACCAACCGCAGGTCAGGCGGGTCGCGCACCCCCGGCCGGCGCCTCCTCGCGCGCGGGCGCGCCCGTCCCCCGCGCGAGGGAGCGCTGCCCGGGGCCCGCGGTTTGTGAGGGAGGCCGCCGATCCCCGATGATGATCGCGGCGAAGCGCGGTGCCGACGCCCTTGAACCGGCCTGAACAGCCGGTGAACGAGGGGTTCCGGCGATCCGATAGCCTCAGCCGACATGCCGCCCGCCGGGAGCCGCCCAGCGGCGCCCCGCCATGCAGTCGACCGGCGCCCGCGCCGGGATCCCAGGGAGTGAGTTCGGTTGCCGACCGCCATCCTCACCGGTCAGCCGGTCCCCGGATCGTCGATCGAGTCGGACCTGCGCGGCCTGGGCTTCGAGGTCCGCGCCGCAGCCGACCCGGCCGACGCGCGGGAGCTGCTGGCCGCCGTACCGGGTGAGGAACGGGTCGCCCTCGTCGACGCCCGCTTCGTCGGCCACCTGCACGCCCTGCGCCTCGGGCTCGTCGACCCGCGCTTCCCGCTCGCCGCCATCCCCGGCGCCGTCACCGCCCAGCCGTCCGCCCGGCCGGCCCTCGGCCGCGCGCTGGACGCCACCGCCACCACCGGCGGGGGCACCGCGCTGGCCGTCGACAGCCTGGCCGACCAGGTCGTCACCGCTCTCGACGCCGACGGCGCCGAGGTGTACCGGCCCCGGCTCGGCAGCCTCGTCGCCGTCGTCCCCGACGACCCCCAGGCCCGCAACGAGGCACGGCAGGCGGTCGCCGCCGTCGACGACGAGGCCGTACGCCTGAAGTCGGCCGTGAAGTCCGGCGACGGCCTGTTCACCACCTACTGCGTCAGCCCCTACTCGCGCTATCTGGCCCGCTGGTGCGCCCGGCGCGGTCTGACCCCCAACCAGGTCACCACCGCCTCCCTGCTCACCGCCCTGATCGCGGCCGGCAGCGCGGCCACCGGCACCCGCGCCGGGTACGTCGCCGCCGGCGTCCTGCTGCTCCTCTCCTTCGTCCTCGACTGCACCGACGGCCAGCTGGCCCGCTACGCGCTGCGGTACTCCACGCTCGGCGCCTGGCTGGACGCCACCTTCGACCGGGCCAAGGAGTACGCCTTCTTCGCCGGACTCGCGCTCGGCGCGGCCCGCGACGGCGACGACGTGTGGGCTCTCGCGCTCGCCGCGATGATCCTGCAGACCGTGCGGCACATGGTCGACTTCGCCTTCCACGAGGCCAACACCGGAGACCCGACGGCCACCGCCGCCCTCTCCGACAAGCTGGACAGCGCGGGCTGGACGGTCTGGGTCCGCCGGGTGATCGTCCTGCCCATCGGCGAACGCTGGGCCATGATCGCCCTCCTCACCGCGGTGGCGACACCCCGCATCACCTTCTACGCGCTGCTCGCCGGCTGCGCCTTCGCCACGCTGTACACCACCGCCGGGCGGGTGCTGCGCTCGCTGCGGCGCACGGCACCGCGTACGGACCGGGCCGTCCGGGCCCTCGTGGACCTGGCCGACAGCGGGCCCCTGGCCGGGCAGGCCGCCCGCGTCCTGCCGCGCACGCCGTTCGCCGGCCCGCTGCCCCTCGCCTTCGCCGGCACCGTCCTGCTGCTGCTCGTGGCCGCGCTCGACGGGCCCGGCCTGCCGGCGGTCCTCGGCGCCCTGGTCTACGCCCTGCTGTCCGGCGCGGCCGTCGCCCGGCCGCTGGGGGGCCGCCTCGACTGGCTCGTCCCGCCCCTCTTCCGTACCGCGGAGTACACGACGATCCTGTTGCTCGCGGCCCACGCGGACGTGAACGGAGCGCTGCCCGCGGCTTTCGGGCTGGTGGCCGCCGTCGCCTACCATCACTACGACACGGTGTACCGCATCCGCGGTGACGCCGGAGCGCCACCGGCCTGGCTGGTGCGCGCCATCGGGGGGCAGGAAGGGCGGACGCTGCTCGTCACCGTCCTCGCCGCTCTGCTCACCGCTCAGCGGTTCACGGCCGCGCTCACCGTTCTGGCCGTGGCCGTCGCCCTCGTGGTGCTCGCCGAGAGCATCCGCTTCTGGGTCGCCGCCCACCGGGCCGGCGCCCCAGCCGTACACGATGAAGGAGAACCCGCATGATCGGCCTCGTGCTGGCGGCCGGCGCCGGACGGCGTCTGCGCCCCTACACCGACACCCTGCCCAAGGCACTGGTACCGGTGGGGCCCGATGGTGCGGAGGACAGCCTGACGGTCCTCGACCTCACCCTCGGCAACTTCGCCGAGATCGGCCTCACGGAGGTCGGCGTGATCGTCGGCTACCGCAAGGAGGCCGTCTACGAACGCCAGGCCGCCCTGGAGGAGAAGTACGGCCTGAAGCTCACCCTGATCGACAACGACAAGGCCGAGGAGTGGAACAACGCCTACTCCCTGTGGTGCGGCCGTGACGCCCTCAAGGACGGCGTGATCCTCGCCAACGGCGACACCGTCCACCCGGTCTCCGTCGAGCGGACGCTGCTCGCCGCCCGCGGCGACGGCAAGAAGATCATCCTCGCGCTGGACACGGTGAAGAAGCTCGCCGACGAGGAGATGAAGGTCGTCGTCGACCCCGACAAGGGCGTCCAGAAGATCACGAAGCTCATGGACCCGGCCGAGGCCACCGGCGAGTACATCGGTGTCACCCTCATCGAGGGCGACGCCGCCGCGGAGCTGGCCGACGCCCTGCGGACCACCTTCGAGCGTGACCCGCAGCTGTACTACGAGGACGGCTACCAGGAGCTCGTCAACCGCGGGTTCAAGATCGACGTCGCCCCGATCGGTGACGTCAAGTGGGTCGAGATCGACAACCACGACGACCTCGCCCGTGGCCGGGAGATCGCGTGCCAGTACTGACCCGGCTGATCCCGTCGCCGGTCGTCGTGGACATCCGCCCGGGTGCCCTCGACGACCTCGGCGGGGTCCTCGCCGACCAGCGGATCGCCCAGACCGGCCGGCTCGCCATCGCCGTCAGCGGCGGCTCCGGGGCCCGGCTGCGCGAGCGCCTCGCCCCCTCGCTGCCGGGCGCCACCTGGTACGAGGTCGACGGCGGCACCATCGACGACGCCGTCCGGCTGGCCGGCGAGATGAAGTCCGGCCACCACGACGCGGTCGTGGGGCTCGGCGGCGGCAAGATCATCGACTGTGCCAAGTTCGCGGCGGCCCGGGTCGGCCTGCCGCTGGTCGCGGTCGCCACCAACCTCGCCCACGACGGCCTGTGCTCCCCGGTCGCCACCCTGGACAACGACGCGGGCCGCGGCTCCTACGGCGTGCCCAACCCCATCGCGGTCGTCATCGACCTCGACGTGATCCGCGAGGCCCCGGTCCGGTTCGTGCGCTCCGGCATCGGGGACGCGATCTCCAACATCTCGGCGGTCGCGGACTGGGAGCTGTCCAACCGCGTCAACGGCGAGAAGATCGACGGACTGGCCTCCGCGATGGCCCGCCAGGCCGGCGAGGCCGTGCTGCGCCACCCGGGCGGCGTCGGTGACGACGGCTTCCTCCAGGTCCTGGCCGAGGCGCTGGTCCTCACCGGTATCGCCATGTCCGTGTCGGGTGACTCCCGTCCGTCCTCCGGCGCCTGCCACGAGATCAACCACGCCTTCGACCTGCTCTACCCGAAGCGGGCCGCCGCCCACGGCGAGCAGGTGGGCCTCGGCGCCGCCTTCGCGATGTACCTGCGCGGCGCGCACGAGGAAGCGGCGTACATGGCCGAGGTACTGCGCCGGCACGGCCTTCCGGTGCTGCCGGAGGAGATCGGCTTCACCGTGGACGAGTTCGTCCGGGCGGTGGAGTTCGCCCCCGAGACCCGGCCCGGCCGCTACACGATCCTGGAACACCTCGACCTCACAACCGAACAGATCAAGGACGTCTACGCCGACTATGTCAAGGCCCTCGGTAGCTGAACTCCGCCCGGTCGTCCACCCCGCGGGGGTGAAGGACCGGCGCAGCGGCGAGCACTGGATGGGACGCCTCTACATGCGCGAGGTGTCCCTGCGGGTCGACCGCTACCTGGTGAACACCCGGGTCACGCCCAACCAGCTCACGTACCTGATGACGGTCTGCGGCGTCCTCGCCGCCCCCGCCCTGCTGGTGCCCGGTGTCTGGGGCGCCGTCCTCGGCGTGGTCATGGTGCAGCTGTACCTGCTGCTCGACTGCGTCGACGGGGAGATCGCGCGCTGGCGCTCCCAGTACTCGCTCAGCGGCGTCTACCTCGACCGGGTCGGAGCCTACCTCACCGACGCCGCCGTCCTGGTCGGCCTCGGACTGCGCGCCGCCGACCTGTGGGGAACCGGACGCATCGACTGGCTGTGGGCGTTCCTCGGCACCCTCGCCGCCCTGGGCGCCGTCCTGATCAAGGCGGAGACCGACCTCGTCGGCGTGGCCCGCCACCAGGCGGGGCTGGCCCCGGTGAAGGACGCCGCGGCCGAGCCGCGCTCCTCCGGCATGGCGCTGGCCCGCCGGGCCGCCGCCGCGCTGAAGTTCCACCGCCTCATCCTCGGCATCGAGGCCTCCCTGCTGATACTGGTCCTCGCGATCGTGGACGCCAACCGCGGCGACCTGTTCTTCACCCGCCTCGGCACCGCCGTGCTCGCCGGGATCGCGCTGCTCCAGACCCTGCTGCACCTGGTGTCCGTCCTCGTCTCGAGCAGGCTGAGGTGACAGGCATGAAGGTCGGCGCGGTGATCATCACCATGGGCAACCGCCCCGACGAACTGCGCGCCCTGATCGACTCGGTCGCCAAGCAGGACGGCGACCCCGTCGAGGTGGTGGTCGTCGGCAACGGCTCGCCCGTGCCCGAGGTGCCCGACGGCGTACGCACCGTGGAACTTCCGGAGAACCTCGGCATCCCCGGCGGCCGCAACGTCGGCATCGAGGCGTTCGGGCCCAGCGGCCGCGACGTCGACATCCTGCTGTTCCTGGACGACGACGGCCTGCTCGCCCACCACGACACCGCGGAGCTGTGCCGGCAGGCCTTCACCGCCGACCCGCGGCTCGGCATCGTCAGCTTCCGCATCGCCGACCCCGACACCGGCGTCACTCAGCGCCGCCACGTGCCCCGGCTGCGCGCCTCGGACCCCCTGCGCTCCTCCCGGGTCACCACCTTCCTCGGCGGCGCCAACGCCGTGCGCACCCAGGTGTTCGCCGAGGTCGGCGCGCTGCCGGACGAGTTCTTCTACGCCCATGAGGAGACCGACCTGGCCTGGCGGGCGCTGGACGCCGGCTGGATGATCGACTACCGGTCCGACATGGTGCTGTACCACCCGACGACCCAGCCCTCCCGGCACGCCGTCTACCACCGCATGGTGGCGCGCAACCGGGTCTGGCTGGCCCGCCGCAACCTGCCCGCGCCGCTGGTCCCCGTCTACCTCGGGACGTGGCTGCTGCTCACCCTGGCCCGCCGCCCCTCCGGGGCCGCGCTGCGGGCCTGGTTCGGCGGTTTCCGGGAGGGCTGGTCCGCTCCCTGCGGGCCCCGCAGACCCATGAAGTGGCGTACGGTGTGGCGGCTGACCCGACTGGGCCGGCCCCCGGTGATCTGACAAGCTCGTCCCGCGAGGGCACCCCGGGCCGTACCGCGGTCCCGGTGCGCCCGGCACCCTTCCGGCCGTGCAGACCGAAGACGAAAGTTTCCACTGTGAGTGAGAGAAGCCATGACGGCGGTGACGGCGGTGTTCTGGTGAGCCCGCCTCCGTCACCCGACGAGGGCCTGTCCGCGGCGCAGCTCGCCGCCGAGCACGGGCTGGCCGTGAGCGGCGCCCGGCCCTCCCTGCCGGACTACGTCGGCCGGCTCTGGGGCCGACGCCACTTCATCCTCGCCTTCTCCTCGGCGAAGCTGACCGCCCAGTACAGCCAGGCCAAGCTCGGCCAGCTGTGGCAGGTGGCCACGCCGCTGCTGAACGCGGCCGTGTACTTCCTGATCTTCGGCCTGATCCTGGGGGCCGACCGGGGGCTGGACAAGGAGGTCTACATCCCCTTCCTGGTCACCGGCATCTTCGTCTTCACCTTCACCCAGAGCTCGGTGATGAGCGGGGTCCGGGCGATCTCCGGCAACCTCGGCCTGGTGCGCGCCCTGCACTTCCCGCGCGCCGCGCTGCCCGTCTCCTTCGCCCTGCAGCAGCTCCAGCAGCTGCTGTACTCGATGATCGTGCTGATCGTCATCGTGATCGGCTTCGGCAGCTATCCGGACGGCTCCTGGGCCCTGGCCCTCCCAGTGCTGGTCCTGCAGTTCCTCTTCAACACCGGCCTGGCGCTGATCTTCGCCCGCGCCGGGGCCAGGACCCCCGACCTCGCGCAGCTCATGCCGTTCGTGATGCGCACCTGGATGTACGCCTCCGGCGTGATGTTCTCCATCCCGGTGATGCTGAAGGACAAGCCGCAGTGGATCGCGGACGTCCTGCAGTGGAACCCGGCCGCCGTCTACATGGACCTGATGCGCTTCGCGCTCATCGACGGCTACGGCTCCGAGAACCTCCCCGCCCACGTCTGGGCCGTGGCCCTCGGCTGGGCCGTGCTCTTCGCGGTCGGCGGGTTCGTGTACTTCTGGCAGGCGGAGGAGAGGTACGGCCGTGGCTGACTTCGGGTCCGAGCGTCGCATCCCCACCGTGATCGTCGACGACGTCCACATCGTGTACCGCGTCAACGGAGCCAAGACCGGCAAGGGCAGCGCCACCGCCGCCCTCAGCCGTATCGTGCGGCGCGGCGAGGAGCGCGGCGTGCGCAAGGTGCACGCCGTGCGGGGCGTGTCCTTCACCGCCTACCGGGGCCAGGCCATCGGCCTGATCGGCTCCAACGGCTCCGGCAAGTCCACCCTGCTGCGCGCCATCGCCGGCCTGCTGCCGCCCGAGAGCGGCAAGGTGTACACCGACGGCCAGCCCTCCCTGCTCGGGGTCAACGCGGCCCTGATGAACGACCTGACCGGCGAGCGCAACGTCATCCTCGGCGGTCTGGCGATGGGCATGTCCCGGGAGCAGATCAGGGAGCGCTACCAGGACATCGTCGACTTCTCCGGCATCAACGAGAAGGGCGACTTCATCTCGCTGCCGATGCGCACGTATTCCTCCGGCATGCAGGCCCGCCTGCGCTTCTCCATCGCCGCCGCCAAGGACCACGACGTCCTGATGATCGACGAGGCGCTGGCCACCGGTGACCGCAAGTTCCAGGTGCGCTCCGAGGCGCGCATCCGCGAGCTGCGCGAGAAGGCCGGTACGGTGTTCCTGGTCAGCCACAGCAACAAGTCCATCCGGGACACCTGCGACCGGGTGCTGTGGCTGGAACACGGCGTGCTGCGCCTGGACGGACCGACCGACGAGGTCATCCGGGAGTACGAGAAGTTCACGGGCCGGTAGCCCGCCGAGCCCGCCGCGACGTTGTGGCACCGGGGCCCCGCCGAGACCGTCCGGCGGGGCCCCGCGTCTGCAAAGGAAACGTCAACTCCCCGTCGTGTCAGGAAGCTTGACGGCAATCGGTGTGTTGTTGTGATGTCCGGGACACCCGGCGGACCCGGGCCGCGCTGTACAACGTAAGCTGTACCGGTCCCGAAACGCGCCAAGTGGGGCGATAATGCGCGACACCCCCGGTCAGGGCTGCGCGCGAGCGGTCGGGCGGCGTGTCCGAAATAGTGTGCATTGGGTCCGCAGTGTAGAACGGGAGATGTGACGGCAATGGCTACGGAAACTCCCCAGCTCAACGCAGCATGCGCCGTCCCTGCCGCGGGCAGCGCGCGATGACGCGCACCACCTCGCCGTACACCGGCGACCCCGAGCGCGACACGCGCTCCACGCTGGACAAGGCCGCCCACGAGAACTTCCCCGTGGCCCCCTTCTTCCTGCCCCGGGACTGGCGGGCCGACCTCATGGCCGTCTACGGCTTCGCCCGCCTCGTCGACGACATCGGTGACGGCGACCTCGCCCCCGGCGGCGCCGACGCCCAGCTGCTCGGCGTGTCGGCCGCGGAGGCCGACGACCGGCTGGTGCTGCTCGACGCCTTCGAGGCCGATCTGCGCCGGGTCTTCGAGGGCACCCCGCGCCACCCCCTGCTGCGCCGGCTGCAGCCCACCGTCCGCCGCCGCTCGCTCACCCCCGAGCCCTTCCTCGGACTGATCGCCGCCAACCGCCAGGACCAGCTGGTCGGCCGGTACGAGACCTTCGACGACCTGCTCGCCTACTGCGAGCTGTCCGCCAACCCCGTCGGCCGCCTCGTCCTCGCCGTCACCGGCACCGCCAGTCCCGAGCGGATCCGCCGCTCCGACGAGGTCTGCACCGCGCTGCAGATCGTCGAACACCTCCAGGACGTGTCCGAGGACCTCGGCCGCGACCGCATCTACCTGCCCGCCGAGGACATGAAACGCTTTCACGTCCAGGAGGCGGATCTCGCCACGGGGACCGCGGGCGCGTCGGTGCGCGCCCTGGTCGCCTTCGAAGCCGAACGCGCCCGCGATCTCCTGAATGAAGGTGCCCCCCTGGTGGGTAGCGTCACCGGCAGGCTGAGGCTGCTGCTCGCGGGGTTCGTGGCGGGGGGAAGGGCGGCGATCCAGGCGATCGCCGCCGCCCGATACGACGTCCTTCCCGGCCCGCCCAAGCCAGGCAAGCTCCGGCTGCTGCGCGAGGTGGGCGTGACTCTGCGAGGAGAGGGGTGATCCGGACCGTGGAGTCCTGGCCACACGCGTCCGCACCGGTACTCGCCGCCTACAGCTACTGCGAGACCGTGACCGGGCAGCAGGCCCGAAACTTCGCCTACGGCATCAGGCTGCTGCCGGCGCCCAAGCGCCGTGCCATGTCGGCGCTGTACGCCTTCTCCCGGCGCGTCGACGACATCGGCGACGGCGCGCTGGCCGACGACGTCAAGATCGCACGGCTGGAGGACACCCGGGGACTGCTCGCCCGGGTGCGCGCCGGTGCCGTCGACGAGGACGACACCGACCCCGTCGCGGTCGCCCTCGCCCACGCCGCCCGCGCCTTCCCCGTCCCGCTGGGCGGCCTCGACGAGCTGATCGACGGCGTGCTGATGGACGTCCGCGGCGAGACCTACGAGACCTGGGACGACCTGAAGGCCTACTGCCGCTGTGTGGCCGGGGCCATCGGGCGCCTCTCCCTCGGCGTGTTCGGCACCGAACCCGGCGCGCGCGGCGCCGAGCGCGCACCCGAGTACGCCGACACCCTCGGGCTCGCCCTGCAACTGACCAACATCCTGCGGGACGTACGCGAGGACGCGGGCGGCGGCCGGACGTACCTGCCCGCCGACGACCTCGCCAAGTTCGGCTGCTCGGCCGGGTTCGACGGGCCGACCCCGCCGGAGGGCTCAGACTTCGCGGGTCTGGTCCACTTCGAGGTGCGGCGGGCCCGCGCCCTGTTCGCCGAGGGCTACCGGCTGCTGCCGCTGCTCGACCGGCGCAGCGGTGCCTGCGTCGCCGCCATGGCCGGTATCTACCGCCGGCTGCTGGACCGCATCGAACGCGACCCGCAGGCCGTGCTGCGCGGCCGGGTCTCGCTGCCCGGCCGGGAGAAGGCGTACGTCGCCGTGCGCGGGCTGTCCGGTCTGGACACCCGTCATGTGTCCCGGCAGGCCCTGAGGAGGCGGGGCTGATGGACGCCACCGGCGACGCGGCCGGCCAGGGCGGTGACGGCGGCGGGAAGCGGCACGCAACCCTCCGCCACGGCGCGGCGTCCCTGAAGGCGACCACCGGTCGTGCAGAGTTCAAGCACCACGGCGGGCGCGCAGGGGAGGAACCACGATGAGCGACGGCACGCGGCCGGCGGACGCACCGCCGGGTCCCGGACGGCACGCCGTCGTGGTCGGCGGCGGGCTCGCCGGCATCACCGCGGCGCTCGCCCTCGCCGACGCGGGCGTCCGCGTCACCCTGCTGGAGGGCAGGCCGAGGCTCGGCGGCCTCGCCTTCTCCTTCCGCCGCGGCGACCTCACCGTCGACAACGGCCAGCACGTCTACCTGCGCTGCTGCACCGCCTACCGCTGGTTCCTCGACCGCATCGACGGCAGTGCGCTGGCGCCCCTGCAGGATCGTCTCGACGTGCCCGTCGTCGACGTCACCCGCCCCGAGGGGCGGCGGCTCGGCCGGCTGCGCCGCGACCCGCTGCCCGTGCCGCTCCACCTCGGGCGCAGCCTCGCCACCTACCCGCACCTCTCGCTCGCCGAACGCGCCAGGGTGGGCCGGGCCGCGCTCGCGCTCCAGGGCCTCGACCTCGCCGATCCGGCCCTGGACACCCAGGACTTCGGCAGCTGGCTGGCCGCGCACGGCCAGTCGGCGCGCGCCGTGCGCGTCCTGTGGGACCTGGTCGGGGTCGCCACGCTCAACGCGGTCGCGGGCGACGCGTCGCTGGCGCTCGCCGCGATGGTGTTCAAGACCGGCCTGCTGTCCGACCCGGGCGCCGCCGACATCGGCTGGGCGCGCGTCCCGCTGGGCGAACTGCACGACCGGCTGGCCCGCAAGGCGCTCGACTCCGCGGGCGTACGCACCGAGACCCGTACACGCGTCACCTCCCTCTCCCTTCACGGAAACGGGCGCTGGAGCGTTCAGGTTCCCGGCGAGACCCTGCACGCCGACGCCGTGGTGCTGGCCGTGCCCCAGCGGGAGGCGCACGACCTGCTGCCGCAGGGGGCGCTCGACGCCCCCGAACGGCTGCTGGAGATCGGCACCGCGCCGATCCTCAACGTGCACGTCGTCTACGACCGCAAGGTGCTCGACGCCCCCTTCCTCGCCGCGCTCGGCACGCCCGTGCAGTGGGTGTTCGACCGCACCGACGCCGCGGGCCTGCTGGACGGCGGGCGACGGGCGGGCCAGTACCTGGCGCTGTCGCAGTCGGCCGCGCGGGACGAGATCGACGCGCCGGTCGCCGTGTTGCGCGAGCGCTATCTGCCCGAACTGCGGCGGCTGCTGCCCGCGGCGCGCGGCGCCGAGGTGACGGACTTCTTCGTGACCCGGGAGAGGACGGCGACGTTCGCTCCCGCCCCCGGCGTCGGACGGCTCAGGCCCGGCGCCCGCACCAAGGCCCCCGGCCTGTACCTGGCCGGATCGTGGACCTCCACCGGGTGGCCCGCGACGATGGAGAGTGCGGTCCGCAGCGGTGTGAGCGCGGCCGAGGCCGCCCTCGGCGCCCTGGGCCGGTCCTGCGACCGACTCCCGGACTTCTTCGGGGAGGCGGCGTGAGGACCGATCTGCGCGGGACCGACCCCCGCACCTCCGGTACCGCAACAAGAGGAGAAACTGTGCCCACTGTGCCCCCGGCCTCCACGGCCGCTCGAAGGACCGCGGTGGACGTGTCCGCGCTCCTGGAGCGGGCCCGGACCCTGGCCACGCCGGTGCTGCGGGCGGCGGTCGACCGACTGGCCCCTCCCATGGACACGGTCGCCGCCTACCACTTCGGATGGATCGACGCCCAGGGCCACCCGACGTCCGGCGACGGCGGCAAGGCCGTCCGCCCGGCTCTCGCCGTGCTGTCCGCCGAGGTCACCGGGGCGGCCCCGGAGACCGGCGTGCCCGGCGCGGTCGCCGTCGAACTGGTCCACAATTTCTCCCTCCTGCACGACGACCTGATGGACGGCGACGAGCAGCGCCGCCACCGCGACACGGTGTGGAAGGTGCACGGCCCCGCCCAGGCGATCCTGGTCGGCGACGCCCTGTTCGCCCTCGCGAACGAAGTACTGCTGGAACTGGGGTCCGCCGAGGCCGCCCGCGCCGCGCGCAGGCTGACCACCGCCACCCGCGCCCTGATCGACGGCCAGGCCCAGGACATCTCCTACGAGCACCGCGACCGCGTCACCGTCGAGGAGTGCCTGGAGATGGAGGGCAACAAGACCGGTGCCCTGCTCGCCTGCGCCAGCTCCATCGGCGCGGTGCTCGGCGGTGCCGACGTGCGCACGGCCGACACGCTGGAGCGTTACGGCCACCACCTCGGCCTGGCCTTCCAGGCCGTCGACGACCTCCTCGGTATCTGGGGCGACCCGGTGGCCACGGGCAAGCAGACCTGGAGCGACCTGCGCCAGCGCAAGAAGTCCCTGCCGGTGGTGGCCGCGCTGGCCGCGGGCGGGCCGGCCTCCGAGCGGCTCGGCGAGATGCTCGCCGCCGACGCCGGGAGCAGTGCCGCCGAGGACTTCTCGGAGGAGGAGTTCGCGGCCCGGGCGCGACTGATCGAGGAGGCCGGCGGCCGCGAGTGGACCGCCGAGGAAGCGCGCCGTCAGCACGCCATCGCCATCGAAGCCCTCGACGCCGTCGACATGCCCGAGCAGGTGCGGGCCGGATTCACGGCGCTCGCCGACTTCGTCGTCGTACGAAAGAGATGATCACTATCGGTCGAATAACCCTCGCGTAGTCGCCGGCCGGTGCCGCGGGACGACAACACCGCACCGGCCGACGGCGGACCCACAGCAGCACGACTCGCACGACTGCACGAAGGGGAAGCCATGACAGCGACGACCGACGGAAGCACCGGGGCACTCCCGCCCCGCGCTGCCTCGGCCAGCGACACCGACATCACCACCCCCGAGGCGGCCGGGGTCCAGGAAGCCGCCCGGCGCGCGATGACCCGCGCGACCGACCAGCTGCTCTCCCGGCAGGACGCCCAGGGCTGGTGGAAGGGCGACCTGGAGACCAACGTCAGCATGGACGCCGAGGATCTGATGCTCCGTCAGTTCCTCGGGGTGCGGGACGAGCCGACGACCCGGGCGGCCGCGCTCTTCATCCGCGGCGAGCAGCGCGAGGACGGAACCTGGGCCACCTTCTACGGCGGACCGGGCGACCTGTCCGCCACCGTCGAGGCGTACGTCGCCCTGCGGCTGGCCGGGGACGCCCCCGACGACCCCCACATGGCCCGCGCGGCCGCCTGGATCCGCGCCCGGGGCGGCATCGCCGCCACCCGCGTCTTCACCCGGATCTGGCTCGCCCTGTTCGGCTGGTGGAAGTGGGAGGACCTGCCCGAACTCCCCCCGGAGCTCGTCTACTTCCCCAAGTGGTTCCCGCTCAGCATCTACAACTTCGGCTGCTGGGCCCGGCAGACCATCGTGCCGCTGACCGTCGTCTCCGCGAAACGGCCGGTGCGCCCGGCGCCCTTCGCGCTCGACGAACTGCACACCGACCCCGGCAACCCCAACCCGCCCCGGCCGCCGGCCCCCCTGTTCACCTGGGACGGCCTGTTCCAGCGGCTCGACAAGGTGGTCCGCGGCTACCGCAACGTGGCGCTGCGATCCCTGCGCAGAGCGGCGCTGAACTCCGCCGCCCGCTGGATCGTCGAGCGGCAGGAGAACGACGGCTGCTGGGGCGGGATCCAGCCCCCGGCGGTGTACTCGATCATCGCCCTCCACCTGCTCGGCTACGACCTCGAACACCCCGTGATGCGGGCCGGACTGGAGTCCCTGGACCGCTACACCGTCTGGCGCGAGGACGGCGCCCGCATGGTCGAGGCCTGCCAGTCGCCGGTGTGGGACACCTGTCTCGCCACCATCGCGCTGGCCGACGCCGGCGTCCCCGCCGACCACCCGCAACTGGTCAAGGCCGCCGACTGGATGCTCGGTGAGCAGATCGTCCGGCCCGGCGACTGGTCCGTGCGGCGCCCCGGACTGCCGCCCGGCGGCTGGGCGTTCGAGTTCCACAACGACAACTACCCCGACATCGACGACACCGCCGAGGTCGTCCTCGCCCTGCGCCGGGTCCGCCACCACGACCCGCGGCGGCTGGACAACGCCATCGCGCGCGGGGTGCGCTGGAACCTCGGCATGCAGTCCAGGAACGGCGCCTGGGGCGCGTTCGACGTCGACAACACCAGCCCGTTCCCCAACCGGCTGCCGTTCTGCGACTTCGGCGAGGTCATCGACCCCCCGTCGGCCGATGTCACCGCGCACGTCGTGGAGATGCTCGCCGTCGAGGGCTACGCCCACGACCCGCGCACCCGGCGGGGCATCGACTGGCTGCTCGCCGAGCAGGAGCAGGACGGCTCGTGGTTCGGCCGCTGGGGCGTCAACTACGTCTACGGCACCGGGTCGGTGGTGCCCGCCCTGACCGCCGCCGGACTGCCCGTCGAGCATCCCGCGATCCGGCGGGCGGTGGCCTGGCTGGAGCGGGTGCAGAACGACGACGGCGGCTGGGGCGAGGACCTGCGCTCCTACCGGGACTCCACCAAGTGGAGCGGAACCGGCGCCTCCACCGCGTCCCAGACGGCGTGGGCGCTGATGGCCCTGCTGGCGGCGGGGGAGCGCGACGCCAAGTCCGTCGAGCGCGGCGTCGAGTGGCTGGCCGAGACCCAACGCGAGGACGGCACCTGGGACGAGCCCTACTTCACCGGCACCGGCTTCCCGTGGGACTTCTCCATCAACTACCACCTCTACCGGCAGGTCTTCCCGCTCACCGCGCTCGGCCGGTACGTGCACGGG
This sequence comes from Streptomyces sp. bgisy159, assembly GCF_965341775.1. Classification (GTDB taxonomy): domain Bacteria; phylum Actinomycetota; class Actinomycetes; order Streptomycetales; family Streptomycetaceae; genus Streptomyces. Next base: position 1,850 of record NZ_CBDQZH010000033.1, on the reverse strand, counting down.
GAGCCCGCGGTCCTGCGGCGCCCCGCCGAACGGGCCGCGGACGACCCGGCAGCCGCCCGGGCCGAGGCAAGCTGATGAACCCGCGGCCCGCTCCGGTCCCGCCGCTGCTGATCGCCTGCGCGCTCGGCATCGAGCACCTCGCCCTGCGCACCGGTGACCGCGACGGGGCCGCCGGGCCCGTCACCGTGCTGCGCACCGGCATGGGGCCGAAGGCGGCCGAACGCTCCGTCACCCGGCTCCTGGCCGGCCCGGAGCTGGCCGGGGCGGCCGTGCTGGCCACCGGCTTCTGCGCGGGCCTCGCCCCCGGCATGCACCCCGGCGACCTGGTCGTCGCCGAGGAGACCCGGGATCCGCGCGCCACGGTGCCCTGCGCCGGCACCGAACTGCTCGTCAAGGAGCTCGCGCGCACCCTGCCCGGTCGCACCGTCCACACCGGTCCGCTCACCGGATCCGACCATGTGGTGCGCGGACCGGAGCGCTCCGATCTGCTCGCCACCGGCGCGATCGCCGTGGACATGGAGTCGGCGGCGACGCTCCTGAGCGCCGTCCGGGCCGGCGGGCGCCCCGTTGCGGCCGTCCGGGTGGTCGTGGACGCTCCAGAACATGAACTCGTCCGGATCGGCACACTGCGCGGTGGAATATCAGCCTTCCGCGTTCTCCGTTCCGTTCTGCCTACTTTCTTTGAATGGCACCGTAATGTGCTGCTCCCCAGGAGGTGAGCCCGATGGCCATGCCGCTGCGTCAGTCCATCAAGGTCGCTACTTACTTGGCCGAACAGAAGCTGCGCAGGCGTGACAAGTTCCCGCTGATCGTCGAGCTGGAACCGCTGTTCGCCTGCAACCTCAAGTGCGAGGGATGCGGCAAGATCCAGCACCCTGCGGGGGTGCTGAAGCAGCGCATGCCGGTGGCGCAGGCCGTCGGCGCGGTGCTGGAGTCCGGGGCGCCGATGGTGTCCATCGCCGGCGGTGAGCCGCTGATGCACCCTCAGATCGACGAGATCGTGCGCCAGTTGGTGGCCCGCCGCAAGTACGTCTTCCTGTGCACCAACGCCATGCTGCTGCGCAAGAAGATGGACAGGTTCACGCCCTCCCCGTACTTCGCCTTCGCCGTGCACATCGACGGGCTGCGCGAGCGGCACGACGAGTCGGTGGCGAAGGAGGGCGTCTTCGACGAGGCGGTGGCGGCCATCAAGGAGGCCAAGCGGCGCGGCTTCCGGGTGACCACCAACTCCACGTTCTTCAACACCGACACCCCGCAGACCGTCGTGGAGGTGCTCAACTTCCTCAACGACGACCTCAAGGTCGACGAGATGATGATCTCGCCCGCCTACGCCTACGAGAAGGCCCCCGACCAGGAGCACTTCCTCGGTGTCGAGCAGACCCGGGAGCTGTTCAAGAAGGCCTTCGGGGGCGGCAACCGCAGAAGGTGGCGGCTCAACCACTCCCCGCTCTTCCTGGACTTCCTGGAGGGCAAGGTCGACTTCCCGTGCACGGCGTGGGCGATCCCCAACTACTCGCTGTTCGGCTGGCAGCGGCCCTGCTACCTGATGAGCGACGGGTACGTGCCGACGTACCGGGAGCTGGTCGAGGACACCGACTGGGACAAGTACGGCCGCGGCAAGGACCCGCGCTGCGCCAACTGCATGGCGCACTGCGGCTACGAACCCACCGCGGTCCTGGCCACCATGGGCTCCCTGAAGGAGTCCCTGCGGGCCATGCGCGAGACCGTCAGCGGCAACCGGGAGTGAGCCCATGACCGCCGTACCCCTGGGCGTCCCCGAGGTGCCCGCCCGCTCGGTCGCCGCCCGCCGCCCGTCGCGCCGGATCCAGGTCGGTTCCGTCGCGGTGGGC
>NZ_CBDQZH010000032.1:0-78893 GCF_965341775.1 Streptomyces sp. bgisy159 | reverse complement strand
CAGCCCAGGCCGGCCGACTTCAGCCACGCCTTGGCGACGTCCAGCGGGTCCTTGTTCTCCAGCTGCACCTGGGAGTCCAGGTCCAGGAGGGTCTTGGTGTCCAGCTTGGCGGAGACGGCGTTGAGCGCGTCGACGCCCTCCTGGGACAGACCGCTCTTGTAGACGAGCGGAGTCACGTTGGCGAACCCGAAGAGGTTCTCCGGGTCCTGCAGGACGACGAACTTCTCCTTGGTGATGGTCGGGTCGGTGGTGAAGATGTCCGCGGCCTGCACGGTGTTCTTCTTCAGCGCGGCCTGGGTGAGCGGGCCGCCGGCGTCGAGCGCCTTGAAGGACTTGAACTTCAGGCCGTACACCTTCTCCAGACCGACCATGCCCTGCTGCCGGGTCTGGAACTCGGGCGATCCGCCGAGGATGAGTTCGGGCGCGACGTCCTTGAGGTCGGCGAGCGTCGAGTCGGCGGTGAGCTCGTACTTCTCGGCGGTCTCGGCGTTGATCGAGACGGAGTCCTTGTCCTCGGCGGGCGACGACTCCAGAAGGGTCAGCTTCGGGTCGAGCTTGGCCTTCGCCGCCGCGTTCACCGCGTCACGCGAGGTCTGCTCGGCGTCCGGGTCGAGGTAGGCGAGCAGGGACCCGTTGTACTCCGGCAGGACGGTGATCGAACCGTTCTTGAGCAGGCCGTAGGTGGTCTCACGGCTGCCGATGTTCGGCTTGTAGGACACCTTGATGCCCTTGGCCTTGAGGGCCTCGCCGTAGATGTCGGCGAGGAGGATGCTCTCCGCGAAGTTGTTCGAGCCGACGACGACGGTGCTGCCGTCCGCCTGGCCCTCGTCGAGCGGGTTGGAGGCCGTGTCGTCGGAGGAGCTGCATCCCGCCAGCAGGGCCGCCGCCGCGGCCAGGGCGACGGCCGTCGCGCCGGGGTGTCTCCGGATGGACCTGCTGCGGTGGGCGTTGGAAGTCACAATTCCGTTCCGGGCTATGGGGGTCTGTGAAGAACGCAGTCCCCGATCCAATCCAGCCGCTTCTCGATCAGTCAAGAGCGGTCGTGTTAACGATTCCCTTCGTACAGGGCGGATCGGCGACCGAGGGACGGCGAAGGCGCTTCGTAATTGATTCTTGACGTAGGGCAACGTGCTCGCGTGTTCGAAGAGACGATAGTCTCGCCGCAGTTGGCGACCTCAGCATCGATCACAGACGGTCACAAGCGTGCAGTGCGCGCGGTGCCGCAGCAGTCCACGAAGGAGGCCCGGTGTCCACGAAAGAGGTGGACGCGCCAGCCCGGCCGGCACCCTCGTCCGTACGCCCGGGCCTGCGGGCCTTCGCCGACCGCTGGCCGTTCCAGCGCAAGCTCACCCTCCTCGTCGGCGTGCCGCTGACGGTGATCGCGGTCCTGCTCGCCTACCTGATCACCGACCTGGTACAGGACTCCGACCGGGCCGAGGAGGCCGCCCAGCTCGCCCGCGACAGCGCGGAGGTGGCGCGGCTGGTCTCCCTCATCGAGGCCGAGCACCAGCAGGCCATCCTGCTGTCGGTGCGTCACCAGGCCGCCTTCGACGGCGGCACCCCGTCCTCCGACCCGTACCGCGTAGCCCAGATCACCGTCGACAGCCAGATCCGCACGGTGCGCGAGACGTTCGGGGACCGGCTGCCGGCCGGCGAGGCGAGGGCGCTGAAGGAGATCGAGGGGCTGGCCGGTCTGCGCGACACCGTCGAGCAGGGCTATCTCCCCGCCGACAACATCGATCCGGCGTACTCCGGCGCCGCCCAGAGCCTGATCGACGGGCTCGGCCTGGACCGCAACTCCGCGCTCGCCACCACCTTCACCGGCAGTCTGCTCGACTCGCTGCTGCGGGCCGACGCCGCCCACGGCGCCTACGAGACCGGCGTGTTCTCCGCGCTCACCGGCGACTCCAACGCGCTGATCGAGTACACCGGCGCGGTCGGCTCCCACAAGCTGTACATGTACCAGGCCGACCGCTTCGCCCGGTTCGCCACCGAGGCGCAGGCCGAGCGGCTCGGCGGCATCGAGCACAACGCGGCCCAGGCGGTCATCGGCCGGCACTTCGCCGAGCTGGCGGTCGACCCCAGCGCGCTGCAGGCCGAGTCCACCGACGAGATCCGGGTGGCGCTGCGCAACGCGCTCGGCGCCTACGGCGACTACCAGCAGCAGGCCGAGACCCGGCTGGAGATCACCGGCGCGCTCATCGACCAGATCGCCGACCGGGCCGAGGGCGCCGCCACCAGCGCGCAGTGGCGGGTGGGGCTGCTGCTCAACCTCACCCTGCTCGGTTTCGCCGTGTGGATCGGCTTCTCCGTGCTGGTGCGGCGCTCCGTCATCCGTCCCGTGCTCGCGCTCACCGCCGCCGCGCAGGAGGTCGCCGACGTCGCCGGACGCGAGCTGGCGCGGGTGGCCGACGACGACGCCGAGGAGAGCGGGCCGCCCCGGCTGCGCGAGCTGCCGGTCACCGCGGACGACGAGATCGGCGAGCTCGCCCGGGTGTTCAACAACGTGCAGACCAAGGCGGCGGCGCTGCTGGAACGGCAGGTGCTCAGCCGGCGCAACGTCGCCGAGATGTTCGGCAACGTGGGACGGCGGGTCAGCAACCTCACCTCGCGGCAGCTCTCGCTCATCGACGCCGTCGAGCGGGGCGAGACCGATCCCGCGCTGCTGGAACGCCTGTACTCCATCGACCACATCGCCGTGCGCCTGCGACGCAACGCGGACAGCCTGATGCTGCTGGCCGGCATCCGCGAGACGGTCCTCGACGCCGGCCCGACGGCTCTCACCAACGTCGTTCGGGCCGCGCTCGGGCAGATCGAGGACTACCGGCGGGTCCGACTGCACGCCCGGACCGAGGTGATGGTCGAGCCCGACATGATCGGCGACCTCACGCTGATGGTGGCGGAACTCCTGGAGAACGCGGTGTCGTTCTCCCCCGCCGGCAGCCCCGTCGAGGTCACCGTCAGTGCCGGGGCCGAGGGGGCGTCCGTGGTCGTCGCCGACCACGGCCTCGGCATGAGCGCGGAGCGGCTCGCGGAGGAGAACGCCCGGCTGGTCCGCCGCGAACGGCTCGACCTGGTCCCGACCAAGGTGCTCGGCCTCTTCGTGGTCGGCGCACTCGCCCGCCGCTGGGAGGTGGGGGTCGCGCTCTCCCGCACGCCCGGCGGCGGCGTCACGGCGGAGGTCGCGATCCCGGCGTCCCTGCTGCCGTCACCGGACGGGATGGCGGCGGCCACGCGACCGGCGGTCACGGCCCCAGGCGCGACGGGGCACCCGGCCGCTGCCGGGGACTCCGCGTTGGCGGGGAACCCCGCGCCGGGCGGGAACCTGGCGTCGGTCGCGGAACACACCGGGCCGGCCCCCGCACTCGCGTCCGCCGAGAACACCGCGGCTGCCGACCTTCCCCAGTCCGCCGGAGCCTCCGCGTCTGCCGGAGGCCCCGAGGTGGCCGCGAGCCCCGCGCCGGCCGAAGCCGCCCGGTCCGCCGAGAACCCCGTCCCCGTCACCGGTCCCACGCCCTCCGTGCCGACCGTCGGTGGAGAGGCGGGAGGACTGCCGCGTCGTACGCCGCGCCGGGAGGCCGGTACCGACCCGGTGGAGACACCGCACGTCCCACGAGCGCGCGGCGAGGAGGCACCGACCGGCGGCACGACCGAAGAGGCACCGGCCGGCGGCACGACAGGGGCACGCCCGTTGCGCCGACGGGTGCGGGGGGCGACCCTGCGGGCGACGTTCGACGCGGGCACACCCCAGCACGACCGCCACGCACCGCGCCCGGCCGACGCGGACATGGTCCGCACCACGCTGGAGGAGTTCGAGGCCGCGGTGGAACGCGCCCACCGCGACACGGCGGAGATCCCGGTCGACCGGCTGCGGCGACAAAACGCCGGGCGGCAGGGCACGGCCCCCGGCACCGGCGGCACCCCACGGGCCGGAGACGCACCTCCCACCGGCGACACAGCACGGACCGGAGACGCACCGGGGACGGGAGAGGCACCGGGGACCGGAGACGCACCGCGCACCACCGATCACACCGGCACCGACACCGACACCGGCACCGGCACCGGCACCGGCACCGGCACCGGCACCGGCACCGACCACGCCATAGCGCCCCCGCCCGACCATCCTCCCCTCGCCCACCCACCGCTCGACGCCGACGCCCCCGGCCCCGACACGGCTCACACCCGGGCCGACGCACCACCCGCCCCGGGCGAGACCGCTTCGGGCGAGACCGCCCGCCCCGACGACACTCCGCGCACCCCCGGCGCCGCGGCCCGCCCCGAGGGCGCGGCGGGCGGTTCCGGCCGGGACGGTGCCACGCAGGACCAGAACCACCATCCGGAAGGAGCCGAGCAGTGAGCACGCCGAAGGGTGACGCCCCGACGGGCGACGCCACGCCGACCGATCTGCGGGCCGCCGCAGCCGACTTCACCTGGCTGCTCAACCGTTTCGCCACCGAGACCGCCGGTGTCGTGGACGCCATCGCGGTGTCCTCGGACGGGCTGCTGATCGCCGTCTCGGAGCTGCGTGAGCACGCCGACTCCGAGCGGCTCGCCGCGATCGTCTCCGGCATCACCAGCCTGGCCGCCGGCGCCTCCGGCAACTACGGCCTGGGCGGTCTGAACAAGGTCATCATCGATCTGGAGGGCGGCCATGTGCTGGTCTCCGCGATCGGCAGCGGAGCCGTCCTCGGCGTGGTCACCGACAAGGAGGCCAAGCTGGGCAACATCGCCTACGAGATGACGGTGTTCGCGAACCGGGCCGGCGCCGCCCTCAGCCCGCAGCTGGTGCTGGAGCTGAAGAACTCGGTCACCGCCGCCCAGAACCAGGCCAGAAGCAGGACCCGACTGCGCTGAGGCCGGCCGGCCCGACGAGCGAGCAGCAGAGAAGAAGAGGAACCACCGATGGCGGACGGCCGTATCCCCCGCGGCACCGGCGGGGACGGCGCCGCCCCGGACGGCCCCGCCCCCGCCGTACGGCCCTTCCTGGTCACCGCCGGCCGGGTGGCGGGCGCGGACCGGGCCGCGCCCAGCCGGCCGATCCCCGTCGAGACCCAGGTGGTGACGACCACCGCCGGGCTCGCCGCGCTCGACCGGCTCTCCTTCGAGCAGCACGACATCGTCGCCGCCTGCCGTCGGCCGCAGTCCATCGCCGAGATCGCGGCCCGGCTGCGGCTGCACCTGAACGTGGTGCGGGTCCTCGCCGAGGACCTGCGCGCGGCCGGGTGCCTGACGGTGCATGTGCCCGACTCCGGCGCCACCCACGACGCCTCCGTCCTGCGCAGGGTTATCGATGGCCTGCGGGCCATCCCCGACTCCCGAGGGGTACACCGTGACACCGACTGACCCGACCGCCGTCGGCGGCGCGGCCGCGATGACCGCCGTACGGCCGCCGCTGCCGGTGAAGCTGGTGATCGCGGGCGGTTTCGGCGTGGGCAAGACCACCACCGTCGGGTCGATCTCCGAGATCGAGCCGCTGACCACCGAGGCGGCGATCACGGAGGTGGCGGCGGGCGTCGACGACCTCACGCACACCCCGCGCAAGACCACGACCACGGTGGCGATGGACTTCGGGTGCATCACCATCGACCCCACGCTGAAGCTGTACCTGTTCGGCACGCCCGGGCAGGAGCGGTTCGGGTTCATGTGGGACGACATCGTGGAGGGCGCGGTCGGCGCGCTGGTCATCGTGGACACCCGGCGGCTGGACGACTGCTACGCGGCCGTCGACTACTTCGAGCACAAAGGCATCCCGTTCGCCGTCGCGATCAACGCCTTCGACGGCCACGTCGAGCACACCCTGGACGAGGTCCGCTGGGCGCTCGACGTGGCGGAGGCCGTCCCCCTCCTGGTCTTCGACGCCCGTGAGCGCGGCTCGGTGCGCGACGCGCTGCTCGTCGTACTGGAACAGGCCCTGCACCGCGCCGAGAACTGAACAGCGGTCCGCGAACGGCCGCCGGCACGGCGTCCCGCGGGAGCCGGCGTGCCTCCCGGCCGCCGCCTCCCACTGCCCGACCGCCCCATGCCCGACGCCCCGTGCCCACCCCGTGCCGGCGCCGGCTGCCCTACGCCCGGTGCCGTACTCCCCGCGACACCGCCGTCCGGGCCACCGCCCAGAACACACCGAGGGTGACCAGCGCGAGCGCGGCGACCAGTGAGGCGCCGCCGACGACCTTCTCGTAGTCGCGCTGGTAGAGCCCGTCGACGATGTAGCGGCCGAGGCCGCCGAAACTGACGTACGCGGCGATGGTGGCGGTCGAGACGATCTGGACGGCGGCCGTGCGCAGACCGCTGAGGATCAGCGGGAGGGCGGCGGGGAGTTCCACCTGGAACAGCACCCCGGCCTCGCTCATACCCATGCCCCGCGCGGCGTCCACGGGCGCCGGCTCGACGGAGCGCACCGCCTCGTACGTCGTCACCAGGATCGGCGGGACGGCGAGCGCGACCAGCGGGACCATCACGGGGGCGAGGCCCAGGCCGAGCAGGATGAACATCAGCACCATCAGGCCGAAGCTGGGCAGCGCGCGGCCGACGGTGGCGATCAGGGCGAGGGTGTTGCCGCCGCGGCCGGTGTGCCCGGAGACCAGGCCGACCGGCAGGCCGACGGCGGCGGCGATGCCGAGCGCCATCAGGGTGTACCGGACGTGTTCCAGGACGCGCGTGGGGATGCCGTCGTAGCCCTGCCAGTGGGCGCCGTCGCCGAAGAAGGCCGAGATGTGGTTCAGGACGTTCACCGGGCGGCCCCCTTCGCCACGAGCGGGCGGGTACCGCGCGGCATCCAGGGCGTCAGCAGCACCCGCAGCACGATGAGCACGGCATCCACGGCGACGGCGAGGACGGCCGTGCCCACGACGGACAGCCACACCAGGCGCGGCTGGTCGTACTTCAGGCCGGCGTCGAGCATGTTGCCGAGGGCGCCCTGGTTGCCGATCAGCATGCCGACGCTGACGAGGGAGATGCTCGACACCGACGCCACCCGCAGCCCGGCGATGATCGCGGGCGCCGCGATCGGCAACTGCACCTGGACGTAGCGCCGTACGGGCCCGAAGCCCATGGCCGTGGCCGCGGCCAGCGTCTCCTGCGGCACGGAACGCACGCCGTCCACGATCGCCGGGACCAGCACGACCAGGCTGTAGAGGGCCAGGGGGATCATCACCGTGAGTTCGCTCAGGCCGGTGTAGTCGATGAGGACGACGAAGAAGGCGAGCGACGGGATCGCGTACAGCACGGTCGTCACCCACAGCACCGGCGGGTACAGCCAGGTCAGCCGGACGCAGACCTGCGCGACGGGCAGCGCCACCAGCAGCCCGGCCAGCACCGGGATCAGCGCCTCGCGCAGGTGGAGGGCGACCAGATCGAAGTAGCCGTACTGGAGGTAGCTCGGCATGTCGAAGAGTTCGCTCACAGCGCCACCTGCTCACCCCGGGTGTTCTCCGCGTGGGCCCGGCGGATCGCCTCGGCGATGGTCTGCTGCGAGACCACCCCGGCGGCCCGGCCCTCGGCGTCCACGGCGACGGCCCAGCCGGTGGGCGAGAGCACCGCGCAGTCCAGTGCGGCGCGCAGCGAGTCGGTACCGGCGGCGAACGGCCGTCCGCACGGCAGGAGTCGGTCCGCGCTGACGTCTCCGGCGGCCAGGTCGTGGGGGGCGCCCCAGCCGAGCGGCCTGCCGTCCAGGTCGGTCACCAGCAGGTACGGGGTGTCGCCGGTGTCGCGGGCGGCGATCTGCTCGGCGGTGGCGTCGATCGCGACGACCGGCGCGGTCAGCAGCTCCAGCCCGTCGGCGGAGAAGAAGGACAGCCTGCGGATGCCGCGGTCGGTGCCGAGGAAGTCCTCGACGAAGGCGTCGGCGGGGTGGGAGAGCAGTTCGGCGGGCGGCGCGTACTGGGCGAGGCGGCCGCCGGTGCGCAGCACGGCGACCGTGGTGCCGATCTTGACCGCCTCGTCGATGTCATGGGTGACGAAGACGATGGTCTTGCCCAGCTCCTCCTGGATGCGCAGGAGTTCGTCCTGGAGTCCCTTGCGGACGATGGGGTCGACGGCGGAGAACGGCTCGTCCATCAGCAGCACCGGCGGGTCGGCGGCGAGCGCCCGGGCCACGCCGACGCGCTGCTGCTGGCCGCCGGAGAGCTGGTAGGGGTAGCGCCTGGCGAGGGAGCCGTCGAGGCCGACCCGCTCCATCAGCTCGCGGGCGCGGGCGCGGGCCCGCTCCTTGCCCCAGCCGAGCAGCCGGGGCACGGTGGCGATGTTGTCGAGGATGGTGCGGTGCTGGAACAGGCCGGCGTTCTGGATGACGTACCCCATCGACCGGCGCAGGGTGTTGACGGGCTGTTGCCTGCTGTCGACGCCGTCGATGGTGATGGTGCCCTCGGTGGGCTCGACCATCCGGTTGATCATCCGCAGGGTGGTCGTCTTGCCGCAGCCCGAGGGGCCGACGAGCACGGTGATGGAACGGTCCGGGATCTCCAGGGAGAGCCGGTCGACCGCCACCGTGCCGTCCGGGTACCGCTTGGTGACTGAATCTATCCTTATCAAGACGCCGAATGCCCTTCGGGTTTGGCAGAATCCGCCCGCTCCTGACCACGTCGTGCACGGGCCGTTGCGGGGAGAGTCTAGACCGCGCAGGGTACGGCCGCCGGGACCGCCGGCAGGCCCTCGCTGTGCAGCACCCGCCGTCCGGCGTCCACCGCGTACCCCTCGCAGCCCTCCCCGGCGACGCCCGGCCCGCCCGGCCCGCCCGGCTCGCCACAGGCGCCGGCCTCCCGGCGCGGCCGACAGGTCGGATGCGGCTTCGCGGGCCCGGTCTCCCCCGCGGCCGTCCCGCCCCCTGCGCTGTCCGTCCCCGCCGGGCGGCCCCCGGCGGGGACCGGTCGGGGGTGAGTGGGCGGCCGGTGGGGCAGAAACCTTCTTGGGCGCGTCGCTGTCTCGTCGGCCGGGCAGCCTCGCGGTCGCTCCTTCGGCGCGCGGAGCGGGCTCGTGGCGGCTTGCGTCGGTGCACCGGAGGGGAGCGAGCCTCCCCGTGCGGGCACGGCCCTGTCCGATCCGCCGCGGCCGCGACGCGGAAGGACGACTGCGCCGTGACCCCGCCGCCGCTCGACGACACGACCGCGCAGCAGCCGGCCGCCGCCCCGGTCCGCCCGGCCCGCCCGCTGTCGCCCGCGGCGCGGCACGCGGTGAGTCTGTTCCCGCTGCTGGTCCTCGCCGGGTGGGCGGCGTTCGACCGGCGGGCCGCCCGTGACGGTGTCGCCCGGCTCGCCGGCGCGGACCCGTGGTGGCTGCTGGCCGGGGCGGGCTTCACGTTCCTGGGCTCGCTCGCCGCCGCGTGCATCCGGCAGGGCGCGCTGCCGGACCGTCTGCCGCCCGGTCTGCTGATCGCCTCGCAGTTCGCCGCCGGCGCCGCCAACCACGTCCTGCCGGCCGGCCTGGGCGCCCACGCCGTGACACTGCGCTTCCTGCGCCGACAAGGCGTCCCGCTGGCCCGGGCGACCGCCTCCATCGCCCTGTACTCCCTGGTCAGAGCGGTCGCGAAGACCCCTGTGGTGCTGGTCTTCCTGCTCGCCGCGCCGCACGCCGTCCGCCCCGAGGCACTGCTGCCGCAGGGGCGGGCCCTGCTCATGGCGGTGGCCGGCGTGCTGCTCGGTCCGGCGGCGGCCGTCCTGGTCCTGGCGGCGGTCCCGCCCCTGCGCCGCCCGGCGCTGGACGCCGTGCGCACGGCCCTGACCGACGTACGCCGGCTGCACACCCGTCCGAGCCGCTTCCTGCCCCTGTGGGGCGGGGCGGTCGCGGCGCCCCTGATCCAGGCGGGCGTCGTCGCCTCGGTGGGCACCGCACTGGCTCTGCCCCTGTCGTGGGCCCAGCTGGCCTTCGCCTACCTCGCGGCGAGCACGGCCGCGGGCGCGGTCCCCGCACCGGGCGGCATCGGCCCGCTCGACGCGGCCCTCGTCCTCACCCTGGCCGGCTACGGCGCCCCGCTCCCCCTGGCCACCACCACGGTCCTCGGCTACCGCGCCCTGACCGTCTGGCTCCCGCTGCTGCCCGGCACGCTCGCGATGTCCGCGATGGTGCAGCGGGAGGCGCTGTGAGTCACTCCCCGGCGGGCCGGAGCCGCAGCGAGATGCTGTTGATGCAGTACCGCTGGTCCGTCGGGGTCGGGTAGCCCTCGCCCTCGAAGACGTGGCCGAGGTGGGAGCCGCAGCGGGCGCAGCGGACCTCGGTGCGGAGCATGCCGTGGGAGCGGTCCTCGATCAGCTCGACCGCGTCGCTGTCCTTCGGGTCGTAGAAGGACGGCCAGCCGCAGTGCGAGGCGAACTTGGTGTCGGAGGTGAACAGTTCGGCGCCGCAGGCGCGGCAGGAGTAGACGCCCTCGGTCTTGGTGTCGGTGTACTCACCGGTGAACGCGGGCTCCGTCCCGGCCTGCCGCAGCACGGCGTACTCGGCGGGGGTCAGCTCCGCGCGCCACTGCTCGTCGGTCTTGTCGACGTCGTACGACATGTAGGCCAACCCCTCACTTCCGCTACGGCCGCTGCTGCGCGAGCCGGTCCAGGATCTTCGGGCCGAGGTCCGTCACGTCCCCCGCGCCCATGGTCAGAACGAGATCACCGGACCCCGACATTCCCGCGACGGCGTCCGGTACGGCCTCCTTGTCGTGGACCGGCGTCACGTCCGCGCCGGCCGCCCGCGCGGCGTCGATGATCAGCTCGCTGGTGACACCCGGGATCGGGTCCTCACGGGCCGGGTAGATGTCGAGGACCACCGAGGCGTCGGCGAGGGCCAGCGCCCGGCCCATCTCCAGGCCGAGCTCCTGGGTGCGGGAGAACAGGTGGGGCTGGAAGACGACGAGGATCCGCGCGTCACCGACCGCCGCCCGCATGGCCTCCAGGTCGGCCGTCATCTCGGTGGGGTGGTGGGCGTAGGAGTCGATCACCTGGACGCCGGCCGCCTCGCCCTTGAGCTGGAGCCGCCGCTTCACGCCGGTGTAGGCGGCCAGCGCGGGCGCCAGCTCGTCCGCCGGGACGCCGAGCGCGGCACCGGCGGTCAGGGCCGCGACGGCGTTGAGGGCGTAGTGCCGGCCGGGAACCGAGACCGTGAACACGATCTCCTTGCCGTCCAGCACCACCGTGACCCGGCTCTTCAGGCCCTGAGCGACGATCGACACCACCCGTACGTCGGCGTCCGCCGCCTCGCCGTAGGTCACCACCCGCACGCCCTCGACCCGCCGGGTCAGTTCCCGGGCGCCCTCGTGGTCGGCGGAGATCACCAGCGTGCCGCCGGGCACGATCTTGCCGGCGAAGGTCTCGAAGGACTCGTAGATCTCGTCCATGGACGCGTAGTTGGCGTGGTGGTCCAGCTCCACGTTGAGGACGATGGCGACCTCGGGGGCGTACTTGTGGAAGCTCCGGTCCGATTCGTCGGCCTCGGCGACGAAGATCTCGCCGTCACCGTGCAGCGCGTTGGAGCCCGGCGCGTCGAGGTCGCCGCCGATGGCGTACGACGGGTCGAGGCCGAGCTCGGAAAGGGACACCGCGAGCATGGACGTCGTGGTGGTCTTGCCGTGCGTGCCGGCGACGGCGATGGCCCGCTTGCCCTCCATCAGCGCGGCGAGCGCGTCGGACCGGTGCACCACCGGGATCCGGAGCTCGGCGGCGCGGGCCAGCTCCGGGTTGTCCTGCCGGATCGCCGACGACACGACGACACAGCTCGCGTCGTCGGCCAGGTGCCCGGCGGCGTGACCGATGTGCACGGTCACCCCGAGCGCCCGCAGCGCCTCGGCGGTCGCCGACTCCTTGGCGTCGCTCCCGGCGACCTTGGCACCCCGCTGGGCGAGGATCTTCGCGATCCCCGACATCCCGGCTCCGCCGATGCCGATGAAGTGCGGTCGGTCCATGGCGGAAGGAATGCCGGGTGCCATGCGTGATCTCCCAAGCTGCGGTGCGTACGACGATGAGCGAGGTCAGCCTATTGCCTGCGGCGACCCCCGCGGCCGGTAGGGGCGCGGAGCGCCACCGGTACCGGGCGCCGTGTCACGCCTTGCTGTGCGAGAACAGCTTCAGCACCGGTACCCCGACCTTGTGCCGCGCCCGGGAGGCCCAGTCCCGGTGGAAGAACTCCTCCACGTAGTGCGGGTCGGTGAGCACGATCACCTCGTCGGCCCCCACTTCCTCGACCACCCCCTTGAGCGCGTCGAGCGGATGATCCTCGATCAGCCGTCCCTCCGCGCCGTTCCCCGAGTTGCGCAACGCCGTCAGGGACACCTCCAGCGCCCGCTGCCCCACGCTCTTGGCCTCGTCACCCTCCGGGGTCTCCCCTTCCCGCACCGCCTCGTCCAGTTCGCCGAGGGCGATGTCGTCGATGGCCCGCAGCAGCCGGTCGGCCTGGTCGCCTCGCGGCTGGAGCAGCACGTGGAAGGAGACCGGCTCGTCGCCGTGCAAGGTGGTGACGAACTCCACGTCGGCGGACGTCAGGGCCTTCTCGATCATCAGAACGCTTGTGAACACCAGTGCCCCATTCTCCTGGGCCGTTCGCGGCCCGTGCGGAAACCATCCTTCCCCGTGCTCGCACGGGTATGGCGGTCCTAGTCTGCCCACCCGGAGCTAAACGGAACGACTCATTCCGCTGTTTTCGGGACCCCGGGGTGTCGCATCAGGACCTCTGGTACCTGCTGAAGAGGAAACCGTCCTCTTCCAGAAGGGACGCCAGCGCGAACCGGTGCGGAACCGACACCGACGGCCCGCCCGCGATCCGCTGGGCGTCGCCGGCGGTCAGCATCGGCGAGACGGTCAGGCACAGCTCGTCCAGCACCTCGGCGGCCACCAGCTGCCCCAGCAGGCGGGGGCCGCCCTCGGTGAGCAGGCGGGTGTGCCCCAGCTCGGCCAGGGCGCGCACGGCCCGGGCGGGCTCCACGCCGACGCCGCCGCCGGCCACGACGACCCGCGCGCCGGCCTTCTCCGCCGCCGCGACCCGGTCCGGGGCCGCCGCGGCGCCGGTCAGGACGAGCGTGGGCACCAGCGGGGAGGTGAACAGCGGCAGGGAGAAGTCGAGGTCCAGGCTCGCGGAGACCACGGCGACGGCCGGCACCGGCCCCTGGCCCGCGGCCTCGCGCCGCTCGGCGAACTCCGCACGCGCGCGAGCCGGCCGGTAGCCCTCCAGCCGTACCGTTTCCGCACCGACCAGGACCACGTCCGCCAGTGCCCGCAGGGTGCCGAAGATCCGCATGTCCACCGCGTTGGAGATGGGCTGCGAGCGGCCGTCGTGCTGCGCGGCGCCGTCGAGTGTGGAGACCATGTTGGCGCGCAGCCAGGCTCGCGGCTCCCCGGGCGGGGGCTCCGGATAGGCGTAGGCGTCGGCCAGCTCGGCGAGGCTCCACTCGCGGTCGGCCCCGGGGTTCTCGGGGGCCGCGGAGCCCCGGCCGGGCTCCGTCGCCGCTGTCGGGTCGGTCACAGGGAACAGGCGTCGCATATCCCGCAGTCTGGCACGACCTCTAGCATGGGGAAGCGTGTCGTCCTCCCCCGCCAACAGCTCCCCCGCCATCGACGTCGACGCGACAGCCGACGCGACGCCGCTCTCCCTGTGCGCCCGCGAGCCGCATGTCCCCGCGGACCGACTGGTCGCCGAGATGGTGCCGCCGCCGCGCTTCGACTCGGTGCGTTTCAGCACGTACCTCCCGGACCCGAACCAGCCGAGCCAGACCGAGGCGGTGCAGGTCCTGGAGTCCTTCGCGGTGGGGCTGGGCGGAGCGCACGCGAGCGGTACCGCCAGACGGGGGTTCTTCGGCCTCGGCCGGGCGAAGGCTCCGAAGACCCCGGCCGGCCCGCGCGGTGTCTACCTCGACGGCGGCTACGGCGTTGGCAAGACGCACCTGCTGGCCTCCCTGTGGCACGCGACCCCGGCCGAACCGGCCCTGAAGGCGTTCGGCACGTTCGTGGAGCTGACCAATCTGGTGGGCGCGCTGGGCTTCCAGCAGACCGTGCGAACGCTGTCCGGCCACCGCCTGCTGTGCATCGACGAGTTCGAGCTGGACGACCCGGGCGACACCGTCCTGGTCTCCACCCTGCTGGGCAAGCTGGTCGACGCGGGTGTCGCGCTCGCCGCCACCTCCAACACCCTGCCGGGCAAGCTGGGCGAGGGCCGGTTCGCGGCCGCCGACTTCCTGCGCGAGATCCAGGGCCTGTCCGCACACTTCCGCGCGCTGCGCATCGACGGCGAGGACTACCGCCACCGCGGGCTGCCCGAGGCGCCCGCGCCGTACTCGGACGAGCAGGTGACCAAGGCGGCGTACGCCACCGAGGGTGCTTGTCTCGACGACTTCCCGCATCTGCTGGAGCACCTCGCGCGCGTGCACCCCAGCCGCTACGGCGCGCTGACCGACGGGGTGCGCGCGGTCTGCCTGACGGACGTCGGACCGGTGCCCGACCAGTCGACCGCGCTGCGCCTGGTCGTGCTCGCCGACCGGCTCTACGACCGGGAGATCCCGGTGCTGGCCTCCGGGCGCCCCTTCGACCGGCTGTTCAGCGAGGAGATGCTGAAGGGCGGCTACCGGAAGAAGTACTTCCGCGCGATCTCCCGCCTCACCGCCCTGGCCCGGGACGCGAAGGGCCTGGTCGACCCCGCCTGAGAGGTCCGGATCAAGCCAGCCGACCCACCCTTTTGAGGCGCTGTTCCACTGGCAACGCCACGTTAACCCTGCAATCGACTTTGCAGGGTTAACGTGTTTCTTGACCAGTTGTTGACCAACTGTTGGTGCGGTCCGGGGGCATTCCGTCCCGCCGTGCCGCAACACCCTGTCCTGCCCGTCCGACGCGTCCCCCACGACGCGCCAGGAGGAGTCATCACAGATGCAGCCCCTCATCGACAACGCCCGTACCTTCGGACAACGCCCTGAGGAGTTCGCCCCGCTGGCGGCGGGTCAGTCGCCGGAAGTCCTGTTCGTCACCTGCTCCGACTCCCGGGTCGTCCCGGCCCTGATCACGGGCGCCCGCCCCGGCCAGCTCTTCGAGCTGCGCACCGCGGGCAACATCGTGCCGCCCCGTGACCTCGGGCGCCCCACCGCCGAGGCCGCCACCGTCGAGTACGCGGTGGAGGTGCTCGGCGTACGGGACATCGTGGTCTGCGGCCACTCGCACTGCGGCGCGATCGGCGCACTGGTGCGCGGCGACGACCTGGACGCCGTCCCCGCCGTACGGGAGTGGCTGGCGCACGCCGCCGACGAGCCGAAGGCGGCCGACGCCGCCGACCCGACGGTCGCCGAGGCCGTGCGCAACCATGTGCTGACGCAACTGCTGCGGCTGCGCTCCTACCCGTGCGTCGAGGAACGGCTCGCCGACGGCCGGCTCCGGCTGCGCGGCTGGTACTACGAGGTGCACACCGGCGCCGTGTTCGAACACCGCCCCGCGACCGACTCGTTCGAGGCGCTGTGAGGTCGCGCGTGAGCCGGTTCCCTCACATACGCCAGGACTTCGCCGCGTCCCTGGTCGTCTTCCTGGTCGCCCTGCCGCTGTGCGTCGGGGTGGCCGTCGCCTCGGGCGTACCGGCCGAACTGGGCCTGGTCACCGGCATCGTGGGCGGTCTGGTCACCGGAATGCTGCCGGGCAGCAGTCTGCAGGTGTCCGGGCCGGCCGCCGGGATGACGGTACTGGTCTTCGAGGCGGTCCACGAGTTCGGGCTGCCCGCGCTCGGCGTCATCGTGCTGGCCGCCGGGGTGCTGCAGCTCGCCATGGGCGCGCTGCGGCTGGGCCGCTACTTCCGGGCCATCTCGGTCTCCGTCGTCGAGGGCATGCTGGCCGGAATCGGTCTGGTCATCATCGCCGGACAGGTGTACGCGGCGGCCGGCCTGAAGGCCCCCGCCTCCGGTCTGGACAAGATCATCGGCCTTCCCGGGGCGGCGGTCGACGCGCTCGGCAGCGGCGAGGCGCTGGCCTCGCTGGCGGTCGGGGCGGGCACCGTCGCGGTGCTGGTCGGCTGGCGCCGGCTGCCCGAGCGGGTACGGGCGGTGCCCGGGGCGCTCGCCGCGGTGGTCCTGGCGACGCTGGCCTCCCTCGTCCTGCCCGTGCCGGTGGCGAACGTGGAGGTGCGGGGTCTGCTGGACGCCGTCCAGCCGCCCGGCGCCGACGCCTTCGGCGAGCTGGCGAGCCCCGCGCTGCTCGGCACGGTGCTGGCCTTCACCCTGATCGCCTCCGCCGAGTCGCTGTTCAGCGCGGCGGCGGTGGACCGGCTGCACAGCGGGCCGCGCACCCGGTACGACCAGGAGCTGATGGCGCAGGGCGCGGGCAACGCCGTGTGCGGAGTGCTCGGCGCGCTGCCGATGACCGCCGTCATCGTGCGCAGCTCGGCCAACGTCCAGGCCGGCGCCCGCACCAAGGCATCGCGGGTGATGCACGGCGCGTGGCTGCTGCTGTTCGCGGCGCTGCTGCCGTCCGCGCTGGCCCTGATACCCCTGCCCGCGCTGGCCGGCATCCTGGTCCACGCGGGCTGGAAACTGATCCCGTTCCGCTCGGTGGCCGCCCTGTGGCGGGGCCACCGCGGCGAGGCGCTGATCCTCGTGGTCACCGCGGTGTCCATCGTGGCGGTGAACATGTTCGAGGGCGTACTGATCGGCCTGGCCCTGTCGGTCGTCAAGACCGCCTGGGAGGCCTCGCACATGAAGCTGGAGATCGTCGACAAGGGCGCGGGCCCCATCCAGGCGCATCTGTCGGGCAACGCCACCTTCCTGCGGCTGCCGAAGATCCTCGACAGCCTGGAGTCACTGCCGCACGACCGTCCTGTGGAGCTGGACCTGTCCGGCCTGCACCATCTCGACCACGCCTGCCGCACGGCCCTGGAGGCCTGGGCCGAACGCCACAGCAGCACCGCCAGTGAGCCGGTGAAGGTGGTGACGGCGGCCTGAGGACCCCGTCGGCCGCCAAGACCCCGCGTCAGCGGCCGCTCCGGTCCGGGGCCCAGGGCGTGGCCCCGGACCGGAGAGCGGGCATATCGTTGCAGAAGCAGACATTCAGACCTCTTGTGAGGAGGTCGCCATGGTGGCGGAGCTGCTGGGAGCGTTCGCGGCGGCGGCAGCCGCGGGACTGCTGTACCTGGCCGCGGCCGCGCGGGTCGTCAAGCAGTACGAGCGCGGCGTGGTCTTCCGGCTCGGACGGGTGCGGGGCGCCGTGAAGGCACCCGGGTTCACGCTGATCGTCCCGGGTGTGGACCGGCTGCGGAAGGTCAACATGCAGATCGTGACGATGCCCGTGCCCGCCCAGGAGGGCATCACCCGCGACAACGTCACGGTGCGCGTCGACGCGGTCGTGTACTTCCGGGTCGTGGACGCGGCGGCGGCGACCGTCAACGTCGAGGACTACCGGTTCGCCGTCTCGCAGATGGCCCAGACCTCACTCCGCTCGATCATCGGCAAGAGCGAGCTCGACGATCTGCTCTCCAACCGGGAGAAGCTCAACGAGGGCCTGGAGCTGATGATCGACAGTCCGGCCGTGGGCTGGGGCGTGCAGATCGACCGGGTGGAGATCAAGGACGTCTCGCTGCCGGACACCATGAAGCGGTCGATGGCCCGCCAGGCCGAGGCCGACCGCGAGCGCCGGGCCCGGGTCATCAACGCCGACGCCGAGTTGCAGGCGTCGAAGAAGCTCGCCGAGGCGGCCCAGCAGATGGCGGACACCCCCGCCGCGCTGCAACTGCGTCTGCTCCAGACGGTGATGGCCGTGTCCGCCGAGAAGAACTCCACGCTGGTCCTGCCCATCCCCGTGGAGTTGCTGAGGTTCCTGGAGCGGGCTCCCCAGCAGGAACCGCGCCCCTCCGCCGACGGGTGACATGCGCGCCGGGCGTGGTTCCGGGGGCGCGCGGCGGGTGATAGAGACAGCGGGATGACCGTCCCTGTCCGCCAGCAGGAAGGTTCCCGCATGTCCGCGACACGACGTCAGGTCCTCGCCCGCACCGGTGCCCTGGGAGCGGGCATCGCGTTCACCGGAACCCTCACCGACCTCTTCGCGGGCACCGCCGCGGCCCTGCCGCTCGGCCACCGCGGCTACGGCCCGCTCGTGCCCGACCCGGACGGCCTGCTCGACCTGCCGGAAGGTTTCCGCTACCGGGTGCTGTCCCGGGAGGGCGAGCCGCTGCGCTCCGCGGAGGGCCCGGTCCCCTCGCACCCCGACGGCATGACGGCCCTGCCCGGCACCCGCGGCCGGGTCCACCTCGTCCGCAACCACGAGAACCGCGTCACCGCGGCGCACCCCGTCCCCCTGGCGGCCGGCCTCACCTACGACCCGGCGGGCAAGGGCGGCTGCACGGCCCTCACCCTGGACGGGCGCGGCGACCTCACGGTGCTCGACGAGCGGGTCGCCATCGCCGGCACGGCTGTCAACTGCGCGGGCGGCCCCACCCCGTGGGGTACCTGGCTGACCTGCGAGGAGACCGAGGACCGGGCCGGCACCAACGGCTACACCAAGGACCACGGCTTCGTCTTCGAGGTGGACCCGGCCTGCCCGCGCCGCACCGGCGCCGTCCCGCTGACCGCGATGGGCCGCTTCCAGCACGAGGCGGTGGCGATCGACCCGCACCGGGGGGTCGTGTACGAGACGGAGGACGCGTTCGACAGGCCGTTCGGGCTGTTCTACCGCTTCCTGCCGGAGCGGCCGCTGGGCGGCACGGGTTCGCTGCGCGCGGGTGGCCGGCTCCAGGCGATGCGGGTGCCCGGCGTGCCGGACCTGTCCTCGGTCCAGGAGGCCGGGGCCGTCTTCGACGGCGTCGAGTGGACCGACGTCCCGGACCCGTCGGCCACCGGCACACCGACCCGCTTCCAGGACTACGGCCCCAGGGGCATCACCCACGCCCAGAAACTGGAGGGCTGCTACTGGGGCGGGCGGTGCGTGTACTTCGTGTCGTCGTACGCCCGCGGTTCCGAGGGCTCGGCGGCCGACCACCACGGCCAGATCTGGCGGTACGACCCGGCCCGCCGCCGCCTCACCCTGGTGATCGTCTTCGGACCGGACACCGACGTGCGGCTGCCCGGCGAGGCCCCCGACAACATCTGCCTCGCACCCGGCGGCGGACTGATGGTCTGCGAGGACGGCGCGGGCGCCCAGCACGTCTTCGGGGTGACGCGCGGGGGCGAGGTGTACCCGGTGGCGCGCAACGGCCAGAACACCGGCACCCCGCGGGAGCCGGCGTGGGGCGAGTTCGCGGGGGTCACCTTCTCCCCCGACGGCACGACGATGTTCGTCAACTGCTACGACCCGGGCACGACGTTCGCGGTGACCGGCCCCTGGGCACGCTGAGCGCCGGTCCCGTTCAGCGCTGTGATCCGCGGGGCGGTTCCGGGGCGGCTCGCAGGTCGGCCAGGAGCTCCGCCTGGCCGGCCAGTACCCCGGAGAGGATGGTGCGGGCCACCCGCAGCAGCTCGGCGATGTGCGGGCTGGTCAGCGAGTAGTAGACGTTCGACCCCTCCTTGCGGGTCACCACGAGGCCCGCCCGCCTGAGGACGGCGAGCTGCTGCGACAGATGGGCCGGCTCGATCCCCACCACGGGCAGCATCTCGGCCACCGCGTGCTCCCGCTCGCTCAGCAGCTCCAGCACCCGGATGCGCGCCGGGTGCCCGAGCGTCTTGAAGAACTCGGCCTTCAGCTGGTACAGCGGCGCGCTCACAGACCGCTCCTCGTCCACGACATGGGTACATCCTCGCCCACCCGCCCCCCGGCAGGCCCGGTCGGGTGACCTCACCGGAGGGCCGCCCGCCGTACGGCATCCGGCACACCGACCGGATCATATGGTCACACGGTGATCATTCGTGTACGTCGTGCCATCGCCGTGGCCCTCCTCGGTACCGCCCTCACGGCCTGCGGTGCCACCGGACAGCCGGCCCGCGCCGGCCGGCCGGCGCCTGCTGCGTCACCGTCGGCCGCGTCGCCGTCGGTGGCACCGCCCGCACCCGCGCACGCCCGGCCGCCGACGCTGGCGCCGGGGCCCGCCGGGCTGACCCCCGTCTTCCGGCACGCGCCGCGCACCCGGGACCGTGCCGTCGCCCTCACCTTCGACGCGGACATGACCGCCGACCAGGGACCCCGCGCCGCCGCCGGGGAACACTTCGACAACCCGGAGCTCATCGCGGCGCTGCGCGCGCTGAAGGTACCGGCGACCGTGTTCATGACCGGCAGGTGGGCCGAGCAGTACCCCGGCCAGGCCCGCGCCATCGGCCGCGACCCCCTCTTCGAGATCGCCAACCACTCCTACAGTCACTACGCGTTCACCGCCGACTGCTACGGCCTGCCCACCGTCTCCGAGGACCGGATGCGCGCGGACGTGGAGCGGGCGTACGCCGCGTTCCGCGCGGCCGGGGTGCCGGACCCGATGCCGTACTTCCGCTTCCCCGGCGGCTGCTACGACCGGCGGGCGCTGCGCGCGGTCGGCGGGGCCGGGGTCACGGCCATCCAGTGGGACGTGGTCAGCGGGGACGCGTTCGCCACGGACGCGGACGCCGTGGCCCGGCAGGTGCTGGACGGGGTGCGGCCGGGCTCGGTCGTGGTGATGCACTGCACCCGCAGCGCGGCCCCGGCCACCGAGCGGGCCGTGCGGACGATCGTGCCCGAGCTGCGGCGGCGGGGCTACCGCTTCGTGAAGGTGTCCGAGCTGATCGGGGCGACCGGGGAGCGGGGGTGACGCCTTCCGCCCCACCCGCGCCGCTCGTCCGGCCGAGGGGCGCGGGCGCGGCCGCCGGTCCGGTTCCGGACCCGCACCGGCGGCCCGCTCCACCACCGGGCGAAGGGTCCGCATCATCGTGCCCGCGCCACGACGGTGCGGTTCGTCGGATCTGCCGGCGGGGCGCCGGTGACGCCTCCGCGCCCGCCCGGGGGCGCTCGTACGCTGGGGGTATGAGCGATGACGACTACTGCCTCATCGACGCGTCCCGGCCCCCGAAGGCCGACGGGCCGCCGTACGCGGAGTGCGTGCTGTGCCGGGAGCCGACGGAGTACCCGGAGGCGTACAAGGGCATCACGCTGTGCCCGGTGTGCGAATGGCAGGAGGCCCAGCGGACGGCCTGCTCAGGCTGATTCAGCGATGGGCCGGTGCCGGTCGCGGGCGCCGTCGACCGGGTTCCTCTCGACGGCCCGGGCCTGCCTCACCCGGGGATTAGGGTTGGTCGGCGTGAGCGAGTCAGTCGATGACAGTCCCTTCCGGCCCGAGACCGGCGCCCGTGACCAGGCGCGGCAGTTCGTGCTGCCGCTCGTGGTACGGCTGGAGAAGGCCGCGCCGCCCGCCCGTACCGACGCCCTGGAGACCGCCGCGCGCGCCGTGCTCATGCTGCTGAGCGACGAGCGGGCGCGGGGTGACGGCGAGTGGGCGCGGGCCGTGCGGGACTGGCAGGACGCTCGGATCCGCAAGGTGGTCCGGCGTGCCCGGGGCGCCGAGTGGCGGCGGGCCGAGGCGCTGCCCGGGATCACCGCGACCGGGAGGTCGGCCGAGGTGCGGGTGTTCCCGCCGGTTCCGCTCGACGGATGGCCCAAGGAACTGGCGAAACTCCAGGTGTCCGGCACCGAGTTGGACGACCCCGAGCCGCCGGAGCCGGCCGGGCCCGGGGTGCCGGTGCTGTGGATGAGCCCGAAGGTGACGATGTCCGCAGGCAAGGCGATGGCACAGGCCGGACATGGCGCCCAGCTCGCCTGGTGGGAGCTGCGCGAGGAGCAGCGGGCGGCCTGGCACGAGGCGGGTTTCCCCCTCGCCGTACGCACGGCCCCGCCCGAACGCTGGCCCGAACTGACCTCCAGCGGCCTCCCGCTGGTGCGGGACGCAGGGTTCACCGAGATCGCCCCCGGGTCGTGCACGGTGGTGGCGGAGCATCCGGGGCTGCGGTAGCGGGCCGGCGGACGGGAACGTCTGCGTGCTCGCCATCCGAGTACGACCGGATCTCCGGACCCGGTCCGGTGCCTCGTACGAGCGGAACCGGCGTGGTCGCCGCCCTCGGCATCGGCTTGGCGGCTCGACTGCGTGAGGTGTTTCGAGCCGAGGCCCCTGTTGCCGAGCGGCTCGGCAACAGGGGCCCTCCACCGCATCCGCCCGGGGGAAGACGGATGGGGAAGGCCACCGCCCGGGGGAGGGCCGGACCGGGAGAGCGCCGGTGAGGCGGTGGGCGACCACAATGCGCCACCTTGGCCGAAACCTGCAAGGGTTCGGACGCGAGGTCTTGTGCCGACGTGTCCACGCCCCACCAGGCGCCGCCGCGCGAAGCTCAAATGTTGCTCTGAAAGTGCCCGGCGCACGGTTCACGGGCGGCCTGCGCGGACATACCCCGGGCACTGCTCGACGGGGGCCGCAGGAGGGGGACAGGGAGCATGGCGGGACAGGTGGCACGGCTGGGGACGGGGATCGGCTGGCGGCCGGAGATCGCGGACGCGGTGGAAGAGATGCCGGGGATCGACTGGGTCGAGGTGGTCGCCGAGAACGTCTGCCCGGGGCATCTGCCGGACTCCCTGACGCGGCTGCGCGAGCGGGGCGTGACGGTGGTCCCGCACGGGGTCTCCCTGGGGCTCGGCGACGCCGACCGCCCCGACGGGGGACGGCTGGCGGCGCTCGCGGAACGGGCCGAGGCGCTGGGGGCGCCCCTGGTCACCGAGCACATCGCGTTCGTACGGGCGGGCGGGGCGCTGACCGCGTCGCCCCGCCTGGAGGCCGGCCATCTGCTGCCGGTGCCGCGCACCCGCGACGCCCTCGCCGTGCTGTGCGAGAACGTGCGCATCGCCCAGGAGTCGCTGCCCGTGCCCCTGGCCGTCGAGAACATCGCGGCGCTCATCTCGTGGCCGGGCGACGAGATGACGGAGGAGCAGTTCCTGTACGAGCTGGCCGACCGCACCGGCGTACGGCTGCTGATCGACGTGGCCAACCTCCACACGAACCACGTCAACCGGGGCGAGGACCCGGCCAAGGCGCTCGCCGAACTGCCGCTGGAGGCGCTGGCGTACGTCCATGTCGCGGGCGGGTTCGAGCGCGACGGCGTCTGGCACGACAGCCACGCGCACCCGGTGCCGCGTCCGGTCCTCGACATCCTCACCGACCTGGCGTCCCGGGTCCGCCCGCCCGGCGTGCTCCTGGAACGCGACGAGGACTTCCCCGGACCTGGCGAGCTGGAAAGGGAGTTGGCGGACATCGGGGAGGCAGTGCGGGCGGGGGCCGGGCTGCGGGGGACGGCGTCCGCGGCGCCGGACGGCGGCGCCCTGCCGGGCGCACCGGAGGACGGCGGCGCGGCGTCGCCGGAGCCGCCGCCCACCGAGCCCGCCCGGCTGCGGCTCGGGCTCGCGCAGGCGGCGCTGCTGTCGGCCCTGGTCGCGGGGACTCCCGCGCCGGAGGGGTTCGACCGGGCGCGGCTCGCCGTTCAGGCGCGGGCGCTGGCGGCGAAGCGGGCCTCCGTGGTGGCCAAGGTGGCGCCCGAACTGCCCGAGATCCTGGGCTCCGCCTACCGTCCGGCGTTCCTCGCCTACACCCATGCCCGGCCGATGCGGGGAGGGTACCGCCGGGACGCGCTGGACTTCGCGGAGCATCTGCTGCTCGGCACCGGTCCGGGCGACGGCCGTACCGAGCGGGCCCTCAGACGGTGGTGGCTGGACCGCTCCGGACCGGCCCCGCGCCGCCGCTCACGGCTGGCCAGGGTGGGGCGGGCGCTGATCCGCCGGTGAGGCGGACGGGTTCCGTCTCCGCGCCGGAGGCCCGGGGGCCGTGTGACCGCCGGCCCGCCGTCGCGATCTCACGGCGCGGTCTCCCCACTGACGGCCCAGGGAACGGCAGCGCAGAGCCAGGGCCGCCGGAGCCCACGACCGCCTCCCCCTGAGCACCGGCCGGGCCCGGCCGGGCCGGTGGGGCACGCCGGGGGGCGTGCGGGGGCATTGGGGACGACACCCGGGGGCGGTCCTTGCCTTCCGTGCCGGGCGATCGAAACATCCCTCCTGTCGCCGCCGCGCACCGAAGGGACACGCGATGAGAGCCGCCGCCCTCTACTCGGCCGCCGGAGCCCTGCTCCTGGCCGGTCTCACCGCAGTCCCGGCGGATGGCGCCCCCGACGCCGCCGGGCCGCGCCGGGCCGTCGCCGAGCGGTACGGCACCGCCGTCGCCGCCGCCCGGGCCGCGGCCGCCGGCATCTCCTTCGGCCGGTGCCCCGACGCCGAGGACCTGCCGGGCAGCATGGTGTGCGGCACGGTCGAGGTGCCGCTCGACTACACCCGCCCGTACGGCGAGCAGATCGAGTTGGCCGTCAGCCGGGTCGAGGCCACCCGGCGCGACCCGCACCACAGCGAGCGCAAGGTGCCCCGGCAGGGCGCACTGGTGTTCAACCCGGGCGGTCCCGGCGGTTCCGGCCGGTACTTCCCGCTGATCGGGCTGATGCCGGGGTGGAAGCGCATCGCGGGCGCCTACGACCTCGTCGGCTACGACCCGCGCGGGGTGGGCCGCTCGGCGCCGCTGTCCTGCCAGGACCCCGGACACTTCTTCAAGGGCCCGTCGATGGCACCGGCCCACCCCTCCGAGACCTACAAGCGGGAGCGCGTCGCGCGGGCGAAGGCGTACGCGCGCGGCTGCGCCGAGCGCAACGGCGCGGCGCTGCGCCATCACCACTCCCTCAACAACGCGCGTGACCTGGACGTCCTGCGGGCCGCACTCGGCGAGGACCGGCTGACCTTCATGGGTGCCTCGTACGGCACGTACTTCGGCGCCGTCTACGCGACGCTCTTCCCGTCCCACGTACGGCGCATGGTGTTCGACGCGCCGGTCGACCCGGACCCGGGCCGGGTCTGGTACCGCAACAACCTCGCCCAGTCAGCGGCGTTCGAGGGCCGCTGGGCGGACTTCCGGGAGTGGATCGCCCGGCACCACGACACCTACGGGCTGGGCCGGACCTCGGCGGCGGTGCTGCGCAGCTACGAGCGGGCACGGGCCCGGCTGGCCGAGGAGCCGGCCGGCGGCAAGGTCGGTCCCGGCCAGCTGCAGGGGGCGTTCCTGCAGGCCGGGTACTACGACGACTACTGGCCGCACCGCGCGCGGGCGCTGTCGGACTACCTCAGGGGCGATCCGCGCCAGCTGATCGCGCAGGCCGGACCGGTCACCCGGGTGGCGGCCGAGGCGGAGAACGCGAGCGCCGTCTACACGGCCGTGGAGTGCAACGACGCGCCCTGGCCGACCGACTGGCGGGTGTGGGACCGCGACGCCACACGGCTCTCGCGGGTGGCGCCGTTCGAGACGTGGGACAACGTGTGGACGAATCTGCCCTGCGCGTTCTGGTCGGCGCCCCGGCAGCGCCCGCTGGATGTGCGCACCGGGCCCGGGGAGCTGCCGCCGACGCTGATCCTGGCGGCCGAGCGGGACGCGGCGGCGCCCTACGAGGGGGCGCTGGAACTCCACCGCAGGCTGGCGGGCTCGGTGCTGGTGACCGAGCGGGACGCGGGGACGCACGGGATTGCCGGAGGGCCGAACGGATGCGTCAACGGCTACTTCGAGACCTACCTGCTCGAAGGACGGCTGCCCGGCCGGCACGCGGCGTGCGCGGGGCGTCCGGAGCCGGAGCCGTCGGGCGGGAAGTGACACCGGGGCGGCTCCGGGGGCGGACACTGCGCGGCCGGCCGGTCGACGCGGCCCCCGTGCCCTTCCGGCCGGGGCACCGGGGCCGTGTCGGCCGCTTCCCTAGGCCAGGCCGGCCACCAGCTCGGCCACGGACTTCCGGCGGCCCGTGAAGAACGGGACCTCCTCGCGGACGTGCATCCGGGCCTCGGAGCCGCGCAGGTGGCGCATGAGGTCGACGATGCGGTACAGCTCGTCGGCCTCGAACGCGAGCAGCCACTCGTAGTCGCCCAACGAGAACGAGGCGACCGTGTTGGCACGGACGTCCGGGAACCCGCGGGCCATCTTGCCGTGGTCGGCGAGCATGCGGCGGCGGTCCTCGTCCGGCAGCAGGTACCAGTCGTAGGAGCGGACGAACGGGTAGACGCTCACGTAGTTGCGCGGCGTCTCGTCGGCGAGGAACGCCGGGATGTGCGAGCGGTTGAACTCGGCGGGACGGTGCAGCGCCATGTTCGACCAGACCGGCGTGAGGGCGCGGCCCAGCTTGGTGCGGCGGAAGAGGTTGTACGCCTCCTGGAGCTCGTCGCTGGTCTCGGCGTGCCACCAGATCATGACATCGGCGTCGGCGCGCAGGCCCGACACGTCGTACGTGCCGCGGACCGTGACGTCCTTCGCGGCCAGCTGGTCGAACAGCTCCTGAACCTCGTCGGCGTACCCAGCGCGGTCCTCGGGCAGCGTGTCCTTCAGCCGGAAGACGGACCAGAGCGTGTAGCGGATGACCTCGTTCAGGTCCTTGGCCAGCTTGCCCTTGTTGGGGATACGGCCGGGCTCGGTGGTGGGGGCGTCGTCACTCATGTCCCTCATTCTCCTGCTCCTGCGTGCGGACTCTGCACCGGGTCGGCGGTGAGCTCGTCCGCACCGCTCAGGTCTCCTTCCAACTGGTCCACCGCCGCGTAGGCGCTGGCGACGCACGCGGGGATGCCCACGCCGTCGTAGGGCGCGCCGCACACCGCGAGGGCGGGCAGCTTCGCGATGTGCTCGCGGATCCGGGCCACGCGCGCGTGGTGACCGACCGGGTACTGGGGCAGGCCGTCGGTCCAGCGGGTGACGCGGGTCTCCAGCGGGACGGCGTCCAGGCCGGTGGCCTCGCGCAGGTCGTGGCGCGAGACGTCGACGAGGCCGGCGTCGGGGCGGTCGAGGATCTCCGTCTCGCCGTACCGCCCGACGGAGGTGCGCAGGACGACCACGTCCGGGTCCTGGTCGGCGAGCCAGCCCCACTTCTGGGAGGCGAACGTGGACGCCTTGATGGTGTGTCCGTCGACCGGCGGCACGAGGAAGCCGCTGCCGTCGGGCAGGGTGACGTCGGCGCGGCGGTAGGCGAGGCTGATCAGGGCCATCGAGGCGTACTCCACGGCGCGCAGCTCGGCGGCGGCCGCCGGGGACTCGGCGGCCAGCAGTTCGGCGGCCACGGGCGCGGGCACGGCGAGGACGACGGCGTCCGCGGCCAGGACGCGTTCGCCCGCGGTCACCCGCCAGCCGCCGTCCGGATCGCGTCGCAGGGCGGTCACCGGGGTGCCGGTGCGGATCTCGCCGCCGCGCGCACGGACGGCGTCGGCGACGGCGAGCGGCAGCGAGCCGATGCCGCCCTCGATGCCCGCGAACACCGGTCCGGGCTGCTGCGGCGCGGCGGACGCCCGGGCCTGGATGTCGCGGACGGCCTCGGTCAGGGAGGGGTGCCTGCGCGCCGCGTGGAAGAGCTGCGGGACCGCCGAGCGCATCGAGATGCGGTAGGCGTCACCGGCGTACACCCCGCCGAGCAGGGGTTCCACCAGGCGGTCGACGACCTCGCGGCCGAGCCGCGCCGCCACGTACTCCCCCACCGCCACGTCGTCGCCGATCTCGGTGGGCGGCAGGTCGGCGTCCCGCTCGATGCGGGACACGCCCTCGGCGGACAGCACGCCGGACAGGGCGGCGGCGGTGCCCGGGACGCCCATGACATGGCCCTTGGGCATGGGGCGCAGGGCGCCGCGGGTCCAGATCGACGCGGTCGCGGTGGCCGGGGGCTGCAGCCGGTCGGCGAGGCCCACCTCGCGCGCCAGGCCGACCGCCTCCGGGCGGCGGGCCAGCATCGACTCGGCGCCCAGGTCGACGCGCACGCCCGCGATCTCGCCGGCGAACAGCTTGCCGCCGACTCTGCCGGACGCCTCCAGGACGGTGACCCGTGCCCCGCGGGCCAGGAGCCGGTGTGCCGCGGCCAGCCCCGCGATGCCGGCTCCGATGACGACGACCTGATCTGTGTCCGTCCGGGCTGTGTCCGTCCGACCCGGGTCCGTGCCTGTGCCCGTACCTGCTGCGCTCATGGCTCCAGCCTCTCAAACGCCACCGACAGTCACGCCAGGGCCGTCCGGCCCTGCCGAACGGGACCCCCGTGGCTGCGCCGAGTCCGGACCGTGACCGCTTCGGAACGGGCGCCGTCCAACGTTCCGGCCGGTTGCGGCGTCAAAGGAGCGTCAGTGGTCACCAAGTCGGGGGGTAAGCCCGTATGCCCACACGTCATTCCGTACGCCGGCCGGTAGGAGTGCTGGCCGGTCTGCTGTTCGCCGCCGGTGTCGCGCTCACCGGTTGTGCCGGTGCCGACAGCGGCGACTCCGGCGCCGCCAAGGGGGCCGCCCGGGACGAGGCGGCCCAGCCGGCGGTCGGTGGTGAGGCCGCGGGCCCGGCGGCGGGCGCCGCCGGGGAGGACACCGCGGCGGGCGCCGGATCGTCCGGGAACGGGGCCGACGCGAAGGCCGGTTCCCCGGCCGCGCTCCCCGTCAACCGGATCATCCGCACCGCCACCCTGACCGTGCAGGTCGAGGACGTGCCGAAGGCACTGGACCAGGCCCGCTCCACCACCGAGGACGCGGGCGGCTACGTCGGTGAGGAGAGCACCACGCGGGAGGAGGACGGCAGCGAGCACACGCGCGTGGTGCTGCGGGTGCCCGTCGAGAAGTACCAGGCGGTGCTCACCGGGCTGCAGGGCACGGGCAAGCTCGTGGAGCGCACGGCGAAGGCCCAGGACGTCACCGACCAGGTCGTCGACGTCGACAGCCGGGTCCGCTCGCAGCGCGCGAGCGTCGCGCGCGTGCGCGAGCTGATGGACCGGGCCACCGAGCTCAGCGACGTGCTCTCGCTGGAGGCGGAGCTGAGCAAGCGCCAGGCGGACCTGGAGTCGCTGCTCGCCCGCCAGGCGTCCCTGAAGGACCGCACCAGCCTGGCGACGATCACGCTGACCCTCGACACGCCGCCGGCGCCCGACGAGGACGAGGACGGGGGCAAGGACGACGACCCCGGCCTGCTGGACGCCCTGGCCGGCGGCTGGGACGCGTTCGTGTCGGTGCTGCGGTGGGTGGCGGTGGTCGTCGCCGCGGTGCTGCCGTTCGCGGTCGCGGCGCTGGTGCTGGTGCTGGTGTGGCTGCGTGTGGTCCGGCCCCGGCGGCGCCGCGCCGCCGCGCCGGCCCCCGCCTACCCGCCGGTGCCGGCACCCGCGGTGGCGCCGGTCGGATCCGGCGCACCGGCCGCCGCCCACCCGGACGAGGAGCGCGGCGAGGAGGACCGGGAGGACTGAAGTGCCGGGTCCCCGTAGCGTGTTCACATGACCATGAACGGAAATGGCGGCGGGGGCGGTGGCGGCCGGGAACGGCTGGTCGTGATCGGCGGGGACGCCGCGGGCATGTCCGCGGCGTCCCAGGCCCGGCGGATGAAGGGCCCGGACGCCCTGGAGATCGTTGCCTTCGAGCGGGGCCACTTCACGTCGTACTCGGCGTGCGGCATCCCGTACTGGGTGGGCGGCGCCGTCCGCGACCGGGACCGGCTGATCGCCCGGACGCCGCAGGAGCACCGCGCCCGGGGCATCGACCTGCGGCTGCGTACCGAGGTCACGGAGATCGACGTGGCCGGGCAGCGGGTACGCGCGCGTGACGTCGACTCCGGGGCCGAGTCCTGGACGTCGTACGACAAGCTCGTGATCGCGACCGGTGCCCGTCCGATCCGTCCGGACATGCCGGGCGGCGACGCCCGCGGCGTGCACGGGGTGCAGACCCTGGACGACGGACAGACGCTGCTGGACACGCTGGCACGCGCGCGTGGGCGCCGCGCGGTCGTCGTCGGGGCGGGCTACATCGGCGTGGAGATGGCCGAGGCGATGATCAACCGCGGGTACGAGGTGACCGTCGTCAACCGGGGCAGCGAGCCGATGGCGACCCTGGACCCGGACATGGGCCGGCTGGTGCACTCCGCGATGGAGGGGCTCGGCATCACCATGGTGAACGACGCCGAGGTCACCGGGGTGGTCACGGACGACGACGGCTGGGCGCGGGAGGTGGTCACCCGGGACGCGCGGTTCCCGGCCGACATCGTGATCCTCGGCATCGGCGTCCGCCCGGAGACCGGGCTCGCCGAGGCCGCCGGCCTCCCGCTGGGCGCGCACCGGGGGTTGCTCACCGACCTGGCGATGCGGGTGCGCGGCCAGGAGAAGGTGTGGGCGGGCGGCGACTGCGTGGAGGTGCTCGACCTGGTGTCCGGCCAGGAGCGGCACATCGCGCTGGGCACCCACGCCAACAAGCACGGCCAGGTCATCGGCACCAACGCCGGCGGGGGTTACGCCACGTTCCCCGGCGTGGTCGGCACGGCCGTCAGCAAGGTCTGCGACCTGGAGATCGCGCGGACCGGCCTGCGCGAGAAGGACGCCCGCAGGGCGGGCCTGCGGTTCGAGACGGTCACCGTCGAGTCGACCAGCCGGGCCGGGTACTACCCCGGGGCCTCCCCGATGACGGTGAAGATGCTCGCCGAGCGCCGGACCGGGCGGCTGCTCGGCGTGCAGATCGTGGGCAGGGAGGGGGCGGCGAAGCGGGTCGACATCGCCGCGGTCGCCCTGACGGCGGGCATGACGGTGGAGCAGATGACGACCCTGGACCTGGGGTACGCGCCTCCGTTCAGTCCGGTGTGGGACCCGGTCCTGGTGGCGGCCCGGAAGGCCGCGGCTAGGCTGTCCCGCTGAGCCTGGGCAGCGAGGAGACGGCCGCGGGCTGCTCGGCCGCCGGCTTGGCGTGCGCGGCCGCCGCGGGGCGGGACCGCAGCCGGTGGCTCACCGCCTCGTCCAGGGTCACCGGCCGCTGAGCCTGCGCCGCCAGCCGGCCCGCCTCCTGGCCCAGCCGGGCCACGTCCTCCCACGGCAGCCGCACCACCAGGGAGAGTTCCGCCTCGCCGTCCGGCAGCGCCTGGACGGGCAGCGCAGGGGTCACTCGGTCGTTCATCGCCTGTTCCTCACGTCGGCCCCGCGGCGTGCCTTCCCCGCACCGCGGGCGGTTGCCGAGTGATACGCGCGGACGGGGGACGCCGTTCACCGATTCGCCCAACGGATCGGGGGCAGTAGTTCTGTGTGGTCATCCCCGTCCATGATCTGAACCCGGCGCGCACCACCCCTTGGGTGACCTACGCGCTGATCGCCGCGAACGTGCTGGTGTTCCTGTTCATGCCCGGTCTGGCCGGCTCCGTGGCGGGGGACAGCAGCCTGGCCCAGTCCTGCCACCTGCACGCGTTCCTGGACCAGTACGCGGTGGTGCCGAGTGAGTTGATCCACCATCAGATGCCGCGGCTGGTCCCCACGGGCGAGGTCGGGCTCGGCGCGAACGGTCCGGGTTGTGTGCTGGGCCCGCCGGACTACGACAAGTCGCCTCCGCTGTCCGTGCTCACCTCGATGTTCCTGCACGGCGGCTGGCCGCACGTGCTGGGCAACATGCTCTTCCTGCTGATCTTCGGCAACAACATCGAGGACCGGATGGGCCACGTCCGCTTCGCGCTGTTCTACGTGGCCTGCAGCTACGCGGCGTCGTACGGTTTCGCCCTGCTCAACGACGACTCGACGGACCCGCTGATCGGCGCGTCCGGGGCGATCGCGGGCGTGCTCGGCGCGTATCTCGTCCTGTATCCGAGGGTCAGGGTCTGGGTCCTCGTCCCCTTCCTCGTCTTCCTGCCGCTCCGCCTGCCGGCCTGGCTGGTCCTGGGCTTCTGGTTCGTCCTCCAGGCGGTCTACTCCTCCGGCCAGGGCGTCTCCGACGCGGGCACGGTGGCCTACGCGGCCCACGTGGTCGGCTTCCTGGCGGGCATGCTGATCGCCTGGCCCCTCAAACCGGGCACGACCCAACCGCCGGAACCACGCGGGTTGCTGTTCGGCAGGCGGGCCCGCCCGAGTTGGTGACCGCGTCCGCGTCCGACGGCATCCGCCGGACGCAGCGACGCGCCCCCCGAGGCACCCGGGGAGCGTCAGCGGGCGGTCTCCGCGTGGACGTGCTCCACCAGCCGGGTCAGCGCGTCCGGGTCCGTGGCCGGCAGGACGCCGTGGCCGAGGTTGAAGATGTGGCCCTCCAGGCCGGCGGCCGCGTCGAGGACCTCGCGGGTCCTGGCCTCGACGGCCTCGCGGGTGGAGAACAGCAGCGTCGGGTCCAGGTTGCCCTGGAGCGCCTTGCCGGGGCCGACGCGGCGGGCGGCCTCGTCGAGCGGGACGCGCCAGTCGACGCCGACCACGTCCGCGCCGGCCTCGCCCATCAGCTTCAGCAGCTCGCCGGTGCCGACGCCGAAGTGGATGCGCGGGACGCCGTAGTCGGCGACCGCCCGGAAGACCTTGGCGGAGGCGGGCATCACCGAGCGGCGGTAGTCGGCGGGCGCGAGGGCGCCGACCCAGGAGTCGAACAGCTGGACGGCGCTCGCGCCGGCCTCGATCTGCACCTTCAGGAAGCCGGCCGTGATGTCGGCGAGGCGGTCGAGGAGGTCGGCCCACAGCTCGGGGTCGCCGTACATCATCGCCTTGGCGTTCTCGTACGTGCGGGACGGGCCGCCCTCGACGAGGTAGCTCGCCAGGGTGAACGGCGCCCCGGCGAAGCCGATGAGGGGGGTGGTGCCGAGTTCGCGGGTGAGCAGGCCGATCGCCTCGGTGACGTACGAGACGTCCTCGGGTGTCAGGTCGCGGAGCCGGGCGAGGTCGGCGCGGGTGCGGACGGGGCGGCCGACGACCGGGCCGACACCCGGCTTGATGTCGAGGTCGATGCCGATGGCCTTGAGCGGGACGACGATGTCGCTGAAGTAGATCGCCGCGTCCACGCCGTGCCGTCGCACGGGCTGCAGGGTGATCTCGGTGACCAGCTCGGGCCGCATGCAGGAGTCCAGCATGCCGATGCCCTCGCGGACCTTGCGGTACTCCGGCAGCGAGCGCCCGGCCTGCCTCATGAACCACACCGGGGTGTGCGGGACGGGTTCACGTCGGCACGCCTTGAGGAACGGGGAGTCGTACGTGGCGGTCGGCTGCTGGCCCGAGGGGCTTCCGTTGGCACTCACGGGGCAAGTCTCGCACGGCACCGACCCGGGGGACCGCGGCACCCGGCGGCGGATCACACGCACCGGGACCCGGGGTGTCTACGCCGACACGAGGCGCCGGTTCCCCTTAACCTTCCCGCATGGCTGCGGCTCAGGGACGACTGTCGGACGGCACGGGCGGAATGGACGACGCGAAGGACGTGGGGGAGACGGACCGGCATCCGGACAGCACGGTGCCACCGGCGTTCGGCGCCGCGGTCGAGGCCCTTCGAGGCAGTCGGCTGCGGCCGCAGATCGAGGTCGAGCCGACCCCGGCGCCCAAGCGGCTCGCCCCCTTCGCGTACGCGCTGGAGGCGACGGTGGTCGACGGTGAGCAGGACCTGGCCGACGGACGGCTGGTGCTGCTGCACGACCCGGCCGGGCACGACGCCTGGCGCGGAACGTTCCGGCTGGTGACGCTGGTCCGGGCGGATCTGGAGCCGGAGATGGCGGCCGACCCGCTGCTGCCGGAGGTGTGCTGGTCCTGGCTGACCGGTGCGCTGCAGGCGCGGGGGCTGACGTACGGCGAGCCGAGCGGCACCGTGACCCGCGCCAGTTCGCACCACTTCGGCGGGCTGGCCGCGCGGCCTGCCGCCTCGCAGATCGAGATCCGTGCGTCCTGGACGCCGCGCGAGGGGCTGGGCGGGGTGCCGGACACGGCCGGTCATCTGGCGTCCTGGTGCGACCTGCTGGCGCAGGTCGCGGGACTGCCGCCGGCCGGTCCCGGTGACGCGTCGGTGGTGACGTTGCCGCAGCGCCGGGATCCGCACTCCCGCTGACCCGCCCTCCGCCCCGCCCGCCCCCGGGCGCCCCTCCCCCAGCCACCCCCACCCTCCCTCTCAGGTCCCTTCTGCCCCGGGTCACGGTCGCCCGGGGCAGCGGTGTGTCCAGGGGTGCCGTCGGTCAACCCTCTGCGAGCCGGTCTTGGGCATCTCTTTGTCGATACGGACACTTTGTGACCTGTCTCGCCACTCAAACGGGCTCGATCGCACCCGTCCGATCCGATTTGACCTTCGGATGATCGAGCGCACGTCCGAATTGCACTGATTGTTACTCACTAGATCGTGATCATTTCCTAAAGGCGGCCGGGCTCGGTGCCGAAGACGACTGTGACCTTGAAAAGCAGGGTTCGTCCCCATCCCGCCATCCCAGGAGGCCTGGTGTCCGTTCTCCTCGAGCAGCCCGCAAGCCTGGTCGCCTACCGCCCGAACAAGCCCACCGCCATGGTCGTCGTGGCCGACCCGCGCGTCCGCTCCACCGTCACCCGCCACCTGTGGGCGCTCGGTGTGCGCGACGTCATCGAGGCCTCGTCCGTCGCGGAGGCTCGTCCCCGCATCGGCAACCCCCGCGACATCTGCGTCGCGGACGTCCACCTCCCCGACGGCTCCGGGCTGACCCTCCTGTCGGAGACCCGCGCCGCCGGCTGGCCCAACGGCCTCGCTCTCTCCGCCGCCGACGACATCGGCGCCGTCCGCAACGCCCTCGCCGGCGGTGTCAAGGGCTACGTCGTCACCGGCACCCGCACCAACGTCGGGCTCCCCACCCGCCCCGGTGCCGCCCCCATCGGCGCCGCGGCCGCCCGCCTGCACCGTCGCCCCCCGGGTGCCCCGAGCCACCCGGGCGGCTACCGCGAGCTCTCCGGCCGCGAGGTCGAGGTCCTGCGCCTCGTCGCCGAGGGCCAGTCCAACAAGGCGATCGGCGTCTCGATGGGCCTGTCCGCACTCACCGTCAAGAGCCACCTCGCCCGGATCGCCCGCAAGCTGGGCACCGGCGACCGCGCCGGCATGGTGGCGGTGGCCCTGCGCACCGGCATCATCCACTGACCCCGAGCACCGCAGGCGCTCCCGCCGCCTCCGGTACCGCCCCGTCCCCCGCTCCTTTTCCCCGGCACCCCGGCGTCCCCCTGGTCCCCCGCCTTCACCCCCGCCCCCCATCACCCCTCTCCTCTCCCCTCACCCGTTCGTGAACCCCGCCTTTCCGCGGCGTGACTGGTTTGCGTCCCCTCGGTGCCCGTCGACGGAACGTTCCGTCGGCGGGCGCCGTCCGCACACGGATACCCTTGACAGGTGACCGACGCCCAAGAAACCGCAGCAGCCAGCTCACTGCGAACCACCGGAGGCGCCCCTCCGGACGACGGCGGATCTACTGCTCAAGGGGCGCCGACACCATTGCTGGAGCCCCGTGAGGGCATCCCACCGGTGATCGCCGACGAGACCGCCCTCGCCGAGGTGATCGCCGCCTTCGCCGAAGGGCAGGGCCCCGTCGCCGTCGACGCCGAGCGCGCCTCCGGCTACCGGTACGGGCAGCGCGCGTACCTCGTCCAGTTGCGCCGCGAGGGCGCCGGCTCCGCGCTGATCGACCCCGTCGCCTGCCCCGACCTCTCCGCGCTCGGCGACGCCCTCGCCGACACCGAGTGGGTGCTGCACGCCGCCACCCAGGACCTGCCGTGCCTGCGCGAGATAGGCATGGTGCCGACCACCCTGTTCGACACCGAGCTGGCGGGCCGGCTCGCCGGGTTCCCCCGGGTCGGACTCGGCGCGATGGTCGAGAGCGTGCTCGGCTTCGTCCTGGAGAAGGGCCACTCCGCCGTCGACTGGTCCACCCGCCCGCTCCCCGAGCCCTGGCTGCGCTACGCCGCGCTGGACGTCGAACTGCTCGTCGACCTGCGCGACGCGCTGGAGAAGGAGCTGGACCGGCAGGGCAAGCTGGACTGGGCCCGACAGGAGTTCGCGGCGATCGCGGCCGCGCCGCCCGCCGAGCCCCGCAAGGACCCGTGGCGGCGCACCTCCGGCATGCACAAGGTGCGGCGGCGCCGGCAGCTGGCCGTCGTACGGGAGCTGTGGCAGACCCGGGACCGGATCGCTCAGCGGCGTGACGTCTCGCCGGGCAAGGTGCTGTCCGACGCGGCGATCGTGGAGGCGGCGCTCGCCCTTCCGGGCACGGTGCACGCGCTGGCCGCGCTGAACGGCTTCGGGCACCGGATGGGGCGGCGGCAGCTGGAGCAGTGGCAGGCCGCCGTCGACCGGGCCAGGGCGCTGTCCGACGCCCAGCTGCCGCAGCCGGGGCAGCCGGTGACCGGGCCGCCGCCGCCGCGGGCGTGGGCCGACAAGGACCCGGCGGCCGCGGCGCGGCTGTCGGCGGCTCGGGCCGCCGTGTCGGCCCTGGCCGAACAGCTGAACATGCCGCAGGAGAACGTGATCACACCGGACACCGTGCGGCGGGTCTGCTGGGAGCCGCCGAAGGCGGTCAGCGAGGAGTCCGTCTCGGACGCGCTGTCCGGCCACGGCGCCCGGCCGTGGCAGGTCGAGCTGGTCACGCCGGTCCTGGTGGCGGCGTTGTCCGCGTAGCCGTAGCGAGAGAACCGACCAGGGGCGGCAGGACGACCGGGATCGCTGCCGCCGAGAGGGGCCCAGTGGGCGCCGAGGGGTTCCTCGAAGCGGAACGAGGGCGTCGAGATCGCGCCAAGATCCTGGAGCGGCATGGCAGGGAAGGAGACGTGGAAGGCGTGGTGGACGGTGGTCGACGGCGCACGCCGTCGTCGAGCCGACCGGAAGCGTCCCGCCGATCGTCCACGGCTCCCCCGAAGGTGTGACGTTCGCCGCTTGGACCTCCGGGGCTGGGCAGCTACGTTACCCACAAGTAGCATGGGCCTGAGCGCGCGCTCAGCGCATGCGCACCGCAGTAGTGCCTATCCCGCACCTGGAGGAGAGCCATCGTGCCTCGTACCGTCAGGGACGTCGTCTTCGTCGACGGCGTCCGCACCCCGTTCGGCAAGGCGGGCCCGAAGGGCATCTACCACGAGACCCGCGCCGACGACCTCGTCGTGAAGGCGATCCGGGAGCTGCTGCGGCGCAACCCCGGTCTCGACCCCAAGAAGATCGACGAGGTCGCCGTCGCCGCGACCACGCAGATCGGCGACCAGGGCCTGACCCTCGGCCGCACCGCCGGGATCCTCGCGGGCCTGCCGACCTCCGTCCCGGGCTACTCCATCGACCGCATGTGCGCCGGCGCCCTGACCGCCGTGACCACGGTCGCCGGTTCGGTCGCCTTCGGTGCCTACGACGTCGCCGTCGCCGGCGGTGTCGAGCACATGGGCCGCCACCCGATGGGCGAGGGCGTCGACCCCAACCCGCGGTTCGTGAGCGAGAAGCTGGTCGACGAGTCGGCGCTGTTCATGGGCATGACCGCCGAGAACCTGCACGACCGCTACCCGCAGATCACCAAGCTGCGCGCCGACGAGTACGCGGTGCGCTCGCAGGAGAAGGCCGCCAAGGCGTACGCCAACGGCAAGATCCAGGCCGACCTGGTCCCGATCTCCGTGCGCCGCACCAACCCGGAGGCCGGCGAGACCGGCTGGGGCCTGGTCACCGCCGACGAGCCGATGCGCCCGGGCACCACCCTGGAGAACCTCTCCGGTCTCAAGACCCCGTTCCGCGTCCACGGCCGGGTCACCGCCGGCAACGCGGCCGGTCTGAACGACGGTGCCACCGCCTCCCTGATCGCCTCCGAGGACTTCGCGCGCGAGAACGGCCTGCCGGTCAAGATGCGCCTGGTCTCCTACGCCTTCGCGGGCGTCGAGCCGGAGGTCATGGGCTACGGCCCGATCCCGGCGACGGAGAAGGCCCTCGCCCAGGCGGGGCTGTCCATCTCCGACATCGGCCTGTTCGAGATCAACGAGGCGTTCGCCGTCCAGGTCCTGGCCTTCCTGGACCACTACGGCATCGCGGACGACGACGAGCGCGTCAACCAGTACGGCGGCGCCATCGCCTTCGGCCACCCGCTGGCCTCCTCCGGCGTCCGGCTGATGACCCAGCTGGCCCGCCAGTTCGAGGAGCAGCCGCAGGTCCGCTACGGCCTGACCACCATGTGCGTCGGCTTCGGCATGGGCGCGACGGTCATCTGGGAGAACCCGCACTTCGACGGAGGCACCAAGTGAGCACCACCGCTGAGCTCCTGAAGGGCGCGGCCGAGCTGTTCCCCGACGAGGTCGTGACGCAGGCGCACGTACGCCACCTCGACCTGCCGTCCGGCGCCGGGCGGTTCGCCCTGATCACGCTGGACAACGGCTTCGACCACACCAAGCCGACCACCTTCGGCCCGGCCTCGCTGGCGAACCTCAACGTCGCGATCGACCAGGTCGAGGCGGAGGCCGCGGCCGGCGACATCGTCGGCGTCGGCATCACCGGCAAGCCGTTCATCTTCGCCGTCGGCGCCGACCTCAAGGGCGTCGAGCTGCTCAAGGAGCACAAGGACGCGCTGGCCATCGGCAAGGGCGGCCACGAGGTGTTCAAGCGCCTCGCGGGCCTCGCCGTGCCGACCTTCGCGTACTACAACGGCGCCGCGATGGGCGGCGGTGTCGAGGTGGGTCTGCACTGCACCTACCGCACCGTCTCCAAGGCGCTGCCGGCGTTCTCCCTGCCGGAGGTCTTCCTCGGCCTGGTTCCCGGCTGGGGCGGCTGCACCCTGCTGCCGAACCTGATCGGCGCCGAGAAGGCCGTCTCGGTCATCATCGAGAACAGCCTCAACCAGAACAAGCAGCTCAAGGGCAAGCAGGTCTACGAGCTCGGGATCGCCGACGCGCTCTTCGAGGGCGCCGACTTCCTGGAGCAGTCGCTGATCTGGACGGCGTCCGTCCTCAAGGGCGAGATCGTCGTCGAGCGCCCGGCGATCGACCGCGGTGAGGCCTGGGACCAGGCCGTGGCCAAGGGCCGTTTCGTCGCGGACTCCAAGGTGCACGGCGCGGCCCCGGCCGCCTACCGCGCGCTGGACATCATCGCCGCCGCCAAGAACGGCGACCTGCAGCAGGGCTACGACGCCGAGGACCAGGCGCTCGCCGACCTGATCATGGGTGGTGAACTGCGCGCCGGCATCTACGCGTTCAACCTGGTGCAGAAGCGCGGCAAGCGCCCGGCGGGCGCACCGGACAAGAACCTGGCGCGCCCCGTCACCAAGGTGGGCGTGGTCGGCGCCGGCCTGATGGCCTCTCAGCTCGCCCTGCTCTTCCTGCGCCGTCTGGAGGTGCCGGTCGTGCTGACCGACATCGACCAGGAGCGTGTCGACAAGGGTGTGGGCTACGTCCACGCCGAGATCGACAAGCTGCTCGGCAAGGGCCGGATCAACCAGGACAAGGCCAACCGGCTCAAGGCGCTGGTCTCCGGTGTCCTGGACAAGGCGGAGGGCTTCGCGGACGCCGACTTCGTCATCGAAGCCGTCTTCGAGGAGATCGGCGTCAAGCAGCAGGTCTTCGCGGAGGTCGAGGCGGTCGCCCCGGCGCACGCGATCCTGGCGACGAACACCTCCTCCCTGTCCGTCAGCGAGATGGCGTCGAAGCTGAAGCACCCGGAGCGGGTCGTCGGCTTCCACTTCTTCAACCCGGTCGCGGTGCTGCCGCTGCTGGAGATCGTCCGCGGCGAGAAGACGGACGACGCGTCGCTGGCGACCGCCTTCGCCGTGGCCAAGAAGCTGAAGAAGACGGCCGTCCTGGTCAAGGACGCCCCGGCGTTCGTGGTGAACCGCATCCTGACCCGCTTCATGGGCGAGGTGCAGAACGTCATCGACGAGGGCACCCCGGTCGAGGTCGCGGAGAAGGCGGTGGAGCCGCTCGGCCTGCCGATGTCCCCGCTGGTGCTGCTGGAGCTGGTCGGCCCGGCCATCGGTCTGCACGTGTCGGAGACGCTCAACCGGGCGTTCCCGGACCGCTTCAGGGTCTCCCCGAACCTCAAGGCGGTCGTCGAGGCCGGCAAGCGCGGCTTCTACGTCTACGACAGCGGCAAGCCGGAGCTGGACCCGGAGGTCGCCGCGCTGCTCAAGCAGGGCGATGCCGTCCTGACCGAGGAGCAGGTGCGCGCCCGGGTGCTGGAGGCGGTGGCGCA
Source organism: Streptomyces sp. bgisy159 (assembly GCF_965341775.1). GTDB lineage: Bacteria > Actinomycetota > Actinomycetes > Streptomycetales > Streptomycetaceae > Streptomyces. The sequence continues at coordinate 39,120 of NZ_CBDQZH010000032.1, read as the reverse complement.
GGAGATCGGGCTGATGCTCGACGAGGGTGTCGTCGCCGAGGCGCAGGACGTCGACCTCTGCCTGATCACCGGTGCCGGCTGGCCCTTCCACCTGGGCGGCATCACGCCGTACCTGGACCGTGAGGGTGTCTCCGAGCGGGTGACCGGCAAGCGGTTCCTGGCTCCGGGCGTGGCCTCGGTTCCGGCGTGACGTCCGTGCACGAATGACGAGGGCCTCCGCTTCCGGGCGGAGGCCCTCTTCGTGTCGCCCGCTTCCGGGCGCCGCCGCTACTCGGCCTGCGGCCGGGCCGGTGCCCGGCTGCCGCGGCGAGCCGGGCCTTGCGTTCGCGTCCCCCGCCTCCCGGCGGACGACGCGCCTACGGGCGCGGTACCGGGCGCCACGCCCGCACGTCGAGGGGAGCCGATGGAGCCGCGTCAGGTGCGCGCGATACGGAGATCAGGTGATCACACCTCCTGCCACGCCGTCAGCGCCAGCCCCGGTTCCTCCTTGCGGCGGCTGATGAGCAGCTTGCCCGTCGACGGGGACAGCGCCGCGGCGACCACCCGGCCGTCGGCGTCCTGCGTGAGCGCCACCTCGGCGTCCGCCGGCAGCACGGGACCGGACTCGGTCCACACGGCACCGGCCGACTCGTCCTCGGTGGGGTACGCGGCGAACACGACCCGTCCGGCGGACGACCGCTGGGCGACCAACGTGCAGTCCAGCCCGTCGAGTTCGCAGCGCACCGCGGCGACCGGGCCGGGGCCCGCGGAGGCGACCAGCGGCACGGGCTTGCCGCCCGGCCGCCAGGCGCACACGTCTCCGGACTCGTCGGTGAAGAACAGCGTGGTGTGCTCCGCGGAGGTGGCCAGGGCGCGCAGGGTGCCGGGGCGGACCGCCGTCTGCGCCCGCTCCTCCACCACGAAGGGGGTGGCGGGCTTCTCCTGCCGCCAGTACAGGACGGCGCCGGGCACGGCCGCGTAGACCTCCATACGGCCGTCCTTGCCCGCGACCGCGGCGGGAGCGCCCTGGATGTCCTCGCCCCCGAAGTCGCGCCACGGGCCCCAGCCGCCCTTGACCGACTGGGCGCGCATGCTCAGTCCACCGGCCGCGTTGCGGAGGAAGACGTGGGCACGGCCCTGGTCGTCGACGGCGACGGAGGGATCGCCGGTGCGCTCTCCCTTGCCGTTCGGGTGACCGATGGGTTCCCAGTCCAGGGGCGCCAGCAGGGGCCTGAAGTGCGTGGAGTGCACCAGCCCGGATTCGCCGGGCACCGTGGGCCGCCATGACACCAGATGCCCGTAGGCGTCGATTCCCTGGCCGACGGAGAGCACCGGGTGCAGCCGCTGGTCGCCGCCGATCCTGCGCGGGGCGTCCCAGGCACCGCCCGGTGCCCGCTCCGCCCGGCACAGCACGGCGTCGCCGGAGAGCTGGTAGACGCTGAGGCGGCCGTCCCGGCCGCGTATGAGCCACTTGCCGTTCACCCGATCACTCTAAGCCGCCCGTCGTCGGCGGTGTGGGTGGGGCACCCCATCGGGCGTGCGAGGCTGGGCCCCATGGACCGCACCGCTGCCCTGCTCGTGATCGTCGACGCCGCGAACGTCGTCGGGTCGGTGCCCGACGGCTGGTGGCGGGACCGGCGCGGCGCCGCCGAGCGGCTCCGTGACCGGCTGGCCGCCGAGGGCCTGCCGGGGCGCCCCGGTCCGGTGGAGATCGTCCTCGTCGTGGAGGGCGCGGCGCGGGGCGTGGCCCCGGTGCCCGGCGTCCACGTCGAGTCCGCGCCCGGCAGCGGCGACGACCACATCGTCGCCCTCGTCGCCGAACGCGGTGCCCGCGCCTGCCTCGTCGTCACCGCCGACCGGGAACTACGCCGCAGGGTCGGCGAACTGGGCGCGGAGGTGACGGGCCCCCGGACGGTACGGGGATGAGCCGGCCGCGGACCGGCGGGTGACCGCTGCGGCAGGGGAACAGCACATCTGCTCACCGCCCGGCCGAGCCCACCGAAAAGGGGCGCGGGGAACTGCGCGACCAGCCCCCACGCGCCCGCGGGCGAAACCCGCGCCCCGCCCGGAGGGCTAGTCGCGGGCGGGCTCGACGGAGTCGACCGTGGTGCGGTCGAAGCGGCCGTCCAGCCTGGAGACCAGTCCGGTGACCTGGCGGGCGATGTCGGGCGCGGTCAGCCCGATCTCGGCCATGACCTCGGCCCGCGACGCGTGGTCGAGGAAGCGCGGCGGAATGCCGAAGTCCCGCAGCGGCACGTCCACACCCGCGTCGCGCAGCGCCTGCGCGATCGCCGAACCGACACCGCCGACGCGGGAGTTGTCCTCGACGGTCACGACCACCCGGTGCCGCTCGGCGAGCGGGGCCATCGCCTCGTCGACCGGCTTGACCCACCGCGGGTCGACGACGGTCGTGGAGATGCCCTGCCGGTCGAGCAGCGCGGCGACCTCCAGGCACATCGGCGCCAGCGCGCCCACCGACACCAGCAGCACGTCCGGCGTGTCCGTGCCCGGCTCCCGCAGCACGTCCATGCCGCCGACCCGGCCAACGGCGGGCACCGCGGGCCCGACGGCGCCCTTGGAGAACCGCACGACGGTCGGCGCGTCGTCGACGGCGACGGCCTCGCGCAGCTGCGCCCGCACCTGGTCCGCGTCGCGCGGCGCGGCCAGCCGCAGCCCCGGCACCACCTGGAGGATCGACATGTCCCACATGCCGTTGTGGGAGGCGCCGTCGGTACCGGTGATCCCGGCCCGGTCGAGCACGAAGGTCACCCCGCACCTGTGCAGGGCGACGTCCATCAGCACCTGGTCGAAGGCGCGGTTGAGGAAGGTGGCGTAGACGGCGAAGACGGGGTGCACCCCGGCGTGCGCGAGACCGGCCGCGGACACGGCGCCGTGCTGCTCGGCGATGCCGACGTCGTAGACCCGGTCGGGGAAGGCCTTGGCGAACTTGTCCAGGCCGACCGGCTGGAGCATGGCCGCGGTGATGGCGACGACGTCCTCGCGCTCCTTGCCGAGGGCGACCATCTCCTCGCCGAAGACGGAGGTCCAGTCGGCGCCGGAGGAGGCGATGGGCAGACCGGTGTCGGGGTGGATCTTGCCGACGGCGTGGAAGCGGTCGGCCTCGTCCTGGAGGGCGGGCTGGTAGCCGCGGCCCTTCTCGGTGAGGCAGTGCACGATGACCGGCCCGCCGAAGCGCTTCGCCCGCGCCAGCGCCGACTCCAGCGCCTCGATGTCATGGCCGTCGATGGGGCCGACGTACTTCAGGCCCAGGTCCTCGAACATGCCCTGCGGGGCGATGAAGTCCTTCAGGCCCTTCTTGGCACCGTGCAGCGTGTCGAACAGCGGTTTGCCGACGACGGGGGTCTTCTCCAGCACCTCCTTGGTGCGGGCGAGGAACCGCTCGTAGCCGTCGGTCGTGCGCAGCGTGGCCAGGTGGTTGGCGAGGCCGCCGATGGTGGGCGCGTAGGAGCGCTCGTTGTCGTTGACGACGATGACCAGCGGGCGGTCCTTGGCGTCGGCGATGTTGTTGAGCGCCTCCCAGGCCATACCGCCGGTGAGGGCGCCGTCACCGATGACGGCGACGACGTGGCTGTCGCGTTCGAGCAGCTGGTTGGCCTTGGCGATGCCGTCGGCCCAGCCGAGCACCGTGGAGGCGTGGCTGTTCTCGATGACGTCGTGCTCGGACTCGGCCTGCGAGGGGTAGCCGGACAGGCCGCCCTTCATCTTCAGCTTGGAGAAGTCCTGCCGGCCGGTGAGCAGCTTGTGCACGTAGGACTGGTGGCCGGTGTCCCACAGCACCTTGTCCTTCGGCGACTCGAAGACCCGGTGCAGGGCGATGGTCAGCTCGACCACGCCGAGGTTGGGGCCGAGGTGGCCGCCGGTCTTGGAGACGGCGTCGACGAGGAAGGTCCGGATCTCCCCTGCCAGCTGGTCCAGCTCCTCCAGGCTGAGCCGGTCCAGATCGCGCGGTCCCGTGATGCGGGTCAGCAGCGGCACCCGTGCCTCCTTGCAGTAGAGCTGATCGAGCTGTTGCCGGGCTTGTCGAGTCTAATGTTCCGCCCCGGCGGTGGGTTCCCGGCCCATGCGTCATAGGTCACGCGATCGGCCGTACCCAGGTTGAGCCCGTCCTATGACAGGGCTGTGCCCGGCACCTGACCGGTGCCGGGCACAGGGGGCGCTGGGCGCGGGGTCAGCCGCGGCCGGACGCCTTCTGGCTCTTGCGGGAGATCGAGTCGATGACGACCGCGCCGAGCAGAACACCACCGGTGATCATGTACTGGATCGAGGTGTTCATGTTCAGCAGGTCCAGACCGGTCTGGATGGACTGGATGACCAGCATGCCGAGGAGCGCGGACCACACGGTGCCGCGGCCGCCGAAGAGGCTGGTGCCGCCGATGACCGCCGCGGCGATGGCGAGCATCAGGGTGTTGCCGCCGCCGGCGTTCAGCGTGGCGCTCGCGGTCTGGCCGGCGAAGAACATACCGCCGACCGCCGCGAAGCCGCCGGCGATGGCGAACACGGTGATGCGGATCATCGGCACGTTGATACCGGCGCGCCGGGCCGCCTCGATGCCGCCGCCGACCGCGAAGACCTTCCGGCCGTACGTGGTGCGGCGGAGCACGAAGTCCATGACGACCAGCGCCGCCAGGAAGATCACCAGGGCGTTGGAGACACCGCGGGCGTTGTTGAGCACGGCGGCGGACACGAAGGACGCGACAGCCAGCAGGCCGACCCGGATCAGGATCTCGGCGGTCGTGCGGAACGGCACCCCGGCGGCCCGGCGGCGGCGCTGCTCGCCGAAGTTGCCGATGAGGCTGAGCGTCACCCCGAGGCCGGCCAGCAGGTAGGCGCCGATGATCGCCTGGTCCATGAAGAAGGAGTTCTGGCCGAGCAGGTGGATCGGGCCGCTCTCCGAGGGGATGTTGATGGTGCCGCTGGAGCCCAGCAGCCACAGCATCAGACCGTTCCACCCGAGGAAGCCGGCCAGGGTGACCACGAACGCCGGTACGCCGATCTTCGCGAAGAACCAGCCGTGCAGGGCGCCGATGCCGAGACCGGTCAGCACCGTCAGGACCAGCGAGAGCCACGGGTTCATCGAGTGGTCGACCACGAACACGGCGAACACCGTGGAGGCCAGACCGCTGACGGAGCCGACGGACAGGTCGATCTCACCGAGCAGCAGGACGAACACCAGGCCGATGGCCAGCATGCCGGTGGCCGCCATGAAGTAGCTGATGTTGGAGAGGTTGTCCGCGCTCAGGAAGCGGTCGTTCTTCACCTGGAAGATCGTCCAGATGATGATCAGGCCGAGGACCACCGGCAGCGAGCCGAGCTCACCGCCCCTGACCTTGCGGATGAACTCGGTCCAGTAGCCCCTCAGGCCCTCTTCGCGGACCAGCAGCCGCGGGTCGACGACGGCGACCGGCGCGGCCGTGGGGTCGTCGGCGGGCGCGACGGTTTCCTGGTGCAGCGCGCCGTCCGTCTTCTCCACCTCGGGCGTCTCGCCCTTCACGCTCTTGGACGTGTCGCTCACTTTGCCGCCTCCGTGCTGCGACGCCCCGCACGACGGGTCACGGCGTTGTCCGTGGCACCCGTGATCGCGGCGATGATGTCTTCGTGGCTGGTGTCCTTCACCGGGAAGGAGCCGTTGTTCTTGCCCAGGCGCAGCACGGCGACGGTGTCCGCGACCGCCTTGACGTCGGCCATGTTGTGGCTGATGAGGATGACGGCGAGGTTGCGCTCGCGCAGCCGCTCCACCAGGTCGAGGACCTGGGCGGTCTGCTCGACGCCGAGGGCGGCGGTGGGCTCGTCGAGGATGACCAGCTTGGGCTCGCCGATCAGGGCGCGGGCGATGGCCACGACCTGGCGCTGGCCACCGGAGAGGCTCGCGATCGGGATGCGCACGCTCGGGATGCGGATGGAGAGCGTCGACAGCAGTTCGCGGGCGTTCTTCTCCATCGTCACCTCGTCGATGACGCCGCGGTGCAGCAGCTCGCGTCCGAGGTAGAGGTTGCCGACCACGTCCAGGTTGTCGCACAGGGCGAGGTCCTGGTAGACCGTCGCGACGCCGAGTCCCTGGGCGTCGTGCGGCTTGTTGATGTTGACCGGCTTGCCCTCCCACTCGATGACGCCCTCATCGATGGGGTGGACACCGGCGATCGTCTTGACCAGGGTCGACTTCCCTGCGCCGTTGTCGCCCACCAGGGCGACCACTTCTCCGGCGTGAACCTCCAGCTCGACGTCGGTGAGTGCCTGCACCGCACCGAATCGCTTGGAGACTCCGCGCAACGCCAGCACGGGCGTAGCGGACACGTGAACCATCTCCTTCGCCGCCTGACCGGCGGGGATGCCGCGCTGTGGGACAGGCGCGGAGGGGTGTGCTGGACGGGCCGGCCGAGGGGGGGCGGCCGCGTCGGCGCACTTGGTTTACAGGATGAACGAGGGCGAGTGCGTCGCGCTCGGCGACGGTGCTCCATCCGGCGCCCGCCCCGCAGCGGGGTCGAGGGCGGCGCGGGCGCCGGAGGGGTCTCGCGGGGCCGCCGGGCGGTCACGGGGACCGCCCGGCGGCCGTGCGGCCGTACGGCCTGTTACTGCAGGCCGGCGGCCTTGCAGGCGGCGGCGTACTCGGGGGTGCAGATCTGCGCGACGGTGTACAGGCCGTCCTTGACGACCGTGTCCTTGATGTTGGCCTTGGTGACCGACACCGGGGTCAGCAGCTGCGAGGGGACCTTGTCGCCGGAACCGCTGGTCAGCTCCTGGGTGGCCAGGGACTTGATGTCCTTGCCCTCCAGCAGGTTGACCGCGAGCTGGGCGGCGGCGTCGGCCTCGGGCTTGAAGGCCTTGTAGACGGTGGAGGACTGGGTGCCGGCGACGATGCGCTGGATGCCCGCGAGCTCCGCGTCCTGACCGGTCAGCGGGATGCCGCTGATGCCGGCGCCCTTGAGGGTGTTGGCGATACCACCGGCCATGCCGTCGTTGGCGGCGTAGACGCCGGCGATGTTCTTCGCGCCCAGCTGGGTGATCGCGGCGGACATCTTCTGCGCGGCGATGGTGTCCTTCCACAGGCCGGACTGCTCGTAGGCGATGTCGACCTTGCCGTCGAGGGCGTTGTGGGCGCCCTTCTTGAACTGGCCGGCGTTCGGGTCGGCGTCGTCACCGTTGATCATGACGACCTTCGCCTGCGGGTTGGCCTTGGAGCCGAGCGCGTCGAGCAGCGCCTGGCCCTGCAGCTCACCGACCTTGACGTTGTCGAAGGAGACGTACGCGGAGACCGGGCCCTGGGCGAGGCGGTCGTACGCGATGACCTTGACGCCCTTGTCCACGGCGGACTTGATGGACGACTTGATCGCGGCCGAGTCCTGGGCGGAGATCACGATGACCTTCACGCCCTTGGTGACCATGGTGTTGACCTGCTGGGCCTGCTTGTTGGCGTCGGCCGCGGCGTTGGCGTAGTCGACGGTGCAGTCGGAGCAGAGCTCCTTCACCTTGGCCTCGAAGAACGGCTTGTCGAACTTCTCGTACCGGGCGGTGACGCTGTCGGGAAGCAGCAGGCCGATCGACTTGCTGTCGGACTTGCTGCCGCCGGAGTCGTTGTCGTCGTCGCCCGCCTTGCCGCACGCGGCAATCGACAGGGCCATGGACACGGCGGTGGCGCCGATCACGACTCTACGCATCGTTGCGTTCATTGGGTTGTGCCTCCCTGACAGGGCCGCAACGCTGCGGCCGAGGTGGCTGGAAGTCAACTCGGCCACACGTGCGACGTCAAGAAGTAAATACTTAACGAGATGGCAACGGCGTCATGCGTTCTCTAAGTGAAGGCGGGTGCGGCGGCTGGGAGCGGGCCCACACCGGTCCCGTCCAAAAGTGTCGAATCGCCCATCTCGCTCAACGCGAGGGCGAGCGCTCCGAGCACCTCGGCGCGACCACCAAGTGCCCCCGGGAGAACGGTGAGTTGACGCGCCGCACTGGGGATCGCATAGCGGCCGACGGACTCTCTGATGGGCCCGAGAACGAGCTCTCCGGCCTCGGCGAGATCACCGCCGAGGACCACCCTGCTCGGGTTCAGGAGGTTGCAGAGGTTGGCGACTCCACTGCCGATGTGGCGGCCGACGTCGGCGATCACCCGACGACAACCCGGGTCTCCGTCCTTGGCCAGCCGCACGACGCCTTCCATCGTCAGGCCGGTGCCGTGACTGGGCTGGAGGAGCGGTAGCACGTACCGTGCGGCCGCGAAGGTCTCCAGGCAGCCGCGATTCCCGCAGCGGCAGACCGGACCGGATTCATCCAGAGTAATATGTCCGATTTCTCCCGCGGTACCGCCGGGTCCTCGATAGATTTTGCCGTCTATCACCAGGCCGGCGCCGACACCGCTCGCGACCTTGATATATGCGAGATCACGCACGCCCCGGCCGCTGCCCCAGACCATCTCGCCGAGGGCCCCGAGGTTGGCGTCGTTGTCCACGTGGACCGGCACGCCGAGCCGTTCCCGCAACTCCTGGGCGGGCCGGGTGCCGATCCAGCCGGGCAGGATGGCGGACGAGCCCAGGGTGCCGGACTCCACGTCGATCGGACCGGGCACACCCAGGCCCACACCGGCGATCTTGTCGCGATCCACCCCGGTGGCTTCGACCAGCCGGGTGAACAGCTGCTCCGCCCGGTCGAAACCCTGCGTCGAGGAGGCGTCCACGTCGAGCGGCTCGGACTCCTCGGCGAGCACCTGGTGCGCCAGGTTGCCGATGGCGACCCGCAGATGCGTATGGCCGAAATCGATGCCGATGACGATGCCGGCGTCCCCGCTGAGCGAGACGCTGCGGGCGCGGCGGCCGCCGGCCGAGGTGGGGGTGACCTCGACGGTTCCGCCGTCCTTGAGTTCCCGGACGATATTGGAGACGGTGGCCGCGGACAGACCGGTCGTCCGGGCGATCTCCGCCTGGGTGAGGGATCCGGCCAGCCGGACGGCTCGCACCACCCGCTCCAGGTTGGCCCGATGCAGCGACGACTGCGACCCCGGAGTCTCCACGACGACCTCCTGCGCGCGGGGCCGCTTCGATGAGACCCCGTCTATGTCCAACTAGTGAACTCTAAGCTGAGCCGTTCGGGTTGCCTCCCGTCAAGAGGTTGAACAACATCCGCAGGATCGAACAAGGGTGCGTGCGAGGATCGCGGTGTGTGCGGAGACGGCTGCACGGCGTGGTGGAACGCCCGCTTCCGTGCGACCGGACCACGGTGTTATGCGGCAGTGTGGGCGGTTCGCGCGGCCCACCGCACCTTGAGAACGGAGGTTGAAGGCAAGCCCGCGTGCCTCCCCGGGGCGGCTCCGCACCGCGATCACCGCATGACACACCGTGGCCGGCGGGATCGCCGTGGCGAGGTCCCGGGCCCGGGACCGGCGCGCACGTGCCACTGGCCCAGTCGCGCGGCACAAGCGTCGACGCCGAGCTGTTCGAGCAGGCCCTGGAGGAGCGCGGCCGGGCGGTGCTGAAGCGGAGCCGGACGCTCCCCTCCCCGCGCGAGAAGGCGGAGATGTCGTACACCGTCGAGGCTCGCATCCCCGGATCGGCCGACGCCGGGGCGGCGCTCAAGGCGCCCCTGGGCAAGCTGCGGGTCGCGCCCCGGACCACCGCCCCTCGGACGTGCCCGTGGCTACTTCAGGGCGCCCGCCGTCAGCCCCGCCACCACCTGGCGCTGGAAGACGATGTACGCGCCCAGCACGGGCAGCATCGCCATGACCAGTCCGGCGAACAGACCCGACCAGTCCCCCTTGTAGCCCTGGCTGACCGCCAGCTGGACCAGGCCCTGGGTGAGGACGTGTTTGTCCGGGTCCGTGTTGAGGACCGTCGGCAGCATGTACTGGTTCCACTGGCCCAGGAAGTTGAAGATGCCGACGCTGATCAGGCCGGGCCTGGCCATGGGGAGCATGATCTGGAAGAACGTCCGGGTGTGCGAGGCGCCGTCGACGAACGCCGCCTCCGCGACGGAGGTCGGCAGGGTGCGGAAGAACGCGGTCAGGAAGAAGACCGTGAACGGCAGCGAGTACGCGATGTACACCAGGATCAGGCCGTGGATGGTGTTCAGCAGGCCCATGTTGTTCACGACGTAGAACAGCGGCACCAGCGCCAGCATGACCGGGAAGCTCATGCCGCCGATGAAGAGGAAGTAGATGAACCGGTTGCCCGGGAAGTCGAAGCGGGCCAGCACGTAGGCCGCCATCGAGCCCAGCACCAGGGTGCCGACGAGGGAGCCGCCCACCACCAGGACGGTGTTGAGGAAGTAGTCGCCCATGTGGGCGTCCGTCCAGGCCCGCGACCAGTTGTCGAGGTGCAGCTCACCGGGCAGCGACCAGGGCGAGGAGAAGATGGACCGGTCGTCCTTGAACGACGTCATCACCGCCCAGAGCAGCGGCAGCACGACCATGATCGCCCAGATCACCAGGACGCCGTGGGAGAAGGCGTTGAGCACCGCTCCCTCGGCCCTTCGGCGCCCGGTGCGCCGGCCGCCGGCGGGCGCGTCCGCCTTCGACACGGGGGTGGGGGCCGGGGCCGGCTTGTCCGTGGTCTTCAACTCAGTACTCCAGCCGCTCTCGACGGCCCAGCCGCAGCACCACCGCGGCGAAGGCCAGCGTGACGACGAGCAGGGCGACGCCGATGGTGGTGGCGTAGGCGGCCTGACCGTCCCGGAAAGCCTTCTGGTAGACGTACAGGACCAGCACCGTGGTCGAGTAGTCGGGGCCGCCGGGCCCGGTCGTCATGATCTGGACGACCGCGAACGACTCGGCACCCAGGGCGAGGATGCCCAGATAGACCCAGCCGGAGCGCACGGTGTCCCACAGCAGCGGCAGGGTGACCCGGAAGAACGTGGTGGCACGCCCGGCCCCGTCGAGCAGCGCGGCCTCGTACAGGTCCACGGGGATCGACGCCATGCCGGCCGAGAACAGCACCACGAAGAAGCCGACCGTCGACCAGACCAGCACCGCCATCACGGCCCACAGGGCGAGGTCGGGGTCGCCCAGCCAGAGCGGCTGGACGCCGTCCAGGCCGATGCCGCGCAGCACCGAGTTGACGGCGCCGCTGTCCGGGTTGTAGGCGAAGGCGAACAGCAGGGCGACGATGGCGATGGAGAGCACCTGCGGGAAGAAATAGACGATCTTGTAGAAGGACGAGCCCCGCACTCCGGTGATCGCGGGGCCGCCCTTCCGCCGGCGCCCGCCGACATTGATCATGAAGGCGAGGAACAGTGCCAGAGCGATCGTCACCACGGGCAGCACGAAAGCGAACACCAGGCTGTGGCGCAGGGACTTCCAGAAGATGTCGTCATGGAGCATCCGCCGGTAATTGTCCAGGCCCACCGTCTCGAATTCGGGACTCAGTCCCGTCCAGTCCGTGAAGGAGTAGTAGATGGACTGGACGAAGGGCCAGATGACGAAGAGCGCGTACAGTCCCAGGGGCAGCGCCAGAAACCCCACGATGAAACGGTACTTGCCGTGCTGCATCGCGTCACCGGCGCCTTCACTGGTGTTTGTAGTGCTTGATCGACGTGTCCTTCGCCGCCTCGTCGGCGAATTGCTGGATCTTCCGCACGGTCTCGGCGGGGGTGAGCCGGCCCGCCATCATCTCGCCGAGGCCGGCGACCCCGATCTTCTCCTTCTGCAACTGCACGTACCAGTCCTGCAGCCGCGGATTCACCACGTTGTCGCCGGCTTTCTCCAGCGCCGCGACCCCCGACTTCAGGCCGGGGGTGAGGTCGAGCCCGTCAGTGCCGCCGTTGTACGCGGTGAGCGACTTGACCTTGGCGGTGAAGTTCCTGGAGGACGCCTCGCCGAGCATGACGCGCAGCTGCTCCATGCCGCCGGTGCCGTTGCTCGCCTTGGCCGGCACGACGAACGGTTCGCCGCCGGAGGCCCAGATGGCGCCGAAGGGCATCTTGTCGGAGCCGTCGATGCCGGTGGGCGCCGAGACGGCGAGGTCGAAGTCGGCGGGGATGACGTTCGCCGACTCGTTCTCCACCCAGGAGCCGTTGGGCAGGAAGAGCGCCTTGCCCTGGGCCCACGCGGTCTGCGACTGGATGTGGTCGAGGCCGGGGGTGCCGCGCAGGACGTAGCCCTTCTTGTAGAGCTCGTAGTAGGCCTCGAAGCAGGTCTTGACCGCCGGGTGCTTCCAGGCGTTCGGCTCCAGGTTGTCGATGGCGTCGAGGACTTCCCGGCCGCCGACCTTGGCGATCATCGGGTAGAGGGAGAAGGGGATGTAGTACGGGTACTTGCCCGCGTACGTCCAGCCCGCCATGCCCTTCTTCTTCGCCTTCTCGCACACCGCGAGCATCTGGTCCCAGGTCTCCGGGTACCGCTCGTCCAGCGCGTCCAGCGCCTTCTGCGAGTACCAGACGCCGTAGACCGTGTAGGCGTAGTACAGGATCCACACCGGGTCGCCGTCGAACTGGCCCATCTCGACGATGCCCGGGCGCAGGGTGTCGCGGACCTTCTTCTCCGGGTCGTCGTAGGAGGGCGCGTCGAGCAGCGGGGTGAGGTCGGCGAGCTGCTTCTTGCCGACGAGGACGCCCATGTCCATCTGCTCGGCGCCGGAGTTGTCGATGAGGTCGGGCGGGGTGCCCTGGTTGAACCGGGGCTGCAGGGTGGACTGGATCTTCTGGGTGGCGGAGAACTTCACCTCGGCGTCGGGGAAGTTCCGTTCGTAGACCTTGACCGCGTCCTCGGCGTACTCCTTGCCGAATCCGCCGTCGAACAGTACGAACTCCATGGTCGCGGTGGCGTTCACGCCGAGGGGGTTCTTCGCGGTCTTCTCGCCCGATTTCGCCTTTTCCTCGCTCCCGCCGCCGCTGCTGGCACAGGCGGAGAGGAAACCCGTCGCCGGGACGGACATCAGACCGAGTACGGCGGACCTCTTGATCAGATCGCGGCGGCCGACGCCCGTCGGCCCGTGGTTCGCTGCGGAGGTGGATCCCATGCTCAAGTCCTCGCCTTCTCCAGGAACGGGTCAAGCTGGGTCGTGCAGGAAACGCCGACAGGTATAGTCCACTTCCCGCCAGGACAGCAAGATCGGGCGCAAGGTCGGGCGGTGGTCTTTTCCGAGTCGAGACCTGTCGGAAATACGACTGCGCGTACCGCGGGCCATGGTTGAGAATGTTCGGGCCGCCCGTGATCGACGGGCGCTCCGGCACGAGGAGGGGGAAGTGCGGATGAGCTTCGTCGGCAGGCTGGCGGCGGTGGCCGGCGGCACGGTGCTCGCGGCGGGGGCCCTGGCCGCGACGGCGGCTCCGGCACAGGCGTACAGCCCGAACCCGTCGATGGCCAAGTACTACTACGACACCGACGGCTGCCCCTGCAGCGGCGGCAACCTGACCGACCCGTTCGACGGCACGTACTTCGCGCACGACGCCGGCGGTCTCGCGGTGAAGATGGAACTGACCCGGTCGGGCGCGTTCCTCGGCAAGGTGGAGTTCCACCCCTACGGCGAGAAGCTGTGGGTGTACGACACGGCCAACGACGGTGACGGCTACTACGTGAAGGTGAGCTACACCTCCGGCGGCACCACCCACAACCTGGGCCCCTTCACCCCGCCCGGCACCAGCGCGGTCCTGGACTACTCGGTGAAGGACCTGGACATCCCCGAGGGCGCCTACGTGGACATCTCCGTCTACGACGACGCCGGTCTGAGCGACCTGATCGGTGCCGCGCGCGGCACCGGCGCGGCCGTCGCCTGACGCCGTGGCCACCGCCGTGGATCCGGCCTGGCTGCCGCCGCAGGTGTGGCGCCCGCTGGGCCGCAGGCGGGTCGCCGTCCGGGGCTCCGGCCCGCTCGTGGAGACGGTGCGCGCCGAAGTGACCGACGCCTGCGGGCGGTTCGGCGGCGAGGTGGTCCGGGAGGAACCGTACGACCTGCTGCTGGAGCTGCGCGCGGACGCGGCACCGGACGAGCTCGGTGACGAGGGGTTCGCCTGCGCCCGGGACGACGGGCCGACCACGGTCACCGCGTCGGGTCAGCACGGCCTGCTGCACGGGCTGTTCCACGTGGTGCGGCTCGGCGAGCGGGCGTTCTCCGGGCGGTGGGAGCGGCGCGTCCACCGCCCGGCGGTCGCGCTGCGCGTGCTGGACCACTGGGACAACGTCGCCGTGCACCCCGTGATGGGCCAGGTGGAGCGCGGCTACGCGGGCGGCTCGCTCTTCTGGCGGGAGGGGTCGGCCCGCGGCGACACCGGACGGCTCCGCGCGTACGCCAGGCTGCTCGCGGCCTGCGGGATCAACGCGATCACCGTCAACAACGTCAACGTGCACACCGTCGAGGCCCGCCTGCTGACCGACCGCGTCGCCGAGGTCGCCGAGATCGCCGACGCGGTGCGGCCGTACGGCGTGCGGGTGCACCTGGCGGTGTCCTTCGCCTCGCCGGTGGTGCTCGGCGGTCTGGACACCGCCGACCCGCTCGACGAGGGGGTGCGGCGCTGGTGGGCCGAGGCGGCCGAGCGGGTGTACGCGGCGATCCCGGACTTCGGCGGGTTCGTGGTGAAGGCCGATTCCGAGGGCCGGCCGGGCCCGTTCGGCTACGGGCGCAGCCACGCCGACGGCGCCGGCGCGCTGGCCGCCGCGCTCGCCCCGTACGGCGGCACGGTCCGCTGGCGGGCGTTCGTCTACGACCACCGGCAGGACTGGCGGGACCGCTCCACGGACCGGGCGCGGGCGGCTTACGACCATTTCGCCCCGCTGGACGGGCGGTTCGCCGGCGACACCGTGCTCCAGGTCAAGCACGGTCCGATGGACTTCCAGGTGCGCGAGCCGGTCTCCCCGGTCCTCGGCGCGCTGCCGCGCACCCGGCTGGCGGTGGAGTTCCAGGCCACGCAGGAGTACACCGGGCAGCAGCGGCACGTGTGCTGGCTCGGACCGATGTGGAGCGAGGTGCTGCGGTTCCGGCTCGGCGACGAGTCGGTCGGGGATCTCGCCGACGCCTTCGCCGCCGTGTCCAACGTGGGTGACGACCCCCACTGGACGGGGCATCCGCTGGCCCAGGCGAACCTGTACACCTTCGGGCGGCTGGCCTGGCAGCCGGACGCCGACCCGGCCGCCGTCCTGGAGGAGTGGATCGCGCTCACCTTCCCGGCCGCCCCGGAGCGGCTGGCGGACGGGCTGCGGGCGGTGCTGGCCGGCTCCTGGCGGACGTACGAGAAGTACACGGCTCCGCTGGGCGTGGGGTTCATGGTGCAGCCGGGGCACCACTACGGGCCGAGCGTCGACGGCTACGAGTACAGCCCGTGGGGCACCTACCACTTCGCCGACCGCGACGGAGTCGGCGTCGACCGCAGCGTGGCGACCGGCACCGGTTACGCGGGCCAGTACCCGAAGCCCTGGTCGCGGCTGTACGAGTCGCCGCGGACCTGCCCCGACGAACTGCTGCTGTTCTTCCACCATGTCCCGTACGGGCACGTCCTGCACAGCGGGAAGACGGTGATCCAGCACATCTACGACACCCGCTTCGAGGGCGTCGAGGAGGTCGAGGAGGCCCGCCGGGTGTGGGCGGGCCTAGCGGACCTGGTCGACCCGGCGTGGCACGCGCGCGTGAGCGAGCGGTACGAGGAGCAGTTGCGGTCGGCACGCGAGTGGCGGGACCAGCTCAACAGCTACTTCCTGCGCAAGTCGGGGGTGCCGGACGCGCGGGGCCGCCGGATCCACTGAAGCCGCAGGACGGACACGCCGAGCGGGTCCAGGTCGAGCGGGTCGCCCTGGTCGACCCGCTTTCCGGTGAGCAGGTCGCCGGCGGCGGCGTGCGCGGTGAGGGCTGCCGGTCGGGTGGTGTGGTCGAGGAGGAACAGCAGGCGGTCGCCGTCCGGGGTGACCCGGGTGGCGGTCTCCACACAGGGGGTGTAGCGGTGGGACCAGGAGGCTGTCCACCAGGCGTCGTTGAGGGCTTGGGTGCGGTGAAGTCCTCCCGGGTCTCGGCGATCACCGGGCGACTGCTGTGCAGCAGGGAGAGCAGCAGGGGCGCGGCGAGCAGGGCGGGCAGGGCTTCGGTGAGTACGGCGGTCAGACCGGCGGCGAGGATCAGCAGGGAGGCCGCCGCGAGGGTGACCCGGCCGTGCCGGGCCAGGAAGTACGCGGCGAGGCGGGCGGTGTCGCGGGCCCGGAAGGTGAACAGCGACGTCAGGATCAAGGCGTGCGCGCCCCACAGCAGGGCGACGGCGCCGGTCAGCGCGACCAGGGCGGCCCACCAGCCCGGCAGGCCGGTGGCGGCGAAGTGGGTCAGGGTGAAGGCGATGACGGTGAGCCAGGCCAGCAGCGGCGCCCACAGCTTCAGCGCGGGCCGTGCGTTGAGCCGCCAGCCGCGGGCGTAGACGCGGGCCGGGTGCAGGTCGGTCAGGTCGCGGCCGCGGTGGTGCAGGGCGTAGACGGCGGCGGCCAGGGCGGGGCCGAGCGGGAGCAGGCAGAGCGCGGCGAGCGGCAGGTTGGCGGGGTCGCCGCCGAGCAGGAACAGTGCGGCCAGGCCCGGTGAGGCGGCGGCGAGCAGGAGGGCCTGGGTGGTGAGCAGGGTGTGGATCAGCGCGGTGGCGCGGGAGAGGACGCCGGTGCCGAAGTCGGTGACCGTGCCGCTCATGACGGCTCCCGGCCGAGCAGCCGGCGCTCGTCCCACCAGGGCGGGGTCTCGTCGGCCGGCGGGGTCAGCTCCACGAGGGTGATCTCGTGGCGGGCCAGGGTGAGACGCAGGTCGGCGCGGCCGCCGGTGAGAGGAAGCCGGGTGTGGGCGCGGGCGGGCTCGGCGGCCTCGTGCAGGACGTCGAGCTGTCCCGGTTTCGGGGAGCGGGGGCCGCCCATGTGCCGCCAGGCGGTGTAGGCGTTGCCGTGCTCCTCGTCGACGGTGGAGCGCCGGACGAAGGTCTCCCCCGCTCCCCCTACGGGCACCGACAACCGCAGCTCGTGCCGCTCGGGGCCGGGTGTCGTACCGCTCGGGTCGACCGGCGCCCAGGCCAGCACGGTGACCCGGCCGTCCCGATGGCGGGTGACGAGGTGGTCGTCGCCCCGGGCGAGCAGGTCGGCGCCCATCCGCGCCATGAACGCGTACAGGTGGTAGGTGGGCTTGCGCACCTGCCGGTGGGTGAGCAGCCCGAAGCCGCCGTGGAAGAGGGCGGTGGGCACGCCCGCCTCCTCGAACATGTCGCTGAAGGTCCAGTACGAGAAGGAGTCGGCGAGGTCGCCGCCGGAAGCGAGCACGGGGGCGAGGTAGGCGGCGTTGAACGCCGTGTCGTGGATCGGGTTGTCCGGGCAGTAGGAGGAGTTGAACTCGGTGATATGGACCGGGAGTTCGGCGTACCGGGTGCCCTTGAGCTGTTGTCGCGGGGTGCCGAACTGGTGCAGCAGGTCGCTCGCCGGGGCGAGGGTCTGGTGGGATCCGAAGGGCACGTGCTGGGCGGGGCCGGAGGTGTAGGCGTGGCGGGAGACGAAGTCGAGGGGTACCTCGTGCTCGGCGGTGAACTCGGCGAAGCGGACGAGCCAGGGGTCGGCGCCGGGTGAGATCGCCGGTCCGCCCACCCGGAGGCCGGCGTCGACCTCCTTGACGGTGTGCGCGGTGATCTCGTAGAGCCGGTGGTACGCCTTCTCGTCGGCGTCCTGCCAGAAGTCGGTCAGGTTGGGTTCGTTCCACACCTCGATGGGCCAGGTGCGGACCTCGTCGAGGCCGTAGCGGTCGACGAGGTGGGTGAGGGTGGCGCGGACCAGGGCGGCCCACTGACGGTGGTCGCGGGGCGGGGTGACGTTGCCGCGCCACCAGAAGACGGTCTGCTCGCCGGAGGCCAGCCCGTCGGGCATGAAGCCGAGTTCCAGGAAGGGGCGGACACCGAGGCCGAGCCAGGCGTCGAGGATCTGGTCGACGTAGGTGAAGGAGTGGTGGTCGTGGCGGGCGCCCTGCCACTCGTAGGGCCGGTGGACGCCCATGCCGTCGCTGAGCAGGCCGTGGCCGCGGATGTACCGGAAGCCGATGTCCCGCTGGAGCAGGGCGAGGGAGTCCTGGTGGTCGCGGCGGAGGGCGAGCTCGGTGCGGCCGGTGCCGACGCAGTGGCGCCAGGCGTCGGACAGACGGCCGACCGGGGTGCCGGGGACGTGGATCACCCGTTCTCCTTCTTGAAGCGCGCGTACGCCTTGTTGTGCAGGTCGATCAGCCGGTCCATGTTCTTCGCCTTCAGCTCGGCGACGTAGTCGTCCCACTCGGACAGGGGGCGCTTGCCGAGGGCGAACCGGAGGGTGTTCTGGAAGACGTGGTCCCGCAGCGGGGTGTCCCACAGGGTGGCCTGTTCCTGTTCGACCGACTGCAAGGGGTGCGCGGGGTCGACGGGGAGCTGCCGGCGTCGGGACATCGCGTCCTGGAACTTCTTCTCGTCGGGCGTGAAGGAGGAGGAGACCAGGGCCCAGCTGCCGCCGTAGGAGAAGACGCCGTTGGAGAAGCCGTAGTCCCGCTGGAGGTTCTTCGGGGCGCCCGGGTCGGAGCCCATCAGGTCGATGCCGTCCTCGAGCTCGTAGCGCCCGCCGGACTCGGTGTAGGTGACGTCCCGCACGCCCCACTTGGCGAACCGCTGGCCCTCGTCGGAGTACCACAGCCAGTCCACGAACTGCATCAGGGCGACGAAGCTGTCGCCTTTGAGGGCCTCGCGGGAGATCATCAGCCCGTTCTCCAGGCGGGCGCCGCCCAGCACCACGGGTCCGGCCGGGCCGAGCGGGACCGGGACCATCTCGATCGCCGAGCCCTTCACCTGGCGACGGAGGTTGTAGCGGTAGTTCTGCACCAGCTCCTGCGGGTTGGCGCTGATCGCGAAGGACTTCTCGGCGAGCAGCTTCTCGGTCGCCTCGTCGTCGGTCTGGGTGAAGCTCTCGGGGTCCATGAGCTTCTCGTCGACGAGCTTGCGCAGGAACTCCAGCATCTGCCGGTAGGCGTCCGTGGCGCCGGTGAAGACGTACTCGCCCTTGCGCCGGTCCCAGCTGGTGTTGAGGTACGACCAGCCGGCCCGCACGCCGTACGCCTGGCCGAGGTAGCCGAGCAGCGCCCCGGCAGAGTGGGGCGGGTTGCTCCACCGGTCGGAGAAGGGGTAGCGGTCGGGGTACTCGGCCCTGATGGCCCTGAAGACGGTGTACACCTCGTCCCAGGTGGTCGGCAGGGCGAGGCCCAGGCGGTCGAGGACGTCGGTGCGCAGCGACAGGGAGTAGCCCGACTTGACCTTCTCGTGCAGGCCGGGCAGCAGGTAGTACTTGCCGTCCGACTGGCGCAGCGAGTCCAGCTCGGGCTGGAGCGCCCATCTCCTGACCTTGTCCCGGAAGTTGGGCATGAGGTGGACGTAGTCGCTGACGGGCAGGACCGAGCCGGAGGAGACGAAGGGGGCCTCCTGGCCGGGGTAGGTCTTGGGGATCAGCAGCGGGGCGTCGCCCGCGCCGATGAGCAGGCTGCGCTTCTTGTCGTAGTCGCTGGACGGGACGGTGGTGGCCTTGAGGGTGACGCCGGTGCGCCGGGCCAGCTCCTTCCAGAACAGCCAGTCCGGCTTCAGCGGGTAGTTGGGCATGTTGTTGTGCAGCAGAGTGAAGGACAGCGCGGTCGTCGCCTTGAACTGCTGTCCTGCGCGGTAGTCCTTCATCGCGCCGTGCTGCTTCTCGGCCAGGTCCTTGGTGTCCCCGCCGTCGTCACCGCCGCCGCAGCCGGTGGGGGTGGCGAGGCCGGCGAATCCGGCGGCGGCGAGGATCTGGCGCCGCGACAGCTTGCCTGTGTTGGGCACGGACACTCCCTTGTTCGGTGAGCGGGACGGGAGAGCGGAAGGGGAGAGCGGGACGGGAGAGCGGGACGGGAGAGCGGGAGGGCACTCAGCCCTTGACCGCGCCGAGCATCACGCCCGACACGAAGTAACGCTGGACGAACGGGTACACGCACAGGATCGGCAGGGAGGTCAGCACGATGGTGACCGCCTGGATGTTCGCCGCGACCTGGGTGCCCTGCTCGGTGGTGGCCCCGGCGTTGGTCGCCCCGGTGGCGCCGGCGATGAGGTTGCGCAGGTAGACGGTCACCGGCATCAGGTCGGTGCGGTCCATGTAGAGAAAGGCCTGGAACCAGGAGTTCCAGAAGGACACCGAGTAGAACAGCACCATCGTCGCGATGACCGCCTTGGACAGCGGCAGGACGATGCAGAGCAGGATGCCGTAGGTACTGAGCCCGTCGATCTCGGCGGCCTCCTCCAGCTCGGAGGGCAGGCTCTCGAAGAAGGCCTTCATCACCAGCAGGTTGAAGACGCTGATCGCGTTCGGCAGGGCGATCGCCCACACGGAGTTCTTCAGGCCCAGGCTGGTGATCAGGACGTAGTGGGGGATCAGACCGCCGGAGAAGAACATGGTGAACACGGCGACCCCGACGAGCAGTCCGCGCCCTCGCAGGTGCTTCTTGGACAGCACGTAGGCGTAACAGGTCGTCAGCACCATGGCCACGGCGGTGGAGACCACCGTGTAGAACACGGTGTTGCCGTAGCCGCGCCAGAACGTGTCGTCGGTGAAGACGATCCGGTAGGTGGTGAGGTCGAAGCCCCTGGGCCACAGGGTGACCTCACCGGCGCGGATCTGCCGTTCGCCGCTGAAGGAGCGGGCGACGATGTTGACGAACGGGTAGAGGGTCACCACCACGACCAGGGTGAGGACGACCCCGTTCACGCCCTGGAAGACGCGGTAGCCGCGGGTCGGCTGGTTGACGGAGGTGCGGGGGCGGCTCACCACAGGCTGGTCCCGACCGTGCGGCGCGACAGCTGGTTCGCGGAGGTGATCAGGACCAGTCCGATGACCGCCTCGAACAGGCCGATCGCGGCGGCGTAGCTGAAGCTGTTGGACTCCACACCGGTCCGGTAGAGGTAGGTGGAGACGACGTCGGCGGTCGGGTAGGTCAGCGGGTTGTACAGCAGCAGGATCTTCTCGAAGCCGACCGCCAGGAAGGTACCGATGTTGAGGATCAGCAGCGTCATCATGGTGGGGCGGATGCCGGGCAGGGTGACGTGCCGGATCTGCTGCCAGCGGCCCGCGCCGTCGATGCGGGCGGCCTCGTAGAGGTCCTCGTCGATGGTGGTGAGCGCGGCGAGGTAGAGGATCGTGCCCCAGCCCGCGGTCTGCCAGATCTCCGAGCCGACGTAGATGGTGCGGAACCACTCCGGTTCCTGGATGAACCGCACCGGGTCGTGACCGAACCAGCCGAGCGCGTGGTTGACCGGGCCGTCGGTGGCCAGCATCTGCATCGTGATGCCGGCGACGATGACGATCGACAGGAAGTGCGGCAGGTACGACACCGACTGCACGAACCGCTTCAGGGCGGTGCGGCGCACCTCGTTGAGCAGCAGCGCCAGGACGATCGGGACGGGGAAGCAGCACAGCAGGGTCAGCCCGCCCAGCCACAGGGTGTTGCGGAAGACCTGCCAGAAGGTCGGGTCGGACAGGAACATGCGCACGTAGCGCAGCCCCACCCACTGCTCGCCGAGAATCGAACCGCCCGGTTCGAAACGGCGGAACGCGATCACGTTGCCGATCATCGGCAGGTAGCGGAAGAGCAGGAAGAAGACCAGCGGCAGCACGGCCAGCGAGTACAGCTGCCAGTCGCGGCGCAGCGAGCGGCGCAGGCCGCGGCGCGGGGAGGGCCGGGCGGGCGGAGCACCGGTCGTCGGTGGCGGTGGGTCCTGGGTGCCGGGCGGCGGAGCCGGCGAGGTGGACGTGCTCATGCTCGGGCCTCCCGGAGCGGGAACGCGGAACCGAAACTTTCGAGCTCTTACCGGTAACTTCGCGGCAACCTATGGGCATGGAGAAAGCGCTGTCAATGGGTCACGCGCCAGTTTCCGCACCACGGAGGGGAGACGTTGGAAGCCTCGGGCGGCAGGGTAGAACCCGGAGGCACCACGCACCGACTCCGCAAGTTTCCGTTCTGGTTCCGATTCCTGCGAGGTGTCCTCTTGCCCGCGTTCGACCTGCCGCTGCACGAGCTGGAACACCACCGGCCCGACGTCCGGGAACCCGCCGACTTCGACGACTTCTGGCGCCGGACCCTCAAGGAGGCCGCGGCGCACGCCCCCTTGGTGTCGATGCGCCCGGTGGAGAACGGCCTGCGGCTCACCCGCACCTGGGACCTGACCTTCCGCGGCTTCGCCGGCGACCCCGTGCGCGCCTGGTTCAGCCTCCCGGCCGACGCGAGCGGGCCCCTGCCCGCCGTCGTCGAGTACGCCGGGTACGGGCGCGGCCGGGACCTCCCGCACTCCCGGCTGACCTGGGTGACCGCCGGGTACGCCCATCTGCTGATGGACAACCGGGGCCAGGGCGACCGGTACGGCGACGGCGGCACCACCCCCGACCCGCACGCGAGCGCGCCGGGCGGACCCGGGCCCGCCGTGCGGGGCCTGCTCGACCCCCGGGACTACCACTACCGGCGGCTGATCACCGACGCGGTGCGCGCCGTGGCGACGGTGCGTACGCTGCCCGGCGTGGACCCCGCCCGCACGGCCGCCGTCGGCAACAGCCAGGGCGGCGGACTCGCCCTGGCCGTCGCCGGGCTGGTGCCCGACCTCGCCGCGGTGCTCGTCACCGCGCCCCTGCTGTGCGACATCCGGCGCGCGCTGGACCTCACCGACACCGGGCCCTACGGCGAGATCGCCGGGTACCTCGCGGTCCACCGCGGCGCCGAGCGGGCCGCCCATCGCACCCTCGGCTACGTGGAGGGCGTCTCGTTCGCCCGGCGCGCGCAGGCGCCCGCCCACTTCGGCACCGGCCTGCGCGACACGGTCTGCCCACCGAGCGGCGCCCATGCGGCGTTCAACCGGTACGGGGAGCTGACGGGGACGGACCCGCGCCGGGAGATCCACTCCTATCCGTACAACGGCCACGAGGGGGGCGAGGGCGTCCACGTGCGGCGCCAACTGCTGTGACTGGCGAAGGTGTTGGGCCAACCGCCGATGTGACAGCGTTGTCCGGCCGAGGGTAGAGTCAGGTGTAGACCACACGCGCGTGGCTCACCGCCGTCCGGCGGCCCGCACCGCGCACCCCCACCCCGTCCGTGGCACCGTCCGGCCGGGGCCCACCCGGCCGACCCCGATCCCCCGTAGGGGTCGGCCGGGTGGGACCTTCCACTCCGGCCGGCGGACCCGGTGGCCTCTCGGCGCCGACCTCCGGGTCCGGGCGGGGTCAGCCGACCCGGCAGGGCAGGGTCGTCGTACTGTCACCGCCGGGCCCCTGGACCACGTAGCCGAAGGTCGCGCTCCCGCCGGGGCTGAGGGCTCCGTTCCAGTCGGCGTTGTGAACCATCACGTCCTGGCCGGTGTAGGTGGCGTTGCCGTTCCAGAGGCTGTCCACCGACTGGCCCGCGGGCAGCGTCCAGTCGACCATCCAGCCGAGCATCGGGACGTCGCCGGTGTTGGTGACGGTCACCTCGGACTGGTAGCCGCCGCTCCAACTGCCGGTCGTGCGGCGGGTCGCGGAGCACTCGCCGGGGACCGGGTCGGTCGGGTCGCCGGGCTCGTGGATGCCCGTCACCTCGCCGTTGCCGCCGTCGAAGACCACGTCGGAGCAGGAGTAGAAGGTCTCCGCGCTGTCCGAGCGCTGCCACACCATGTAGACGATGTGCCGCCCGGACTTGCCCTCGGGGAGCTTGCCGGACCAGGAGTAGTTGGCCTCGACCGTCCCCGGGGAGCCGTCGAGCGGCGGGTGGTCGACCGAGAGGAAGGGCTGGTCCTCGATGTCGTCCCAGGTGAGCGTCCGGCTCGGGTCGAAGCCGTCCTTGGTGACGTACACGTAGAACCAGCCCGGGTGGGCCGCCCAGGCGTTGTACGAGAAGTCGACCGTCGCCCCGGCGGTCAGATGGGTCAGCGGCCAGTCGTCGCGCGGCGCGTCGAAGCCGGTGAAGTTGGTGTTGCCGCCGCTGCACAGCGCGCCGTCCGGGACGAAGCCGCGGGTGCGGCCGGCGCCGTCCGAGCGCAGCACGGAGAACCAGTTGTAGAACGGAGTGGTGCCGCTGACCTGCTGGGCGTTCCGGCAGGCCGGGTTGACCGGTTTGATCTCCCCGGCGTCGGTGAGGGCGTCCTGCCAGCACAGGAAGGTGCGGCTGCCCGGCTTCATGGGGGTGCCGTGCGCCTGCGCGGGGCCGCCGGCCGAGACGACCAGGCCGAGGGCGGGGACGGTGGCCAGCAGGGAGACGAGGACGAGCAGCAGGGCGCGCAGGCGTAAGCCCGGCCGCGCCGCCGAGGGCGAGGGTGTCAGGGAGTCCCGAGTTGCCATGATCATGACAGATCAGTCCGTCCTTCCGTATGCGGACCGGGCGGGTGGGGGGCGTGCGGATGAGTGAGGGCGGGAGCGCTCCGGCGGCGGGTTCCGGTCCACCGATGGGAGCGCTCCCACCCTCACCTCTGCGGAAGGTAGCGCCGCGGGGCGCGCTTGTAAACGGGTGGCGCGGCGATGGAGCCGGGATTCACTGCGCGAGGACGACCGGCGGCGCGAACCGGTGAACGACGACGGCCGTATCCCCGAGCGCGGGGATACGGCCGTCGACTACCCTGCTGCGCCGCTTACTTGCGGATCAGGCTGCGCAGCACGTACTGCATGATGCCGCCGTTGCGGTAGTAGTCGGCCTCGCCGGGGGTGTCGATGCGGACGACCGCGTCGAACTCGACGCCGGTGTCGGTGGTGACCTTCACCGTGCGCGGGGTGCTGCCGTTGTTCAGCTCCTCGACCCCGGTGACGGAGAAGGTCTCCTCGCCGGTCAGGCCGAGGGACTGGGCGGAGGCGCCCTCCGGGAACTGGAGGGGCAGCACGCCCATGCCGATCAGGTTGGAGCGGTGGATGCGCTCGTAGGACTCGGCGATGACGGCCTTCACGCCGAGCAGCGCGGTGCCCTTGGCCGCCCAGTCGCGGGACGAGCCGGAGCCGTACTCCTTGCCGGCCAGGACGACCAGCGGGATGCCCCGCTCGATGTAGTTGCGGGAGGCGTCGTAGATGAACGACACCGGACCGCCGTCCTGGGTGAAGTCGCGGGTGTAGCCGCCCTCGGTGCCCGGCGCGATCTGGTTGCGCAGGCGGATGTTGGCGAACGTACCGCGGATCATGACCTCGTGGTTGCCCCGGCGGGAGCCGTAGGAGTTGAAGTCACGACGCTCCACACCGTGCTCGGTGAGGTACTTGCCGGCCGGGGTGTCGGCCTTGATGGCGCCGGCGGGCGAGATGTGGTCGGTGGTGACCGAGTCGCCCAGCTTGGCCAGGACGCGGGCGCCGGAGATGTCGGAGACCGGCTCCGGGTCCATGCCCATGCCCTCGAAGTACGGGGGCTTGCGGACGTACGTCGACTCCGGGTCCCACTCGAAGGTGTTGCCGGTCGGGATGGGCAGCGCCTGCCACTGGGCGTCGCCGGCGAAGACGTCGCTGTAGGACTTGGAGAACATGTCCTCGCCGATGGCGCCCGCGACGACGTCGTTGACCTCGGCCTCGGAGGGCCAGATGTCCTTCAGGAAGACCGGGTTGCCGTCCTGGTCGGTACCCAGGGCGTCCTTGGTGACGTCCACCTTCATGGAGCCCGCGAGGGCGTACGCGACGACCAGCGGCGGGGACGCCAGGTAGTTCATCTTGACGTCGGGGTTGATCCGGCCCTCGAAGTTCCGGTTGCCGGAGAGGACCGAGGTGACCGCGAGGTCGTGGTCGTTGACGGCCTTGGAGACCTCCTCCGGCAGCGGGCCGGAGTTGCCGATGCAGGTGGTACAGCCGTAACCGACCAGGTTGAAGCCGACCTTGTCGAGGTAGGGGGTGAGGCCCGCCTTGTCGAAGTAGTCGGTGACGACCTTGGAACCCGGGGCGAGGGTGGTCTTGACCCAGGGCTTGCGGGTCAGGCCCTTCTCCACGGCCTTCTTCGCGACGAGCGCGGCGGCGACCATGACGTACGGGTTGGAGGTGTTGGTGCAGGAGGTGATGGCCGCGACGGTGACCGCGCCGTGGTCGATCTCGTACGTCGAGCCGTCGGGGGCGGTCACGGTGACCGGGTTGGACGGGGCGCCGTTCGGGGCGACGGCCGGGGCGTCGGAGGCCGGGAAGGACTCCTGGCCGGCCTCGTCCACGGCGTCGACGTAGTTGCGCACGTCCAGCTTGAACTGTTCGGCGGCGTTCGCGAGGACGATGCGGTCCTGCGGGCGCTTGGGGCCGGCGATGGAGGGCACGACCGTCGACAGGTCGAGCTCCAGCTTCTCGGAGAAGTCCGGCTCGGCCTTCGGGTCCAGCCAGAGGCCCTGCTCCTTGGCGTACGCCTCGACGA
This sequence comes from Streptomyces sp. bgisy159, assembly GCF_965341775.1. GTDB lineage: Bacteria > Actinomycetota > Actinomycetes > Streptomycetales > Streptomycetaceae > Streptomyces. Next base: position 12,871 of record NZ_CBDQZH010000032.1, on the reverse strand, counting down.
GCGCGACCTGCTGATCGGAACGGCCGGTGAGCTTCAGGTAGTTCAGGGTCTCGCCGTCGATCGGGAAGATCGCGGCGGTGGAACCGAACTCCGGCGACATGTTGCCGATGGTGGCGCGGTTGGCGAGGGAGGTGGCGGCCACGCCCTCGCCGTAGAACTCGACGAACTTGCCGACGACACCGTGCTTGCGCAGCATCTCGGTGATGGTGAGCACCAGGTCGGTGGCGGTGGTGCCGGGCGGCAGCTCACCGGTGAGCTTGAAGCCGACGACGCGCGGGATCAGCATGGAGACCGGCTGGCCGAGCATCGCAGCCTCGGCCTCGATGCCGCCGACGCCCCAGCCGAGCACACCGAGGCCGTTGACCATGGTGGTGTGGGAGTCGGTGCCGACGAGGGTGTCGGGGTACGCCTGGCCGCCGCGGACCATGACCGTGCGGGCCAGGTGCTCGATGTTCACCTGGTGGACGATGCCGGTGCCGGGCGGGACGACCTTGAACTCGTCGAAGGCGGTCTGACCCCAGCGCAGGAACTGGTAGCGCTCCTTGTTGCGGCCGTACTCCAGCTCGACGTTCTGGCCGAAGGCGTCCGCGGTGCCGAACTTGTCGGCGATGACGGAGTGGTCGATGACCAGCTCGGCCGGGGCCAGCGGGTTGATCTTCGCCGGGTCGCCGCCGAGCTCCTTGACGGCCTCACGCATGGTGGCGAGGTCCACGACACAGGGCACGCCGGTGAAGTCCTGCATGATCACGCGGGCCGGCGTGAACTGGATCTCCTGCGACGGCTGGGCCTGGGAGTCCCAGCCGCCCAGGGCACGGATGTGGTCGGCGGTGATGTTGGCGCCGTCCTCGGTGCGGAGCAGGTTCTCCAGCAGGACCTTGAGGCTGTACGGCAGGCGGGCCGAGCCCTCCACCTTGTCCAGCCGGAAGATCTCGTACGACTCGTCGCCCACCTGCAGCGTGCTGCGGGCGTCGAAGCTGTTCGCCGACACGACAGTCTCCTTCATTGATGTGCGCGTACCACCGCATCCTGCCGCCACGCGAGCTTGGCCCGTCCGCTAAGGTAAAGCTAAGTTAGGCAACCCTTACCGGAGTGGCGACCGCGGTGCGCCTTCGGCAGATATCTCGATGTCGAGATAACTCTAGTACATGGGGGCGCGCTGGTCATGCTCCGGGCCCGTCGTGGGTCGCCTTTCATTCGAACCGACAGGGCCGGAGGAGCACCGGAGGGCCGCCGGGCGGGAGGTGGCGACAGCCACCCCCCGGGCCCGGCCGACCCGGAGCCACGCCTCGCCGCCCATGGGACGGCACGGTCACCAGTCGAGTCCGGCCGTGGTCTTCGCAGGACCGAGCACCTCCACATGACCGCGGTCTCCGTACACGGAACCCCGCCAGCGGGCGAACGCGGCGGCGGTGCGGTCCGCCAGCCCCTCCTCCCCCGCCCCGAAGTCGACCCGCACCACGGACTCGGTACGGGCACCACCGGCGGGCACGCGGACCCGCACGCCCGTGACGTGGGCGGCGAGGGCGGCGTCCGCGTTCGGGGCGTCCGCCGTCAGGTACGCGCGGAACTCCCGGAGCATCGGATACCAGCAGTTCGGGCCGGAGGTCGGCACCCCGCCGGCGTCGTCGGTGGTTTCGTCGGTGAAGTCGTCCGAGTCGTCCGTGGTCTCGTCGGGCAACTCGCCCTGGTCGTCGCTCGTCGTGTCCGGCAACTCGCCCTGGTCATCACTCGTCGTGTCCGGCAACTCGCCCTGGTCATCACTCGTCGTGTCCGGCAACTCGCCCTGGTCATCACTCGTCGTGTCCGGCAACTCGCCCTGGTCATCACTGGTCTCGTCGGGCAACTCGCCCTGGTCGTCGCTCGTCGTGTCCGGCAGCTCACCCTGGTCGTCGCTCGTGGTGTCCGTCAGACATGGGCCCGCCGTCGGCGCGGCGGTCGCCGCGTCGCCCGCGCGCTGCGTGCCACAGGAGACCAGCACACAGCAGCACCCGGCGAGCGCGGCGACCACCGAGAGGCGATGACGCATCCGAATCCTCATACATGCCCCCTTTCGGGGGGTCAGAGTGATGCCCCCGGGCCGAGGTTCCACTGAGAAGACAGGGGATACCCCGGTCGAACGACCTCACAGCCGGGCCACCTGGTGACGAATCAGAGCATTACGGACTTAGGGCGATATCAGCGAACGTCGCACATGCGGCCAACCACCCCTGACCAGCACGGACTGACCGCCCGTCACCCGAATGGACCTCCCGGCGAGCCCCATCTCATATCTGAGATAACCTCAACCTCATGGCAGACGATTACCTCGTACGCATCGGTAAGCTCATCCGTGACGCCCGGCAGCACCGAGGCTGGACACAGACGCAGCTCGCCGAGGCCCTCGGTACCAGCCAGAGCGCCGTGAACCGCATCGAGCGCGGCAACCAGAACATCAGCCTTGAGATGATCGCCCGCATCGGAGAGGCGCTGGACAGCGAGATCGTCTCGCTGGGCTATGCCGGGCCGATGCACCTGCGCGTGGTGGGCGGCCGCCGGCTGTCCGGCGCGATCGACGTCAAGACCAGCAAGAACGCGTGTGTGGCCCTGCTGTGCGCCTCCCTGCTCAACAAGGGCCGTACGGTGCTGCGCCGGGTGGCCCGGATCGAGGAGGTCTACCGCCTGCTGGAGGTGCTCCAGTCCATCGGCGTACGCACCCGGTGGATCAACGACGGCGTCGACCTGGAACTCGTCCCGCCGGCCGCGCTGGACATGGACGCCATCGACGCGGAGGCCGCCGTGCGCACCCGCTCGATCATCATGTTCCTCGGTCCGCTGCTGCACCGCATGGACCGCTTCAAGCTGCCGTACGCGGGCGGCTGCGACCTCGGAACCCGGACCATCGAGCCGCACATGATCGCGCTGCGCCGCTTCGGCCTGGACGTCGCGGCGACCGAGGGGCAGTACCACGCCGTCGTCGACCGCGCCGTCCGCCCGGTCCGGCCGATCGTGCTGACCGAGCGCGGCGACACCGTCACCGAGAACGCGCTGCTGGCCGCCGCCCGGCACGACGGCGTCACCGTCATCCGCAACGCCTCGTCCAACTACATGGTCCAGGACCTGTGCTTCTTCCTGGAGGCGCTGGGCGTACGCGTGGAGGGCATCGGCACCACGACCCTCACCGTGCACGGGGTGCCGCACATCGACGTCGACGTGGACTACTCCCCCTCCGAGGACCCGGTCGAGGCGATGAGCCTGCTGGCCGCCGCGGTCGTCACCGAGTCGGAGCTGACGGTGCGCCGGGTGCCCATCGAGTTCCTGGAGATCGAGCTGGCGGTCCTGGAGGAGATGGGGCTCGACCACGACCGCTCGGCGGAGTACGTCGCGGACAACGGCCGTACGCGCCTCGCGGACCTCACCGTCCGGCCCTCCAAGCTGGAGGCGCCCATCGACAAGATCCACCCGATGCCGTTCCCCGGCCTCAACATCGACAACGTGCCCTTCTTCGCGGCCATCGCGGCCGTCGCCCAGGGCAAGACCCTCATCCACGACTGGGTCTACGACAACCGCGCGATCTACCTGACCGACCTCAACCGCCTCGGCGGCCGCCTCCAGCTCCTGGACCCGCACCGCGTCCTCGTGGAAGGCCCCACCCGCTGGCGCGCCGCCGAGATGATGTGCCCGCCGGCCCTGCGTCCGGCCGTGGTCGTCCTGCTGGCGATGATGGCGGCGGAGGGCACGTCGGTGCTGCGCAACGTCTACGTCATCAACCGGGGGTACGAGGACCTCGCGGAGCGTTTGAACTCGGTGGGGGCGCAGATCGAGACGTTCCGGGACATCTGACCGGCGCGATGTCGTGCCCCTTGGAGGCAAGGGGCACGACACCTGAACGTGCCAGCTGACCTGCGGATACTCACCTTCACAACCCTCCATTGATCACTGTTGTTTTTCAGCACCTTGTGCAACGCACGTGCAAGATGATCTTGAATGGGTGACGACACGTCAGAGCTGTCTGAGTAACCGTCAGCCTTTACGGAGAGTTGTCGTCGCAGTGGCCTCGCAACGTGCGAGGAGCGGCGGCGGTGACGGTGGCGTTCCACGCCCCGTCGGGGCCCCGCAAGTGCGGTTCGTGTCGATGCAGTTGCCGCCCAGGAAGTATCGGGCCATGTTCGATCCGCACCTGTATGCGTTGGCTGCCGCGGATCCGTGCGGCTCGGCCGGACGTCGGTGCAGCCGTCCCGGCGTTATAGGCGAGTAGACATTCATCCAGCGTCACGCTGTCCCGTCTCGAGCCCTTTGCCGCTACGGGCCTTGCTGGCGAACGATCTGGCTGCTGGCGTTGCTGCCCCGTGGCGGCGCCCGCAGCGACAGAGTGGCGCCCCCGCATGCACGAGTAGGAACGGGCTGGTTTGCCGGGCCTGGAGATGCGCAATGCCTCCCAGGCCCGGCTACTGGAGCGGCCCAAGGTGAGCGGCCCGTCTGGATCAAACTGTTGGCGGGGCCTGCAGCCCTCCCCTTGTCGGTCTTCCTGAGGTTCCCCACGCCGGAAGGCGGCCTCACGGTGTCCAGAGGGGGGCCGGACGAAGGTCCGGAGGAGCTGACAACAGGGATGACACACCCCCGGGGACGCCGAGCTTCGCCAGAGCCCAGTTGAGCGAGGCTGCCTCGGCATCGCACATGCGGGCGATCAGGCTCGTCTGCTCGGGCAAGAGGATCCTCCGGGGGATCACGATGGTCTCGCGGACCCTGTCAAGGGGCAGTCCGCGCTGGAAGCCCTGTCCGGCTCGACGGGGCGCGTCCTCGTCCGGCGGGAGGGGCAGGCGCCGGTGGGCTGCGTTCGAGACGACGATTCCAGCGACGTGGGTGTACTCCTTCAGAACGGGACCAAGCAGGTCCGCGAGCGCGTCGGTCTTCGCAGCGAGCGTCATGTCGGCGAAGGGCGTAGGGAAGTGGAAGAGGCCGCTGTGGTCCTCTACCCAGATCCACGCGGTGCCGGCTCCCTCCGTCTTGGCACCCTTACCCCGCACCTTGCCCAGGAGTCGCTTGCCCTGGTCGCTTTCCACCGCGTCCCCGGCCAGGCTGGTGCCGAGAGGAGCCTTCCCAGGGCGGACGGTCAGCCGTCGCCCGGAACTGGTCACGACGTCACCTGCGGCCCCCGAGGCCATGCACTCGTCGGCGGCTTCTTCGGTGCGCTTCTTCCACGCCTCGAATTCGTTGCCGTTCAGGAGTTCGGGGAGATCACCTTCCCAGTAGATCTCGCGCCCCCTATCCAGGGTGAAGAGGTGGATCCGGCAACTCTCGCGGAACCTCTCGTAGTCCTGGAGCCTCTGATCCTCTGCGAAGGTGACGACCTCGATGAAGAGCGGTCCAATCCGGATGTCGCCGGGGCCCCCGCTGGCCTTCGCTGGCTCCAGCTCAACCGGGAGTCCGCGGGCCGCGCCCATGAGCGCAAGGCGGGCCTGTGTCTGGGTGTGCAGGAATCGGGACAGAGTGACGTCACGGCGGGCGTCCCGGCGAACGGAGGCGAAGCCGGGTACCTTAGCATTCTCCAAGTAGGCGTACGCAGCCCACCACCGGACCGCCTCAACCCACGCCCCCTTGTCGGCGCCGTTGAAGAACTGAAGCACTGGGGAGGAACGGCCCAGTCCGACGAAAGTGTCTCTGGCCCGGCTAGCCGCGGGCGAGGGGGTCACGGCCTTCGGCAGCCAGCGGCTGTCGAAGAACGACGTCAGGCCGGCCACCGCCCGGACAGTGACCTCGTGTCCGGCGGCGGAGAGATAGTCGGCCCCCTCCGGGTGGCCGAACCACGCCTCCCAGTCGATCTCCCGGTCGCCCCGATCGATCGCCCGCCATATCTCTTCGTCGCGAGGGTGCATGTCCTCCAGCATGACGGCCCGCAGATAGGAGCGAAGGGCATTTTTAGGGGCTCTGACCAGCTCGGCCCCTGCGTCAGCTGGTTGTCGAGGACTCACAACACCGGCAACAGCGGAAAGCACACACCGTGGCACTCCTGCGCACACTCACCTCACACGTGGCCGCTGTATGCCCTGGCTCGCGCCGCGGTCGCGCCAGGGTCCCTGCGTAGCGCCAGAAGAAACCCCAGGAGAAGGGATCCGATCTGGGGTTTCCGAGTGAGCCGCTTGCGGGATTCGAACCCGCTACCTACGCATTACGAGCCCGCTAGGGATCGTGCCAGACCGTGCCGCGCGGTCGCGTCAGATCCCGTTTTCCCAGATCAGAGCACATGTCGCGGTCCCGCTGTTCGCGTCCCGTCTTGCACCGTCCAAAGGCATCCGCGCTCCCCTTGCGCTCCCCTAGAGCTGCTTGCACCACGCCGATCACTGCGGGGGGACTCCTCTCCCCCGGGCTGATCCCGGCTTATACCCCTTCCACAAAGCCGCCGAACAGGCATCTGCTCCCCATGGAAGGCAGCACCCGTCCCGGCCTTCCTGTGGAGCAACCGCCTCGATCTGCTCCGGTGAAGGAACAGATCAGGCAAGATTGGTCCATCATGAACGATGCGGTGGTTGCACCAGGCCAGCTGGTAAAGGTACGCGGAGAGCACTGGGTCGTCGCGCGCGTGGACGAAAGCCGTCAGCCAGTCGACGAACTCGCGGCTGCCCGCCTTCCAGGGCGGACGCTCGTAACACTGACGAACGTCTCTGGCGACGACGTCGGCGACAGCCTGACCGTCGTCTGGGAGATGGAGCCAGGCCGTCAGCTGGTTTCGTCGGAAGAGCTGCCCGAGGTTCAGGATGGGCGCTGGGATGATCCGCAGCGGCTGGGAGCCTTCCTCGATGCTGCTCGGTGGGGCAGCGTGGCAAGTGCTGATACAGAAACTCTGCAGGCTCCGTTCCGGTCCGGAATCACCGTCTATCCACACCAGCTCGCCCCGGTCGCCAAGGCGCTGTCCATGCCGCGAGTGAACCTCCTCGTCGCCGATGACGTCGGCCTCGGCAAGACGATCGAGGCCGGCCTGGTCATCCAGGAGATGCTTCTCCGCCACCGCGCTCGTCGCGTGCTCGTCGTCTGCCCTGCGTCACCAGGGCTTGATCAAGTTCCCTGGGTGTCCGGGTTGTTGGTGATGCCCAGGAGCGGGAGGGCTCGTTCGGGCTGGTCGCGGATTGCGCGGGTGGTCTTGGCGATGTTGACGGCTCCGAGGGTTTTGAGCAGGCCGATGGCGAGGTTGCGGAAGGTGGCCATGGCGCGGGGTGCGGTGCTGGTGTGGAGGGTGGAGGCGTCCTCGGCGTAGGTCACAACTCTCACATGGTGCAGGGCCTCGACGGCCCAGTGGCCGCGGACGGCGGCGGCGAGTTCGGCCGGGGTGGTCTGGTGGGCGTCGAGGCTGGTGACGGCGTAGATGGTCTCGCGGCTCTCGCGCTCGCCGGTCTGTTTGCGGGTCTTCGAAGTTGAGCGGTGCGCTGGTTCGGCTTGCTGACACGGCGTCACGCTCCGTGTTGGGTCGGGCTGCTTGGCCCTGGACGCAAGGTGCCCGTGGCCCTGCGTGATCATTTCTGTTCTCTACGCAGAACGATCATGCAGGAGCCACGGGCTTGCTCAACGATACGACGTTGCTGCTCGACCTCGACGGGGTGTCCGTCGTCCGGGTCGAGCGGCTGGCGGACGGGATACGCCGGGTCCACCTGGCCACGGCCGATGACAGGGCCCGGGCGTGCCCGGCCTGCGGAGTGTTCGCCACCAGGGTGAAGGGCTCGGCGGTGACCCGGCCCCGCGATCTGCCGTACGGCGAGAGCGGACTGGAGTTCCGCTGGCACAAGCGCCGCTGGTGGTGCCGGGAGGCCGCCTGCCCGCGCCGGTCCTTCACCGAGCAGATCCCGCAGCTACCGGCCGGCGCACGGATCACCATGCGACTGCGCGGTGCTGCCGGGCGGCGAATACGCGACGCCGCCTCCACCGTCATCCAGGCCGCCCGGGATCTGCGTCTGTCCTGGCCGACAGTGATGGACGCCTTCCGCGCCGTCGCACACGAGGTCACCGACGCCCCGCTGCCCGAGGTGACGGTGCTGGGCATCGACGAGACCCGGCGCGGACGGCCGCGCTGGGAACAGGACCCCGCCACGGGCAAGTGGATGCTGACGCGCGACCGGTGGCATACGGGGTTCGTCGACGCGCTCGGCACCGGCGGCCTGCTCGGACAGGTCGAGGTCCGCACCGTCGCCGATGTGCTGGCCTGGCTCGCCACCACCCCGCTGGCCTGGAGAAGGAGCATCGAGTACGTGGCCATCGACATGTCGGCCACCTACCGCGCCGCCGTCCGCACCGGTCTCCCGCACGCCACCGTCGTGGTCGACCACTTCCACGTCGTCCAGCTCGCCAACAAGATGCTGTCCATGGTCAGGCGCCGCACCACCGCCGAGATGCGCGGCCGACGCGGACGCGCCAGTGACCCGGAATGGAAAGCCAGGCGGCGCCTGCTGCGCAACCGCGAGGACCTCACCGACGAGCAGTTCGCCACGATGTGGAACACGCTGCTGGGCGAGGGGACGATCGGCCAGACCCTGCTGACGGCATGGATCGCCAAGGAGAACCTGCACAACCTCCTCGCCTTGGCGAGAACCGGCGCCGACCGCCACCAAGTCGGGCACGCCCGCTGGAAGTTCCTCACATGGTGCGCGGACTCCGACATCCCCGAGGTGCGCCAGCTCGCCATCACCGTCGACCGCTGGTGGGCCGAGATCGCCGCATTCATCGACACCGGGCACAGCAACGCCAAGAGCGAAGGCATCAACCGCGTGATCAAGCTCGTCGCCCGCAACGCGTTCGGCCTTCGCAATGCCGACAACCAACGGCTACGGACACGCTGCGTCACCACCCGCCGAGCCCGCGGACACCTCCGCACCGCTCAACTTTGAAGACCCCTGTTTGCGGCGTCGGTGGACGCGGAGGGCGAGGCGGCCGTGGGGGAAGGCGATCCCGCCGAGTTCGTCGGCGATGCCGCAGGTCTTGATCGAGCGGGACTCCCGGCGGCCGTGTCCGGCAGAGGAAGCGGTGTGCTGGACGGCAATGTCAGGCCAGGGCAGGGCGGCGAGCTGCCGGTGGGCGGTCGGCTGATTCCGCTTGATCATGGCGATGTAGTGGGCGTTCTTCGTCTCGACCAGCCAGGTGACGTTCGCCTTGACCGAGTGCAGGGCGTCGAAGGTGACGACGGTGCCGGTCAGGTCCAGCGGTTCGAGCAGGGGCCGGAAGTGCGCGGTCTCGTTCGTCTTGGTTCCGACCTCCGCCTGGGCGAGGGTCAGGGCCCGGTGGTGAGTGACGGCGGAGAGCAGGTGTCTGCGGCCGGCGTTCAGGCGGGCCGATCCTCGCAGTGACTTGCCGTCCACGGCGATCACCTGTCGTTTCCCCGAGACTGTTCCCGCGGTGCTCCGGGCGGTGAGGTAGGCGCCGACTGCTTGGTCCAAGGCGTCACCGTCGACGGCCGCGAGCACGCGGCCGATCGTGGTCCGCGAGGGGGCACGGCGCCACCTGAGCGGATGCCGGCGGACTCCGAGGGCCGTCAGCACGGTGTCCGAGGCCCGTGCCGCCCACTCGGCGATCTCATCCACACTCCTCATTCCGGAGACGGCCGCGCAGGCACAGACGAGGAGGATCGCGGTCAGCGAGTACCAGCGGCCCCGCCTCGCCCGCGGGTCGGGCACCCGCTCCAGAAAGGGCCGCAGGTCAGCGACTTGACTGGCATCCAGCGGACCCAGCTTCACCAGCACCGGCGGGATGAGAGAAGATGCAGCGGCAGGCACGGGCCACCTCATGATCGTTGAGCTTCGACACCCCAATGATCACGAAGCCCGTGCCTGCTCTGCTATGCACCCCAACCGGTCACGGCCCGACCAACCGCCCGCCCCCGGAACTCGCCCAAGCCCTGGGGTCAGCTCCGCGCGGAGCCTCGCCTCTACTGGTGCAGTGGACTTTTTCAGGATGGGGAGTATTCCCTCAACGTTCGATTGGCTGAGCCCGTCAGCAGTCCAAAGAAAGGTAAACGAGACCTCGGCGCAAATGAACTGAGCCCCATCCGGCGTAGGGTCGCATCACCCAGCCCGGTACGGTCGCGCACCCCCCGCCGCACGATGACGTTGGCGCGCCAGCCCTCGCCAGAGGATGATCTCCCGTCAGTGATGCTGGAGTTGCTGTTCTCGATCACGCCAACAGCAGGCAGATCCCAACAGTTGACGGCACCCCTTGCGCACGGAAGGTACAGAACGGTCCCGGAAAACACGTGAAACAGCCGCCTGCATGGGGGAAGTTGAGCATACTGAGGCGACAGGCTCGCGGTCTGCGCCCGCAGCGACCGAGGGGGAGGTCGGCATGCCCATGTCCGGGCTGCAACGCACACAAGTGTGGCGCGCGGCCATAGCCGCGATCGTTGCGATAGTTGGCACGCTGGTCGCGCTGTTCGCCACGGATACCATCGGCGGCGATCGAAATGAGTGCAGCAACCAAGCTGTCTGCGGTCACGGCAACGACACCAACTTTGGCAACCCGCCTGATCCGACCACCGATCGGACCGCCAGCCAGGAGTCGAACAGATGAAGCTCCCGATCGGCCTGGGTGCCGCCTTGACGGTGTGTGCTGGTGCACTGCTGGTGGGATGCTCCAGCAATGAGTGTTCGGGGGGCTCCGTCTGCGGTGCAGGAAACGCAGTCGACGCGCCCTCACGGAAAGCACAGTCACCGACGGCTCCGACGCCCGGAGGGCCGCTGCTGGTGACCCACAAGTGGCCTACCGCCAAGGTCTGCGATGGGTCCACCTCCGTCGCAATGCCAGCTGGCGGCAAACCTCTGGACAAGTTCGATCCCTCTCAGCAGAACTTCCGTTCCGAAGTAACCACGCCGGGCAACAAAGGTGGCACGTGGGGCAGCGGCTTTCTGTATCTGGACCTGAGCGCTGAGGGCACGGAGTCCGTCACCGTCGACGAGCTCCACCTAACCACGCGTGTCCCCAAGAAGATCGGCCCGCCCGAATGGGTGGCTCTGACGCAGGGCGGCTGCGGCGACGTCAAGGACCGAGTTTTCGACCTGGATCTGGACACACCCAAACTTGTCGACCGCGGCGTCGTCGGTGGCGGAGAGACCGATCCAAGTGAGCCACCAGTGCGAACGAACCCGCTCGGTTCTGGATTCACCGTCAGCTCTACGGACCCGGCGATCATCCGCGTCGACGTATCCGCCTGTCATGGCAACTACGAATGGTCCCTGCAGGTCGATTACAGCTACCACGGTAAAACTCTGCACAAGGTAGTCGGGCCCTTCAGGTCATTCGGCGCTGCCGGCCAGAACACCTCCGTGTACACCCCAGACCTCGGCACCGGGAAGGTCGGGACCCCCAGCCCGCCAACAGATGTGCCTATCGGTTGCAGGGGACAGCAGTAGATCAACCCAGAATTTGCGGCAACCGCCACCCCTCATCACGCTTCCTTGGGCCACTTGAGGTGGGGCCCAAGGAGGTCATCTGACCTGGTCAGAGCCCGCAATACGGGCCATGAGGTAGACACTCCAACCACGCTGAGCATGGTGGGTCCACTTGAGTGCGGTTTGGATGTGGACACCGAGTAGGTCAGCAAGAACGGGTGCCGGCAGTTCGGCAGCGAGGGCGATCAGGGCCGCTGTCCGAGCGGATCTGGTCTGGATGCCCTGGCGTACGAGTTGATCGTTGAATGCCTTGCGGCTGAGGGGATGCCCAGGCAGCACTCCGGGGAACAACCACAAGGGCTGGTCGGCCAGATGGCGGGTGAGGCTCGAGCGTCGGCGAGGCGCCTGGGCAAGTTGATGGAGAAGTTCGGCCAGGCGGGGCGGCACCCACAACCTGCCGGGGCCGACGTGGAGGAACGTCTTGTCTGGTGCTGAGCCATATATCTCGTCGGTGGTCAGGTAGCGCAGGTGTTCGCCAGGGATGCCATAGAGGAGGACGAGGGATCCGGCGACGCGGACTTCGAGGGGTAGCGCGGCGTCGGTGAGGCAGCGTCGGAGCTGTCGCCAGCGGTCTTCTTCGGTCAGGACCGGGCCGGCGGCTGCGGTGGGCGGGGTGGCGATGATGTGTGGGTCGGTGAGACCGCGTTGGGCAGCCCAGTCGAGGAACTGCTTGGTCTCGTAGTGTGAGCGGTTGGTGCTGAGCCAGGTGTCGAGTCGGTCCTGGTCCAGCGTGGCGAGTTCGAGACGGTGTGCGTCGAGCCAGTCCAGCAGGCACAACGTCTGGCGGACGCGACGGCGGATGCGCTGAGCCGTGGATGTGGTGTTGAGACGGTCGGCGGCCTGGCGGCGGGCTCGTCGCAGCAGTACCCACGTGGTGAACGGGCGGACGAGGCGGCCGTGGTGCGCGGGTCGGTCGGTGAGCAGGCCGTCGAGCCAGGCGGGGATGCGTTCGAGGTCGTCGTTGCGGGGCGGCAAGATGCCGGTGGCGATCAGTAGGTGGCGCAGGTAGCGCTCTGCGTGGCTGGGTGGGAGTTCGTCCAGGAGGTCGTGGCTGATCGACTGCTGGGCGGTGGCCAGGTGGATCAGCAGTCGGGCGGCGGGGCTGTCGGAGAGCCAATGCAGGGTGCCGGCCGGTTCCGTGGTGTCGCTCAAGGCGTCCACTAGCGGCATGAGTTGGGGATGCTGGGTGCCGTCCGATCGGGTGATGCGGTCGCGAACGCGGTGACGCACCACGCAGCGCAGGCATTGGCCGTCGGCGTAGGCACCTTCCTCGTTTCCGCAGGCGGTGCAGGGCGGGATGGGGCCTGCACCGGCGCAGGGCCCGCAGATTCCGGCCCCGCCAGCGCGATGAGCGGTGCCAATGAGGGGGCGGCGAGTGCCGCACTGTGCGCACGGTTTCGGACGGCTGCGGATGCGGTGGTAGCACGGTGGGCAGACAGGGCCCATGGGCCAGTTCGCTGCGACAGGGCGTG